>CAZPLQ010000005.1:0-276966 GCA_964587445.1 uncultured Hyphomicrobium sp.
CCCCTTGGGGAGAGGGTCGGGGTGAGGGGCTGGTCTGTGGCCCTCTGCACGATGGTGAGCGGATGATTGAACCGCGAGTCCATCCCCTCACCCGGCGCTCAAAAGTCCGGCGCTGGCGCGCCGGAGCGCCGGCCTCTCCCCAAGGGGAGAGGCGCTTCTTATACCCCCTCTCCCCTTGGGGAGAGGGTTGGGGTGAGGGGATGGTCTGTCATGCGTAGCGGACTGACGAATCTTGCAAGGGATTTGCGACGTCACGACACGGCAGCAGAGCATGCGCTATGGATGAAGCTCCGTAATCGCCAGATCGACGGTTGGAAGTTCAAGCGTCAAGTTGCCTTCGGAGCCTACATTCTGGACTTTTTTTGCTACGACGCGCGCCTCGCAATCGAAGTCGATGGCGCGACGCACTCTGAGCGATCAGAGATTGCTCGCGATATGGAACGGACAGCTTTTCTTGAGACAAATGGCGTGCGCACGGTGCGCTTCACCAATGCCGACGTTATCGGCAATATCGATGGTGTGCTGGAGATGATTTATCTGCAATTGGGGCAGCAGCCTGCCCCCTCACCCGGCGCCCGCAAGATCGGCGCTGGCGCGCCGGGGCGCCGGCCTCTCCCCAAGGGGAGAGGCGAAGACGGAGCACATCGCACATGACCAAAAAACTCATCATCGACGGCCAGGAGATCGAGGTTGAGGATCATCTCACCCTCCTGCAGGCCTGCGAGCAGGCGGGTGCGGAAATCCCGCGCTTTTGCTATCACGAGCGCCTGTCGATCGCCGGCAACTGCCGCATGTGCCTTGTCGAGGCGCAGGGCGTGCCGAAACCGGTCGCCTCGTGCGCTATGGGGGTCTCCGACCTTCCGCCCAACAGGGACGGCTCGCCCAAGCAGATCTCCACCAAAAGCCCGCTCGTGAAGAAGGCGCGCGAAGGCGTGATGGAATTCCTGCTCATCAACCATCCGCTCGATTGCCCCATCTGCGACCAGGGCGGCGAATGCGACCTGCAGGATCAAGCCATGGCGTTCGGCATGGGCGGGTCGCGCTTTCACGAGAACAAGCGCGCCGTTGAAGAGAAGAATATCAGCCCGCTCATCAAGACGATGATGACGCGCTGCATCCACTGCACGCGCTGCGTGCGCTACATGACGGAAGTCGCAGGCGTTGAAGAGCTGGGCCTGATCTCGCGCGGCGAGGACGCTGAGATCACCACCTATCTGGAGCAGGGCATCCTCTCGGAGATGAGCGCCAACGTGGTCGATCTGTGCCCTGTCGGCGCGCTCACGCATCGCCCCTGGGCCTTCAATGCCCGTCCGTGGGAGATGCGCAAAACCGAAACCATCGACGCGATGGATGCGGTCGGTTCGGCCATTCGTGTCGATACCCGCGGCGGCGCGGTGATGCGCATCCTGCCGCGCAATAACGATGCGGTGAACGAGGAGTGGATTTCCGACAAGACGCGCCACGTCGCGGACGGCCTGAAGGTCCAGCGCCTCGATACGCCTTATATCCGCAAGAACGGCCGTCTGAAGCCCGCAAGCTGGGATGAGGCATTGACGCTTATCGGCGAGAAACTGAAGGCCGCCGACCCCTCCAGGATCGGCGCCATCGCAGGCGATCTCGCCGGCGCTGAAGAGATGTTCGCGCTGAAGGACCTTTACACGCGGCTGGGGTCCAAGAATTTCGATTGCCGTCAGGCGGGCGATAAGCTCGATCCCAAGCTTGGCCGCGCCTCCTACGTCTTCAACACCACGATCAACGGCATCGAGGAGTCGGATGCGATCCTTATCATCGGATCGAATCCGCGCATCGAGGCTCCGGTGCTGAATGCGCGCATCAGGAAGCGCTGGCGCACGGGGCAGTTGAAACACGTCGGCCTCATCGGCGCGAATGCGCCGCTGACGTATCCGGTGACTCACCTGGGCGCGGGCACCAATACGCTCGCGGACGTTGCGAGCGGCAAGCATTCTTTTGCACAGGTCTTGAGAGCCGCCCAGAAGCCGATGATCATTGTCGGGCAGGGCGCGTTTGCCCGCGTCGATGGACTTGCCGTGCTGGCGCTCGCCGCGCAGATCGCGCTGTCCGCGTGCGAAGGCAAGGATGCGGCCTGGAACGGCTTCAACGTGCTGCATACGGCGGCCGCGCGCGTCGCGGGCCTCGATCTCGGCTTCGTCCCGGCTGACGGCGGCCGCGATGCTGCAGGTATCCTCCAGCCCGACATGCAAGTCGTCTATCTGCTGGGCGCGGACGAGTGCGATCTGGGCGCATCGGGCGGTGCGTTCACCGTCTATCAAGGCAGCCATGGCGACCACGGCGCCGCGCGCGCCGACGTCGTTCTGCCGGGTTCGGCCTATACGGAAAAGAGCGTCACCTATGTCAACACGGAAGGGCGCGCGCAGCAGACCATGAAGGCTGCATTCGCGCCGGGTGAGGCCAAGGAAGACTGGACGATCATCCGTGCGCTGTCGTCGCGTGCGGGTAAGACATTGCCCTATGACGATCTGACCGCCTTGCGCGCGTCCATGTACAAGACGGCGCCGCAGTTGGCAGCGCACGATACGGTCGAGGCGCGCGCCATGAGCGGCCTTGGCATGCTTGCGAAGCTGTCGGGTGCGCTTTCGCCGGAACCCTTCGTCGCGGCGATCGAGGATTTCTATCTCACCAACCCGATCGCGCGCGCGTCCGTTGTCATGGCAGGCATGAGCGCGCTGAAGGCAAACGCGCAGAAAAGCGCATTGAAGGCGGCGGAGTAGGGATCAGATCATGCTCGAAGCGATCATCACCTTCATGAACGCCTACGGCTGGCATCTGCTGGCCACGATCTTCTTCTCCCTGCTGATGCTGGTCGGCCTGCTGCTGATCATCGCCTATTTGCTGCTGATGGACCGCAAGGTGTGGGCCGCCGTACAGATGCGCCGCGGCCCCAACGTCGTCGGCCCCTTCGGTCTGTTCCAATCCTTCGCCGACCTCTTGAAGTTCGTGTTCAAGGAGCCTGTCATTCCCGCAGGCGCGGACAAGACGGTCTTCCTGCTGGCGCCCCTTGCCACCTCCGTCTTCGCACTCGCATCGTGGGCGGTCATTCCGGTCAACGAAGGCAGCTTCTTTGGCCTGGCGGAAGGCAGGTGGGTGATCTCCGACATGAACGTCGGCGTGCTCTATCTGCTGGCGATTTCCTCGCTTGGCGTCTACGGCATCATCATGGGGGGCTGGGCGTCGAACTCGAAGTATCCCTTCATGGGCGCGCTGCGCTCGGCGGCGCAGATGGTGAGCTACGAGGTTTCCATCGGCTTCGTCATCATCTGCGTGCTGCTGCTGGTCGGCTCGCTCAATCTCACTGACATCGTCAATGCGCAGAAGACGGGCCCCGGCACCGCGATGGGCTTGCCCAACTCGCTGCTCGACTGGCATTGGTTGGCCCTGTTCCCGATGTTCGTGATCTTCTTCGTTTCCGCGCTGGCGGAGACGAACCGCCCGCCCTTCGATCTGGTGGAGGCGGAATCGGAACTCGTTGCCGGGTTCATGGTCGAGTACGGCTCGACACCCTACCTGCTCTACATGCTGGGCGAGTACGTTGCGATTACCACCATGTGCGCCATGACCACCATTCTGTTCCTGGGGGGCTGGTTGCCGCCGCTCGACGTGTGGTGGCTCAACTGGGTGCCCGGCATCATCTGGTTTTTGTTCAAGGTCGTGTTCGTGTTCTTCTTGTTTGCGATGGCAAAGGCCATGGTGCCGCGCTACCGCTACGACCAGTTGATGCGGCTCGGCTGGAAAGTGTTTCTGCCGCTGTCGCTGGTTGCGGTCGTGGCGACGGCGAGCTGGCTGCACTTCACGGGGGGCGCGCCATGACGCCCGCCGCCATCGGTCTGGCCATAGGGCTCGTCGCTGGCGTGTCGAGTTACATGATGCTCGCAAAACTGGCCGAGCGGGTCGATAAGGACGAGACGAAAAAGGTACTGAAGATCGTAGGCGTGATGGATCTGGTGCTGTTTCCCCTGGTGGGGCTCCTGATCGGCTCTTACGTCTTCGGATAGAGGCTGAAAGCTCATGAATATCGCCCAGGGCGTCAAATCGCTGTTTTTATTCGAGTTCGTCTCGGCGTTCTTCCTGACGATGCGCTATTTCTTCGCGCCCAAGAAGACGCTGAATTATCCTTATGAAAAGGGGCCGCTCTCCCCGCGGTTTCGTGGCGAACATGCGTTGCGCCGTTACCCGAATGGCGAAGAGCGCTGTATCGCCTGCAAACTGTGCGAGGCAATTTGCCCGGCTCAAGCCATCACAATCGAAGCCGGCCCTCGGCGCAACGACGGCACGCGGCGCACCACCCGCTACGACATCGACATGACGAAGTGCATCTATTGCGGCTTGTGCCAGGAGGCCTGCCCGGTGGACGCCATCGTGGAGGGGCCGAATTTCGAATTCGCCACCGAGACGCGCGAAGAGCTGTTCTACGACAAGCAGCGGCTGCTGGATAACGGCGATCGCTGGGAACGCGAGATCGCCAAGAACATCGCGCTCGACGCGAAGTACCGGTGAGGCGGCGGACAACATGACCACAGCTTTCTTCTTTTATCTGTTTGCCATCCTTGCGGTCGCCTCGGGCGCCATGGTCGTGTTTGCGAAGAACCCGGTGCATGCTGTCCTGTTCCTCATTCTCACGTTCTTCAACGCGGCGGGACTGTTCGTGCTGCTTGGCGCAGAGTTTCTCGCCATGCTGCTTGTCGTCGTCTACGTCGGCGCCGTGGCTGTCCTTTTCCTGTTCGTCGTGATGATGCTCGACGTGGACTTTTCCGAGCTCAAGGCGGGCCTCATCAAGAATGCCCCCGTGGGATTGCTGGTGGGCGGCGTGGTTCTGGCCGAACTGGTTGCGCTCGTCGCCTTCCATGGGATCACGGTCTCGCCGGGACGTGCGGCTGCCGTCGCTACTCCCGACGGCGTCACCAACACCCAGGCCATCGGCCAGCTGCTCTATACGAAATACGTCTACTTCTTCCAGGGCGCGGGCATGGTGCTGCTGGTGGCCATGATCGGCGCCATCGTGCTGACGCTGCGCCATCGCGAGAACGTCAAGCGCCAGTCGGTTGCGGCCCAGGTGGCGCGTGGTCCGGCAACAGGGGTTGAGGTGGTGAAGGTGCCCTCCGGCGGATTCGACATTCCGCCTGCAACCAAGCCGGAGGCGGCGGAATGAGCTTCAAAAACGGGCGCGATCACGCCGATGACAAAGTCACATCGCTGGACGAGGCGCGCCGGCGTGCAGCCGCGAAGGCAAAAGCAGAAAAGCAGGCGGCGCGTGGCGCTCGCGCGCCATCGCTGCGCGACTGGGTCATCGGCGGCCTGGTGATCGCGATGGCGTTGGGATATTTCGCGTCGCTCTTTGCGGGCGTATCCGGAACGAACGGAGCAATGTGATGAGGGCGGGGCGAAGCACGATTTTTCCCCTCTCCCCTTGGGGAGAGGGTCGGGGTGAGGGGGTGGTCTGCCGCTCTCGACATGAGGCCGGTGGCGAACGCAAGGCGATGGCGAATGGCAAGCGGATGACTGAACCGAGAGTCCACCCCCTCACCCGGCGCTCGAAGGTTCGGCGCTGGTGCGCCGGAGCGCCGGCCTCTCCCCAAGGGGAGAGGCGTTTCTTAGTCCCCCTCTCCTCTTGGGGAGAGGGTCGGGGTGAGGGGCTGGTCTGCCGCCCTCGACATGACGCCAGTGACGAACGCAAGGCGATGGCGAATGGCGAGCGGATGACTGAATCGAGAGTCCACCCCCTCACCCGGCGCTCGAAGGTTCGGCGCTGGTGCGCCGGAGCGCCGGCCTCTCCCCAAGGGGAGAGGCGTTTCTTAGTCCCCCTCTCCTCTTGGGGAGAGGGTCGGGGTGAGGGGCTGGTCTGCCGCCCTCGACATGACGCCAGTGACGAACGCAAGGCGATGGCGAATGGCGAGCGGATGACTGAATCGAGAGTCCACCCCCTCACCCGGCGCTCGAAGGTTCGGCGCTGGTGCGCCGGAGCGCCGGCCTCTCCCCAAGGGGAGAGGCGTTTCTCACACACCCAAGGGGAGAGGCGTTTCATCCGTTCTCTCGCTAAGGGGAGAGGCGTTCTGAATTACTTGGAGACGGCGGCATGACGATCGGACTCGGCCATTACCTGACGGTTGCCGCTTGCCTGTTCACGCTTGGCATCTTCGGCATCTTCCTCAACCGGAAGAACGTCATCGTCATTCTGATGTCGGTGGAGCTGATGCTGCTTGCCGTCAACATCAACTTCGTGGCGTTCTCGCATTTCAACGCCGATCTCGTCGGACAGATCTTCACGCTGTTCATCCTGACCGTCGCAGCGGCGGAAGCCGCTATCGGGCTTGCGATCATCGTCGTCTACTACCGCAACCGCGGTTCCATCGCGGTCGAAGACATCAACCAGATGAGGGGCTAAGGCAGCATGATCTACACAGCCATCGTCCTGCTGCCGCTGCTTGGCGCGCTCATCGCCGGGCTGTTTGGCCGCATCATAGGCGACAGGCCGAGCGAGATTATCACCACGCTCTTCCTGGGCATCGCCGCGCTGCTTTCGTGGATCGTGTTCGTGGATGTCGGCTTTGCCCACACCACGCAGAAGGTTCAGCTGCTGCGCTGGGTCACATCGGGAGAACTCGATACCGCCTGGTCGATCAGGGTGGATACCCTGACGGCCGTGATGCTCGTCGTCGTGACCACCGTGTCTTCGCTCGTGCATCTCTACTCCATCGGCTACATGCACGAGGACGACTCGCGTCCCCGCTTTTTTGCCTATCTGTCGCTGTTCACTTTCGCCATGCTCATGCTGGTGACATCCGACAACCTGCTGCAGATGTTCTTCGGCTGGGAGGGTGTCGGTCTCGCCTCCTATCTGCTCATCGGCTTCTGGTATAAGAAGCCCGAGGCCAATGCGGCGGCCATCAAGGCCTTTGTCGTGAACCGCGTCGGAGACTTCGGCTTCGCGCTCGGCATCTTCGGGCTGTTTTTCGTCTTCAAGTCGATCAACCTCGACACCATCTTCGCCGCGACGGAGGCGACGGCCGGCAAGACCTTCATGTTTGCCGGCTACGAGGTCGACATCCTGACCACGCTTGCGTTGTTGCTGTTCATGGGCGCCATGGGCAAGTCGGCGCAGTTTCTGCTGCACACCTGGCTGCCGGACGCCATGGAGGGCCCCACGCCCGTTTCCGCGCTCATCCACGCCGCGACCATGGTGACCGCGGGCGTCTTCATGGTGGCGCGCCTGTCGCCCATCTTCGAATACGCGCCCGAGGCACTGAAGTTCGTGACGCTGATCGGATCGATCACGGCATTCTTCGCCGCGACCGTCGGGCTCGTGCAAAACGACATCAAACGCGTCATCGCCTATTCGACGTGTTCGCAGCTCGGCTACATGTTCGTGGCGTGCGGCGTCGGCGCGTATGGCGCGGGTATCTTCCATCTCTTCACGCACGCGTTCTTCAAGGCGCTGCTGTTCCTGGGCGCGGGCTCGGTCATTCACGCCATGCACCACGAGCAGGACATGCGCGCCATGGGTGGGCTGAAGGCCAAGATCCCGCTCACCTGGGGCGCGATGCTGATAGGTACGCTTGCGCTCACCGGCGTCGGCATTCCGCACTTATTCGGCTTTGCGGGCTTCCACTCCAAGGACGCGATCATCGAGGCCGCCTATGCGGCGCACACGCCCAACAACTACGCCTTCTGGCTGCTGGTCATCGCGGCGTTCATGACATCGTTCTATTCCTGGCGGCTGATGTTCATGACGTTCCACGGCACCACGCGCGCCGATCATCACACCTATGATCATGCGCACGAGAGCCCCAACACGATGCTGATCCCGCTCGCCGTCCTGTCGCTTGGCGCGGTGCTGGCGGGTGTGATCTTTGCGCCCTACTTCATCGGGCCCGAGGAAAGCGCGTTCTGGGGTGCAGCGATCCGCAAGGGTGAGCACAACCACATCCTGCACGCCATGCATGACATCCCATCGTGGGTCGGCTTTGCGCCGTTCCTCGCCATGCTGTCGGGCTTCGCGTTGGCCTACCTCTACTACATCGCAGTACCGTCTCTCCCGGCCGCAACGGCCAAGGCGTTCCGCCCGGTGTACCTCTTCCTGCTCAACAAGTGGTACTTCGACGAGCTCTACAACTTCATCTTCGTCAAGCCGGCGTTCGCCCTGGGCCGTCTGTTCTGGAAAGGTGGTGACGGCGCGATCATCGACGGGGCTATCGACGGCACGGCCGCAAGCGTCGGCCGGGTAACAGGCCGCATCGTCAAGCTGCAGACCGGCTACGTCTACCACTATGCCTTCGCGATGCTGATCGGGCTGGCGCTGCTGCTCAGCTACTTCACCTACGTCAACGGCGGGTTCGTGCGATGAGCAACATCCTTTCCATCGTGACTTTCCTGCCCTTGGCGGGTGCGATCATCATTGCCTTCCTCAACAGCGAGGCGAAGGGGAACGCGCGCTGGGTGGCGCTGTGGACGACGATCCTCACCTTCGCCGTCTCGCTGCTCATCTGGATCAATTTCGACAAGACCAATCCGGGCTTCCAGTTCGTGGAAGATTACGCCTGGATCGGTGGCCTGAAATACAAGATGGGCGTCGACGGCATCTCGATGCTGTTCGTGATCCTCACGACGTTCCTCATGCCGTTGTGCATCCTTGCCTCCTGGGAGAGCGTTCAGGATCGCGTCAAGGAATACATGATCGCCTTCCTGGTGCTTGAGACGCTGATGCTCGGCGTGTTCTGCGCGCTCGATCTGGTGCTGTTCTACCTGTTCTTCGAGGGCGGCCTTATCCCGATGTTCCTCATCATCGGCGTGTGGGGCGGCAAGCGGCGCGTCTATGCCTCGTTCAAGTTTTTCCTCTACACGCTGCTGGGCTCGGTGCTGATGCTGCTCGCCATGATGGCGATGTACTGGCACGCGGGCACGACGGACATCCCGACGCTGCTGACGACCAAGTTCCCGGCCGACATGCAGTGGTGGCTATGGCTGGCATTCTTCGCTTCCTTCGCGGTCAAGATGCCGATGTGGCCCGTGCACACCTGGCTGCCGGACGCTCACGTCGAGGCTCCTACCGCGGGCTCGGTGATCCTGGCCGGCATCTTGTTGAAGATGGGCGGGTACGGCTTTTTGCGCTTCTCCTTGCCGATGTTCCCCATTGCGTCCGAGCAGCTCGCGCCGCTCGTCTTTTCGCTGTCCATCATTGCCATCGTCTACACCTCGCTCGTTGCGCTGGTGCAGGAGGATATGAAGAAGCTGATTGCCTATTCCTCGGTCGCCCACATGGGTTACGTGACGATGGGCATTTTCACGGCCTCCCAGCAGGGCATCGATGGCGCCATCTTCCAGATGCTGTCGCACGGCATCGTCTCGGCCGCCTTGTTCCTGTGCGTCGGCGTCATTTACGACCGCACGCACACACGCGAGATCGCGGCCTATGGCGGGCTCGTGGAGCGCATGCCGAACTATGCGGTGGCGTTCATGGTGTTCACCATGGCCAACGTCGGCCTACCCGGCACCAGCGGCTTTATCGGCGAATTCCTCACCCTGCTGGCGGCCTTCAAAGCCAACACATGGGTCGCGATCCTGGCGACGACGGGCGTCATCCTGTCGGCGGCCTACGCGCTTTATCTCTACCGCCGCGTGATTTTCGGGGTGCTGGAGAAGCCCAAGCTGAAAGCGCTGCTCGATCTATCGCCGCGCGAGGTTGCGATTCTCGCCCCGCTCGTGCTGCTCACGATCTACTACGGCATCTATCCGGCGCCCGTGCTTGACGTGACCGGCGCTTCCGTCAAGAACCTCGTCGCCAACTACGAGGCCGCGTTAAAGCCGGCGGCCGCCATGCTCGGTCAATAAGGGACGATTTCGATGGACCTTACTTCTCTCGCCCCGGTTTATCCCGAGCTGATGGTCGCCCTGGGCGCCATCGCGTTGCTCATGGTAGGCGCGTTCATGCGGGATGGCGAGGCCGCAGGCCGCACCGTGGCATGGCTGGCGCTTGCCGTGATCGCCGCCGCTTTCGTGCTCGTGCTCAATCAGACGGGCGCAAGGGAAGTGCTGTTCGATGGCGCATTCGTCAACGATGGGGTGACGCGGTTCCTCAAGCTGCTCGTATTGACGGGGTCGGGTCTTGCGCTGCTGCTGACGTTCAACGACTTTGCCCGCGCGAAAATCCTGTTCTTCGAGTATCCGGTGCTGCTGCTCATCGCCACGCTCGGAATGCTGATGATGGTGTCGGCAAACGACCTCATCTCGCTCTATCTGGGGCTCGAATTGCAGAGTCTGGCGCTCTATGTTGTCGCCGCCTTCAAGCGTGACGATGTGCGCTCGAGCGAAGCGGGCCTCAAGTATTTCGTGCTCGGCGCGCTCTCCTCCGGCATGCTGCTCTATGGCGCCTCGCTGCTGTACGGGGTCACGGGCTCGACGGGGTATGTGCAGATCGCCGCCGCCGCGCAGGCCGAAGGCATGACGCAGAACCTCGGGCTGACCGCGGGGCTCGTGTTCGTGCTCGTCGGCCTTGCCTTCAAGGTCTCGGCGGTGCCCTTCCACATGTGGACGCCTGACGTCTATGAGGGCGCGCCGACGCCGGTGACGACGTTCTTCGCCGCCGCGCCAAAGGTTGCCGCCATGGCGCTGCTGATCCGCTTCACGCAAGCGGCCTTGCCGTCCGTCGCGCTCCAGTGGCAGCAGATCATCATCTTCCTCTCCATCGCCTCGATGGTGCTTGGCGCGTTTGCCGCCATCGGGCAGACCAACATCAAGCGGCTGCTTGCCTACTCGTCCATCGGACATGTCGGTTTCGCACTCATTGGCCTTGCGGCCAACAATGCGGAAGGCACGGCGGGCGTGCTGATCTATCTGACGATCTACGTGTTCATGACGCTGGGCGCTTTCGCCTGCGTGCTCGCCATGCGCCGGAACGACGGGAACGTCGAGGAGATCTCGGAGCTGGCGGGGCTTGCAAAAACGGATTTGCGGCTGGCCAGCGTCTTCGCGATCCTGATGTTCTCTCTGGCGGGCATTCCCCCGCTCGCGGGCTTCTGGGCCAAGTGGTACGCCTTCCTCCCGGCCATCAAGGCAGGCCTCTATCCGCTCGCCATCATCGGTGTCGTCACCAGCGTCATTGGCGCGTTCTATTATTTGCGGATCGTGAAGATCATGTTCTTCGACGAGGCCGCGGCGCCCTTCGAGCCGGTGGAAGGCAAGGTGCTGCTCGTCATGAGCCTTGCAGCGATCTTCATCGTCGGGTTCGTGCTGCCCTTCATCGGCGGCACGGTGTTCGACGCCGCCACCGCTGCGGCATCCGCTCTGGTTGGTGCTGGTCCCTGAAGAAAGAGGTGCCCGTGGAGCGCATGCCGGCGGTTCCGCACAGGATCATTCGACTGTCCGAGACGGGTTCGACGAATAAGGATGCAATGCGGCTCGCCTTGAACGGCGAGCCGTTGCCGCTTTGGGTGATCGCGGAGCAGCAGACCGAAGGGCGCGGCCGGGTGGGCCGCAGGTGGGTCTCGTCCGCGGGAAATCTTCACGCCAGCCTGGCATTCCGTTGTCTCGCGCCACCCGCCTTGGCCGGACAGATCGCGCTCGTGGCGGGCGTGGCGTTTTTTGAGGCAATCGCGGCGGTAACCAATCTGGGTGCCCGCCTGCGCCTGAAATGGCCCAACGATCTCATGATCGGGGATGCCAAGGCTGGCGGAATCCTGGTGGAAAGTACATTGGTTCCCGCAGGCGATCTCATCGCCGTCGCCGGCTTTGGATTGAACATTGCAAGTGCTCCCGCATTGGACCGTCCGGTTACGGCACTTACGCTTGAAATGCAGGACGCGAATGCGGAAATGATCCTTGCGGCGCTGGCGGATAGCTGTCACAGGTGGCTTCAATTATGGGATGAGGGGCGTGCGTTTTCTGCCATCCGGGAGAGCTGGCTGGCGCGCGCCGGGCCGCTTGGACAATCCATTACAATTACCGCCGGCACCCAAACGCTGTCGGGCGTGTACCGAGGATTGAATGATGAAGGAGCCTTGCTCGCCGATGTTGCAGGCAGGCTCGAAACGTTCAATTTTGGAGATGTCACCCTGGCCGGGTCAATGCCAAGTAGACCGAAGGAACGATGACGTCAAAGAAGAAGAACAAGAGTTCGGCTGCAGGGCGGCAACCAGGACTTAGCGGAAGCGACGAGCTGGTGTTCATGGCGCTGGGCGGGCTCGGCGAAATCGGCATGAACGTCTACCTGTACGGTTTCGGTCCGCCCGAGGCGCGTCAATGGCTGATGGTGGATCTCGGCATCACGTTCCCCGGCGAGTCCGAGCCCGGCGCTGATGTCGTGCTGCCCGATCTGCGCTTCATCACGTCCGAGCGCCAGTCGCTCGCCGGGCTCGTCCTGACGCACGCGCACGAGGATCATATCGGTGCCGTCCTGGAGCTGTGGCCGCAGCTTAACTGCCCGATCTACGCCACGGCGTTTACCGCCGGGATGGTGCGCTCCAAGCTCGCCGAATATGGCCGCAAGGGCACCCTGCCGATCAGAATCGTGCCGCTGGGCGGGCGCGTGAACGCCGGTCCCTTCGATGTGGAGTTCGTCACCCTGGCTCACTCGATCCCCGAGCCCAGCGGTCTCGCCATCCGCACGCCCGCCGGGCTCGTCTTTCACACGGGAGATTGGAAGCTCGATACGACCCCGCTCGTTGGCGCACCGCCCGATGAAGCCAAGCTCAAGGCGCTGGGCGAGGAGGGCGTGCTGGCGCTCGTGTGCGACAGCACAAACGCCCTGCGGGAAGGCCGCTCGCCGTCGGAGACCGATGTTGCCAAGTCGCTCGCGACCATTATCCGCAGTGCGCCGCGCCGTGTCGCCGTTACGACGTTCGCCTCCAACGTGGCGCGCATCAAGGCAATTGCCGATGCCGCGAGCTCGGCCGGCCGCCGGCTGGTCGTGGCGGGGCGTGCCCTGCACCGCGTCATTTCGGTCGCCATCGAAACCGGCTATCTGCACGAGGGCTTCTCCTACCTCGACCAGCAGTATTTCCGGGAGTTGGGCTCGCACGAGGCCGTCATCCTGTGCACTGGCAGTCAGGGAGAACCGCGCGCAGCCATGGCGCGCGTGGCCGAAGGCGAGCATCCCGACATCGCGCTCGACAAAGGCGATATGGCGATCTTCTCCTCGCGGACCATTCCCGGCAACGAGAAGTTGGTGGGCAGGGTGCAGAACAATCTTGCCCGCCGCGGCGTGGACATCATCACCGATGCGGAAGCGCTCGTGCACGTCACCGGCCATCCGCGCCGTGATGAGCTGCGCGACATGTACAGGTGGCTGAAGCCGCAGATGTGCGTGCCCATGCATGGCGAGGCGCGCCATCTCAAAGCCCACGCGGAGCTTGCGCGCGCCATGGGCGTCAAGAACGCCTTCACCCTGATCGACGGCGAGATGCTGAAAATCTGGCCCGCGCCAACCGGCCTTATCGATGAGGCGCCCGTCGGCCGGCTGTATCGTGACGGTCACCTCATCGTTCCCGATGCGGATGGGCCCGTACGCGCGCGCCGCAAGCTATCGTTCGCCGGTATCGCCGTCGTGGCGATGACGATGTCGCGGAGCGGGGACATTCTATGCGAGCCTCAGGTCGTCCTCGACGGCATTCCGGCGGCCGCCGCCGATGGCGAGGCCATGACGGACGTCGTTCTCGATGCCATTGACGGCACTCTGCGGTCCATTCCGCCCAAGCGGCGCACAGACATTGATATGGTGCGCGAGGCCGTGTTTCGGTCCGTACGTGCCGCTATTAACGAAGCCTGGGGCAAGAAGCCCATTGTCAAAGTGCTGATCTCGACAGTGGACGCGCCCCGCTGACCGCCTCTATAAGGCGGCCAGAACAGCAACGGTTTCAAGGCGCGGCAAGGAGATACTGCAGATGATCGGACGGCTCAATCATGTGGCGATCGCGGTCAAGGACCTGGCGAAGGCGACGGCCGTCTATCGCAACGCGCTCGGCGCGCAAGTGACAGAACCGACCCCGCAGCCCGAGCACGGCGTCACGGTCGTGTTCGTGGAGTTGCCCAACACCAAGATCGAATTCCTGGAGCCGCTCGGGGAGAATTCGCCGATTGCGAAGTTCGTTGAGAAGAACCCCGATGGGGGCATCCATCATGTGTGCTACGAGGTGGACGACATCATCGCCGCCCGCGATCAGTTGAAGGCGCAGGGCGCGCGCGTGCTCGGCGACGGCGAACCCAAGATCGGCGCGCACGGCAAGCCCGTGCTGTTCCTGCATCCCAAGGATTTCCTGGGCACCTTGACCGAGCTTGAGCAGGTATAGGGCGCGATGCGCACCTCGATCGCCATCGCCACGTTTTTCTGCGTCTGGTTCATCACGCTGTTCATGGTGCTTCCGTTCTTCGCCCGCACGCAGGACGAGGAGGGCAGCGTGGTGCCCGGTACGCCGGAAAGCGCGCCTCATAAAATCAACATGTGGAAGGTCTTCGCGGTCAATACCGTCGTGGCGGCCGTCGTGTTTTCGGGCGTCTACGCCGTGGTGTCCTATCTGAACGCGCAATGAGCCGTTTTTGGAAGCAACGAAAGGAACAAAATATTTAAAAACAAAATGTTATGCGCATAATCCAATTATGTTCGTTGTCGACATTCATGCAACTACCCAATATTTCATACAAAATATCAAATTAATAGGTATCCCCTTCATCGGGAGGATGCACGGGTCCCTCGGTGCGCAACATTCGCACTCATCCCCTTGTTGAACTCCCCCCGCCATTGCAACGGTCCGTTCAACCCGGTATTGGGGCCGGCATGCCTGTGTGCTCAGCACCGGCTCAGATGGATGAAATAAGGTCGAAAACCCGCATGCGCCTGCCGCGCTTTTTCCTGCCCGTTCTCCGGAACACGCCGAAGGATGCTCCCATGATTTCCGGCATTCGAATGCCGGGGGGAAGCCGATGAGCAAGCGCGCCTTATCCATCAGCCGCGAACAGAGCTTTCCCGAGTGGTACCAGGCCGCAGTGCGCGACGGCGACATGGCCGAGACGAGCCCGGTGCGCGGCTGCATGGTCATCAAGCCGTGGGGCTGGGGCGTCTGGGAGCGCATCCAGGCGGAGCTTGACGCCCGCATCAAGGATACCGGCCACGAGAACTGCTACTTCCCGCTGTTCATCCCGATGAGCTTCATCGCCAAGGAAGCAGAGCACGTGGAGGGTTTCGCCAAGGAGATGGCGGTCGTCACCCATCACCGCCTGAAGAACGAGGGCGGCAAGCTGGTGGTCGATCCGCAAGCCAGGCTCGAAGAACCCCTCATCGTGCGCCCGACGTCGGAGACGATCATCGGCGATGCCTTCCAGCGCTGGATCAAGAGCTATCGCGATCTGCCACTGCTCATCAATCAATGGGCCAATGTGGTGCGCTGGGAAATGCGCACGCGGCTGTTCCTGCGCACCGCCGAGTTCCTCTGGCAGGAGGGCCACACCGCGCACGCGGACCGCGACGACGCCATGGCCGAGACGTTGAAGATGCTCGAGGTCTATCGCGCGTTTGCCGAAGACGTGCTCGCGATGCCGGTGATCGCGGGCGAAAAGCCTGCCAACGAGCGATTTCCCGGCGCTGACAACACGTATTCGATCGAGGCCATGATGCAGGACGGCAAGGCCCTGCAGGCCGGCACGTCGCATTACCTCGGCACGCACTTTGCGCAAGCGCAGAACATCCAGTTCCAGAACGAGCAGGGCCAGCTCACCTATTGCCACACGACGAGCTGGGGCGTCTCGACGCGCCTAATCGGCGGCGTGATCATGACGCATGGCGACAATGACGGCTTGCGGATTCCGCCCCGGATCGCGCCGCGCCAGGTCGTGATCGTGCCGATGCTGCGCGACAAGCCGGAGGACAAGGAGCTGGTCGATTACTGCGCCGCCCTTGAGAAGGATCTCAAGGCGCAAGGCATTCGGGTACTCGTCGATCTCAAGCCCATCAAGTCAGCCGAGAAGCGCTGGAACTGGGTGCGCCGCGGCGCGCCCGTCATCGTTGAGATCGGCGGACGCGATGCGAGCGGCGGCAACGTAACCTTCATGCGGCGCGACAAGCTGCGGGAGGGTGACAAAGTTGCCTCGCACACAAAGACGCGGACTGATTTCGTCGCGGGTGCCCAACAGCTCCTCGACGACATTCAAGCGACCCTTTACGCAGAAGCCAAGGCACGCCTCGACGGCAATATTCTTACCGGCATCAAGACGTTCGACGAACTGGCGGAGTATTTCGGCGCGGCCGAAAACGATGACGAGGGCGGCGCCTTCAAGGGCTGGGTGCGGGTCGCGTGGTCGCGGCCTGAGGGCGACAAGCTCGAGGCCATCGCCGATCGGCTGAAGGCGCTGAAGCTTACGATCCGCAATGCGCCGCTTGATCAGACTGAGATTTCTGGGGTGTGCCTGTTCACGGGAGACACGGCACGGGAATATGTGTTGATCGGCCGAGCGTATTGAGCGGCATGGCGATTTTGCCGGAGTGAGGGTTGGGCCAAAGGGTCACCGTCACGCGGGCGCAATCTAGCCCGATTGCGCGGGTAGCAGATCTGCCACCGCAACGAGAGGGGAGTTCGCGGGGATGACAGCGGCTGTTGCTGATACCAAACCGTTTTCGCCGTTCGAGTGGATGCTCGCCGGACGCTATCTGCGCGCGCGGCGCAAGGAAGGGTTCATTTCGGTCATCGCGGGATTCTCGTTTCTCGGCATCATGCTGGGCGTCGCGACGCTCATTATCGTGATGGCGGTGATGAACGGTTTCCGCAAGGACCTGTTCAGCAAGATCATGGGCCTCAACGGCCACGTCATCATCACCCGCGTCAACGGACCGTTTGAGGACTACAAGGACATTGCCGCGAAAGTGATGGGCGTGCCGGGCGTGAAGTCGGCACTACCCCTCATCGAGGGGCAAGTGATGGTCTCCTCCAGCGTCCAGGCGCTGGGTGGCTTGGTGCGCGGCATCGACGAGCAGGGGCTCAAGAGCCTGAAGCTCGTCGCCGACAACGTGAAGCTCGGTACGTTCGATGGCTTCGACAATCAGACCGGCATCGCCATGGGCGGGCGGCTTGCCAACCAGTTGCGCGTTTCCATCGGGGATACGGTGACGCTGGTTTCGCCGCGTGGCGCCGCCACAC
Organism: uncultured Hyphomicrobium sp.; assembly: GCA_964587445.1. Classification (GTDB taxonomy): domain Bacteria; phylum Pseudomonadota; class Alphaproteobacteria; order Rhizobiales; family Hyphomicrobiaceae; genus Hyphomicrobium_B. Next base: position 17,151 of record CAZPLQ010000005.1, read on the forward strand.
CGTTTGGAACCGCGCCGCGCTCCAAGCCTTATGTCATCACGTCGATCTTTGAACTCGGAATGTCCGAGTACGACCGCATGATCATGTTCATGCCACTCGCGGAAGCCCAGAAATATTTCTCCAAGGGTAGCGAGGTCGATGTGCTGGAGGTGGTGGTCGATAATCCCGAACACGTCTCGCAGTACAGCGCGGAGATCCGTAACGTGCTGGGCCCCGAGATGGGGCTTTCGGATTGGCGCACGCGCAATGAAACGTTCTTCACGGTGCTCGAGGTCGAGCGAAACGTGATGTTCATCATCCTGTCGCTCATCGTGCTCGTGGCCGCGCTCAACATCATTTCCGGTTTGATGATGCTGGTGAAGGACAAGGGCCGCGACATCGCGATACTGCGCACCATGGGCGCCTCCAAGGGCGCGATCATGCGCGTGTTTCTCATCACCGGAGCGTCCATCGGCGTGGTCGGCACAATCGCGGGGTTGGTCCTGGGCGTGGTCTTCTGCTGGAATATCGATGGCATCAAGGATTTCGTGTCCTGGGTCACAGGCACGACCGTCTTCGATCCCTCCATCTATTACCTGACGAAGCTGCCGGCCGACATCGACCCGAGGGAAACGGCTGGTATCGTCGCCATGGCGTTCGCGCTTTCGGTGCTCGCCACGATCTATCCGTCGTGGAAGGCCTCCAAGCTCGATCCTGTCGAAGCGCTGCGGTACGAATAGCCATGCAGGAACGAGTCCACATCATGATCAGCGAGCCTGTTCTAACGCTTGAAGCGGTGACGCGGTCATTCCGCCAGGGGACGCGCGAGATCGCGGTTCTTCAGGGCGCAAGCTGCGAGCTGATGCCGGGGCAGGCGGTTGCGCTCGTAGGTCCCTCCGGCGCGGGCAAGTCCACGCTGCTGCACATCACGGGACTTCTGGAGTCGCCGACCTCGGGACGGGTCGTCATCAACGGGCATGACTGCGCACGGTTGACCGAGGCAGAACGCACGCGCATGCGCCGCCGCGAAATAGGCTTCATCTATCAGTTTCACCAACTGCTGGCGGAATTCTCCGCGCTGGAAAATGTCGTCATTCCGCAGTTGATCCTGGGCCGCCGCCGACGCGATGCCGAACTGCGCGCGCGTGCGCTGCTGTCCTCCCTGGGGCTCGCCAGCCGCGTCGATCACCGGCCGGCGGAGCTTTCGGGCGGCGAGCAGCAGCGCACGGCGATCTGCCGGGGCCTGGCCAATGCGCCCAAGCTGCTCCTGGCCGACGAGCCGACTGGCAATCTCGATCCCCACACCAGCGAGCACGTGTTCCAGGAACTGATCCGGCTCATCCGCGAGCATGGCGTCGCGGCATTGATCGCCACTCACAATATGGATCTGGCGCGGCGCATGGATCGCGTTTTGATGATGCAGGAAGGCCGCTTGGTGGAGCTTGCGCCCGCGCAGATTTGATTTGCGGATCTCAGACGGACCTCGCTACAGCCGATTGCGATCTCATGGCCTCACTTCCTTCTCCCGCCGGGAGAAGGTGCCCCGAAGGGAGTAGAGAAACGCCTCTCCCCTTGGGGAGAGGCCGGCGCTCAGGCGTGTCAGCGCCGGAGCGCCGGGTGAGGGGATGGACCAGCGATACATCTTCCACGCGTCAGCACGATTGTGTTGAGGGCAGCAGACCATCCCCTCACCCCAACCCTCTCCCCAAGGGGAGAGGGGGCGCAATTAGCGCCGCGGCTTAAAGTCCCTCACCTGTCGCTTCGTCATACTCGCATCAACGCCACGCCGCGCGAATCGTTCGGGCGTGCAGCCGTATGGGCAGACGTGAATGCGCACGCACCCTGATTTCGGTGCGCAAATCGGCCGGGCCTATGGCAGAATTCATTACCGGCGGGGTAAAACTTCCGAGATGCTGGATAAATCGAACATGCCCACTGAACAGGCCTCGCCGAAGTTCATTCATCTCAAGGTTCACTCGGCCTATTCGCTGCTGGAAGGCGCGTTGCCGATTTCCAAGCTGGCAAAGCTTGCCGCTGGCTACGGCTATCCCGCGCTCGGGCTGACCGATACGAATAACCTGTTCGGCGCACTTGAATTCTCCGAGAAGCTTTCGGCGGAAGGTGTGCAGCCCATCGTCGGCACGTCCCTTGACATCGATTTCGGCGATATGGCGGAAGCCGCCAACCCGCTGATGCGGTCCATGTCAAACACCCCGCGTGCGGGGATCGCCGGCCGCATCGCTCTGTTCGCCATGAATGCGGATGGCTATGCGAACCTGATGAAGCTCTCGCGCGTGCTGTTCTTCGATCCCGCGCCCGACGAGCCGCCGCACATCACGATCGCCCGGCTGGAGGAGGCGTCTGCCGGTCTCATCGCGCTGACGGGCGGGCCGCTGGGGCCGATCGACAAGGCGCTGAGCGAGGAGCACACCGAGCGTGCGATCGAGCGGCTGGCCGCCTTGGAGAAGATCTTTGGCGACCGCCTGTACGTGGAACTTCAGCGCCATGGTTTGTCCTCGGAGGAGCGTGTCGAGCCGCAGTTGCTGCGCCTTGCCTACGAGCGCGGACTGCCTGTTGTCGCCACCAACGAATGCTATTTCGCCACCCGCGCCGATTACGAGGCGCACGATGCTCTGCTGTGCATCGCCGATGGCCGCTATGTGGTGGAGGATAATCGCCGCCGCGCATCGCCCGAGCACTACTTCAAGAGCCCGGAGGAGATGGCAAAGCTGTTTGCCGATCTGCCTGAAGCGCTTCAGAACACGGTCGAGATCGCGATCCGCTGCGCGTTCCGGCCCAAGGGGCGAAAACCCATTCTGCCGCGCTTCGTCAAGAGCGACGACAGCGTGCCGGAGATCGAGCAGTTCCGCCTCGAGGCCGCCGAGCTCAAGCGTCAGGCAATCGCCGGTTTGAAGCTGCGTCTTGCCAAGCACGGGCCTGCACCCGGCTTCACGGTGGAAGATTACGACAAGCGCCTCGCCTACGAGGTGGACGTGATCACGCAGATGAAATTTCCCGGCTACTTCCTCATCGTTGCCGACTTCATCAAGTGGTCCAAGGCCAACGGCGTTCCCGTCGGTCCGGGGCGCGGCTCGGGCGCGGGCTCCCTCGTCGCCTATGCGCTCACCATCACGGATCTCGATCCGTTGCGCTTCGGATTGCTCTTCGAGCGGTTCCTCAATCCTGAGCGCATCTCGATGCCGGACTTCGATATCGACTTCTGCCAGGAAAAGCGCGACCGCACCATCGACTATGTGCAGAAGAAGTATGGCGAGGATCGCGTCGCCCAGATCATCACGCATGGCAAGCTGCAGGCGCGCGCCGTGCTGCGCGACGTCGGGCGCGTGCTGCAAATGCCCTATGGACAGGTGGACCGGCTGTGCAAGCTGGTGCCCAACAATCCGGCCAATCCCGTCACGCTCAAGGACGCCATCGAGGGCGAGCCCAAGCTGCAGGAAGCACGCGACGCCGAACCCATCGTGGCGAAGCTGCTGGAAATCGCTAACAAGCTCGAAGGCCTCTACCGGCATGCCTCGACGCACGCCGCCGGCATGGTGATCGCAGACAGGCCGCTGGAGGAATTGGTACCGCTCTATCGCGATCCTAAATCGCATTTCCCCATCACGCAGTTCAACTGGAAGATGGTGGAAGCGGCGGGTCTGGTAAAGTTCGACTTCCTCGGCCTCAAGACGCTTACCGTCCTTGAGAAGGCGGTCGATCTCGTCAAGAAGACGCGCGCAGTGACGGTCGATCTTGCCGCTCTCGCGCTCGACGACAAGAAATCCTACGACCTGCTTGCGCGGGCCGATACGGCCGGCGTGTTCCAGCTTGAAAGTACGGGCATGCGCGAGAGTCTGAAGCGGCTGAAGCCCGACCGCTTCGAAGACATCATCGCCATGGTGGCGCTCTATCGCCCCGGCCCCATGGACAACATCCCGACCTACATCAACCGCAAGCACGGCGAGGAGCCCGTCGATTATCTCCACCCCATGCTGGAGCCGATCCTCAAGGAGACCTACGGCGTCATCATCTACCAGGAGCAGGTCATTCAGATCGCCCAGGTGATGGGCGGCTATACGCTTGGACAAGCCGACTTGCTTCGCCGCGCCATGGGCAAGAAGGACAAGGCGGAGATGGCCAAACAGCAGGCCCGCTTCGTCGAAGGTGCTGTGTCCAAAGGCGTCAAGAAGGAAGACGCTGCCTATATCTTCGAGTTGGTCGATAAGTTCGCGGGCTACGGCTTCAACAAGTCCCACGCGGCGGCGTATGCGCTTGTGAGCTATCACACAGCCTACATGAAGGCGAACTATCGCGAGGAATTCCTCGCCGCCACCATGACGCTCGACATGGGCAACACCGACAAGCTCGCCATGTTCGCCGGCGAGGCGCGCAAATCGAACATCGCGCTGCTACCCCCGTGCGTGAATGAATCGGGTGTGGACTTCGGCGCGCGTGCGCCCAAAGAGGGCGAGAAGGCCGGCGCCATCCGCTACTCGCTGGCTGCCTTGAAGAACATCGGCGCGTCGGCAGTCGAAACAATCGTGAGGGAGCGCGAGGCCAAGGGGCCTTACACTTCGCTTGCCGATTTCGCGGGGCGGCTCGATCCCAAGGCGATGAACAAACGCGGCATCGAAACCTTGGCAAAGGCAGGAGCGTTCGACGCGCTGGAACCTAACCGGGCTCTCGTTGCCGCCAACGCCGATACGATTCTCACCGAAGCCAACGCCAAGGCGCAGGATGCCGATGTCGGCCAGACGAGCTTCTTTGGCGAGATGACGTCGGCGCCGGGGGGAGCGCGCACTGCGCTGAAGCTGAAGCCCGCGCAGTCGTGGACGGCGATGGAGAAACTAGCCGCGGAGTTCGAGGCGGTCGGCTTCTATCTATCGGGTCATCCGCTCGACAGTTACGAGCTGGTCTTGAACAAGCTCGGCGTGAAGAAGTTCACCGAGTTCGAAGCGATGACCGCTCGCGGCGCGACTGCGGGCCGGCTGGCAGGTATCGTGGTCTCGGCGCGCGAGCGCAAATCGCAGAAGGGCAACAAGTTCGCCTTCGCCATGTTCTCCGACATGACTGGCCAGTTCGAGGCGGTTGTATTCTCCGATACGCTGGCGGCATCCCGCGAACTGTTGGAGCCAGGCACCCCGGTCATCGTCACGGTAGAGGCCGAGCGCGACGGCGAGATGCTGAAGATGCGCGCCCAGTCGATCGAGGCGCTGGAAAAGGCCGCGGCTGCCGTGCCACGCAACGTGCGTCTTGTCGTGGATGCGCAGGCGGCCTGCAGCAACAAGCTCATTCCCGCCCTGCGCGGGCTCATGAAGCCGGCGGGAAAAGGCGGCGAGATCCGTCTCGTCATGGCATTGGAGGATCGTGGCCGGGAGGTGGAGATGATCTTGCCCGGGCGCTATGAAATCTCGCCTCAGGTCCTAAGCCGGATCAGTGTGCTCGAGGGCGTGAGCGAAGTCGTTGAGATGTGAACTCAGTGTCCCTGCAAGGTGGGCGGCATCCGCCCGTCCAATATTTCGTCAAGATTCTGTCGAGATTGAGCAATTCAGAATTACCCGAATGTGTGAAGCAAACGGACGATCAAGCGCTTTTGTTGCGACGGGAAATGCCGGGTACCCCGTTTACTCCCCGGACGCCCCGACGGTGTCGTTGTAACAGGAGACATTCAATGAAGAAGAGTTTGATTGCCGCGGCCGCCTTCGCCGCTGTAGCAGCTGGTTTCACCGGCTCGGCCAATGCGGGCGTGATCGGAGCAGGGCTAGGCGGCGCGCGCGCCGCCGTGAGCGGCGAAGTGACCCAGGTTCATTACCGCAAGCATCATCACCACCATTGGAGGAACTGGAAGCACCATCACAAACGTAAAAAGGTATGCTCGTGGCACCACGGCCACAAGCGCTGCTGGTGGCGCTAAGATTTGTGGCTCAAGGGCCCAACTCTTGAAGGCGGTGCCACGGCACCGCCTTTTTCATAAGGTGTCAAATCACGTCATTATTAGAAACACAGCCGAAGGACTACCCAGGTGTCCAAACTCCCCATGCTGATTGCGAGCGCCTTCGTGGTTGTCTCGTCCTGCGCCGCTCATGCTGCCGAATTGACGGCGGACGCCATCACCAAGGCCATTGAAGACGTCTCCAACGACGCAAACAAGCTCAAGGCGTATTGCGCCATGGCCGCGAAGATGGACGAGATCGGCGACGACGATAAGGCCGCCGAGGCGGCAGGTGACGAGATCGATGGCTATTTCAAAACGCTCGGGGCCGATTTCGAAGCGGCCTGGAGCGGCGCTCAGGAAGCGCCCGAGGATTCCCCGCAAGCCAAGGCGTTCGAAGATGCGATGACCAAGCTTGAGGAAAAGTGCCAGAAATAAGCCATTCTTTCACTGCTGCATGCGGTGGCGCCAGGGCTTAACTTTGGTCCACCGCAGTTCTTTGTTGGGTTGCGCGATCCTATTTCCAGAACCTGTCATACAATCCAAGTACGATCTCGAGCGCGATCAGCGCGATGATGTACCATTCGAGGCGGTGCGATGTGCGCGTCGCCAAGAGTCCGCTCAAGGTATCGGCGCTGTCACGAATGACCGCAAGCTTCTGCGCAATTGCGTTGGCGCGGCTCTTCAGATCGAACTCTTCGGCAAGTTTCATCCAAAGCCGCTCCAGCTCCGGATGCTCCCACAGCACATCGGGTTTTTCGTCGAGGCCGATGCGTCCCGCCAGACGGCTCTGGATCGAAAGAGCTTCTCCGATCTCCGCCAGGATTTCGCGCTGAGATCCTGTCGACAGACGCCCTGCCTTCAGCTCTTCGGCAACCGTTGCAACGCGAACGAAGGCACTTCCAACGCGCCGTTCGTCTAGCGACAGACTGACGGCGCCGGCCAGAACCTCCGCAATGACCAGCAGGCGGGCAGGATCGCCAACCTTCAATAACACCGCGCCGTTGGCAGCGACGGAATCTTCCTCCGCATTGAAATTCAACTCCACGCTTTCGATTTCGCGCTCGCCCAGCGGCGTGATGATTCGGGCGCCGAGCCCGCGGATGATCTCCTCCTCCTCAACCGGATTGAGGCCGATGAAAACGGCAGCGCCTGAGCGAAACAGCACGGCACTTCCCCCCGAAGCGATCCGAAAACCCAGCGGCGTGAGCGAGAAGACGTCCGTACGGTCGAGACCCTTCAAGTCTAATCGTTCGCCCAGTTGCAGCGCGTGGACGGTAATGGAGGTGGCTGACGTGGAAGCATTTGTCGGCATGTCTGCAATCTGATCCAGGGGGGGTGAACTGACAGTCTAACCTGCACCAGCTGTGCCTTGGCGGCCAGAGGATAGAACCGCACCGGCGTGCCGGCGAGTGCCCTGCATTGCAAACAGCCTGGCGATTGCCGGGCGGCTGCCGCTCTGTCATGGTGCGCGCCGGCTCCATATCAATGCCTGGACATGACCGCCTCGCCTCCCATGCTTCCGCCAGCGCCGTTTGATCTGACCCTTACGGGCACGACGCTGTTTGGCGCGCTGCTCGCCGCAAGCCGCCGCCATGGACGCGGCAAGCCCATTCTTGAGGATGTGGAGCGCAACCCGCTCAGCTATTCCAGGCTCATCGTGGGTGCGTTCGTCGTAGGGGGCGCGCTGGCCAGGGTCACCATGAGGCGCGAAGCCGTTGGCGTGCTGCTGCCCAATGTCAACGGGCTGGTCGTGACGCTCATGGGCCTCAATGCGTTTGGCCGTACGGCCGCGCTTCTCAATTTCACGGCCGGACCCAAAAGCCTCAAGGCCGCTCTGCGCGCCGCGCAGATTTCGACGCTCATCACCTCGCGCCGTTTCATCGAAACCGCAAAGCTGGACGATGTTCTCGCTGCGCTTGTCGCTGGCGAGGACGCCAACGGCGCCGCGCTGCGTGTCATCTATCTGGAAGACGTGCGCAAGTCGGTATCGACAGCCGACAAGATCAAAGGCGTGGTGCGTGCAGCGTTTGCAAAAAGCGTTCATGCGCGCCATGCGCTGGCCCCGGACGATCCGGCCATCATCCTGTTCACCTCCGGCACGGAAGGACTGCCCAAAGGCGTCGTGCTGTCGAGCCGGAATTTGATCGCCAATGCCCTCCAGATCGCCGCTCACGCCAAGAGTGCGCTTGGCCCCGGCGATGTGGTCATGAACCCGTTGCCCATGTTTCATTCCTTCGGACTGACGGCGGCGGCGCTCATGCCGCTCTATTGCGGTATGAAGACCGTGCTCTACCCAAGTCCCCTGCACTACAAGCAAGTGCCGGCGCTGATCGCCGCGACCAGGGCCACCATTCTGTTTTCGACCGATACGTTCCTTCAAGGGTATGCCCGCGCCGCGTCTGAGAACGACCTTGCGAGCGTGCGCGTGGTGGTCTGTGGGGCCGAACGCGTGAAGGACGCGACGCGCACGCTATGGAGCCGATGGCGGACGGAAATCCTGGAGGGCTATGGCGCGACCGAGTGTTCGCCCGTCATTGCCTGCAATCTTCCCCACAACAACACGCCTGGAACCGTTGGCGCGCTCTTGCCTGGTATCGAGGCGCGTCTTGAACCAGTCCCTGGCATCAGCGAGGGCGGCAGGCTGGCGGTGCGCGGCCCCAATGTCATGCTGGGGTACATGCGGGCCGATCATCCCGGTGTCATCGAGCCGCCTCAGTGGGGCTGGCACGATACCGGCGATATCGTCGCGATCGACGCGCAGGGTCTTGTTACGATCAAGGGGCGTGCCAAGCGCTTCGCCAAGATCGGAGGCGAGATGGTCTCCTTGGCGGCGGTCGAGAGCATGCTTGCGGGACTGTGGCCAGAGGCCAATCACGTCGTCGTGGCACTGCCTGACGCGCGCAAGGGCGAGCAGCTCGTGCTCGTGACCGACAAGGCGGATGCCGACAAGGGCGTTCTCCAAGAGTGGGCCAAGGCGGAGGGGTTCACAGAGCTGTGGGTGCCCAAGGCCATTCTGGTCGTGCCGCAAATCCCCGTGCTGGGCTCGGGCAAGGTGGACCTGCCGACCACGATGGAGCTGGCGCGCCGCTCGCGTCCCCTCTTGTAGGTTGTCGGCGCAGATGCAACCTTTGGATGCACCCAAGGGCCCAAGTGGCCGCAGTGCCGCCGCCCCCACTTGCGTTTCGGGCCGACTTCCCTCATAACCCGCCCCATCACACACGCACCCTTTTCGCGGCGGACGGATTGAAAGCCCCGTGCGTCGCTCCGGTGGGAAATTCAACAATCTGAAAAGATTGGATTTTCTTCATCACGGGGGTGCGGAGGATCAACCGGAAAAGGAATAAACGCGATGGCGCTTCCCGCCTTCAATATGCGTCAGCTTCTGGAAGCTGGCGTGCACTTTGGCCACCAGGCTCACCGCTGGAACCCCAAGATGGCACCGTTCATCTATGGGTCGCGCAACAAAATCCATATTCTCGACCTCACGCAGACCGTGCCGCTGCTGCACCAGGCGCTGCTCAAGGTCTCCGACACGGTCGCAAACGGCGGCCGCGTGCTGTTCGTCGCCACCAAGCGTCAGGCTTCCGACGGCATCGCGGACGCTGCCAAGCGCTCGGCGCAGTACTACATGAACCACCGCTGGCTGGGCGGTACGCTGACCAACTGGAAGACGGTATCGCAGTCGATCCGCCGCCTGCGTCAGCTGGACGATGTCCTGGCCGATCCCCAGGGCCGCACCAAGAAAGAAGTGCTCAACATCCAGCGCGAGCGTGACAAGCTCAACCAGTCGCTGGGCGGCATCAAGGACATGGGCGGTACGCCCGACCTGCTGTTCGTGATCGACACCAACAAGGAGCAGATCGCGATCCAGGAAGCCCGTAAGCTCGGTATTCCGATCGTCGCCATCGTCGACACCAACTGCGATCCCGACGGCATTGACTTCCCCGTGCCGGGCAACGACGACGCCGGCCGCGCCATTACGCTGTACTGCGATCTGATCGCGCGCGCCGCGCTCGATGGGCTGGAGCGTTCACAGGGCTCGGCGGGCATCGATGTCGGTGCCTCCGAGACGCCGCCGGCGGAAGACCTGCCGAGCGTCACCTTCAAGGGTATCGAAGCAGCTCGCGGCGAGGCCGATGACCTGAAGCGCATCACGGGCATCAGTCCGAAGCTCGAGCAGCGCCTCAACGACGCTGGCGTCTTCCATTTCTGGCAGCTCGCCGATCTCGACGCCGACCATGCGAACGCACTGGATCGCCAGTTGAAGCTCAAGGGCCAGGTCGCGCGCGAGGATTGGGTGGGACAGGCCAAGAAGCTCGCAGAGGCGGCCGCCGCCTGACGGCCGCCGTCGTCAGCGCTCCATGAATTTCACGTCAACTGCGAGGCGTCCCGCTCTCGGGGCGCCTCAAATCCAATGGGTGAAACCTATGACAACGATCACCGCCGCAGACGTCAAAAAGCTGCGCGATATGACCGGCGCGGGCATGATGGATTGCAAGAATGCCTTGACCGAGACCAACGGCGATATCGAGGCGGCTGTCGATTGGCTGCGCAAGAAGGGTCTGTCGAAGGCTGCCAAGAAGTCGGGCCGTATCGCCGCTGACGGCCTCATCGGCGTCGTCGCCAAGGGGCTGTCCGGCGCTGTCGTGGAGGTCAACTCCGAGACCGACTTTGTGGCGCGCAACGGCCAGTTCCAGGACATGGTGCGTGACATCACGTCGTTGGCCCCCGCCGCCAACGGCGATCTCGACAAGCTGCTCGCCGCCACCTATCCCGGCACGAAGGAGACGGTGGGCGATCACGTGAAGGAGATGGTTGCCACCATCGGTGAGAACATGAGCGTGCGCCGCACGGCTTGCGTCACCGTGAAGGATGGCGTCGTCGCCGACTACATCCACAACCGCGTCGCTGACGGCCTTGGTAAGATCGGCGTGCTCGTCGCGCTCGATAGCGCGGGCGATAAGCCGGCACTCTTTGAAACCGGCCGCATGATCGCGATGCACATCGCCGCTTCCAACCCGGTTGCGCTCGATCTCGACAGCGTGCCCAAGGATACGCTGGAGCGCGAGAAGGCGATCCTCGCCGAGAAGAACGCCGGCAAGAAGCCCGAAATGCTGGAGAAAATCATTGCGGGCGGCATGAAGGCGTATGCCAAGGAAAATTGCCTGCTGGAACAGGCCTACATCCACGACACCACCAAGACGGTGGCCCAGGCCTTGAAGGAAGCCGAAGGACAGGCCGGCGCGGCGATCAAGCTCACGGGCTTCGTACGCTACGCTCTGGGCGAGGGCATCGAGAAGGCCGGCGACGATTTTGCCGACGAAGTGCGTAAGCTGGCTGGCGGTTAAAGGCAAATACCGGCAAGTCCGTCACGCTAGGCGGAATCGGCAAAAAGCGTTACCTATCGGCCGGCTGGCGAGAACCCAGCCGGCCTTCTTGCACCCGATCCCGTCGCAAAGGCGAAGGACCAATGGGGCAGAGACTCAATCGCGGTGACCATGGCTACACCATTCAGATTCAAGCGCATGCTGCTGAAGCTCTCAGGCGAGGCTCTGATGGGGCAGAACGCTTACGGCATCGATATGAGCATGTGCGACCGGCTGGCCGCCGACGTGGCCGAGGCCAGGGATGCGGGCGCCCAAATCGCCGTTGTCATTGGCGGCGGCAACATCTTTCGCGGCCTGACGGGCGCTGCCAAGGGCATGGACCGGGCGACAGGCGACTACATGGGTATGCTGGCGACCGTGATGAACGCTCTCGCCTTCCAGAATGCGCTGGAGAAGCAAAAAGTGCCCGCGCGCGTGCTTTCGGCCATTCCCATGCCGACCGTGTGCGAATCCTACGTAAGGCCCAAGGCTCTGAGCTACATTGATAAAGGCCACGTCTGTATCTTCGCGGCGGGAACCGGAAATCCGTTCTTCACCACCGACACGGCGGCCACGTTGCGTGCCATCGAGATGAATTGCGACTGCATCGCCAAGGCGACGAGCGTGGATGGCGTCTACTCGGCCGATCCCAAGAGGGATCCCAGTGCCAAGAGGTACGACCGCCTGACGTATTCGGAGGTTTTGGCGAAGGATCTCAAAGTCATGGATGGTGCGGCAATCGCCCTTGCCCGCGACAATCATCTTCCGGTATTGGTGTTTTCCATCAAGGAGGCTGGAAATCTGCTCAAAGCGCTGAAAGGTGACGCGCGGGCAACCGTGATTCACGATCAGGCTTGAGCCGCGGGGGGACGGGTGCCTTCTAACAGTTTTCCATGGGGCCCGGCTCTGCGGGCGCCCGGGCCTAATGTGACCAAGGGCGCTATCTCCGTAGACGGATAGGCTTGGTGCGCACGAAGGAGAGACGATGTCGCTGACAACTTTTGATCTCAAGGAGATCGACAAACGCATGCATGCGTCGATCGACGCGTTCAAGCGTGAACTGGTGGGTTTGCGCACGGGACGCGCCCACGCCAACCTGCTCGATCCGGTGCACGTTACCGTCTATGGCTCGCGCATGCCTCTCAATCAGGTTGCGACGGTTTCGGTCCCCGAGCCGCGCATGATCACCGTCCAGGTGTGGGACCGCTCGAACGTGATGGCGGTGGACAAGGGCATCCGCGAAGCCAATCTGGGTCTCAATCCGATTACGGATGGACAGATCCTGCGCCTGCCGATTCCTGCGCTGACGGCTGACCGCCGCCAGGAACTCGTCAAGCTCGCCCACAAATACGCCGAGCAAGCCAAGGTCGCGATCCGCAACGTGCGCCGTGACGCCATGGATCTTCTCAAGAAGCTCGAGAAGGACGGCAAGATGAGCCAGGACGAGCACCGCGGCCAGTCCGACAAGGTGCAGGAGCTGACCGACAAGATCATCAAGGAAGTGGATCAGACGCTCGCCGCCAAGGAGGCGGAAATTCAGAAGGTGTAAGCTGCTTGCTCACGGCGATGCGCTGCACGCCAGCCATCAAGCCTGAACCATCCTGGCATGAAGGTTTTTGACAACGTGACGAAGAACAGCGAGCCGGGCGAAGCAGAGGGGCGCAAGACCGGTCCCCGTCACGTAGCCATCATCATGGACGGCAACGGCCGTTGGGCCAAGAGCCGCGGCCTGCCGCGCACGGTCGGCCATCGCCAGGGCGTGGAAGCCGTGCGCCGGACGGTGCGCGCGGCGATAGAGCTGTCGATCCCTTATCTGACGATCTACAGTTTCTCGTCGGAGAACTGGTCGCGTCCGGCCGATGAGATTTCCGATCTCATGGGCCTGATGAAACGGTTCATCCGGCGTGACCTGGCTGAGTTGCACCAGGAAGGGGTGCGGATTCGCATCATAGGGGAGCGCGATCTCGTCGATCCGGAGCTTCTTTCGCTCATCGACGAGGCGGTCGAGATCACGCGCGGCAATGATAAGCTCAATTTGATCATCGCCTTCAACTACGGCGCGCGCACGGAAATCGCGAAGGCTGCGCGCAAGCTGGCAGAGCAGGTCGCGGAAGGTTTGCTCGATCCTTCCGAAATCACGCCGGAAACCCTTGGGGCCGTGCTCGACACCGGAGAGCTTCCGGATCCGGATCTGCTGATCCGCACGTCGGGCGAAATGCGGCTATCGAACTTCCTGCTGTGGCAGACAGCCTATACCGAGTTCGTTTTTCTCGATACCTTCTGGCCGGATTTCGACAAGAGCACGCTCGAGGCGGCTGTTGCCCAGTACCTGGGCCGCGAGCGCCGTTTCGGTGGTCTCACCAAACGCTCGTCCGCGTGAAGGATCGGAAAAAAACAAGCATGAGCGAGGAAGATCAGAACGCGCCAAAGCCCACCGCGACGACCTCGCCCATTTCGCGTGAGCTTCAGCTGCGGATCGCGTCGGGAGCCGTGGTTGCGGCGGTGGCGTTGCTCGCAGTGTGGGCAGGCCCCATGCCTTTTGCCGTATTGGTCTTCGCTGTCGCCGCAGCCATGAGCTGGGAATGGGGACGTATCGTCCGCCAGGAAGGCTTCGACGTGCCCGGCGTCTTGCACATCGCAAGCGTCGGCGCGGCGGCGCTCCTGTCGGGGCTCGGCATGGCGGGGCTTGGCGTTGCCGCCGTCGCCATTGGCGCCATCGCGGTCTCAGCTTTGTTGTTCGGTGGCGGTCAGGCCAAACTCTCCAGTCTCGGCGTGCTCTATACGGGCCTGCCGGTCGTGGCGCTGGTGTGGCTGCGCAGCGATGCGTCGCTTGGGCTTCTCGCCGTGGTCTTCATTCTGCTTGCTGTTGCGGTTACCGATATCGCGGCCTACGCGACCGGGCGCACCGTGGGCGGCCCCAAGCTTGCGCCGCGCATATCGCCCGGCAAGACATGGTCGGGGCTTGCGGGCGGTGTCATCGCCGCGGCCATCGCGGGCGGGCTGCTGGGGCTGCTGACACAGCGGGGCAATCCGGGCTGGATGGCCTTCCTGGCCCTTGTTCTGGCGCTCATCGCACAAGCGGGTGACCTCGCCGAGTCGGCTTTGAAGCGCTCTTACGGACTGAAGGATGCGAGCGATCTCATTCCCGGACATGGCGGGTTCATGGATCGCATGGACGGCATCGTTGCGGCGGCGACGGCGGCCGCGCTCATTGCGCTGATGATCGACGCCTATGCGCCCGCGCGCGCGCTTTTGCACGGATCATGAGAGGCGCTAGCCAATGACGCTTCCGGGCTTGCAAGGCAATGAGGCACAGGCGCCGCGCAGGAGCGGTTCTGCGTGCCGCATCTCGGTGCTGGGTGCAACAGGCTCGATCGGCACCAGTACGCTCGACCTGATCGGTCGCGACGCCGAGGGCTTCGAGGTTGTCGCGCTGACCGCGCAGTCCCGGCCTGAGGACCTCGCCCGGCTTGCCATCAAGCATCGCGCGCGTGTCGCGGTCATCGGCGATGAGGCGCACTTTGAAGCCTTGAAAGCCGCGCTGTCGGGCAGCGGGGTGGAGGCCGCAGCAGGCGCGCAGGCTCTGTGCGATGTGGCCCGCGAGGATACCGATTGCGTGATGGCGGCCATCGTCGGCGCGGCGGGGCTCAGGCCGACGTTTGCGGCTATCGCGCAGGGGCGGCGTATCGCGCTTGCCAACAAGGAGTGCCTCGTCTCTGCCGGAGACGTCTTCACGGCCGAGATCGCGCGCCAGGGGGCTGAACTGGTGCCGGTCGACAGCGAGCACTCCGCCGCGTTCCAGCTTCTCGCCGGGGCCGAGCCCGGCTCGATCGAGAAGATCGTGCTCACCGCCTCAGGCGGGCCGTTCCGCCTATGGGATCAGGCGGCGCTGGAAGCAGCCAAGCCTGAACAGGCGCTGAAGCATCCCAACTGGACCATGGGCGACAAGATCACGATCGACTCGGCGACCTTGATGAACAAAGGCCTGGAGCTGATAGAGGCGTTTCATCTGTTCCCCGTCTCAGCCGAGCAGATCGATATCGTGGTGCATCCTCAGTCGATCGTGCATTGCCTCGTCATGTACAAGGACGGCTCGGTGCTGGCGCAGATGGCGCCGCCCGACATGCGCACGCCGATCGCCGTGGCGCTGGCCTGGCCGGCCCGCATGGCCGCCCCGACCGAACGGCTCGATCTGGTGCGTCTGGGTACGCTCACGTTCGAAGCGCCCGATGAGGCTCGCTTTCCGGCCCTGCGACTGGCACGCGAGGCCCTTCGCTGCGGCGGCACGGCACCCGCCGTGCTCAACGGAGCCAACGAGGCGGCCGTGGCCGCGTATCTGGGTCGCCGGATTGGATTCTGCGACATCGCGCGCACGGTCGAGCGGACGTTGGAGGGCGCCGGAAAAGAGGGTGCATTGCGCGTGCCCGCATGCCTGGAGGACGTCCTGGCCGCCGATGCCCTGGCAAGACGGCTGGCACAAGCCCACATCAAAGGCTATCAATAGATTCGGCTTTGCCGCCTTATTTCATGAGGGCTTCATGCCCCGGCGGCTCTTTCCAAAGAAAGAGGACGAATGGAGTTTCTGACCAACCTGGCGGGCGGCATATGGTCCAACGTGATCATTTTTCTGCTCGTTCTTACCCTCGTCGTGTTCATCCACGAACTGGGCCACTTCCTGGTTGCGCGCTGGTGCGGCGTTGTCGTCAAGGCCTTCTCCATCGGCTTTGGCCCGGAAATCTTCGGCTTTTACGACAGGCATGGCACACGCTGGCGGTTTGCGTGGATTCCGCTCGGCGGCTACGTCAAGTTCATGGACGACGACAACGCCGCCTCGATGCCCACGCCCGAGGCGCTGGAGCGGATGACGCCCGAAGAGCGCAGGAGTTCGTTCCATAGCAAACCCGTGTGGCAGCGCGCGGCTGTCGTCGCGGCCGGGCCCATCGCCAATTTCCTTTTAGCCATCGCGATTTACGCCGGCCTCAACATGGCTGTCGGGATCCGCGTCATGCCCGCTTACGTCGAGCAGGTGGTTCCCGACAGCCCCGCGGCCAAAGCCGGCTTCGAGCCGGGGGACAAGATCGTGGCCATCGATGCGGTCCCGGTTGAAAGCTTCGACGACCTCCAGCGGATTGTGGCCCCCAACGCGGGGCGCGAGCTGACGTTCAAAGTCGAACGCAACGGGGAGATGCTCGATGTCAAGGTAACGCCGGCCATGGACGAGCAGCGCGACCCGTTCGGCCGCAACTTCAAGCGCGGCCTGATCGGCATCCAGCGTTCCAGTTCACCCGACAAGTGGCAGACCTACTCGGTCGGGCCCATCGATGCGGTTGTGCGCGGCGCCCAGGAGACATGGTCCAACATCACCCAGACCGTGGCGGGGCTCGGCGATATGATTTCCGGACGCCAGTCGTCCGAGCAGATGGGCGGCCCGATCCTGATGGCGGAAGTTACCGCTAAGGTTGCAGGGTTGGGTATCGAACCACTTTTGCGCTGGGTTGCCCTGATTTCCGCCAACATCGGCTTTCTGAACCTTCTGCCGATTCCGGTTCTGGACGGTGGTCATTTGATGTTCTACGGCCTCGAGGCCATCCGGCGAAAGCCGTTGAGCGACCGCTTCCAGCAGGTAGGGTTTCAGATTGGTCTGGCGTTTATTATCGCCTTGATGATTTTCGTGAATTTCAATGACTTGACCATCTTTTTGCGGCGCATGCTGGGGGCAAGCTAGAAAGGTGTCCGGTGACGTATTCTTGCCACTTCCCGGCTGGTTGATGAATCGTTAAAAGACCATATG
This sequence comes from uncultured Hyphomicrobium sp., assembly GCA_964587445.1. Lineage (GTDB taxonomy): Bacteria > Pseudomonadota > Alphaproteobacteria > Rhizobiales > Hyphomicrobiaceae > Hyphomicrobium_B. The sequence goes on from CAZPLQ010000005.1 coordinate 34,222, forward strand.
TTGGCGTGCGTTGGTCATGCTCCGATTCGGGAAATCGGAGCCGGGGGCCATCTCAAGAGCGCGGGTCATAAAAACGACGGGGCACCGGTAATTTTGTGTTCCGCGACAAGCAGATACAGTGTGCCGCCGACGCCGACGGGGTGCATTGCATGGGGGTCGGCGGCAGACGAGGGCAAGACCGCGGATGCGAATTGTTCAGTTGATCGTGGCAGGTGTGCTGCGGCTTTTATTGATTGCCGCACTCGCCGGGCCGATGGTTGCGCTGGGGGGCGTAGCCGTCTGGTCGAGCACGGCGCAGGCTCAGGGCGTCATCCGGGATATCCAGGTTACGGGCAACCGCCGCGTCGAACCTGAAACCGTCCGGTCCTATCTGCAGATTTCACCCGGCGACACCTACACCCCAGCCAAGGGCGACCAGGCCATCAAAGCCTTGTTCGCGACGGGTCTTTTCGCCGACGTCTCGGTCGAGCCGCAAGGTTCCACGCTGGTCGTGCATGTCGTCGAGAACCCGGTGATCAACCAGGTTGCTTTCGAAGGCAACAGCGAGATCGATACCGCGACGCTCGCTGGCGAAGTCCAGCTCAAGGCGCGCTCCGTCTTCACCAAGGCTCGTGTGCAAGCCGACGTGCAGCGCATTCTCGACGTCTATCGCCGCCAGGGCCGTTTTGCAGCGACCGTCGAGCCGCAAATCATCGAGCTTGAGCAAGATCGCGTGAATCTCGTTTTCGAGATCAACGAAGGTGGCGCCACCAAGGTCAAGGGTATCAACTTCGTCGGCAACCACGCATTCTCCGACAGCCAGCTGCGCGATATCGTCTCGACGACGCAGACGGGCTGGTTCGACTTCCTGAAGGGCACGTCGATCTACGATCCCGACCGTATGTCCCTCGACCGCGAATTGCTGCGCCAGTACTACCTCAAAAATGGCTTCGCCGATGCAACCGTGACCGCGGGCAGCGCCGAGCTGGATCCGGATGGGTCGGGCTTCATCATCACATTCGCGATCGAAGAGGGTGAATCCTACAATTTCGGCGCGGTGAATATCGAAAGCTCCCTGCCTGAAGTTCAGCCGGAAGCCTTCCAGGGTGAACTGCTGACGCTCGCGGGCGCTACCTACAACGCATCGCTGATCGACAAGACGACGGAGAAGCTCACGCTGGCGATTGCGGAGCAGGGTTATGCCTTCGCGCGCGTGCGTCCGCGTGCCATTCCCGATCCGGCGAACCACACGATCTCCATCACCTATCAGGTCGACGAAGGTCCGCGCATCTACATCGAGCGTATCAACATCATCGGCAACGAACGCACGAAGGACTTCGTGATCCGCCGCGAGTTCCGTCTCGCGGAGGGTGATGCCTACAACCCGCTGATGGTTGATCGCGCCAAAAAGCGACTTGAGGCCCTCGGTCTGTTCAAGGCGGTTGACGTGAAGCGCAGCCCTGGTTCTGCGCAGGACCGCGTCGTCCTCGACGTCATGATCACCGAGCAGTCCACGGGCGAGCTTTCGTTCGGTGCGGGCTACTCGACCTCGGAAGGCGTTATCGGCGACGTGTCGATCACGGAGCGCAACCTGTTCGGCAACGGCCAGTTTGTGCGCCTGCGCTTGGCAGGCTCTGTCGAACGCATGCAGGTCGATTTGTCCTTCACCGAGCCGCGCTTCCTGGATCGCAATCTGTCGGCCGGTTTCGATCTCTATCACAAAGAGATCGACATGCGGGATCAGGCGGGCTTCCGCCAGCGCAAGTCCGGCGGCCAGCTCCGGCTAGGCTTCCCGCTCGCCGAAAACCTTTGGATGCAGACGTCCTACGGGCTGTCGCGCGACCAGATCTTTGATGTTGAGGACTTTGCCTCACGTGCCATCAAGAACGGCTGCGGATTTGTGGTGACGGACTCCGTGACGGGCGCAGGCGAATGTACCGAGAATGCGTACTGGACATCGCTGGTGGGTACTTCGATCACCTATGATGGCCGCAATCATCCGCGCAACCCGACCCGCGGCATCTACCTGCAGCTCGACGACGAGTTCGCCGGGCTCGGAGGCGATACGCAGTACTGGCGTGTGAACGCGGAAGGCCGCGCCTACTATCCGCTGACCGAAAAGATCACGCTGATCGGACGTGTCATCGGTGGTCACATTCAAGGCTGGGGCGGCGACGATGTCCGCCTGCTCGATATGTACTTCAAGGGCGGCGAGACCATCCGTGGCTTCGATCGCGCCGGTTACGGTCCGCGTGACTTGTTCACGGGTGATGCGCTGGGCGGCCAGACCTATTGGGCTGCGACCGCCGAAGTGCGCTTCCCGCTGCCGTTCATTCCGGAAGACATCGGTTTGTCGGGCGCCGTGTTCGCAGATGCCGGTTCGCTGTGGGGTTCGGGTGATTTCGCCGATGCGAACAATAACTGCGCTGACAACTCGCAGTTCACCAACGGTTCGTTCAAGAACATCTGTCTCGCCGACGAGTCCTCGATCCGTTCGTCCGTTGGCGCCAGCTTGATGTGGAACTCTCCGGTCGGTCCGCTGCGCATGGACTTCGCCAAGGTCCTAAGCAAGCAGTCCTACGACGAGGAGCAGATGTTCCGCTTCGGCGCTTCGACCAAGTTCTGACGCAAGTCCGGCAGCGGCGCGGGGCGGCGCCGATTGCCAGTTGGAAAATCGAAAACGGCGCGCTGGCGGCCTTGCCATCGCGCCGTTTGTTGTTCAAATGTCCCGCCGCTTAAACCAGAGCCATGGAAGACTTAGCGGAAAGGTGGAAAATCAGTTTTCCGATAAGAAGCATGGGACAACAAAGCCTGGAGCCATTTTAGCGATTCCACTCAAGGCGGAATGGCTCCCGGATGCAGCCGGAGACAACGAGAACAATGGATCATCCCGGTTTTTTTGAGCGTGCCGGCCCCTTCACGCTGGTGGAGGTGGCAAGGGCCTGCGGTGCCGACCTTGCACCCCATGCGGATCCTGGAACGCTGATTCACGATGTGCGGCCGCTATCGGAAGCGGGTCCGGACGAGATGAGCTTCCTGGACAACCGCAAATACCTGCCGCAACTTCAAACGACGCGGTCTTGCGCCTGTCTTATCCTGCCGGAGCTGAAGGATCGCTTGCCCCAGGGGACGGCCGCGCTTCTCACCAAGCAACCTTATCACGGCTTCGCCAAGGCGCTTGCCTTGTTCTATCCCGATGCCCTGCGCCCACTGATCGCAACGCCCGGCCAGCAGGCTGTCGATCCCACGGCGTGGCTGGAGGAAGGAGCCGAGATCGAGCCCGGTGCGGTCATCGGGCGGGACGTGCAGATCGGGCGGGGAACGCGGATCGCGGCTGGTGCGGTGATCGGCGCACGGGTGACGATCGGCCGGGACAGTTACGTCGGCGCCCTGGCAACCGTGTCGCACGCGCTGGTGGGCGACCGCGTCACGATCCATTCGGGCGTGCGCATCGGCCAGGACGGCTTCGGCTTCGCCTTGGGCCGGGGCGGCCACTTGAAAGTGCCGCAGATCGGCCGGGTGATCATCCAGGATAACGTCGAAATTGGCGCCAATACAACGATCGACCGGGGCGCTCTTAAGGATACGATCATCGGCGAGGGCACAAAAATTGATAATCTGGTCCAGATCGGGCACAACGTCATCATTGGCCGGCACTGCGTGATCGTTGCCCAAACGGGAATTTCAGGCTCCGCGGAGCTTGGTGATTTCGTCGTCATGGGCGGCCAGTCGGGTTCGGTTGGGCACATCAAGATTGGTGCCGGGGCCCACATCGCGGGAGCCGCTCACGCCAAGGACGATGTTCCTCCCGGAGCACGTATGGCCGGAACGCCGGCGAAGCCGCTAAGGATGTGGGCGCGGGAACTCGCGCTGCTGAAGCGTCTTGTCGAGCGTGATAGGAATGCGTACCCGGAAGGTCCCTCCGAGGAAACTTGAGACTATTGGTTTTTTGTTTGCGGGCTCTCAGGGGCCTTATCTTTGATACCGGCCTTTGGAGCCGCGGGAGTGTTGGAGACAATGGACCACAAGACCACCGAGACGGCTCTTGGAACGGCTGACATCAATCGCGTGATGAAGCTGCTGCCGCACCGTTATCCCTTTCTGCTGGTGGATCGGATGTACGACATGAAGGGTGACGAGAGCTGTATCGGCGTCAAGAACGTCACCATCAATGAGCCATTCTTTCAGGGTCACTTTCCGCAGTATCCGGTGATGCCGGGCGTGCTCATCATTGAGGGGCTTGCGCAGACAGCCGGAGCGCTGTGCGTCTCCTCCGTTGGCGAGAACTATCATGCGGAGCTCGTCTACTTCATGGGCATCGACAATGCCAAATTCCGCAAGCCGGTGTTGCCGGGCGATCAGCTTCATTATCATGTCTCCAAGATCCGCAACCGGGGTCGCGTCTGGCGCTTCAGAGGCGAAGCCAAAGTGAACGGACAGGTCGTGGCTGAGGCTGAGATCAGCGCGATGCTCGCCGATACGGCGGACGCGCGCGCATTCGCGAGCAAGCATGGCTGAGCCAGGAATTCATCCCACCGCAGTCATCGAGCAGGGCGCCAAGCTTGGCGCAGGCGTCAAGATCGGGCCCTTTTGCCTTGTGGGGCCCGAGGTTGTGCTGGGCGAGGGCGTGGAACTCGTCAGTCACGTCGTCGTGGCGGGCACGACGGCAATCGGGCCTCGTACGCGGATCTTTCCGTTCGCTTCCATCGGGCACCAGCCCCAGGATCTCAAATTTCACGGCGAGCCGTGCACTCTGAGCGTGGGAGCCGACTGCATCATACGCGAAGGCGTCACGATGAATCCGGGCACCGAAGGCGGCGGTTCGCAGACTGTCGTCGGCGACAAGTGCGCGTTTCTCGCCAACAGCCATGTGGGTCACGACTGCCACGTCGGCAACAATGTCGTCTTCTCCAACAACGTCATGCTGGCCGGCCATTGCCACGTCGGCGATTTTGCTATCATTGGGGGAGGGGCAGCCGTCATTCAGTTCGCGCGTGTGGGTCCCCACGCCTTTGTCGGCGGCATGTCGGGGTTGGAAAACGACCTGATCCCTTACGGTATGGCGCTTGGCAACCGCGCCTACCTGTCGGGCCTGAATATCGTGGGCCTGCAGAGACGGGGCTTCTCGCGCACCGACATCCACGATCTGCGCCGCGCCTACCGGCTTTTGTTTGCTGCCGAAGGCACCTTGATGGAGCGCCTCGATGATGTGGCACAAGAATTCTCGACGCACCCGATCGTGCAAGAGATCGTCGCCTTCATCCGCCAGGGCGGCAAGCGCTCGCTGTGCACGCCCAAGAACGGCGCCGACGGCTGAGGCCGCGTCATGATTGCTTCTGGCCCGGGTTCTGGCGCCGCGATGCACCTTGGCATGATCGCGGGCGGCGGTGTGCTGCCTGTGGAAGTCGCGCGGTCCGTGACGGCACGCGGGGGCACTGTCCACGTCGTGATGATCGAAGGCGAGGCGGACGATGCCTTGCGCAACTTCCCTCATACGATTCTGAACTGGGCCGAGCTTGGCCATGCCGTGCGCGCCATCAAGCGTGCCGGGATGCGCGACATGGTGATGCTCGGGCGCATGAGCCGCCCCTCGTTTCTTACGGCCAAGCCCGACTTCGGCTTTCTGTTTTCTCTGCCGCGCATCCTCAAGGCGCTGCGCTCGGGAGGAGACGACGCGGTGCTGCGCGGGGTGGTGGGACTTTTTGAATCGCGCAAGCTGCGTGTGCTGGGCGTGCATGACGTCGCGCCCGAGCTGCTTCTGTCTGACGGCGCCATCGGCTTTCACCATCCCGAGGCCGTGCATCAGGCGGATATTGTGCGCGGTTTCGAGTTCATTGCGGCACTGGGACACTTCGACATCGGGCAGGCCGTTGTCGTGGCCGGAGGCCGTGTGGAGGCCATCGAAGCCGCGGAGGGCACCGACAGGATGCTGGCACGTGTCCGGGAGTTGCGCATCGCGCAAGGCGCGGATCCGGACCATTTGCGTTATGGCGTGCTCGTGAAGCGCGCCAAGCCGGGGCAGGATAAGCGGCTCGATCTGCCGGCCATTGGTCCCGATACGGCGCATGGCGCGATCGCGGCAGGGCTTGCCGGTATCGCCGGCGCCAGCGGTGAAGTTCTGGCCGCCAGCCGCTTTGAAATGCTGGAGCGCGCTGACCGCGCGCAGATCTTTATTGCCGGTGTGCCCGCGCCACCGGCGCCACCAGCGCCCCCCAACGGCTTTGTCATCGAACCTATCGTGTTCGGCGGTTATTCGATTCCTCCCGAGCGCGCGCGCGATATCGAGCTGGGCGTGCGGATCATGAGCGCGCTCGAGGATTTCGGTACAGGAACCGCGCTCGTCATCGCGGCCGGCCGCGTGCTTTCCATCGGCACGCGCGAACCGAGTGCGCAGGTGCTGGAGCGCGCACGCCTCTTCCTCAAGCGAAAGAAGAGCAATGGCGTACTGTTCATCGGCCCCAACGAGGCGCTCGATGAGCCGCTTATCCGTCAAGCCGCCGCGTGCGGCATCCAGGGCATCGTCGTCATGTTTGGACCCGGAGACGGCGCGGCCCACAAGGGCCCTGTCCTCGACGTCGCCGACCGCTTCCGCCTGTTCATCGCAGGTGCGGCGGCTGATCCCAGGGCCGCGGCGTTCTGATGAGCGTGCGTGGACCAGCGGCGTTGCGGTTGTTTCTTGTCGCGGGCGAGCATTCCGGCGACGCGCTGGGCGCCAAGCTCATGGCGGCGCTGAAGGAAACCTGCGGTGCGGAAGGCGTCGCCTTTGCGGGCGTGGGCGGCGAGGACATGGCGCATGAGGGGCTGGCGTCGCTCTTTCCCATCGAGGATGTCGCCGTGATGGGGCCCGCGCACATCATCCCCGCGCTGCCGCGCATCGTGCGGCGTGTTCATCAGGCAGTCTCGGCGGCGCTCGCCTTCAACCCGGATGCCGTCGTCATCATCGATAGCCCCGAGTTCACCCACGCAATCGCCAAGCGCATTCGCAAGCGTGCGCCAGATATTCCAATCGTCGACTACGTATCGCCCAGTGTATGGGCGTGGCGCTCTGGCCGGGCAAAAAAGATGCGTGCCTATGTCGATGAAATCCTGGGCCTGCTGCCGTTTGAACCTGCAGCGCACGAGCGTCTTGGCGGGCCGCATTGCACCTACGTCGGTCATCCGCTGATCGAACGGCTCGATGAGATCCAGGGAGCTGATGCGCAAGCACTGGCGCGGCGCCTCGGCATTGCGGCGGGCCGCAAGGTACTCACGGTTCTTCCCGGCAGCCGGCGCTCCGAGGTGGATCGTCTCGTCGGCGTGTTCGGCGAGACCATCGCGAAGCTCAAGCAGTCGGGGATCGACTTCGACTGTGTCGTGCCCGTCGTGACTCATCTCAAGGATAAGGTCGCCCAGGCTAGCGCGTCATGGCCAGGCAACGTACATCTGGTCATGGGAGCGGCAGACAAATATGCCGCCATGCGCCTTGGAACCGCCGCGCTCGCGGCATCCGGAACGGTGACGCTGGAACTGGCCCTTGCGGGTTTGTCAATGGTTGTTGCCTACAAGCTCGATGACGTGACGGCGGTTATCGTGCGCCGCCTCATCACGGCCGATACAGCCATTCTCGCCAACCTCGTCTTGGGTGCCGAGCGGCCCTTCCCACAATTCCTGCAGAACGACTGCACGGCGGAAAAGCTGGCGCCGGCAGTGGCCGAGCTGATGTCGGATACGCCTGCGCGTCGCGCGCAATTGGAGGCTCTGGCCCGCGTACCCGGCAAGCTCTTGCTTGCGTCGGGGACCCCGAGCCAGGCGGCGGCACGCGCCGTGCTCGCCGTCGTCGATACGCGAAAGCGATAGCGCTGAAAAAGGAAAAGCCCGGTGGTCGCCGGGCCTTTTGAAGCAGCCGATGCCGGTCCTCGTGTCATTCGGCCGGGAAATCGCGGCGCGGGTGGCCGATGTAGAGCTGGCGCGGACGGCCGATGCGCTGCTCGGGATCCTCGATCATCTCTTTCCACTGTGCGATCCAGCCGACCGTGCGGGCGACGGCGAAAAGCGCGGTGAACATCGCAACGGGGAAGCCCATCGCGCGCAGCGTGATGCCCGAATAGAAATCGATGTTGGGATAGAGCTTCTTCTCGATGAAGTAGTCGTCCTGCAGCGCGATGCGCTCAAGTTCCAGGGCGACCTTCAGTAGCGGATCGTGCTTGTGGCCGACGGCGTCCAGAACCTCGTGGCAGGTCTTCTGCATGACCTTCGCACGCGGATCGTAGTTCTTGTAAACGCGATGGCCGAAGCCCATCAGGCGGAAGCCGGAGGTCTTGTCCTTCGCCTTTGCGATGTATTCGGGAACGCGATCGACGTTACCGATCTCCTGCAGCATGTTGAGCGCGGCTTCGTTGGCGCCCCCGTGCGCCGGACCCCACAGGCACGCGATTCCGGCCGCGACGCAGGCGAACGGGTTGGCCCCCGAGGAGCCCGCAAGACGCACCGTCGATGTCGAGGCGTTCTGCTCGTGGTCGGCGTGCAGAATGAAGATGCGGTCGAGCGCGCGAGAGAGAACGGGGTTTACGATGTAGGGCTCGCAAGGCACCGCGAAGCACATCTGCATGAAGTTCGACGTGTAGTCGAGATCGTTGCGCGGATAGATGAAAGGATGACCCATCGAGTATTTGTAGGCCATGGCCGCGATCGTCGGCATCTTCGCGATCATGCGATGCGAGGCGATCTCGCGCTGGCGCGTATCGTTGATATCGGTTGAGTCGTGATAGAAAGCCGAGAGCGCGCCGACCGTGCCGACCATGACGGCCATCGGGTGGGCGTCGCGGCGGTAGCCGGTGAGGAAGCGCGTCATCTGTTCGTGCACCATCGTATGGTTGGTGATGGTGCGGCGGAAGTTGATGAACTCCGCGTTCGTCGGCAGCTCCCCGTAAAGCAGCAGATAACAAACGGCCAGGAAGCTCGTGTTCTCCGCGAGCTGCTCGATTGGGTATCCGCGATAGAGCAGTTCACCCTTGTCGCCGTCGATGAAGGTAATCTTGCTTGCGCAGTTGGCGGTCGACGTGAAGCCCGGATCGTAGGTGAAACAACCGGTGTCCCTGTAGAGCTGGCCGACGTCGATCACGTTGGGGCCGATGCTGCCAGCGCGCACTTCGAGGTTGACGTGTTTGCCGACGACGTCGAGCCGCGCTGGGGGCATCTCGGTTGCAGGTTTGCCGTTCTGTGCGTCCATGCGTGTTCTCCCGAACTGGCCGCGTGCGGCGGCGATCATCACGAGTCGAGGCGTGGCGTGCGCGTATTGCGCCGCAACGGTGCTTTCGCCGACGGCCGCAGGCCTGAGTTCGTGCAGCGAAACCCTGCACGAAGTTACAGACGTTTATTCCACATTTTGCAGTGCGGCAATATCGTCCTTAGCAGGGGAAACGACATGACATGGTCATCCGATCCCAGCCTTGTTTGTTAATTCGTACAATCTGCTATGCGTGCCGCAGATTCCGCGCGCCCCAGAACCGCCATCACGTCGAATACAGGCGGCGAAACGCTGCGCCCGGTAAGGGCGGCTCGCAAGGGCTGGGCGACCTTGCCGAGCTTGGCGCCGGTTTCCTCGGCATAGGCCCTTACGATGGCTTCCAACTCTAAAGCCGTCCAGGACGGGGCCGCTTCAAAGCGCGAAAGCAGGGCCGAGAGCGTGGCCTTGGCGTCAGCGTCGATCAGCTTGGCGGCCTTGGCGTCCAATTGAAGCGGGCGGGCCGCCACGAGATAGAGCGCGCCCTGAATGAGCTCTGCGAGCGTTTTGGCGCGTTCCTTGAGCGAAGGGAGGGCTGCGGCAAGCTTGTCCCATCCGGCCACCTCGAACCGCGCGGCCAGATCCTTGCCGGTGTCGACGCCCGAAACCTGCGCTGCCACTTCGCCCGCCAATGCAATGTCGGCGCGCGCCGGCGCCTTGGGGTCGATCTCAAGGGCGCGCAGTGCGGCGAAGTCGAGATGGGGCAGCATATCCTTGATGCGCGCGAGCAGCTCGGTGTCCGTCGACTGGCGGATGTAGTGGCCGTTCAGGTCGTCGAGCTTCTTGAAGTCGAAGCGCGCCGCGCTCTTGTTGATGTCGTCGATGTCGAACCACGCGAGGAGCTGATCGGTCGACATGATCTCATCGTCGCCGTGGCTCCAGCCCAGACGCACGAGGTAGTTGCGCAGCGCGACCGGCAGGTAGCCCATCGCGCGGTATTCCTCCACGCCTTGCGCACCATGGCGTTTCGATAACTTGGCGCCATCCGCGCCATGGATGAGCGGCACATGCGCGAAGTCGGGTACGCTCCAATCCATGCCGTTGTAGATCTGGGTCTGGCGCGCGGTGTTGGTCAGATGATCGACACCACGGATCACGTGCGTGATGCCCATGTCGTGGTCGTCTACGACGACAGCGAGGTTGTAGGTCGGGTTGCCGTCCGAGCGCAGGATGATGAGATCGTCGAGATCCTTGTTCGGGAAGGTCACGCGACCCTGCACATGATCTTCAACGATCGTCTCGCCGTCGCGCGGGGCCTTGAGCCGGATCGCCGGTTTCACGTCCTTGGGTGCATCCTTTGCGTCGCGATCGCGCCACGGCGACAGGAAGATCTGCGGGCGTCCTTCGGCTTTGGCGGCCTCGCGCGCTGCGTTGATCTCCTCCGGCGAGGCATAGCAATAATATGCAGCGCCGCGCTTCAGCAACTCATGCGCCACTTCCCGGTGCCGGTCCGCGCGGGCAAATTGCGAGACCGCTTCTCCCTCCCAGTCAAGGCCGAGCCACCTCAGGCCGTCGAGGATCGCGTCCACGGCAGCGGCATTGTTGCGCTCCCTGTCGGTATCCTCGATGCGCAGCAGGAACGTGCCGCCGCGTCCCTTGGCATAGAGCCAGTTGAACAGCGCGGTACGCGCCCCGCCGATATGAAGATAGCCGGTGGGGGATGGGGCGAAACGCACGGTTGGCGCGGCTTTTTGTGAGGCCTCGGACATAAGGACCTTTGCAATCGGTTGGCAATGCGGGATGTCGGGAACCCGTGTAGCATGCCTTGAAGGGATCGCGCAAAGGGGCGGTGCGGGCGTATTGTGATGAGTTTGCCAGGGGAGATGGATGGCGCGCGCGCGACCATGCCGCAAAGTGCGGCATTAGCCGCCATCCGCGCGTCCCTCGATGCCGAGCGGCCGCGCTTTTTCCTTTGGGCGCCCGTATGGCTGGGCGTGGGGATCGCGGCCTATTTCGCGTTACCCCTGGAGCCACAACTCATAACAGCGCTGGCCCCGGCGGCGCTGTTTATCTGCCTGTTGATGGCCTTGTCGCGTGGCACGCTGTCCGCGTCCCTGGCCATCGGGTTGCTGTTGTCGGGTGTGGGCTTTCTGTCCGCCAAGCTGCGCGTGGAGGCCGTGCGCGCGCCCGTGCTGCAGAAACAGATGAACAATGCGGATCTGATCGGCCGCGTGGAACGCGTGGAGCCCAAGATGCCGCGCGGCGAGCGCATCACGCTTTGGGTTGAGGATCTGGCTGGCCTTGCCGAAGGGGAGCGGCCGGTGCGCGTAAGGGTGCGTACGTTGAAAACGCGCAATGCCCCCGACAGCCCCGACGTGAAGCCGGGCATGCGCGTACACCTCAAAGCGACGCTCTCTCCGCCCGCGAGCCCCGCCATTCCCGGCGGCTTCGACTTCGCGCGCGCGGCATGGTTCGAGCGTCTGGGCGGCGTAGGCTACACGTATGCGCCGGTCGAAATTCTTGGAGGTTCACCCGCGCCCGGCTGGCCGGCGCGCTACAACGAGATCGTGGAGGACATCCGCGCTGGGCTCAACGCGCGTATCAAGGCGGTGCTGCCCGGAGAGACGGGCGCGATCGCGGCCGCATTGATCACCGGCGAGCGCGGCGGCATCTCGGAGGCAACGAACAACGCCTATCGTAACGCGGGCCTCTTCCACATCCTGTCGATCTCAGGACTGCACATGGTGATCATGGCGGGCGCCGTGTTCTTCTGCGTGCGTCTGCTGCTTGCAACGCTACCGGGCATCGCGCTGCGCTTTTCCATCAAGAAGTGGGCGGCCCTTGCGGGCATCGCCGGCGCGCTCGCCTATCTGGCGATCTCAGGAGGCGCGTTCGCGACAGTGCGCAGCGCCGTGCAGATCGTCATCATGTTTCTGGCGATCCTGCTCGACCGCCCCGCGCTTGCGCTACGCAACGTCGCGCTCGCCGCCTTCATCATCCTGCTGCTGTTTCCTGAAAGCTTGTTTGATCCTGGCTTTCAGATGTCGTTTGCCGCCGTGACCGGGCTGGTCGGCGCCTATGAAGGCGTGCGCAGCCGCTTCGCAAACCCGTCCGAGCCGCATCCCGTCTTGCGCGTCGTGATGTTCTTTGGCGGCATCGTGCTCTCGACGCTTGTGGCGAGCTTTGCGGTCGCGCCGTTTGCCGCCTACCACTTCCATCAGAGCCAGCAGTACGCGGTGCTCGCCAATCTTCTGGCCATCCCGATTTGCAACTTCGCCGTGATGCCGGCAGCGCTCGCAGCACTGATCCTGATGCCGCTGGGGTTGGAGGCTCTCGCGCTCGTTCCGATGGGGGCCGGCATCGACGCCATGACGTGGTGTGCCGGGCTTGTTGCCAGACTTCCCGGCGCGGTGGCGCATATCCCGGCCATTCCGACGCCCGCGTTCGTGCTTATTGTGGCAGGCGGCCTATGGGTTATTCTGTGGCGCGGCCGGGTTCGGGTCATGGGCGCAGCACTCGCCATTGCCGGGCTGTTGCTCGCCCCGCACATGCCTCGTCCTGATATCCTGATCGCGCGTGGCGGAGAGTTGGTCGCAGTGCGCGGTCCCGATGGGAGTTTGTCGGCGTTGCCAGCCCGCCAAGCGAAATTCGAGCTTGGCCGCTGGCTGGAGCACGACGGAGACGGGCGCTCCCCACGCGACGCGGCCAAGGCCCACGGCTTTACCTGCGACAGCATAGGTTGCGTAGCACGGCTGAAGGGGGCGCGTCTGGCGGTGGCCCGTCATCCGGCGGCGATCGGAGAGGATTGCGCGCATGCCGACATCGTTGTGCTGAACGTGCCGCGGCCCAAGCGCGGATGCACCGCGCACGGCACGGTCATCGACTTCTTCGATGTCTGGCGGAATGGCACGCACGCGCTTTATCTGGAGCCAGGCGGCGAAGCCTCATCGCCCGCAAAGTTTGAGTCGCACCCCGCTCAGGGCGTCTTGCGCATCGATACCGTTGCGCGCCATCGCGGCGACCGGCCGTGGTCGCAGATACGCGTCGCCAGACCGCCCATGCCGCGTATCAAATTGGAAGAGACCGGCGGGCCAGACGCTGAAGTTTCAAAAGGGAAGTCTGCGCCTTCCCGCGACGCAAGCCCGCGCCGCCTGCCGCACTATGCCGGGAAGCCCGAATGGCTCGCGCCCTTGCCGCCGCGTCCTGAAATCGAGGACGACGACGGGAGCGAGGATGCAGAGGCCGCCGCTGGTGATCCTGCGTCCGATGCCGATGGCGTAGAGGATACGGGCGCAAGTCAAGTTGGACCCAGCCGCTAAACGCAAGGGCTTTGCGCGCTGAAACAACGCAAGTCGCGCCAGCCGATCAATAACGGCGCAGCAGGCCGACGAGGCGTCCCTGGATGTCGACCTGATCGGGCCCGAAAATGCGCGTCTTGAATTCGGGGTTTGCCGCTTCCAGCGCGATGGTCGAGCCCTTCTTGCGCAACCGCTTCAACGTCGCTTCTTCCTTTTCCACCAGAGCTACGACGATGTCGCCGTTCTCGGCGCTGTCGCAACGGCGGATGATGACCGTGTCGCCGTCATGAATGCCGGCCTCGATCATGGAATCGCCTTTCACCTCCAGGGCGAAGTGCTCGCCGTTGGTGAGCAGGTCGGGCGGTACGGCGATGTCGTGGGTATGGTTCTGGATCGCCGAGATCGGCGTGCCGGCGGCGATGCGGCCCATGACGGGCACGGAGACCGTGCGGGCATCGATGATGTGGGAGGGGGGCGGTGACGCGATGTTGGATTTCGGCGGCGCGGAGCCTTCGATGACGCTCGGTTGGAAGCCTCGTTTTTGCGCGGCGACCGTTTCATTCTCCGGCAGCTTGATCACCTCGATGGCGCGGGCCCGGTGCGGCAAGCGCCGGATGAACCCACGCTCCACGAGCGCGGTGATGAGGCGGTGTATGCCCGACTTCGACTTGAGATCGAGTGCATCTTTCATCTCATCGAAGGAGGGCGGTACGCCGCGCTCCTGCATGCGTTCGTGGATGAACAAAAGCAGCTCTTTTTGTTTTTCGGTCAGCATCGGGTCTTCCTGGTTGAGGAGCGAGTCATGGCGCACCGGAAGCGTTCACGGTCCACCATTGGAACGTCTGCAGGTACAAATCGTAAATGTACCCTACACGTTCTCAAATCGTTCTGCAAGTGATTGGGAACGGCAGCTGGGCTGCTGATGCCTGTCTGCGTTACTCGACCGGCTGTCCTACGATGTTGGCCGGGATCGACAGGATCGATTTGCCGAGAGCATTTGCGGCATCGATGACGCCAGCCTTGCTCACGTCTTCCGACGCCAGGCCCCGGCCGATGGCAGCGATGACCGGTGCCGACTCGGCGAACTTGTCGTGATTGAGGGAGCCACCAGCCTGTATATTGCTCAGGTCGATGACGCGGATATTGTAGCGCAAGGCGCCCGCAATAACGCGCGGGTCGGTGGCCGACACATTGCCGACGCGCGTAACGTTGCCTGCAAGAAACGAGGACAGGTTCAAGGCCTTGTCATCTCCCGAGACCATCACGGTAATCGGCTGGCGCAACGGCCCGATCACGTCGAGCTGGGTGCGGAAGACGTTGATGTCGATATCGGGGGAGGCGAGCACCACATGGTTGAGCTTTCCGCCAAAATCGCCATGACCCTTCATCGCGGCCTGGCGCAGTGTTTCGACAGCAACCCAGTTGCCCATGGAGTGGGCGAGAATGTTGATCTCTCGCACCTCGGGGATTGCAGCGATCTTCTGCAGCGTGTGTTCCAGATGGTCGCGGGAGAAAGTGCTCGACTCGCGGTCTGCAAGATAGAGTTGCGCCCTTCCGCGTGATGGCCAGGCAAACAGCACACCTGTTTCGCGAACTTCGCCATCATGCAGGATCTGGGCGAAGCGGTAGACGCTCTCCTGATAGAGGTTGTTGTAGCCGTGCACGAAGACGAGAACGGACTCCGCTCCGGGTTCCCCGCTGCGCGCCCGCCGCCGGACCTGCGCGATGAACTGCTGCTCGTCGAGCGGCTCACGGGCCGTCGTCATGAAATTGTAGGCCGGATCGGCGGGACCGGTATCGGGCCACTCGACGCTGCCGGCCTGATGCTCCCGTGGAATCGAGATCTCTAGAGCTTCAAAGTTGAGCGTGTTGGAGAGGCCGGCGGTCATGGCCGTGGGGTCCTCAGGCCGCCCTCGCATCCGCGTCGTTGCCACCAGAATGTCCGCCTTTGCCGTATAGGACGGCGTGCGTTCTGCTGGCCATAGCACGCGGTCGGGGGGGCGCGGGGCGCATCCCGAAAGCAGCAGCATGCCCGCTGCCACGATCAATCCTCGGACTCGATATGCCATGACCCCCAAAAGATGTTTTCAGTAGGTTCTAGCGTCAACGCCGTTGACCTCAAATAGCCTTGCGGAGAACTGCGAGAGACGGGCCGGCGAGCGTATCAAAAATGTCGCTAGAGCCGAAAGATTGCGGAGTGGGGCCGTCAGCGCCCGTCCTCGGCGAACCCCTTTAGCTCAAACTGAGCAGTTTGCCTTCGATTTGCACCTTGCAGGAGTCCAGGTTGAACAGGATCTCGTCGATGTCGTGAATTTGGCTTTCCAATTGTGCGACCGAGCGCTTGGGGGCGCGGGCCTGCACCAGGCCGAACAGACGGCGTAGGCCCGCAACCAGCCCTGGTTTCCTGCGGGTCGTCCGCGTGCCTTGCGCGCGCTCAGCCGCCTCCTTGGCCACCTTTTGCTGATGGAGGAGCGCGCGGCGCTTCAGGCCAAACTCGTTTTTCTTTTGGCGAATCTCTTTGAGGGCCGTCTTGCCCTCTTCTGCCGTCGTCACCGCCGCGTGAACCTCGGTGCCGAGGATCGAGATGTAGCGGGCTGGCGAAAGCTTCATGCCTAGCGGATCCCTGTCGCAAGGGCCCCTCTATAGCGGAATCGCCGTCCACGGAAAAGCACGTCAGAAATCAAGAGGAAGCACGTTGATAGGGCTTCCTTCGGGGAGGGCAGGCGCGTCGGCCGGTATGACGGCGAGGCAGTTGGCTTGCGCGAGCGCGCGCACGAAAGAGCTGTCCTGGCCGCCGAACGGGGTCACGCGCGCACCCGCGCTGGATGTGTCCAGCAGCGCACGCATGTAGTGGGTGCGTGGGCCATTGGCTTCGATGGGCATGGTGAGCGTTGCCGAGATCGGCGTGATGGCGTCCGTGCGTCCCAGTAGCCGCGTGATGAGCGGAACCAGGAAAATGCGCGCGCCGATGATCGACGATAGGGGATTGCCCGGCAGGCCCAGCACCCGCATGGCGCCGTTCCGGCCGAAGAAAAGCGGCTTTCCCGGACGCATCGCGATTTTGTAGAAGTCGAGTTTGGCGCCCCAGGCTTCGAGCGCGGGACGCACGAGGTCATGATCGCCGACCGACGCGCCGCCGGTGGTGACGAGAATGTCTGCGCTCGTGGCCTCCTCGAATTTCTGCGCCAGATCTTCCGGCGTATCGCGCGCGATTCCGATGAGGTGCGGTTCGCCTCCGGCGGCCGCGATCAGGGCGGCAAGACCGTAGGAGTTGGAGGCAACGATCTGACCCGCCATGGGCCGGTCCGAGGGCTCGATGAGTTCATCGCCCGTGGCGAGAATGGCGACCACGGGCTTGCGGACGGTGGCCAGCATGGCGTGTCCGGCCGTAGCCGCCAGCAGGATGTGGCGCGCGGTGAGCCGCGTACCGGCGGCGAGCACGGTGTCGCCCTCATGGAAGTCGCCGCCGCGCCAGCGTACGTTGGCGCCCTTGCGGGCCAGTTCCAGAATGCGAACCGCATCGACGGTCGCGGACGTATTCTCCTGGATGACGATGGTATCAGCGCCGTCGGGCAAAACCGCGCCCGTGAAGATGCGGACCGCCTCACCAGAGCGCACGCTGCCCGCGTACGGCCAGCCGGCCGCGCTTTCGCCGGTAAGCTTCAACGTCAAGGGTGCTGCCTCAAGATCGGCCGCGCGCACCGCGTAGCCGTCCATGGAGGACACATCGAACGGAGGATTGGTCAGTGCCGCCGCCAGATCGTGGGCCAGCGTCCGGCCCGGAGCCTCCGTCAACGGAACGTGTTCGGGGCCGAGCGGGCGCACGCCATCGAGCACGCGTGCAAGCGCATCGTCAACGGGCAGGAGGGCGGATTTGGCGGCGGGCGGAGCGGTCGCTGTCGAGGCTGTCATGGCGGGATCAGGATACCCGACTTTCCCGCCGTTGCCGAGTGCGACCTAAAAGGTGCATCAGGGGTTAGAGATTGGGAAGTTTGGGGTGCTCGCGGGAGGCGAGGCGGCCAAGCAAGGGCCATGCGTTATGTAGAATTACGAAACCGCGCCCGGTCTAGACGCGGGCAGGTGAGTTTCTTGGCTGTGACCAAGGATGGCAAGCAAGTGAGGGTGATGTGATGGAAGCTTATATGTTTCGGCAGAACTACTATACGATGACCGAGGCATCAGAAATTGACCGTGTCGAGATGGAGTTCCAGCCATTGCGTAAATGGCAACTTGAGACGGGCGGGGGGGCTAAAGTCCCAACAGAATGGTTCAAGGCATGGCCAACGATCGCGATCGTAGTTCCGAGTGACAAGCCCTTAACCCCTTGGCTCGCTGCCGGAAGCTACTGCATCAGCCAGGATGTCAAAGACATCATCGAGGAGTTGGCTCCGGACGTCCATCAGTTCATACCGATTAGTGTCGAAGCCGGACCTGCAGGGGCTCGCAGGAACAATCAGTATTATTCGCTCCACATTGCTAATCGTGCCGATGAGGTCGTGGTTGAAAAGTCGGACGTTGAGTGGAGGACAACTGACATTGCCAAGCGCAGAGTCTGGAGGAAGAACGGCGCCATGGCTCTGCCATTGGCCTCTATCAAGGGCAAACACCTTTGGCGGAACCGGCCGTGCCTGATGTACTGCATGTCGGGCGAGCTGCATGACCGGCTTCAGGAGTGCAATCTCCTGGGTGGGCTCGAGCTCGAAAAGCAAATCGTCGTCGAATAACTGTAACGCAGGCGGCTTCGACAAGCGTCGAGGTCATCGCGCCGTTTGGTGGTGCGGAAGAGATGGTGAAGGATCTCAAGGACAAGGTATTCCCGTCGCGGCCGGTGAGTTTTCTCGCCGTCACCAAGGACGGGAAGCAGGTGAGGGTGGTGTGAGGAGCACAATAATGCTTGGACCGGATATGATTTCCTGCGACGCAAGTATCGAACGCGAGAGGACGGTCCCGATGGAAGCTTACATGCTGGATCTCGATCTGCACACAGTTACTGAGGCGATTCCAAATCGGGACATCATTGACTTTGATCCCTTTGGGTCATGGATACTCGAGACGGGGGGGGGTAAAGGTTGCTGAGGACTGGCTCAAGCACTGGCCTTCGCGCGCCGTCGCCGATACCAAATTCGGCAAACCTACGGTTTGGGTAAATGCCGCCGGCTATTGCGTAAGTCCACAGGTGAAGGATGTCATCGAGGAGCTGGCGCCCAACGTCCATCAGTTCATCCCGCTGACACTAGAAGCGGGTCCGAGAGGCCAGCGCAAAGAGTACGCTTACTACTCCATCCACGTGGCGGATCGGGCTGATGAGGTTGTTGTTGAGAAATCGATTGTCAAGTGGAGGGAGATGGCAGGGACTAAGTATTGGTCCAAGCGGCTTGACTCGCCAATCGTGCTCCCAGCTGCTTCGATCATCGGTAAGCACCTCTGGTGGAACCGGAAATGCAATATTCTACTCATTTCCGGAGAGCTTCACGAACGCCTTGTTGAACACAACTTAGCTTCGGGTCTGAAGTTCCAGAAACAAATTATCGAATAAAAATTCCAGTGAAGGTGGCAGACAGGTTGGGGGCGATAATGGTCGAGTTCAATGCTGCGTGGGATGCAGATTTCCTGAAGTGTCAGAACAGGTTTCCCAACCGGTAGGCTTTGACCAAAGAAGGCAACAACTGAGGCTGCTGTGATGGCTGAAGGCGACATACCTGACGATCTGGGCGATTTCCTACCAGGCTGTCTTTATCCTCCGGAGAAGCACGTCGAAGTAGCACGTGCTGCGAAGCTGGCATTTCCAGATATTTTTGAATGGATGAAGTCAAACCCTGACGGAGTATCTGAGGATATGCCCGACGGCCGCGAAAAATTTACACGGTTGGAAACTTTCATCGAAAATTTGCTTCCCGGTGCACATCGAATGGATGTCCGAGCGGTGAGTCAATTGCTGTTTATGGCGGCGGCTTACACGCCTGAGATGATTAGGAACGAGATTAATCACATTCGAATCAGTTCGGTGGTGCGGAAGAGAGGGTGAAGGATCTCAAGGGCAAGGTGTTCCCATCGCGGCAGTCGAGTTCTGTAAAAGTCCAATTTGCATTCTGAGAGGACTGCCAACAGAAAATGCCATTTATAATCTCTGAGACGTCGACCGAGACGCAGTATTGTGGCGTCGATTCAACTCTCGCGTTTGCCAGGAAATTCCTATTTTCCAATGGCTCGTGGAGAAGTACTTTTCCCAGAGCTAATGGCTCTGGTGCCCGATCCACTGTTTGCGGTGCCGAAAGATCCGATTTTTGTTCCCGATGCTTTTTTGGCCGCCGGTGTTTGGGTAGTGAAATCAAGTGTTAGGCGCGTCATTGAATACTTTGAACCTCACTTGCATCAATTTATCTCTGTGAACCTTCGAGTTCGAGGTTCTGAGAAGGATTGGAGGCAATACCATCTCCTT
The DNA here is from genome assembly GCA_964587445.1 of uncultured Hyphomicrobium sp. Classification (GTDB taxonomy): domain Bacteria; phylum Pseudomonadota; class Alphaproteobacteria; order Rhizobiales; family Hyphomicrobiaceae; genus Hyphomicrobium_B. Next base: position 54,140 of record CAZPLQ010000005.1, read on the forward strand.
AGGGTAGGGCAGGTGATCGACGCGATCGTCATCGAAGACACACGTTTTGCCGAAGGTTTGGGTCAAACCGGGTTCGCGAAGTCCAAAACGATAGACATGCTAATTGGCCCTACGGTTCTGAGATCAAAGCCATTGAAGGGCGGCATCTTTGGCGCGGCGGAATTGGTCGCCTGGGAGGTGGCGGTGATCCGTTTAGTTACTATCTCTTTTGTTCAGACGAACTCGCCGAGAAGTGCAAGCAAGCCGCAATAACAGGCTGGCGCTTTGGGCGTGTGAACGTCGATCAGACCAATAAGCCTTCTCCAACCGTTAACCGCTCAACCCTTCGTCAGGGCGTCGCGCTGTTTGACGAGTTCGGCGAGCAGGCTTTCCTGATCGGCGATGCGATCGGCAGTCCGCGCCTCGTCGGCCGCGCCCGAGTAGGCGGTCGCTTGCTCCACGAGAATGCGGATGTTCTCGCGCACTGTCGCTATCCGGCGGTCCAGTTCGATCAGGTCTGCTTCGTCGGCCATTCTCCGCCGGCTCCTCTCTTGGATGCGTTGAATGCAATCTACCTCGAACAGGCTGCGCAGCACCAGGGGCGCGCGAATACGCGCCGGCACGCGCCGGCTCTTGGGGTTAACGCGCGCCAGCCGCCTTCCAGTGGCCGCTTTTTCCGCCCGTCTTCTCGATGAGGGCGACCTCGCGGATCACCATGCCTTTGTCGGCGGCCTTCAGCATGTCGTAAATGGTGAGGCAGGCCACGCAGACGGCGGTCAACGCTTCCATCTCGACGCCGGTCTGACCTGCAACCTTCACCTCGGCGGCAACATGGATGCCACAAGGGTCATGCGAGAGCGTGAAGTCCACGGTCGCCTTGGTGATGGCGAGCGGGTGGCACAGCGGGACGAGGTTCGACGTTTTCTTCGCCGCCATGATGCCGGCGATGCGCGCAGCGGCAAGCACGTCGCCTTTTTTCGCCTCGCCCGTTTCGATGAGCGCAAGCGTTTGCGTTTTCATGGCGACGAAACCTTGCGCGCGCGCGATCCGCTCGGTCACCTCCTTGCCCGACACGTCGACCATGCGGGCGGCGCCTTTTTCATCGAGGTGAGACAGTTTTTTCACCCGTCGCTCTCCTAACGTGCTTTGCGGAAAAGTGGGGACCGGTTTTTCGATGAGAAACACGGCAAAAACAAAGCTTAGAGCATTTTGCGGTCATACAGTGCCACAGTTTTCCTCTCCCGGAACGGGAGGATGTCGCGAAGCGACAGGCGATGGACTTCAGCACGCACCGCTGCTCGCGCCAGACCCCTCATCCGCCCCTTCGGGGCACCTTCTCCCCGCGGGAGAAGGACGTGAGGCCCGCAACCGGCTGTAGCGCGCTTTGCGATCATACAGAGTGCTGTTTTCCTCTCTCGGAACGGGAGGATGTCGCGAAGCGACAGGTGAGGGATTTCGGCGTGCGCTGATCGCGCTAGCCCCCTCTCCCCTTGGGGAGAGGGTCGGGGTGAGGGGGTGGTCAGCCGCCCCCTCACAATCGTGACGGCGCATCGCAGATTGGATCGCTGGTCCATCCCCTCACCCGGCGCTCCAAGGTTCGGCGCTGACGCGCCGGAGCGCCGGCCTCTCCCCAAGGGGAGAGGCGTATCTCGTACTCCCTTCGGGGCACCTTCTCTCCACGGGAGAAGGAGGTGACTCCATGAGATCGCAGCGGGCTATAGAGCGGGCTATAGAGCCGTTTGCGATCCGTCAAAACCGAAAACTGCTCTAGGCGAGCAGGGCTTTCGTTGCTGCCGTCACGTCGTCCTGGCGCATCAGGCTTTCACCGACGAGAAACGTATTGACGCCCACCTTCGACAGACGCGCCAGATCGGCAGGGGTGAAAATACCGCTTTCGCCGACGGCGATGCGGTTCTTCGGCACCTTGGGCGCAAGCTTTTCGGTCGTCTCCAAGGTGACGTCGAACGTCTTCAGGTTGCGATTGTTGATGCCGATGAGGCGGCAGTCGAGTTTCAACGCGCGCTCCATTTCCGTCGCGTCGTGAACCTCGGCAATGGCGTCCATGCCCCAGTCCTTGGCGGCGGCGGCAAGATCCGCGGCCAGCGCATCGTCGACTTCCGCTAGGATGATGAGAATGCAGTCCGCGCCCCAGGCCCGCGCTTCGGCCACCTGATAGGTGTCGATCATGAAGTCCTTGCGCAGCACGGGCAGCCTGGTGGCGGCGCGCGCGGCAACGAGATAGTCGGGTGCGCCCTGGAACGAGGGCGTATCGGTGAGGATAGACAGGCACGCGGCCCCGCCCGCCTCGTAGGCGCGCGCAAGAGCAGGGGGATCGAAGTCGGCGCGGATGAGACCCTTGGAAGGCGAGGCCTTCTTGATCTCGGCGATGAGCGCGGGTTGCCTCGCTTTCAGCTTGGCTTCGATGGCGCCCGCGAAGGATCGCACGTGAGGGGCCGAGCGGGCATACTCCGCGATGACGCGCAGCGGCTTCAGCAGCTTGGCGCGCGCCACCTCCTCGCGTTTGTAGGCGGTGATTTTCTCGAGAATGTCGGCCATGGCGCTCGAATTTAGCGGGATCGCGATTGGCCGGTGGTAGAGCGCGCCTGCGCCGGGGTCAAGCGAGCAATCCCTGGTCCATGGCGCGCCCAATTCCTCGACCGCTTTTTGTTCGTAGCGCCTGCAGTCTTCCTCAGACAGCATGTTTGTCCAGCGGCCGTTGGTGCCTTTATGGATGAAGGTCTGCGCGCCGCCGACCCACAGCGCGCCGTTAAGGGGGACCGTCGCGGTGGAATTCTTTTTCATGTAGTCGAACGTGCAGTGCTCGACGATGGCGGGCCATATTTCCCGAAGGTCTTGGCGCCGTTGAATATTTGCGCTGCGCTGCAACGAGGTTGAGGTTGTCGACGTTGGCGCGCCCCGCCTGTCCGGAACAGCTGGGGAACATAGAAGTGGCCGCTGAATACCCGCAGTGCTATAGGGCGGCCAACACCTCATAAAACTGAAAGATTCGACGCTTTGACCGACAATTCCGAGATCGCCGCAAGACCGGCGGCCGCCGAGTCTGCCGTTTCCGCCGTGGCGTCCCCCAAGGGGGGTGCGCCTCAATCCATCATGGAGCGCGAGATCGCGCGCCGGCGTACGTTCGCGATCATTTCGCATCCCGACGCCGGCAAGACGACACTGACGGAAAAGCTGCTGTTGTTCGGCGGCGCGATCCAGCTTGCCGGGCAGGTGAAGGCCAAGGGCGACAAGAAGAACACACGCTCGGACTGGATGGCGATCGAGCGGGCGCGCGGCATCTCGGTCGTCACGTCGGTGATGACGTTCGAGTACGGTGGCGCGGTGATGAACCTGCTCGACACGCCGGGTCACGAGGACTTTTCCGATCAGACCTATCGCACGCTGACCGCCGTCGACAGCGCCATCATGGTCATCGACGCGGCCAAGGGTATCGAGGCGCGCACCAGGAAGCTGTTCGAAATCTGCCGGATGCGCGATATCCCGATCGTCACCTTCATCAACAAGATGGACCGCGAGGCGCGTGAGCCGCTGGAACTGCTGGATGAGATTTCCAACGTGCTCGCGCTCGATACCGCGCCGATGGTGTGGCCCATGGGCTCGGGACGCGACTTCAAGGGCACGTATGACCTCAGCACGCCGCGCGTGAACCAGATGGATACCGATGCGGAGGATCTGGGCGCGCTGTCGGGCCCCGATGATCCCGCCATCGCCGGCCTGATGGGCGAGGCGGCGGCGGCACGCTGGCGCGAGGAGGTCGATCTGGTCCAAGGCGCGTGCGGTCAGTTCGATCTGGAGGCCTTTCGCCACGGGACGTTGACGCCGGTCTATTTCGGTTCGGCGTTGAAGAATTTCGGCGTCCGCCAGATCCTCGATGCGTTTGTGAATTTTGCCCCGCCGCCGCGCGCGCAGAAGGCAGCCCACCGCACCATCGATGCCAACGAGCCGGCGATGACCGGCATCGTCTTCAAGATCCAGGCGAACATGGATCCCAATCACCGCGACCGCATCGCGTTCATGCGTGTCACCTCCGGCAAGTTGACGCGAGGCATGAAGGCGACGGTCTCACGCACGGGCAAGGTGATGGCGCTGCAAGCACCGCAGTTCTTCTTTGCGCAGGACCGGTCCATCGCGGAGGAAGCCTACGCGGGCGATATCGTGGGCATTCCCAACCGGGGCCTGCTGCGGATCGGGGATGCGCTGACGGAAGGCGAGAAGGTTGCATTCCTCGGCATCCCGAACTTCGCGCCCGAAATCCTGCGCCGCGTGCGCCTGGAAGATGCCATCCGCGCCCGCAAGCTGCGCGAGGCGCTGATCGAGATGGCGGAAGAGGGCGTCGTGCAGATCTTCTCGCCGCTCGATGGCACCCAGCCCATCGTAGGCGTCATCGGCGCGCTGCAGCTCGACGTGCTGGCCGAGCGTTTGAAGAACGAGTACGGCCTGCCGATCGCGTTCGAATCCGCCCCTTGCGAGGTCGCACGCTGGATGTCGGCGGATGACCCCAAGGTGCTGCAGGCCTTCATCGACAAGAACAAGTCGAAGATCGCCGACGATCAGGATGGCGACAAGGTATACCTCGCCGACAGCGCCTTCTCGCTGCGCTGGGCGGCCGACAAGAATCCTGACATCCACTTCACAGACGTCAAGACGATCCGGACGGGGTGAAGACGGCGCAAGCTGTTCGGTCTTGCGTGGCGAACCTGACGCCGAAGGCGCGCGATTCTCTCGGGTAAGCGCTTTAACCGTCGTTGGTAACGGCAACGAGCTTGTCCAGCGCTCGGGCGGCGGCGCCACTGTCGATCGCGGAGGCGGCGCGGCGTACGCCGTCTTCCAGGCTGGCCGCTTTCCCCGCCACGATCAAAGCGGCCGCCGTGTTGAACAGGACGATGTCGCGATAGGGGCCGGTCTCACCCAGAAGCAGCGCGCGCATCTTGGCGGCGTTCACGGTCGCATCTCCGCCTTTGAGTTCGGCGAGGGGGGCGCGCGGCAGACCGGCGTCGTCAGGTGTGATCTCAAAGACGTGAATGTTGCCATCGACGAGTTCGGCAACCGTCGAAGGGCCCGTCGTCGTCAGCTCGTCCATTCCATCCGCGCCATGCACGACCCAGGCGTGTACCGAGCCGAGGTTCTTCAATGCCTCCGCCATAGGCTCCAGCCACTTGCGGTGATAGACGCCGAGCACCTGCCGCTTGACGCTGGCTGGATTGCACAACGGGCCGAGCAGATTGAACAGCGAGCGAATGCCAAGATCGGCGCGGATCGGCGCCCACAGCTTCATGGCCGGATGATGCATCGGCGCCCACAGGAAACCAACGCCAGCCGTATGAATGGCGCGCGTCACCGTCACCGGATCGACGTCGATTTTGACACCGAGCGCCTGGAGCACGTCGGATGCGCCCGACAGCGAGGAAACCGAGCGGTTGCCGTGCTTGGCCACCGGGACGCCTGCGCCGGCCGCCACGATCGCCGCCGCGGTCGAGACGTTATAGGTGCCGTGGCTGTCGCCGCCTGTTCCCACGATGTCGATTGCGCCGGGTGGCGCTTCCACCGGCGTCATGCGGGCGCGCAGCAGGCGCGCCGAACCGGTGATCTCGGGAACCGTCTCCCCGCGCACGCGCAGAGCCATGAGAAACCCGCCGAGCTGGACGGGCGTTGCGACGCCTGACATCAGCAGGTCGAGAGCCTCTTCCATCTCGGAGGCGGTGAGGGTCTCGCCGTCTGCGATCCTATTCAGCAGGCGCTTGAGCTGGTTGGCTGGCATTGGTTCTCACTCAGGCGGCGCGCTTCTTGGGCTGGAAACCGGCGAGTTCAAGGAAGTTGGCGAGAAGGGCGTGGCCCTGCTGAGAGGCGATGCTCTCGGGGTGGAACTGCACCCCGTGCACGGGGTGCGTTTTGTGCTGCAGCCCCATGATGAGGCCGTCATCGGTCTCGGCGGTGACCTCGAGGCAGTCCGGCAACGTCGCGCGTTCCACAATGAGCGAATGATAGCGCGTGATTTCGAAAGATTTGGGCAGCCCCTTGAAGATACCCTCGCCCGTGTTGGTGATTGTCGAAAGCTTGCCGTGCATCGGCTGGGGCGCGCGGATCACCTTGCCGCCGTAGGTCTGGCCGATCGCCTGGTGTCCCAGGCATACGCCGAGAAGCGGGATGGTGGGCCCGGCGGCCTTGATGAGATCGAGGCAGACGCCCGCCTCGTTCGGCGTGCAGGGACCCGGCGAGAGAACGATGGCCTTCGGCTTGTTGGCCATAACTTCGTCGACCGTAATCTTGTCGTTGCGGACGACCACGCTTTCCGCGCCAAGCTCGCCCAGGTAATGGACGAGATTGTAGGTGAAGCTGTCGTAGTTATCGATGAGCAGCAGCATGGGCCAAGGGTGTAGGGGGCAGGCCGGAAAGCGTCAATGGGCTATCGCCGCGGGCCGGTTTCCAAGCCTTTTTTGGGCGTCCAGAAGGCGGCGAGCCGGCCGTCCCCGCTGCGGATATCCCGCCAGTGGGAGCGCTTGAACTCCAAGACAGCCAGTGCGGCGGTGGGGAAGCGGTTCTGCATGGCCGTCAGCTGCCCTGTGTCGCCCGAGCCCGCCAACGCTACGGCGAATTCGTGGAGCCCCGGGTTATGGCCGATGATCAAAACGCATTTGTGGACGTCGCGTGTTTCCCTCAGAACCTCGATCAGCGTCATGAAACTCGCCAGATACAACTTGTCGTCGGTGACGATCTCGGTGTGCGAGGGAAGCTTCATCTCAGGCATCGCCACGTCCAGCGTCTCGCGCGTGCGCTTTGCGGAGGAGCACAAGATCAGGCTGGGCTTGAGGCCAAGCGTGGCGATCATCTCGCCTGCAAGCGGCGCGGCCGTCTGCCCGCGCGGGTTGAGCGGCCGGTCGAAATCGTCGTCCGCCGGAGCATCCCAATCCGATTTGGCATGGCGCAGGATTGCAAGCGTGAGCATAGAAGAGCCGCTTTTTGGCTGATTGTTCGCGAGCACCATAGACAAAGGGTTTCAAGCCGCCAACCGTTATCGGGCGCATTGGGGAAAGGCCGTACGCAAGAAGAGCCATGGAGATCGCCGTCACCATTGCCAGCGCAGTATGGTCAGTGCTGAGCATCGTGCTCGCGGCGCTGTGGTGGATCGTATCCTACCTCTTGTGGGGCATGCTCTGGCTGCTGTTGCCGCTCCTGCTGGCGGCTTTCGTTGCGGTGCGCGTGGCCGAGAAGGCCTTCGGGCGCGAGGCGGTGCGCGCTTGGGTCAAGGCGCGCACCATGCGGTTTGGCGCAGGTACCTGGGAGCGGGTACGGCCGTGGCTGTTTGCGCTTGGGGCGGCGCCGTTCCGCGTGCTTGTCTGGTTCGTCATGTACGCCGTCTGGCATGCCCTGGTGAGCGTCTTCTGGTCGCCGCGCTGGACGCCCTGGCAACGCGCGTGGGGCAAGAAATGGAAGAAAGCAGACAATCCGCGCCAGCCCGCCGCCAAGGGCGCTGCGAAGTGAGGCAAGGTCCAGCGTTGGCCGGATCCCCGCCTGACGCGGGGATGACGATGGGTGAGGTCGCGGACTGGTGTCTTCTCTGACGATCCTGCGACACCTTCCGTTGTAAGACCGTCATCCCGGCGAAAGGCCGGGATCCGTCCAGGCTTCGGCATGACGGACGCCGGTCTGTGAAAAAAAGTCTGCGCAGGCACAGACAACCCGCTAGCCGAACACCCCGCCGTTGCCGGAGCCCTTCGTTGCCTTTGCGGCAAAGCGCACGGCTTCCTCCGCCGCGCGCACGATGGCCTTGGCTTTGTTGATGCACTCCTGCTGCTCATTGGCGGGAATGCTGTCATGCACCACGCCCGCGCCGGCCTGGACATGCAACACGCCGTCCTTGACCACGGCGGTGCGCAGCACGATGCAGGTGTCCATCTCGCCGCCGGCAGAGAAGTAACCCACGCAGCCCGCATAGGGTCCGCGCTTTGCCTTCTCGAGCTCGGCGATGATCTCCATGGCGCGCACCTTCGGCGCGCCCGAAACGGTGCCCGCCGGGAAGCCCGCCATCAGCGCGTCGATGGCATCGTGGTTTTTTTCATCGAGCTGGCCGACGACGTTCGACACGATATGCATCACATGGCTGTAGCGCTCGATGACGAACTGATCGGTGACGCACACGCTTCCGACCTGCGCCACGCGGCCAACATCGTTACGCCCCAGATCGAGCAGCATCAGATGCTCCGAACGCTCCTTGGGATCGGCGAGCAGAGCCTCGCCCAACGCGCGGTCCTCGGCCTCGTTGGCGCCGCGCCGCGCCGTGCCCGCGATGGGCCGGATGGTCACTTCGCCATCGCGCACGCGAACGAGAATTTCCGGCGAAGATCCCACAAGCGAGAAACCGCCGAAGTCGAGGTGGAAGAGAAACGGCGAGGGATTGAGACGGCGCAGGGCACGGTAGAGTGCAAAGGAGGGGAGGCTGAAGGGCGCGGAAAAGCGCTGCGACAGCACCACCTGGAAGATGTCCCCGGCCTTGATGTATTCCTTCGCACTGGCCACCATGGCGAGATACTCGGTCTCGCTCGTGTTGGACGCAGGCTCGGGCAGGGCGAGCGTATCGAGCCGCGCGGCGGGCGCGTGCGGGAGAGGCTCGTCGAGCCGCGCGACGAGGGTATTCAGTCGCTTCAACGCGGCGTCGTAAGCCTGGCGAGCGCTCACACCTGCGGCAGGGCGCACCGGCGTCGCGATGGTCATCTCATCCTTCACGCTGTCGAAGATCGCCATCAGCGTCGGGCGGATCATGATCGCATCGGGGACGCCGAGCGCATCGGGCGCCATCTCGGGCAAGCGCTCGATCTGACGTACTGTGTCGTAACCCATGTAGCCGAAGACACCGGCGGCCATGGGCGGAAGTCCTTCAGGCAGCGCCACGGCGCTTTCCGCCAGCAGCGCACGCAGCGAGGCAAGCGTGGGGGCGCTCTCGGGCGTGAAGGTTTGCGCGTCCCGCTCCGAGTTGCGATTGATTTCGGCCTTGGCGCCATGCGCACGCCAGATCACGTCTGGGGCAAGCCCGATGACCGAATAGCGTCCGCGCGTCGCGCCGCCTTCGACCGACTCCAGCAGGAAGCTCATGGGGCGGCGGTCTGCCAGCTTGAGGTAGGCGGAGACCGGTGTTTCGAGATCGGCGACGAGGCGCGTGAAAACGACCTGCGGATTGCCGCTGTCGTAGGTGCGCGCGAAGGCTTCCAGCGCCGGGCTCACCGCGCTTTGGCCAGGTTGTTCGTATCCGCTCAAGGTTCCGGCCGCGGACGCGTCGCGCGCGGAGTGGATCTTCGACATCGGCGTTGCCACGGCTTGCCCGTGGGCCTCCTTGGCTATTCCTCGCTCGTGCCCAGTACGCGCTTGAGCTCAGTCTCGTTGACGGTTGCGCCAAGCTGCCTTTTCAAGGCTTCGGTGTATTCGGTCAGAACCTGATTGGACAACGCGGGCGCGGCATCCTTGGCGAGCTTGTCGAGGTCTTCCTTGCTGGGTGCCGGCGCCGGAATGACGTCGGCAACGCGTAGGACGACGCGGGACTGGCGGTCTGCGGTTTCCGCCGATCCCGCCCTCCCTTTCTGCAAGGCGAAGGCCTGCGCCACGGCAGATTGCGACAGCCCCTGGGGCAGCGTCGTGCGCGTAATGGGCTCGGTCTTCTGCAGCGTGCCGCCGGCGGCCGCCTCGATGGCGCTCATGGCCTCACCGGCGTTGACGCGCTCGACGAGCTTGGCGGCAAGCTCGCTGATCAGCCGGTTACGCTCGGAGGTCATGTACTGGGATTTCACCTCGTCCTTGACCTCTTCGAAGGTTTTCTGCTTGGGCGGCTCGGTGGCGAGTGTGTTGATCCACGCATAGGCGTTGTCGGGTAGTTCCACCGCTTGCTGGTCGAGCCCTGTATCGGGCGAGAACACCGCTTCCATGATCTTGCGCGAGTCGGCTGCGGAAAGCGCCGGCTGCCCATCCGGCTTCAACCCCCGGCTGTCGGCCGCTTCTACCTCTTTGTGGGTGAGCTTCATCGTCTCGGCGATCTCCTTGAGCGTCTTGCCGGCGTTGCGCGCATCCTCGACATGGTCGTGCACGTCCTGCACCATGAGCCGTGCCTTGTCGGACACAAGTTTATCCTTCACGTCATCCTTGACGTCAGCAAGCGTCTTGATCACACCGGGCTCAATCTGCGTGACGCGGACGAGCACGGTGGCGAACGTGCCTTCGATGACGTCGGAGATCTTGTCCCTCTCCAGCGCGAAGGCAGCTTCCGCGATCTTCTTGTCGATGAGTTGCGCCTGGGTGACCAGGCCGAGATCCACGTCGGTATCTTTGGCGCCGGCATCCTTGGCGACGTCACCGAACGACTTGGTCCCGTCGGCAAGAGCCTTCCTAGCCTCTTCAGCCGCGGCCCTGTCTTTGAACGCGATCTGCTGGATGCGGCGCTTCTCGGGAATGTTGTAGCTATCCTTTGTCTTCTCGTACTGGGCGGCGACGTCGCCGTCGGGAATTTCCATCGTCTTTTTGAGGTCGTCGGCAGACAGGGACAGAACCTCGAACTTGCGGTACTCGGGCGTCATGAACGACGCCTTGCCCGCCTCGTACAGCTCTTTCAGCTTGGCCTCGTCGGGCTCGGGCACGCTCACCGCCTTTTCGGGATCGATGTTGATGTATTCGATCGTGCGCTTCTCGTTGTCGTAGGCAAAGATCGTCTCGAGCATCGGTTTGGGCACCGTTTGCGCTATGACGAAACTGCCGATCATGCCGGTGCGAAGCTCGTCGCGTTTGCGCAGCTCGATGAAACCTTTTTCGCTCAAGCCGACCTGACGCAAGAAAGCCTCGAACCCCTGACGCGAGAAATGGCCGTCCGCGCCTTTGAAGTCGGGGTCGTTCATGACCATGTCGACGATGCTCTGGTCTGAAAAGGACAGGCCCAGGTTGTGGGCGTGCTGCTCGATGGCGGCGCCGCCCACGAGCTGGTTGAGCACGCGCCGGTCGAGCCCCAGGGCCCGCCCCTCGTCAGGCGTCAGCCGCCGGTTGGCCTGGCGGGAGAACTGATCGAGCTCGCTTTGGAAACTGCGATTGAACTCTTCCGCAGTGATCGGCGTGTGCCCCACGCTGGCGATGGACCCGCGTCCCCAGCCTGTGAACACGTCCGCGACGCCCCAGATGGCAAACGAGAACACCAGAATTCCGAAGAGCAGCTTGGCGACCAAGGTCTGGGCGCCGCGGCGCATTGCCTCTAGCATGGAGGAGTGGTTCCCATGGTTCTTGGGCACAATGCCGTCCTGCCGCGCGAAGGGGCGGAACGGGTGCGCCATGTGATCAATCTGTGTAACATCCCGTGCGTGACGGGACGAGCCAGGATGATATGAAGCGCAGCCCGTGTGCGAATGCAAGGGCAAGGCCGCAGCCGCTAGTGGGCGAAGGCCGTGTTTTCGGGTTTCAGGTCAATGAGGGAGGCCTTTGGCTGCATGGGTAAGGGGACAGAGGGGGTTCGTCCGCTGGTAGCGGGCAACTGGAAGATGAACGGCCTCAAGGCGGCCTTGGGGGAGGTTGTAGCCGTCCAGGAGGCCCTCGCGGGTCTGGGGGCGATCGCTGCCGATGTCATGATCGCGCCGCCTGCCACCCTCCTCATGGCCATGGCTGACGCCAGCGGAACCAAACGGCTGCAATTTGCCGGCCAGGACTGTCATGCGAAGGCATCGGGCGCGCACACGGGCGACGTCTCGGCTGAAATGCTCAAGGATGCGGGTGCGAGCGCGGTCATCGTCGGCCATTCGGAGCGCCGCACGGACCACGGCGAGCGTGATGCGGACGTGCTGGCCAAGGCGCTGGCGGCGCATCGCGGGGGGCTATGCGCGATCGTCTGCATCGGCGAAACGCGAAACGAGCGTGAATCGGGCCAGACGCTGGCCGCTGTGGCGCGCCAGCTTGCAGGCTCCCTGCCGCAAGGCGCAACGGCCGCCAATACCGTCATCGCCTACGAGCCCGTGTGGGCCATCGGCACGGGGTTGACCCCGACTCCGGACGACGTGGCCGAGGTCCATGGTCTCATCCGCCGCGATCTCGAAGCGCGCTTTGGCGGGGAGGGCGCCAGGATGCGCATCCTTTACGGCGGCTCGGTAAAGCCCGACAATGCCAAGGTGCTCATGTCCGTTCCCCACGTCAACGGTGCGCTGATCGGAGGCGCAAGCCTTAAAGCGAGTGATTTTATCGCTATAATCCGGGCCTACGAAGGATAGTCATGTTTGCAAAGCCGATATTTCCGTTTGCAGTCTGCATTGTTGTCTTTGCGCAGGCGGACGCCCTCGCAGCGTCATCCGCCAAGATCGACAAGGATACCTGCGAGCAGCTCAAGGCCGAGCAGGCGAAGTTCGTCCAGACCGGTATCATGGCGGACATCGAGAAAGGTGCCGAATGGGGCAAAGCGAACCTGTCGGCGGAGCGTCTTCGCGAAGTCGAGCATTTCATCATGCTGGACGAGCAGCTGAAGTTTGGATGCCGGGTCGTGACCCTGACCGAGGATGCCAAGAACGCAAAGGAAGCCGCCCGGCGTCTGGAACTCAATCCCAACGCAGATCCCACCGCCCCGCCGGAGCCGCCTGCCAAGCCTGTCGCGAAGCCTGCCGCTCCCAAGCTCGCGCCGAAGCCCGATGTGAAGGCCGGCGAAGCCAAGCCGGCCGTTCCAGCGAAGAAGACCACAAAGCCGCCGGCCTCCGCAGCCGGGCGCGAAGGCAGGAAGGCGCCCGCAACGAAGAGCAAGGCTGCTCCGGTCGGCGAGCCAGGGTCGGCTGAGACGGCCCCGCCCATCCTCATGCCGCCTGACCCGGCTCCAGCGGTTGCCCCCGCATCGGCGCCAGCGGCAGCCAGATCCGGACAATCTTCCAGGCCCTCCGATGCCTACAAGCCGCCGCGCAGTCATTCCAATGAATTCGGTGCACCGGCGTTTGTCGAATGAGCGCCGGCGTCATGATTCTTCAGGCATTTCCAATCAGTGCGCGCTCTCGGCTGTCTAGCAAGCGCTCTTCCTCCGGCACTAGCCATCGCCCTTGCAACCGTGTAAGAGGACCCCAAATCCCATTCTGGTCGAATTGCTACAAGGATAATGCACGGTCATGGCTACCGTTTTGCTCGTCATTCACCTCATGGTTGCGGCGGCGCTCGTCGGAGTCGTGTTGCTGCAGAAGTCCGAAGGCGGCGCGCTGGGCATCGGCGGTGGCGGTGGCGGCGGTTTCCTGACCGGGCGCGGCACGGCCAATCTGCTGACGCGTACCACGGCGATGCTCGCTGCGGCTTTTTTTGTCACCAGTATTTCCCTTTCGCTTATGGCGCGCCATCAGCTCCGCCAGGGATCGGCTTTCGAAACGCCTGCCGCGGCGGGCGCTCCTTCAGCCGGCGGCGAGGCTCCGGCGGCTCCGGGCGGCGGTGGCGGCATCCTGGATAAGCTGCAACCTCCCGTGCAGTCTGCACCCGCTCCTGGCCAGGTGCCCGGCGGCCAGTAATGGGCAGCAGCAACTCACGCACGCCCTGTGCCCCATAGTGGCACCTGGACTTCGCCTTTGAAATGCGCGGCGTGGGGTTACTCCCGCGCCGCGGTTGCGTTTGGGCGGTGTTCAAGGACGGATGCGCCCGCACCGCCGGGTCACATCCGATCAGATCGGTTCGGCCCCACCGGAAAACGTTCTGGTGCTTCCGTTCTGGCGCTCTGTGGATGTGGCGATATTGCCGCTTGGAGAACCCCCGACTCCCGTGCGAGACCAAAATCCCATGCAACGCTATATCTTCATCACCGGCGGCGTGGTCTCGTCCCTTGGCAAAGGTCTCGCATCGGCCGCTCTTGGCGCGCTTCTACAGGCGCGCGGGTACTCCGTCCGCTTGAAAAAGCTCGACCCGTATCTCAACGTTGATCCGGGCACGATGAGTCCGTATCAGCACGGTGAGGTGTTTGTCACTGACGACGGCGCGGAGACCGACCTCGATCTGGGTCATTACGAGCGCTTCACGGGCGTGCCTGCCAAGAAGTCGGATAACATCACCACCGGACGCATTTATCAGGACATTCTCGCCAAGGAGCGGCGCGGTGATTATCTGGGCGGCACCGTTCAGGTGATTCCGCATGTCACCGACGCGATCAAGCAGTTCGTACTGACGGGCAATGAGGACGTCGACTTCGTCCTTGTCGAGATCGGCGGCACGGTCGGCGATATCGAGGGCCTGCCTTTCTTCGAGGCGATCCGCCAGCTCGGCAACGAGTTGCCGCGCGGCTCCTCCGTCTACATTCACTTGACGCTGATGCCCTACATTCCCTCTGCGGGCGAACTCAAGACGAAGCCGACGCAGCATTCCGTCAAGGAACTGCGCTCGATCGGCATCCAGCCCGATATTCTGCTGTGCCGCGCCGATCGCGAGATCCCGGCGGGCGAGCGCAAGAAGATAGCGCTGTTCTGCAACGTGCGCTCCGAGGCCGTGATCCAGGCCCTCGACGTGGCCTCCATCTACGATGTGCCTTTGGCCTATCACGCGCAGGGACTAGACGCGCAGGTGCTGGAGGCCTTCGGCATTACCGGCGCGCCCAAGCCCGATCTCACCCGCTGGGAGAGCATTTCGCACAATATCGCCGTGCCGGAAGGTGAGGTGACGATCGCCATCGTAGGCAAGTACACGGGATTGAAGGACGCCTATAAGTCCTTGATCGAGGCGCTGGTGCATGGCGGCATCGCCAACCGCGTCAAGGTCAAGCTCGATTGGATCGAGGCAGAGGTTTTCGAACGCGAGGACGCCGCGCCCTATCTGGAAGGCGTCGATGGGATCCTCGTGCCGGGTGGTTTTGGCGAACGCGGCGCGGAAGGCAAGATCGCCGCGGCGCGGTTCGCGCGCGAGCGGGGTGTACCCTATTTTGGAATCTGTTTTGGCATGCAGATGGCGTGCCTGGAGGCGGCGCGCAATCTTGCCGGCATCAAGGATGCGAACTCCACCGAGTTCGGGGATACCGGCGAGCCCGTCGTCGGCATGATGACGGAGTGGATGCGCGGCAATGAGCTGGAGCAGCGGCGCAAGGGTGGCGATATGGGCGGCACCATGCGCCTTGGTGCTTACGCGGCCACGTTGGCCGAGGGCAGCCGCATAGCCAGGATCTACGCGAGCACGCAGATTTCCGAGCGCCACCGCCACCGCTATGAGGTCAATACCCGCTACCGCGAGCGGCTCGAAAATTGCGGGCTTCGCTTTGCCGGCCTGTCGCCTGACGGTCTGTTGCCGGAGACGGTTGAATACCCGAACCATCCCTGGTTCATCGGCGTGCAGTATCATCCGGAATTGAAATCGCGCCCGTTCGATCCGCATCCTCTGTTTGCAAGCTTCATCGCCGCCGCCGTCGAGCAAAGCCGGCTGGTGTGATGCTTGTGTTCACGAGCATGCTGCCGCCTGTCGGAGTGAAGATGCTCGCTGATCGCGACATGAAGGGACGGATGTGACGGGGCTCGATTTCACGGACGTGGCGCTGCGTCTGGTTGGCGCGTTCTATGCCTTTGCAGGCGTCGTCGCGACGCGAGCCGGATTGATGTCCCGTCTTCTCGACACAGCCATTGCCGCCATCGGCGGGGACAAGCCCAACGCCGCCGAAACGGTGCGCGCGCTTTGGATGGTATCCGCCGGCATCATCATTCTTGCCGGCGGCGTGGCGCTCATGCTGCACATTGAGCTGGCCGCATGGCTCTTCGTTCTGTCGGCTTTGCTGCAAGGGCTCTATCTGTCGGTGGTCGCGCCCCACTATCTCGACCCATCCGATCCACCGGACGCGACTGGCCGCAGGCAAACGACCAATGCCTTCGTCTTCTATTTGGCGGCCACCGCCTTCGTGCTCTGGGCGCAGGCGACCGGGAAATTGCACGATTGGCGCACAGTGCCTGCGCCGCTGCTCATCCTCGCGATCGCCGCCGTCGCCGGTTATGGCGGATATGCGCTCACCAGTTTCTTCCGCTCCTTGTCGAAATAGCTGCGGTCTTCACTAAACGGCCCCGCTCGGCTATCTGAGCGAGGATGAAAACCTCTCAAGTCGATATCCTCATCGTTCCGGGCTGGCAGGATAGCGGCGCCGACCACTGGCAATCCCGCTGGGAACGTAACCTCAAGACCGCGCGCCGGGTGATCCAGGACGACTGGAACAATCCCGAGGTCGAGGCCTGGGGCGACCGCATCGCGAAGTTTGCCGGCGGCGCGACGCAGCCTGTCGTGGTTGTCGCGCACTCGCTGGGCGTACCCGCCGTCGTCTTTGCCGCCGACAAGTTGAAGGCCAAAGGCGTCATCGGCGCATTTCTGGTCGCCCCCGCGGACGTCGAATTTTCACGCTTCTGGCCCGATACGGGCGGAGAGCGCTGGCCGCCGCAAAGGGGGCACGGCGGTTTCCAACGCATGCCGGGCAACAAGCTCCCTTTTCCCGCACACCTCGTCGTTGCCAACAACGACCTGTATTGCGCTTTCTCACGCGCGGAAATGCTGGCTAAAGCGTGGGGCGCGAAGTTGACGGATGCAGGCGAGGCGGGCCACATCAACGTTGCATCGGGCCATGGCCCATGGCCCGACGGTCTGTTGCAGTTCGGACAGTTTCTCAAAAGCCTGGGCTAGATGTTCAGTCCCAGGGGTGGGTTGGATCGTCGTTATTCCAGGAACGGCCACCGGTGGTGATACCGCGACTTGGTAGTTCCGGGACGGCGCTGGTGCAAGCGGCTGGATTTGCTGTTAGACATCGGTTCCGTTGGGGGCGGAGGGCAGCACTATATCAATCATATTCGATCCCTGGCGGGAAGCGCACCTGGCGCTCGACGGCATGGGAGGCGGCTCAATGGTTTCAGTTTCTACTCACGGCAGCATGAGCAATGCTTAGAAGTGCAGCGGCTCGTCCACCGTCTCTTGTCCGGACGGAATTCAACGGTTCGATATCCCTGGCGGCGGCTGGGAGCTGGACTGCGGCCAATGTCCAACAGCTTGAAAGGTTCATCGAGGAGGCGCGAGCAACCTGCGGCGGCCGCCACTTGGCGACGGTAGGGGCGCAGGGAATTACCGAGCTCGATACTTTTGGAGCGACGCTTCTGTCACAATTGACACTTGTTTCCAGTGCCGCGGGGCCGCCGGCGCGGATCGTCGATCTGGAAGATCGTTTTGTCGATCTCTATGCCCAAGTTCATAGATTTTCCGCCGCGCCTCATTCTCCGGCCGAGCGACACAACGGGCTGGTCGCTCAGCTGGAGTCTCTTGGCAAAGCAACGGTCGGCGCCATCCATGACCTTGCCTCCCTCGCCGCGATGCTTGGCCAGATCTGCGTTGCGTTCGTGCGCACGCTCTTGCGGCCTTCTACCTTCAGGCTTACCTCTGCCGTCCACCATCTGGATCGTGTCGCCTGGCAGGCCGTACCCATCATTCTGCTGATCACGTTCCTCATTGGAGCCATCATCGCTCAGCAAGGCATTTTCCATTTCCGGAAGTTCGGCGCCGACGAATACGTCGTCGACATGGTCGGCATCCTGGTTCTTCGCGAGATCGGCGTCCTGATCGTGGCGATCATGGTTGCAGGACGGTCCGGCAGTTCGTACACGGCAGAGCTTGGCTCGATGAAGATGCGTGAAGAGATCGACGCCTTGCAGACGATGGGATTGGACCCGGTCGAGGTGCTGATCCTGCCGCGCGTTATCGCCCTCATCATTGCTCTTCCCATACTGACGTTCCTAGGTTCCATGTCGGCACTGTATGGCGGCGAATTGGTGTGTTGGCTCTACGGCGGCATGGCGCCCGACATCTTCATTGCGAGGCTCAAGGAGGCAATCTCGATAACGCATTTCAAGGTAGGAATGATCAAGTCGCCATTCATGGCGCTTGTCATAGGCGTCGTGGCCTGCGCGCAAGGGCTGAAGGTGAAGGGGAGCTCGGAGTCTTTGGGACTGGAAACGACCGCCTCTGTCGTAAAAGCGATCTTTCTTGTGATCGTTCTGGATGGTGTCTTCGCCATCTTCTTTGCATCCATCGACATGTGAGCCCGCCTGATGGAAACCTTGATCAGCGTCCGGGATCTCGTTGTTGGCTTTGGACCGCGCACGGTCCTCGATGGCGTTTCCGTCGACGTACGGCAGGGTGAAATCTTCGGCTTCGTCGGCGGATCCGGCAGCGGAAAGTCGGTGCTCCTGCGCACGATCATCGGACTGTTGCCGGTCCGGGAAGGCACGATCGAAGTGCTCGGAACCGAGTTGAGCCATGCGAGCGAACAGGCGCGGCAGGCCATTCAGCGTCGGTGGGGCGTTCTCTTCCAGCAGGGCGCTCTCTTCTCGTCATTGACCGTTATTCAGAACGTGCAGTTCCCTTTGCGGGAGTTTCTCGATCTCTCGCCCGATCTTCTCGACGAAATCGCCCGCGTGAAACTGGAAATGGTCGGGATCAAAGCGGACGACCACAACAAGCTCCCCTCGGAACTGTCGGGCGGTATGACGAAGCGTGTCGCGCTCGCCCGCTCACTCGCGATGGACCCGGAACTCGTCTTCCTCGATGAGCCGACTTCTGGCCTCGATCCCATCTCGGCGGGAGACTTCGACGAACTCATCAAGACCCTGCAAGAGACCTTAGGATTGACGGTTTTCATGATCACACATGACCTGGAGACGCTTCACGCCGTCTGCGACCGGATCGGCGTTCTCGCCGGCGGGAAGATCGTGGCCTGCGGCCCGATGGAGACGATACTTCAATCGACGCATCCCTGGGCGGTGTCCTATTTCCACGGCCGCCGCGGTGGAGCGCTCGCCGCCCGCCATTTGACGAAAGCAGAGTGAGAGCACCAGATGGAAACCAAGGCAAGATACGTCTTGATCGGCTTGTTTACGCTCTCGGTCGTAGGCGCGATATTCGCGTTCGTGTATTGGCTTCACAACACCGGCGGCATCGGCCGGAGAGCCGAATACCGTGTTCTCTTCCAAAGCAGCGTCTCGGGTCTTCTCGTCGGATCCAACGTGCTGTTCAACGGCGTGCGTGTTGGCGAAGTCAGTTCGCTGCAGTTGAATGCCGAAAAGCCGATGGAGGTTCTGGCGACGATCTCCATAGACCCATCGACACCGGTTCGCAGCGACACCGCCGTGAGCATGGACTTCCAAGGTTTAACCGGCGCACCCGTTATCGTATTGAGCGGCGGAGACCCGGCGTCCCCCGCGCTTCAATCCACGGACTCACAGCCGCCACTTATGCGAGCCCCACCCAATGCTGGAGAGACGCTCTCACAGTCTGCTCGAAACGCCCTTGGCCGATTTGACAAGATTCTCGGTGACAATTCCGATGCGGTCCACGACGCCGTAAATAACATCAAAACGTTTGCGGAGGCTTTGTCCCGGAATTCCGACCGCGTGGACGGGATCATGGCGGGACTGGAGCGCATGACGGGTGGCGCCGCCGCAAAGGCGCAGGGGCAGATTTTCACATTCAATGTTCCGGCAGATATCAAGAAATGCGCTCATCCGAGCGACGCTGAGATTACCGTGCCTGAACCTGTAGGGCTCATGTCGATCAATTCCGAACGCATTCCGGTATTGGGGGATCAGGACGCAGCAAAGAACTTCAAGGATGGAAGTTTTTCCGACAGCGTCCCGGCGCTTCTCCAGGTGAAACTTATCCAGGCGCTCGAAGACTCGCAGTGCTTCAAATCCGTTGCTCGATTTATCGAGACCGTCGAACCCGACGTGCAGTTGGTCATCGATATTCGAAAATTCAGCATCGTGACTGGCGCCACGCCCGCTGCGGACCTGGATCTTTCTGTTAAGGTTGCGCAGAAAGGCACGATCGTGGCTTCCCAGGTGTTTCGCGAACACGAGGCGCTTGCGTCGGCGGACGCAGCGGGAGCGGCGAAGGCGCTAGACCAGGCGTTCGGAAGAATCGCACGTCAGATCGTGCCCTGGGTTGCCCAGGCGATAGCCGCGAATAAACAATCGAGCAAAGAGGCTCCCTGAGCGGAACCTGCGTTGGTGAAGGCACGGGGGGCGGGCTGCGTCCTGCGTTTGCGCGCCCGTCCGCGTGACGCCCGCATCGTTTCTTCCTGGCTTTAGCAGAATCCCGCATATCGATTGCAGAAGTAATTGGTTCGCCCTTTCCCGCTCTATCAATAGGTTTGCCGCGGTTCCAGACCAGCGAGAGGCAAATCATGCAAGGTTCCAAATACGTCTTGGAGCGGTTACTTCCAATCTCAGCGACGATTGCCTCTTTCGCCTTCATTTGCAGCATCGCGTTTCTGCGTTGAGCGCCCCAAAGAGAACCGTATACCTCTCACCTCACCTCTGCTCGCAAGAGACAAGCAGTCGGCCTGAGTTGCCCCGTGCGTTGCCAAGCAGGTTAGCCACTCGTGGAAACAGCGCGTGTAACGCGCTGAGGATGCGAAGACGTCCAGGGGCCGTTCCAGAGAAGTCGAGGCCGGGATGACCCCGCCCGGGGTCGCGGCCTTTTGCGCTTGAGACCGATACGCGCATTGCGCATTCTCAAAATCCCGCTTGCGTGTCTTCGAAGAGCCAAGACACTGAAAAATGAGGGTGACGTGAACTTCCAACAGCTCAGGATCATTCGCGAGACGGTGCGGCGCAGCTTCAATCTTACCGAAGTCGCCAACGCGCTCCATACGTCCCAGTCGGGCGTCTCCAAGCACATCAAGGATCTCGAGGATGAACTGGGCGTCGAACTGTTCGTGCGCAAGGGCAAGCGCCTGCTCGGGTTGACCGAGCCCGGCCAGGAACTCGTCGGCATCGTAGACCGCATTCTTCTCGATACCCAAAACATCAAGAAGCTCGGCCAGCAGTTCTCCGACAAGGATAAGGGCCGCCTTGCGGTCGCAACGACGCACACACAGGCGCGCTATGCGTTGCCCAAGGTCGTCACCGCATTCAAGAAGGAGTTCCCGAAAGTCAATCTGGTGCTCCACGAGGCCGGCCCCACGGAGATTGTTTCGATGCTTCTTAACGGCCAGGCCGACATCGGCGTCGCCACGGAAGCACTCGTGGAAGCCGCCGAACTTGTAACCTTTCCCTACTACTCCTGGCATCACGGCATCGTCGTACCTGCAGGCCATCCCCTCCAGGGGGAGAAGAAGGTGTCACTGGAGGCGTTGGCCGAGCATCCGCTCGTGACGTATCAGCAGGGCTTCACTGGGCGTGGGCGCATCGATGATGCCTTTGCCGGCGCAGGTCTTGAGCCGGAGATCGTCATTGCGGCGCTCGACGCGGACGTCATCAAGGCCTACGTCGAGCTTGGCCTCGGCGTCGGGATCATTGCGTCGATGGCCTTTGATGCCGTACGCGATCCCGGCCTGCGTCTACTCGATGCCCGGCATCTCTTCAAGGAGAACACGTCGCGCATCGCCGTGCGTCGCGGCAGTTATCTTCGCGGCTATGCGCTCCGCTTCATCGAGCTGTGCTCAGCGGAGCTGACCGAGGCGCGGGTCAAAGCCAGCATCGACGCGCCGGCCGATTGAGCGGCTTCGACAACCAGCAAACTTTGAACACGCTGCAACCCAACGCCGTTCCCATGAGCGAACAGGCGTAACGGTCATGCGCGCTCCGGCATGGCGCTTGCGTTTACCCCATCGCGGCCATGCGTTTGTGCCGCTTTGAAACATCCAAGCGCACTTCCGGCTCGGAGAGCCACGCCATGCCGCTCGTTTCCAGGAAGCCCTTCCGCGCCTCTGCTGCAATCGGTGCGCTCGCCGCCCTGATGACAGGGCCCGCAGCGGCGGCCGATATGTCGATGCCGGTGTCCTCCGCGATTGACGGGCCGGCAGGCGAACTTCAGACCTTCACCGATGCAAGCGGTCAAACGTATCTCGCCGCTCCGATCTGCCGCAAATCCAAGAACACCGTCGCGGGGCTGGATCAGACGCTGATGCTCCAGACGCTTCCCGGCAGCCTGCCGGACGGTTCAACGGTGTCACAGGGCCAAGGCGAACGGCGCATCAAATTCTACCGCAATCCGATGGGGCTGCCCGACATCTCGCCCATTCCCAAAAAGGACGAGATGGGCATGGACTACATCCCCGTCTACGAGGACGCGGATGTGGCCGGCACTCCAGAGACCTTTGCCATTGAACCGGGAAAGATCCAGCGTACGGGCGTCGAAACCGCTCTGGCGACGCGGCGTCAACTTGCGGTGAGCATCCGTGCGCCTGGAACAGTCGCGCTCGACGAACGGCGCGTCTTCGTCATAGCCCCGCGCTTCGACGCGTTCGTCGACAGCGTTGGCACCACCACCTCGGGCACCCCGGTCAAGAAGGGGGATGCCCTGATGGAATTGTACGGCGAGGAGATGATCAATCAGGGAACCTGGCTCCTGGTTGACGTCAACGCGTCAGTAGGCGCACCGGGAAGTGCCCGGCCGCCGACCCAGATCACGGCAGCACGCCGCCTTCAAGACCTGGGCGCTTCCGAGGACTTCATCGACACCATCCGGCAAGAGCGCCGCGTTCCACGCACGATGACCGTGCGCGCGCCTCAGGATGGCGTCATCCTCGAGCGCGCCGTCATGCCCGGTCAGAGGCTGAAGGCCGGCGAGGCCGCCTTCCGGATGGCTGATCTTTCCGTTGTCTGGGTCATTGCGAACGTGCCCGAGAGCGACATTGCCAGCTTAAAGCCGGGCGAAGCCGTCGAAGTCCGCGCACGCGCCCACCCTGGGCATGTCTTCAGCGGCACGGTCGCGTTGATCATGCCTGAACTCAATCTCGAAACGCGCACCGCGAAAGTGCGTATCGAAATCAACAATGACGGCGGGATGCTCCTTCCCGGCATGTACGCCGACGTTGACATCTCGGTGCCCGAGGCTGCCGACGCACTCGCGGTTCCCTCCGCTTCGGTGATCGACACAGGAGACCGGCAGGTCGTGCTGGTGGCGCAGGAGGGCGGGCGCTATGGCGCTCACGAGGTCAAAGTGGGCCGCCACTCCAACGGATACGTCGAGATCCTGCAGGGTCTTGCCGACGGCGACCAGATCGTCACCAACGGCAATTTCCTCATCGATGCGGAAAGCAACTTTCAATCCGCGATTAAAGCATTCGCGCCTGCGCGTAACACCGAGGCCCGCAAATGATCCAGCGGCTCATGACGTGGTCGGCGAAAAACGCCGTACTCGTGATCATCGCCGCAGCCATCGCGGCGGCCGCGGGGGCCTGGGCTGTCCGCACCTTGCCGCTCGACGCCATCCCCGAGCTTTCCGATACCCAGGTCATCGTCTACACGGAGTTTCCAGGGCAAGCCCCCCAGGTGATCGAAGATCAGATCACCTTCCCGTTGACGACGGCGCTGCTTACCGTCCCTCGTTCCAAGGCCGTGCGCGGGCTCTCGTTCTTCGGTGGATCGCTGATCTACGTGATTTTCGAAGACGGCACGGATACCTATTGGGCGCGCTCACGGGTGCTGGAATATCTGGGCACCGCCGCAAGCCGCTTGCCGTCCGGCGTGACGCCGGTACTTGGCCCCGACGCCTCCAGTACCGGCTGGGTTTATCAATACGCCATCCAGGGACAGGGCATGTCGCTGGCGGCGCTACGTTCCCTTCAGGACTGGGACGTTCGCTTCGCATTGTCCAAGGCTGGCGGTGTTTCAGACGTTGCCAGTCTCGGCGGCTTCATCAAGCAGTACAACATTGTCGTTGATCCGAGCCGTCTGCGCGGTCTCGGCATATCTCTTCAAACGGTTCGTGAGGCGGTGGCGCAAAGCAACCAGGACACCGGCGGGCGCACGCTGGAGCTGAGCGAGCACGAATTCATGGTGCGCGGGCGCGGATATCTGCGCGGCGTCGCCGATCTCGAGCGCATCGTCCTGAAGGCGGACAATGGAACGCCGGTCCTGCTTAAGGATGTCGCTCGCGTCGAGCTGACTGGCGATGAGCGCCGCGGCATTGCGGAACTCAATGGCGAAGGCGAGGTTGCCGGCGGCATCGTCATGCAACGTCCGGGCAGCAATGCCCTCTCGGTCATCAACAACATCAAGCAACGCGTGCATGAAATCACGCCGTCCTTGCCCGATGGCGCACAGATCGTGCCCGTCTACGACCGCTCGGATCTCATTCATCGCGCGATCGATACGTTGCGATCGGTGCTGTGGGAGGAATCCCTGATCGTCGCCCTGGTCTGCGTCGCATTCTTGCTGCATCTACGCAGCGCCCTTGTCGCCATCCTCGTTCTACCCATGGCGATGCTCGCCTCCTTCCTGGGCATGAAAGCCATCGGCATGGGCTTTGACATCATGAGCCTGGGCGGCATCGCCATCGCCGTTGGCGCGATGGTCGATGCGGCCATTGTCATGATCGAGAACGCCCATAAACATCTCGAGCGCGCGCCTGCCGGCAAGCCACGCAGCGAAATCATCATCGAGGCGGCCCGCGAGGTAGGCCCCGCCCTGTTCTTCTCCCTGCTCATCATCACGGTCTCGTTTCTTCCCGTCTTCACACTCGAAGCCCAGGAAGGCCGGCTGTTCTCACCCCTCGCCTTGACGAAGACGTTTGCCATGGCCGCGGCAGCCATCCTGTCGGTGACGCTGGTTCCGGCGCTGATGCTGATTTTCATTCGCGGCAAGGTCACGCCCGAACACAAGAACCCGCTCAACCGCGCGATCACCGCTCTCTACCGGCCTGTGATCCGCACGGTCCTCAAGTTCAAGCGCGCTACGATCGTTCTCGCGCTCGCCATTCTGGCGGCGACCGCATGGCCTATGTCGCGCCTGGGCGGCGAGTTCATGCCGGATCTCGACGAAGGCGCGCTGCTTTATATGCCGACCACGCTCCCGGGCCTGTCGGTGACCAAGGCAGCCGAACTGCTGCAGACGCAGGATCGCATCATCCGATCGTTCCCGGAGGTGGAAAGCGTCTTCGGCAAGGCCGGCCGCGCGCAATCGGCCACCGATCCCGCGCCGATGGAGATGTTCGAGACGATCATCAATCTCAAGCCCAAGAGCGCCTGGCGTCCTGGTCTGACCAAAGCGGCCCTCGTCAAAGAGATGGACGCCGCCTTGCAGTTTCCCGGCATCTCCAATGCCTGGACACAGCCCATCAAGGCCCGCATCGACATGCAGGCAACCGGCATCCGGACGCCGGTCGGGATCAAGGTTATCGGCAACAACCTCACCGCCATCGAAAAGGCCGCACGCGACGTCGAGGGCGCCTTGAAGTCCGTTCCCGGTACGACGAGTGCCTACGCCGAGCGGGTCAATGGCGGATACTATCTGGAAATCGCGCCTCAGCTCGACCTGCTGGCACGTTATGGGCTGTCCATCGCCGCGGTGCAGGATGTCATCCGCGCGGCCCTCGGTGCGGACCCCATCACGACAACCGTCGAAGGCCGTGAGCGCTATACGGTTGCCATGCGCTATCCGCGCGCGTTGCGCTCGGATCCCGAGACCATCGCCAAACAGGTGCATGTGTCCTTGCCCGGCGGCGGAACCGTTCCCCTGGCGGAGGTCGCTGACATTCGCCTGACGCGAGGCCCGGCCAGCATTCGCACGGAGGACGCCAAACTCGCCAACTATGTCTACGTCGACATTCAGGGCCGCGACCTCGCGAGCTATATCGCGGACGCAAAGGCCGCAATCGCAACCCATGTGACGTTACCGGCGGGAACGCAACTCATCTGGAGCGGCCAGTATGAAAGCATGGAACGCTCGGCCGCGCGCCTCAAGCACGTCGTTCCGCTCACCCTCGCGATCATCTTCCTGCTGCTCTATCTCAATTTCGGGCAACTCGCCCCCTCGCTCATCGTCATGCTGTCGCTGCCTTTTGCGCTCGCCGGCGGCATCTGGCTGACATGGTGGCTCGGCATCAACTTGTCGGTTGCCGTGGCGGTCGGCTTCATTGCCCTTGCCGGTGTCGCGGCGGAAACCGGCGTCGTGATGCTGCACTATCTCGACCGCAGCCATGAGGCGGCCCAGGCGGCGAGCGCGCGCGAGCGGCGCGCCTTCACCCGCAAGGATGTCGAGGAGGCGATCATGACCGGCGCGGTCGGCCGCGTCCGCCCCAAGATGATGACGGTGGCGGCTATCATCGCCGGGCTCCTGCCCATCCTGTGGAGCGATGGCGCAGGGTCTGAAATCATGCAACGCATTGCAGTTCCCATGATCGGCGGGATGGTAACGTCATCGATCCTGACGCTGATCGTCATCCCGGCGCTGTATGGTCTGCTGAAGACATGGATGTTGCGCCGTCATCCTTCAGTTGATCCACTGCCGGACCATGAGGAAGCCACCGCTCCTCGACCCGCGATCCGGCTGGTTGCGCAGACGGCCCGTATCTAACCCGTAAACACTCCGTCGAGACATACGCTCCGACAGACAAAGGTTAGTGATCGCCCCCTTTGCGGCCGGACCCGCCGGGATTCTTGCCGCCGCCATCCTGCTTGTTGACGGTGGCCCAGGCCCGCCGCTCGGCTTCTTTTTCGGAAACGCCCTTTTTCTCGTAGCCCTCGGCGATGTGGTCGGCCTTGCGCTCTTGCTTGCTGGTATATTTGGACTTGTCGCCGCGTGGCATGGCGTTCACTCCCAAGTTGGACTGAACTATCAACCAGTTTCCTGCCGGGGAGTTCCGTCCGCACGGATGCAGGAACTGGGTCTGGCCAAACGCGTTATCGGTTTTGATATGCTATCGGTCGCTGAAGGATCAATTCGGCCATGTCTCGCCCGCCGTCTGAAATCGATGTGCTCAAGCCGCTGCACACCAGCCTGATCGACAGCCGTAACGGCTATGACGAAGCGCTCAGGCAGGCGGAAGGCGGCGATCACATCATCCTGTTCCAGGAACTGGCGGCCGCACATCAGACCGCTACCGTCGAGATCGAGCAGCGTCTCGCCGCGCTCGGCGAGACGCCTGACGCGTCCGGCTCGTTCATGTCGACACTCAACCGGACGATGATGGACTTTCGTGCGCTCTTCGTGGGTCTTGGCGATGCCATCCTGCCAGCGCTCATCAGCGCGGAAAAGCGCAACCTGTCAGGTTATGACGCGGCGCTCGAGGTTGCCGGTGCCGACTTCGCACCTATTCTCGCCGCCAACCGCCAAGCCCTCGCCGACCTTATCGGCAAGATGGAACGGTTGCAGGCACGGTCCGCTGCTTGAACGGCATCATGGACGCAGGAAGTGCGAATGACCAAAGCCTTGGCTTGCCAGGAAGCCGAGGCCTTCGTCTCGTCCTCAGCGCCGGTCCGTGAGCGCGCGGCCTGCGCTCACTTTTTACCTTCGATGTCGCCGACGGCCTTGGCGAGCGCCTCGGACATGAACCCGCGGATCTCGGTGTCCGTCACAGCGATACCCTTGGCAGTGAGATCGGCCTTCACCTTGCGGACCACGTCGTCGTCGCCCTTCTCGGCAAGGTCCGCTTTGCGAACGGCTTTGATATAATCTTCCAGGGCCTCTCCCGAGAGACCCATCTTGGCGCCCGCCCACTCGGCGAGCGCCCTGTTGCGGCGCGATTCGGCTTTGAATTTCAGATCTGCATCATGCGCGAATTTCTGCTCGAAACCCTTCTCGCGACTGTCGAATGTGGTCATGGTTCCTGAAACCTCCCAGATGAATCTGCAACCAGAGGATGTATCGGCCCTTGGCTAGGCCGCCACTGGGGAATTGTTAAACTTTAGCGATAACCCGGCCTTCGAGGCAAATCAACGGCTTGGCGAAATGGTTCACCAGAAGGGGGCTGCGGCTCATGGTCTACATTGTTTCTGGAGGGGCGTTCCGCTAGTCTCAAGGCCAAGTTTCCGCCATGCAGCGACGCCGGGCTATTTCTCCAAGTGTCGAAGAAAGACGTTGGAGATTCAAAGGGTCAGTGCCGCACACCGCGCGAGTCAGACACAGTTATGAGTGAGAGTGAGCGTTGATCCTCAGAGGACCAGGAATGAACAAGCGTCGTCGCATTTACGAGGGCAAGGCCAAGGTGCTTTACGAGGGCCCGGAGCCTGGCACGCTCATTCAACATTTCAAAGATGACGCCACCGCGTTCAACGCGAAGAAGCACGCGTTGATCGAAGGCAAAGGTGTTCTCAACAATCGCATCAGCGAATTCATCTTCCAGAAGTTGAATGAGATCGGCGTCCCCACGCACTTCATCAAGCGCCTCAACATGCGCGAGCAGTTGATCCGCGAAGTGGAGATCGTGCCGCTCGAAGTCGTGGTGCGCAATGTCGCTGCCGGCTCGCTCTCGACCCGTCTCGGGCTGGAGGAGGGCACGACGCTGCCGCGCTCCATTATTGAATTCTACTACAAGAACGATGCGCTCAACGATCCGATGGTGTGTGAAGAGCACATCACCGCGTTCGGCTGGGCGACGCCCCAGGAGATCGACGAGATCATGCAGCTCGCGCTGCGCATCAACGATTTCCTCGTCGGCCTGTTCCTGGGCATCGGCATCCGCCTGGTGGACTTCAAGGTCGAGTTCGGCCGTCTCTACGACAACGAGCAGGTTCGCATCGTGCTGGCCGACGAGATCAGCCCCGATTGCTGCCGGCTGTGGGACATCCAGACCGGCGACAAGCTCGACAAGGATCGTTTCCGCCGCGATCTGGGCGGTATGCTCGAAGCCTACCAGGAGGTCGCCAAGCGCTTGGGCGTGTTGACCGAGCACCGCCCTCCTAAGGGCGCCGGGCCCGTGCTCGTCGCCTCGAACCCGCCGACCGTCAACGGCAAGCCGAACTGAGGTCTGTCAGCAGGAATTTTGGGAGTTGGGCTGTACATCGGCCCAATTTCCGTTTTTGTTGCCGTTAACGCTTGCCCATGCCCGAGGACGTCATGAAAGCCCGGATCAAAATCACGTTGAAGAACGGCGTCCTGGATCCCCAGGGCAAGGCCATCGAGGGCGCGGTCAAGGGCCTTGGCATTTCAGGGGTCGGTGACGTGCGTCAAGGCAAGTACATCGAGGTCGATCTGAAGGAGACCGACCCCGCCAAGGCCAAGGCCATCGTCGAGCAGATGTGCAAGGACTTGCTCGCCAACACCGTCATCGAAAACTACGCCTACGAAATCGGCTGAGGGGAGCGGTCCTGGACCCGGCCAACTTTGAGGGAAAAACACCCATGAGCGAGCCAACCGCCCACGATCCTGGATCCTTGCGCAGGGACAGCGCTCGGGCGGTCCGCTTCTTCGCTATCAAAGTTGCTATTTTCATTCTGGTGCCGCTGATCGCTACCGGACTGGCGGTGGTGTTCTTGATGCCGAAGTGAGTCTCATGTGGGCGCCACTTGTCTTGGCTCTCCGTGCCGCGCTTGTTTCAGCGCGTGGAATGTCTGCGATCAGCTCGCTCCTTCGCCCTGATTTGAACTTTGCGCATTTGATTGCGCGGAAGTTCAAACCACGGCCCGATCCCCTACGGGGGCTGTCCGCAGCTAGGATCATCGGTCCCCTTGTTCCCGGAGTGAGGCGGGGCTAAGTCCTGGTCAAGTTTTTGGAAAACACGGATTCCCCCACCCTGGCCCTCGCCGCGAGGGGGAGGGAGAAGAGGATCTAAATGCTGCGCGCATCCGTCATCGTCTTTCCCGGCTCCAACTGCGACCGCGACGTCAAAACCGCGATCGAGCGCATCACCGGGTTCACGCCCAGGATGGTCTGGCATGGGGACGCCGCCGTGCCGGCCTCCGACATGATCGTGCTGCCGGGCGGCTTCTCCTATGGCGATTACCTGCGCTGCGGAGCCATGGCCGCGCATTCGCCGATCATGAAGGATGTGGTCGCCAAGGCCAAGGCGGGAACGCCCGTCATCGGTATCTGCAATGGGTTCCAGGTTCTGTGCGAGTCCGGCCTGTTGCCGGGTGCCCTGATGCGCAACGCGTCGCTGCATTTCATTTGCCGCGACGTCTTCCTGAAGGTGGACGACGACCAA
Organism: uncultured Hyphomicrobium sp.; assembly: GCA_964587445.1. GTDB lineage: Bacteria > Pseudomonadota > Alphaproteobacteria > Rhizobiales > Hyphomicrobiaceae > Hyphomicrobium_B. Next base: position 83,972 of record CAZPLQ010000005.1, read on the forward strand.
TCCTTTTTCACCAAGTGCTATCGCAAGGGCGAAGTCATCAAGGTGCCAATTGCACATGGCGAAGGCAACTACTTTGCCGACGAGGCGACGCTCGACAGGCTCGAGGGCGAGGGCCGCGTGGCGTTTCGCTACTGTGATGAACATGGAAACGTCTCACCTGAAACCTGCCCCAATGGCGCGCAGCGCAACATCGCGGGCATCACGAACGAGACGGGCCGGGTTCTCGGCATGATGCCCCATCCCGAGCGGCTTTACGAAAGCGCGCTCGGCGGCACGGACGGGCGGCGCGTTTTCGAAAGCGCCCTGCTGTCGGTGCTGGAGGCAGCCTGATCTGATTTGAAGAAGGCAGGCCGCGAGCCCGCGTGCGTGGTACCGCAGGGGTGCTTCCATCCCCGGGCGTTCTGCGGCTATACTTTGCGCATGAAGGTGCGCCCCCCATCATCGATCCATGTCGTTCTTGCAGCCGTGATCGTGACGGCCGTGCCGGTCTCTGCCGACGCTGGCAACCGGCGCGAGTGCCAAGCGCTGGAGCAGCGTTACGCACAGATCAAGGCACAGGCGACCTCGGTGGAGCGCAATTCGCTTCTGATGTCGGCGGCAGCTCAGCAGTGCGAGGCGCTGTGCGGCGTGTTGTTGACGGATGGGGCGTCATTGGAGGCGCGAGACCGCCTCGGCAACATGCCGCTGGCGCAAGCCGCCAAGCGCGGCAGTGTGCCGATCGTCAAGCTTTTCCTTGAGCACAAAGCCGCCGTCAACGCGCGTAACCTGGAAGCGTCCACGGCGCTCTACATCGCCGCCGAGGAGGAACGCCGCGAGGTGACCGCCGTGCTGCTCGACGCCGGCGCTGATCCCAACATTCCAGGCCGCAGCGGCATCACGCCGATATCGGCGGCTGCATATACCGGCAACGTCGATCTCGTTGCGTTGCTGCTTGCCAAGGGGGCAGACCCGCGCGCTATCGATGCCACGGGCAAGGCGGCCTTCGTTTACGCGGCGGGGCGCGCTTTTAGTCCGGTCGTGCGGCTGCTGCTGGATCACGGCGTCGATGTCAATCAGCGCTACGGGAATGATCTCACGGCCTTGATGTGGGCGGCCGGACATACGGACGAGGCGGGTGCGGCCGATGTCAAGGAAACCATAGAGCTCCTCGTTGCGCGCGGCGCACGCCTCGATGATGTCGACGATAGAGGCCGCACGGCGCTGATGACCGCCGCCGAGCTGGGGCACACGACCGCCCTCGAGGCCTTGCTCAAGGCTCGTGCCGACGTGTCGCTGAAGGACAAGTCGGGCAAAACTGCCGCCGACCTTGCCACCGACCAGACGATCAGGGCCGCGCTCGCCAGTCACTGAACCGGTAGCCGCGCGACGAACACGCGCTCAGCGAGACCCGTGATCGCTGTTGCCCAGGATTTGCAGACCGGCAAGATACGCTGACATGGCCTTCAGGCCATCGAGCGGGGAGGCGATCATCAAATCCGACATGCCGGGATTGTTGGCGCGGGTGCGGTCGCGGAATTCCGTGATCGTCTTGTCCATGTACTCGTGCTGCTGGCCGGCAAGGCGTGGCACCGTGCTGTCGCCCTGATAATCGCCCAGATGACAGCCCGTGCAGCCAACGGAGGTGTTGAGTGCAAGCGCCGCCGCCGCAACATCCTTTGATGCGGATGGCTGTTGCAGGTCCGGCCAGGGCTTGGCCGCGAAGTAGGCGGCCAGGGCCTTGAGATCGTCCTTTGTCAAATCGGCGACGACGGGCTGCATCAGGTCATTCGCTCGTGCACCGCTCTTGAAGTCGCGAAGCTGGAGATAGATGTAGCCTTCCATCTGGCCCCAGATGATCGGCGTAACCTTGTCGATCGGCACACCCATTTCGCCGTGGCATGTACTGCACACGGCAGCCTTTTCCTCAATGCTCTCGGCCTGCGCAGCGCCGGCTTGAGCGAATGCTGCAACCAGAGTCATGAGCGTGACGGAAATGCGCAGGCTGTTGCGGGTGACCATTGGGACCTTTTGGGATTGGGGTGGCCGGAGACAACGAAAGGATGGGACCCTTCCTCGTGATCCCATCCTCTTATGTATGTTTGACGTCAGCAGCTTTTCAGCATCAATCGGCGGTGAAAGCGATGATGTTGTTACCTCGTTTGTAGTCGAGCTGAACGTTGCCGCCTGCGGCCACCACGACGTACTGCTTGCCGTCAATGGAGTAAGAGGCGGGTGGCGCATTAACGCCTGCGCCGGCCTGGAAGCTCCAGAGCACCTTGCCGTCCTTGGCGTTGTAGGCCCGGAACCAGCCATTACCCTCGCCCGTGAAGACGAGGCCACCTGCCGTCGCCATGATGCCGCCGATCATGGGTTGAGGCGTATCGACCTGCCAGGCGATCTTGCCGGTGTTGTAGTCGACGGCCGTCACGTTGCCGGCTTGCTTTTCGCTGGGAATGACCTTGAAGGCGCCGCCGAGCCAGAGCTTGCCGCCTGGATACGGAGTCGACTCCACATGGTAGGTCATCGGCTGGTGCAGGTTGATGGCATAGGCAAACCCAAGATCCGGATTGACCGTCATCGGGGACCACTCCACGCCGCCGTTGGCGCCGGGCAGCATGCGTGCGCCTTCCTTGGTCGGCAGGACCCACATGTTCTCCTGGGGCACCATCGCGTCCGAGAAGCGGATGAGGCTGCAATCGTCACGGTTGTGAACGTAGACGTGGCCGGTTTTGCCGCCATGGATCACGCCGGGCACGACCTTGCCGTCCTTATCCTTGACGTCGACGAGGATCGGCGGGCTGACCGCGTCGAGGTCCCAGACGTCATGGGCAATGTACTGGAAGTGGCAAGCATATTTGCCGCTGTCCAGATCAAGCGAAACCAGGCTGTCTGTGTACAGGTTATCGCCCGGCCGGATCGAGCCGTCGAGGTCCGGGGAGGGATTGCCGACCACGAAGAAGATGCGGTTCGTTTTGAGATCGACAGCAGGGTTCTGCCATACTCCGCCACCAAGAGTTTTGTAGGGATCGCCGAGCTTGGCGAGGGCGGCTTTCTCCGCCTTGATGTCGCGCAGCATGTCGCGGCCGGTCGCATCATGTGTCGCCCATACGCCCACGGAATTTTCCGGGATCGTGTCGAACTGCCAGACCAATTTGCCGGTCTTGGCGTCAAAGGCTTTCACAAAGCCGCGGATACCGTATTCCCCGCCGTTGGTGCCGATGAGAACCTTGCCGTTGACAACGGTGGGCGCCATCGTTTCCGAATAGCCAAGCTCAGGGTCGCCGACCTGGGCTTCCCAAAGCAGGCTGCCGGTCTTGGCGTCGAGCGCGACGAGCTTGGCGTCAAGCGTGGCGACGAACACCTTGTCATCGGCGATTGCGACGCCTCGGTTGTTGGGGCCGCAGCAGAACGTCGTGATGGGGCCCATCTTATGCTTGTAATGCCAGTACATCTCGCCGGTCTTGGCATTCAGCGCATAGACGTGGCTGAACGACGTCGTCACGTACATGACGCCATCGACGACGATAGGCGTCGTTTCCAATGATTCCTTCACGTCGGTCTGGAAGATCCAGGCCACATGCATCTTGGAGACGTTGTCCGTGTTGATCTGCTTGGCGGGGTAGAACCGGGTCTGTGCGTAGTTACCGTTGGTGTGCAGGAAATTGTTTGAGTCGCCACCGGCTCCAGTCAACATGTCCTGAGAGACGGCGGGAGTGGGGGCCGCGCTTCCCTGGGTTGCGGTACCTTGCTGAATTTCCTGTCCGGCAAACGCGCCAGTGGACAGGAGTGCGCCGGTACACGACGCCAGCAGAAGGCGTAATTGTTTTTTATAGGGCTGTGCCATGAATTTCCTCCCAAAGCCAGGTAGATTTCCTAATTGTTTTAGGAAAATCTCCTGGAACGAAAGGAAAGTGCGGTCGCGGAACGGAAGAAGTCAACGGATGTTCGTTCCCGCACTGCGACGGGAACGGCATGCAAAATTGATGAAAATCAGAACTTTCTATAACCCTTTCGATGGCATAGCCTCGGTCGCCGCATTGCGATAAGCGCCAATAAAAAAGGAGCCGGCATTCGGCTCCTTTTCGATTGCAATGGCGCGCGCTGATTAGCGGGCACTGCTAGCCGCCCCTGACGAGCCTGGGCCTGAGGCGCCAGTGTCTGGAGCAGAGCGAACACGATCGCTTTCATGATACATCACCTTGATTTGTTCGTTTCTCGTTTCGCAGGTTGTTGGCCCAGACGCAGATTCGTTACCGACTGCCGAGCGAGGGGGCTGCGGTGCCCCTCGAACTCAATTTCTACAGTGTAGATATAGAGGATGGCCGGTTAAGGGAAGGTGTGCAGCTGCAAAATAGCCATGCATTTTGCGTATATGTCTCGGCAGGAACGTCGCTGCTATGCGGCAACATATGGAAATTAAATAGATTTTAAAAAGAGAAGGGGAGAACCGGAGTCCTCCCCTGGGTCAGAACAGCTTGCAAGCGTGGTCTTGGAAGCGTTGCGACTTACGCGAATTTATATTGCATCTCGCAGATGCAACACATGCGACGCGATATGCCGGGCATGATGAATAGCGTCGCAGAAGAAACTATTAGCCGTGCGTCCGGAAAACGGAGCCGCTTCAGCTAAAAGGCACGCCAAAACAATTGGCTACTGTCGTTCGAGAGGGTGCGAGAGCCAAACCGCCTTGCCGCCAGGGGGCTGTTGCGGCGAGCTTTCGCCAAGCCGGCACTGGCGTACGAAAAAGGGGAGAGCCTCAGCCCTCCCCCTCGTGTTCGCTGGCGGCAATGCGCCTAGTTCGTTGCGCGGGCCGGGACGTAAGCGACGCGATCAATGCTCTCGACAACCAGGTTCGAGGCGTTCTGAGCACAGCTCAGCGACAGCGCCGCGCCGTCTGAGGTGTCGAGCTGCGCGGTCGTTCCGGCCGCGACATTGCTCGAGAAGCGAACGGTCGCGAGGTGATATGGCACCTGCTCGCTGTACGTTTCGGACACCATCACGGTGACGCTGCACGCACCGGGCTGCTTGACGTAGAATGCAACGGCCTTTTTGGTGCCGACGTTGAACGACGCGCCCTTGTTTTCCCCGAGGATTTTTACGCCCGACGACTCTTCGCTGGCGCGACCGCTGAGCGTGGCCGTGCCTGCGCCGAGTGCAGCCAGACCGGCAAGGATGAGGGTTTTTGTCATCGTCTTCATGGAAAGGGCCTCCATTCCATCCTTCGCAGCGTTCAAGCCCTCGCATAAGTGTCCGGGCATGACGGCTACGTTCTGGCTAGGTAGATAACCCTATGAGACACAAATTGAAATACCAAGCTATGCAATTCCGGAATGCATTTGCTGCAGCGCGCAACGGTCACAGCCCAAGCGGGTAGGACAAGATATTTTTCGCCATATTTGTGTCATGCGGATCCGAGCCTTGCCTATTGTTTGGGTCGAAGGGGCCGCGCAGCAAAATGCGCGCTTTCGCCGAAAGCGCGGGGTGCGCGAGGGTGAGCGCAAAATCCGCCACGTCTGGAGGGACGCGCAGCGGCTTTGCCTCAAGCCCGTTATGTGACTCGCACGCTCACGCCTGGCGCGCGCGGTGGCGGACGCATCAACCGGGCAATCGCGTCTTGGGACAAAGGGGCGCGGGCCGCGACAAGGGAGCCGGTCGTCGCTATAAGCGGCGTGAATAAAATTCACCCCCCGCGAATTGAGCCAAGATAGCCCGTGAGACCTGATGTCAGCCGCCCAATCCACCGCCACGAAGATCACTCCTGAAATCGTCGCCGAGCACGGGTTGAAGCCCGACGAATATGCCCGCCTGCTGGATATTCTCGGGCGCGAGCCGCGCATCTGCGAACTCGGCATCTTCTCGGTGATGTGGTCGGAGCACTGCTCCTACAAGTCGAGCCGCGTGTGGTTGAAGACCCTGCCGACGTCCGGCCCGCAGGTGATCCAGGGGCCGGGTGAGAACGCGGGCGTCGTCGATCTGGGTGATGGCGATGCCGTGGTGTTCAAGATGGAGAGCCACAACCACCCCTCCTACATCGAACCCTTTCAGGGTGCGGCGACGGGCGTGGGTGGCATCATGCGGGACGTCTTCACCATGGGCGCGCGCCCCGTCGCGAACCTCAACGCATTGCGCTTTGGCGCGCCCGACCATCCCAAGACGCGTCACCTCGTCGGCGGCGTCGTGGCCGGCATCGCGCACTACGGCAACTGCACCGGCGTGCCCACCATCGGCGGCGAGACGAACTTCGATGCCGGCTACAACAACAACATCCTGGTCAATGCCATGTGCGTGGGCCTCGCACGCCAGGACAAGATCTTCTATTCCGCCGCCAAGGGTGTCGGTCTGCCGGTCGTCTATGTCGGCTCCAAAACGGGCCGTGACGGCATCCACGGCGCGACCATGGCGTCCGCAGAGTTCGACGACAAGTCGGATGAGAAGCGCCCAACGGTGCAGGTCGGAGATCCCTTCACAGAGAAACTGCTGATCGAAGCCTGTCTTGAGCTGATGGCAACCGACTGCATCATCGCGATCCAGGACATGGGCGCGGCGGGCCTGACGTCATCAACCTCAGAAATGGCCGACAAGGGCGGTGTTGGCATCGAACTCAACCTCGACCTCGTGCCGCAACGCGAAGAAGGCATGACGGCCTACGAGATGATGCTCTCGGAAAGCCAGGAGCGCATGCTCATGATGCTGAAGCCGGGCCGCGAAGGCGAGGCGGAGGCCATCATCTCCAAGTGGGATCTCGACTTCGCTGTCATCGGCACGACGACCGACACGGGCCGCATGGTGATCATGCACAAGGGGGACGTGGAGGCCGATCTCCCCGTGCCGGTGCTCGCGAACTCCGCGCCCATCTACGAGCGTCCTTGGGTGGAACCTGAGAAGCCCGCCAAGATCCTGCCTGAGTGGGTTCCTGCGCCCAATTCCATCCTGGGCACCTTGCGCGACATGATGGGCGGCCACGCGCTCGCCTCGCGCCGCTGGATCTGGGAGCAATACGACCACATGGTCATGGGCGACACGATTGGGCGCCCAGGTGGCGACTCCGGTGTCGTGCGCGTTCACGACACCAGGAAGGGCATCGCGGTGACATGCGATGTGACGCCCCGCTATGTCGCCGCCGATCCCGAGATGGGGACCAAGCAGGCGGTGGTTGAGACGTGGCGCAACCTGACGTGCGTGGGGGCCGATCCGCTCGCCATCACCGACAACATGAACTTCGCAAATCCCGAGCGCCCCGAGATCATGGGCCAGTTCGTCGCCTCCGTGCGCGGCATGGGGGAGGCCTGCAAGGCGCTCAACTATCCCGTCGTATCGGGTAACGTATCGCTCTACAACGAGACCAACGGCGTCGGCATTCCGCCCACGCCCGCCATCGGGGGCGTCGGGCTCGTTCCGGACACCGGAAAAATCGCCGATATCCGGCTGAAGGGCGAAGGCAGCATGCTTATCGTCATCGGCCGTGAGGAGGGCCATCTCGGTCAGTCGCTTTATCAGCACCACGCCACGGGTAAGTTCGAGGGCGCACCTCCTGCTGTCGATCTTGAAGACGAGATCAAGGCTGGTCGGCTCGTGCGCACGCTGATCCGCGAGGGACGCGTGCTGGCCGTGCACGACTGTGCGGACGGCGGTCTCATCGTCGCCATTGCCGAGATGGCGCTTGCGGGCGGCGCGCAGGGCCTCTCGCGCGAGGCGAAGGGCGTGGGCGTGGAGCTGTTCCCATACGAGGGCAAGCTGCCCGCGCACGCCATCTGGTTTGGCGAGGACCAGGGCCGCTACGTCGTGGAGGTCGCGCCTGCGAAGGCGGAAGAAATATTGGAGCGTGCGCGTCTACTGGAACTCCCCGCCCGCATCGTCGGCCGCACGGCCGGCGCGGATGCCTCAGGTGCCGGCGCGATCTCGCTCAAGGGCGAAACCGCGCTCACGCTCAAAGAGATCCGCGGTGCACATGAAGGCTGGCTGCCTCAGCTGATGAAGAGCGAGTTGGGCGTGTAAGGGTCAGGGCTCTGTCGTGATCGTTCAGCGGCCGACTTCGAGATTGCGCGCGGCTGTCAAAGCTGCCTACAGCACATTTGCTTCCTATAAGCTGGCCGGCGAACTGTCCGTCTGCCGCTGTGATTTGTGCCTCGAGCCGGGGGTTGAGCCTGCGTTACTTTCGATACCTCTTCGGCAAATTCCGTTCAGGCTACTTTGTGAGTACACATGGGCTTTGGCGGGATCAGACAGCAACAAGCTCAACGCGGATGAAATCCGCCACTTCCTTCCGCGATACTTCCACTTCATCTCCCATGGACTTTGGCCGAACTTCAGCGGTGATTGGCCCCCGACATTGAGAGCGCTTGGCTCTTTCAGTCATCGCGAAAATTGGCCGAGCAACGAGGTCGAGGCTATCGATGAATTTTTTGATGCCCTCTTGCAACAAATGCTGCTCCGGCCCATCGGCTGGAGTACCCGAGAGGACGGCATCCCGATACCATGGACCGATGTTGACGAATTGATCTGTACGATGGCGATTGCAGGCGGCGATACGAAACGACTTATTGCCGAGTGGAGCCGGAACCTGATCGGGACGGGGCTGCAGCATGTGGCAGCTCTGATTGATGATTGTGAACGTGGGCAGAACCTTGGGATCATGCAGGGACCACTTCCTTCCGTTTGGTGGGACTACCGTCCAGACGAGGCGACGACCTTGAGGGCGTGGCTCTATCGGGCTGAGATCGCGCGTGTCCTGGATCACACCGCGCAGGAAGAGACCGATCCATTGACGAAAGAGCTGTTAGTTCGTTCCAGTAAGGCGGTGCTCACCGCGCCGTAGCGGCAGAACAGTTGCCATATTGGCAATCTCGGGCGTGCAGGGCAGAGCCCAGCATTGGCCGGATCCCCGCCTGACGCGGGGATGACGATGCGGTGAAGTCATGGACTTGCGTCTTCAACGCTCGCGAATGCGCCCGAGCCTGTCGTTGATTGCAGACCTTTCAAAGACCCGTCATCCCGGCGAAAGGCCGGGATCCGTCCAGGTCTCGGGCTAGCAACAGGCCAGCGACCCGTGGCCGGATGAACGTCATCTGAACCCCGTGGTCAGACGCAATTCAGGCCGCCTCCGTCATGGTCGTCTCATTCAGGCGGCTACCCCAAGGAGAAGCACCCATGACCTCGGCCAACGACTTGTCGATGACAGATCTCGGCACGCGCAGACTACTCATGCAGATTTTCTTGCCTGTTCTGGCGGCGCTGGCCTTTTTCGCCGGAAACGTTGCGACGAGCACAGGATCGTTCGCGAAATCCGCAGCCTATGAAAGGGGTTTTGCGGACGGCAAGGTGAAGGGGCAGAAGGATGGCTATCAGGATGCCTACAAGGATGCCTACGAAGCCTCCTACAACGATGCGCTGATAAGCGGATTTGCGCGCTCCCGGTCCAGCGCGTCGCAGGATTACGCCATCGGTTTCAAGAGCGGCTACAAGGTCGGATACAAGCTCGGCTGGAAGTCGGGTCAGCGCGATGGCGATGAAGACGGCTACAGCGATGGCAAGAGCTGGAAGCAAGCCATGCGGGACAAGATGCGCCGCTGCATGCGCGCGGGAACATGCTGAGCGCCGCCTTGGAACGTCGATGTTACAGAATTTAAAAGCCGCCGGTTCTATCCGGCGGCTTTCATGTTTCCGGCCGAAGCGGCGGGGAACTTCTAGATCTTCACCGCCGCATGCTTCTTCAGCCGCAGCGAGAATGCGATCAGGATAAGGCCGTAGGCGATCGCGAAGCCGCCGATGGCAAAGGCCAGGCCGAGCGCGCCGGCGCCGGGGTTGGCAAGGACGACCACGCCGAACAGAATCGACAGGACGCCGATGGCGATCAGCAGCCATTCGTCCTCAATCTCTTTTCTCAGCCGGAACGCGCCGATGATCTCGAACACGCCTGATGCGATGGCCCAGCCGGCAATGAAGTACAGCAGAACAAGCCCGGTGATACCCGGCCACATCAACGTGACAACGCCAGCGCCGATGCCGAGAATGCCGACGATCGCGAGCCACCACCGAGGCGTGGGGGTACCCTTCGTAACGGCGGCAACGAGTGCGAAGATCCCATCGAGCAGCGCAAATACGCCGTAGAAGATGACGAGCGTGAAGAGGGTCAGGCCCGGCCAGACGAACGTCAGCACACCAAAGATAATGGCCATGATGCCACGCAGCAGGATGAGCCACCAGTTGCGCGCGAGCGCATCGAGCGTGGGACGCATCAGAACGGTACCGGGGGGATAGCTGTTGGCCATGATCCGTCTCCTTGCTAATCATTCTTGCGGAATGTGCGAGTTGCTCAAAAGCTCAAACGCGCGCCAGTCAACCGAGAATAAACAGAGTTTCGACGTGGACGCTTAGGTGCAGGCAATTATACGCAATTCAGCGCGCTGGCGGGGCGCGAAGCGGGAGGAATACAGCGCGAAAGCCTACTCAAACTTGGCCATTGCGGCAAGGGCGTGAAGATGGGCTCAGTAAACAGAGCGAAGCGCGCGTGGCATTCGTTCTTGGACCTCACCCCATCGTCATCCCCTGCGCCAGGCGGGATCGGGCCAGCGCTGGACTTTGCCGTGATGCCGAGGCCTGGACGGATCCCGGCCTTTCGCCGGGATGACGGTCGTTGAAAGATCCATCTCGACGAGGGTATCCGAACCCCGTCATATTGCGCGCAAGGACGAAGGTTCGGCTTTAGGCTTGGCTCTTTAAGGAGCCGTGAAGAGAAAATCAGCCCGCTTTCGCCGCGTTGCGTTCCTTCTTGGCGGCCTTGGCCAGGCGCTTTTTCTCGTTCTCTACCTTGCGCTGGCGGGCCTGGATCTTGCGGCGGCGCAGGTTTGACATCGTCGGCATCGGCGTAACCTCTTCACTATTTTTTCAAGCCGCGTTGTAGGAGGAAACGAGGCGGTGTCAATGCGAAATCCCGACGGGCGTATGCGGCATCTGAAGGCAAGGGCGACCCAGTCCGATTGTTGCCATCATCGCTTCCGACTGTAGTTGGAAGCGTGCGGGCGCTTGAGGGCGAGGGGGCAGAATGTCGAGTCAAGACCGCACGCATGATCCGCACGACCACCAGAGTACGCATCATCCGCCACTGACCTTTCCGCGCGGCTTGTCCATCGAAGGCGCGATCTCGTACCCGGGCTCCCTGACTGTTGGTGGCACGATAGAGGGCGATGTGTCGTGCGCCTCCCTTGTCATCACCGAGCGCGGCATCGTCAACGGCAGTGTCAGAGCCGAGACGGTCATGGTTCTGGGCGAGGTTAACGGAGAGATCTATGCGAATACGCTCACCTTGAAGGCCGCGAGCTGCGTCGTCGGCGACATCTTCCACAAGCAGCTCGCTTTGGAGGACGGGTGCTTTTTCGAGGGTCGCTCGCGGCGCCACGCGGCTCCATTGCTGCTGGGCGCCTGACGCATGAGATATCGCCATTCCCGCGCCTGGCCTGGACGGATCCCGGCCTTTCGCCGGGATGACGTTCTCATGAGCGCCAAGCGTCCTTCGGGCGACATCGTCGTTGGACCACGGCAACGGCGCGCCCCCACGTTGTCATCCCGGGCAAGCAAAGCCGGATGCAATCCGGCGAAGCGCAGACCCGGGATCCAGCATATCAGTGCGTAGCGCGAAACATCTCCCCGCAACATTTCGCGCGACGCTCCTGGGTCCCGGCGCTCGCTACCGCTCGGCCGGGATGACAGAGAGAGAGAAATGCTCGGGCGGGATGACGTTCTTTTTCGGAAGTCGGTCACCGCGTAAGCACGTAGAACGAGGCCAATCCGCGACCTCACCGCAATCGTCATCCCCGCGTCAGGCGGGGATCTGCCCAAGTCATGATTGAGGACAAATGTTGAAGCCTGGACGGATCCCGGCCTTTCGCCGGGATGACGGTCTTTGAGAGGGGTCCGCTGCTTTCCTTGAAGCCAGCGGCAGGTTAAGACTGCCGCGCAACCCGCTGCGCGGTCCGCGACGCATGCTCGTTGAGATCCTTCAGCGGGCGCGAAACGAAAGGGAAACGAAAGATCTCCGCCATGCTCACGCGAGACGCCATGCGATGGCTTGCCGCGCTCGCCGCAGCGATCGCAATTGGCGCGTGCGACGCGCCACAGCAGCAGCCCCAGTCCGATACCCAGTCCTCGGCGGCGGCGGATACGGGCTCATCTCAAGCAACAGGAATAGATATGTCCAACGCTCAGACCACGGCCTCCGGACTTCAGATCATCGACACGCAAGAGGGCACGGGCGCCTCGCCCAAGACAGGCCAGACATGCCTCATGCATTACACCGGCTGGCTGCATAAGGATGGCGCCAAGGGTGCCAAGTTCGATTCCTCCGTGGATCGCGGCCAGCCGTTCGCCTTCACCATTGGGGTAGGGCAGGTCATCAAGGGTTGGGACGAGGGCGTTGCCGGCATGAAGGTCGGCGGCAAGCGCACACTGATTATTCCGTCTCAGCTCGGCTATGGCGCACGCGGCGCAGGCGGCGTCATTCCACCGAACGCGACGCTGATCTTCGACGTCGAACTTCTCGACGTGCACGACTGACGGCCGGCAGTCTTTTGGCTTGGCGAGGGATGGGCGAAGCTCTGGGCTGCTTGGCAGCTCAGCGCGCCATCCTCAGCTCGGCAATGCGCTTCTCAGCGAGGGCTTCGAGGTCCGGCCGGAGAACGACGCTCTCCTGCTCGTTGGGGTCGGTCCGCGCGATCACGGCGGAGGTGGGCTTGTCGCTGATATTGACCGGCAGATGCGGCACGCCTGCCGGGATATAGGCGAGGTCTCCGGCGCGCGTGACGAAATGGTGTTCGAGCCGATCGCCGTACAGCGTGACGGCCTCGCCATCGAGGACGTAGATCGCCGTTTCGTGGTTCTCGTGCAGATGCGCCCTGGCGCGTCCGCCCGGTGGCACGGTCAGCAGATGCATGCAGATGGCCTTGGACCCGACGGTTTCTGCAGCGATGCCGTTAAAATAGGTCAATCCCTGCTTGCCGTCATAGGTGCTGTCGGCGCGGATCACGCGGCAGGTCGCGGAGGTTTCATCGGTCATGGTGGCGCTCCGGCGGAATGAGCACGTCTCATTTTACAAGATAGGTGCGACCCATGCGAAAGTCATGGGCACGCCCATCGCCGAGAGCTGTTTTCGCGATTCACTAAAAACCACTGAGGCCTAGCCGAATACGCGCTTGAAAATCGTGTCCGCGTGCTTGGTGTGATAGCCTAGGTCGAACATCTTTTCGAGTTCGGCGGCGGGCACCTTGGCAATGACGTCCTTGTCCGCCCTGAGCTCGGTGAGGAAATCCGCGCCGTGCTCCCACGTCTTCATGGCGTTGCGCTGGACCATCGCATAAGCCTCCTCGCGCGAGGCGCCCGCCTGCGTCAAGGCCAGCAGTACGCGCTGGGAATTGTGCAACCCGCCGAGCTTGTCGAGGTTCCTCTTCATGTTGGCGGGGTAGATCACAAGCTTTTCGATGACGCCGGCGAGGCGGTTCAACGCAAAGTCCAGCGTCACCGTGGCGTCCGGCCCGATCATGCGCTCAACCGAGGAGTGTGAAATATCGCGCTCGTGCCAGAGCGCCACGTTTTCCATGGCGGGCAGCGCGTAGGCGCGCACCATGCGCGCAAGACCCGTCAGGTTCTCCGTCAACACCGGATTGCGCTTATGGGGCATTGCGGATGAGCCCTTCTGACCGGGCGAGAAATATTCCTCCGCCTCCAGCACCTCCGTACGCTGGAGATGGCGGATCTCGATGGCGAGACGCTCCATGCAGGATGCCACGATACCCAGTGTCGCGAAGTACATGGCATGCCGGTCGCGCGGGATAACCTGGGTGGAAACAGGTTCTGGCACGAGGCCAAGCTTGGCTGCCACGTAGATCTCGACGCGCGGATCGATGTTGGCGAACGTGCCGACCGCGCCGGAGATGGCGCAGGTCGCGACCTCCTTGCGCGCCGCGATCATGCGCTCGCGGCACCGGGCGAACTCGGCGTAGGCGAACGCAAGCTTGATGCCGAATGTCGTGGGTTCGGCATGAATGCCGTGGCTGCGGCCGATGGTGATGGTGTCTTTGTGCTCGAACGCACGCGCCTTCAAGGCGGCGAGGACGCGGTCGATATCGGCAATCAGCAGATCGGCCGCCCGTACGAGTTGCACATTGAAGCAGGTATCGAGCACGTCGGAAGAGGTCATGCCTTGATGGACGAAGCGCGCCTCGGGGCCGACATGCTCTGCCAGATGCGTCAGGAAGGCGATCACGTCATGCTTGGTGACCGCCTCGATTTCGTCGATTCTTTCCACAGAAAATTGAGCCTGCGACCCCTTGTCCCAGATTGTGACAGCGGCCTCTCTCGGGATCATTCCGATTTCGGCCATGGCCGCGGCCGCATGAGCCTCAATTTCGAACCAGATTCGAAAGCGCGTGGCAGGGTCCCAAATGCGGGTCATTTCGGGGCGCGAATAGCGAGGGATCATCGGTTCAATTCCGCTTCCTTGATGCGTCGCGGCATTGCGTAGCAGACGCGACAGTCCGCATCAATGAAAGGCTGGCAATTCGCCCGTGATACATTTTTGCCGCTTCGCAACAAGAGTTGATTGCCAGTCATCTTCCGTTAATCGCAAAGCCCGGAAGTAGCCACAGTGGCGTGTTGAATGGCCGCGTCGCCGTACTCGAAATCGAGCGCGGTCTAAACGGGCGGTGGCAACGAGAAGAAAGTCAGATTGTTAACCGCCATGTGAATCTTGAAGCGGGAGTGCGGCTGCCCTTGAGGGATTTTTGAGGTATGATGGCTTATCGGTTGAATAACCAGATAGCGATTATACATCGAGGATGTCGCAGCACTTCAAATTACTAAAATTCATGCGGGGAGACCTGTAAAGTCATGTCGCAACAAATGGGCCATGTGGAGATGGCCGATCTCGTACAGCAGATGGAGCAATCGGACGATGATCCGCGCCGCTGCTACGCTCTTGTTCAGCAACAGATCCGCGCATGCCGTCAGGCCGGCGCCAAAGTTCCTGAAGATCTCAAACGTCTCGAGCGCACCCTCATGGCAGAGTGCCTTGCTGAATCGCAGGGCCGCTAAACAGCGAGCGCACTGCATTTGATCTGCCGATTGCGCCAATGGGAATTGGTGATGCGCGGATATAGAATTTAGCCGGCACCGCATGGGTGATTTGGCTGGAGCGCCTCGGGCTGATCCCATGAGCTGATCTTGATTGGCCAAGCTGGGACAAGCATCCGGTGCCGCGTCATGGGGAAACCCGGGCCGGCACCCATTTTTTTCCATCCCATCGCATGAGCCGGTAGGATATCCCTGCCGCGTCGCCTGCTGAATTAAACGAAACCGGACCGAGCGAGCTTGCATGCGGACCGGCCTTCGCCAAAATCGCAGCAGCAAGCGCGCGCCGCGTTGCCGTGTCGGATGACCAGTGCTCCTGGAACGGCCCAAATCCGCGCGCAAGTGCGTGCGTGAAGATTTCAACCGCAGCACGGGCCAAAGCCTCGCCGTTGTCCCCGGCGGGCATCAGGACGTCGATCTTGTCGACGATGCCGGGGAACGACGCGGCGAGTTCGGTGGACGCGATGGCATCGCTGGCGATCAGCCGGACGGATGACCCGGCCTTGTCCAACTCCGAAGCGATGAAGCCGGCTTCCATCGGAAACCCGGCAAACAGCACTGCGCCTGCGTCTTTGATCTTCGCGGTGAGACGTGCGTATTCCTTGTGGCCGGCAATGATCGTCGCGGAGATCGTTTGAAGCTTGGCCGCTTGCAAGCCGCGCTCAGCCTGCTCGGCGATGGTCTTTGCGTAAAGCGTTCGGTCGTGGACCAGGGCGACCGGCTTTCCCGCCGCGCGCAGGTTGAGAATTCGCGCTGCGTCGGCGCCTTGTGCGTCGTCACGGCCGCACAGCCGGAAAATGGAGGGTCCCCGTCCTTTGGCTGTCAGTGCTGGATGGCGCGTATGGGTCGCTATGAACACGACCCCCGCTTGAGCGTAGATCGCGGCTGCCGCGACGGCCGCCTTGGCACAGGGATGACCGAGTACGAGATCAGTGCCGGCGGCCACGATTTCGCGCGCTTTGGCCTGGGCTACCTCGGGATCGCATTTGTCGTCGAAGGTACTGAGTGCGAACTGCTCGGCGCCTTGTGTCGAAAGTTCCCCGATCGCCCGGCGCACGCCCGCCTCGATGGACCGGGTGGCGAAGCGCTGTGGGCCCGTGACGGGGCCAACGATTGCAATTCTTATGGCCTCGCCGGCTTGTGCCGCGGGCAGCGTGCAGATCGTGACGGCCGCAGAGCAAAGGATAGCACCCCAACGATTCCTGCGCCTCCGAATGGCCGGCACAGATGCGCCAGGGGGGTGGACCGCCTCAGAGCCATTCCGGGTCTCCTTCCATCGCAGAACGTCTCTGGGTTCTTGTTTTGTTGTGCTTCTCATCGGAAAACCGGTTCTCATTTTTCCGCAAAGCACGCTAGGGTGCAGGATCATGACCCGCCTTTTATCGCGGGGCGGGGAACGGGGACATAGAAATTGACGCGTCGCGACCGCTCAAGCCGGCACGGGTGCTGTTGCGCGTACTGCGCGTATGGTGCCTTGCCGTCAATCGTGGGGGGATGCACGCCGTAGGCTATCTGTTATGGGCCCGGCACCGATTTTTCCGGGCCATGTTTCATGGGCCATGCCGCGGCCGCCCGGCAGGAACTGGAGATCAGGAATGAACGGTCTTTTTCGCCGCAAACCTCTGGCTGGAAATGGGGAGGGCAATCCTCACGAAAGCGTCCATGGCTTGAAAAGAGTGCTTTCGGCCTTGGATCTCACGCTGCTTGGAATCGGCGCGATCATCGGCACGGGCATCTTCGTGCTGACCGGACATGCAGCCGCCGTGCAGTCGGGTCCGGCCGTGGTCATTTCCTATCTCGTGGCAGGGTTTGCCTGCACCTTCGCGGCGCTGGCTTACGCCGAGCTTGCAGCCATGGTCGGGGGATGCGGGAGCGCCTATGGATATTCCTATGCCGCGTTCGGAGAGCTGATCGCCTGGATCATCGGCTGGGATCTCATTCTCGAATACGGCGTGTCTGTCGCTGCCGTCGCCAACGGCTGGTCGGGATACTTCAACAACGCTTTGACCGCGATGGGGATCGGCCTGCCGGAAGCCTTCACCAAGGGACCGTTTGCCGACGGCGGCGGCGGGATCGTCAATCTTCCAGCCGTGATCATCATCATGATCCTCATGGTGCTGCTGATCATCGGCGTGAAGGAGACCGCGCGCATCAATGCAGCCGCCGTCGTGATCAAGCTCCTCGCGGTGGCGATTTTCGTCGGAGTCGCGGCCTTCAATGTCGATCCCGCGAACTGGTCGCCGTTCATGCCGCACGGCTGGTTCGGTCATGCCGACGGCCGGCCGGTCGGCATTCTGGCGGGCGCCTCGATCGTGTTCTTCGCCTATGTCGGCTTCGACGCCGTGTCGACCGCGGTCGAGGAGGCGCGCAATCCGCAACGCGACGTGCCGGTGGGGATCATTGCGGCGCTGGCGTTCTGTACCGCCATCTACGTGATCGTGTCGGCGCTGATGACCGGCATCGTTCCTTATCCGACGTTGAACGTCTCATCGCCGGCCTCGGAAGCCCTGCTTCAGATCGGCCACAGTACGGCTGCGGGCCTGGTTGCGAGCGGCGTCATCTTCGGTCTCACGACGGTGATGCTCGTGCTCTACTACGCTCTCACGCGCATCGTCGCCGCCATTTCGCGCGACGGGCTCATTCCGAGCTACTTCGCTGCCATCAATCCGCGCACGCACACGCCTGTCCGCACCACCGTGTTGACGGGCGTCATCATGGCGATCATGGCGGGCTTTCTTCCGCTCGGCGTGCTCGCAGAGCTCGTCAACATCGGCACGCTGGCGGCCTTCGTGCTGGTGTGCGGCGGCGTCATCGTCCTGCGCCGCACGCATCCGGAAACCCACCGCCCCTTCAAGATGCCGTTTGGCGAATTGTCCGCCATCATCGGTGCGCTATCGTGTTCGGCGTTGATCGCCTTCCTGCCGTGGGAGACGCATGTTCGCTTCGTGCTGTGGCTGCTCGTCGGCGCTCTGATCTACTTCGGCTACTCCAAGCGTCACAGCAAACTTGCCCAGCAGCCGGCCTGAACGCAAAGAGCAAGGAAGGGCTCGCGTGCTCTTCCTCTCAATCAGAGCAAGTTATGCGTGCCGTCGCAGAAGGGCTCGTCGTCGGTGGCCTTGCAGCCGCAAAGATTGAAGGTGCCGGTGCGGTCAGCGGTGAACTTCATTGGTACAAAGGACGTGCCCTTGTGGGAGCCATCGCAAAAAGGTTGCGCCTTTGAACGCCCGCAGCGGCAATACCAGTAATTCTTCCCCTCTTGCAGCTCGACCTGATAGGGGCTCTTTTGCACGCAAACGGCTTCGTCCGACATTTGTCTTTCCTCCCGGCTCATCCACGGTCAGGGCGCGCCGGTAACGGCCCTGCACCTCAAGCGGTAGCGGGTTTGGCGCGAGGCGGCAAGGGCTCGCCATGAGGGCTGCGGCAACATTTGCAACGAGGGCACGGGGTCCGCGAGGTTAATCCGTCTCCCGCAGTACGCTGCGCGCCGCCTCGTCGGGTGACATCGTGCCTGCGAGCACGGCATCTGCCAGCGGGTCGAGACCGCCCGTGCCTCCAGCCTTGATGCGCGCGGCGACAAGATCGGCTGCAGCGCGCGCGATGAGATAGCGTGCGCGCCGGCGGCGGCGGTCTTTTGATCCTTTGGCGCCAACCGTTTTGCCGATGGCGTCGATGGTGTCTACGAGCTTGGGGACGCCTTCGCCTGAGATGGCGGAGGTCTTCAACACGGGGACCTTGCCGGACAGGGTGGCGCGGATCGACAGAGCACCCAGCAGCTGCTGCATGGTCTGCTCCGCGCCCGGCCGGTCGCCCTTGTTGACGACCATGATGTCGGCGATTTCCAGCAAGCCTGACTTCATGGCCTGGATGTCGTCGCCCAAGCCCGGCGCCGATATGACGATGCGGATGTCGGCGACCTGCGCAACGTCGATCTCGTTCTGGCCCGTGCCGACCGTCTCAAGCAAAATGATGTCGAAGCCCGCGCCGTCCATGGCGTCGATGATGCGCACGGCCGCGGGTGACAGCCCACCCAGATAGCCGCGCGAGGCGAGCGAACGCACGAACACGCCATCGTCGTCGAGAGCCGCGGTCATGCGGATCCGGTCGCCCAGAATCGCGCCGCCTGAAATGGGGCTCGAAGGATCGAC
Organism: uncultured Hyphomicrobium sp.; assembly: GCA_964587445.1. Taxonomy (GTDB): domain Bacteria; phylum Pseudomonadota; class Alphaproteobacteria; order Rhizobiales; family Hyphomicrobiaceae; genus Hyphomicrobium_B. Next base: position 103,213 of record CAZPLQ010000005.1, read on the forward strand.
GGCAATCACGCCGACCGTGCGGCCTTGTTTGCGCAGATGATCGATGACGGCGTTGACGAGCGTCGACTTGCCCGCGCCGGGCGGGCCGGTGAAACCCGCAACGAGCGCATGGCCGAGGTGAGGCTGAAGCGCCTTGAGCAGATCGGGCGCTGCCGACGACAGGCGCTCGAGTTCGGTGATGACTTGCGCGATCGCCCGCCGCTCGCCCTTGCGCAGACGCTCGACCAGCGGACCGATGTCGCCAGGTGCCAGCCGGGATCTGGGTGCCGCGTTGGGTGGCGTCGTATTGTGCGTGCTCATGGCATAGGGCTGATAAGGGCAAGCGCGGCCCGGCGCAACGCTCATCGCGGTGACTGCGTCGTCATCCCCGATTGAGAACGATTACGGGAGAGGGTTCATTGGCCGCCCGATGGGCTGGCCGCAGGCGGATTGGGTGCGCCCGAGGAGCCGGAAGAGTCCCAATTGCGCTTGCCGGCAGGGGCCGAGACCGACCCGGTACTGGTTGCGCTTGTCGTGGCCGCGCTGACGCCATTGGCAGCCGGTGCGCCGGCGTTCTGTTGTGTTGCAGCCTGGGTCTTGGGAGCGTCTTGTGTGCCTTGTGTTTTTGGTTCGGCCGTCTGTTCAGTGCCGGCCTGTTCGGAGCGCGTTGCCGGATCCGCGGCGAGCGGCTTCGGCGCGTTGGATGCGCCGGCTTGCTCGGAACTCGCGCGGGGCTTTGTGGAGCTGTCAGTGCCGGCGCGTTTGGAGCGCGCCGGGTTGGCCTTCAGGGCTTGCTCGGCGCGTTTGGGCGTGGGACGGAAAATCGTCACCTCACCCTTGCGGCTTGCAAGCCCTTTGGATGCAATAACGCGAGGATCATCGACAGTGCTGACAGTCGTCCGGACAACCGGCTCGCCGGCAAGTTTCTCGACCTCCTCCGGCGGAATGCCGCGATTGAGAATTTGGCCCGTTTGCGCATCGCGCGCATAACCCAGGCGCGCCTGCGAACGATCAACCAGATCCTTGTTCCAGTGGGCAGGCCGCAGGTAGCGGCTCATTTGCGCGCGCGCGAAGTAACGCGGCCGGATGAACACCCAGCTCTGTTCGAAGCTGGCGTTGTCGATGGCGTTCGCATCGAGCGAAAGACGCCCCCCGGTGAACTTCGCGCTGGGGGGCAGCGCAGCCCAGCCTATGGCGTCATCCGTTTGCCGCCACACGACCCAAGACGGTCCCCAATCTCCTCCGGGGATCCACATCCAGCCTTGCGCATCCTCGCGCGTCCAGCGGCCGTAGTGATAGGTCGCCCAACCGAAGGGTTCATCAGAGATCCATGTCCAACCGTAGGCGTCCGAGTAGACCCAATGACCCACGGTATAGGGCCGCCAGTCGGCGGGCACCTTCGGCACGAAGACATCGCCGTAGCGCGCGTGCTTTTGCCATTCGCCACCGTTGTCCACCGCGTGGCGGAAGTAGGCGAGATCCGTCACGTCTTCGCCAAACCCGTCCTCGCTTGCGGGGGCCGGCGCGGCAGCCATGGCGGTGGCCGGTTTGCGCGTGGCGCTGCTCCCGGTCCGCTTTTCACTCTCGTTGGGTGTTGCGGATTGGGTAGCGGCGCCGCTGTCCTTTGCGGCATCAGAAGGAGCGGATGCCGTGCCCTGAACGGGCTGCGGAGCAGCCCGTGGGGCCGTCATGCTCTTGTGGGTTCCGAGCGTTCGGGATGGCGATGGCGCCGCTGCAGGCGCGGTATTTTCCGAACGTGGGGAGACATCCGCCTCCGGATCAAGCCCCGAGCCCTGGGTAGGGGCGGCCGCAGACGGATCATCGTCGTCGGCCGGAACCATCTCGTAATACTCTTCGTATTTGGGGGCAGGCTTGGACTTCTTGGAGACTTTCTTCTCCCCAGCCGCGGTCCCTCCGTCGGTTGGTGCGGGCTTCGCCGCGTCGGTCTGCTGTGCCGATGCCGCGTGTTGTGCGGGCAGAACGGCCGCCGGTGCGGCCAATAATGGAATTGCAGCAACCAGCGCGCGTGCGCTCAACCGGACCATGCCAGACCCTCCGCCAAAGCGTCCGCAGCAGCCCTCATGCTGCGATGCGGCGCTAGTCCCTGGCGGAGAACAACCCAACAAATAAGACGGCGAAAAGGCGGCGGATCGGCGCGTGTCCAATCCACCACATCAAAACCTGGCAACGACGGCTTGATCCGTGTCCGCAGCGCCAGATTCCGCGGCAGCAAAAATTGTGGGCAGGATTTTTTCCGCCGTATCCACAACCGCGAAACGCACGTCAAGACCTGAGCGGATGAACGTCTCCCGCTTCATGTGTGCCAGCAACTCCAGAAATGGCGACCAGAAGCCTTTCAAGTCGGCAACGACGATCGGCTTGCTGTGCTGTCCCAGTTGCGACCAGGTGAGCTGCTCGACGAGTTCTTCGAGCGTGCCGATGCCGCCGGGTAGCGCGACGAAAGCGTCGGAGCGTTCAAACATCAGTTTCTTGCGGGAGTGCATGTCGTCGACCACGATGAGTTCATCGACGTCGCGCAGCATCTGTTCCCTGCCGCCCAGGAAGTTGGGAATGATGCCCGTTACCTTTCCGCCTGCGCCAAGCGCCGCCTTGGCGACCTCGCCCATCAGGCCAAGGCTGCCGCCGCCGTAGACCAGGCGAATTCCGTTGTCGGCGAGCGCCTTTCCGAGCTTGCGCGCGCCAATGGCATAGGCCGGGTCGAGGCCCTTGCCTGAACCGCAATATACGCAAACTGCTGAAATAAGGTCGGTTTTTGAAGGAGTTATAATTTTGTTCACGTTTGTTCCAGTTGTCATGTCTTAGCTGTTGTTTCGCGTTGTCCGAGGTTTGAGGCAGGCCTACTGGTTTGAAGGGCTTGTGGCCTCGCGGCACTCGCTCGGGATGGACATATAGCGTTAGACTAAGGCAATCACACCAACGCCGCGTGAACGGGAGAAGCCCCGTAGGGCGCGACGCGAGGTTTTTTTGTGACGGGCGGTTGTGGGCCGCTGACGGCGTTCGAGTGCGAGGCAGTTGCTATGGTGAGCGTGGGGGGCCGAGGCGCGCGAGGTGTCGAGGTTGTCAGAACCGCAATCAGGGCCATCGGTTCCGGTAGGCTTTCGCCATCTGGCTCTCCGCCGTCTGACACGCGGCCTCCTCACCCCATTCCGTCCCGGGTTGCGCGGCTGGCGCACGGCGGATCGGCTGCTGCCAGCGCCGCAATGTGCCTGTCGATCATCTGCCTGGGCGCGGGATTGGCGCAAGCCGCGCGCGAGCCCACCAATGCTTTCCTGATCAGGCAAGCCGTCGCGCCATCGCCGAGAATTCCGATCTCCGTGTTCGCCGATGAGGAGGCACAACCCGACGAGGTCGCCCAGGCGGAACAGGGCGATGCGGTTGTCCCGCCCGTCAAGCGCCAGCGTCCTGTCACGCCACCCGACACGCCGTCTGCCATACCCGCGCCGCAAGCGCCGCCCGCGCCAACCCCGCCACAGGAGGCAACTCCTGCGGCGGGGACGGCTCAGGAACAGCCAGAGCCGCCGCGGCCTGAGTCCGCAACGCATAACGCCGAAGACACGGAACCTGCCGTAGCGCCCGCGGCAGCCGAAAAGGAGTCAGTGCAGGCGCCGCACGAGCCGGATGCCTCCGGCCCGATCTTTCCCGAGATGGGTGGCATCTTCGCCCCCATCACCGACTGGCTGGCGAGCGCCAACCGCGATTATCAAAATACGGTCGTGAAAGAGCTGTCGCGGCCTTCCGATGGCGCGGCCCAGGAGCAAGCCGATCAGGCGGCCAAAGAGGCAAAGGACGCACAGGCAGCCAAAGAGGCGCGTCAGGCGCAAGCCGCGCGCGAGCGTGAAGCCGCCGTCAAAGCGCAAGCCGCTGCCCGGGCGGAGGCCGAGGTTGCCAGAAGAGCGCAACAGGCTGCGCAGTCTCAGGCGCAGAAGCCGGCTGAGGACAGTGCCGACCAAGCGGCCGCCAGAGCGCGCCAAGCCGAGGAGCAACGTCAAGCTGAAGCCGCCCGCCGCGCCGAGCAAGCCCGCAAGGACGAGGAGGATCGCAAGGCGCGCGACGAAGCGGACGCGCGCAAGCTGCGTGAAGCCGCGCGCGTTGCCGAGGAACGCCGCAAGCAGCTTGCGGAGGAAGAAACCCGCAAGGCAGAGGCGGCGCGAGCGGCGCGCCTTGCCGCCCAAGAGCGCCGCGCGGCGGCTGAAGCCGAGCAGAGCGCAGCGCGCGCCGTTGCACCCAATCAGACCGACGATCAGGCTGAGCCTGACGGACGCAGCCCTGCATTGAAGCATCGGCGCTGGGCTGTCATCATTACTCCAGAGCCGATTGGGCAGTCGTACGCGGAACCGGCGGCCGATGTGCTGATCGCCAACCAGCGGCTGGCACCGCGCATGAGCCTGGGCGCGGAATCGCTGCGCGGCACACGCGTGAAGGGCTGGTCGTGGCATCCAGGCCGGTGCCGTTTCGCAGGCCGCCGCGTCAAACGCTTGCCGGGCCGCTATATCGTGGCAAAGGGCGACAGCCTGTGGCGGATATCGCAGAAGCACTACGACACGGGGCGGCTCTACACGCGCATCTATCGCGCCAACCGCCATAAGATCGCGGATCCTGATCTCATCTATCCCTGCCAAAAGTTCAGGGTGCCGCGCAGGTAGAGCTGCGCATACGGCGCGCTCGTGCCGTCGTATCTGCGCAGTTTCGGCCTCGATGGACTTTCAAGCCGCGCAGCCCTACATAACCGCCATGCACATCGCCCCCTCCAGCTTCGACGCTACGTCTGCGCGCGCTCCGTTTCTGGGGCGCTTTTCGCTTTCTGAGGATCAGAAGAAGGTTTTGCGCGGACTGCTGCCTTACATGTGGCCGCACGACCGGCCGGATCTGAAACGCGCGGTGATGTGGTCGCTGGTCTTGATGGTGGCGGCCAAGCTCGTGACCGTCACGGTGCCGTTCACGCTGAAGTGGGCAACCGACGCGCTTGTCGCGGCGACCGGGGGCAAGGTCGTGGCTGGCGAGGATGTGTCCTGGCTCATCGGAGCGCCGGTGCTTGCGACCGTCCTTTATGGCCTGTCACGTATCATTATGGCGCTGCTGATGCAGACCCGCGAAGGCATGTTCGCCAAGGTCGCGATGCACGCGGTGCGCAAGCTGGCGCTCAATACGTTCGAGCACATGCACCGCTTGTCGCTACGCTTTCATCTGGAGCGCAAGACGGGCGGGCTGACGCGCGTGCTGGAGCGCGGGCGCGCCGGTATCGAGAACATCACGCGCATGGCGCTGATGACGCTCCTGCCGACCATCGTGGAATTCCTGCTGATCCTCGTCGTGTGCGCCATCGAATTCGATTGGCGTTACATCGTGACCGTCGTGGTGATGATCACATTCTACCTGTGGTTCACGATCAAGGCTACGAACTGGCGCGTTGCCATCCGGCGCACCATGAACGAGAGCGACACGGAAGCCAACACCAAGGCGATCGACAGTCTGCTCAACTACGAGACCGTGAAATACTTCGGCGCCGAAAAGCGCGAGGCGGCACGCTACGACAAATCCATGGCGCTGTATGAGAAGGCGTCGGTCAAGACCTATACGTCGCTTGCCATTCTCAACTCCGGCCAGGCGGTGATCTTCACCATCGCGCTCACGATCTGCCTCGTCATGGCTGCCCGCGATGTGATTGCGGGCAATCACACGGTCGGCCATTTTGCGATGGTCAACATGCTGATGCTGCAACTTTTCATTCCGCTCAACTTCATGGGGATGGTCTACCGCGAGATCAAACAGGGGCTGACCGACATCGAGAACATGATGGACGTTCTCGAAAGGAGCCCGGAAGTCGCCGACCGGCCCGGCGCGCGCGATCTGAAGGTGACGGGCGGCACCATCCGTTTCGAGAACGTGCGCTTTGCCTACGAGCCGGAGCGCGAGATCCTGCACGATCTGTCCTTCGAGGTTCCTGCGGGCAAGTTGTTTGCCATCGTCGGCCCTTCGGGTGCGGGCAAATCGACCATCAGCCGGATCCTGCTGCGGTTCTACGATGTGACAGGCGGGCGCGTGACGATCGATGGACAGGACCTGCGCGACGTTACGCAAGTCTCGCTGCGTGACGCCACCGGCGTCGTTCCGCAGGATACCGTGCTGTTCAACGACACGATCCTCTACAACATCAGGTACGGCAGGCCGGATGCCACGGCGCAGGACGTGCAGCGTGCGGCAAGCCTCGCCCAGATCGATCCTTTCATCCGTGCGCTGCCTGAAGGTTATGACACGATGGTGGGCGAGCGGGGCTTGAAGCTGTCGGGTGGTGAAAAGCAGCGCGTTGCGATTGCCCGCACGATTTTGAAGAGCCCGCCGATCCTCATACTCGATGAGGCGACGAGCGCGCTCGACAGTCATACCGAGAAAGAGATCCAGGATGCGCTCGACCGTGTCTCCAGGGATCGTACCACTCTTGTGATCGCCCATCGCCTCTCCACCATTGTGCACGCCGACCAGGTTCTCGTGCTGGAAAAAGGCCGCCTGGTGGAGCAGGGGACACATGCCCAACTGATCGCGCGCGACGGGCTTTACGCCTCGTTATGGACGCGACAACGTCAGGCGGAGAAGGCGCGCGAGGAACTGGCGCACGTTCTGGAGGAGGCCGAACGGGCGGGCGCGCTGCGCCCTGCGGAGGCCCGGCTGGAGCCGGCGGGCGAATAGACACGCGGCTCCCCGTAAACCATATCCGTGCGCCACATATCCCCATGCTGGCCCCCGTCGTGGGTTTGGCGGCAGTTATCCCCGCCTCCATTTCATCTGGTAGTCTTGGCCAACATGGCTCGCGCTTGAGCGTGATGTGGAGCTCAGTGGCCGGGCACGATTGCCAGATCAAAGGTGCAGTAGGCTTGGACGACAACGGCAAGAACTGGGGCAAGAGTTGGCCGGACATGCTGTGGCGGGCGCTGGTCATTGCGCTGTGGTCGGTGCGTGAGATCGCGCGAACCGCGTGGTCGATCGCGCGCATCCCTGTGACGCACTTCCTTCAGATCCTAGCGGCGCTCATCGTCCTGTTCGAGGAATGGGGTTGGAAGCCGCTTTCCCAACTGCTGGCGTGGCTGGCGCGTTTTGCGCCCATCGCCGCCCTGGAGCGCTGGATCGCGGGCCTGCCACCCTATGGGGCGTTGATGGTGTTCGCGCTGCCGACGACGTTCCTGCTGCCCTTGAAATTCATTGCCATGTGGCTGCTCGCCAACGGCAAGTGGTGGACGGCGACTGCGTTGTTCGCAGGTGCCAAGGTCGCCTCCACGGCCGTCATCGCCCGCATTTTCATTCTGACCAAGCCCGCGCTCATGCGGATCGGCTGGTTTGCGAGGACTTATGATTGGTTCGTGCCATGGAAGGATGCGCTGTTTGCTCAGATTCGGGCCTCTTGGGTCTGGCGCTACGGCCGCATGGTCAAGACCCGGGTGCGCCTGGAGGTGAAGCAGGTGGTGGCGCGGTGGCGCACCTGGGCCGCTCGCGGCCGTGAGGTTTGGCAGCGAATCCGGACACGGATCTGGGGAGGCTCCCTCGGATAACAATGGGATGTTTTTTGTTTCCCGGGAATGCGTTGCAAAGGAGCCACGGATGTGAGAAGCGGCCATTTTTCCGACCTTTCTTCAATCGTTGTCGCTGCAGCAGCGGTGCAACATCCAGCCTCGGCAAGGGCGTGCTTCAGCTTGGATTGTTGACAGCGATTGTACGGTATCGGACGGTACTCGCGACAGAGGCGAATCGCGAGGGGCGGTTTGCGCTCGACGGGATCTCCAGGGGGCGTTCTATGCAATTCATTGCCGGAATGCGGGCACTGCCCGCGGTCGCGGTGCTTTTATCCGCAGGTGTGACGTCGGCGTTTGCAGGGGACGGGGAGCCGGTAACCGGGCTGCCCGAAAGCTCAATCGCGGCGAACCTCCCGTACGATGCTGCCCGCGCCTCGCTTGCCGCGCGTGGCCTCACCTACGGGTTGAATTATACTGGTGAAGTTTATGACGTGATGTCCGGTGGCCTGTCGCGCGGGGCGACCTACAACGGCCTGGTCGAGGCCTATGCCGACGTCGATCTGGAAAAGGTGGTCGGCTGGAAGGGCGGCACGCTGCACGCCAACGTCTATTACATTCACGGCGAGGGCGCGACGACCAAGCGCATCGGCAACATCTTCGCGGTCTCGAACATTGAAGGCCTCGAGACGTTCCGCCTCGATGAACTATGGTTCGAGCAGGCTCTCTTTGAAGACAAGGTGAAGATCAAGCTTGGCGCCATCGCCGCCGACACGGAATTCTTCGTCAGCGACACCGCCGGCAACTTCCTCAATGGTACGTTCGGCTGGGCGGGCATCGTCGCTTCGAACATGGTCCAGGGCGGCCCGGCTTATCCGCTGACGTCCATGGGCGCCCGGGTTCAATTCGACCCAACCGAGAACGTGACGGTTTTGGCTGCGCTGTTCAACGGCAGCCCTGCCAATCCCTTTGCGGATGATCCGCAGGAAGACAACAAGCACGGCACGGATTTCCGCTTCGGGGATTCGGCCCTTCTGATCGTGGAAGGGCAGTTCCGCTACGACGTGGGCTTGCCCGGTACCGTCAAGGTCGGCGGCTGGCGCCAGTTCAACGACGATGTTTATACCGACTTCCTCACGGGCGAGCCCGTGGATGGAAGCAACGGCGTGTATGCCATTGTCGATCAGCAGATCTGGAAGGGCGGCGAAGACAAGGGTATCAACATCTTCGGCCGCATTTCAGGTAGCCCCGATCGCCAGAATCCGATGGATTTCTACTTCGACACCGGCATCGTCTTCACGGGCTTCGTTCCTGGCCGGTCCAAGGACGCGTTCGGCGCTGCGTTCGGCTATGGCGACATATCGAGCCGCCTGGTGGCAGCCGAGATCGCGGCTGGGCAGACGATTACGAGCAACTACGAATCCGTCCTGGAGATCAACTATACGGCGGAGATCTGTCCGGGCATCACCATCGTTCCGGACTTCCAGTACATCTGGAATCCTGGCGGTCGCGTCGAGGACCCCGACAAGCCGGGTGAGGTCGTTGAAAACGCGGCTGTCATCGGCGTTCGCACGAAGATCAGCTATTAAGAAGCACGCCTGCGCGTAGCGGGTGGAGCAACGAATGCAAGGCGGGTCCCCCAAGGCCCGCCTTTTTTACGTTCTGTGGTCCAGGCGTGCCCGCACGTCAGGTTGTTGCGCCAGCCGATAAGGGTTTAAGTCGACCTGCGCTGGCCAGCGCAGGTCATTCGCTGTAGGAGCCTACGCATGAGCGTGCCGCCTCCAGCCATTTCCAGGCTTGCCCCCATCCTGATCGCCGGCGCGACCGCGAGCGGCAAATCTGCCCTTGCCATGAGGCTTGCGCGCGAACTGGGCGGCATCGTCATCAATGCCGACAGCATGCAGGTCTATCGTGAGCTCAACATTCTGACCGCACGGCCATCGGCCGCCGACGAAATGGCCTGTCCTCATGCGCTCTATGGCCACGTCCGCGCGCATGAGGCTTACTCCGTTGGCCGCTACGTGACCGAGGCCGCCAAGGCCATCGAGTCCGCGCGGGCTCAGGGATTACGGCCGATCATTACCGGTGGCACGGGGCTCTATTTCAAAGGACTGACCGAAGGGCTTTCGCCGATACCGGATGTAGCAGATGACGTGCGCGCGTATTGGCGCAAACAAGCCGAGGCGATTGGCGTGCAGAAGCTGCACGAAATCCTCTTGGTGCGCGATCCCGTGATGGCGGAGAAACTCAATCCAGCCGATCCGCAGCGCATCGTGCGTGCGTTGGAGGTTCTGGACAGCTCGGGCAAGTCGCTCAGCTACTGGCAGGCCCAGCCGGGAACACCGGTGGTCGCCGAGGCGAATGCGGTGAAGCTGCTTGTCAGCCGTGACCGGGAAGACCTGCACCTGCGCGCCGGCCGCCGCTTCGATGACATGGTGGCGGGCGGCGCCCTGGATGAGGTGCGCGCTCTTGGGGTACTACAACTCGATCTGGCGTCGCCCGTCCTGCGCGCGCTCGGGGTTGCGCCGCTGCTGGCGGCCGTCCGCGGCCAAATGCAGCTGGAAGAGGCCATCGCGCAGGCAAAGGCTGAGACGCGGCAATACATCAAGCGGCAGGAAACCTGGTTCAGGAAAAATATGATTTCGTGGAAAGCTATAGATACGCAACAAATGGAATTTAATAACGCCGAATTGTTAGCGTTTATTGATCCTTAGCATTGACCAGACACCTTGCCGTGCCTAGGTTCACGCGAACTTAGACGGGGTGACGGGCTTGGCCTCGTGGCGCATAAAGCCCTTCCCAAAGCGCAGGGCTCATGCAGCCAGACTGGACTCCGTCTTGCCGGACGCGTGTCCGGGCTGCGCATCAAGGCATTCGAAACCGCCGAGCGGCATCAAGAGGAATTGTGTGATGGCACGGACAATGACCGGCGCGGAGATCGTTCTGCAGGCGCTTGCCGATCAGGGCGTCGAGGTCATTTTTGGATATCCCGGCGGCGCTGTCCTGCCGATCTACGATGAGCTTTTCCAGCAGGAGAGGATCCGTCACGTCCTCGTACGCCAGGAAGGCGGCGCGGTGCACGCCGCCGAAGGCTACGCGCGCTCAACGGGCAAGGTCGGTGTGGTGCTCGTGACCTCCGGACCCGGCGCCACCAACGCGGTGACAGGGCTGACGGACGCGCTGATGGATTCCATCCCCGTGGTGTGCATCACCGGGCAGGTGCCGACGCATCTGATCGGCAACGACGCCTTCCAGGAATGCGATACCGTGGGCATCACGCGGCCTTGCACCAAGCACAACTGGCTGGTGAAGAACGTCAACGATCTGGCGCGCGTGATCCATGAGGCTTTCCACATCGCCAAGACGGGCCGTCCCGGTCCCGTCGTCGTCGACATTCCCAAGGATGTGCAGTTTGCGACCGGCAACTATGTCGGTCCGTCCAATATCCAGCACAAGACCTACAAGCCGAAGTTCAAGCCGGACCAGTCCGCGGTGCGCGAGGCCGTGGACCTGATCGCCGCCGCCAAGAGGCCGGTCTTCTACACGGGCGGCGGGGTGATCAACTCCGGGCCGAAGGCAAGCCAGTTGCTGCGCGAGTTCGTGCGGCTGACGGGTTTTCCCATCACCTCCACGCTGATGGGACTTGGCGCCTACCCCGCATCCGACAGGCAATGGCTCGGCATGCTGGGCATGCACGGCACCTATGAAGCGAACATGGCGATGCATGGCTGCGACGTCATGATCAACATCGGTGCGCGCTTCGATGACCGTATCACCGGCCGGCTCGATGCCTTCTCGCCAGAGTCCAAGAAGATCCACGTCGATATCGACCCGTCCTCGATCAACAAGAACGTGCGTGTCGATGTGCCCATCGTGGGCGATGTCGCCTACACGCTGGAGGATATGCTGCGGGTGTGGAAGGCCAAGGCCCCGGTGCTCGACAAGGCCGCGCACAAGGCGTGGTGGAAGCAGGTCGATGGCTGGCGTGCGAGAAAGTCGCTCTCCTACAAGGCAAACAAGGACGTGATCATGCCGCAATATGCGGTGCAGCGCCTTTATGAGCTGACCAAGGACCGCGACACCTTCATCACCACCGAGGTGGGCCAGCATCAGATGTGGGCCGCGCAGTTTTTTCACTTCGAGGAGCCCAACCGCTGGATGACGTCCGGCGGCCTCGGCACCATGGGCTACGGCTTGCCCGCCGCCATCGGCGCGCAGCTTGCCCATCCCAAGTCCCTCGTGATCGATATCGCAGGCGACGCATCGATCCTGATGAATATCCAGGAATGCTCGACCGCCGTGCAGTTCGATCTGCCTGTGAAGGTGTTCATCTTGAACAACGAGTACATGGGCATGGTGCGCCAGTGGCAGCAATTACTTCACGGCAACCGCCTGTCACACAGCTATACCGAGAGTCTTCCGGACTTCGTGAAGCTGGCGGATGCCTACGGCTGGAAGGGTATGCGCTGCGATCATCCTGTCGACCTTGATGATGCCATCAAGGAAATGATCAATCACAAGGGGCCCGTGATCTTCGATTGCCGGGTCGCCAAGCTCGCGAACTGCTTCCCGATGATCCCGTCGGGCAAGGCCCACAACGAAATGCTGCTCGGCGACGACGTGTCGGACGACGAGATCGATAAGGCGATCGGCAAGGAAGGCAAGGTGCTGGTGTGAGATCAAGGTGCGCGCGCAGACTGGGATGCGTTGTGGCGATGACGCTCATCGCCGCGACCAACGCGTATGCGCGCGCGGAAGACCATAAGGCTGAATGGAACCAGGTCGAGAACGTCAAGAGCGCGGCCAAGCGTCTTGGCGAGATGCAGCGGCGCCAAGGGTCCGAAGCCGTCCTGAAGTTTCTCGAGGCCTGCTACAAGACGCACATGCTGGCGGAGAAATTCACCGAGGGCTTGGAGGGCTGCATGGCGCAGGACTACATGCTCTCCCAGATGCTCGCCGTCATCTATGCCAAAGTGCCCGCCGACAAGCTTGCGGAGATGAAGGCGCCGTCCTCGGAGGTCATCGCGCGGGCGATGCGTGGACGCTTCCAGGCGATCTTTCAGCAGTACAAATTCACCCAGGAGCAGGCCGACAATCTGAAGAAGGCTGTCGACGTGCACGGCATGCCGGTCTTCATCAAGCTGGTGTTTCCCAACACCGGCAAGAAGAAGGACGACGCAGAAGGCCCTGCGGACAAGGATGAGTCCGGCGCGGACGTGAACTCTCCCGGCTCCGGCGAGGGGGACGGAAAGGGCGTGCGCATCCCCAAGCCAGAAGGCGAACCGAAATAGTCATGCGCCTCGTCATTGCCAACAAGCTCTATTCGTCCTGGTCGCTGCGGCCCTGGCTGGTCATGCGCGCTTTCGACATTCCCTTTGACGAAGTGGTGATCCCGCTGCGCACGCCGCAGACCAAGGATAAGATCGCAGCCGTGTCTCCTTCGGGCAAGGTTCCGGTGCTCATCGATGGCGACATCCACGTCTGGGAAAGCCTCGCCATCATCGAGTATCTTGCGGGCAAGTACCCCGGCAAGGGCATCTGGCCGGCCGATGTCGGGGCGCGTGCGCATGCCCGCAGCATCGCGAATGAAATGCATGGTGGGTTCATGCCCGTGCGCCAGGCCCTTCCCATGAATCTCGGCAAGCGCTTCAAGACACCGGATCTGAGCGAGGACGCCAGGGAGAGCATTGCGCGCATCGAGGAGATCTGGCGCACCACCCGCGCGCGGTTCGCGCCCTCCGGCGGCACGGGCTTTCTCTTTGGCGCGTTCAACGCCGCCGACGCCATGTACGCGCCCGTCGTGACACGCTTTGATACCTATCAGATCCCGGTGGCGTCCGACACGCGCGCCTACATGGATGCGGTGCTCGCCTATCCGGCGCTTCAGGCCTGGAAGCGTGCCGCGCTTGCCGAACCCTGGACCATTACCGACTACGAAGCCGGCCATGAGGCCGTGGAAACCTACAACGCCTGAGAAACGAGAGCACGACCATGGCCGATCCGCTGAAGCAATCGCATTACCCGAGCCCTTTGCTGTCGCAGGACGTGGTCTCGCGGACGCTGTCGATCATGGTCGACAACGAGCCTGGTGTGCTGGCTCGCGTGATTGGGCTGTTCACCGCGCGCGGCTATAACATCGACTCTCTCACGGTGACCGAGACCGAGCATGAAAAACACGTCTCGCGCATCACCATCGTGACGCGCGGAACGCCGGCGGTCATCGAGCAGATCAAGCATCAGCTCGAACGGCTCGTGCCGATCCATCGCGTGCGCGATCTGACCCTCGAGGGTGTGTCGCTCGAGCGCGAGCTGGCGCTCGTCAAAGTGCAGGGCAAGGGCGAGAAGCGCATTGAAGCGCTGCGCCTGGCGGAGATTTTCCGGGCCCAAGTGGTCGATACGTCAACGGAGCACTTTGTCTTCGAGGTGACGGGCAAGGCTTCCAAGATCGAGACCTTCATCAACATCATGCGCGAGCTCGGCATGACGGAGGTGTCGCGCACCGGCATCGCCGCCATCGGGCGCGGTGCGGCAACGCTGTAAGACCTCACGGTACGTCTGGCATGCGCCGTCCATTTCCCGCGTCGCGGCGCGCGGATATGCCTCCTGATGCCTTGGTCGCGCCGCAGCGATGGATCGTTTGGACAAGCTGTAGACGTTGCTCCTTCCCCTGGCCGGATGCTGCGACGGCGTGAAAGGCGCAGACGCCGTGATCCGCGGGAGGCCCCCCGATTGGAAACCTTTAGGCGAATGGCGCGTACACAAGTCGGGCGTCCCTGTGATCCGGCCGTGGCCGCGATCATAAGTCCTAAGGAGACCAGACATGAGAGCAATGCTTTTGGGATTGCCGATCATGGCCGTCACGGTGAGCATCGCTGCTGGCGTCATGACGCCATTGAAAATCGGGCCGGAGGAGGTGTTCGGGCCGAGCCCTGAGTTGGCCGAGCCCACGCAATCGTGGCTACCGACCGTAAAAATCCCTAAGCCCGTTGGCTGGAAGAACGGCGAGGCGCCGGCCGTTGCGCCGGGCTTGAGCGTCGTTGAATTCGCCGCCGAGCTCGATCACCCCCGCTGGCTTTACGTGCTGCCCAACGGCGGGGTGCTGGTTGCGGAAACCAATCGGCCGCCCAACGAGGCCGGCGGTGGCATCAAGGCGTGGGCAGCGTCGTTCTTCATGGGCAAGGCCGGCGCGGGTGTGCAAAGCCCCAATCGCATCACGCTGCTCACCGATACCGATGGCGATGGTAAGGCGGACAAACGCTCGGTCCTGCTTGAAAACCTGATGTCACCGTTCGGCATGGCCCTCGTGGGCGACAAGCTCTACGTCGCCAATGCGGACGCGATCTTGCGCTTTCCCTACAAGGAGGGTGACGAGAAGATCACCGCGCCGGCCGAGAGCGTTGCGGCGTTACCCGGTGGCCCGCGCAACCACCATTGGACAAAGAACATTATCGCCGCGCGGGACGGCAGCCGTCTTTATGCCGCCATAGGCTCCAACAGCAACGTGGGCGAGAACGGTCTGGCGGAAGAAGAAGGCCGGGCGGCGATCTGGGAGATTTCGCTTCCCCAGGGCAAGGCGCGGATCTTCGCGACCGGATTGCGCAATCCGGTGGGTATGGATTTCAAACCGAGCAGCGACGAACTCTGGACGGTCGTGAACGAACGCGACGAGTTGGGCGACAACATCGTGCCCGACTATCTGACGCATGTGAGGGATGGCGCGTTCTACGGCTGGCCGCAAAAGTATTACGCCACTCATTTCGACGAGCGTGCGCCAATCCCGGACAAGGGCGACGTGGCGGATGCGCAGATGCCCGATTATGCGCTTGGTGCGCATACCGCGTCGTTGGGATTGGCCTTTTCGGACGGCAAGACGCTCGGTTCATCTTATGCGTCCGGGGCCTTCGTCGGTCAGCATGGCAGTTGGAACCGCAGCGTACCCGCGGGCTATCGGGTGATTTTTGTGCCGTTCGTGGACGGAAGACCCTCAGGTCTCCCGAGCGTCGTCGTTGGCGGGTTCCTCGACGGCCAAGGCCAGGCGCGCGGCCGCCCCGTGGGCGTTGCGGTGGATGGCAAGGGCGGCTTGCTGGTGGCCGATGACGTCGGCAACAAGATCTGGCGGGTCAACGCCTCGGGGCATCCGGCGCAGTAGGCCCTTTCGCCTGTGTCAGCGGCGGGCATACTTGCCGATCTTGGAGTTCTCGTAGGCGACTTGCAGAGATTGCTGGGAGACGATCAGGTTGTCGTCGAGCGCGGCGACCAGGTTCTTTTTCGTGTCGCGGAAGCCAACCTTGCCCTCGACGGAAGGATAAAGCGGCGTGGCTTTGGGGGGTATACTTGGGCCAAACTCGAACAGGAAAGCCTGCAGGCGCATGCGATAGGTGCCGTTCATGTCGCGCTCGCAACGATCGAGGCCGGAAGCCTCTTCGCACGATCGCAAACCCTTGAATCGTTCAGACGTCTGCTCGTGAATTTTGACGGCCCGCTCGATCAAGGTGGAGCACACGTCGGCATTGAGTTTGCCGCCGTTGGCGCAGTCCGAGGCAGACATGTAGATTGCCTTTTCGGCTGGCGGTGCACCTGCACCGTTTTGCGCCGGCCCGCTGTTTCCGCAGCCCGCGAGCAGCGACGCAGCCAGAAGGACGACGACGGAAAGCGTGCGCGACATGGCGGAAGGGCCTTGAGGTGGGACGTTAAACCGGGTTCAAGGCTTATTTTGCCGCTCCTTGGGTTAGAGTGGGGTTAACGCTGGCCGTCCCCATCCTTGCCAAAGGGTGCCAATTAGCCGCTTCGGAGGCGTTGAAAGCGCCGGGCGATGTGGTTAGGTTCCGGCGCGACATTTGGGGCGGCGCAGGTGCGCTTTGCCCTGGTTCTATCTTCAACCCACCCCCGCGGAATTGATTTTCGACCGGGAAACCCGAAAGGCCCCCCATGCGCGTCTATTATGATCGTGATGCCGACATCAACCTGATCAAGTCCAAGAAGGTGGCCGTCGTGGGCTACGGCAGCCAGGGACATGCCCATGCACTCAATCTGCGCGACAGCGGCGTCAAGGACGTCGCCATCGCGCTGCGCAAGGGCTCGGCCACGGCCAAGAAGGCCGAGAAGGAAAAGCTCAAGGTGATGGAAGTGGCCGAGGCCGCCAAATGGGCTGACGTCATCATGATGCTGACCCCCGACGAACTGCAGGCGGACATCTATCGCGAGCATCTGCACGACAACATGAAGAAGGGTGCGGCTCTCATGTTCGCGCATGGCCTCAACGTGCACTTCAATCTGATCGAGCCGCGCGAAGATCTCGATGTCGGCATGGTCGCCCCCAAGGGGCCCGGACACACGGTGCGCGGCGAGTACCAGAAGGGCGGCGGCGTGCCCTGCCTCATCGCCGTCCACCAGGACAAAAGCGGGAATGCGCACGATCTGTTCCTGTCGTACGCGTCCGCCATCGGCGGCGGCCGTTCAGGGGTGATCGAGACGACGTTCAAGGAAGAGTGCGAGACCGACCTGTTCGGCGAGCAGGCCGTGCTGTGCGGCGGCCTCGTCGAGCTGATCCGCGCGGGCTTCGAGACGCTTGTCGAAGCCGGCTATGCTCCCGAAATGGCCTACTTCGAGTGCCTGCATGAAGTGAAGCTCATCGTCGACCTCATCTATGAGGGCGGCATCGCCAACATGAACTACTCGATCTCGAACACGGCCGAGTACGGCGAGTACAAGACCGGCCCGCGCGTCGTGACGGCGCAGACCAAGGCCGAAATGAAGCGCGTGCTGGAGGACATCCAGACCGGCCGCTTCACACGCGACTGGATGCTGGAGTGCAAGGCCGGCCAGCCCAACTTCAAGGCCACGCGCCGCCTCAACGACGCACACCAGATCGAGGAAGTCGGCGCCAAGCTCCGCGCCATGATGCCGTGGATCGCCAAGAACAAATTGGTCGACAAGGGCCGCAACTGAGCCTTCCGCCACCAAATCGATACGGCCGCCGAAGCAAACCGGCGGCCGTTTTTTCTTTGTTTTTTCAGGTCTTGTATCGGAGAACTTGCCGCGAAGTCCTTCCGTTGCCAGGTCGCCAAGGCGTCCGGACTTGAAGGGCACGCGATTGACGCTATGGTCCCGCCCACCAACGGGGGGATCTATCGGAAAATGGCGTCTGATCTGAGGAGCAGGAACCGGCGGGCGGCCAGCGTCGTGACCCGCTTGCGCGGCGTCATCGCGACGTGCGTTGCCGTGCTGGGCTGGATTTTTGTGACAGGCGGCATGGGCAACGTGCTGGCCCAGGACGCGCCCGCGCACGCAACGCCTTCGGCACAATCGCAAGCGGCAACGCCGCCGGGCGGGCAAGCCGTACCGCGTGCCCCCTCCGGGCCAGCGGAGGTTACAGTCGGCGTCTACATCAACGACATTCAAGACATCGACTTCAAGACCAACAGCTACATCGTCGATCTCTATCTTTGGCTGCGTTGGAACGAAAAGGATCTCGATCCCATCAAGTCGGTCGAGTTCATGAACATCTTCGATCCGGAATCGCAGCAGAAGACCGTGCTGCTCGATGCGCCAAAAGAAATGCCCGACGGCTCGCTCTACAACATCATTCGCTACCAGGGCCGCTTCGCCAAGAAATTCCGTTTCGAGAAATATCCTTTCGACCGCCAGTTGCTCGATTTTATCATTGAAGATTCGGTGTCGGGCGAGGCCGCGCAACGCTTCGTCGCCGACAGCCGCGCGCTGACCATCAACCCGAAGCTCACGCTTCCGGGATTCCGCATCGGCAAACCGGCGATGGCAATCGAGTCCTATACCTACCCCACCGATTTCGGCGATCTGTCGATGCCCAGCGCGGAAAGCTATTCGAGGGTGACCCTGTCGGTGCCGATCACACGGCCCATGTTCACGCTGGCCATCAAGACATTCGCGCCGATCCTGCTCATCGTGCTGTGCGCGACACTGGTCTTTTTCGTCAATCCGCATTTTGTGGAGGGGCGCATCGGACTAGCCATCACCGCATTGTTGACGCTGGTTGCCATCCAGTTCACAGCGGCCGCTTCGCTGCCTGACGCCGACTATTTCACGATGCTCGACAAGATCTATATGCTTTCCTACGCCTTTATCATCGCCTCGCTGCTCAGGGTCGTGATCACCTCATGGCAGGGGCGCGAGGTGAGCACGGCGGAGGATACGGCCATCTCGCATGGGGATCACCGGTGGGGCATGGTGCTGCTCGTGATCTACGCGATTGCAGCCGCGCTGATCGCGGGCTGGGTGCTTATTCAATAAATGTCATCGTGGCGGATGAAAGTTTTTGCGTTGCTGCGGCGCGTGCGCTCTAGCGCGCGGGCGAGGCTTGTGGCGATATCCGCCCTGTGAGGGTGGGGAGCCGGCCGAGGGTGCATGCCGCCGGCGTTCTCAAATGCTTAAGGACTGCAAAAGGGAGCCTTTGATGTTGAAACGCATTTTGATCGCCGCAACTTTGTCGAGTGTCTTTGCCGTGTGCGGTCCGGTGATGGCTGCGGAAGGCGAGGCGCGTTCCATGCAGGGCTGGCCCAAGCCCACCCGCTCGGTCCGTCCGGGCGAGAAACTCTGCAAGATGAAGTTCGGCGACGGCGAACGCACGGTGTGGATCTGCCGCCAGGAGGAACCCTGCTGCGAATGGGAAGCCCTCAACCACTATGTGAAGTGTGGGTCGACCATCACCGGCTGTCTGTAAAGAGACCGCAGGCGCCGGACTCCGGCGTGCACGTTAAGGGCGCCATCAGAGGCGGGTATGGAAATGAAAGGCGCTCGCGCTGCCATCCTTGGGGAGGGTTGTGGCTTGAGCAGCGCGAGCGGACTTTGCCGGCCACCGCAGTATCCCGAGGCTCGGGAAAGCGCGATAAGCCAACACGGGCAGCGGAGGAGCGGGGACCTCCGCTGCCCGTCACCGGCGGCGTTGCTTGACGCGCGTCCGCCGGATGCCGAACCGAATGGGTATGCGTGCCGGTTTGGTGGTACCCGAACCCCAACGCCCCCTTCGCCGTTGCGCCCCGTCAACCAATTTTGGCGAACGGACGTAGACGCAACATTATTTGTTAAAGAGACAGCAAGCGCCGCTTTCCATCGTCTTCAGTCATTGACTGTCACCCCCGCGCGACGCGTCGTTGATGGAAATAGACGGTTGGATTCTGACCTGACGATGGCCAAACTACGCAAACTTCTGGGCTCGTAATTTTTTCCCCCATCGGGCAGCTTCAAATCCTTCAGTATATAAAGGCCTTGAGCATTTGATGGTGAGCCGCAGGGGAGCGGAGCGATCTCAGGGGCAATCCTGGCGGTTTGACGGCGGAATATGGGTTGGCAGGGATGATCTCCGGCAGATCCCTTGGGCGCGTGGGGGCGTAACGGACCATGAAACGGACGGCCGCACATGAGAGCGTCAAGCGCATCGCGACGCTGCAGGCGCGCCTTGTTGCGGGCGCCTGGCGGTACGCCAACAATCACCGCGAGGTGATTGCCGATCACTGGCGCATGGCCTGTGCCGCCAATCCCAACTTCTTCAATGGCATCGTGCACCTGCTCGACACCTTGGAGATTGACGGCGGCCATGCGCGCGCCGACTTCATTGCGACCGAGTTCAAGAACTATCTCTACTGGCGCGACGAGGGCTATCCCCAGGAGGGGGGTATGCGTGACGGCTTCGGCTCCGCGCTCATCCGCTCGCGCGAAGGCTACGTCATCCTTGGCCGTCAGAGACCTGGCAACATCAACGAGGGATTGGCCTACTTGCCGGGCGGCTTCATCGATCCGCGTGACGTGGCTGACGACCAGGGGATCGATATCGCCTCGAGCGTCGCGCGCGAGCTTGCCGAAGAGACAGGGCTCGATTCGGACACCCTCGTGGCTGGGGACGGCTTTCTTGTCGCGCAGGTCGCCGCGCACGTCTCCTTCGCCGTGCCCTACACGTCGCACCTGGGTGCGGATGATCTGGCCGCGCGGATCCGTGCACACATTGCAGCAGACAGCAATCCGGAGCTGGAGGATGTGGTGGTTCTGACCAGCCCGGCGGACATGGACGGTCTCGCCATGGCGCACTATGCCCGTGTGCTGCTCTCCTCACCGCTGGCCTGGACCTTCTCCTGAGGATGGATGCGGGCCTGTGGGAAAGGATGCCGGAGCAGGCCCTTTCAAAAAAGCGCTTGGCGGGCCGAACCCTTTGCCCCATGGTGCCGCCGCTTCGCCACAGGGCGGGCTTTCAGGAGCGGTGCATGGGGCTCGACTACTACATTCTCGACGTGTTCACCGAGCGTGCGTTCGGCGGCAATCCGCTGGCGGTGGTGCAGGACGCCGACCGCCTGACGGTTGCCGAGATGCAGGCGATCGCGCGCGAGTTCAATCTTTCTGAAACCGTGTTCGTGCGCAAGCCCACCGCTCCCGGACATACCGCCAAAGTGCGTATCTTCACGCCTACGCGCGAAGTGCCGTTTGCGGGCCATCCGACGCTCGGTACGGCGGCGCTGCTCGCCGAGCTGAGGATGCCCGTGGTGAACGGCGAGCGCGACGCGATCATCGCCCTGGAAGAAGAGATCGGCAGCGTGCGCGTTGGTGTCCGCCTGCGCGCTGGTGCGGCGGCTTTCGGCGAGTTCGATGCGCCCAGGCTGCCCGATCAGGCCGAGGCCATGAAACAGCGCGACGAGGTGGCGGCCGCGCTCGGGCTCATCGCCAGCGAAGTCGGCTTTGAAAATCACAAGCCCACACTGGTGCGCGACGCCAACGTGTTTGCGTACGTCCCGGTGGCTAACCTGGATGCCATGGCCAAGGTGCGCGTGGCCGCCAGCCATTGGGCAAGAGCCTTCTCCGACAAGGGAGTCCTGGGTGTCTACATGTACACCCGCCAGTGCGTGCGCTCCCATTCAGCCTTCCACGCGCGACTGTTCGCGCCGGATGCCGGAGTCCCGGAAGATCCCGCGACGGGTTCGGCCTCCATCGGGCTGGCGCGCGTCATCCATCATTTCGATGACCTGACGGACGGCACGCACAAGCTTCAGATAGAGCAGGGTATCGAGATGGGGCGCCCCAGCGCCATCTCGCTGGCCATCACGGTGGACAGGGGCAATCTGATCGGCGTGCGCATCGGGGGGCACGTCGTGCGCGTGGCGCAAGGCAAGCTCAACATCTGAGCCTCGACGTCCGAGCGCACCGCGCCGCCTGCCACTCATCCCGGCCGAGCATTTTCCTTCCCTTGTCATCCCGGCCGAGCGGTAGCGAGAGCCGGGACCCAGGAGCATCGAGCGAGATGCAGCTGCTTGATTTTCGCGCTTCGCATTGATGTGCTCGGTCTCGGGCCGGCGCAGCACCCGGACTTCATCGGGGCTCGCTTGCCCGGGATGACAATTAAGTCAGCGCGCTGCGCGGCTCGCGGATGGAACCATGCGCTTCAGCGTATCGTCCTTGACCATATAATGGTGGAACAGCGCCGCTGCGGCGTGCAGACCGATCACGTAGTAGAGGATCTCGCCCAGTTGGTGATGGATGTCCTTGTACCACCCGGCGGCGTCTTTGTTCTCGATGACGAGCGCGGGCAGTCCGAAGGGGATGGGCTTTCCGGCCGCGCTCAAGGTCAGCCATCCCAGGATCGGGAGCGCCAGCATGAAACCGTAAAGCGCGGCGTGCATCAGGTGAGCAAGGCTGGTCTGCCAGGCGGGAGGCTGAGGGGTGATGGCCGGCGCCGTCTGGGTAGCGCGCACGAGAATCCGCACGATGACAAGCGCCAGCACGCTGATGCCGATCATGAAGTGCACGCTCTTGAGGCCTTCGCGGATCGGGGTGCCTTTCTCGTAGAACTCGCGGAACTCGATCGTGGCGAGGGCCGCCGCGATCAGCAGCGCAATGCCCCAATGGAGCCAGATCATGGCGCGCGAATATGTCCGGGGATCATCGATAGCGGAAACGGTCATCGCTCTATGTCCTTCGTCCTTGCCGACCGAGTGCAAGCCTCGATGTGAAAGCGTGCACGCCAAGTCTGTCATGGGTTGGCAACACCAGGGGGCGGCACAGCGGCCTCGGCCCCTCCTGCTGAGGCAAACGGCCGGCAGGGCACGGTCCGTCGGGGTCCAGGGCTGATCAAGTATGCGGCAGAGTAGCTGCGCTTTTCAGATAAAAGGCGGGCTTGCTTGCACTGCAACAACTCGCCACTTGCAATTTAAGGCCATTTTGGGCTTATTGACACTAAGGTTCCTGGCACATTGGTGCCGGGTGATCTGTTGTGACCGGAATTGGCAGTTTCAATCAGGCAGCAGACCATATGCGCCGTTTAACCTCCTCTGAGCGCCGCGATGGCCACCCTTTGCGTGGCCCGGCCGGGGTGTGCGCCGCCCAGGGTGATGCATTTGCCGCCTCCACATCTGTCCTTCATGCGCGCTTGCCGCTGCAGACCGGCCTTCTTACGCAGTCGCTGACAAGCCTTACGGGCCCCTGAGCCATTGGAACCGGATGACCTCCGGCCGGCGCTCAGGGGAGGCGCGATGGATCAGGTGGCATAAGATGGCATGAGGCCGTTGGCGCGGATCGGCGCGGCGGGCCCGGTAAGGATGAGATAACGCGATGACGACAGCGAACGCAAATCTGCAAGATCACGTCGTAATTTTTGATACAACGCTGCGCGATGGCGAGCAGTGTCCCGGCGCGACCATGACATTTGAGGAAAAGCTCCAGGTCGCGGAGATCCTCGACGACATGGGTGTCGACGTCATCGAAGCGGGATTCCCCATCGCCTCCGACGGCGACTTCGAGTCCGTGATCGAGATCGCCAAGCTCGCAAAAAATTCGGTGATCTGCGGTCTGGCGCGCGCCAATCCGGCCGACATCGATCGGGCCGGCGAGGCGATCAAGCCCGCCAAGCGCGGCCGCATTCATACCTTCATCGGCACATCGCCCTTGCATCGCCAGTTCCAGCTCGGGCTCGATCAGGATCAGGTGCATGAACGTGTCATCGCATCCGTGACGCGCGCGCGCGGCTTTACCGATGACGTCGAGTGGAGCGCGATGGACGCAACCCGTACCGAGCACGATTATCTGTGCCGCGTCGTCGAAGCCGCCATCAAGGCGGGCGCCACGACCATCAACATTCCAGATACGGTGGGCTATGCGACGCCGGAGGAGTATTACGACCTCATCCTGATGCTGAAGACGCGCGTACCGGGCATGGACAAGGTGATCATCTCCACCCATTGCCACGACGATCTGGGCCTCGCCGTCGCCAACTCGCTGGCGGGCCTGCGCGCCGGCGCGCGCCAGATCGAGTGCACCATCAACGGGCTCGGCGAGCGCGCAGGCAATGCGGCGCTGGAAGAGGTCGTGATGGCCATCCGCACGCGCCACGATCTGCTACCCTATCGCACCGGCATCAAGACGGAAATGCTGGCGCGCGCCTCCAAGCTGGTCTCGGCGGTGACCAATTTCCCCGTGCAGTACAACAAGGCCATCGTCGGGCGAAACGCGTTCGCGCACGAGAGCGGCATCCATCAGGACGGCGTTCTCAAGAATACGTCCACCTACGAGATCATGACCCCGGAGAGCGTGGGCGTCGGCAAGTCTTCGCTCGTCATGGGCAAGCACTCCGGCCGGGCGGCCTTCCGCTCCAAGTTGAAAGAGCTTGGCTATGATCTGGGCGAGAACGCATTCGAGGACGCCTTCAATCGCTTCAAGGCGCTGGCCGACCGCAAGAAGCATGTCTACGACGAGGACATCGAAGCGCTGGTCGATGAAGGCGTCGCTCATCGCAACGACGAGTTCAAGCTCGAGGCGCTGACCGTCATCGCGGGTACCATGGGACCACAGACGGCAACGCTCACGCTCAATATCTCCGGACAGGCGAAGACCGTGCAGTCCACGGGCAACGGTCCGGTGGACGCGACCTTCAATGCGATCAAGCAACTCGTGCCCCACGAGGCGCGCCTCGATCTCTACCAGGTGCACGCCGTGACCGAGGGCACGGACGCCCAGGCTGAGGTTTCCGTGCGCCTGGAAGAGGGTGGCCGCATGGTGACCGGCCGCTCGGCTGACCCCGATACGCTGGTCGCCTCCGCGCGCGCTTACGTGGCCGCACTGAGCAAGTTGATGGTCAAGCGCCAGAAGCTCGCCCAGGCGCAGCAAGCCGTTTAGCATCGGCCCGTTCGGCAAGCGCATTTACAACCAATGCGCCGTCCTTGGGAAAGACCAACAGAACGCGCCGGACGGCACGCCCGCCGTTTGGCGCGTTTCAATTTGCGTGTCATGGACTTAGCGGTATGATCGGCGCGCGCGGGAGGAAAGGCCCATCCGTCTCGGCCGCAGACCGGCCGATGGCGGAAGGCGGGCATGCGCCTTGCTTTTGACAGTGTTGCTCTCGAAAAGAGCATCTCAGTCGCGAGGGGGAGCAGCCGGCCAGGCAAGTCTAACCGCGTAGCGTGAGTGTCGAGGGGCCCGGTCGAGCAATATGTTGCGTTTTGGTGTCGGCAGCGTGCTGTCGGAGGACATTGCCATCGATCTGGGCACGGCCAACACGCTGGTGCATGTGGCTGGCCGTGGCGTCATCATCGACGAGCCCTCCGTCGTCGCCATTCGCTCGCGCGGCGGCGTGCGCGACGTTCTGGCCGTCGGCCATAAAGCCAAAATGATGGTCGGGCGCACGCCCGAGAGCATCGAGACAATCCGCCCGATGCGCGACGGCGTCATCGCCGACTTTGTCGCCACCGAAGAGATGCTGCGCCAGTTCATCAAGCGCACCAAGAGCATGCTGGAGTTCGTGCGTCCGCGCATTCTGATCTGCGTGCCTGCGGGTGCAACCCCCGTCGAGCGGCGCGCGGTCTACGAGACGGCGCTATCGGCGGGCGCGCGCAAGGTGTTCCTGATCGAGGAGCCCGTCGCCGCAGCGCTCGGCGCGGGACTTCCGGTGGATGAGCCGAAAGGCTCCATGGTCGTCGACATCGGCGGTGGCACCACCGACATTGCCGTGCTGTCGCTCGGCGGCGTCGTGCAGGCGCGCTCGCTGCGATGCGCGGGCAACGCCATGGACGAGGCTATCGTGCGCTATGTGCGCCGCAAGCATCAGCTTCTCATCGGCGAGGCCAACGCGGAACGCATCAAGATCGAAGCGGGCTCGGCCTCGCGTGATCTCAACGGCGAGGCGGCCGAGATCTTCATTCGCGGCCGCGACCTGCGCCAGGCCATGGCCAAAACGGTCGTGCTGGGGCCTCACGACATTGCCGAGGCCCTTGAAGACACCATCGAGGAGATCGCCGAATTCATCCAGCGCGCGATCGAGGACTTGCCGCCGGAGATTTCAACCGACGTCTGCGAGCGTGGCATCTCGCTCTCGGGTGGAGGATCAAACCTGTCGAAGCTCGATGTGGAATTGGAGCGGCGCATCGGCATTCCCTGCATCATTCCCGAAAAGCCGCAAAACTGCGTCATCGAGGGATCGGCCGCCGTTTTGGCCAACCTCAAGGAGCGCGAGCATTTGCTGATCAAGCCATAAAGCCAGGCGTCGCACGCGTGGCACACGGACCAAGAGTGCGACGGCCTCAGGACTGAGAGAATGGGTCGCCTAAGACACGATAAGCTCAACCTTACCCGCCGGGGCTCCGAGCCTTCCGGCCCAGCGCGCATCCGTGTGGCGCTGCCCGCGCTCGTACTGATTTGTCTGGGTCTGCTTCTGCTCAGCCGTGTCAATCATTCGATGCTGGCCAATGCGCGCTGGCGGATTGCGGAGTGGATGAGTCCCGTGCTGCAAGCAGCGATGGTGCCGCTGGAGCCCGTTCGCCATGTCGGCCGGCAGATCGCAGCCCAGGTCGACATGGCGCAAGAGCTGCGCCGCCTCAAGACCGAGAACCAGAAGCTCGCCAACTGGGAGTGGCGCGCGCGCCAGCTGGAGCGCAAGCTCCTGGATCTCGAAGCTCTGACCAAAACGGTCCAGGAACCGAAAATCGATTTCGTGACAAGCCGCGTCATCGCGGATTCGAGCGGCGCATTCGTGCGCAGCGTCATGATCGATGCGGGTGAGACGCAAAAGGTCCATGCCGGTTATCCGGTCATCAATGCCGACGGGCTCGTGGGTCGCGTCATCGAGACAGGGCTGTCCTCCTCGCGCGTGCTGCTCGTCAACGATCTCAACAGCCGCATTCCCGTGGTCGTCGGCAAGGCGAGCGTACGCGCCGTGATGGCGGGCGATAACGGGGCTCAGCCCAAGCTACTTTTCATGCCGCCCGATGCGACGATCATACCCGGCGATGACGTGGCGACATCGGGCACGGGCGGGGTGTTTCCGCGCGGCTTGCGCATCGGCGTCGTGACGGGCGATCCGGCCGCGCCGCGCGTGAAGCTGCGCGCCGAGCTGGATGTGCTCGAATACCTGAGTGTTCTCTTCTACGACAATCCTGCGCTCGATGTGCCCGCCGAGCCTTCCGTGCCGGGCGCGAGAACGTCGAAGGCGCGCGAGAAGGGCGCGCGGTTCGCAAGCCCTCGTCCTTCCGGTCCGGAGGCGCCAAGATGAGCGCCTCACGCGCCGCCCGGCGCCGGCGCATGCCGATCGACAAGGAAGAACGGCCGTGAAAGCGCTCAGCTATGTGGTGCCGATCTTGTCCATCGCCGTGCTGACGGTGATCGCGGCGTTGCCTTGGGGGCTGCCGACGGAGGAGCGCTTCTTCCTGCCGATGTTGCCTGTCGTCGCCATTCACTATTGGGCCCTGCGCCGTCCCCAGGCGGTGCCGGAATGGGCGATCTTCATGGCCGGGCTGTTGCTCGACGTGTTCACCCACGGGCCGCTCGGCTACTGGCCGCTGATCTATCTTGCCGCCTATGCGCTGGGTGTCCTGGGACAAGACACTGGCCGCAGGGGCAAGCTCGTGCGACTTGCCAATTTTGCAGCCGCGCTCGCCGCCGTTGCGGCGCTCGGCTGGGCGGTGGCCTCGCTCTACTTCCTGGAATTCGCCGATTGGCAACCCTATGTGCGGGGCGCTGGTCTGGCCGCGCTCGCCGCGATCATTATCGTGCCCATCCTCCACATTCTCGACGCGCCCTATGGACCGCGCGAGGACATGTCGCTGACGCGAGGAGGATAGCCGATGCCGGCCATGTTCGAGCACGACAACGAGGAGCGCCAGGCCCGGCGCGCATTCACGCGGCGCGCGATCCTGATGGGCGGCGGGCAACTGCTGGGATTTTCTGCGCTGGCGTGGCGGCTGTTCCAGCTCCAGGTGCTCGACGAGGGGCGCTATGATCCTCTTGCCGACGAGAACAGGACAAGCCTGCAGGTTCTGATCCCCAAACGCGGCCGCATCCTGGACCGCAACGGCGCCGTGCTGGCCGACAGTGAGGAGACCTTTCGCGTCACCCTGACGCCGGCGCTCGCGGGCGACGTTGCGTCGGTGCTCGAGAAGTTCCGCCGCTTCGTGCCCCTGCGCCAGGACGAAGTGGAGCAGATCGCCAGGCGCGCCAAGCGCCAGAGCCGGAATGTGCCCATCACCATTGCGTCCGATATTCCCTTTGACATGCTGGCGCGCATCAATCTGTTTGCGCCGCACCTGCCCGGTATCCGCACGGAAGTTGCCTGGCGCCGCCGTTGCCGGGCAGGGCTCGCCGCCGGGCATGTGGTCGGCTACGTCGGCAGCGTGGAGCGCCCCAGCATCGACGACGACGCTTTGATGCGCATGCCGCAGATGCGCATCGGCAAGAGCGGCGTGGAAGCCGGCATGGAGCAGGAACTGCGCGGGGATGGCGGCGTGCAGAAGATCGAGGTCGATGCGCGTGGCCGGATGATGCGCAATCTGGAGGTGCGTGACCCCGTGCCCGGCCGCGATGTCCGGTTGACCATCGATACCGGTTTGCAGTGGCGCGTTTACGAGCGGGTGCGCAATGAGCGTCGCGCGGCGTGTGTCGTGCTCGACGTGAAGGGTGGCGAGATCGTCGCCATGGCTTCGACCCCCTCGTACGATCCGGCGCTTGTGACGGATACGGTTGACGAGGCGGCTTGGCGGCGGCTGCTTGCGGACAAGGAAAAACCGCTGCTCAACCGCGCTATTGGCGGTCAATATCCGCCCGGCTCGACGTTCAAGATGGCAACCGCACTCGCGGGCCTGCACATGAGGGCCATCACGCCCGCAGAAAAACTGACGTGCCGCGGCTACTACGATCTCGCCGATCATCGCTTTCGCTGCTGGAACCGCACCGGGCACGGTCCCGTCAGCCTGCACGAGGCTCTCCGCGAAAGCTGCGACGTCTACTTTTTCGAGGTGGCGCGCCGGCTCGGGATCGACGCCATCGCCGACATGGCCCGCATGTTGGGCATGGGACAGATCTACAACTGCGGCCTGCCGCAGCAAAAGGCCGGCCTTGTCGCCGATCCGGACTGGAAGCGCGGGCGCTGGAATGCGGGTTGGCTGGCGGGTGAAACGGTGTTGGCGGGCATCGGGCAGGGCTACATGCTGGCCTCGCCGCTTCAGCTTGCGGTCATGGCGGCGCGCGTTGCCACGGGGCGGAGCGTGGAGCCGACGATCATCAAGTATTCCGGCAATCCGCGCGCGGGCGAATTTCCCGAGCTGGGCCTCGACGAAACGAAGCTTGCTGCAGTGCGCAGGGGCCTCAAAGGTGTCGTCAACGAAGAAGGCGGCACGGGGCGCAACGCGGCGCTTGGCGAAGGCAAGCCGCTCGTTGCCGGCAAGACAGGAACCTCGCAGGTTCACTCCCACTCGGTCAACATGCCTCAGGAGGCTCTGCCATGGGAGCAGCGCGATCACGCGCTGTTCATCGGATACGTGCCCGCAGACGCGCCGCGCTATGCCGTTGCGGCTGTCGTGGAACATGGCGGCGCAGGCGGAACGGTGGCCGCGCCGCTCGTACGCGACGTCATAAACAGCGTGCTGGACGTCGATCCTGCCGGTGCGGCGGCGGGCAGGGGCGCACAAGGCGGGGATAGGCGCGCTCTGGGCTCAGATCAGGGTTAGGACGGGCTATGTCATACTCCTCCGGACAGTTCGCGCCCCAGAGCTTCACAGCCAAGCTGTGGTATGTGAACTGGCCTGTGCTGATCGTCGCCGGACTCATCGCTGCGATCGGCTGTGCGGCGCTCTACTCGGTCTCGGGTGGATCGTTTCAGCCGTGGGCCGAGCGCCACGCGTTCCGCTTCCTCATCGCAACAGCGATCGTGCTCGTCATGGCGATGGTGCGCACCGAGGTCTGGCTGCGCGCCGCCTATCCCGCCTACGCCATCGCGCTCGTTGCGTTGGCGCTCGTTCCGGTGTTCGGCACGGAGGCGCTGGGTGCGCGCCGCTGGCTCAACGTTTGGGGCATGACATTCCAGCCCGCCGAACTGATGAAACTGGCGCTCGTGGCGGCGTTGGCGCGCTACTACCAGTGGCTGCCCGTGCAGCGTGTGTCTCATCCTCTGTGGGCCGCCATTCCCATTGCCATGATTGCGGTGCCCGTCATCCTGACGCTGCGCCAGCCGGATCTCGGCACCGCCATGCTGTTCGGCGTTGTCGGGTTATCGCTGATGTTCTTGTCGGGCGTGTCGATTTTCTATTTCCTGGCAGGAGCAGCAGGCGCCGTGGCGGCCGCTCCGCTCATCTGGAATAACCTGCACGACTATCAGCGCCGCCGCATCGAGACGTTTCTGAACCCCGACCTCGATCCCTTGGGCGCGGGCTATCACATCGCCCAATCCAAGATCGCCATCGGCTCCGGCGGACTGTCGGGCAAGGGCTTTTTGCTCGGCACGCAGAGCCAGCTCGACTTCGTGCCCGAGAAGCACACCGACTTCATCGTCACCATCCTGGGCGAAGAATGGGGCTTTGCAGGTCTTGCGGTGCTTCTGGGGCTTTTTGCGCTCCTGATCGCGCTCATCATCGTCATGGCGTGGCGCTGTCAGAACCGCTTCGGGCGGCTGGTGATTTCGGGCAGCGCCGTGACGCTGTTCGTTTATGTGTTCATCAACGTGGCCATGGTGACGGGCCTGGTGCCGGTCGTGGGCGTGCCGTTGCCGCTGGTTTCCCATGGCGGCACCTCGATGATGACGCTGATGATCGGGCTGGGGCTCGCCATGTCGGCCCACGTGCATGGCGGGGAGGGTATCCGGCGCAAGGATGTCGGCCGTTTTTGGTGAAGACTCCCGAGGGTTTGTGACAATTTCACCGGCGGGCTGGACAAGGGGTGCGCGCGATGCTAGAGCCTCGCGGCCGGGGCCCTGTTTCGAGGGCCCCTTTGCCATCCTGGCAGCCGTTACCGGCGGGGATGTCCGGCGGGTGATTAGCTCAGTTGGTAGAGCAGCTGACTCTTAATCAGCGGGTCGAAGGTTCGAGTCCTTCATCACCCACCATTTGAAATCAGTCATTATTAGGACCAGGACGTGTCCAGTCTATCCTGGCCGGACCCAGAGCGGCTGTTGCGCAGTTCGCGCAATTGATAGCGGCCGCTTTCATAGCGGCGGCGGTCGCCGAACCTCATGTTTTTGTGGCCGGCACAGCAACCATTCGCTTTATGGGGCTTGCAGAGAAGACAGCCCGCACGGGCAGACTTTGGACGCTCTCGCTTGTGGTGCATACATCCTTCCGCCTTCGGTTTCGATATTCAGGCTCCCCCGCGCTGGGGCACAAGGACCACGGCGGCGAACGGCCGCTCGGGAGCACGTTTGGACGGCCGCGGTTTCGCGCACGTACGGTTAGATGGCTGCGATTTCTTTCAGTGATGCGTCAATCATTGTTCGCCACTTCTGACCGCGGCGCCTCGCGGTCGCGATCGCGTCGACGTAGCTGTCTTCGTCGACCTCGCGCAAGGCGGTGAGAAGCTCTTTGGCCTGTAGCAGGTCCTTCCGGCGCTTCGGGTTGGTCTTGGCCCGCTGCTGGGCGACGATAAGTTTGTGGATGGCGTATCGCATCGGCGCCGGCACACGAACGAGCACACCCGGACCATGCAGCGCCACAACGTTCATCGTCTCTTCGGCCAGATACTCTTGAAAGCTAAGAGCCTCTGCGGCGGCTGTAAGCTTGGGCACGGGCACGGGAGTCGTGCGATTGCGGACATGCTTGGTGAGCAGTTCAACCACAAAACCATCGGAAGCCTTGAATGCCTTGGGCGCTTTATCAGTGTTGGCCATGCGAGCCTTGAATGTCGGATCAGCCTCCTGCAGGATCGTCTCGAAGTCGACGACGTCTTTGCCTGAGAACGCGGCTACCGAGAAGTCAGCATCTTGGGTCATCATCGCCGCGCTGCCGAGAAAATATCCGACCACCGGCGAGTAGAGCCGATAGGCGGCCGTACCGATCAAAATCAGGCCATCGCGGAAGAGGCCTGCGTCCTCCACGGCTTCCAGGATGCGTCCCATCCCGGTGGTGGGCGCGGGGAGGCTCATACGTTTCAAGGCGCTGACGGTCGCGCGTCGCTCGCGTGCCTCGGTTCCGGTACGTCGCACCTCATCAGCGGCCGCGGCTGCAACTGGATCGTCAGCTGGTCCAAGATAACGCTGGACACGCGAAGGGCCACTGCGCTCGGTGGCGTAAAGAAACTGGCGGCCGGCGACGGTTCTCGATGTGACAGACGCCGAATGGACCGGCCGATCCTCCGCGCGTTGCAGCAGGTCTGCATATAGGGTCATTGCGTTGAGGGGGATCTTGCGCATGGGTTATTATATACAGACTGCCAATTTGTATACAATAGCCCTTGCGTTGCGCAGGATTATTCTGTGGTTGTGCTTACCGCGGCTCGCACGCGGGGATCACCCACCCAACTTTTCAGCCCATGCAACACACCTTGCGGCCTTAGCACTTGGGTAACCGCGCTGGGCGAAACTTGTCGCTTTAGGATGGAGACGAATGGTGCAAGCTCGGGCCGTACAGTCGGGCGTGGTGGCCGAGATTGGCACGGCCTTGCCCACGATCATCATGCTGGGCGCGGCGGCGAACGGCCTTGCCGTGCGCGTGGCGGAGGGCATGGGAGGCGGCATTTCGCTGGGCCTAGGCATTGGTCCGTTCCAACTGCTGACTCTCTTGGTAGCCGCCCACCTCAGCCTGGGGTCAGGAGAACCCGGGCGTCCGCGTTTCGGTCTCCTCGTCACCGTCGCAACCTTGCTGATGGTTCTCGTGCCAAGCAGCGCGGTGTCGTGGCTCGCCCTCGCGCTATATGCCGGTGTGCACGCGGTATCGGCAACCGGAGAACGAAGGCAGGGGGCGCTCCTGTTTCTGGGTCTCGCCGCCGCGGCGCTGTGGTCTTCCGTTCTTCTGAAAGCCTTTGCAGGTCCTGTGACGGCGTCCGAGGCGTTCCTGGCCGGCAAGCTGCTTGAGGTGCTGCGCTCCGATATCGTGCAGACCGGCAACGTGGTCGGCAATCCTGAAGTCCACAGTCTCATCGTGATGACGCGCTGCACGACGCTTGATGTCTTGCCAGCCGCCCTTGTTGCTCTCGTCAGCGTCGCGCTGTTTCTCGGCAACCTCGATCGCGGCCGGGTATGGCGGGCGGGCATGGGGCTGGCGGGGCTTCTGTTTGCGGCCAACCTCGTGCGCCTGTGCGTGATGGCCTGGTCGGCGGAAGCCTACACGGTTGCGCATGGCCTCGTTGGCGCGAACCTGTTTGACGGGTTCCAGGTCATCGCGGTCCTGGCGCTTGGAAGTTGGGCGAGCAAAGCATGAAGCGCGACTTGATAGCCTTTACGCTCGTTTTGATCATTCTGGGGCTGGCCCTTGGCCTGAAGTTCGATCGCTACCGCCAGGACGAGAGCGCGTCCACGGCAGCCGCCGCACGGCACGTGATTCAGCTCATGGAGCGGCGCGGATGGAAGGCCGACGGCGGCCTGTATATTGCCGGCGGCGTATACGAGCAGCTTCATTTCCGCCGCGCGGGCTGCGAAGCTCCCATCTTCGTCGCCTTTCTCAGAGGCAATGCCGAAGCCTCCGAGTTCTTCCGTAGAGACCATGGCGGCAACGTCATGTTCGTGCAGGGCGCAGATGTCGTCGCGCGGCCTGGGGGGCTGAGCCGCATGGGCTCAAACCTGTTGCAGCAGATTGCCGAGATGCTCGGTTTTGAAAGGGGGCCGGTCATGCCGGTGCTCGCCGTTGCGCCTGCGGCCGATACCTTTGTTTCCGATTGCCACGGTCCATCCATGGCGGACTGGCAAGACAGGGACATCGAGAAGACCTTTCATTAAGATCTAAACAATATCTTTCTTAGGCTGGGTCCATTTTTCCAAGCATTGCATTTCATGAGTTCATGATGCGCTCGATTTTGCTCGCCGCCGGTATTCTCGCCGGTGCATCGATATTGATCGCTGACGCCGTTTCAACAGGCGGCGGCGGGAAAGGCATCGGCTTGAGCGTGGCCGGCAGCGTTGGGCCTGGCGGACGCGGTGGCGGTGGCCCTCTGCCCGCGCTCGGAGCCACACTCCTGGGCCAAGCGGTCGGAGCCGGCGGCCTTTTCGTGCTGTGGCGCCGCCGCCGGAACAAGAACCACTGAGCCGAGGACGGACGCGCGGCGCCGCCGCGCAACGTTCTGCGGTCAGTTTTTCTTTTCGGGATCGCCAGCTGTGATGCCGAGCGCGGCGCGTGCGTCTTTCAAAGTCTGAGCGGGCGCGCCGGTTGCGTCGAGGCGCGGCCAGTGGATGCTGCCGAGGTCATAGCTGAACTGGCGGGCCACGACGTCGGGTGTCGCGTCGGACGCATCACCCGTGCGCCGGGCGACGCGGGCCTTCAGCGTTTCTCTGTCGCCGTCGAGCCAGAGGCCAAAGAAGGCCGCCCCAGCACGGTGTGCTACGCGTTCGGCTTCATCGCGCTCGGCCGGGTCGGCCATCACGGCATCGATGACGACGGCATGGCCGGCGCGCAGTCCCGCCTCGGCGCGTTGCAGGATGCGATCGTAGACGGCGCGTGCAGTGTCTTTGGTATAGAACGAGGGTGCCAGCCGCTCGGTGGGCTCCACGTCGGCAAGCGCCTTGCGCTCCATGTCGCTGCGCAGATGAAGCGCGCCCGGCGCGGGGCCGATAAAGGGGGCGATGGCCTTGGCGAGTGTCGTCTTTCCGGTTCCAGACAACCCCGCGATGACGATGAGACGCGGCGCTGGCGGGTGAAGCAGATCCAGCGCGAAGTCCAAGGTCTCGTGTGCGGCCGCGCGCAGCTTGGTGTCATCGCCGCCTGTCGCAGCGATCCTGTCCAGGGCAACGAGAGCGCGCACTGCGGCGCGCAGCGCCATGAACAAGGGTAGCAGCGCCAGTGCACGCACATCGCTGAGGTCGCGCGTCCGCCACAGATAACGGTTGAGTATCGTGTTGCCGTGGTTTCGCGCGTGATGGCGTTCCAGATCCATGAGCAGGAACGCGAGATCGTACATCGTGTCGATGGTCGCCAGCGCCTCGTCAAACTCGAGCGCGTCGAACAGGACCGGATGTCCTTGCCAAAGGACGATGTTGGCCAGATGCAGATCGCCATGGCAGCGCCGGACGTGACCCGCGTTCGCGCGCTCTGTACGCAAGGCTTTCGTCGCGGCCAGGGCGGCTGCGAAGCCCGCTTCAAGACGGGATAGCGATTTCTGGAAATCTTTCCCCGCCGCCCGCGCAATGCCGGATAGAACGCCCGTGGCCACGTCCTGGATACGCTCGGCGCTGGCATCCGCGATGGCGGCAGCCGCGTGATAGCGCGCAATGGCATCCGCCAACTCGTCCATCATCGCGGCGGTGAGCGCCCCGCGCGCCGTGACTGATTTCAGCAGGTCGTCCTGCGCAAAGCGGTTCATGCGCACCGCCCATTCGACCGGCGTGCCGCAGCCGCCGATCGCAAGGGCGCCGTTTTTTTCGCGCGTGATGGGGACGACATCGCGATAAAGCCCGCCCGCGTCCGCTTGATTGATTTCAAGCTCGTGTTCGCAGTAGCGCTTGCGCAGAGCGAGCGTGGAGAAGTCGAGATAGGGCAGCGTGACCGCGCGCTTTATCTTGAGAACCGTGCTGCCAGCCAGGAACACGCGCGCCCCATGCGTGTCGATGATCTCGACGTGCCGGGGCTCGTCCGGCCAATTGTTGGGGTCGCTGAGGAATGCGAAGACCTCACTCTGGCTGCCGGCCATCAGCCGGTCCCGCCCGCAGATGCCGTTGGAGCCGCTGCGTCCAGCCTCGGCATGAAGCGTTCGAGGTCTTCGTCGACATCGACGCCCAGTGTGCTGTTGAATGCGTTGACGGCGATCATCATGCCGGCGAAGCCGACGATGGTGACGAGGTCGGTGCCGGAAAAGCGGCTTTTAAGATCGCTCCAAAGAGTTTCGGCCGCTTCGTGACTTCTGCCCGGCCCCGCAGTCTGGCTTCCCATGCTCTCGGCAAGCCGGATCAGCAAGGCTTCATCCTGCGAAGGCGAAAAGGCTGCGGGCGCAATTCCGGCAGCATCCAGTTCACGGTGGAAATACAGCGTGCAGAGCACGCAGCCGTTGCGGGCAGAGATGGCGTGCGCAAACACCGCGGCGGCGCGATGCCCTACCAGCTTTTCCAATTCGTTCCAGAGCGGATACCAGCCCATGTAAGCGGCGTAGGCGGGTTGCGACAGCAGCAGGGTGCGCTTCATGTTGGTGACACGGCCCCGAT
Source organism: uncultured Hyphomicrobium sp. (assembly GCA_964587445.1). Classification (GTDB taxonomy): domain Bacteria; phylum Pseudomonadota; class Alphaproteobacteria; order Rhizobiales; family Hyphomicrobiaceae; genus Hyphomicrobium_B. The sequence continues at coordinate 139,258 of CAZPLQ010000005.1, forward strand.
CGCGCATCTCTGCGTCCCAGGCTCCACGCACGAATGGCGAGGCACTGTCGTAGTCGGCATGACCCACACGGCTCATTGGAACGTCTCCAGAAAGGCGTCTGCTTTGGCCTTTGGTGCAGGGTCGGTACCATTGCGTCAAGGGGTAGTGCTCAACACCCTGCACTTGTCACAGCAATTGCATGGTGGCGGCATTCTCTGGCAAGTACGGCCCTGGGTTCTCAAGATCACCAGGCGGCACGATTGTCAGGCAAGGAGCATCATGACTGTTCGAAACCTCGATGCACTGTTTCAACCTCGCTGTGTTGCTCTCATTGGCGCCAGCCCCGAGCCAGGATCTGTCGGCGAAAAGATCGTGCGCAATCTCCTGGAGGGCGGATTTGGCGGTAGGATCCTGTTCGTCAACCCGCGTCATGGGGAAATCCTCGGGCAGCCTTGCTACAAGACCATTGACGAACTCCCCGTCGTGCCGGACCTCGCCGTCGTGGCAACGCCTGCCCCGGCCGTGCCCGATGTCATCTCCCAGCTTGGCGCGAAGGGCGTACGCGCGGCGGTCGTGGTGACGGCGGGCCTGGGGGCGCTAAAGCAGCAGATGCTGGAGCGCGCGCGGCCCTATTGCCTGCGTATTCTGGGACCCAACGGAATCGGCTTGATCCTGCCGCTCGCCGGACTCAATGCGAGCTTCGCGCATCGCGACGCGCCCAAGGGCACGATTGCGTTTCTTTCGCAGTCGGGCGCGCTGCTGACGACGGTCATCGACTGGGCGGCTGGACGTGATATCGGCTTCTCGCACGTCGTCTCCCTTGGCGACATGGCGGATGTCGATTTCGGCGATCTGCTCGACTATTTCGCCGGCGACGTGGAGAGCCACGCGATCCTCATCTACATGGAGGCGCTGGCCAACGCCGCCAAGTTCATTTCGGCCGCGCGCCGTGCCGCGCGCGTCAAGCCTGTCATCGTCGTGAAAAGCGGACGCCACGAAGCCGGTGCGCGCGCCGCGCTATCTCATACGGGCTCGCTGGCTGGGTCCGACGCTGCATATGATGCCGCCTTCCGGCGCACTGGTCTGCTGCGCGTGAGGACGTTGCCGGATATGTTCGCTGCAGCCGAGGTGCTGGCCCGCAGGCCGAAGCTCAACGGAGAGCGCCTGACGGTCCTGACCAACGGCGGCGGCGCAGGCGTTCTGGCGGTGGATGAACTCCAGGACGCAGGCGGTATCGTCGCCAGGCTGGAACCCGAGACCAAGGCAAAGCTCGATGCGGTCCTCCCGCGCGGCTGGTCGGGCGCCAATCCCGTCGACATCGTTGGGGATGCTGGTCCTGAGCGGTACCGCGCCGCGCTCGATGCGCTGCTGGAGGATAAATCCGCCGATGCCATCCTCGTCATCCAATGTCCGACGGCGCTAGCCGATCCGCTCGCCAACGCGCAGGCGATTATGGCTGAATATGACGCGCAAAAGCGCGACGGTATGCCGGTCAAGCCGCTTCTGACGTGCTGGCTTGGAGAAGGATCGGCGCACGCCTCGCGCGCCCTGTTTGCAAAGGACAAGGTGCCGACCTTTGAAACGCCAAGCGATGCCATAACCGGGTTCATGCAACTCGTCAGGTACGCGCGGGCCCAACAGGAACTCATCCAGACGCCGGATGCCGGGCCCGTCTGTGACGATAAGGATGCAAGCGAGGTGGCGCACATCATTGCCGGCGTCCGTGCCAGTGGGCGGACCATGCTCAACGCCATCGAAGCTAAGGCGGTCTTCGCGGCGGAAGGCATTCCGGTCGCTGAGACCATTATCGCGCGCGACGCCGTTGAGGTGAAACAGGCCGCGGCCCGGATCCTCGCCCAGCACACGGCGTGCGTGATCAAGATTCTATCGCCCGATATCACGCATAAATCCGATGTGGGAGGCGTGCGCCTTGGCTTGGAAAGTCCGGAAGCTGCTGCCATCGCAGCCGGCGAGATGCTGGAACGGGTCGCCTCGGTCAAGCCGGAGGCGCGCATCGAGGGATTCATGGTCGAAGCCATGATCCGCCGCCCCGGCGCGCACGAGACGATCGTGGGCATGAGTGTCGATAACACGTTCGGGCCGATGATGCTGTTTGGTGCAGGCGGCACGGCCGTCGAGGTGGTTGCCGATCGCGCCCTGGCGCTGCCGCCGCTCGATGACGTGCTCGCGCGCCAGATGATCAAGGAGACGCGAATCGCCAAGTTGCTTGCGGGCTACCGCGACAGGCCTCCAGCCGATATGGCCGCGCTCTCCGACGTGCTCGTGCGGGTGAGTCGCCTCATTGTGCGCCATCCCGAAATCCGTGAGCTCGATATCAATCCGCTGATCGTGGACGAGAACGGCGTGCTGGCGCTCGACGCGCGCATCCGCGTGGCGGGGGCGCACGAAGAGCCGCGCAGGGCGCTCTCCATCCGACCCTATCCCTCGCAGTGGGAAACGCGGTTTGACATCGCGGGGCTTGGCGAAGTGATGGTCCGGCCCGTCCGGCCCGAGGATGAGCGGCTCTATGAAACGTTCTTTGCAAAGATATCGCCCGACGACGTCCGCATGCGATTCTTTACGCCGCGCGTCGCCCTCTCGCACCACTTCCTCGCACGCCTGACGCAGATCGACTATGCGCGTGAGATGGCATTCGTTGCGCTCGCACCGGGAAGCGGCGAATTGCTTGGTGTGGTGCGGCTCGTGCTCGATCCCGATCTCGTCAACGGCGAGTACGGCATTCTGCTGCGCTCCGATCAGAAGGGGCGAGGCTTGGGCTGGCGTCTCATGCAGCACCTCATCGCATACGCACGCGCCGAGGGCATAAAGCAGATCACCGGGCTGGTGCTTTCGGAGAACACCACCATGATAGAGATGGCGCGCCGCCTGGGTTTCAAGATGCACTTCAGCGATGAAGACCTGGACGTCGTCGAGGTTAGGCTCGATCTCTAGCGGAGCACCAGACTATAGCGCGGCTGCTTCACGGGTGGTGAGGGTGCGCGCCGCCCATGCCTGAATGTCCTCGCGCCTGGGCGCAAGATAGACGCCCTCACCGCTGGTGAAGGATTCCCAAAATGGCCGGAACGCATTGTTCAAACCGGTCAGCACCGGCAACTCGCTGGCGATGGCGGCCTCGATGATCGGGCGAAACCCGGCGCGCGAGACCTCCTGCTTGCCGAAGCGGTTGAGGATGACGAGATCGACATCGCGATCAATCGTGTTGGCAACGATCCCGGCGACCGTCTCCAGGGCATAGGCATCGAGCCGGCAGCCGTTTGTGCCCGCGCCCAGGTGACCCGACACATCGAGACGGTTTCCCGTCGCGAGGTCTTCCAGGATCATGGCGTCATGCTGCTGACCCTGGCGCGCCTCGTTCCATTGCACCGCACCAGCGAGCTTGTAGCCCTGCGCCATCAGATCATGGGCGAGTGCTCTCAACATGGCATCGACCCCGTCTCCTTGGCCCGCGTCATATCCGATTGCGGCAAGTTTCATGGTCAGCAACCTCCGTTGGCGTGCTCACAGCCGGTGACGGGCACACTAACGGACAGCCACGGTCGCCGCCAGCGCTTCGCGTTTACCCAATTCCTCGATATGCGTATTTGCCCATGGCGGTCTTTTGGTCTATTTACCTGACCAATTGCCCAAAACGGCTCGACGGCGCCGCGCCGCAATGATGGCCGAGGGAACATCGAGGGGGAGGCGGAGATGTGGTCACAGGTCTACGATCCGTTCGGCAATATGTTCTTATCGGCGGCCGTGGCCGCCATTCCTGTCTTCGTGCTGTTGGGGTCCATCGCGCTCTTTGAGATCAAGGCGCACTATGCGGCAATCCTGGGCCTGATCGCAGCACTCTGCGTCGCCATACTGGGTTTCGGGATGCCTGGGGAGATGGCTGCGAAAGCGGCTGGGTTGGGCGCCGCCTTTGGACTGATGCCGATCGGCTGGATCATCCTGAACGTCATCTTTCTCTATAACCTGACGAACGAAAAGGGTGACTTCGAGCGGTTGCAGGTTTCGATCCGCAACATCTCGGACGATCGGCGCATCCAACTCTTGTTCATCGCGTTTTCGCTTGGCGCGTTCTTCGAGGGCGCTGCCGGTTTCGGCACGCCCGTCGCGGTGACGGCGGCCATGCTCATCGGGTTGGGATTCTCACCGCTTGCGGCGTCGGGGTTGTCTCTGATTGCGAACACCGCTCCGGTCGCCTTCGGCGCGCTCGGCACGCCGGTGATAACACTGGCGCTCGTCACTGGCCTCGATCTGCAGGAACTGAGCGCCATGGTGGGGCGTCAGTTGACCCCGTTCTGCATCCTCGTGCCCTTCTGGCTGATCTGGGCGTTCGTCGGCTTCCGCAAGATGCTCGAGATCTGGCCGCCCATCCTCGTTGCCGGCGTTTCGTTCGCCATTCCTCAGTACCTGATTTCGAACTACCACGGCCCCTGGCTCGTCAACGTCGTCGCTGCAATCTGCTCGATGGCGGCGCTGGCGCTGTTCCTCAAGTTCTGGCAGCCGGCCAATCCGATGACGGAAATGCCCGGTCACCACGCAGCGGAGGGGCACGCCGCGGCTGCCGTCGCGCCCGCGGCTAAAGGCAGCGGTGGCGGCAATGCGCGCGTGTGGGCGCCCTGGATTATCCTCAGCCTCTTCGTGTTCGCCTGGGGAATACCGCCGGTCAAGGAAGTCTTGAACGGTTGTCCCACACCGCTCAAGGCCGAAGAGGCGCGGTCCGCCGGCGCTGAAGCGGCGTGTTCCCTGACCAAGCGCGGCTTCGCGAAGTTCCCCATCGCCGGCCTGAACGAGCAAGTCCAGAAAGTGCCGCCGGTGGTGCCCAAGCCCGAGGCCGAAAAGGCCGTTTACACCTTCAACATCCTGTCGGCGACGGGAACGAGCATCTTCCTCGCCGCCATCGTCTCGGCCTTCGTGCTGGGTTATGGCATTCTCGACATCATCCGGCTGTACGGGCGCACGCTTTGGATGGTGCGCTATTCCCTGCTTACCATCGCGGCGATGCTCGCCATCGGCTATGTGACGCGCTATTCGGGCACGGATGCCACGATGGGCTTGCTGCTTGCCAATACCGGGTTCCTCTACCCCTTCTTCGGCACCATGATCGGCTGGCTCGGTGTGGCGCTGACAGGCTCGGACACCGCATCGAACGTCCTATTCGGCGGATTGCAGAAGGTGAGTGCAGAGCAGCTCGGCTTGAGCCCGGTCTTGATGGCAGCCGCCAACTCCTCGGGCGGCGTGATGGGCAAGATGATCGACGCGCAGTCTATCGTCGTGGCGTCCACCGCCACCAAATGGTATGGCCACGAAGGCTCGATCCTGCGCTTCGTGTTCTTCCATTCGGTGGCGCTGGCCTGCCTCGTCGGCCTCGTCGTCATGGCGCAGGCCTACTTGTAGGTTTGCGCGAAACGGCTGCCTGAACGCGCTGCAGGCAGTCACAGGGCACAAAGGTCGCGTCGGCGGCCAATGGACCCTTTTGGAGCGGCATGGAACAGTCGGCAGGCAGTTTCGAGACGCGCGCGGTCCGCGCGATCGCAGATAGCGACTTGCAGTCCTCCCTGGGCGCGTTGCGCCGGGGGTTCGTCGGTAACCGCGCCAAGGCGGTCGCAGACTTTCCGGACTTCGAGGCATTGCGCACCCAGGGCGCGGCGATCAAGGACCACGTCCTGGCCAATCTGGATGTCTATCTGGAGCGCTATGAACAGGCCGTGACGTCGCGCGGCGGACAGGTGCACTGGGCGCGCGACGCCAGCGAGGCCTGCAGCATCATTCGCGACATCTGCCGCAAGGCCAACGCGCGCACGGTGACCAAGGGCAAGTCGATGGTCTCCGAGGAGATCGGGCTCAACGCCGTGCTCGAGGCCGAAGGACTTGAGGTGCTGGAGACGGACGCGGGCGAATACATCGTGCAACTGGCGGGCGAGGCGCCGAGCCACATCGTCATGCCGACGGTGCATAAGACCGTGGAGCAGATCTCCGAGTTGTTCGCCGAAAAGCACAAGAGCTTCGGGCTTCCAAAAACCAGCGACCCGGCCGAGCTGATCGGGCAGATCCGCTCCGTCTTGCGCAAAAAATTCTTCACGGCCGACGTCGGCATCACGGGCGCCAACTTCCTCATTGCCGAGACCGGGTCCAACATCATCGTCACCAACGAGGGTAACGGCGACCTGACGTCCACGCTGGCGCGTGTGCACGTCGTGACGGTGGGTATCGAGAAGGTCGTGCCCACGGTGAACGATGCCGTAACCATGCTGCGGCTTCTGGCGCGCAGTGCGCTTGGCATGGAATTCACCACCTACATGAGCCTGCTCAGCGGCAAGAAGCTCGCCGGCGACATCGACGGCCCCGACGAGTATCACGTCGTGCTGATCGACAACGGGCGCACGAAAATGCTTCAAGGCCCCTTCAAGCCCATGTTGCGTTGCATTCGGTGTGGTGCCTGCATGAACCATTGCCCGGTCTACATGTCGGTGGGCGGACACGCCTACACCTGGGTCTATCCTGGTCCCATGGGCGCAGTTCTGACGCCGATGATCGCCGGACACGAGAAGGGCGGAGAGTTGCCGCACGCCTGCACGCTCAATGGACGCTGCCAGCAGGTCTGCCCGGTGAAGATCCCGCTGCCCGATATGCTGCGGCGGCTGCGCCATGAACAGTGGGAGGCAGGCATGATCTCCACTACTGCGCGCACCGGACTGGGGATGTGGAGCTGGCTCGCGCGCCGCCCGCGCCTTTACAATCTCTTCGCAGGATTTGCGGCGCGCGCGATGCACCTCATGGGCGGCAAGCGCGGGCGCATCCGCTCTTTGCCGTTTGGCAAAGGCTGGACTGAGGCGCGCGATATGCCTGCGCCGCAAGGCAAGACATTCCATGAGCTTTGGAAAGAACGCGGAGGCGCGCGATGAACGGATCCGCGCGTGAGGAGATCCTGGGTCGCGTCAGAGCAGCAAGCGCCAGCGCGGCGGCGCGCGAAGGCCTTGATGCGTGGGAGCAGACGCGCCCCGCACCGGTTCGCCCCGCCATACCCGGCGACGTCACGGCCTACTTTCTGGCCAAAGCGGAAACGAACCTCATGTCCATCCGCGAGATTAGTACTCTCGCGGACGTGCCATCGGCCGTGGCGCAGATTCTCGCACGCGCCAATCTTGCACCAGACATTTCCGTGGCGCCGTCGTTGCGTAACTTGCCTTGGCCAGCAACCATGGAGGTCCGTGACGCCAAGGCGCGCATCGGCGAAAAGCTGACGGTGACGCGCGCCGTTGCCGCGATCGCCGAGACCGGAAGCGTGGTTCTGTGTTCGGGAGACGATGCACCTGGAAGCCTGAACTACGCACCGGAGGTTCACGTCATCGTTCTCGATCGCGCGGACATCACGCCTTATCTCGAGGACGGCCTTGCCAAGGTCAAGGCTGCCTATGATCCCTGGCCGCGCGCTGTCAACGTCGTGTCCGGCCCCTCGCGCACGGCCGATGTTGCCGGTATCGTCGTGCGGCCCGCGCACGGGCCCAAGAGCGTGCATCTGCTCATCACGGGGTCCAAGCCATGAGGGGTTCCGAGGCGTGTCGCGGCCTTGGGCTGCGGCGGGCGCGGGACGAGGCGAGTTGGATGCCGAAATAAAAATTCCCTATATTGCGAAGACCAACGAGAGGCGCCGCCACATGACGAATGTCGAGCCCAAACAGATCCGGCGCCTGCTTGCTGCGAACCGATCCGAGATCGCCACGCGCATATTCCGCGCTGCCACCGAACTCGGCATACGGACGGTGGCCGTCTATGCCGAGCACGATAGACTGTCGCTGCACCGCTTCAAGGCCGACCAGGCCTTCATGGTGGGGCACGGCAAGGGGCCGATCGAGGCGTATCTGTCGATCGACGACATCATTCGCGTTGCCGTCGACACCAAGTGCGATGCGATCCATCCCGGCTACGGCTTTCTTTCGGAAAGCCCCGAATTTGCCGAAGCCTGCAAGAAAGCGGGGATTACGTTTATCGGACCTTCTCCGCAGACGATGCGGACCTTGGGCAATAAGGTGGATGCCCGCAACCTCGCCGCCGCAAATGGCGTTCCCGTGATGCCCGCAAGCCCGCCGCTGCCAGATGATCCTGAAGCGATCAGGAAAGCCGCCGCTGCCGTAGGATATCCGGTGATGCTCAAGGCCTCGTGGGGTGGAGGCGGGCGCGGCATGCGCGTGGTCGAGAACGAGCGGGAGCTGCTTGATGCGGTCATGATCGGACGCCGGGAGGCCAAGGCCGCCTTCGGCAAGGACGACGTCTATCTCGAGAAGCTGATCCGCAATGCGCGCCACGTCGAGGTGCAGATTCTGGGCGACCAGCACGGAAATCTCGTGCATCTGTTCGAGCGCGACTGCTCCATCCAGCGGCGCAACCAGAAACTCGTCGAGCGGGCGCCAGCGCCCTATCTCGATGAGCAAACGCGCGCCAGATTGTGCGAGTGCGCCCTGTCCATCGGCAGGGCGACGAGCTACGTGGGTGCCGGCACCGTTGAATTCCTTGCTGATGTCGATACAGGCGCCTTCTACTTCATCGAAGTCAATCCGCGCATCCAGGTGGAGCATACGGTGACCGAGGTCGTCACCGGCCTCGATATCGTCAAGGCGCAGATCAAGATCCTGGAAGGTGGCCGGATCGCGCACAAAGGCGCGGACGGGCATTGGGAGACGGGCATTCCGCCCCAGCAGGAGATCGGGCTCAACGGCCACGCCATCCAGTGCCGCATCACGACGGAAAATCCGGAGAACAACTTCATCCCTGATTTCGGCCGTATCAGCGCCTATCGCGGCGCCATGGGCTTTGGCATCCGCATCGACGGCGGCACGGCCTTCTCTGGCGCTGTCGTGACGCGCTATTACGATCCCCTCCTGGAGAAGCTGACCGCGTGGGCAGGGACCACCGACGAGGTGATCGACCGGATGAACCGCGCGCTGCTCGAATACCGCATTCGCGGCGTGGCCACCAATCTCGCATTCCTGCACAACGTGATTGCGCATCCGCGGTTTCGTGCCAACGACTACACGACGCGCTTCATCGATGAGACACCGTCACTGTTTGATTTTCCCGAGCGGCGCGATCGTGCCACGAAGCTGATGCGGTGGATTGCGGACGTGACGGTCAACGGCCATCCCGAAACGCGAGGGCGTCCGCAAGCACCTGACGATGCGAACGTTGTGCTGCCGGCTTTTGCCCAGGCGCCCCAGCCCGGTACGCGTCAGATCCTCCAAAAGCTCGGACCGGAAGGGTTCGCAGACTGGATGAAGCAGGAAAAGCGCATCCTCGTCACCGACACGACGATGCGCGATGCCCATCAATCGTTGATAGCCACGCGCATGCGCACGCGCGATATCGCCCTGATTGCCGACAGCTATGCACGAGCCTTGCCGCAGCTGTTCTCGCTGGAGTGCTGGGGCGGCGCGACCTTCGACGTTGCCATGCGCTATCTGCAGGAAGATCCGTGGGAGCGTTTGGCGACCATCCGCGAGGCCGTGCCCAACATTCTCACGCAGATGCTGCTGCGGGGCTCCAACGGCGTCGGCTACACGAATTATCCCGACAATGTCGTGCGCTTCTTCGTGCGCCAGGCGGCCGAGGCGGGCATGGACCTGTTTCGCATTTTTGACTGCTTCAATTGGGTCGAGAACATGCGTGTCTCGATTGATGCCGTTCGCGATGCCGGCAAGCTCGCGGAGGGAGCCATCTGCTATACGGGGGATTTCCTCGATCCCCACCGGCCGAAGTACGCGTTGAAGTACTACGTGGAGTTGGCCAAGGAGTTGCAACGGGCTGGCGTTCACATCCTTGCCATCAAGGACATGGCCGGGCTGCTGAAGCCGGCTGCGGCGCGCATTCTCGTCAAGGAGCTGAAGGAGGCCACGGGACTGCCATTGCATCTGCACACGCATGACACCACGGGAATTTCAGCAGCAACTGTGCTTGCCGCCGTCGAGGCCGGAGTCGACGCCGTCGATGCGGCGATGGACTCCATGAGCGGGGGCACCTCCCAGCCGTGTCTTGGCTCAATCGTACAGGCGTTGGCGCGCACGGAGCGCGATGCGGGCCTCGACAGCAGCGCCCTGCGCCGCATAAACAGCTATTGGGAAAGCGTGCGAGCGCAGTACGCGCCCTTTGAAAGCGGGCAATTGTCAGGCGCCTCGGAAGTCTATCTGCATGAAATGCCAGGCGGACAATTCACCAACCTCAAGGAGCAGGCCCGCTCGCTCGGCTTTGAGACCCGCTGGGCCGAGGTCGCCAATGCATACCGCGCGGCCAACGATTTCTTCGGCGACATCATCAAGGTGACGCCGTCATCGAAGGTCGTCGGCGACATGGCCCTGATGATGGTTGCGCAGAATCTGTCACCCGGTGACCTGATGGATTCCAGGCGCGACGTGACGTTTCCAAACTCGGTCATCGAGATGATGCGCGGGGAACTAGGCCAGCCGCCGGGCGGTTGGCCCGCCGGAGTGCAGGATCGCATCCTGAAGGGAGAAGCGTCCATCGCCGCGCGCCCTGGCGCACTGCTGGGTGACACCGATATCGAAAGCGAACGCCAGATCGCGGAGCGCAAATGCGGCCGTACGATCGACGATTTCGATCTTGCCTCCTACCTCATGTACCCCAAGGTTTTCGCCGACTACGCTGCGACCGCCGCCAAGTACGGGCCCGTCTCGGTGCTGCCGACACCCGTGTTCTACGCAGGCATGAAGCCTGGAACCGAGATCACGGTCGATCTGCAGCGCGGCAAGTCCATCATCATTCAACTCACCGCCATCGGAGAAACCAGACCCGATGGACAGGTAGAAGTGTTCTTTGAGTTGAATGGCCAGCCGCGTGTTATCGTCGTTCCCAATCGCAGCGTCGCCACGACCATGCAGGCGCGGCGCAGTGCGGAGGAGGGCAACGCAAATCATGTGCCCGCGCCGATGCCGGGCGCCATTGCGTCGGTCGCAGTCCAGGCCGGGCAACCTGTCAAGGCAGGCGACGTTCTTCTGACGATCGAGGCCATGAAGATGGAAACATCCATTCAAGCCCCACGCGACGGCCTCGTGGAGGAAATACTTGTTTCGGCGGGCAATCAGGTCAGCGCCAAGGATCTGCTGATCGTCCTGGGTGCGCCCATCAGCTAGAGCTGGTTGCGATCTCGTGGTCTCACTTCCTTCTCCCAGGGGAGAAGGTGCCCCGAAGGGGCGGATGAGGGGCTGGCGCAATCAGCGGCGCATGAAGTCCCTCACCTGTCGCTTCGCGACATCCTCTCCCGGGACCCGGGAGAGGAAATGTGGCTCTGCAGGATCGCAACGCTCTGAAAACATTTTTCCGGCGAGTGGACAACGGTTCGCCATAGAAAATGCCACCAGACAAAACCTTGAACGCGCCTCCAGCCGCAGGGTCGAAACTCTAGGCTCACGCAATGAGTTGCCCTCTCGAAAAGGGTGGCCAGTCCAGGTAAGCTCGCGGCCAGCGGGCGGCGGCATGGGCCCGACAACAGAGAAATGAGCAGGACCTGGATGCTTTCCGAGCGTTTCACCGAAACAGCGAACCCGATCGTCGACCCTCGAAACGGCGACGCCGAGGATGATGCATCGAGCACGAAACAGCGCAAGCTGAGTTCCATCGCCGGAAGCATGCTTGCCGAGATAAGCCTGCCGAAGTTCATCATGGCCTGGGTGCTCCTTATCGGGCTCCCAGGCATTTCGCTCGGCATGGCGCCCCTTGCGCTCTCGGCCTGGCTGACGAGGTTCTCCGATAGGGTGGCGGCGCTGTCGGGGATAGGGTCGCTGCTGGTCATTACGATCCTCGCGCTTGTGGGATGGTATGGGCTGCGTCCCTTGTTTCGCCTCGTGGAAAGCAATTTCTGGGCGCTGCATGCCCTGGCAATTCAGCCTGTGTATGCCTTGTGCAGGGAAGGCTTAAGTCATGCAGCCGAAAGCTTGCTGGAGCCCGACGCCCTCGAAGCAAACCGGTCCCGCAGGCGGGCTGCCATGGCCGCCATGGGAGGATTGATCGCCTCGGTCCTTGCGCTGGCGGTCGTTGCTGTGGTCTGGCCATATACCCGCTGGTCCGCGACGTTTGCAGAGTTGTCGGCGCCGGCTCGACTGATCATTCCGGCACTGGCGAATGCCGCAGCCATCGTCGCCATGTATTCGGCGGTCGCTTCGATCGTTTGGGGTTTCAACGATGCGCTGATGGATCAGCCGCAGAACCTCAAAACATTCGATGATCGATCCGCGGCAACACGAACTTGGCGCGTGGCGCATCTATCGGATCTCCATGCGGTCGCCGAACGCTATGGCTTCCGCATTGAGAGCGGACGCGCGGGCCCGCGCGGAAACGATGTGTTTGCGCGACTTCTCAAGCAGCTGGATGCTATCCATAAATCGAACCCGCTTGATGTGGTTCTGATAAGCGGCGATATGACGGATGCGGGCCGGTCGACCGAATGGGCCGAGTTTCTCGATCAGATGTCAAGCTATCCCGCGCTGGCGGAGCGCACGCTCATTCTGCCGGGCAACCACGATCTCAACGTGGTCGATCGCGCCAATCCTGCCCGGCTCGAATTGCCCAACAGTCCGCAAAAACCGCTTCGCCAGATGCGTACGCTATCTGCGATGGAGTTCGTTCAGGGTGCACGTGTCCACGTCGTTGATCGCGAGACGGGCCGCGTGGGGACGACGCTGACTGAAGCGCTCAAGCCGCACCGGGATCTGATCGCGGCGTTCTCGGACAACCCTCGCTATCGTCAGTCCAGGGAACTGTCGCGACTTTGGGTCGAAAGCTTTCCGCAGATCGTTCCGCCTCCATCCGCGGACGGCATCGGAGTGATCATTCTCAACTCCAATGCAGAAACGAATTTTTCCTTCACCAATGCGCTTGGGATCGTGGCGGCGGAGGACGTTCGAGCGATGCTGAAAATCATCGATCAATATCCCAAGGCCGGGTGGATCGTCGCGCTCCATCATCATCTGATGGAGTATCCCATGCCGGTGAAGGCATTTTCAGAGCGTGTAGGAACGGCGCTTATCAACGGGAGCTGGTTCGTTCGCGCTTTGAAGCCGATCGCGCACCGTGCGGTGGTGATGCATGGACATCGGCATATCGACTGGATCGGGAGCACAGGCACGCTGAAGGTCGTCTCCGCGCCTTCGCCGGTCATGGGATCGGGCAAGGACTGTGACCCCTACTTTTACATTCACAACCTGACCGTCGGACAAGCCGGACGCATGAACCTGTTGCCGCCCGACCGGGTTGACGCCGGGGAGGGCGTTTCAATCTCGTCGCAGGACGCTTGAGCGTGTGCCTGTGTGCCATTGCATAAGCATAACATTAATCCGCTGGTCTCTTCGCTGACCGGGTTCTATAATAATGCAAATTAATCATATCATTTTCAAATATCACGAGTGATCCAATGAAAGACGCCGATCTCGTTCGAATGGCCAATCAGATCACAACCTTCTTCGAGGCTTATCCCAAGTCGGACGCCCTTGATGGCATCGCAAAGCACATCCATAATTCATGGGAGCCGCGGATGCGCAATGCCATGAAGGCCATCGTCGATGCTGGAGGCAAAGGTCTCAAGCCGCTCTGCATGGAGGCCCTGCGGGACTATTTCAAGGGCCCGAAATCCGATGGGCGGCCCGTCATCGTCAATCCAAGCAAGCTTGCGCCCGTTGGAGGCGAGCCGAGTTTTGCCGATGGCGGGGGCGATGGGTGAACGAGCGTCGTGCCGACGCAAATATCTACGTTGCCGCCGATCTTGCGGGGCAACCTCTGGCGGAACGCGATATACCTCTCGGCGCCGCCACGCGAAATGAAGACGCTGTTCAAAAGGGTTGCCAGAACCATCATCGATAAAATGGTGGGCGGTATAGGGATTGAACCTATGACCCCACGCGTGTGAAGCGTGTGCTCTACCGCTGAGCTAACCGCCCGGCCTGCCGGGAACGGCCCTTATGGAAGCGCCCGGCCTTTGCTGTCAAGTCCGCCCGGGTGTTACAGCGTGCGGATGCGCGCCAAAGGAAGGGCTGCACGGGATTAAGCCCGCTGAATAAGGAACCGGAAGGTACCATCCTGCTCGGACGTATCGACCAGTGTGTGTCCCGTGGCTCTGCAGAACGCCACGAAATCCTTGGGTGCCGCGGGATCGGTAGCCACGATTTCAAGCACCGTCCCTTGACCCATTTCTGCAAGCGCCTTTTTTGCCTTCAGTATGGGAATTGGGCAGGTCAGCCCAGTCGTATCGAGACTGCGGTCGGCCACGGTATGCATTTCTTCCCCAGAAACGTTGGTGATTGCCCGCCACTTTGGAAGATCCAGATGTAGGCGAACGGCGCCCAGCGCTCAACCCTTTATGATCGCGAAGGAGGCCGTACTTCAACCTTATGCGGGTTGCGCCTGCGGGGCTCCAGTGCAACGTTTTGGCGCAAATGACGCGAATCTGGCCATCTATCTCTCGTTGCTGGGGGCGCATTGGGATAAGGAGTCGTGCCCGTTGCGGTTTTGGGGGAATTTCGCAAGGGCTGTCCGCAGTTTCGAGGGCATGTCTCGAAGGCGCGGTATCCTGAAGAACACTTGTCGAGAATGACGGGTCTCATCCGGAGGCCAGAGCAAGAGTGGGGCTAGAGCCGAAATGGAGGTGCCGCAACAGCCAGAGGAGGAGCGCCGCTCCTTTTTGTTCTCGTTCGGTATCGACAAGCTCGGTCTTGTCGCGCTCAAGGCGCCCTACGTTTCGGCGGTCATCATTGCTCTGTTGACCGTTCTCGCCGTCCTTGGTGTCTCCAAACTCAAGGTCGACGACAGTCTGTCGGAGCTGTTCCGCACCAATACCGAGGAATTCCGCCGCTACGAGGAAATCGACCGTCGCTTCCCCTCCAGCGAGTACGACGTGCTGGTCGTGGTGGAGGGTAAAAATCTCCTGACCCGCGAGGGCCTACAAGCCTTCTCCAACGCAGCAATGGAGCTGCAACTTGTCGACGGTGTCAGCGGGCTCGTTTCCATGCTGTCCGCCCGCGGCAAGCCCGACGTGTCCGGCTATCCGCCGCCTATCGTTCCGGACCAATTGCCGGAGGGGCAGGCGTTCGATGCTGTGGTCCAGCAGATCAAATCCAACGATATCGTCAGGGGCAAGTTTCTGTCTGACGACGGGCAGCTCGCGCTTATTGTGCTTGCGCTCGACCGCAAGGTGGTCGCCGAACTGACGCCGAAAGCCGTCATCGGCAACATCAAGGACGCGGCGGAAAAGGAACTCGCATCCGCGAATTTGTCGACGAAGCTGACGGGCGCGCCCGTCATGCAGCTCGAAATCCGCAATGCGGTGGAGCGCGACAGGCTCGTTTACAACGGCCTTGGCTTCCTCGCCGGTTTTGTCATGGCCTACCTGTTCTTCCGGCGCTTGTCCTTGACCCTGATCGCGGTGTTGGGTCCAACGATCGCGATCCTTTGGACGCTGGGCGTTCTAGGCGGGCTCGATTTCCGGCTGAACCTGTTCATCAACGTCATCACGCCGCTGATCCTGGTATCGGGTTTTTCCGACTCCATGCATCTGGTGTTCGCCATCCGCCGTGAGATCATGGCCGGAACCGGCCGGCTGGAAGCCGCGCGCATGGCCGTGCGCGATGTCGCGCCCGCCTGCCTGCTGACGGCCATGAACGCCGCTCTTGCGCTCGCATCGTTTTCGCTGGCGGAGTCGGCATTGATCCGCACCTTCGGCGTCGCCGCGCTGCTGGCGGTGGCGATTTCCTACATAGCGGTGGCCGTGGTCGTTCCGACGCTTGCGGCATTGCTGATTGCCAAGGAAACGGGGCCGCCCATCGCTCACCCCGAGGACACGGGCGGCGGCATCGGCTGGCTTTACCGCGTTACGACCGCCGTCGTGGGCCACGTGATCCGCTATCCGCTGCTTTACTCGCTCGCCGGACTCATCGCCGTCATCTCATCAGGCTGGGCCTACTCGCAACTCGTGCCCATGTACCGTCTTGCCGATCAGGTACCAGACAAGGAGCAGGCGCTGGACGCCACGGGCCGCCTCGACCAGAAGCTCACCGGCGCCAACCCCGTCCACGTCATGATCAGTTGGGGCAACACGACCGGCAAGGGCACGGCGAATGCGTCTCTCTATGACCCTCAGACGCTGTCTGCGATCTCCGACGCGCACGCGGTGGTCGAGCAGAAGGCCGGGCTCGGCAACACGTGGTCGCTCGACAGTCTGCGGCGCTGGCTGCGCGAAGCGGGCGATGACAGCATCGAGACCGTGAAGAAATATGTAGGGCTGCTGCCCGGACATCTGGTGCGGCGCTTCATCTCGGTTGACGAGAAGGCCGTGCTGGTGACGGCGCGCCTGCCCGACATCGATGCCAGCCAGATTCTGCCCGTCGTGGAGAAGCTCGATCGCGAACTCGACAGGGTCCGAGAGGCGCATCCCGGCTTTGACATCATCGTGACCGGGCTCCCCGCCATCGCCGCGCGCAACTCCGCGCGGCTGATCGACGAGCTGAACTGGGGCCTCGTGGGCGACATGTTCGTAATCTTCATCTTCCTGGGTATCGTGCTGCGCTCGGTGCTGCCAGGGGTCACCAGCATTCTGCCGTCGCTCTTCCCGATCTTTGCGACAGGGTCGCTGTTGTGGCTGGCAGGGGAGGGGTTGCAGTTTGCCTCCATCATCGCGATCACGGTGGCCTTCTCGCTTGCGATCGATTCCACCATTCACTTCCTCAACCGCTTCCGGCTCGAGGAAGACAAGCTGGGCGGCGGGCGCGGCAGCGAGATCGAGGCGCTGAAGAACACCGTGCATCACATCGGTCCGGCAGTGGTCTTGACGACGATGGTGCTGGCGCTGGGGCTCGGCGTGACCATGCTGTCGGACCTACCCTCGCTGCGCCGCTTCGGCCAGTTGACGGCGGTCTGCCTGGCGGCGTCGCTTTTTGCGCAGCTCGTCATTCTGCCGGCTACAATCGCGCTTTACCGGCGATACTTCCCGCGCAATCCCGCCAAGATCCACGCCTAACCGGGCCGTCATATGAGACGCAGCGGGAGCAGTGCTGGTCAGGTCGCGCCTTGAGCAGCCCGCAACGAAGCAGTACGATCCTTCGTTCTCAGGTGCCAGACAGGAGCCCCCATGGCCAAGAAGCTCATCGTCATCATGGCCAACACGGACCCGGGTCACGCGGAGGAGCTGGGCGCACCGATTTTCCAGGCCTCGGTTGCCGCCGCCATGGGGTACGAGGTGGAGGTGATATGCACCGCCGGCGCCACGCGGCTGATGCGCAAAGGCGTCGCCGCTGGTCTCAAACAGCGTGCGGACGCGCCCAAGTCGATCTACGACTTCATCAAGGAGGCCCACGACGCAGGCGTGAAGTTCTACTGCTGCTCGCCCGGACTCGATCTGTTCGACATGCACAAGGAGGATCTGATCCCCGAGTGCAACGGCATCGTTGGCGCAGCGCATTTCATCGAAGACATCATGACCGGCGAAAGCAAGGTCCTGACTTACTAACGAAACGCTCGCGATCCCACGAAACCGGAAGCACTAGGCTTTTGTTTTGTCGTGCCCCTTATCGGAAAACTGGTTTCCACTTTTCCGAAAAGCACTCTAGGCCGCGCGAAACAGGCGCGCTGCCTCGTCGCACTCGAACAGATAGAGCAGCGTGCGCAGGGCTTGGCCGCGCGGCGAGACGAGATCGGGATCGGTCGTCAGGATAAGCTGGGCATCATCCCGCGCGGCGGCCAGGAGCATGTCGAAGCCTGGAACCTCCGCGACACGAAATCCCGGCATGCCGCTCTGGCGCGAGCCCAGCATTTCCCCGCCTCCGCGCAGCTCCAGATCCTTCTCGGCGATGAGAAAGCCGTCCTCGGTCTTCTCCATCATTTCAAGTCGCGCCCTGGCCGTCTCGCCTAGCGGATCCTTGTAGAGCAGCATGCAGAAGCTCTCGCGTGCGCCGCGACCGACCCGTCCGCGCAACTGGTGAAGCTGCGCAAGGCCGAAGCGCTCCGCGTGCTCGATGACCATGATGTTGGCATTGGGCACGTTGACGCCGACTTCGATCACCGTGGTCGCCACCAGGATCTTCAACTTGTCGGCGGCGAACGCCGCCATCGTTTCGTCCTTGTCGGCGCCAGCCATGGCCCCATGGAGCAGGCCAACCGCATCGCCGAATATTTGCTGCAAGTGCGCGTGACGCTCTTGTGCTGCGGCAAGCTCTGAGACATCCGACGTTTCGATCAGCGGACAAACCCAGTAGACCTGAGCGCCTTGCGCCAATTGCACACGTAGCCGCTCGATCAGCCGCTCCATGGCATCGATGGGGACCGCCTTGGTGACGACAGGCTTGCGTCCTGCGGGCTTCTCGGTGAGGCGCGAGACGTCGAGGTCGCCGTAATGCGTCATCAGCAGCGTACGCGGTATCGGGGTTGCGGTCATGACAAGCACGTTGGTCGCGCCGCCCGCGCCCTTGGCCTGCAACGCCAGGCGCTGGTGCACGCCAAAACGGTGCTGCTCGTCGATGACCGCGAACGCCAGATCCTTGAAGACAACGTCCGACTGAAAGAGCGCGTGCGTGCCAACCAGAATGTCGATGTCGCCCGCCGCCAGGCGCTTCAAGGTCTCCTCGCGCCCCTTTCCCTTCTCGCGTCCCGTGAGAAGGCCGACGCGCAGCCCCGCCGCCTCTGCGAGGGGCGCGATGGTTTCCATATGCTGGCGCGCGAGGACTTCGGTTGGCGCCATGAGGGCGGCCTGCGCGCCGGCCTCGATGGCGACCGCCATGCTCATCAGCGCGACCGCGGTTTTACCCGAGCCCACGTCCCCTTGCAGAAGGCGCAACATGCGGTGCGGGGCCGCAAGATCAGCCGCAATCTCTTTGAGGGCATTGATTTGTGAGTTGGTGAGCTTGAACGGCAGGGCGGCGATGAGGCGCTTTCGGATGTGCCCGTCGCCCGTAACAGGGCGTCCAGGTTGCGCCTTCATGTTGAGCCGCACGAGCCCCAGAGCGAGTTGCCCAGCGAGCAGTTCGTCATAGGCGAGCCGCTGGCGCGGCAGGGATGCCGGCGAAATGTCGTCAGGCTCCCCCGGCTTGTGGAGCCGCGTCACTGCGTCCGTGAAGCCCATCCACCCGCGCGCCTGCAACCAGCTCTTGTCCTGCCACTCTGCGAGGTCAGGCACACGCTCGACGGCCTGGCGCGTGGCTTTCTGAAGGATTTTTCCGGACAACCCTGCGGTCAGCGGGTAGACAGGCTCGAGCATCGGCATGTCGCCCCGCGCTTGCGGAGCAACGATGTAGTCGGGGTGAGACATCTGCAAAGTCTCGCCGTAACGCTCGATGCGTCCCGACACATAGCGAATTTCGCCGACCGGCAATTGGCTCTCGACGAACTTGCGCTCCGCGTGGAAGAAGACGAGGTCGAGGCGCGCGGTCTCGTCTTCGCAGGTCACTTTGTAAGGCACCTTGTGATTGCCGCGCGGCGGCGCCTTGTGTTTCAGCACGCGCACCTTGAGGGTGACGATCGTACCGGGCACTGCGTCGCGCACCAGCGGCTCGGCCCGTCGGTCTACGACGCCGGCCGGCAGATGCCAGAGCAGGTCGAGCACGCGCGGCTCTGCGATTTGTGGGGGCAGCTCCAGGCACTTCTTCAAGAGCTCGATTGTGCGCGGACCAATTCCTCCCAGGGTCCGGGCGGAGGAAAACAGCGGATTGAGTGCGGAAGGACGCATGGCGGGCGCTACCGGACCCGGCTTGAGGCACGGCGTGCGGGCAGCGCGCGTTCGGTCGCGGCAAAATGCGTCGTCATGGCGAAAGTTGCTGTTCTCGTTTGCGCATTCTGCCCGTGGCGCTATACCAACTGCGGCAGGGGCGCAAGGGTGGCCGCTTGCACGGGTGCAGTCAAGCGACTGCTCTCGTTCCGCCGACGTCGCGGAGCAAGAAGAACGCAGTAATAAAGAACGCACAGAACTTAAAGAACATGACGGACGACGTCGAGACGCGCCGCCGCCGGGCGCTCTATAGAGCCATGCATCGGGGCACCAAAGAGATGGATCATCTGGTGGGGCGGTATGCGGACGCGCACCTGCCCGCGATGACGCTGGATGGCCTGGCGCACTTCGAGCGCTTCCTGGCGCTGCCCGATCCGCTGCTGCAAGGATGGTTCTTCGGTACGCAGCCCGTGAACTCGCCCGAGTTCGACGGGTTGGTGCGTGAAATGCGCCGCTTCCACGGTCTTGAAGACCGGACGTGAACCGGCGCTGGGTGAATGAAGAATGAGTAAGGAACACGGCGCGCGCACCATCGTCTCAGGCGTCCCGGAAGGCCTCGATGCCAGGGTCGTCGCGGACCTTGCGCTCGCGGCCGGCCGCGAGGGCGGACCAAAGCTTCACATCCACGTCGCGCGTGATGACAGGCGAATGGATCAGCTCGAAGCGGGAATTGCGTTCTTCGCGCCTCAGCTCAAAGTCATTTCTTTTCCGGCCTGGGATACGGTTCCCTACGACCGCGTTGGCCCGAATGCGGAACTCGTTGCCAAGCGCATCACGGCGTTGGGCCGTCTGGTCATCGGGTCACTGAAGGAACCCGCCGTCATTGTGACGACGGTCAATGCCGTGCTCCAGCGGCTGCCGCCGCGCGCATTCGTGCGCGGCGCGTTCAAGCCCATCGCGCCGGGCCAGCGCCTCGACATGGGCGAGCTGCAGCGCATGCTGGAACAGTATGGATTCCAGCGCTCCAGCACGGTGATGGAACCGGGCGAGTACGCCGTGCGCGGCGGTATCCTCGACCTCTTTCCGCCAGGGCGCATCAATCCTGTTCGTCTCGATTTCTTTGGCGACGCGCTGGAGAGCATCAAGGCCTTCGATGCGCAAACGCAACGCTCCATGAAGCCCGTGCAGAAGTTTGCGCTGATGCCGGTTTCGGAGGTGGCCTTCGGCGAGAGCGCCATGGCACTGTTTCGCACGCGCTATGTCGAATTGTTCGGCGGCGCGACGGGCGATGATCCGCTTTACGAGGCGGTGAGCAGCGGGCGGCGCTACCAAGGCCAGGAACACTGGCTGCCGTTCTTCCATCCTGCGCTCGAGACGCTGTTTGATTACGCGCCCCATGCCGGCGTCAGTTTCGATCACATGTCGGATGAGGCGATCGAACAGCGGTTCCGGCAGATTCAGGAGCACTATGAGGCGCGTGTCGATAGCCTCGAAGGCCAGCGCTTTGGCGCGCCACCGTACAAGCCGGTGCCGCCCGACCGGATGTTCCTCGACGGCAAGGAGTGGGCGCGGGCTCTCGAGCCGCGTGCGATCACCCGGCTGACGCCGTTCGACGATCCCTCTGCATCCAAAGTGTATGCCATGCAGGGCCGCCAGGGGCGGACTTTTGCGGCGGAGCGCGCCGATCCGGATGGCAATGTGTTCGACGCCGTCGTGCGCCACATCGCAAGCCTTCAGGCCGCGCCGCGGCGCGTGATCCTGGCCGCCTGGACCACGGGCGCGCGCGAACGGCTCCAAACCCTGTTGCTGGATCACGGCCTGAAGGACGCAGCGAAGGTCGAGAGCTTCACCGATGTTCTAGCTTTGAAGCCGGGCGTCACGGCGTTCGCCGTGCTTGGGCTGGAGCAGGGCTTCGAGACGCCCGACTTCGCGGTCATTGCGGAGCAGGACATACTGGGCGATCGGCTTGTCCGGCAGAGAAAGCGCCAGCGCAAGGCCGCCGACGTTCTGACCGAGGCGACGAGCCTGTCGATCGGCGATCTCGTCGTGCATGCCGACCACGGCATCGGCCGCTTCGCCGGTCTGCAGATCATCACCGCGCTCGGTGCGCCGCACGACTGTCTGGAGCTGCACTACGCGGGTGGCGACAAGCTGTTCCTGCCGGTCGAGAATATCGAACTCCTGACGCGCTACGGCGCGGATGAAGGCGATGCGCAACTCGACAGGCTGGGCGGTGTCGCCTGGCAGACGCGCAAAGCAAGGCTGAAGAAACGTCTGCGGGAGATCGCCAACGAGCTGATCAAGATCGCGGCGCTGCGCCAGTTGCGCGAAGCGCCTGTCCTGCAAGCGCCGGCCGGAGCGCTGGACGAATTCGTCGCCCGCTTCCCGTATGAAGAGACCGAGGATCAGGCCACCAGCATCGATACGGTGATCGAGGATCTGGGCTCGGGCAAGCCCATGGACCGGCTGGTGTGCGGCGACGTCGGTTTCGGCAAGACGGAAGTTGCGCTGAGGGCTGCCTTCGTTGCCGCCATGAACGGTCTTCAGGTCGCCGTTGTAGTGCCGACGACGCTGCTGGCTCGTCAGCACTTCCGCACGTTTTCCGAACGCTTCAAGGGCCTGCCGGTGAGAGTGGCGCAAGCCTCCCGCATGGTGCCACAAAAGGATCTCGCCGAGGTGAAGGCCGGCATCAAGTCGGGCAGCGTCGATATCGTCATCGGAACACACGCCCTGTTGGGCAAGCAGATCGAGTTTGCGCACCTCGGACTGCTCATCATCGACGAGGAGCAGCATTTCGGCGTCAATCACAAAGAGCGCCTGAAGAAGATGCGCGAGGATGTGCATGTGCTGACGCTGTCGGCCACGCCCATTCCGAGGACACTCCAGCTTGCGTTGACCGGGGTGCGCGAGCTTTCGCTGATTACTACGCCGCCCGTCGACCGCCTCGCGGTGCGCACATTCATTTCGCCGTTCGATCCGGTGATCCTGAAAGAGGCGCTGCGGCGCGAGCGGTTCCGTGGCGGTCAGACGTTCTACGTCGCCCCGCGCATCTCCGATCTTGACGACGTGGCCGAGTTCCTGCGCGAAACAGTGCCCGATCTCACGTTCGCCCGCGCCACCGGCCAGATGACGCCGACCGAACTGGAAGACGTGATGACGGCCTTCTATGAAGGCAAGTACGATATTCTGCTGTCCACCGCGATCGTGGAGTCCGGTCTCGACGTACCGAACGCGAACACGCTCATCGTGCACCGCGCCGATATGTTCGGCCTTGCCCAGCTCTACCAGTTGCGCGGCAGGGTGGGACGCTCCAAGACGCGTGCTTATGCCTATTTCACGACGCCGCCGGGACAGAAGCTGACCGAGGGCGCGGAAAAGCGGCTCAAGGTCCTCCAGTCGCTCGATACGCTGGGCGCGGGCTTCTCGCTCGCCTCCCACGATCTCGACATCCGCGGCGCGGGCAACCTGCTCGGCGAGGAGCAATCGGGTCATATTCGCGAAGTCGGATTCGAGCTTTATCAGTCCATGCTGGAGGAAGCCGTCGCGGCCATGAAGGGCGGCGATCTCGAGGAAGCAGCCGACAAGTGGAGCCCCGAGATCCAACTCGGCATGTCAATCCTCATTCCCGAGACCTACGTCACCGATCTGCAATTGCGCCTTGGCCTGTACCGTCGTTTGGCGACGCTCGAAAAGCGCGCCGACATCGATGCCTTTGCAGCCGAACTTGTCGATCGCTTCGGAGAGATGCCGGAAGAGGTGCGCCATCTGCTCGACGTCATGGAGGTTAAGGGGCTCTGCCGGGCGGCGGGTATCTCCAAGATCGACGCAGGCTCCAAGGGGGCGGTCATTACGCTCTATCGCAGCACGTTCGCCAATCCTGAAGGGTTGATCCAGTTGGTCCAGACCTCGAGAGGGGCACTGAAGGTGATGCCCGACCAGCGCCTCGTGCAGCGGGCGGAGTGGGATACGCCGGAAGCTCGCCTCAAGGGTATGCGCGCGCTCGTGCAGCAGTTTGCAGACCTTGCGACGAAAGCAAAAAAGGCAGCCTGAGAGGCTGCCTTTCGATGCTTGCGCTTTCGCGGGCTTTCAGGTCGTGCGCGAGGACGGCTCGTTGGCGGCGCGGGCGACTTCCAGCATCTGGTAGAGCGAGCTGGATGGCCTGGTGGCCATGTCGGGCAAGGGCTCTGGCCGGGCAAAAAGCTCAGTCAGGCTGGCGTCGGCCAACTGGGAAAAAGGTGCGGCAAGGCCGGACGCGCTTGCGGGCTCCTCATTATTTGCGTGTAGTGTTCCCGTGACGCGCGCGCCTTCTTCCGCCGCGAAGCTTTCGTGGAATATCTCGCAATCGACAACGGCGGTCTTTTCCAGACGGACACGCCTGGTGCGAATAGTGCCCCGGGCCATCCCGCGGATGACGACCTCTTCGGCGGTGATGCCACCTTCGACGGTGGCGCCCTTGTCGATGATGAGGATGCGGCAGTGCACATTGCCGTGCACGCGGCCCTTCACCAGAATGTCCCCTTCGCTCTCCAGATCGCCGCGCATGGTCAGCCACTCGTCGATCATCGAGTAGGCGTCCTTGGGCGCGCCGGCGACGTTACGGCCGCGTGCCGTCATGAATTGCGGGCTGTCGGAGGAGGGCGCCGGCACCGGCGGGACGCGCGGCGCAGACACTGCATCGGTGTCGGTTTTCCAGGCTGTGAACATATCAATCGGCTCGAAAAATCCAAGGCGCCATTTTGCCGGGCGCTTATCCGCCAACGATACGGACGCGGGCGTAAAGAAAGTTTTAACCAGGCGGCAGGACGCAGCATTAAATGCTTCAGGCGTGGGGCGCGTTCGCCCTCAGGGCGGCAAGAGCGTTGCGCTTGACCTTGCCATTGGGCGTGCGCGGCAAGGAGTCGATGAAGACCACTTCGCGCGGGCATTTGTAGGCGGCAAGATGTTCACCCGCGAAAGTCTTCACACTGTCGGCGTCGAGCGAGGCACCAGGCTTCTTGACGATGAACGCGCCGATCACCGAGACATCGGCGCGGACTTGAACCTCGGTGCAGGCGACCTCCGCCACGCCCGGGCACCGCGCAAGGGCAGCCTCCACTTCTTGGGGCGCGACCCGGTAGCCGAGCGCCTTCATGATGTCGTTGGCCCGGCCCGTGTGTGTGATGTAGCCGTCTGCATCCATGATGCCGAGGTCGCCACCCAGGAACCATTCGCCACGAAAGACTTCTGCTTCCTCGCCGGGGCGCTTCCAGTAGCCGAGCATCAGGCCGGGATCGGACCGGTGCACGGCGATGAGCCCTTCCTCTCCGGCAGGCAGCGGTGTCTCTCCGTCCTCCACGGGCAGAATGGCCACGCGCCGCCCGGCTTGCGGCTTTCCGGCTGTTCCGGGGCGGCGCGGGACCATGGGGTTGGTTGAAATGTAGGTTGAGATCTCGCTCATGCCGAGCGCTTCATAGAGTTCCAATCCGGTGCGTTCGTGCCAGGCTACGAACAGGTCCTCAGGGGGCTTCTCGCCGGCAATGAGAGCGTGACGCAGAAAGCCCAAATCGATGTGACCGGGCGGCGCGTATTTGAGAATCTGGCGGATTACGCTCGGCACGGCCGCAAAGAGTGTGGCATGCGTGGCCCTGATGAGGGCGGGCCAGATCTCGGGGCTCTTTTCACCCTCGAAGATCAGCGCAGTCGCGCCATTGGCCCAGGGGTCGATGAGCCCGGTGCCGAGCGTGTAGGTCCAGTTGAAGGCGCCCGCGTGCAGCATCCGGTCATCGCACGTGATGGCGTACCAGCTCTGGTAGGTGGGCGAGCGGCCCAGTCCGACGCGATGGGCGTGGACGACGCCCTTGGGCCGTGCCGTCGTTCCGGACGTGTAAAGCAGATAAGCGGGATCGTTGGCCGCCGTGTTTGCATAGCGGGCGCGCCTTGGGTGGCGTGCCAGGCCGCGCACTTCGTTCTCGGTCAGCACGCGGATGCCAGCGGGTATGTCGCCGCGTGGAAGGTGCCCGGCCAACGCCACGCCGTGGGCCTCGCTGTCGGCCAACAGGAACGAGGCTTCTTCTGCCGTGAGTTGGCTCGATGCCGGAATCGCGACGATCCCCACGGCGATGGCCGCAAGGAACAGGATCGGGAAAGTGCTGGTGTTATCGAGACGGATCAGAAGCCTGTCGCCCGGTTTGAATCCCGCATCAAGCAGGCCCGCGGCAACGCGCAGCACGCAATCCTCGAACGCTGCGAAAGTCCACCGTTCGCTGGCCTCTCCCGTCTGCGCGTTGCGGACGACGACGAGCGCCTCCTTGCCGGGCGTCTGCGCAGCGGCTTTGGCAAGGCAATATTCTGCGAGGTTCAAATGGGCCGGGATAGCAATGGTCATTTTTGGTCTTCTATCCACCACGTGTCGAGCGCGTAGCCGAACAGAGGTGTCTTGCCGGGGTATTTGAGGCGCGCCCAATGGGCCACCCATTGATTGGGAACATAGAACATAGGCACCACGTAATCGCCGGACAGAAGGACACGGTCAAGAGCCCGCACCGCGGAGATGAACTCGTCCTTGCCCTTGGCCGCCAGCATGGCCTCTATCATGGCGTCTACGGCTTCGTTTTGAACGCCCGCGAAATTGTAAGTCGCAGGGGCTGCGGCGCTGGCGGAGGACCAGCGAAAGAGCTGCTCGTTGCCGGGCGACAGCGACGAGGGCCAGGTGGTCTGGATCATGTCATAGTCGTAGCTGTTCAACCGGCGCTGATATTGCGCGCTGTCGATGACCCGCACGCGCGCTTCGATGCCGAGGGGGGCGAGGCTGCGTGCGTAGGCAGCCAGGAGCGCTTCCTGGGCCTGGTTGTACGCCAGGATCTCGAAACGAAAAGGCTTCCCCGTCGCCGTCTCGACAAGGATGCCCTCGCGCAGTTCGTAGCCGGCTGCCTTCAAAAGCTCAAAGGCGCGCCGCTGGTTGGCACGGTTCTGGCCTGAGCCGTCGCTTTCGGGAAACTTGAATGTGCCCTCAAGCATATCCGGCTTCACCTTGTCCATGAAGGGCGCCAGCAGCGATCTTTCGCGCGCATCGGCCGGCTTGCCGGCGCTCGAGAGATACGAGCGTTCGAAGTAGCTTTGGGTCCGGCGGTAGAGACCATTGTAGAGCGTGCGGTTGATCCATTCGAAGTCGAACAGGGTGATCAGCGCCTCGCGTACGGACGGGTTCTTGAAAACCTCTCTGCGGGTGTTGAAGACAAGAGCGGTCATGCCTGCAGGCAGGCCGATGTCGAAGGCGCTCTTGATGATGCGCCCGTCGCGCGCGGCGGGAAATTCGTAACCGTCCGCCCACTTGGAGGGATCTTCCTCAAGGCGCAGGTCGAGCAACCCGCTTTTGAAGGCTTCGAACATGGCCGAGCCCTCGCGATAGTAGTCGAACCGGATCTCCTCGAAATTGAAGCGGCCGCGATTGACCGGCTCATCCTTGGCCCAGTAATCGGGATCGCGCGTGTAGGTCAGCGAGCGGCCTGGATCAATGCGCGAGAGGACATAGGGGCCCGATCCCATCAAGGGTTTCAGCGTTGTCTGCTCGAAGGTAGCCGCATCCGTTGCAGCCTTCGAAATGACCGGCATCAAACCCAGGATCAGCGGCAATTCGCGGTCGCTTGCGTCAGCAAACGTGAAGCGCACCTGCCGGTCGGAAAGACGTTCCGCCGCGACGACTTTAGCGAAATACGTGCGATGGTTCGGCCGTCCCTTGGTCTTGAGCATCTCGAAGGAGAACAACACATCGTCCGCCGTGACAGGCGTGCGGTCCGAGAAGCGCGCCTTGGGGTTCAACGTAAAGGTCACGCTTTTGCGGTCATCGGCGATGTCGATGGTTTCGGCTAACAGGCCGTGCAGGGTGAAGGGCTCATTGAGGTCGCGCGCCATCAGCGTCTCGATGGAGAACTCGCGCACGCCCGCTCCCTGCTCGCCCTTGATGACGAGCGGATTGACGGTATCGAAGCTTCCCAGATACCCCAGCTTGATCCGCCCGCCCTTGGGAGCATCAGGGTTCACGTACGACAAGTTTGGGAACCCGGGCGCGATGTCGGGCAGGCCATGCATGGCGACCGAGGCGCGCGGCTCCGCCCGCGCAACGCCAAACACACTGAAAAATGCTAGAAGAGTTAAAATCGCAAGGCGCATCACGTAGGTCCAGTGGGGTTTATCCAGGCTGATTATCACAAAGAAATCCTGCACCTGTGGCCTTTCGCGGGCACCACTTGAAAAGCCGGGTGGCTCTCCGGCAGGAATTTTTCTGGCCCGTCGCAGTGGCGCGATTGTCACGAACATCGCCCGTGGCTTGCGTCTCCCCGGTCTTCCAATACGGCCGTCACGGGATTGCCGCAATCCGAGCCTTACTGCCCAACCTTGAAGGCGCCTTGACAGCGCTGGGCCCGTGCCGAAGGCTTATGGCGGGTTGAGAGGGGATGGAGCCGGTATCTGTACACCGGCTCGTAAGCACAAGGAATTTTGACTTCATGACAAACGCTGTTTTGCGCATCGGTGGGGCCATGGCCCTTGCAGCACTGGTTTCAGCGGCGCCGGCCCTTGCCCAAGAGAATGCGGCTCCGGCCGCAAAACCTGCAGCCACCAAGCCTGCGACGGCGAAGCCTGCCGCCGCGCCCGCAAAACCCGCCGCGGCGCCCACAAAGACTGCGGCCCCTGCCAAGTCGGCTGCGCCCAAGGCCGGCGCCACCGTTGGCGGCCCCGAGGCTGCCGCTGCCGCCGACGGCAACAAGAGCGCCTGGGTGAAGCTGTGCGAGAGGGCGCCGCTGGTCAAAAAGGACAAGGAAGGCAAGGAGGTGAAGGAAGAGAAGAACCTTTGCCTGACCCATCACGAACGTCTGGACGGCAACACGGGCATGGTGCTGGTATCGGCTGCGATCCGTGAGGTCGAAGGCCAGGACAAGAAGTCACTGATGGTGATGGTGCCCCTTGGCATGGCTATTCCGCCCGGTATCCGAGCCGCCGTCTACACCAAGGATCAGTGGGGCGCCGTTTCCAAGAACGAGAAGGTCGACGACAAGCTGCTGAAGCCCGTCGAGCTCAAGTTCTCGCTGTGTCACCCGGCGGGATGCACCGCTGAAACCGAAGCCACGGCCGAGATCGTCGAGGAGATGAAATCGGGAGGCGGCATGATGATCGTTGCGATGAACGCCAACGCTCAGCCCATTGGCTTCCCCGTTCCGCTCGACGGCTTCGCAGATGCTTACGCCGGTGCGCCCATCGACAACAAGGCTTACGCCGACGCGCGCAGCCAGCTGATGAAGCAGATCCGTGACCGTCAGACGCAGATGGCCGAGCAGTACCGCAAGGATCAGCAAGAGAAGGCGGCCGCCATGCGCAATCTGCCTGGCGTCAACACGACGGGTGCCGAAGGTGCTCCTGCGACGACGGGTTCGACGGCCAAGCCCGCACCAGCACCCGCTCAGAAGAAATAAAGCCTCCTCCACGGGACGACGTCAAACCCGCCCCGGCTGCGAGCCGGGGCGGGTTTTTATTTGCTCGCGCCACGCGGATCAGGCGGCTGGGATGGCGGGTTATAAGTCAGTGCGCCTTTTCCCGAGGGCGATAGCGCCCGTGCACATCGCGCACGAATTGATCGGCGATATCGGGGTGACGCAACGGTTCGCCGGAGTCGTCGGCAAGCAAATTCTGCTCGGATACATAGGCGACGTACACCGTTTCCGCGTTCTCCGCATAGATATGATAATAAGGCTGGTCCTTGCGCGGCCGGATTTCGACGGGAATGGCAAGCCACCATTCCTCGGTGTTGGCGAAGACGGGATCAATATCGAAAATCAGCCCCCGAAACGGGAAAAAGCGATGGCGCACGACATCGCCGACTGAAAATTTGGCTTGTCTGATCGACGGCATCTGCTGGGGGGCACTCGCGTGAAAGGATCCATAAGGCCGAAAGTATATGAGGCGAATGCAAGGAAAGGCAATTCGCCCAAAAGGGCGCATCCATCGGCGGTCTGGGGTGGGGATCGTGCAAGGCGCGCCGGACGGCGGCTTTCAGGCTGATGCCCGTTTCATTGGCTCTCGGATTCGGGAATGGACTGGGCCTCCCAGCCTGATGCCTTGGCGCCTGCCGCATTCGTGGCCGTCGATCCCGTGGTGATTTGCGGAGGCTTGACGCCTTCAGCTTTCTGGTCGGCCGTGGTTGCCGGCACGTACTCCGCCTCCTTGCACGAGCAGCCGTTCACATACTCCTTGCGGTACCGGAAAGCCGTTTTGAGCTTGGTATACGGGTCGTTGCTCTGCAATGCGATGGCCTGATCCATCGTGCCGCCGGGATTGCGATAGTAATAGAGCTGTGCAGGGGCAGCGCATTTGGCGGAGCAGGCCTCCGCATCCTGCGCGAAATGGCTTGGAAGTGTCGAGAAGCTCACGGGAAAATAATAGCCGTCGCACAGGCGCACGCAAACCGTCCGGTAGGTCTCTCCCGTGGAGCCGTAGGGCGTCCAGTTATTGGAGCCGATGTCGCCTTCCTCGCTCCACATGCCGTCTCCGCCGCTGCGCCGGCGCGCCTGGTCGGCATAATTGGCGCCGCAATTGTTGCGGGCGAGTTCGCGTATGATGTCGTCCTGGTAGCTGCGCCCGGACGACAGATCCTGACGCTGGGCTTCAAGCTCGGCGAGGCGGCGCTTTGAGACCTCCACCTGCTTGGCGAGTTCCTTGCACTGGGGCGTATTGCGGAATGAGCGCGTAAACAGGAATGTTTCGTAGCAATTGCTGTCGAGCTTGCTGGCGCCGGTATTGAAAGCATGGTCCACTTGGCGCAGTTCGGCTTCGACATTGGCGAGCCGGTCGCGCGATTGGCTGCCTTTCTGTCCTTCCTGCACCAGGCGCTGCTCGAGCTGAAGGCAGATCGGGTTTTTCGTGGACCAGTTCGTGGCGCCTGGCGCCATACCGGGCGGGGGTTGCTGCTGGGGCTGCGGAATGGGCGCAGGCGGCGGCTGGCGATAAACGGGCTCACGAGGAACCGGAGGCCGCGCGGGCTCGTCATTGCCGCCAAACGGCCACCAGCTTTGCGCCGCGGCAGGCGCAAGATTACCCGCAACGCCCACAAAACAGAGAGCCACGGTGGCAGCAACGCTCAAAGCCAAGCCTGCACGCATGCGTCCACGCGAAATCACGCCCGGCCCAAGGGGGTGTCGCGGCGGATGCGGTTCGTTGACGTTCAAGCGGCTTCCTCCAGTTGCGGCGCGCAGGGTGGGCCCCCAGGGCATCCAAAGGGCATCCAAAGGGCATCCACGCGCCACAAACAGATCCTTAGTGATCAGCCAATAGGGGGTCAATGAGGAGCAAATGCGGCTTTTGGCTTTTTCCCAGTGTGTTGAGCGCCTTGACGCAACAGGAAATGCCGGACGATAAGGCCGGGCGGGGTTGGAGCGTGCTGGCGGGATCTGGAGGGCGTCGGGAAAACCAGGACCCGCGTTTTCCGGCAAGATGCACGCTAAAACAAAGATCTGGAGCCGCGCCTGGATTCCACTAAAACCGGATCGGCTCGCGCGGCTAAGCCCCATGCGAAAATGCCGGACGCCGTGCTCATTCGCGAGAAAGATGTGAACAACGCCAGAGGTCGCCTGTGGGTTTGAGGCTCTACAACACGTTGACGCGCCAGAAGGGCGACTTCCAGCCCATCGATCCCAGCAACGTGCGCATGTACGTGTGCGGGCCGACGGTCTACGACTATGCCCATATCGGCAATGCGCGCCCCGTCATCGTGTTCGACGTGCTCTTCCGCCTGCTGCGTCACATCTACGGCCCCGATCACGTCACCTATGTGCGCAACATCACCGACGTGGACGACAAGATCAATGCGCGCGCCGCCGAGCGCTATCCCGAACTTGCGCCCGAAGCGGCCATCCGGAAGCTGACCGAGGAAACGGCCGCGCAGTTCCATAAGGACATCGCGGCGCTTGGCGTGCTGGCGCCGACAGTCGAGCCGCGCGCGACCGAGCACATCATCGAAATGGTCGAGCTGTGCGATGCCCTGGTCAAGAACGGCCATGCCTATGTGGCGGCCGATCATGTGCTCTTCGATGTGTCCTCTATGGCGGACTATGGACGGCTGTCCAACCGCTCGCTGGAGGAGATGGAGGCGGGCGCGCGTGTCGAGGTTGCCCCTTACAAAAAGGGCCCTATGGACTTCGTGCTGTGGAAGCCGTCAAAGCCCGGCGAACCGGCGTGGCCCTCTCCCGCAGGCATCAAGGTGCCGGGGCGTCCGGGCTGGCACATCGAGTGCTCGGCCATGGCGTGGAAGCATCTGGGCAGGGTGTTCGACATCCACGGCGGCGGGATCGATCTGACGTTCCCGCATCATGAAAACGAGATCGCGCAGTCGCGCTGCGCGCACGGCACGCCCGTCATGGCCAACGTGTGGATGCACAATGGCTTCCTGCAGGTGGAAGGCGAAAAGATGTCGAAATCGCTCGGCAACTTCATCACCATCCATGAGCTGCTGGAAACGGAAAAATTCGGCGGCCGCAAGTGGCGCGGTGAAGTACTGCGCCTTGCGATGCTTATGACCCATTATCGCCAGCCGATCGATTGGACAGTTCGATCTCTTGAGATCGCCGAGAAAATTTTGGATCGATGGTACAGAGCAATTGGAGGAGCAGAGGCGGCAGAGACATCGGACTGGGCAATTGAGTTGCAGTTGGGTCCGCTAGGAGATGATCTAAATACTCCAGAGGCGATAAGTAAGCTCCACGTATTTGCAGATATCGCTCTTGCTGGAGAGGAGAAAGGGGCTGCCTCGCGTTTTAAATGTGCTGCAAATCTTCTTGGGTTGCTCCAATTCACTCAAAGACAATGGCAGCAGCAGCTCGGCGTGGTTGTTGACGAAGCCAAGATTAAGCCGCTCATTGCCGCGCGCCTCGAAGCGCGCAAGCGCAAGGACTTCGCCGAGAGCGATCGCATCCGCGATGAGTTGGCCGCCATGGGTATTGCGCTCAAGGACAGCAAGAACAAGCAAACCGGCGAAATCGAAACGACCTGGGAGGTGATGCGGTGAGCTCGGACTACCCGCTGCGCCCCTTTCTGCCAGCCGACACCATGGCACTGCGCGACCTGTTTGCACAGTCGATCGAGGAGTTGACGCAGGACGATTACGACGAGGACCAGCGCCTCGCCTGGATCGCGCGCGCCGAGGATGCAGCCGAGTTTGCCAACCGGCTCGCATCCGCCACGACCCTCGTCATCCAGGTCGATGGCGAGTACTTGGGTTTTGCCTCGCTCAAGGATAACAAGCTCCTCGACATGCTTTATGTCCATCCCCACCACGCCGGGCAGGGTGTCGGCACCGCGCTGTGTGATGCGCTTGAAAAGATTGCCGCCGCGCGCGGAGCCGAGGCGATTACGGCGGACGCCAGCGAAACCGCCGTGCTTTTCTTCGAGGGGCGGGGCTACGCTCCCGTGAGACGCAACTCGGTTCCGGTCGAGGATTTGTGGCTTACCAACACCACCATGACCAAGCCGCTTAAGGCCCAAAGCGCGGCTCAGACCAAGTCCCACTGAAAAATTGCGACACGTTGGCCGGGAGGGGTGAGAAATTTACGCCTTGCGCCGTCCATCGTGGTAACGGGATGGCCACAAGACAGGCTTCCGGCCAAAGCCCCATTGCAACCCGCGCCTTTAACCCGGCATTGGAGCGCGCAGAAGGATTATCGTTTCGAGACCGTCATGTCGAAGGATCACCTCTACCTGTACGATACAACTCTGCGCGACGGTGCGCAGACCACGGGGATCGATTTCTCGATTGCCGACAAGCGGCGCATCCTGGCGGTTCTGGACGACCTCGGCCTCGACTATATCGAAGGCGGTTATCCGGGTTCCAATCCCACCGACACGGAGTTGTTCGCGCAAGCCCCCAAGCTGAAGTCCGCGCGCTTCACCGCGTTCGGCATGACCAAGCGGGCAGGGCGCTCCGTCTCCAACGATCCCGGCCTGCAAGCGACCTTGCAGTCGGCCGCCGACTGCATCTGCCTTGTTGCCAAGGGGTGGGACTATCACGTCCGCGTCGCGCTCGGCATCTCGAACGAGGAGAACCTCGAAAGCATCACGCAGTCCGTCAACGCGATCCGCGAGACGCAGCGCGAGGCGATGATCGACTGCGAGCACTTCTTCGACGGCTACAAAGGCAATCGCGCCTATGCGCTCGCCGTTGCCAAGACGGCTTTCGATGCCGGAGCCCGATGGGTCGTTCTGTGCGACACCAACGGCGGCACGTTGCCCCACGAGGTGGAGCGCATCGTGGCCGATGTCGCCAAGCATGTGCCCGGCTCCAATCTCGGAATCCATACCCACAACGATACCGAGAACGCGGTCGCCAATACGCTGATGGCCGTGCGCGCGGGCTGCCGTCAGATCCAGGGCACCCTCAACGGGCTCGGAGAGCGCTGCGGCAATGCCAACATGACGTCCATTATTCCGACGCTGCTGTTGAAGAGCGAATTTGCCGACGCGTTCGAGACGCGTGTCACGCCGGAACGCCTGCGCACGCTGACACACGCCAGCCGCGTGCTGGATGAGATCGTCAACGCGGCGCCCAACCGTCATGCGCCTTACGTGGGAGAAAGCGCATTTGCCACCAAGGCGGGCATTCATGCCTCGGCCTTGTTGAAAGATCCCCAAACCTACGAACACGTGCCACCCGAAAGCGTGGGCAACGAGCGGCGCATTCTGGTTTCCAAGCAGGGCGGGCGCTCCTCCATCCTTTCGTCACTCGAAAAGCTCGGCCTCGCCGCGGACAAGGACGATCCCAAGATCGCCACCTTGCTCGATGAAGTGCGGATGCGCGAAGATCAGGGATATGCCTACGAGGCGGCGGAAGCCTCCTTCGAATTGCTAGCGCGGCGGATGCTCGACACGGTGCCGCGCTACTTCTCGGTCGAGAACTTCCGCGTCATGGTGGAGCGCCGCCACAATGCGGTCGGCAAGCTCGTTACCGTTTCGGAAGCTACCGTTAAGGTCTCGATTGCGGGCGAAACTCAGCCCCTGTGGTCTGTGGGCGAAGGCAATGGCCCCGTGAACGCGCTCGATATGGCGCTGCGCCGTGACCTTGGCCGCTATCAAAAGCACATCGAGAATGTGGAGCTTGTGGATTACAAGGTTCGCATTCTGACGCAAACGGGGGCCCATGGCACCCAGGCGGTGACCCGCGTTCTAGTGGAAAGCCTAGATACCGGAACGGGCGAACGCTGGACGACGGTCGGCGTATCACCCAACATCATTGATGCGAGCTTCGAAGCGCTGCTCGACGCCATCAACTACAAACTTCTGAAGGACAATGCCGCGGCGAGTTGACCGGCGCATCCCGCGCAGCAATGTCAGACGACATTGAGGGGCTGGGTTTCGATCAGGGTCGTTCCTTCGTCGTCGGTCCAGGCGAACTCGAACGTGCCAGGGCCTGGCACCTTCAGGGAGAACGCGATGAACGGATTGGCCGAAATGCCGGGACCAAGATCGGCACGAAAGACTTCTTGATCGGCATATTTTGCAACGAACGTGTTGACGATATCGCGGGGAATGGACTTGCCGTCGCGGTCCTTCCGGTTACCCGTCTCCATCACATGGGTGACGAGCGTGCGCACCTCGATGATGTCGCCGGCGCGCGCGCTCTCGGGGATCTTGATGCGGGGTTTGGCAGCAGGCGCCATGTGATCGTTCCTTTAGCTCGAACACCCGCCGATCGTCACCTTGATGGTGGTGGTGCCCATCACAAGCGACCCATTGGACAACTGGGCCAACGCGATGACGTCCTGGGTCTTTGCGAGGCGGATACGGCTTTGGACTTTGGCAACGCCATTGATCGGCGAAAGGTGGAACGTGGCGATGCGCGCAACCGGATTGGCCGTCGACAGAATGTGGATCACCTTGACATAGTCGTCTGGCGTCATGGGGCTTTCGACGCTGACGGTCAGCGGAACGAAATTGCCGTTCTCGGCAAGTTCAGGGAGTTCCAGGGTCACCTTGCCTTCGATCGGCGTGGCGCCTGCCGTAAGGGCTGCGTAAGCGTCTTGGAAGACTTGGCTGCGTTCCAGCGTCTGTGGAGGCGCTTCCTGCGCCATGGCCAGCAACGGGCGCAGCAAAGCAGCCGCTCCACCCGCGATCAGCAGGCTTCTGCGGTTCAGGACGCTGATCGTTAAAAGCTCTTTGCCTTGTGCTGTCATGCGAGATGTGCGCCGCTGGCCCCGTTGGCTGCCAACTCGATAGATTTGGGTTATAGAACACAAGCTTGTGCTGTCTCTAGTTACAAAGGATTCATTTCCTGACAAAATATGCGCCGCTACGCAGTTCGTTACTCGCAGTCGAGCCGCGACGCCAAAAAAATCTGTTCAGGAAGCCGAGGTGGCACGATGAGCTTTAATCGCAGGCAATTCACCGCTGGCGCGGGCTTACTCGTACTTTCGGCTGGATTGCCGCGCCCGGCGATTGCGCAGGCCGTGGCCAAGGTCGTCATCATCGGCGGCGGGCCGGGCGGTGCGACGGTCGCCAATCAGATCAAGTCAGCAGATCCGGCCATCGAGGTGACGCTGATTGAGCCCAAGGAAGCCTTTACGTCGTGCTTCTATTCGAATTTGTTTATCGGCGGGTTCCGGTCGTTCGCCTCCATCACGCACACCTATGATGGGCTCGTGCGTCGCGGCATCCGTGTCGTGCATGACACCGCGACAGGCGTGGACACCGCAGGCAAGACCATCGCGCTGTCGAAGGGCGCGAAAGTACCTTACGACCGGCTGGTGCTCGCACCCGGCATCGACATCAAGTACGACAGTATCGAAGGCTACTCGAAGGAGGCGGCCGAGATCATGCCGCATGCCTGGCAGGCCGGACCGCAGACGGTTCTGCTGAAAGAGAAACTGCTTACGATGAGCGATGGCGGCGTGGTGGTGATGGCGATTCCGGGCAACCCTTATCGCTGTCCGCCCGGACCCTACGAGCGCGCCTGCATGATTGCGCATTTCCTCAAGACGCGAAAACCAAAGTCCAAGCTCATCTTGTTCGACGCCAAGACGACGTTCTCGAAGCAGAACGTCTTCGAGGAAGCCTTTGCCGAGTATTACAAGGATATCATCGAGGTCAATCTCACAAATGAGATCGACGACTACGCCGTCGTCAAGGTCGATCCTTCAACGGGCGATGTCACGACCAAGTCCGGCCGGACCGAGCGCGCCGCGGTTGCCAATATCATTCCGGCGCAGAAGGCAGGCGGCATCGCCGCGATGGCTGGATGCACGGAGGGCGACTGGTGCATGATCAATGCGGAGAACTTCTCCTCGGCAAAGGTCAAGGACGTGTATGTCGTGGGGGATGCCGCGATCGCAACCGACATGCCCAAGTCGGCTTATGCCGCGGCAAGCCAAGGCACGGTGGTTGCCAGCGATATCGTCGCCGATTTGACGAACAAGCCGCGCACGCCGGGTAAATACCGCAACACGTGCTGGTCGATGCTGGCACCTGAAAACAGCGTCAAGATCGGCGCCGACTACACCGCCGGAATGAAGGACGGCAAACCGCATCTGGATCCCCACGACTCCTTCGTCTCCAAGCCCGGCGAGAGCGCGGAGTTGCGCCGCGAGACCTACAACGAAAGCGCGGCATGGTATGAGAGTTTCACCAACACGCTGTTTGCCAAGGACGTGCAGGCCACTGCTGGCAAGGTCCAATAGTTGGTACATTGTCCGCCGGCGGCCTACGTGTTGCGCGCTTTCTAGGGATGAATCATGGAGTATAAGGATTATTACAAGACCTTGGGTGTCGAGCGCGATGCGACCCAGGACGACATCAAGCGTGCGTTCCGCAAGCTCGCGCGCAAGTATCACCCTGACGTCAACAAGGACGCGGGTGCAGAGGCGAAGTTCAAAGAGGTCGGCGAGGCCAACGACGTTCTCTCCGATCCAGAAAAACGGGCCGCGTACGATCAGCTGGGAAAGGACTGGAAAGCAGGACAGGAGTTCCGTCCGCCGCCGGGCTGGGATGCGGGCTTTGAATACGCGGGCACCGCACCCAACGAAGGCGACGCCGACGTCAGCGACTTCTTCGAAAGCCTCTTTGGACGTGCGCGCCGTGCGGGGGGCATGGGGGGCGGATCGGGTGGCGCAAGGCAGGGCCAAGGCGCGACGCAAGAATTCCACGCGCGCGGTGAAGATCATCACGCCAAAGTCCTGATCGATCTGCGCGACAGCTTCTCCGGGGCATCGCGCCAGATTTCGCTGCGCGTACCCGAACTCGACGCGGAAGGACACGTACGCGTGCGCGATCGCACGCTGAATGTACAAGTCCCGAAAGGCGTCGTGGAAGGCCAGCACATTCGTCTCAAAGGCCAGGGCGATCCCGGACATGGCCGCCTGCCGGCAGGCGATCTTTATCTGGAGGTTCAATTCAAGCCGGATCCGCTCTATCGCGTGGATGGCAAGAACCTTTACGTCGAGCTGCCGGTTGCGCCCTGGGAGGCAGCGCTCGGCGCCAGCGTGAAAATGCCCACACCTTTGGGCGACATCATGCTCAAGGTGCCGGCGGGTTCGGCCTCGGGGCGTGAGTTGCGCATCAAGGGCCGTGGCATTCCGGCATCCGATCCGGGTGATCTCTATGCGGTTCTCAAGGTCGTCTTGCCTGCGGCGCGCGATGCCGGTGGCAAGGCGGCCTATGAGGCGTTCGCCAAGTCGTTTGCGGACTTTAATCCGCGCGCAAAGTTTGGAGGTGTGTCGTGAGCAAGGACAGCGACATGCAGTCGGAGATCGCCGAAATCGGCGGGGTGTGGACGATCGAGGAAATCTGCGTCGCCTGTCAGGTCGAGCAAGGCTGGGTCGCGGGTCTCGTTTCACACGGCGTCATCGAGCCGGTGGAAGGTGGCCAGCCCGGGACAGCGCGGTATGCCGCCACCAGCGTCATGCGAGTTGCCAAGGCGAAGCGGCTGGAGCGAGACTTGAGCCTCAACACGCCCGGTGTGGCACTCGTGCTCGACCTTCTCGACGAGATCGAACGGCTGCGGGCCAAGTTGCGAACGCTGCCCGGTCGCTCTTCGCCATAAGACCCAACCGGCTCCTCAGGGTGAGTGCGCCCAGGATCGCTTTGGCGCACCGGAAAAACGTGATTAGATGATCTTGGAACGTACCGCCGTTTCCGCTTCTGCGTTGCGAAAGGGTGGGAGAATTAAGTTGACCTATACGTTAATATGACGTATAGGTCAATGATGTGCCGTGCGCGTCCGCGTGCGGTATGCGGCTTTCGTCCGAAGGCCGGTTTGAACCCGGGCTGGCTAACGTCGATACCCGAGCCGATTGTGGGAGGCGCACGATGGCAGCGGTCGTCTTTTTATTGATTTCGCTAGGGATCTTCCTTGCTCTCGGCATGCGGCGCGCGCCTATGTGGCTATGGGCCGTGGGCGCGGGGGCCCTCGCGTTTCTTTGGCAATCGGGCCTGCTCTATGGCGAACTTCAATGGCCCGCGCCCGGCATCCTGGGGTCCTTGGCATGGCTGCCGGCCATCGTTCTTGGCCTCCTGAGCGTGCCGGCCATCCGGCGCTCCGCTGTCGTTGAGCCGGCCTACGGTGTGGTTCGCGGCATTCTGCCCAAGGTTTCCGATACCGAGGCGCAAGCGCTGGAAGCCGGAACGGTCGGCTTCGATGCGGAACTGTTCTCCGGCACGCCGGACTGGAACAAGCTACAAGCCATTCCGGCCATACAACTGTCGCCCGAAGAGCAGGTGTTCTTGGATGGACCCACGCAAGAGCTTTGCGGGATGATCAACGATTGGCAGGTACGCCATGCCAATCGGGATATTCCAGAGGCCATCTGGGACTTCGTCAAGACGAACGGTTTTCTCGGCATGCTCATTTCCAAGGAGCATGGAGGTCTCGGCTTCTCCGCACAGGCGCAATCGTTGATCCTGGGCAAGATCGCCTCGCGCTCGCCCGACGTCGTCACCATCGTCATGGTGCCGAACTCGCTGGGCCCAGGTGAACTCATCGAGAAGTATGGGACCGACGCGCAGAAGCACCACTTCCTGCCGCGTCTCGCCAAGGGACTCGAGGTGCCATGCTTCTCGCTCACGGGCCCGACGTCCGGTTCGGACGCGGCCACCATGCGCGACATCGGTTACGTCACCAAAGGCAATTACGGCGGCAAGGAGGTGCTCGGCATCCGCCTGTCATGGGACAAGCGCTACATCACGCTTGGCCCCAAGGCGACGCTCGTCGGTCTGGCCTTCCGGTTGTTTGATCCCGAGAACCTGCTCGGCAAAGGCGAGGACGTCGGCATCACGCTGGCGCTGATCCCGGCCGATCATCCCGGCGTCAACATCGGCCGCCGCCATCTGCCCTCGGGCGCGGCGTTCCCCAACGGCCCCAACTGGGGCAAGGACGTTTTCATTCCCATCGATTGGATCATCGGCGGGGAGAAGATGGCGGGCGCCGGCTGGCGCATGTTGATGGAATGCCTCTCCGCGGGCCGGGCGATCTCGCTGCCGTCGTCGGCGACGTCGGGCGCCAAGATGATGCTCCGCGTCACGAGTGCTTACGCGCGCATCCGCAAGCAGTTCGGCCTGCCCGTGTCGCGCATGGAAGGCGTCGAGGAGCCGCTGGTGCGGATCATCGAGACCGCCTACGTCAACGAGGCGGCGCGCGCCATGACGGCCGCCATGGTCTCGCGCGGCGAGAAACCCTCCGTCATCTCGGCGCTGATGAAGTACCAGACGACCGAGAAGCTGCGCCGCGCCATCAATGACGCCATGGACATTCACGGCGGACGGGCCATTTGCGATGGTCCCTCGAATTATCTCCAGTCCGCCTATCAGATGATTCCCGTCGGCATCACGGTCGAGGGCGCGAATATTCTCACGCGCACGCTCATCACGTTTGCGCAAGGCGCCTTGCGCTCGCACCCTTATCTCTACAAGGAAGTGCAATCGGCCCAGGACACCGACAAGAAGCGAGGCCTCGACACGTTCTACGATGCGCTGAGCGCACATCTCTCGTTCTCGCTGTCGAACGCAACGGGCGCGTTCTTTCACAACATGACGGGCGGTGCGCTGGCGTCGAGCCCAGACAATGTCCAGCTCATGTCGCAATGGTATCGCCAATTGGCGCGCGCCTCGCGGTCCTTTGCATTCGTCGCGGATTTGACGGTGGCTCTGCTCGGCGGGGGGTTGAAGACCAGGCAGAAGATCACCGGACGGATGGCGGATGCGCTGTCGGAACTCTACATGCTGTCTGCCGTGCTGAAGCGTTACGAGGATGACGGCCGCCCGCAGGGCGACGATGCCATCGTGGAGCTTGCCGCGCGCAATGGCCTGCACCGATTCCAGGAGGCAATGGCCGGCGTCATCGACAACTTCCCCGTAACGGCGGCGCGTCCGCTGATGCGCGCCATCGTCTTCCCGCTAGGCAAGCGCTACCGCCCAGCGCCCGACACGCTCGCGCGCAAGGTCGCCCGGCACGTGCTGGAGCCCGGTGAGGCGCGCGACCGGCTGACCCGCCATATTTTCGTTTCCAAGGATGTCAGCGATCCCACGGGACTACTGGAAGTGACGCTGGAAAAGGTGATCGCAGCGGAACCTGCCGAGAAAAAACTCGAAAAGGCGATCCGCGATGGCATCGTCCGGCGCTATCACGGCATCGATTGGTTCGCGGATGCAGCCCGAAAGGGCGTGATCAGCGAGGCCGAGGCCGCCCAGCTCGAGGAGGTGGAAGGGCTCGTCGCGCGCGTCATCGCGGTCGATCACTTCGATCCAGCCGAGCTGAAGCCGAACTACGCCGACCTTGGTCATAACGCCCGTGGCACCAACACCCTGGCGGCGGAATAGCTAAAGCATGGCATCGCGCAACCGCTTAATGCACCCACCACACGACATGACACGAACCAAGACTTCGAGGCTGGCATGGCTGATATGACATCGGAACTGAAAGACTGGCGCTTTTCCGTGGATGGGGAAGGCATCGCGTGGGCGATTTTCGACCGCGAGGACGAAAGCGCCAATTCGCTGGGTCGCCGGCCGCTCGAGGAACTCGCGGCCATCGTCGAGCGCGTCGAAGCGGATGCGCGCGCGGGTCGCGTCAAGGGCCTGGTCATCATGTCGGGCAAGGAAA
The DNA here is from genome assembly GCA_964587445.1 of uncultured Hyphomicrobium sp. GTDB lineage: Bacteria > Pseudomonadota > Alphaproteobacteria > Rhizobiales > Hyphomicrobiaceae > Hyphomicrobium_B. The sequence goes on from CAZPLQ010000005.1 coordinate 181,039, forward strand.
AAAGCTTCATTGTCGGCGCGGACATCCGCGAGTTCGAGAGTTTCGAAACCGAAGCTCAAGTCATCGAAAGCCTCAAACCCATCAATGCTATGCTGGACCGCATCGAGCGCCTGCCGGTGCCTGTGGTTGCCGCGATCCATGGGGTGTGCGTCGGCGGCGGACTGGAGCTGATCCTCGCATGCCACTACCGCATCGCCACCCGGGACGATGCAACGCGTGTCGGCTTCCCCGAGGTGAAGCTCGGCATCTTCCCCGGCTTCAACGGCACCGCGCGTTCCATCAAGCAGGCCGGCCCCGTTGCGGCCATGCAGAACATGCTGACGGGCGCGATGATCCGCGCCTCGACCGCCAGAGCGCTCGGATTTCTCGACCAGCTCGTCAATTCGCCCGGCGAATTGCATTGGGCCGCACGCAAGGCCGTCCTGCAGAAGCGCAAGTCGCAGCCCGCAGGCTTTACCAAGGTACTGATGACCAAGCAGCCCGCGCGAGGGTTGCTTGCCAAGAAGATGCGTGAGGAAACCGCCAAGAAGGCGCGCGAGGATCACTACCCCGCGCCGTTCCGGCTCATCGATCTGTTCGAGAAACACGGCGGCAATCTCGACACCATGAAGGTGGAGGAGACGAAAGCTTTCGCGCCGCTGATGGTATCGGAAACCTCGCGCAACCTGCGTCGCGTGTTCCGCCTGACAGAGCTGCTGAAGAACCAGGCGCCGAAGAAAATGACGTGGAAGCCGCAGCGCGTGCACGTCATCGGAGCCGGCACCATGGGTGCGGACATCGCGGGCGTATGCGTCGCAGCCGGCATGGAGGTGACGCTGCAGGATATTTCGGCCGAGCAACTCGAAAAGGGCATCAAGGCCCAGGGACGTCTCTTCGCCAGGAAGTTCAAGACCAAGGCCCAGAAGGATGCCGCCAAGGCGCGCTTCATCGCCGATCCGGAGGGCAAGGGGATTGCGCGCGCCGACGTCATCATCGAGGCGATCGTCGAGAAACTCGACATCAAGCAGAAGCTGTTTGCGGACCTGGAGACAAAGGTGAAGCCGGGCGCGGTGCTGGCCACCAACACCTCTTCGCTGAAGCTTGCCGACATTGCAGCGCCCATGAAGGACCCAGGAAGGCTCATTGGCCTGCACTTCTTCTCGCCTGTCCCGCAGATGCCTCTTGTCGAGGTCGTTCAGGGCGATGCCACACGCGAAGACGAAGTCAAGAAAGGCGCCGCCTTCGTCGTTGCCATCGGCAAGTTTCCGCTGATCACCAAGGACGTGCCGGGTTTTCTCGTCAACAAAGTGCTGACACCCTACATGTTCGCGGCCTTCGAGCGGCTGGAGAAGGGCGAGGACAAGGAGAAAATCGACGAGGCCGTCCGCACCTTCGGCATGCCCATGGGCCCCATCGAGCTTGCCGACAGCGTCGGCCTCGATGTCTGTCTGCACGTCGCCAAGATCCTGGGCGGCGGAGGCACGGAAGGCTCGCGTCTGGAACGGCTGGTATCGTCGGGCCGCCTTGGCAAGAAGACGGGCGAGGGCTTTTACGTGTGGAAGGACGGCAAGCCGGTCAGAGGCGAAGTCAAGTGGTCGAAGGCCGAGCTTGAAAAGCTTGGCCGGGAGATCGCCGAGCCCATCGTCACGGAGGCGCAAAAGGCCCTCGACGAGGGTGTCGTGGCAAGCGCCGATCTGGTCGATGCCGGCATGATCTTCGGGACCGGGTTTGCACCCTTCCGCGGCGGGCCGTTGCACTACAAGGCGAGTGTGGACAAATCGGCGCCGTCCAAGCAATCAGCAGCAGCGGAATGATGGGAAGCAGTTTCCCTCGGTTGGGATGATCTGACGCGAACCCGGCACGCGGCGTTCGGCAAGGACTTGGAGAAACGTGAATGACTGGAACTTTGCGGCGCGTGGCGATCATCGGCGGAGTGCGCATCCCGTTCTGCCGCTCCAACACCCTTTACGCCGATCTGTCGAACCTCGACATGATGTCGGCGGCGCTGAATGGCCTCGTCGACAAATATAAACTCAAGGGCGTGCACATCGACGAAGTCGTGGGCGGCGCGGTCATGACCCACTCGAAAGACTTCAATCTCACGCGCGAGGCGGTGCTCTCCACCAAGCTCGCCACGTCGACGCCCGGCATCACGCTCTCGCAGGCGTGCGGCACCTCGCTCCAGGCGGCGCTCGGATCTGCGGCAAAAATTGCGGTGGGGGCTATCGACTGTGCCATCGCGGTGGGATCTGATACGACGTCGGACGCGCCGATCGTGTTTTCCAAGAAGTTCTCTCAGCGGCTCGTCAAACTCGGCACGCAGAAGACGGCATTGGACAAGTTGAAGGTGTTCAAAGGGCTGACACCGGCGGAACTGGCGCCGCAACCGCCCTCGGTCAACGAACCGCGCACGGGGCTTTCCATGGGTCAGCATTGCGAGCTGATGGCGCAGCAATGGCACATCCCACGCGCCGAGCAGGACGCCTTCGCGCTCGAAAGCCACAAGAAGGGAGTCCAATCCTACGCGGAAGGCTGGATGGACGATCTCATCGTGCCGTGCGCGGGTGTCTATCGCGACAACAACCTGCGCGAGGATATGAACCTCGAAAAGATGGCGACGCTCAAGAACGCCTTCGAGAAGGGCCCGCAGGGGACGCTCTCGGCGGCGAATTCCACGCCTTTGACCGACGGCGCGGCCGCCGTGCTCCTGGCGAGCGAGGACTGGGCGGCCAAGCACGGGCTGCCGGTCCTCGCCTACCTGACCTATTCGCAGCACTGGGCCAACGATTTCGTCGGTGGCGACGGGCTGCTGATGGCGCCGACCATTGCGGTGTCGAAGATGCTCGATCGCGCGGGGCTGAAGCTGCAGGATTTCGATTTCTATGAGATCCACGAGGCCTTCGCAGCCCAGGTGTTGGCGACCTTGAGGGCCTGGGAGGATCCCGAGTACTGCAAGACGCATCTGGGCAAGGACGCGCCGCTCGGGTCAATCGATCGCGCCAAGCTCAACGTCAAGGGATCGTCTCTCGCATTCGGGCATCCGTTTGCAGCAACCGGCGCGCGCATCATCGCCAACCTCGCAAAGTTGCTGTCCGTTCATGGCGGCAGGGGCCTCATATCGGTATGCACAGCCGGCGGCATGGGCGTTGCGGCAATCCTCGAAAGCGCCAAGGCGGCCGAGATAAGCAAGGCGGCATAATGAAAATAATGCTTTCGCGAATAGGCCGCGCGGCGCGGCCTATTCAGCTTTTTGCGGAGAGTTCAGGCAGCAAGAACAGAGCATAAACTGTTTGATGCCCCGCGATCTTCTCGTCCTCTTGCAGACACCGCGCGCAAAGTGCGCTAAGCGGACGGCTCTAGGTTCGGGACGTGAGCACCATTGATGGCAGCCCAAAACGAAAGACAGATCGAAGCCGCGCGCGCCCTGGTGCGCGAGCTGGCCGACAAGCTCGATATCAACGCCTTCGTGCGATTGTGGGACGGATCGCGCTTGCCGCTCGGCAAGGATGCGCGGGGGGGAGTCGAGATCGTCATCCGCGATCCTGGCGTGATCGGCGCCATGATGCGCAAGCCCAATCTCGATACGATCATCCAGCAGTATGTCGCCAAGGGCATCGATTTTTCCGGCGGCACCCTGGTGGACTTCGGCCGTCAACTCCAGAAGGACGGCAAGTCCGTCAAACTCAAATCAAAGGACATCGCGCGCCTGGGGCTCAAGCTTGCGCCTTTCATTTTCGCCAAGTCGGGCGAGCTGAAGGATGCGCATGGCTTTGAGGGCGACATCACGGGTAAGAAGCGCAAGACCGATGATAACAAGGACTTCATCCAGTTCCACTACGATCTGTCGAACGAATTCTACGCGCTCTTTCTCGACCCCGAGATGGTCTACTCGTGCGCGTATTACACGGATTGGTCGAACAACGTGGCGCAGGCCCAGCGCGACAAGCTGGAGATGATCTGCCGCAAGCTGCGCCTGAAACGGGGAGACCGGTTGCTGGATATCGGCTCAGGCTGGGGCGGGCTCGTGTGTCACGCGGCCCAGAACTACGGCGTCACGGCGCACGGATGCACGCTGTCGGAAGAACAGCTCGCCTTTGCGCGTGAGAAAGTGAAGCGGCTCGGCCTTGAGAACCGCGTGACGTTCGAACTGGTGGACTATTCCAACGTCACCGGCATCTACGACAAGATCGCATCTGTCGGCATGTACGAGCACATCGGGTTGAAAAACATTCCCGCCTATATGGCGAAGGTGCGCTCGCTGCTGGCGGACGATGGATTGTTTCTCAACCATGCCATTTCGCGCAAAGCGCCCAAGGACAGCAAGGCCTGGTACAAGGGCCGCGTGCGCCCGGAGAAGAAGGCCATTGCCAAGTACATCTTTCCCGGTGGCGAGCTGGACGATGTCGGGCACTCGATCTCCGCCATGGAGCGCGCGGGCTTCGAGGTTCACGATGTCGAAGGCTGGCGGATGCATTACGCGCGCACGTGTCAGCTCTGGTGCGAGCGTCTCACGGCCAATCGCGAGGAAGCGATCAAGCATGTGGGCGAGGAGAAGTACCGCATCTGGGTCGCCTATCTTGCGGGCGTCAGCCTGGCGTTCTCGCGCGGCACCTTGCGGCTGTTCCAGACTCTAGCCTCGAAAAGCGCCAAGGGACCCGCACCCCTGCCGCCGACGCGGGCGGATCTCTACTATTAGGGCATCCCCCCTCTCCCCTTGGGGAGAGGGTCGGGGGTGAGGGGGCGGTCTGCCGCCTTCGACACGAGCGCTCAAGTTCCTTTGAGATGAGCCCGGCAGCGCTCTGCTATCTCGCGCAGGTCGGTAACGGCGGCATCGATATCGGCGCGCTTCTTTTCAAGCCCGGCAATGGCGGCCGTCACTTTGTCGAGCAGGAGCTGTGTTTGCGCCACTTGGCCGGGATCGCTGTCATAGAGCGCCAGATACTCCCCCACATCCTCCACGGTGAAGCCGAGGTTGCGCCCACGCAGGATCAGCATCAGCCGGGCGCGGTCGCGCTTGGAGTAGTGGCGGGAGGTACCCACGCGCGCCGGCGCGATCAGTCCCCGGCTCTCGTAAAAACGAATGGTGCGCGTTGTGATGGCGAACTCGCGTGCCAGATCTGAAATGGAGTATGTCTCGCGCGCAGCCGCTCCGCCGGTGCCGGGCACGGCTGCGGGCGTGGAGGCAGTCTTGGAAGCGCGGGGCGCGGTCATGCCAGGGCTTTCTTCATCGCGAAACTTCCCAAGCCATCATGCCCGCTTCTTGGCTTCCTCGGCGACCAGCTCCTTCTTCGACAGCTTGCCAATCAAGGTCTTGGGCAGGCTGTCGCGGAACTCGATCTGCGAAGGCATCTCGATCTTCGAGATCTTGGGCTCCAAATGCTTGAAGATCTCGGCTACGGTGGCGCTCATGCCGGACTTGAGCTTGATGAAGGCCTTTGGCGCTTCCCCGCGGTAGCTGTCCTTGATGCCGATGACGGTAACTTCCTCGACGGCGGGATGCTCGTAGATCGCTTCCTCGATGCGGCGGGGATAGACGTTGAAGCCCGAGCAGATGATCAGGTCCTTGATGCGGTCGACGATGAAGTAGAAACCCTTCTCGTCCATGATCGCAACATCGCCGGTGCGCAGGAACTCGCCGTTGAACTGGTCGGCCGTCTCCTTGGGCCTGTTCCAGTACCCTTTCATCACTTGTGGGCCTTTCACGCACAGTTCGCCCCGCTCGCCGGCGGGCACCTCGCGGGAGGGGTCGGCGAGGTCGCGCAGGGAAATGGATGTCTGTGGCAGAGGCAGACCTATCGAGCCGGAGACCACCGGGCCATCCATGGGATTGCAGGTCACCACGGGCGAGGCCTCCGAAAGACCGTAACCCTCGACGACGGAAGACCCGGTCAACTCCTCGAACTGAAGCTTGATCTCGAGAGGCAACGGCGCGCCGCCCGAGATGCAGAACTTCATCGAGGACAGGTCGAAGCTCTTCAGCTTGGGGTGGTTGAGCATGGCGGTGAAAATGGTCGGGACCGCCGGCATCATGGTCGGCTTTTCCTTATGAATGAGGCTCAAGGCTTCATCGAGCTGGAAACGCGGCATCAGAATGATTGTGGCCGCCTTGGAAATCGCCATGTTCATGACCACGGTCATGGCGAAGACATGGAACAGGGGAAGCGCACCAAGAACCCGTTCCTCGCCGTGCTTCAAGCCGCTGGCCCACGCATTGATCTGCGCCGCGTTCACGTAGAGGTTCGTATGGGTCAGCATCGCGCCCTTGGGCGTGCCTGTCGTCCCACCCGTGTATTGCAGCACGGCCACGTCCGTGTCTGGTGCGATCGCCACAGGCTTGAGCGTTGCTCCGGAGTGCTCGACTTGAGGCCCCATGATCACCTTCGCCGCCACGGGCGATTGGGTGGCGTCAACAATCTCCTTGCGCTTGAAGATCTTGAACAGCAGCGCGGTTGCAGCCGGCAGCAGCGGCGCGAAGGGAACGACGACAGCCTGTTGCAGCACGCCGTTGGCAAGGAGTGTCTCCACCTTGCCAAACAGCGCCTTCAGATCATGAGTGATCATGACGCGGGTGTCGCTGTCGCGCGCCTGGAAGCTCAGCTCCTCGATCGTATAGAGCGGGTTGAAATTGACGACCGTCCCGCCGGCTTTAAGAATTGCAAAGTAATAGATGATGAAGGTTTGAGTATTGGGCAGCAAAAGCCCGACTTTCGTATTTTTGGTCACTCCGATCTTCTGAAGTCCCGCGGCGGTCCGGCCGACGGCGTCGGCAAGCTCGCGGTAAGTCATGGTTTTGCCCTTGAACACAATGGCGGCCTTGGCTGGGAAATCCCGGGCCGCGTCGTCGAGAAGCTCGGTCAGGGGTCGGCCGCTTAGATCCATGGCCCAATCCACGCCTTTTGGATAATAGGCCGTCGAAGCCGGCGCGCGTGCCCCGGTTTGGACTCCGGGGATCGATTGGTTCATGCTAGCCTCCCATCAGGCTTGGCCATTTCGCCGGCCAGCGCGCCCACTTACCTATGCAACTTTGGCCCGTGCGGCGGTTTGCCAGCCCATTTGTCATCATGTCGTCGATTGAACACGTTTTTGCCGGGGCTGACCAGAACCCGGCGCCCTCAAAGAGGGGGAATTAACACTTCCTGGCTAGGGTCGATCCGCAGACCGAAAACAAGGGCGCGCCAGGGGGGCAACGTGGTGGAATGGGCCAGTCATTGGCCAGCAATACGAGGCCTCGCGCCTGTGACGGCGCGTATCTGGACTTGCCTTGCGTTTAAGGATATGTGACGGCCCAGCTTGTTGATTATCCGGTCTTGTAATACTTAGAGGCCAAGCAGAACGCAACCTTTGGCGCGCATCGCCGAGGTGGGAGAGTGAAATGGACGAAGTCGCGACCAAGATTATTGATATTCTCAAGAAACATATGAAGGAGCCGCGCGACGACATCACGCTCGACACGGCGCTGACCGACCTCAAGATCGAGTCCCTCGACCTCGCAATGATCGTATTCGATATCGAAGATGGCTTCGGTATCGAGATTCCCTACAACGCCAACGAAGACGTCGAAGACTTCAAGACCGTGGGTTCGGTTGTGGAGCGCGTCAAGTCACTGATTGCGGCCAAGGCGAACGCCTGAGGCTTTTATGGCCGGAGTTGCCGCCTGCGGCGCGCTTCGGCCTCTGATGAACAAAAAACGGCATTTCGGCTAGACGCGCCGCGGGCCTCGTGGCGTGCCTGTCAGGCGTTCCAAAGATAGAAAGAGTACAGCGTATGACGAAAGCGGGCGGCGCACGTCGGGTCGTGGTCACGGGTCTGGGCGTGGTCACGCCGATCGGCACCACGGTCGCTGAGATGTGGGACAGCATGAAGCAAGGCAAGAGCGGCACCAGCGCTCTTGGCGGCTTTCCCCTCGACGATCTGAAGATCCTCATTGCCGCCCAGATCAAGGACTTCGATCACAAAGCGCGCCTGAAGCACTTCAAGCGCGATCGGATCATCACGCTTGCCGACCGCTATTCGTGGTTTGCCGCCGTTGCCGCCGACGAGGCCATGCGGCAGTCGGGTTTGGAATATCCCTTCGCGCAGCCGTACCGCTCGGCATGCATCGTGGGCTCGGGCGCCGGCGGTTTGACAACCTATGAGACGGCCTATCGCGACCTCTTCATTCACAACAAGCGCGCAACGCATCCCCTCACCCTGCTGCGGATCATAGGTTCCTCGGCTGCCGCGCATGTGGGCATCGAGTTCGGCATCAAGGGGCCGACATTTGCAACATGCTCGGCATGTTCGACGGCAACGCATGCAATCGGCATTGCGCGCGATTACGTCCGTGACGGCATTGTGGACGTTGCGATTGCGGGCGCATCCGAGAGCGTCATCAATTACGGAACGATGAAGGCCTGGCAGGCCTTGCACGTGCTGTCGCCCGAAGGGTGCTTCCCATTCGCCAAGAAGCGCAACGGCACCGTTCTTGGAGAAGGTGCGGGCATTCTCGTGCTGGAAAGCCTCGAGCACGCCAAGGCGCGCGGCGCAACCATCCTGGCTGAACTGTGCGGATATGGCATGGCGTCCGATAGCCAGGACATGGTCAAACCGACGGTTGAGGGACCAAGCGTCGCCATGCAGATGGCGCTCGACGATGCAGGGGTCGCGCCCGATGCCATCGACTACCTCAACGCGCATGGAACCGCGACCGCGGACAACGACATCAACGAGACCAAGGCGATCAAGAACGTATTTGGCGATCACGCCTACAAGCTCGCCATCTCGTCCACGAAGTCCATGACGGGCCACCCATTGGGCGCAGGTGGCGGCATCGAGGCGGCAACCTGCATTAGGGCCATGCAGGATCAGTGGGCGCCGCCTACGATCGGCCTCGACGAGCCGGGTGAAGGATGCGATCTGGACTATATTCCCAACCAGGGCCGCGCCATGAAGATCGGCTACACGATGTCGAACAGCTTCGCCTTCGGCGGCCTCAACGCCGTGCTGGTGTTCGGTCCGCCGCCCGCCTGAGCCGGCACTGTGGCGGAAATTCCACCAATCGCCACTTGCACCTGAACCTTTGCGATGAGAGATTGTCGGCCATCCGCCTGAAGGTTCGGCTGGCGGCGATCTATTTGGCTCGGGTGAGTTCGGGGCTAGGATGCGCGAAGTCGTGATCAGTGCGGGAAGCGTCAGCGTGCGCGCTCGGCTTCTTGATACGCCGACAGCAGCACGGATTTGGGCTGCGCTGCCCATCCACGCCTCGGCGCAAACGTGGGGAGCTGAGGTCTACTTCCAGACGGATATAACGTCCGGCCCTGAGCCTAATGCCCGCGATCTCATAAAACCCGGCGAGATTGCCTTCTGGCCCGACGGCGACGCCATTGCGATTGGATTTGGACCTACGCCGATTTCGCGCTCCAAATGCGAAATTCGCTTCGTCAGTCCCTGCAACGTCTGGGCTGAAGCTCTCGATGACGTCAAACAGTTCAAGAGCGTGCACGCGGGCGAGACGATCAGCGTAGTGCCAGCTTAGGTATGGGCGCAAATGTAGTCTGGCGGCAGCGCACAAAATAAAAGCTCATCGCGCGCAGGGTTGGCGTGGCGGCTGCGCGCAAAATAAAATGGTGGGCCCGGCAGGGATCGAACCTGCAACCAGACGGTTATGAGCCGCCAGCTCTAACCATTGAGCTACGGGCCCCCTTTTGCGGATGCCTCTGATAACAGAGTTCGCCAGGCTCTGCGAGTAGGCGAGAAGCGACCGGAAGGCAACCCAAGGATTGCCTTCAATTCTCCGTCTTACGCCTATAGCTGGGCATCCGGAGGATCCGCGTCTTGCGCGTTGTCTTCCACCCGGCGCGCTCAACCCGGCGCGTGCCTGCGTTCTTCTGCAAGGAAATCCGTTCATGCCTCGTTTTGCACCCACACCTCTGTTTGCCGCCGTTCTCGCAGTCTCGCTTGCCGCCGAAGCATTCCTCGCCAGCCCACACGTCAGCGCGCAGGACGCTCCCCAGACTTCATCCCAGGAAAAATCCATGGAACGCACAGTGACCGTCACGGCTAGCGCCATCGTCTCAGCCACGCCCGACGAGGCCACCATCCAGACCGGTGTGTCGGGTGAGGCCAGCACGGCGCGCGAGGCTCTTTCGAAAAACTCTGCGGCCATGGCCAAGGTGATCGCCGAGCTCAAGAGCGCGGGCATCGAAGCCAAGGACATCCAGACGACCCAATTCAATGTGGAGCCCGTGTACGTCTATCCGAAGGAAGGACAGCCACCGCAGGTCACGGGCTACCGTGCCCACAACATGGTCTCGGTATTGGTGCGCAATCTCGATAAGCTCGGAGACGTGCTCGATCAGCTCGTCAGCGCAGGCGCTAACCAGATGAACGGCATTTCGTTCGACGTCTCACAGGCGGAGACGTTGAAGGACGCTGCCCGCAAGCAAGCCATGGCCAACGCGCTGCGGCGCGCCAAGCTGTTCGCAGAGGCGGCTGGCGCGCAAGTCGGCGAGATCGTGCAGATTCAGGAGGATGTGAGCTTCCCGGGTCCGCGTCCCATGGTTTTCAAGCAGGCGCGCGCGGCCATGGCCGACTCGGTTCCCGTCGAGCGGGGCTCGCAGGATCTGGAGGCGCGCGTCACGGCGACGTGGCGGCTGAAGTAACAGTGTGCTGGACGAGATCGCTGCCTACTGCCTAATTTAGCTCCAGCGCCGGTTCGACCACATCCATTGCTCGGGGGTTTCGCGCACCCACTCTTCGAATTGCCGCGTCATGGCGGCCGTAATCCACTTCACGTCGGCACCTTGGTTGGTGGTACGCGGAACCTTCAGTTCCTTGAGCTCAATGACGAACCGGCTTTCGGCGCCCTGGCGCACGCATCGGGACATCCAGATGCGCGCACCCGCGCGCCGCGCGATCATTGCCGGGATCGTGACCGTGGCCGCATCCTTGCCGAAAAAGGGAACAGGCAGGCCGGTGCGGTCGTAGAGATCGCACACGACGCCGAGGCGGCCGCCTTGACGTACGTAATCCATGATGGCGCGCGCGGTCTTCTGGCTTTCGCCATGGTCGCCTTCGACGCGGCCGCGTCCGAAGAGGCCGCCGGGATAGAGGTCCTTGCGCTGGTCGCGCAGATACTGATCGACATAGGGGTTGTTGACGGAGCGGTAGACGGCGGCGGGGCGCGCGCCAGCGAGCGTCAATGGCCAGATCGCCAACTCCCAATTGCCAAGATGCAGCGAGCAGCCAACGATCGGACCGAGCTTCCCGTTGTAGCGATTGAACACTTTGGGATTGGCAATGCTGATGCGGGAAGGGTCCTTCACGAGACGGTCGAGCTGCATGGTTTCTGCCATCACGCGGCCCAGGTTCTCCCAGGCGGCCAGGGCAATGCGTTCACGCTCTTGAGGTGTCTTGTCGGGAAAGGCGATGGCAAGATTGGCGAGCGCCCGCTTATGGCGCTTGGGGCTCACGATCGGCGCAAGCCTTCGCCACCAGCGCGCGGAGAACGCCGTCGCCCTGTCGAGCGGAACAGCGCGCACCCCAGCCACAATCGTGCGGAGCAGAGCATATTCCAAACGGAACTGCAGATCTTTCAGGCGCGCGACGGTTGCCGTCATTCCCGTGTCGTGTGTTTGATTGACCCCGGGAAAATCAGATGAAGAAAGCGGGCGCGCCCGTCAAGCCTACCCCTTCGAGGGGCTTACTGAAGTACTGGAACAGGTTTGCCGGTAAGAAGCACGGCAAAGTTCCGGAGACGTTCGCGCCTGTACGTGGTCCGGCACGGCTCGGGGCCTCAAGGGTGCATAAGTCTAGGCGTTGCAAATGAAGGGGTTATCCCCTCTCGCATGACGAGATGCCGCAGCGGACCGATAGCTTTGAGCGCCAGAAGACCAGCTCCGCGCGCCAGATGGACGGGCGGATATTCCGACAACAACGACCTGTTCATGAGGTCGATTGTCCACACCCGTGCGCTGACATCAGGCCGCCGCTGGGCCTCGTAGGCCGCCAGAACATCAGCCGCGCCGGGATCCTTGCCTGCTGCGACCGCGTCCGCGGCGAGTTCGGCAAGCGTTGCCCCATCGCGCAACGACAGGTTCAATCCCTGCGCGCCGATCGGCGGAATGATGTGGCCCGACTCGCCGATGAGGCCGACGCGATTGCGCCCAAGGACCGTCGCAGTTTGACCCGACAGCGGGAAGACGCGCCTCGGGGAGAAATCGCGCATCGTGCCAAGCAACCCGCCGGCATGCGCTTTCAGCGCACTGTTGAATGCGCCGTCGCTAAGTGCAGCCAGCCGCGCTGCCTCCTCGGGCGTGTCCACCCAGACGAGGCTCGAGGCGCGGCCTGGCATGGGAACGACAGTGAGCGGTCCGCAACGGCGATGCAACTCGGTCGAGATGCCTTGGTGATCCCGGCTGTGAGAGAAGGTGGCAACCACCGCCGCCTGGGGATAGGCCCAGCGCTGGGTTTCGATATGCGCGGCTTGGCGGGCGAGGGAGTTGCGGCCATCGGCGCCGGCGATCAGAGGTGCCGTCAGAACCGCGCCTTCGCGCGTGACCACGCGCGCCCTGGCGTCCTCAATGTCGATACGTTCAACGCCCGCGCTCGGCAGCCGGCTCAAACGGCCCGCCGCCACGGACTCGAGAGCCACGGTCAACCCTCCCGTGGGTACGTTATAGCCAAAGGCGTCGAGACCGATCTCATGCGCCCAGAACGTCACCTCGGGTGCGCGCAGCATGCCGCCGGTCGCATCGATGAGACGGATTGCTTTGAGAGGCTCGCTCTGATCCTTCAGGGCGTCCCAGGCGCCAATGCGGCGCAGAAGCTCGATCGAACCTTCAAAGAGTGCGGCTGTCCGCCCATCGTTGGGATCCGATACCGGGCCGACAACCGCTGCGCGCAATCCAAGATGCGCAAAAGACAAGCCTGCGGCCAGCCCCGCGGGACCAGCACCGGCGACGATGACTTGGTAATCCTTGTCCATGCTCGAGATTTAAGCGCGCTGATGCCGTTTGCGCCAGATCGCCCATTGGCGCAGGGAAGTTTGATGCAAACGAGAGCTCGGCGTGGCTCGTATGCAACGATGTTGTCACACAGCCTTTAAACACGAACGTTAATGAGGCCCGGTGTTGGAGATGACGGCCGGACTCGGGCTGCCGAACTCAGTCGCATCTTCAGGCGCTCGCGTTCCGGGGGACGGACGCAATACGGGGAATTGTGAACAGAGGGGCACCGATGATGTCGGCTTCTAAATTTGGCTTGGCGCAGTGCGCGTTGTTGGCTGCGCTGGGGTCTTTTGCCGGGGGACTTTCCCAGGCCAAGGCCGCCGATCTTGGCGGGGATTGCTGCGCGGATCTCGATGAGCGCATCGCCGAACTCGAGGCGACGACCGCGCGGAAAGGCAACCGCAAAGTTTCACTGGAAATCTCCGGTCATGTGAACGAGGCGGTACTGTTCTGGGATGACGGCGTCGAATCGAACGCCGGCGTCTACACCAACGACAATTCGCGCTCGCGCGTCCGCTTCAAGGGCGAAGCAAAGATCAATGGCGACTGGAAGGCCGGTTACCTCATGGAATGGGGTATTCGCTCGGCCAACTCCAAGCGTTTCAACCAGGATGATCCCAAGGGAGAAGGCGCGGGTGAAATCGACGTCCGCCATAATGTCTGGTACCTGGACAGCAAGACGTTCGGCCGCGTGTGGGTGGGCCTGACGGGCGGCGCGGGCGAAAGCGTGACCGAAACCAATCTCGCGGCGACCAAGGACATCCTGAAGTACTCCGACATCGAGGATACCGGCCTCGGCCTCAACATGCTGGTTGGTGGCGTGAGCACGGGCGTTGCCTGGCGCCGTCTGATTCGCGGTGGTGGCGATCAACCCGGTGAAGGCCGCCGCTTCAACATGGTGCGCTACGACACCCCAGCCTTCATGGGCTTTACCGGCACAGTGAACTGGGGTGAGGACGACGCCTGGGAAGCCGGTGTTCGCTATCACGGCGAGCTGGGAGATTTCAAAGTTGCTGCAGCGATCGCTTACGGCGAAAACAGCGACGTGTCGTCGACGAACCCGGCGTTCCAGTGCGTTGGTAACAACACCTCGCCGCTCGACGCAACGGTTTCGGATACGCGCTGCCAGCAACTCGGCGGTTCCATCAGCGTCATGCACGCACCCACCGGTATCTATGTGAACTTCGGCGCGGGTTACATGGAAGACGACGTCATCGGCAAGGATCCAGGTGCTGCCAGCATTGCCGCCGTTGTCGACGACCGTAGCGAGTTCTACGCTGGTGAAATCGGCATCGAGCAGAAGTGGAACGACCTCGGCAAGACGACGATCTTCGGCCAGTACTACAAGAACAATGGCGGCTCGCAGGACCGCACGTTCGAAGGTGGCGACATCGTCGAGTCGGAGCTTGAGTCCTTCGGCGTCGGCGTGATCCAGGGCATCGACGCCGCTGCCATGCACGTCTACGTGACCTACCGTCACTACGAAGGCAACGTGACGTCGGGCCCGGCACTCGCCAACTTTGAACTCGATGACCTCGACGTCGTCATGAGCGGCGCCATCATCCGCTTCTAGTGCCGTTCCGTTTTTGATGGAATCGCGGAACGGCACTAGCTTTTGTTTTGTCGTGCTTCTTATCGGAAAACCGGTTCCCACTTTTCCGGAAGCACTCTAATTTCACCACCCTGCTTACCTACCCGTCTGGACACGAGCAAGGGCTGCCTTGGGGGCGGCCCCTGTGTTTTTTGGACGAACCGCGCAGCGCGGGGCCCCCTCCTGATGGTTGGTCCGCGAATCCAAATCCCCAGGCGGACGGTGGAAGAGAGAGGATTGAACGAATTTCTGCGCCGGACAGCCGCCCCATGGATGCTCACGAGACGCATTAGGTGGGTTTCTGGTGCAACTATCTATCTATTTGAAACTACTGACTTTCATGGCCTTGAGGAGGTTATGTGGCTGCAGTGCACTATGACCTTCAGAACACACGCTACGGTCGAAATGGGCTTGGCTGTGCTCATATCGGCCTCGCGCCATTGTGTTTCCCAATGCCAAGCAGCATTTTACTTGCGTGTGCGTGCTTTCGTGGCATGGCGGGGTAGACGTGAAGAAAATCGGTTTGGTCGCAATGTTGGGTGCGTTGATGCTGGCTGTCGCCGGCACCGCGTCGATTGCGCTTGAAGAACAAAAGGGTCCTGCTGCGCCAGCGGGCGCTGAGGCTGGGGCGGCGGTGCGTGATGCAGCCCCTCCGGCGAAGTCTGAGGGCACGGAAATTCGCATTCCTGGCCTCGGTAAGCTTGGCACACTCCCCAAGATGGATTTCGGTCTTGAACTGCTTTACGGAGCCACAGAAACAGGCTCCTCGCAGGAACCAGCCAAGATCGACGAGAATTTGCCGGACGATCTTACTATTCGCGGCTCGGTCAAGCACCGGTTCTGAGAACGCTTCGCCTGCCGGCATGAACGCATGAAGTAAGGGGTGCACAGCGCCCCTTTTTTATTACCACGCTTGCGCCGCTCCCCGACCCACCATCAAGACATGCGCCAGCATCGCCTCGAAGGCCCTGCGTGACGCGTCGGCGGGGATGCTGTGACAATCAGCGCGCCGCCCGGGATACCTCATGCATTGACCTCTATATTAGAGAAATCTAATCTAGTTAAAGTGAGATCACCCCGTTTATCAAGATTGAGAAGTGTCAGGACGCTGCCGAGCGAATGGATGCCCGGACTTGCGCAACAGCAAGTCCAAACATTCAGGCCAAAGTGTCTCTTGACAAGCGGCCGGCAGACGAAATTGTGCCGTTCACGTTCAAGGTGCAGGACATGCCCGGCCGCCGGTCATGGCACGCGCATTGAACTTTGAGGAAGGCCCGCTGTGAAGGTGATGGACGAGATGGACGATACGGAACGAGCCGCCGGCATGTTTGGAGGAGATGCTCTTGAAATGGAGCCGGCTTCCGCGACCGCCGCGCCGGTCAAGCAAGCTCCTTCCAAGAAGTCCGCTTCCCTCCTGCGCGAGCGGGTTCTGGAGATCCATCACTACACCGACAAGCTTTTCAGCTTCCGCACCACGCGTGCACAGTCGTTCCGCTTTCAGAGCGGGCAGTTTGCAATGATCGGGCTGGAGGTGGAGGGCAGGCCGCTGCTGCGCGCCTATTCCATGTCCTCCGCCTATTATGACGAGTGGCTGGAATTCTTTTCAATCAAGGTGCCGGAAGGTCCGCTCACCTCGCGGCTGCAGCACATCAAGCCGGGCAATGAGATCCTGATCAATCCCAAGCCGACCGGCACGCTTCTGTTGGGCAACCTGCGCCCGGGCAAACGGCTTTTCTTGCTGGCGACGGGAACGGGGTTTGCGCCGTTCGGCAGTCTGTTGCGCGATCCCGAGATCTACGAGGCTTTCGATGCCGTCTACATCATCTACGGATGCCGTCGGGCGGCCGAGCTTGAATACGCGACGCGCGTGACGATCGAGGTGCGCGAGCACGAGCTGCTGGGCGAGCTGGCCGCTGACAAGCTGCACTACTACGCGACCGTGACGCAGGAGCCCTATCATCATCAGGGCCGTATCACGGATCTGATCGAGAACGGACGTTTGTTTGCCGATCTTGCCGTACCGGGTCTCGACGCGCAGAACGACCGCGTCATGATCTGCGGCAACCCCGATATGACCGCGCAGCTTCGCGCGATGCTCGGCGCGCGCGGATTCCATGAGGGCAGTTCCACGGCGCCTGGAGATTTTGTGGTTGAAAAGGCTTTCGCCGACCGCTGAGGGCAGAAACCTATGCGGCCATCTCGGCAGCAGCGCGTTCCAGTCTCTGGACCGCGTCCTCGACGTTGAAATCAAAGCCAGGTGCGCTGCCAGAACCGTCGTAGACCACATCGCGGTTCAAGTCGCCGATGGTGCCGCAGAGCGCTGCGAAGTTGTCGAAGGCAAGCTTCGCGATCAATTCGAACGCCATCATCTCCCAGACGTTCGAACCCTGGTGCATCTGGCCGCAGAGCAGCGTCTTGACCGTGATTTCCGGGCAGGCGTCGTTCTTGAGGAAGGTGCTCAAAGCGGGTGCGATGGGAGCCGGAATCTCGATGGCGCCCTCGGGCCAGTGCTGCGCGTATGCGGCGCGCTTGAAGAGCTGGTCGGTGAGGAAGTGCTCTTCCAACACGGCTTTCACATCGGCGTTGACGAACGCCTGAACGTGGCAGCAGGGCCGGACCTTACCCTGGATGAACAGCATACGTTTCTTGATGACGAGCTTTGCGGCGGTCATGTCGGTGACGATCCTTCTTCAGCGCGTGCGCCGGTCAGTAATCCGGTAAACGAACCTTCTACGCCCTTAAGGTTTCAGAAGCCCTCCGGGAATGCCTGCAATTGCAGATATTTAAAGCGGCCCCGCTTGACAGAACCGCCGAAAGCCGCGATTTCCTCGCCCGTGACCATCGACTTACGCCGCCTTGGTTTGCGGCGAGTGAGCAAAGGAGAACTGCGACATGACCGACGTCACGATTACGTTCCCGGACGGCAAGACCAGAAAGGTCGCCAGCGGAACGACGGGCCTGGAGATCGCCAAGGGTATCTCCCCATCGCTCGCCAAGCGCACGGTCGCCATGCAGCTCGATGGCGTCTTAAGCGACCTTAACGAGCCGATCCGTAAAGACGCGGCAATCAATTTCGTCTCGCGCACGGATGCTCCCGCGCTGGAGCTGATCCGGCATGATGCCGCGCACGTCATGGCGGAAGCGGTGCAGGCGCTGTGGCCCGGCACGCAGGTGACGATCGGCCCCGTTATCGAAAACGGCTTCTACTACGACTTCGCGAAGGCAGAGCCGTTCCATCCCGATGATCTCGGCAGGATCGAAAAGAAGATGCACGAGATCATCGCGAAGAATCAGCCCTTCACCAAGGAAGTGTGGAGTCGCGACAAGGCGCGCGACACGTTCGCGGCCATGGGCGAGGGCTTCAAAGTCGAACTCGTCGACGCGATCCCCGAAGATCAGGACGTGAAGATCTACAAGCAGGGAACGTGGTTCGATCTCTGCCGCGGCCCGCACATGACCTCCACGGGTGCGATCGGCAAGGCGTTCAAGCTGCAGAAATTCGCAGGCGCCTACTGGCGCGGCGATTCTGCGCGTCCGCAGTTGCAGCGCATCTACGGCACGGCCTGGGCGAGCGAGGAAGAGCTCAAAGGCTACCTCCACCAACTCGAGGAAGCCGAGAAGCGCGACCATCGCAAGCTGGGCCGCGAGATGGACTTGTTCCATTTCCAGGAGGAAGCGCCAGGCTCCATCTTCTGGCATCCCAAGGGCTGGACGCTGTTTCAGACGCTCATCGCCTACATGCGCCGCGCTCAAGAGCGCGCCGGTTACGTCGAGGTCAATTCACCCGACATGATGGAGAAGCACTTCTGGGAGCTGTCGGGGCACTGGGAGAACTACGGCGAGAACATGTTCACCACCGTCCTGCCGGACGAGCGCGTGTTCTGCTGCAAGCCGATGAACTGCCCGGGACACGTGCAGATCTACAAGCACGGCCTGAAGAGCTATCGCGACCTTCCGCTGAAGATCGCGGAGTTCGGCAAGGTGCACCGCTACGAACCGTCGGGCGCATTGCACGGCATGCTGCGCGTGCGCCACTTCACGCAGGACGATGCGCACATCTTCATCACCGAAAACCAGATCATGGAGGAGTGCCTCAAGATCAACGATCTGATGCTCTCGATCTACAAGGACTTCGGCTTTGAGGACATCTTCATCAAGCTCTCCACGCGCCCAGAAAAACGCGTCGGGGCCGATCACCTGTGGGACAAGGCCGAGAAGGCGCTGCAGGATGTGCTCGATGAAGTCACCAAGCGCTCCAACGGCCGCATAAAGACAGCTCTGCAGCCGGGCGAGGGCGCGTTCTATGGGCCCAAGCTCGAATACGTGCTGAAGGATGCCATCGGCCGCGAATGGCAGTGCGGCACGACGCAGGTGGACTTCAACCTGGCAGGGCGCCTCGGTGCATTCTACATCGACGAGCATTCCGAGAAGAAGACGCCCGTGATGATCCACCGTGCCATGTTTGGTTCGCTGGAGCGCTTCACAGGCATTCTGATCGAGAACTTTGCCGGGCACTTCCCGCTGTGGCTGGCTCCGCTTCAGGCCGTCGTGGCGACCATTACGAGCGAGGCCGACGGCTATGCCAACGAGGTGGCCGATGCGCTGAAGGCCGCGGGCCTGCGTGTCGAGACGGACCTGCGCAACGAGAAGATCGGCTACAAGGTGCGCGAGCATTCGCTTGCCAAGGTGCCGCTCATCCTTGCCGTGGGCACGCGCGACGCGGAGGGGCGCAATGTCTCGGTTCGCCGTTTGGGCAGCCAGGAGCAAAAGGTGATGGCGCTCGAAGACGCCGTGGCTGCGTTCAAAGCCGAGGCGACGCCACCCGATTTGCGGTGAGAGCATCCTCAAAGGCCGGGACGCCCGTCCGGGTTTGCCTGGACGGGTGGCCAGCCCTGGTGCTGATGCGTTTGTGCCACCACATCAAGGTATCGCTCAACTGCCGCTCTGTTGGTCTAGAACTCGTTTACCTTGGTCGGGTACCATCGGCCGATCCGTTTTTGCACCCGCGAGGGCCCCTCATGAAGCTCAAGTATTTCGTCATTTTCGCTACCGCGTTCGCCTTTTTGCTGCCGATGCAACCTGTTGATGCGGTTGCCAAGGCGAAGAACCAGCCCCTGCGCGGCGTCATCTACGGCAAACAGCGGCGTGTCGGCGGATACAAGTACAAGTACGTCGACACCATCGACACCCGCAAATTCACGGATCCCTCGATGTCGCTTCGCAGCCAGGGTTCTCCGTTCGACAACGACTTCTTCTTCGAGACGCCGCGCCCGCCCTTTGGGGGCTACACGCCTTACATGCATTAAGGGAAGGGTCGCGGCTCAGCGGCCCTCACCCCAGGTGAACAGCCCGACGCCGATGAGGACGAGGGTGGAACCGACCGCGTCCGCCAACGTGAAGGTCTCGCCCAGAATCGCGACCGCCAGCGCAATCGTCACCAGCGGCGAAACGGTCGAGATCATCGCCACCGATTGGGGCGATGAGCGCGCAAGCCCTGCATTGATGAGGAAAGTCGGCAGCACCGTCGCGACCAGCGCGCAACCAGCCGTCAACCACAGGAAGCGCGAAGGTGCAGAGAAATCGCCCTGGCCGGCGATCGCCTGATGGAGGATGCAGAAGAACGAGGCGGTTGCCAGCGCAATCGACGTGAAGAGGGCGCTGCCCAGGGCCGGCAGTATGCCCTTGGCCAGCAGGTGGTGCGCGGCGAATGATAATGCGGCGCCCAGCACGAGCAGCGTGCCCCACACGGTGTCACGCCCCCCCTCAGGCAGATCTGCGGTGAAGACGAAGGCGAGGCCCGCATAGGTGATCGCGGCGGATGCAAGACCCGTCGGGGTTATGCGCGCGCTGCCGAAGGCCGCGCCAAGCAACATGATGAAAACGGGATAGGTGAACAGCACCAGCCGTTCGAGTTGCGCGCTGATGTATTGCAGCCCGGCAAAGTCGAACTGGGAGGCGGCGTAGTAACCTAGAAACCCGGTGACACAGGCAAGCGCGATCGTGCGGGTCTCTACGGGTGGGGCGCCTTCCGCCCGGCGGCGCTGCACAGCCCACCAGCCGATGGCCAGATAGAAGGGCAGGGCAAAAATCATTCGCCATGCCAGCATGAGGGCCGCGTCCACACGGTCTTGATAGGCGAGCTTGATGAAGATCGCCTTGGTGGAAAACAGCGCGGCGCCACACGCCGACAGTGCATAGCCGATGTAGCGAGATTTCGATGACATCGCGCCTTCTTACAAGCGGCGATGCAGGCTGTCTCGGGTGACCCCCGCGGCGGAACGCAGCGCTGATATGCACTGCAGGCGCGCTGCTTACCGCCACGGATGGCTGAGATTTAGTGCCTTGGCGGCGGCGGAGCGCTGAAGGCGAAGTCCAGATCGTCCTGGATGTTCTGCGCAGCCTGACGCCAATCCGCGCCAGAGCCGTTGCTCGCTACCTCACCGGCATCGACCGTCTCGGCATTCGCCCGTTTTTGAGCCAACGCGGGTTGGTCGATGGCTGCACGAATGGCTGAGGGTGTCGGCCGCGCCGGCAGGTGACACAACCGCGTCGCAAGCGTCTGCAACTCATCGAGGATCGACTCACGGCGCAACTCGTGCTGGAGCGAAAGATTGCGCAACTCGTGCAGCATCTGATCGTCAACCCGGCGGATCGCTTCCGCAAGCGCACGCACCAGACTGAGCTCTGACTTGGAGTTGTTCTCAAGCCGGCTCAGCATCTCTTCGACGGTTTTGGTCATTCCGGTCATTCTAGGGTCCCCCTGGATTGGCATTCTGAGTGGCCCCGCAATCCTTCAGCGAGTGCGCGATTCGAATGGCCGAAAAAAGTTCAATGGCTCCATGGCATTATCTTCAAATCGAGGTATTGGGAGGAAGCGCCGATGCTGGCCATGGATCCGAGCGCCAGCACTTCCTCCGCAAACGCAGCTTCCGCAAATCGCTGCAGGTGATTAGACTGAAACTCTCAACGGCAATGCATTGCGGGGCCCTATGAGACTGCGTCTTCCATACGTGCTTGCGGGCCTTGTCTGGCTTGCCCCGTTCGCTGCGCGCGCCGATGTGCTTCAGGCCGATGGCGTGCATGTCGATCTGCAGATCCCGCAAGGGTACTGCGCGCTCTCACGCGACAATTTTCTGGAGAAGCCGCATTACGATCTGCAAGAGCGCATGCAGGCAAAAATCAATGGCGTGATGCTCATCGCGCTGCCATGTGAGGAGATCGAGGAGGCTCGCGCCGGCAAACCGTGGAAGCGCTGGGTGATCTGGCTGCTCAATGGACCGCCGGGAAATCATACCAAAATACCACCGGGCATGAGCCGGCAGGCCGTGGCCGAAGAGTTGGCGCGCGCGATGCCAAACATAGACATCGATGCGATCAGCAAGCAGGTGGGTGGCAGCGCGGCCAAGGAGGGTATCGGTCTCCAATTGCAGACCATGAGCACCATCGGCAAGGATGACCTCGCGCTCTACACGGCACAGGCCGCCGACGTGAAAAGAGGCGGTACTTCGCGTCAGATCGCTGTCGTCACCGGATGGATTGCCATGCAAGGCCGGCTGTTTACGGCCAACGCTTACGCCGATCTGGAAGGCGTTGCGACGGTTGAGGGGCTGCTCTCCCAGATCAAGGACATCGTGAAGCGCTCAGCGGAAAAGACTGAAGAGACAGCTGGCAGCGCCGCCAAGTAAGAAACGCCTCTCCCCTTGGCGTAGGTCAGGGTGCGGGAACGACGCGATAAGCCGCGTGGCAACTGGTGCAATTGGTCATGATATCGGCCAGCGCGGTCAACACTTCGGCGCGCGAGGCGGATTTGGCCGCCCGCCCGGCGAGAACGTCGAACTTCTCATGCGTATTGAGGCTCATGGCGGTGAATGCGATGGGGGCCTTCAAGGGCACGCTTAGAGGCGTGCCTTGCAGCATCTCCGCGCCCGCGCGCTTGGCATGATCGCGCACGCCGTCGGGTTTGTTGGCGGCGAGCGATTCGGTGATGCCTTGCAGGGCTTCCAGGTATGTGCGCATGCCCTGCAGCATGTGCGCACGCTCCGATGGCGTCAGCGCGATGGGCTCGCGGCCATCGTCTCCGGCGGTGTTCGCGATGGTGTTTTGGGCCTTGGCCTGCGCAGCCGGCTTTCCGGCATCTGCATTGGCGAAGGACAGTCCGGTCAGCAACAATGCTGAGAGCAGTATGGAGATCTTGGCCGGCCGCATGTTGGCATCCCATCCTTTTTAGAACGACGCACGTTGAGACGTCGGTTGTGCGAAAAGGATGTAGGTGAGTCCCCGTCAGATGCGTTGATGCCGGTCATCGCACCCATGGCGGCCTGTGGAAAGCAGGCTTAAAGCCATATGGCACCAAGCCTATCGCTGCGTCCGATAGCGCGACTTGAGCTGCTCGGTGCAGAAACGGTTGGCTCAAGCGTCGGGCGCGTGGGCGGGCGCCGCCGAGCGGTCCTTGCGCCAGTCGCGGTAATTGACGATCTCGCCATTGCTTTCGCAGTCCGGCGCGGCGAGTTCCAGAAACAACGGAACCAGATCTTCAGGGGCGGGCAATATGGCAGGATCTTCGCCCGGAAAAGCCTTCGCGCGCATGGTCGTGCGCGTGGCTCCAGGATTGATGAGATTGGCGCGCACATGGGTATTCTCCACTTCGTGCGACCAGGTCTTCACCATGGCTTCGAGGCCTGCCTTCGAGGCCGCGTACGGCCCCCAATAGGCGTATTTTCCGCTCGCCGCTCCGGAGGTGACGAATACCGCACGGCCCGCATCCGACCTTTGCAACAGGGGATCGAGCGACCGTATCAGCCGCCAGTTGGCATTGAGGTTGATATCGATCGTCTGCGCCCAGCCATCTTCGGTGACGTGCGCCAATGGCGACAGCGGCCCCAGAATGCCCGCATTGGCGATCAGAATGTCGAGCTTCTGCCAGCGCTGGTAGATTGTCGGGCCGAGCTGATCGATCTTGTCGCCCTTCCTGAGATCGAGCTGCAGCAGCGTCGCCGAGCCGCCCATCGTCTGGATCTCATCGTCCAGGCTTTCAAGGCCCGGCAGCGAGCGTGCCGTGATGATGACGTGAGCACCGGCCTTCGCCAGCCCCAGCGCAACCGCCCTGCCGATACCGCGCGAAGCACCGGTGATGAGAGCGAGGCGGTCTTTGAAAGGCGAAGTCATCACGACATATCCGGTTTGGAAAAGTCAGGCCCGCGCAGACTAGCCGACTTCGGCCAACAGCGAGAGCTGTTTGGGCAGCGATTCCCCGGACTGATCGGTAAGCTCGGTGGGGTATTCGCCGGTGAAGCAGTGGTCGGTGAACTGCGGTGCGCGCGGATCGCGCGCTTCCACGCCCACCGCGCGATAGATACCGTTGACGGAAAGGAATGCGAGGCTGTCTGCGCCCATGAACTGCCGCATGCCTTCAAGATCAAGGTTGGCGGCCAGCAGATCCTGCTTGCGCGGGGTATCGATGCCGTAGAAATCAGGATGCGTGATGGGGGGCGAAGAGATGCGCATGTGAACCTCACGCGCACCAGCCTCATACATCAACTGGACGATCTTTTTTGACGTCGTGCCGCGCACCACGGAGTCGTCGACAAGCACGATGGAATTGCCGCGAATGACGGAAGAGTTGGCCGAGTGCTTGAGCTTGACGCCAAGCTGGCGAATGCGCTGCTCAGGCTCGATGAAGGTGCGTCCGACGTAGTGATTGCGGATGATGCCGAGCTCGAACGGGATGCCGCTTTCCTGCGAGAAGCCGATGGCGGCGGGCACGCCGGAATCGGGAATA
This sequence comes from uncultured Hyphomicrobium sp., assembly GCA_964587445.1. Lineage (GTDB taxonomy): Bacteria > Pseudomonadota > Alphaproteobacteria > Rhizobiales > Hyphomicrobiaceae > Hyphomicrobium_B. Next base: position 205,373 of record CAZPLQ010000005.1, read on the forward strand.
GGTACGATGACGTCGGCGTTGGCGGGGGCTTCACATGCGAGCTGGATGCCCATCTGCTTGCGAATGTCGTAGACTGTTCGGCCACCGACGACGCTGTCGGGGCGTGCGAAGTAGATGTATTCGAAGATGCACGGACGCGCCGGCCGCTTCGGGAAGGGACGATGACTTTCGAGACCCTGGTCGGTGATGACGACGACTTCGCCGTTCTCGACTTCCCGCAGGAATTCCGCACCCACCATATCGAGTGCGCAGGTCTCGGACGCGACGACATACGAGACGCCGAGACGGCCGATCACCAGCGGGCGAATGCCGATGGGGTCGCGCGCGGCAATCATGACGTCATTCGTCAGGCACACGAGGGCATAGGAGCCTTCGATCTGGCGGATCGCGTCAACGAGGCGCTCGACCACCCGGCGCTTTTTGGAGCGCGACAGCAGATGCAGGATGACTTCCGTGTCGGAGGTGGATTGGCAGATGGCGCCCGATGAAATCAGCTCACGGCGCAGCGTAAGCGCATTGGTGAGGTTGCCGTTGTGAGCGACGGCGAAGCCGCCCGTATCGATGTCGGCAAACAGCGGCTGCACGTTGCGGATCATCGCTTCGCCGGTCGTCGAGTAGCGGTTGTGTCCGATGGCCATGCGGCCCTTCAAGCGGGCGAGGACGTCGACACGCGAGAAATTCTCGCCGACGAGCCCCATGCGGCGTTCGGAATGAAACTGGCGTCCGTCATAGCTGACGATGCCACATGCCTCCTGGCCGCGGTGCTGGAGAGCGTGCAGTCCAAGTGCTGCGATGGCCGCGGCATCGGGATGGTTAAAGATGCCGAAAACGCCGCACTCCTCGCGCAGCCGGTCATCGCCGTAGCGCGTGAAGGTCAACCCATCGATTTCAATGGATGGCGGCTCATTGCCAAGTCCTTCGCCGGAAACGGTCTTAAAGGTCATGGGCACCTCTCGCAGCTCGCTGGCCCCCGCTTCTACGCCCGAAGACGCGGCCGGGGCAAGATGCCCGATCGCTGACCCTCTCCCAAATCAGAGGCCGGATCAGCCGTTGCGCGCGACGCTGATATAATAGCGTTCCGTCCCGATGGCCAGGGCGACGATCCGTCTCTGCGTCCCAAGCGACCCTTGCTGCTCGCCCGGAGGCGGGGCTGGCGGGTTGGTCAGCGAGGAGGGGGCATACTGCACGAGAATTGAGCGGATCGTGTCGCCGGTGCTCTTGATGGTGGGAAGGAACCACGCATTGCGCACCCAGGGGAAGTGCGCCTCTTCGTTGGGCTGGAACGACTGATAAAACATGTAGGGAATGACGATCAGGATGAAGCCCCGGGCCGCCCCGAACATGAAGCCGAGCACCCGGTCGACCATGCCGATCCGGCTATCCAATATTGCATCCGAAATGCGCGCTGTGATCAGGTGGACCACGATGAGCACGATGAGGGCCGCAACCAGGGCCACAACCGCCAGGGCAATCTGCGGCGGCAGTCCGGTTTGGGTCGCGACGTCCGCTGAGAGATCCTTTTTCGTGAAGAAGATCCAGGCGCCCACACCCGCTGCGGCAATCCAGGAAAGGATGGACAGCAACTCGCGGGCAAGCCCCCGGTACATGGCCAAAAGCCCCGAGATGAAGCAGACCGCGAGGACCGCGGCGTCGAGGTAAGTCAGGCTGGAGCCGTCCATGTGCGGCGATCCCTCTGTTGATCCGTTACCCCCAGGCCCCCGCGCACCGGCCGTATGCAATCCGATGCGGCGTCCCTGCACGTTTTATCGTCAGTCGCATGTCAAAGCCCGCTCGGCAAGAAGCTTGACGTGCGAAAGCCTGGAAAGCTTCACCTTAAGACCTGAGGTATCCGCCTCGCCCGATTCCGGCAAGATCGCCTGGCCGAAGCCGAGCTTGGAGGCCTCCTTCAGCCGCGCCGTCTGCAGGGAGGCCGCGCGCACTGCTCCGGAAAGAGAAACCTCGCCGAAGTAGACCGCGTCTCGGGGCAGGGCAACATTGGATATTGACGACACAAGGGCGGCCGCCGCTGCCAGATCGGCAGCCGGTTCGGCGATCTTGAGACCGCCCGCGATATTCAAATAAACGTCGTGCCCGGAAAACGACATGCCGGCGCGCGTCTCCAATACCGCCAGGAGCATAGACAACCTGTTGGCGTCCCAGCCGACCACGGCGCGCCGGGGCGTGCCGAGCCCTGAAGGGGCGACGAGCGCCTGGATCTCGACGAGAACGGGCCTCGTTCCTTCAATGCCGGCGAAAACCGCAGCACCGGGCGCTGCGGCGTCGCGGTCGCCTAGAAACAGCTCGGAAGGGTTGGCGACCTCGCGCAGCCCGCCACTTACCATTTCGAACACGCCAATTTCATCGCAGGGGCCGAAACGGTTCTTGACCGCGCGCAGGATGCGGTAGGGATGGCCGCGATCCCCCTCGAAATAGAGCACGGTGTCGACCATGTGCTCGATGACTTTCGGCCCCGCGATCTGTCCGTCCTTGGTGACGTGCCCTACGAGCAGGACGGCGCTGCCCGCCATCTTGGCGTAACGAATGAGCGACTGGGCCGCCGCGCGCACTTGGCTCACGGTGCCGGGCGCGGCATCCAGAGTGTCGGCCCACAGAGTCTGGATGGAGTCGATGACGACGAGATCGGGCGCTTTGCCCTCCGCGAGCGTCGCCAGGATGTTCGACAGGTTGGTCTCGGAGGCGAGACCCACGGGCGCGTCCGCCAGACCAAGACGCTCTGCCCGCAAGCGCACCTGAGCGATCGCTTCTTCACCCGAGAAGTAGAGCGCGCGGCGGCCCGAGCGGGCGAGGTTGGCGGTGAGCTGAAGCAGCAACGTCGATTTGCCGATTCCCGGCTCGCCGCCAATCAGCATGGCGGAACCCGGAACGATACCGCCGCCCGTAACGCGATTGAGTTCCTCGATGCCGGTAGAGAAACGCGGCGCCTCCTGTGTCGAGCCCTTCAAGCTTTCGAGACGCACGACGCGGCCCTTGGTGCGCGCCGCAATGCCGGAACCTGGGGGAGGGCCTGCGTCCGTCTCCTCGACGAGCGTGTTCCATTCGCCGCACGCCGCGCACTTGCCAGCCCACCGGGCGGAGGTCGCGCCGCACGACTGGCACACATAGGTGTTGCGCTGGGGCTTGGTCATGGTGCGTCAGCTCTCTGCACCAGCTTCGATGTAGCGCCGCGCAAAGCGCGCACCCAGCCGCGTCAGGATTTCATAACCGATGGTGCCTGCCGCAAAGCCCGCATCCTCGATGGTCAAGCCTGCGCCCAACAGGATCGCATCATCTCCCGCAGCGAGGGCTCCGGCGGGCAGATCCGTGACGTCGGCCGTGATGAGATCCATGGAGACGCGGCCCACGATGGGGACTTTGTGCCCCGCGATGAGGACGTAGCCGCACGCGGTGCCGTCCGAAGAACTTGCCGAGCGCGGTACGCCATCGGCGTATCCGGCCGCGATGGTGGCGATGTGGCTTGGACGGCTGGCCCGCCAGCTCGCGGCGTAGCCCACGCTTTCCCCGGGCGCTACATCGTTGACGGCAAGGATGCGCGCCGTGACCGTGACGACAGGGGCAACCGGAGCGGCATTCGAGATGCTCGCCTGACCACCGTAGAGCGCGTAACCCGGGCGCACCAGATCGAAGTGGTAGGCGGGACCGAGCATGAGGCCGTCGGAGGCCGCAAGCGAGCGCGGCGTTCCGGGAAACAGCGTGGTGAGCGTTTCGAACGCCAGCAACTGATCGCGGTTCTTCGGATCGGTCGGATTGTCGGCGCAGGCCAGGTGGCTCATCGCCAAGTGCACATCAAGACCTGACATCAGCGTCCCATCCGCCGCAAGACGGCGCGCGTCGCGTGCGGTGAGCCCGAGCCGGTTCAAGCCGCTATCGATATGCAACCCGCAAGGCAGGGGGCGCCCGAGCCGGCTGCCCAGACGCGTCCACGTTTCGATATCGGCGAGGGTGGACAAGACCGGCCGGATCCCGTCGCGTGCAAAGCTTTCGGCAGAGCCGGGCAGCAGGCCGTCGAGCGCGTAAATGTCGGCCTGCGGTGCAAGACGGCGCGCTTCGTAGCCTTCCTGGGGCGTCGCGATGAAAAACACCGTACATCCGGCACGGATAAGCGCCGGGATCACGCGATCCGCACCCAGGCCGTAAGCATTGGCCTTGACCACCGCGGCGCAGCGGGCCGGGGCGACGAGATCGGCCAGCCCCGTCCAGTTGCGGGCCAACTGATCCAGGTTGATCGTCACGCATCCCGTTGGCGCAGCGTTCGGCGCGCGCAGAAGCGAGGCAGGCCCGCGCTCGTCGCGTTGGGCCTCATCGCGGGAAAGCGGCGGGCTCTTCATCATGCGCCTTGCGGAATTCGACATCGGAATTTTCCCTCTTTCTCCGCGGTGCTGGCGCGGGGAAAGCGGAGACCTTCTATCATCTTTCGGGCAGCATATAGTCCTTGGCGAGATTGCCGAAGCGCGTGAATTGGCCTTCGAACGCCAATTCGACCGTTCCGACCGGGCCGTGGCGCTGCTTGCCGATGATGACTTCCGCCTTGCCGGAAACCTGGCTCATCTTGGTCATCCAGTCGGCGAATTCCGGTGTACCCTCGGACGGCTTGGTGCGCTCCACGTAGTATTCTTCGCGGAACACGAACATGACGACGTCGGCATCCTGCTCGATGGAGCCCGATTCACGCAGGTCGGAGAGCTGTGGACGCTTGTCTTCGCGCGTCTCTACCTGTCGAGAGAGCTGGGAGAGCGCAATGACCGGCACCGTGAGTTCCTTGGCCAGTGCCTTGAGGCCCGTCGTGATTTCGGTGATTTCCTGCACGCGGTTGGCATCGCCCTTTTTGGAGCCGGCCAGCAGCTGGAGGTAGTCGACGACGAGAAGGTCGAGGCCGTGCTGGCGTTTCAACTTGCGGGCGCGGGCGGAAAGCTGGGCGATCGTGATGCCGCCGGTCTGGTCGATGAACAGCGGAATGCGCGACATTTCGGCGGCCGTCTCGGAGAGCCGGCGGAATTCCTGCTCGTCGATCATGCCGCGCCGGATCTTCTCAGAGGAGATCTCCGCCTGTTCGGCGAGAATACGGGTCGCGAGCTGCTCGGCCGACATTTCGAGCGAGAAAAAACCGACGATGCCCCCATCCGCGACGTGCGGCAGGCCATCGGGTCCAGGCTCGGTGCGATAGGCCTTCGCCACGTTATAGGCGATGTTGGTGGCGAGCGCCGTCTTACCCATCGAAGGACGGCCAGCAAGGATGATCAGATCCGAACGCTGCAAGCCGCCGAGTTTGTGGTCGAGATCGGACAGACCCGTTGAAGCGCCAGAAAGATGGCCGGCGCGTTGAAACGCACTGTTGGCCATGTTGATGGCGGTTACCAGCGCGCTCTGAAAGCTTTCGAAGCCCTGCCCGTATTTGTTCTGTTCGGCGAGCGAGTAGAGGCGGCCTTCCGCTTCTTCGATTTGCGTGCGCGGCGGCTGATCGATAGCGCTGTCGTAGGCCGTATTGACCATGTCCTCGCCGATCACGATCAACGCGCGGCGCGTGGCGAGATCGTAGATCGTGCGGCCGTACTCGGCCGCGTTGATGATCGTGGTGGCGTTGGCCGCGAGCCGGCCCAGATACTGAGGCACGCTGGTGTTGGCGTCGATGGGCTCGGTGTTCTCGAAGAACGACTTCACCGTCACGGGGGATGCGAGCTTGCCGGCATGGATGAGGGTGGCCACCGTTTCATAGATTCGCGCGTGCAGCGGATCGAAGAAATGCGCTGGCGTCAGGAAGCTCGAAACGCGGTCGAGGGCCTCGTTGTTGACGAGGATCGCGCCGAGCAGAGCCTGCTCGGCTTCAAGGTTGTGGGGAGCCTGGCGAAACGACAACGGCTGGTCGGCGGCGGCCGCTTCGCGGAGCTTTTCGGTCAGAAGGACTGCGGGATTTGCCATGAGGGGAAGCTAGCCGATTCACCCCGCGCTGCCTTCGGCAACCAGTCAGGGCAGGGGACGATGTCCCCGGTTTGCACACCCAGAGCAGTGCTGCGCTCTTTTTTGATTGAAGCAAGACGAATCACGCGGCGCTCGTTTGCCGAACAGTCATCCAGAACCCGATTGGCCACCGTGCTTTGCCGGCTGTAAAGGCAACTCAGGCACGGGCCGCAGTGTAACGGGCTGTGTAACGGCCAGCCTGCGCTCAGCCTCGATCATGTAATCGCGCGTGATCGGCACTGCGGAAATATCCTTCACAAGCTGTATTTGGAAAACCATCAGGAACTGGTGGCGGAAAGCGGCCTCGCATCCGGCCAGATAGAACTCCCACATCCGGGTTATCGCTTCACCGGCCAAGTCGACCGCGCGGGCCCGGTGTTGCAGGAAGCGCTCGCGCCACGCGCGCAGCGTGTAGGCATAATGCAGCCGCAGGACCTCGATGTCGCTGATGAGAAGGCCCGTGTTCTCTATGGCCGAGGTGACCTCCGAGAGCGATGCCAGGGAGCCCCCCGGGAAGATCCATTTGGCAATGAACGGGTTGGTGGGACCAGGGCCGTCCAGGCGGCCGATGGCGTGGATGAGGGCGACGCCGTCGTCCTTCAACAGACGCGCCACGCTCTCAAAGAACGTCTTGTAGTTGGCAGAGCCGACGTGTTCGAACATGCCGACCGACACGATACGGTCGAACTGCCCGGTGACGGTGCGATAGTCCTCATAGGCAAAGACTGTCTCGCCGCGCTGGGGCGGCACATGCTCGATGGCGGAGCGAAGTTGTGACGTCGATAGCGTGATACCGCGCACGCGGGCACCGCCAGCGGTTGCAAGGTAGCGCGCAAGGCCGCCCCAGCCGCAACCGATGTCGAGAATATCAAGTCCGGGCTCCAACTGGAGCTTGGCGGCTATATGGCGTTTTTTGGCGGCCTGGGCGTCTTCGAGCCGGGTTACGCCGGGCGCATAGTAGGCGCACGAGTACTGCCGGTCGGTGTCGAGAAAGAGATCGTAGAAGCGCTGGTCGAGATCATAATGATAGCTCGCGTTGGACGCCGCGCGGTCCTGGGGATTGTTTTCACTGACGCGCCGTTTCAGACGGCGCAGCTTGGCGAAGGTTTGCGCCCAGGCCGGCAAGGGGTGCTTGGCCATGTTGCGCATCGCAAGCTCGATGAAGTCGTAGACCGAGCCGCGATCCAGGACGAGGCGGCCGTCCATATAAGCTTCGCCAGCGGTGAGTTCAGGGTCTCGTACGAAGTGCCACTGGGTTCGCAAATCCGTAAAATGAATGGCGACGGGTTCGCCGGATCCATCGCCGAAATCGTAGATGCGGTTCTGGTGATCGCGGACAGTAAGGCGGCCTTCGGTGATAACCTCCTGCAGCATACGCTTCAAAGGGGCAAACATGAATGAGCGCTCCGATCTCCCCGTCACGCCGAGTGAGAGTTTAATTTTCCCCCAAGGCACTTTCAATCAAAGAACGCGCGTGCTGCGGTGCGCGTTCCGCCGGGTTGTCGTCTCCCAGACGAGGTAAACGGGTCCAACAGAAAGGCGCCGGGACCTGTGAGGTTTCCGGCGCCTTTTGAAGAAGTATGGGCCTATCTCTGTTAGGCGCCATCACGCGTCTTCAGGGTGGCCAGCGCCCTCTTCGAACGCGGCCTCGGGATTGAAGGTCTCAAGCTCGATCTTCTCGTCCTGGATGACCGTGACGTTTTCTCCACGGGCCTGTTTGTCGGCCTCGTCCTGCGAGCGTGCGATGTTGAGCGTCACATTGCAGGAGACTTCCGGATGCAGTTCGATGCGGCAGTCATGCAGGCCAAGCGTCTTGATCGGCTTGTCGAGCTGAACTTGATTGCGGTTTACCGTGAAGCCGCCGGCCGTAACGGCCTCGGCAATGTCGCGGGTCGAGACCGAACCGTAGAGCTGGCCGGTGTCGCCGGCCGAGCGAATGAGAACGAAGCTCTGCTTGTCAAGCTTCGCGGACACGGCCTCGGCTTCCTTGCGGTGCTCCAGGTTGTTTGCTTCAAGCTGGGCGCGACGGCTCTCGAACACCTTCTTGTTCTCTTCTGTCGCGCGCAAAGCCTTTTTCTGCGGCAGCAGGTAGTTGCGCGCGTAGCCGTTCTTGACGTTGACGACGTCGCCCATCTGGCCGAGGTGGCCGATGCGCTGAAGCAGGATGACTTGCATGGTTTCTTCTCCTTGATGTCGTGTGATGCGGTTGGTTCGAATGTGTCGATGAACTGGCAAAAAATTCTTGGGACGCCGTCCGCTGCTAAGGCGGCGGCGGTTCGGCGCGCTGGGAGGCATTGCGATAGTGGAACGCGGTTTCCGCCAGGCCGATGAGCGACAGGATCAGCATGGCGTGCTTGGACAGGATGAGCAGGCCCGCATAGGTGATCGTAAGAACGAACCCGCGCCAGGGCGAACCACGCGTGACGTGATGGACGACCGCAAGGCCCAGGAGTGCGAAGGCGAGCCTGAGAGCGCTGGCGAGGCCGTCGCTCAGCAGCCACATGCGATCGCTGGTGAAGCTCAGCACCGTCGCAGCCACGAGCAGGACCGCGCTTCCCAAGGGCAATTCGATTTTTGAGAAGTCGGGCCAAGGCCGCAACAGCCGGCCGGAAGCGAGCGTCACGCGGCCCGCGAGCCAGAGACTGGCCAGTGCGGTTATCATGAGGCTGAGCGAAACCGCGCCCGGCAGGCTCGCCACGACGATGGAGGTCAACTCTCCGATCTGGGTTTCCCCCAGCGCTTCGGTGCCACCGGGCACGCTCGCCAGAGATTTGGCGAAGTTCTCGATTTCCGGGCGGATAGCCTTGGTCAGAGCTTCGGTATCGGCGCCTTGGATTGCCAGATACACGAAGGAGAGCGCGCCGGAGATCAGCGCCGCGCCGATGATGATGCGTCCGAGCGGATACCAGTGGAGCTTGCCGTCCTCTTCGCGCGCCGTCAGCGTCAAGCGCGTCAGCACGATGGCGGGCAGGGCTTCGCTGGCGGCGTAGACCAGTGCCGTCAGCGGATTGGACAGGAACAGTATGATAGCGGTCGCAACCGCCGATCCGATCAGCAGCGGCCCAAAGCCCAGACCCAGACCCGCAAGGTAGAGCGAAAAAGGCGTCAGCAGGAATAGGATCATCCGCGACAGCATCGGGCCCGCGGTCGCGGAGGCGAACACGATGGCTGAAATGAACCCGGCCGCGAGGCCGAGAAAGATGGATTGCGGCGTCATAGACTTGCTGTCCCGCTTTGGGCGGTTAGAACGGGCGGACCCGTCCAACGGTTGAAATTATTCCAACCCTCATCGAAGAGGGCGAAAGGGAAGGGGACACCACGGCGCGCCGCGGTGTCCCCGTATCGGTCTTACTTGATGACGTAAGGCAGTAACCCGAGGAAGCGGGCGCGCTTGATGGCGCGAGCCAACTCACGCTGCTTCTTGGCCGAGACGGCCGTGATCCGGGACGGCACGATCTTGCCGCGCTCGGAAACGTAACGGCCGAGAAGGCGCACGTCCTTGTAGTCAATCTTCGGTGCCGCATCGCCCGAGAACGGGCAGGTCTTGCGGCGGCGCTGGAACGGACGGCGCTGTCCACCGCCACTTGAGGTCTGGATCTCGCTCATGGATTAGCTCTCCGAGCCGGGGGTGGAATCGCGCGGAGCGCGGGGACCGCGCGGTGCACCATCGCGCGGGGGACGCTCGCCACCTTCACGGGGCGGACGGGCGCGGAACGTCGAGCCGCCGTCACCACCGCGGTCGCCGCCACGGAAGCCCCCTTCCCGGGGGGGACGGTCGCCACGGGGACCACCGAAGCCGCGTCCACCGCCAAAGCCGCCACGCTCGGGACGGTCTTCACGGTCCTGCTTGCGCATCATGATGGAAGGTTCTGTCTCGAGCCCTTCGACGCGCACCGTCAGGAAGCGGATAACGTCGCCGTTGATGCCCATGCGGCGCTCCATTTCGGCCACGGCGGCCGGGGGCGCTTCGATGTTGAAGAAGGCGTAGTGCGCCTTGCGATTCTTCTTGATCTTGAAGGCGAGGGTTTTGACGCCCCAGTATTCCTGCTTGGTGACTTTGCCCTGGCCCTCTTCGATGACGCCGCTGAATTCCTTCATCAGCGTTTCGACCTGGGCTTGGGTCACGTCCTGGCGCGCCAGGAAAGTATGCTCGTACAGCGGCATACGTGTGGCCTTTCGTTTATCTTAGATATGCGGCTGGGTCTGCCAGCCGTTCGCCCGATGGCGCAAAGCCCTGTCGAGCCCGAGATAAGGCCCAATCGTAACTCTTGAGGAGAAGACACTGAGGGACGGAATTTTCTCAAATTCCTCCGAGGGTTATGGAAAGGTTCCACGCAACTCGGCCCCCGATCAGCCTCCTACCGCCGGGTGAAGGGGCTGCTTATACGCGAAATTAGGCGCCTGGCAAGGGGACACGGGTCTATTGGCTTAGCGATCCGCCGCCGGTGGGCAGCGCGGCGATATCCGGCGCGAGAGCTTATGAAGCATCAATTGATGTCGACCATACCGGAGCCCACCAATCGGCGGTGGAAGTCGAGCACCGTCCTTTTGTCCGCACAACTGTAATAGAGTCCGTGGCAGTGATGCATCAGAACCAGCCGCGCGATGTAGTCCTCAGTCGGCGGCAGTCCGGCAGACGTCGTAATGACCGTGCTGAGGTAAGGCACCTCGAGAACTTCGAAATCAGGCAGCGGGGGAGGCAGCATGCCGATGGCATCGACCGTGTAATAGGTCGAGAACTTATCAGACTGAGCAATATCGAAGGAGGGGTCGGTATTTGCAGTCATATGGATCTGCCGTATTTCTGGGACCCCGTTCGCCACGTTCGGTTGATGATCTCCATAGCGCACGATCACGAACTTCTCGCCAGGAAAACGCTCAGCCAGTGTCTTCAAGAAAGCATCGTAATCCATTTTCGCCATCAGCATCCGGCGCAGATATTCATTCATCTCCGGGCTGTTTTCGGGGTTGTTCTGGTGAACGTCGAGTCCTGGCTCTATGGCAGATGTATAGGGATGATGGGTTGCGTTGGTCAGAACGTAGGCAAACACGCGCTGCTTGGATTGCGCCAAGTTCTTCTCAAGGTAATCGATGAAGTTGCCATAGTAGAAGGAGTCCCGCTCCTTGTAGGATTTCGCGCCCTGATCCTTTGAATCGAAGAAATCCTGGAAGCCGATGGACTTGTAGAACGGTCCGCTTGCGACAAACGTGGACAGCATGGTGTAGAACGCAGCCGTACGGTAGCCGCAGTGTTGAAAATACTGCGGCACGGTGCTCTTGAGGCGGCCGCGCATCAAAGCCTGGATGAAAGTCCGTGCCTTGCCGAATGAATAGGTCGAGACGCCGGACAGCAGCGAGAATTCCGTAAGCCACGATCCCCCGCCGTACGTCTCCACGCGCAACTTATGCAGCTTGCCGTCGAAAGACCGGAAAAAGGGGTCGAGGTCCTGATTGTACTTGATCGATTTGTAGAACGAGGGCGGGAAACCGCTTTCCTGATGGATGACGATGACGTGCGGCGCTCTTTCGTCTGTCGTGCATTCGGCTTGGGGACCGAATGGCGGAACGGCGGCTTCGGCTGTCGTCGTCATCTCGAACAACGGCCCGCTGCTGACGATCGAGATCGCATCGTCAATGGATCGGTAGAAAACCGTGAGGTGGTAGCGGTCGTTGGCTGCATACAGCGGTTTGTAGTGGCCGCCGGAGGCGAGGTAACCTCCGCCGATGCACACTGCCAGCAACGCCAATGATGCCGCCCGTCCAACATAGAAACTATCCGCCCGATAGGCTTTGCGAAGTACAAGCGTCAGGGCCGTGAGCATCAACAGCAAGCCGACGGCGTACTGCGTATAGTTGGTCACCAGGAAATCTATCGTGCCCCGTGAGCCCAGATAAAAAATGAAATCGTAAGCAAGCAGAGGCGCCGTCAGCATCGCGTATTTCAGTTTGGACGCGATGACGACGATGGCGGCCAGAACGAGCGTGAGCAGAAGGGAGAATTTGAAGCGCCGGCTGATGATGAGGAACAGACAGGCGAGCAGACTCGTAGAGGCGAGGGCCTCATACGGCATTTGCGGATAGCCGTCCTCAAACCGGAAGACATAATAGCCGAACGCAATCAATCCGGCTGCGATCAGCAGCGGGTACGCATACTCACGAAGCCCCGATTCGGGGCGCACGCCATTCACAAAACGCGAAACCATGGTACTCGAACCAAGCTTACGAAACGTACCCGATTGTTGTCAGGTATGATGAATCAATCCTTTATTCTGATCAATGAATGTCGATCTTATGACATCTCGCAAACAACGCGATCGAATTCGCATAAGACATATTATGGAAAATATTATATAGAATGACATACTTAACAGATGATTGATGCTGTTGAATTAATGTCACAGCGCGGGATGCCATGTGCATAACCTGGCGCGTAACGTTTTGGTTTCACTTTTATCCAAGGCGTCCGGGATTCCGCTTCAGGCGGTATTGCCCGAACACCGGTTTTCCAAACTTTGGGACGCCACGTGCTGACGGCGTGAGCGATAGGCTGGACGACCTCGCCGAACCTCACCTCACTTCTCGTGGAACTCGGCGACGAACTTGTCGAGAAGCCGCACGCCCCAGCCTGCGCCCCAACTCGTGTTGATGTCGTTCTTGGCCCCGTCCATGGCTGTGCCGGCGACGTCGAGATGCACCCAGGGCGTGTTGTCTTTGATGAAGCGCTGGAGGAAAGCTGCTGCCGTGCACGAGCCGCCCCAGCGCCCGCCCGTATTCTTCATGTCGGCATTCTTGGAATCCATCATCTTGTCGAACGCCTTGTCGAGCGGCATGCGCCAGATTTTTTCGGCCGTCGCCTTGGACGCCACCGACAATTGATCGGCCAGTTCGTCGTCGGAGGCAAACATGCCGGCGTACTCCTTGCCGAGCGCGATCATGATCGCGCCCGTCAGCGTCGCCAGGTCGATGATGAGCTTGGGCTTGAAGGTCTCCTGCGCGTACCACAGGACGTCAGCCAGCACGAGGCGGCCCTCCGCGTCCGTGTTGATGACCTCGATGGTCTGACCTGACATGGACGCGACGATGTCGCCAGGGCGCACCGCGCTTCCCGACGGCATATTCTCCACACACCCGATCAGGCCCACGGCGTTGACATTGGCCTTGCGCTCGGCCAGCGCGTGCATGAGGCCGACGACTGCGGCGGCCCCGCCCATGTCGCCCTTCATGTCCTCCATGCCGGCGGCGGCCTTGATCGAAATGCCGCCTGTATCGAAGATCACGCCCTTGCCGACGAAACACAGCGGCTTGGTCGCTTTCTTTGCCTTGGCGCCATTCCATACCATGACGGCCATGCGCGAGGGGCGCTCGCTGCCCTGCCCGACGCACAAGAGCGAGCCCATCTTGAGCTTTTCCATCGCCTTCACGTCGAAGATCTGAACCTCGACGCCGAGCTTCTCGAGCGCCTTCGTCTTCTCTGCAAGCTCCACCGGCCCAAGGACGTTGGCGGGCTCGTTGACGAGATCGCGCGCGAGGTTGACGCCGTTGGCGATCGCCTTGAGCGGCGCAAAGGCGGCCTTGGCCTTCTCGGGATGCGCGACGTGGATGACGAGCTTTTTGAGCCCGTTCTTGTCGTTGTTCTCGTCGCTGTTTTTCTTCGTGTGGTATTTCTTGAAAGTGTAGTGGCGCAGCATGGCGCCTTGCGCGATCGCCGCGGCGATCTGCTCGACCTTGAGGTCTTCCGGACCCTCGATATCGACAATGACAGAGGCGACCGCACCCTTGCGCGCCTGGACCGCCCCCATGATCACGCCGCCCAGCTCGACACAGTTCTGCTCGGTCAAGGCGGTTGTCTTGCCCAAGCCGGTCACGCAAAGCCTGTCGATCGAGGTCTTCGAGGGGGCGAGCACCTCCAAGGTCGATTTCAGCTTACCCTTGAAGTCGGCAGCGCCCGCCGCCTTCATCACCGAGCCGCCCGACTTGTTATCGATGTCCTTCGCCTTCGGTCCAAGCTCCACCCCCTCGGCGGCCAGGATCACGCAAACGGCTTCTGGGTCGGTACTGAGCGCTGCAAAGGAAATATCGAGACGGTCGGACATCTTGGTGCGTTCTCCAGGAGGCGAGGATGGGGGCAGAGGGTCCGGCAGGACCGGCGAGGATGTGCGGGCTCCACAAGGCGAAATTGCGCGCTGTCCACCGGCGGACGGAGCGGCGGGGTGTCCACCGCCACGGACCACATTTGCGCGGGACTGGCACGGGAGGTGGCAGATTAGATAGTTGCGGGCGCTTGGCAAGTCACGGCCTTTCATGTCTTCCGCGGCCCTGCGTCGCCGTGGTGTTCCAAGGCCTCGACCCGGTTGAGGCGGCCCGCCGGCGACGCGACGTCGGCCTCGCCGCCTGTGTCCACAGGGTCCGCACCCATAAGACCTTAGAGACAAGTCGAAATTCCGCCACCGTGCTATGGGACGCGGGTCAATTGGGGGGCGAAAGGGGCGCCCGGGTCACGGTTGTTGTCCGCGCTGTCAGGGCTGCGGGTGGGCGCGAGACACGGGCGGCGCGTGCGATGGGGATTTTTTCAAGATACGTGTTTCGGCAGGCGGCGGGCGCGTTCCTGCTCATCCTGCTGTCTCTGACAGGCATCGTCTGGATTGCGCTGGCGCTGCGCCAGCTCAATGTGGTGACGTCGCAGGGGCAGGACACGATGATGCTTATCAAGATGACGACCTTGGCCCTGCCCAACCTCATGGCGATCATCGCGCCGTTCTCGTTCTTGATTGCGTCGCTCCACACTTTGAATCGTCTCAATACCGACAGCGAACTCATCGTTCTGTCGGCCTCCGGCGCCACTGTCTGGACAACGGCCAAGCCCCTTATCGCGCTCGCATTTATCGTTTCGGCGGGGCTGGCCTTCGTCAACCATCTCGCCCAACCCTGGAGCATGCAGCTTCTCAAGCAGTATGTGGTCCAGGTTCGCACCGATCTGCTCACCCAGGTCATGCAGCCCGGGCGGTTCTCCAGCCCGGAATCAAACCTCACCTTCCACATCCGCGAGCGCGCTATGAACGGCGAACTGCTCGGTCTGCTCATGCACGACACCCGCGACAACTCCCAGGCGCAAAGCTACCTGGCCGAACGGGGGCAGATCGTGAAGCAGGACCCGAACGCGTATCTCGTGATGAGCAACGGTCACATCATCCGCCGCACCGATCCAACCGAGCCGCCGCAGATCATCGCGTTCGACCGCTATGCGGTCGATCTCGACCGTTTCGAGCCACAGGACGGCGGCGAGGGCGAATTGAAGCCGCGCGAGCGGTATTTTTCCGAGCTTTACGACCCAGGGCCCGATAGCGTTCTGTTCAAGAACCAGCCCGGCCAGTTTCGCGCCGAGTTGCATGAGCGGTTTGCCAGCCCGCTTTATCCCTTCGCCTTTGCGCTTCTCGTCATCGCTTTCGTCGGCCAGGCGCGCTCGACGCGTTCCAGCCGCATGGAGAACCTCGTCGTGGCCTTCCTTGTCGCGGCTGGAGCGCGGCTGGGAGGACTTGCGATCAACAACGTCGTGGCGATGAAGGCCAGCTTCGTCCCCGTTCTCTACGGATTGCCGCTCATCGCAATGGCGATTGGCGTGCTCATGATCAAGGCTGGACAACGTCAAAGGTCTGGCCCTTCGATCGGCGATAAGGTGCATAGCGTCGTGGAACCAGTGATCGCGAGCATTCAGAAGGCGTTGGCCCCGCTGCTGCCCAAGCGCCTGCGCGGAGGCGAGGTCAAATGAGATTCTGGACGCTGACACGCTACATCGGTGCGCGCTTCCTTCTCGGCATCATCACGACCCTGCTCGTATGCTCGCTGCTGATCTTCATGATAGACTTTGTCGAGTTGCTGCGCCAAGCGGGCAAATATGGCGAGGTTCCTGCCCGCACCCTCGCCGCCATCGCATTTCTGCGGCTGCCTGCCTACACCGAGTTCTTGTTTGGTTTCGCGATCCTCGTGGGCAGCATCGGTGCGCTTTTGTTCCTCAATCGCAAGAGCGAGTTGGCCGTCATGCGCGCCGGAGGGATGTCGGTCTGGCAGTTTCTGTTCCCCGGTATTCTCGTTGCGTTCCTGGTCGGATTGCTGGGCGTGTTCGCCTACAATCCCATGGCTGCCGCCGGACGCGCCAACGCTGAAAAGAAGTTCGCCGAAGCCTTTGGCCGGGATGCCAACCTCTTGAAGGCGCAGGGCGGCGGATCCTGGCTGCGCCAGGACGGAGCGGATGGCGAGTCCGTCATCGGGGCGGTCGCCGCCTCCAACCGGGGGCTGACCCTCACGGGGGTCATGGCGTTCGTCTATGACCGGGAGGGGCACTTCGTCGAACGCGTTGACGCGGCGCGTGCGGACCTCAAAGAGGGTTACTGGCTGATGCGCAATGCCTGGATCTCCAGGCTGGGCCGCGAGCCCGAAAAATTCGATACCTATCTGCTCTCCACGTACCTTACGCCAGACCGTGTCCAGGATGCACTGGGAACGGTTTTTTCAGTCTCCGTTTTCGAGCTTCCGGGTCTCATAGAAGTCGCTGAAAAGGCTAAACTTTCTACTGAGCGTCTCCGCGTTCAGTACGAGCTGCTTTTATCGCGTCCGTTGCTGTGCATCGCGATGGTCCTTTTGGCCGCCACTGTGTCTCTCAAGTCATTCCGCTCTGGGCGCATCCAGACTATGGTCGGCAGCGGGATGATCGGGGGCTTTGGATTCTTCTTGGCGTCGGAAATATCAAGACAAATCGGCGTTGCCGGTCTGGCGCCAGCATGGGCGGCTGTGTGGCTGCCTATGATCCTGCTTCTGCTCGTGTCCGCAACGGTACTCCTGTACCAGGAGGATGGCTGAGTGATGCGTAGACCGCGGACACCGCAAAAGACCTGCGGACAGTCACGCGCTCGAGGCTGGTGGCAAGGCGCCGCCGGCCACGTATCTATTCTGGCACGCGTTCTTCTCGTTCTGGCGGTTTTCGCCCCCCTGTTCGCCGCCAGCAATGCGCGCGCCCAAGACCCCAGCATCCTCGGTACGCCAACGACCAAAGGCAGCTCGTTCGGCAATTCCAGCATGTTCGGCAAAATCAATAAAGATCTCGATAAGGCCGCGCCGCTCAATCTGCAGGGCGATCAGCTCATCTACGACACCCAGGGCAACCGCGTGATCGCGCGCGGCAACGTCGAGATTTTTTACAACGACTACATCCTGACCGCCGATGAGGTGATCTACGACCAGAACGCCTCGACGCTGACGGCCGTCGGCAACGTCACGCTGAAGGAACCGCAGGGCAACATCGTGCGTGCCGACCGCTACACGTTGACGGACGACTTTCGCGATGGCTTCGTCCAGTCGCTCAGCATCGAGACCAAGGATGACACGCGCATTACCGCCGAGCAGGCAACCCGCCGCGAAGGCAACGTCACGGAATTCCGCAACGGCAGGTTCACGCCGTGCAAAAGCGATGGCTCCACCCCCCCTCTGTGGTGCTTGAGCGCGGCGCGCATCATCCATGACAAGGACGCGCAGACCATCACCTACCAGGATGCGACGTTCGACTTGTACGGCCAGCCGATCCTCTACCTGCCCTACTTCCAGCACGCCGACCCCACGGTGAAGCGCAAGTCCGGCCTCCTGACGCCGACCTTTGGGCAATCCAAGACACTCGGGTTCATGACCCAGATCCCCTACTATTTTGCGCTGGCGCCGAACTACGACTTCACCTTCCAGCCCGGATACCTGTCAAAGCAGGGCATCATGTGGGGCGGCGAGTGGCGCCATCGGCTGGCCAACGGCGAATATACCGTTCGTTTTGCGGGGATCGATCAGGACTGGCGCGACCTGCCCGTTCCGAGTGCACCGTTCGCAGACAACCGCCAGAGCTACGACGGTTGGCGTGGCACTGTTGAGACCAAGGGTCAGTTCGCACTCTCGAGCTGGTGGAAGTTCGGCTGGGACGTGACGCTGGAAAGCGACGACCAGTTCCGCCGCTTCTACAAATTCGACAACATCCTGCTGACCGATCGTGTCAATCAGATCTATCTGACCGGCCAGTCGGACCGCAATTACTTTGCCGGACGCCTCTACCATTTCGGCGGCCTGCTCCTGGAAGATACCGCGCAGTCTGAGAGCTATGCGCACCCGATCATCGACTACAACTATGTCTTCGCCGATCCGGTGCTGGGCGGCGAACTGAAATGGGATACGAACTTCCTGTCCTTCACGCGTCCCGACGGCGCGACGCTGCGCGATCCTCTCACTCTGGAGGATGTCGGCAGGCGCGATCAGGACATTCAGCGCCTGACGACGGAGCTTAAATGGCGCCGCCGTTTCATGGACCAGATCGGCATTACCTACACGCCGTTCGCCAACCTCCGCGCCGATGCCTATCAGTTCAATGATTTCACCGATCCGGAGTCGGTCCAGATCTCAGTCAGCGACAGTGGGATCATTGTCGATAACAGTGAACTCACCAGTTCGGACACGACTCTGCGTGGCATCGCAACCGGCGGCGCCACCGTGAGCTATCCCTGGGTTGCCAACACCCCTGGCGCCAGCCACATCATCGAACCGATCGGCCAGATCGTGGCGCGCCAGGATGCCGTCACACAGCGGCGTTTGCCCAACGAGGACGCGCGCAGCTTGATCTTCGACGACACCAACCTCTTCGAGGTGTCCAAGTTCTCCGGCTATGATCGCATCGAGATGGGCACCCGCGTCAACGCGGGCGTGCAGTACACCTTCCAGGCCTTCGACGGCGGATATGCCCGCTTCCTGGCAGGCCAGAGCTATCATCTGGCCGGCGACAACGTGTACGCCAACCCCGGCCGCGACGACCAGGGCAACCTGATCTATTCGGCGCAGAGCGGCCTGGAGACAGATCGTTCCGACTATGTGCTCGGCGCTTACATCGCGCCAACGGACAGCTTCCGCCTCATCTCGCAAAGCCGGTTCGATCAATCCGGATTGAGCTTGCGCCGTCAGAGCACGGGCGTGAACTATTCCTACGGACCGTTCGACGTCACAAGCGTCTACAGCTACGCGGCCGCGGACACGCTGGTGGATCAGGCCTCCGAGCAGCAGGAGATACAGTCTACGTTCAACGTGCAGCTCACCGATCAATGGAGCGCGGGCGCGGGCATGCGCTATGACATCGACGAGAGCCAGGTCTTGTCCGACTTCATTTCCGTAAGGTACGCAGACGAGTGCTTTGTGCTGACGGCCACGTATTCGGAGAGCTATTATAATAGCGAGACGATCCAGGACGACCGGACGCTCATGCTGCGCTTCGAACTCAAGCACCTGGGTGAGTTCAAGTATGCCTCGGACACGCTCGACTTTGCGTTTGGTGGCCAGGAGCGCACCAACTAAGGCTTTCGCTGCATTTGCTCATCGAAATTTGTTGACTCAAGCCGTGCATCCTCCGCCTCGCCGGGTAAGGTTCCTGATCACGGCCACCGGCTGTTTCCGGCCTTTTCCCGTGCCGCCAGGCTTGAGAGATGAGCAGCCCCCGTCACGGCGATGCCATTGTTTGTGGATAACGCGGCATATGGTGGAAGCTTTGGAGTAGGCTTTCGTCACGTGCGAGTCGAGGTGCGCGCTGGTCTGCCCTGGCTACCCGGGCCAGTAGAGGATAATGATCCACTGGCGCCCGCCGGCGGCGGTGCCGCGTCCCGCCACGAAACAGAGACAAGGTTGACGATACGGGCCATGGATTTCTCCAATCGTACTTTACTTATTCTGGCCGGACTGAGCGTGGCTGTGCTGGCATCCCCCCTATCGCTGCCGGCCGGCGCGCAGATGGTTATGCGCGGCGCAAATAACGAGGGAACGCCGCCGCTGAAGGTGGTGCAGTCCAAGAAGGCACCGGCGCGCAAATCCTCGACAGCCACGGAGCAGTCGATCGTCGCCCTCGTCAACGACGAGCCGATCACAGGATACGAGGTGCGCCAGCGCGCCGAAATGCTGGCAGGCGGTTCGGTCGGCGAATACGTGAAAAACAATGTCGAGTCGCGCTGGAAGCAGATCATTACCGGCAAGAAAATCCAGGAAGAATTCCAGGAGTACGCCAAGAAGCGTCAACCGCGCACCAAGGAAGACCTGCAGAAGATCCAGAAGGAATTCGTGGTCGGCAAACGCAACGCCATGCTTGCGCAGTTGCAGGCCGAAGCGCGCTCCAAGACGACCAGCAAGACGAGCAAGGCGGCACTCGATGAGTTGATCGATGAAAAGCTCAAGATGCAGGAGGCCAAGCGCGTCGGCGCAGTCGCAAGCTCAGCGGAGGTCGACGCCGTCATCAAGAGCATCGCCGAGCGCAACAAGTTGACCATTGAACAACTCGCGAAGAGCCTGGGTGGCTCCCTGGACCCGATGAAGCAGCGCATCGGGACCACGCTGGCCTGGAATGACGTCATACGCCGCAAGTTCGGCCATCAGATCTCCGTCGCCAGCCGCGACGTGGACAAGTATGTGGCGTCGGCAGAAGGCGGCGAGGATCAGGTCGAGTTGCAGGTCCGCCGCATCCGTATCAATACGCCAGCGCAAATGGATCATGGCGGTATCGCACAGCGCGTCTCACAAGCGGAGGCGCTGCGCAGCAAATTCACGAACTGCAATGATCTCTCCAAGCTCGTGGTGGGGCAATCCGGCGTTCAGTTTGAAGATCTCGGCAAACGCAAGCCCTCCTCGTTCCCCGAGCCTACACGTTCTTTGCTGTTGAACGCCAAGGATAGCGAAATGCTGCCTCCCTCGGTGACCGAGGATGGCATCGATATGTTTGCCGTGTGCGGCCGTGATGTGGTCAAGGCCGAAGATGCCCGGCGCACACAGGCGGAAGGTGAACTCAAGCAGAAGGAATTTGACCTTCTCGCCAAGCGTCACCTCAAGGATCTGCGCCAGGACGCTCATATCGAGTACCGCTAAATGGGACACGCGGGCCCTGCTTCTGGACGGCGCTCTGGGCCTGCTTTCCGCGGGCGCCGGGATTTGAAGCTGCCGTTGGCGCTCACCATGGGAGATCCTGCGGGAATAGGCCCGGAGATCGTGCTCAAGGCTTGGAGCGCAAGGGGCGACAACGCGCTCGCGCCGTTTGTCTATTATGGAGACGCTGGTGTCCTGGAGGCGCGTGCGCGCGCAATCGGAGCCGAGGTTCCTATTACTGTGGTGTCCCACCCTAGCGATGCCGGCGGACACTTCGCCACCGCGCTGCCCGTTCTGCCGATTCCGGTTGCCGCGCCCGTGCATCCGGGCAAACCCGACACGGCAAACGCGCCCGCCGTTATCAGCGCCATCGAGCGTGCTGTCGCGGACATCGCCCAAGGATACGTACGCTCGGTGGTCACCTCGCCCATCGCCAAATCGGTGCTTTACGGCGCCGGGTTCGGTTATCCCGGCCATACCGAATTCCTGGCGGCATTGGCGGCGCGCCACTGGCCCCATGAGTTCATCAGACCCGTCATGATGTTGGCGTGCGCGGCCTTGCGGGTGGTGCCGGCGACGATCCACGTACCGTTACGCGATGTGCCCAAGCTCATTACGCCGGCGCTCGTCTGCGATACCGTGCATGCGACATGGAACGCGTTGCGCCACGAGTTCGCCATTGCCAAGCCGCGCATTGCCGTGGCGGGCCTCAATCCCCATGCAGGTGAAGGTGGAAGCATCGGACGAGAGGATGTGGACATCATCGCCCCGGTGCTGGACGCTTTGCGGGCGGCTGGAATGACGGTCACCGGCCCGCATCCTGCCGACACACTCTTTCACGCCACCGCGCGCCGCACCTACGACGCGGCCGTTTGCATGTATCACGATCAGGCGCTGATCCCGATCAAGACGCTCGCCTTCGATGAAGGCGTGAACGTCACGCTGGGGCTCCCCTTCGTGCGGACCTCACCAGACCATGGCACCGCATTCGATATCGCCGCGCGCGGCACGGCGCGGGCTACCAGTCTCATTGAGGCGTTGAAACTTGCCGATCGGCTGTCGCAAAGATTGCTGGCCGCATCCGGCGGCGCTGCACACGCGTAGTCATTTATGAAAAGACCAGCCCCTCCCATACGCGATGATGCGGCAAGCGGAGCCCGCAGTGCGCCGCCTGACGGACTTCCACCCTTACGGTCGGTAATTGAAATCCATGAACTGGCGGCAAAGAAATCGTTGGGGCAGAATTTCCTTCTCGATCTCAACATCACGCGCAAGATCGCGCGGGCGCTGGGGGACATGCGGGGCCGGACGGTCGTGGAGGTTGGGCCGGGCCCGGGCGGCCTGACGCGCGCGCTCTTTATCGAGGGGGCGGAACGCGTCGTGGCAGTGGAGCGCGATGCGCGCTGCGCCAGCGCGCTCAGCCAGATCGCGGATCTCTATCCAGGGCGCCTCGACGTCCACTTTGCCGATGCGCTCGAGGCCGACTGGCGTGCGCTTATCCCGGCAACGCAAGGGCCGGTGTCGATTGCCGCGAACCTGCCATATAACGTGGCCACGCAGTTGCTCATCGATTGGCTTGAAACGGAGCCCTGGCCGCCGTGGTACGACCGCATGGTTTTGATGTTTCAGCGCGAGGTGGCCGAGCGCATCGTCGCGGTTCCCGGCTCCAAGGCCTACGGCCGCCTCTCCATTCTTTCGCAATGGCGCACCCGCGCACGCATCATCATGCACCTGCCGGCGGAGGCCTTTACGCCGCCTCCAAAAGTTGCATCAGCCGTTGTTGAATTCGTGCCCATCCCCTTGCCCCGACCCGCGTGCAGCGTGAAGACCCTGGGGCGTGTCACGGCAGCCGCCTTCGGCCAGCGCCGCAAGATGCTGCGACAGTCCCTAAAGGGGCTCGTTGCGATGCCTGAGCTTCTGCTGGCGCAAGCGGGCATCGCGCCGACAGAACGGGCCGAGCGCCTCACCGTTGAAGATTTCGCGCGCCTCGCGCTGATCCTGGATCGCGGCGCGAGCGAAGCGTGATGCGTAACGCCAAAGCTAAAAGCTGTTTTGCATGTCGCGCACGAACGACGACAGCCCAAGCAGCCGTCCCCGCTTGAGGCGCTCGGCTGCCAGGATGGCGCTCACCGAGCGCACGCTTTCTTCCACGTCGGCATTGACGATCACATAGTCGTACTCGGGCCAATGCGAGATCTCGCCTGCCGCTTCGGCCATGCGCCGCGCGACGACATCGGGCGGATCCTGCGCGCGTGTGCGCAGCCGCTCTTCAAGCACGCGGCCTGATGGCGGCATCACAAACACGCGCACGACGTCACCCGGCATCTTCTCGCTCAACTGTTGCGCGCCCTGCCAGTCGATATCGAACAGCACATCCTTGCCCGCTTCGATTGCCGCCGCGACAGGCGGTGCCGGCGTTCCGTAATAGTTGTCAAACACACGCGCCCATTCGAGCAAGGCCCCCGCATCCCGCATCCCCTCGAAGCGGGCGTGATCGACGAATACATAATCCTGGCCGTCAATCTCTCCGGGGCGCGGCTTGCGCGTCGTCACCGATACCGACATCGCGATGTTGGGATCCTCCGCCAGCAGGCGGCGCGCAAGCGTGGTCTTCCCCGCG
This sequence comes from uncultured Hyphomicrobium sp., assembly GCA_964587445.1. Taxonomy (GTDB): domain Bacteria; phylum Pseudomonadota; class Alphaproteobacteria; order Rhizobiales; family Hyphomicrobiaceae; genus Hyphomicrobium_B. The sequence continues at coordinate 228,882 of CAZPLQ010000005.1, forward strand.
CCAGAGGGTGAGGACAGAATATAGAGCAGCCCCCGGCGGGCGATGGCGGGACGTGCGGCGGACTTCGTGTCAGTCATGATCCTCGAACCGGTACGTGCTGGGATAATACGTGCTGGGACTATTCGACGTTTTGGACCTGCTCGCGCAACTGGTCGATGACGCTTTTCAGCGACAGCCCCAGGCGGGTTATGTCGACGGCGTTGGCTTTCGAGCACAGAGTGTTGGCTTCGCGATTGAATTCCTGGGCCAGGAAATCGAGCTTGCGGCCCACGGCCCCCTGCTCCGACATGATCTCGCGGGCGGCCGCAACGTGCGCATTGAGACGAGCCAGCTCTTCTTCGACGTCGGCGCGCGTGGCGGCAAGAACGGCTTCCTGATGCAGGCGCTCGGCATCGAAATTGGCTGACGTATCGACCAGGCGCGAAATGACTTCGGCGAGCCGCGACCGGATGGCCTCAGGCGTGCGCGAGGGCGAGGCGCGCACCTCTGCGGCCAGCGTGGCGATCTGCGCAACCTGCTCGCTCAACACGGTCTCGATGCGGCTCCCTTCGGCCCGGCGGGCTTCGACAAGCTTGCCAACGGCCTCTTCAAGACTCACCAGCAGTGCGCGCTCGCGCGCGGCGCGCTGCTGGGGATCATCCAGTCCGCTTTCGACAGTTTCCAGGACACCTTTCATCGCCAGCAAATCGGCCGTAGAGGGACGCGCGCCGCCGGAAAGTTCGGCCACCCTGTCGGCGGCTCTGAGAATGTCGCCCAGCAACGCCTCGTTGAGGCGTACCGAGCCATTGGCCGAGCGCCGCTCAACCGTGAGATTGACCGAGAGATTGCCACGGACAAGACGCTTGGCGAGGGCTTCACGCACGGGAGCATCCAAGCTGTCGTAACCGGGCGCCAGCCGCATACGGATATCGAGACCGCGCCCGTTGACGCTGCGGATTTCCCACGTCCACGCCAGCCCATCAGCCGCGCCGTCGGCGCGGCCAAATCCCGTCATGCTTGAAAGTGCCATGGTGTCCAATGTCTCCGTTGCGCGGAGCCGCACAACGAAGAACATCCATTCCCGGGGCGCTCGCGCGGGCCGCAAAATAGCCCTTATGCCCCCCAGCGCCTACTGTTTCTTGGGCTTTCTGACCGGAAGGGGAATATCGGCCCCGGCGCTGGCTGCTTTCTGGCGGGGCTCGGGCTTGGCTTGACTTGGCTTGTTGTCTTTATCCGCTCCTGGAACCGGCGTCACGTCGGGATTGGGCGAGTCTATGGCAGGGTCGGAAGGACGGGCCTTGGCCGCCTGACGCTCGACTTCACGCCATTTCTGCACCGCGCTGTTGTGTTCCTTCAGCGTCTCGGAGAAGACGTGGCCCCCCGTGCCGTCGGCTACGAAATAGAGATCGCTCGTGGTTTCCGGGTTGAGCGCGGCCATGATCGCCTCGCGCCCCGGGTTGCAGATCGGTCCCGGCGGCAAGCCATTGATCTGGTAGGTATTATAGGGTGTCTTGGTGTCGATGTCGGGCTTGGTGATGGCGCGGCCCAGGGCCCCTTGCCCGCCCACGATGCCGTAAATGATGGTGGGATCGGACTGCAGGCGCATCCCCTTCTTGAGCCGGTTATGGAACACGGCTGCAACCTTGGAGCGTTCATCGGCCCGTCCTGTCTCCTTCTCCACGATGGAGGCGAAGACGACCGCTTCCTCGACTGTCCGCAGGGGAAGATCGGCATGGCGCTTCTCCCAGGCGGTCTGAAGGAACTCGCCCATTTGCGTCTCCATGAGGTCCAGTAGTTCCTGGCGGCCCATGCCTTTGGAAATCAGGTAGGTGTCGGGCATCAGCGTGCCCTCCCCCGGAATCTTGGCGATTTCACCACTCAGGTTGCTCTCCGCGCGCAGGCGTTCCACGATCTGCTGGCTCGTGAGCCCTTCCGGGATCGCGACCTTGTATTGGATGGATTTGCCCTGAGCGAGCGTCTCGAGAATTTCGCGCATGGATGCGTGCGCCTTGATCTCGTACTCGCCGGCCTTCAAATCGAGGCTGCGCTTTGGACCAAATAACGTCTGGAAGAGATGACCGGCAACGAATGTCCAGCGGTTGGCAATGACACCCTGCTCTTCCAGGTCTTCCGCGATCTGAATGCGGCCCTTGCCCTTTGCCACCACGATGGTGTGCGCATCGTCCAGGGGGCCGGGACGTTCGAATTGGCTGTAAAGCACCACGCCCGTGCCGCCGATCGCAAGCATCGCAACAAGGGCGAGGGTGAATAACCCGCTCGCCACCCGCACCAACCCGCCCACCAGCCGCGAAGGCTCGTGCTCATGCAAACCGCGCGGCCGTGACGGCGCGCGCGCGGGTTCGAGACGCTCGCTGGGGCTGCGAGCGCCCGCGGTTCGCGTTCGGGTGACATCCGATCGCTTCTTGCGATTGTTCATGGTGCCTCGAAACTACCCCTGGACCTTCCCTAAGGCTCCGCCAACTGCGGAAATTCAGTCTACCGGCGTGCGTCAGGAGACACCCGCACGGCAAGGGAATGGCCCGCACTCTAAAAATGACGCTTGCCGCAAAATGTGGCGAAAGCTGGGGCTTCAGGCAACGCGGCGGAGGACGATCGACGCATTCGTCCCTCCGAAGCCGAACGAGTTCGAAAGGGCGGTATTGATTTCCCGGGGCTTGGCCACGTTGGGCACCAGGTCGATGGCCGTTTCCACCGACGGATTGTCCAGGTTCAACGTCGGCGGCGCGATGTTGTCGCGGATGGCAAGCACCGAGAAAACAGCCTCAACGGCGCCGGCCGCCCCGAGCAGATGTCCAATGGCGGATTTGGTCGACGACATGGCCAGCTTGCCGGTACTGTTGCCGAAAAGGCGCTCCACCGCAGCAAGTTCGATCTCGTCGCCCATGGGCGTCGAGGTGCCGTGAGCATTCACGTAGTCGATCTCGCTCGGCGTGACACCAGCACGCTTCAATGCGGCGCGCATGCAGCGGAAGGCGCCGTCGCCCGATTCTGACGGCGCCGTGATGTGATAAGCATCGCCCGACATGCCGTAGCCGATCACCTCGGCGTAGATCTTGGCGCCGCGCGCCTTGGCGCGCTCATAGGGTTCGAGCACCACGATACCTGCGCCCTCGCCCATGACGAACCCGTCGCGGTCCCTATCGTAGGGTCGCGAAGCCTTGGTGGGATTGTCGTTGAAGCCGGTGGACAGCGCGCGACAGGCCGCGAACCCCGCCAGCGCAATCCGGCAGATCGGGCTTTCGGTGCCGCCAGCGACCATCACTTCCGCATCGCCCAGGGCCACAAGGCGCGCGGCATCGCCGATGGCATGCGTGCCCGTCGAGCAAGCCGTCACGACCGCATGGTTCGGTCCCTTGAGCTGGTGCTTGATGGACACGTAGCCGCCGGCCAGATTGATGAGGCGGCCGGGGATGAAGAACGGGGAGACGCGGCGCGGCCCCTTCTCCTTCAACAGAAGCGAGGTATCGGCAATGCCCGACAGGCCTCCGATCCCAGAGCCGATCAGGACCCCGGCTTCCTCTTGCGCTTGGGCAGTATCGAACTTCAAGCCGGAATCGGCGATCGCCTGATCTGCGGCAGCCACAGCGTAGGTGATGAAATCATCGACCTTGCGCTGCTCCTTGGGCTCCATCCAGTCATCGGGATTGAACTGGCCCTCGCCTGATCCGCGCGGAATGAAGTTGGCGATCTGGCAGGAGATGTCGGAGACTTCGAACTCCTGCACGCGCCGCGCGCCGTTCTTGCCGGCAAGCAACGCCTTCCAGGCCGGCTCCACGCCGCAGCCCACAGGAGTAACCAATCCAAGACCAGTGATCACGACGCGGCGCATTCGGAAAATCTCTCGCCGAGTTATATGATTTCAAACGCGATTTGCGGCTCAATGATGAGCCGGGGGCCGGTTAGCCCGACCCCCGAAGATACCTTGGTTGGCCCGCCCTGAGCAGGACGGAACATCCATCAAAATCCGCAAGGCGCGCGTCAGGCGGCCGAAGCGTTCTTTTCCAGGAACTTGACCGCGTCGCCAACCGTGAGGATGTGCTCGGCTGCGTCGTCGGGGATTTCACAGCCGAACTCTTCCTCGAAGGCCATTACGAGTTCGACTGTATCCAAGCTATCGGCGCCCAGGTCATCGATAAAGCTGGCGTTCTCCGTGACCTTCTCGGCCTCGACGCCCAGATGCTCAACGACAATCTTCTTCACGCGCTCTGCGACATCGCTCATCTTCTTTTCTCTCGTATCCCTGTTGAAGTGAGAATTCGAACGCGCAACCCGGAAATTTGGGGTCCGGGCAACTTCGTTCGTACGGCCTTTTCAGCGTCCGCTGCTGTTCACTTGAGCCACCAGTCCCAGCTTAATGCCGGATGTGACGGCACCATGTAGACAATCGGCTGCGCAAATCAAGCCTCTAACCCAACTTGCCCACGGAAGCCCGCATCTTGGCGATCGTGGCCGTTACCGGACCCCGCATCACTAAATCCTTGTTTCTTGTGGATTGTCTGCTCCCCGCGCGGCGCGGCTCCCGTTTACCATGTTTCAGCCGTGCCGTGTTTTTGGTGCGACATAGCGAACCCCCATGGCTTTCAGAGCTTTGCATGGCTGCGTGAAGCGTGACTTACACCATAGCCATGCCGCCGTTGATGTGAAGTGTTTGCCCGGTAACGTAGCCACCCTCATTGGAGGCAAGGTACAGGCAGCCCGCCGCGATATCCAACGGCGCGCCGAAGCGCTGGGCCGGAATCATCGCGCCGATGTCGCTCTTCTGCTTGTCGTTGAGGACGTCCGTCATGGCCGTGGTGATAAAGCCGGGAGCCACACAGTTGGCGGTAATGCCGCGCGAGGCAACCTCGCGGGCCAGCGACTTGGTCATGCCGATCATGCCGGCCTTGGAGGCAGCGTAGTTGCCCTGGCCGGGATTGCCGAACACTCCGGACACCGATGCGATGTTGATGATGCGGCCATAGCCGGTCTTTGAACGCATCATATGGCGTGCGCCGGCCCGGCACAGCATGAACGTGGAGGTGAGATTGACGGCAATGACGTCGTCCCACTGTTCATCCTTCATTACCATAAAGAGGTTGTCTTTGGTGAGGCCAGCGTTGTTGACGAGAATGTCGAGGCGTCCGCCCAGGGCCTTCACGGCATCATCGATCAGTTTTCCGACGGCGGCACGGTCGGCAAGATCGCACGGCAGAATGTGCACGCGATCTCCCAGTTCCTTGGCGAGCGCTTCAAGAGCCTCGACCTTGCGGCCTGAAATGGCGACGGTGGCTCCCGCCTTATGGAACACGCGCGCGATCTCCGCGCCGATGCCGCCTGTCGCGCCCGTCACCAGCGCCGTCTTGCCAGTCAAATCAAACATGTCTTGTGGTCCTGGTCTCTATGAATAGTTGTGCCGGCAGCTTTGTGCGCGCTGAGCCCGCCAGCGTCAAGCAAGCGCAAAGGCCGCAGGGCTAAAGAACGGCCTGCCGCCTTGAACACGCCAGACCTGGCCCAACCGCCTGAGGAGACCATCATCAAACCACCGCGGGCTTGCCTTGGATGGTGCTTCGGGTGCACTGAAATCCGCACACGCATCAGGCCAATGCGCCGAGGTTAGCCGCAATATCATCGGGCGTTCCGATGGGGGCGGCCTTGATGGATTTTTCAATGCGGCCGATGAGACCCGACAGCACCTTGCCCGCACCGATCTCATAGGCCTGCGTGATACCTTGTTGAGCCATATACAGAACGCTTTCGCGCCAGCGTACGGTGCCCGTCACCTGCTCCACGAGACGCTTGCGGATTTCTTCCGGATCGGAAATCGCCAAGGCCAGCACGTTGGCGACTACCGGCACGGCCGGCGCCTTGATCTCGACGCCCGACAGCGCCTCGGCCATCGCGTCGGCCGCCGGCTGCATCAGCGCACAATGGAAGGGAGCGGACACCGGCAATGGCACCGCGCGGCGCACGCCGAAGGGTTTGCCAGCTTCCGCGACCCGGTCGATGGCGCGCTTGTGGCCAGACAGGACGACCTGCGTTGGATCATTGTCATTGGCGACCTGGCACACATCGCCCTGCGCTGCCGCTTCCGCTACCTTTTGCGCCACTTCGAGGCTGACGCCGAGCAAGGCTGCCATGGCGCCCTCCCCGACCGGCACCGCCTTTTGCATCGCCTGGCCACGAAGCTTCAACAGGCGCGCCGTATCGGCCAGCGAAAACGCACCCGCAGCCGCCAGCGCGGAATACTCGCCGAGCGAATGACCGGCGACCAACTTGACGTGATCCTTGAGAGAAAAGCCCTTTTCGCGCTCCAGAACGCGCATGACCGCCATGGAGACAGCCATCAGCGCCGGCTGGGCATTTTCCGTCAGCGTCAAGGTCTCTTTCGGGCCTTCCCACATGATCGTCGAAAGCTTCTGGCCCAGCGCGTCATCGACCTCCTCGAAGACTGCACGCGCAACGGGGAACGTATCGGACAGCGCCTTGCCCATGCCGACGTCCTGACTGCCCTGTCCGGGAAAAACGAATGCTTTTGCCATTGCTTCAGCGTGCCTCCGTCACAGCGCCGGACGAGGGCCGGCGTGGCTTGTTTGGCCGCTTTAGGCACGCATCGGCGCGCCCGTGTCAAGCCGGTGGGACGCCGCCGCCCCGCACCCGGCTTCAGGCCATGGGTATAGATCGATCTGAGGCAAAGCCGCAGGTCAGGCTGTTCCCTTGATCGCGGTCCAGGCGGGCCAAACGACACCGTTAACGACAAGGGCCGTCAGCACACCAGCCAGAAGACCAGCGATTGCCGAGACGGTCGCCGTTGCGAGCCACGCAAACGCGCCACCCAGCATTTCTGGAACGGTACCCTGAACCGTTTCCGCGATCGAATGCAGCAGGTGCTCGCCTGCACTGAACCCGAACCAATTGAGCCCGTGAATGAGAATGCCGCCACCGACCCACAGCATGGCGATCATGCCAACAAAGGACAGCACCTTGAGGAAATACGGCATGCCGCGAACCAGACCGCGCCCGAGCCGGCGCGTTATCGGACCATCCTTGAGCGCCAACGAGACACCGAAATCGTCCGCCTTTACGATCAAGGCCACCGCGCCATAGACGCCCGCCGTGACCATGATGCCGACCACCGCCAGAACGAGGGCCTGAACCACAAGGCCGGGTGCGGTGATATTGGCGAGCGCAATTGCCATGATCTCGGCAGACAGCACCAGGTCGGTACGGATCGCACTGGCGACTTTCTGGTCTTCGAGATTTTTCGGATCCACTATCGGCGCGTCGGCAACAGCGTGCGCGGTCTCAGGCGCATGGTGCACAAACATCGAGTGAACTTTTTCGTAGCCTTCAAAGCACAGATAAAGGCCGCCCGCCGTCAGGATCGGCGTAATTGCCCAAGGGGCGAACTCGCTGAGGAGCAAAGCAATGGGCAATAGAAATATCAGCTTGTTCTTGAGCGAGCCCAGGGCAATGCGGCCTATGATGGGAAGTTCCCGCTCAGCGGCGAGCCCGGTCACGTAGCGCGGCGTCACGGCGGCATCGTCGACGACCACGCCGGCGGTCTTCGCGCCAACCTGCGCGGCCTGCGCGGTCACGTCATCCAAAGTTGCTGCGGTCAGCTTGGTCAGGGCAACGACGTCGTCAAGAAGTGCCAGCAAGCCAGAGCTCATGTTTCCGCTCCCGTTTTGCCACCATGCTCGCCCTGGGCGTGGCGGCATTTGGCCTTGCATACGGTGGAACGGATCGCATGAAAACAGATCCGGGCAAAGGACCTCTCAACGCTGGCCAAGGCGACGAACATCAATTGTCATCCCGGGCAAGCGAGCCCGGATGAAGGTCGGCGCGAGCGCCGACCCGGGATCCAGCGCATCACTGCGAAGCTCAAAACATCAAACTGCAACAGCTTGCCCCGCTCTCCTGGGTCCCGGCACGCGCTACGCGCGGCCGGGATGACAGGGAAACAAGTTAATATGAGTGCGTTTATGTTGGAGCAACGCATCGGCTTGCCGATCAGGCGGCTTCTTCTGAGCCGTCCGCGTCCTCTTCTTCCCCTTCGTCCTCGTCATCGATCTCCTCGACCATTTCCAAGGTGCCGTCGATGAGATCGAATAAAACCTCCTCGCCCGTGTCCTCAACCTCGGCCAACGCCTGGACCAGGGCATCCGCGATGGGGGCGATCTTGAGCGTGGCGCGCAGGTCGTCTGCGACTTCCAGATCATCCATGGTGGCGAGCCCCTCGGTGCGCGCTTCTTCCTGGGTATCTTCGACGCTCCAGATGGTGTCTTCGGTATACGATGCAAACTTCATGAGCGTGACCTCCTATGCCAAGCGGATCATCTGACAATTTATGCGTGCGGCCAGCGTTGACCCGGCCACCTCGAGTGGGGGCGTGGACGCACCCGCTCCCAATGCGGCCTGCTACAAATCGAACGAAGAATGAGGCGCTGATTCCCTCGGCGCTACCATGACGACCTTGGGCAAGCCATCAGGTTGCGCCAGCAATTGTCAGGCGAAAGCCACGCGATAGCTGCCCCGCAGCTGGTTGCTCAGGGGTTGGTCACTCGGGATTTCCGGAAGCATCTATGATCACGGAAAATGTCCGGGTTGCGGGCTCTCCATTGCCGAGGCGTCCGGAGACCGTGAAGCTGTCCTCGCCCGTCTGCCCCGGCGCTGGCTTGTAGACAATCGCGGTGCCCTTGATGGGCGCGCCGACGCATTTGCCCGAGAGGGAATATTGGATCGTCGTATCGGCGCCATCAACGGTTTCCACCACGCCCTTGGCCGGTGGCGTCTCGACCACGATTTGCGGATAGCCTTTGAAGGCGCAATCGGCCGTAAATCCCGCCATGACAAAGACACGGGTGGGTTCGCCTTGTTTGACACGGGTGCCGCGCGGACCCGCACGGGAAGGATCGCTCCACAGTGCGAACAGCGCAATGGTGGCCGCTATGGCCGCGGCAGCGAGCATAATGTCTCTGGTGCGCCGGCGCAGCGGCTTCAACGCGTATGTTCCAGATAAGAACTCGGACATGCCTGCCGGAGGTTTCATGATCATCGGCGGCGTCCTTTCCCCATTGCCAGTGCTTTCGCGCACTGATCGCGCAAGGTTACGCCTTGATTCGCGCGTGTGGGCAGGGGGAAACCGTGCGGTGCGGGATCGCCGGGCTCCCGCGAAGGCCGGACGTGCCGGAACACTCGTCCCGGGAAAGGAAAAGAGTGGCTCTGTAGGATCGGAAGGCCTTCAACTCGACCGTGATCTATGCCTTGGGGCCAGGAGCGACCTCGCCGCCTTCCTTGCGCCAGGCAGAAAAACCACCCGCGATATGCGCCACGTTGGGCAGCCCCATATCCTGCACGGTCTTGGTCGACAGTGCCGAGCGCCAACCGCTCATGCAGTAAAGCACGAACTTCTTGCCGGAGGCGAACACCGGCTTGTGGTAGGGGCTCTCGGGATCGACCCAGAATTCCAGCATCCCGCGCGGGCAATGGAACGCACCTGGGATCATGCCTTCGCGCTCCAGTTCGCGCGGATCGCGCAGATCGACAAAGACGACATCGTCGCGGCCCAGCAGAGCCTTGGCATCTTCGACACTGAGATTTTCGATCTCGCTGTTGGCGTCGGCCACCATCTGCTTGATGCCGCGCTTCAATTTCAATACTTCAGACATTTCCAGGCTCCATGCGACGTATGCCTTCTGCGATCAATACAGCATAGATCGACAAGACAAATCCCGACAACATATTCACGCTGACCAGGGCCGCGGCGACCTGGGCGACGGCGGGATCGAATACCCAGGTCAGCATGCGCTCGACAATGTCGTCGAATGTCTGCTTGAGCAGGAACAGGAATTCGCTCGCCTGCTCCATGGTGGGCCGTTCCGGCATTTCAAGTGTTGCCCGCCGCGCCAACTCGGTGAAGCCCGGCGCAGGCAAGAGCGATTGCCCCACCGAAAAGACGACACCCAGCGGCGCGGCAAGACGAAAGTACCCCCAGCGCAACGGGCGGGCCTTCAGCGTCGACGTCAGCCAGCGTACGATCTGCACGCCCAAAAACAGCGTGAACGCAAAAATGCCGGCCACCCAGCCGAGGCGATCAGCGTCCGTGCCCAGAAAGGTCAGAAGTCCGACGACGCCCGCAAGCAGCGCCTTTGCAAACGCTTCGCCCCCCGCCACCAGCCAGACGAACACCACGGTGCGCCCCGGTACACGGTCGAAGTAGAAGGGGATCTCGTTTTGCAGCCGGGCGTATTCGAGCCGCATGCCGAGAAAGAACGCAATCGCCGCCGTGCCCGCGGCAAAGGCGAGCGGGTAGGTGAACCCAGCCCAGGCGATGGCCACGATGGCCGCCAGCTCCAGCACCATCAGAAGGGCGTTGAAGAGAATGTACATTGACCCCCGGCCGGCGCGCACGTTGCACATATCGCGGGCAGACTATCAGATGCCCCGCGCGCAGCAAACGCACTCAGGGTTCGATGCCCGCGCGTTCGTTCAGCTCGTCGCCTTCTCGCTTGTGCAGACGGCATCACCGGTACGCGAAAGCTCTGCCTGGAACGGGAACGAGCGGCGCATGAACATCATCTCCTTGCCGGTATCGCCGATGATCCCCAGGCGAGGCGTCTTGCTTTCTGCTTCCGTCCAGAGCGTGGCCTGGATCGTGTAGCTGGCAGCCTTTGGATCGATCGTGAGATGGCCGTCGAATTGCCGGTAGGTCTCGTCGCCTTTGCCGGTCTGCACGGTCATGGCGAGGCCGCCGCAGCCGCCCTCCTCAGTGACCAGCACACCGCACCAGCCCGACGCGCAGGGACTGAGATCGATCGTCAACGTGCAAGGATGGCCACCGCACTTCTCACGCACCGCCGCATCGCCGAAATAGTTGCCGCTCCAGCGCCCCGCCAGCGCGCTGGCTTCAATGCTCGAGCGCGGTGCAACGTCCGCCTCGTCCGCCGCGAAGGCGCCATAGGCGGATGGCACGATCAGCACCATGAGCGAAACGGCAATGGCACATCCGGAACCGAAATTGCGTCCCCGCGCCTCTATCCTGGCTAGGGCTTTTTCCTTGCGGCTGGCCTTGGGATTCATAGCGCTGCTCCTCATGATGCCTATTGCACTCGTGGCCCTGCTCTCGGGGCTGGGGCTCGTTCGTCTGCCCTATGAAATGCTTCTGCTGGCGCAACGCGCACCCATCCTCTTCCCGCTGCATATGGTGGCGTCCGCCGGAGCGCTGGCATTGCTGGCGCCGGCGATCTGGTTTCGCCACAAACCCCATATTCATCGTGCGCTGGGGCGGGCTGTGGGCGTCTTTGTGGTCGTTGGAGGGCTGACGGCCATTCCCGTCGCCGTCTTGAGCGCGTCGGGCGTCTGGGCGCGGGCAGGCTTTTTCGTACAGGGGCTGGTCTGGCTCATGCTGCTCGGCATGGGCTGGCGCGCCATCCTTGAAAAGCGCCGCGCCGATCACGCACGGCTGATGCTGGCGATGGCCGCCGTTACCACCGGCGCGGTGTGGTTCCGGCTGATGATCGGCACCGCCCTATACCTGAAACTTCCGTTTGAACCCGCCTACGCCATCGCTGCCTGGGCTGGCTGGCTCTTTCCGCTTTGCGCGGTTCTTCTGACTGCATCGAGACTTGGCCCCGCAGCCGGCCGCCCTGGAAGCGTCCGTCAGCCGCCCTCGCCTGTCCTGTCCTGATTGGCAAGAGCGTGCTTCTTATCGGAAAACCGGTTCCCACTTTTCCGGAAGCACTCTAGGTTCACCGCCGACGAAACGGGAACCCGCTTATGAGCAAGACCATCGAGCCTTCACGCGATATTGCGCGCCTCATTGAGATCATGGCCGCGCTGCGCACGCCAGGCACAGGTTGCCCCTGGGATCTGGCGCAGAATTTCCAGACCATCGCACCCTACACGCTGGAAGAAGCCTACGAGGTTGCCGACGCCATAGACCGGCGCGACCTCGACGATCTGAAGGAGGAATTGGGCGATCTGCTGCTTCAGGTCGTCTACCACGCACGCATGGCCGAGGAGGCGGGTGCGTTCTCCTTTGGAGATGTCGTTGAGGGCGTCACGGCGAAAATGATCCGCCGCCATCCCCATGTCTTCGGTGATGAGACGGCGCGATCTCCGGGCGCGGTCGATGGCATCTGGGCGAAGATCAAGGCTGAAGAAAAGGCCCTGAAACAGGAGGCCGGAAATGGGGAACCTGCGCAGCCTTCGATCCTCGCCGATATCCCAGTGGCTCTTCCGGGCCTGACGCGCGCAATCAAGTTGCAGGACAAAGCCGCCCGCGTCGGCTTCGATTGGCCTGGGCTGGTCCCCGTGTTCGACAAGGTGCGTGAGGAGCTTGCGGAATTGGAGGAGGTCGCATTGCCCCATCCGAGCGAAGCCCCCGCTGCAGACGCCATCACGGAAGAGTTTGGCGATCTGCTGTTTGTCGTGGCCAACGTCGCGCGCCATCTCAGAATTGATCCTGAAGCAGCCCTGCGCGGCGCAAACCAGAAATTCATCCGCCGGTTCTCGCATATCGAGCAGCGCCTTGCCGGACAAGGCCGTGCGCCCGCCCAGTCGAGCCTGGAGGAAATGGACGCGCTTTGGGATGAAGCCAAGGCCATCGAGAAAGGCAAGATTGCTTCATCGGACAGCTAGCCCCTTTTGCGTTAGAGGGCGCGATCCAGCGCCTCAAGCAGGGGATCGAGGCCCTGGCGGGGTGGGCGCAGTGGCAGGAGAGCGCCCATGCCCTTGGCGCGCCAATAGGGCTTCCATAGATGCGCCCAGGTGCGTGCGTCTGGTAACGCGTCCGGCTTGGCGCTCGCCGCCTGCGGCTCACTCCAGCCTGCAAGCCAGATCTGCACGGATTGCCAGACGCGATGGGGCACGTCCGCGTTGGCACGTGCGCGCAACTGCACGACGCGCGGGCGGCCATTCGCGCTCATGCGCACTTCGAGGGTGGCGATGCGCGCGCCAGTCTCGTCGCGCAGGCTCCACAAGAAGCTCTGTCCCTTGGCGAGATCAGGTGCGTAAGAGGCGACGCAGTGGTGCATGATGGAGCCCTCCTCCGCCAGCTCTTGCGGCGTGCGCAGGCGCACGAACGTGGTGCCCCCGACACAGATTGCATCGTTGGCCCGCGCAAGTGTGATTGCACGCACCTGCGTGTAGAGCACCATCTGCAGCTCGAAGAGCCAAAGACCGGCCAGCCTGCGCGCCTCGTGCAGTCCCACTTGGCGGCTCCATCCCGCCGGCACATAAAGGCCTGCGCCTGCATGCGGCCGTTCTGCGTGCCACGCGAGCAGTCCCAAGACTGCCACGGCGGAACGCGGATCGCAGGGATAGAAGGCACCCCAATTGCGCGCCACCCAGAGAGCGAAGTCGCCATCGCAGATGCGATAGCCGAGCGAGAGGCAGTCCAACCAGCGGCGTGCATCGACTCGGGCATGGGGCAGATGATTGCAGACCTTAAGCCCGAACCCGGGATCGCAGGGCAGTTCTGGGATCTTTCCGTTGAACGCTTCGGGCGGCAGGCGGCGCAGCCAGAACGGCAATCCAAGCTCGCGGGCGGCATGCTGCAAAGCAGTCCCGGCACAGATCATCGCCTGCACGCGCTCGCACAAGGCACCATCGTAGGCGCCGCAAGCGAGTGCGTGGGCCAGTCCTGGAAACGACCACAGCAGGTCTTCCAGATAGGGATGCATCACCACCAGGCGATCCAGGCGCGCGCGATCGGCCGGAGCGAACCGGGCGACCATGGCGCGGACCTGGGCAAGCCGGCGCGCACGCAGGGGGGCGCATTCGGCCCGTACAGCCGATGCACGAGACGTCATGACGAAACACGTCGCTTTCTAAGCAAGCGCACTTCAGCCGCAGTGAGGCTTGTGCGCAGATTTTTAATTGAAGTGGTTGCGCGCGAAGGCGCAGCACAAGCTAGGCGATCAGGCGCCAGCAAACGCGGACGCGTGGCCTCTCAGGCAGAGACTGGGCGTGTGCTCGTCATGGGGATCTCCCCGAAAAACCTAACAATTGAGGAACGCAGATTTGCGCGAAGGCGCGTTGCATACACCGCATGCGGTAGAATTGGAAGCCGAAATCTTTTGGCCATCGGTAACTTTGCCGTCATGAGCTCTTACCCTCGCCCGTTGCGGATGGCCTGCGAGACGTGCTCGGGACGCACGCCCAATCCGACGAGCCGCGCCGGCAACCGCCCAAGATAGGGCGTTGCGAGCAACACGCGAAGCAAAAGCGGCGGCTTCATCGTGGTGGCGTTGTCGAGAGCTTTCTTGATGATCGCATTCTGCACGATGATCTGCAGGCGCTGGGTTATGCGTGTCGGCCATTCGCGGCGTTCCTGCACACGCATCAAATCGGCAAAATCAACGCTGTCCGTTCGCAAGGGCGCGGCGAGGATATTGGCGGCCGCGACCGCATCCTGCACGGCCAGATTGACGCCGACACCGCCCACCGGGCTCATGGCGTGAGCGGCATCGCCAATGCACAGCAATCCTGGCCGCGCCCATCTTGTCAGGCGATCGACCTTGACGCTCAGCAGCGCCACCTGATCCCAATGGGTGAGAGCCTGGATCCGCATCGCCTCGAAAGGCAGGAGCGGCGCGATGCGGGCGCGGAAAGCCTCGAGCCCGGCCGCACGAACCTGTTCGTTCAGACCCTTGCCGATCACAAAGGCACACTGCCAGTAATCGCCCCGGTTCAACATGATGAAGAGCCGTCCGGCGTCGAAGCGGGCTTGGGTTTCATGCGTATCGCTGGGTTTGCGCGGGAGGCGGAACCACAGCACATCCATGGGCGCGCCAAGATTCGCAGTCCGCAGGCCGGCTCTTTCGCGCAGCCGCGAGCTTCGCCCGTCAGCCGCCACGACGAGACGGGCAGATAGGGTCATCAGGTCTTCACCCGGAGACTTGGCGATAAGGCCGACCACGCGGCCAAGATCGTACAGGAGATCCGTCACCTCGGTATTCATCACAAGCTTGAAATTCGGATAGCTCTTGCCCTTTGCCGCGAGGAAATTGAGAAAGTCCCATTGCGGCATCATGGCGATGTAGGGAGTCTTCACGGCAAGACGCGAAAAATCGGCCAGCTTGATCCGCTCGGCGCCGAACTGCGCGATCAACTCGCGCACGGGTTGGTGGGGCAGCGCAAGGAGTTCATCGAGCCAGCCCAATTCATCCATGATCGTCATGGTGGAGGGATGAATGGTGTCGCCCCGGAAATCGCGCAAGAAGTCGGCATGCTTCTCGATAACGGCGACATGGACGCCCGCACGCGCCAACAGGACGCCGAGCATCAACCCGGCTGGTCCGCCCCCTGCGATGGCGCATTGATAGCGATGTTCCATACGCTACGCCCTGCTTGTGCCCCACACAAATAAGATCACTGCAAACTGCAGATGACGCGAAGATACGGGGTGACGCAAGCAGTGTGCTGGCGGCGATCGTCCAGGATATTGGCTGAAAATCGATCAGCCGCGCAATTTCAGGCCACTTGCCTTGAGCAGGTGCCGCTCACACGGGCAGGCCGGCCTTGCGCAAGCGGCTGACGATGCGATCCTTTTTTTCCGAAGCAACGCGCACGCGCAGCGCCAGATCGCCAACTTCGGTCGTTTGCCGGTCTATGACATCGGTATTCTCATAGAGCCAGGCGATCAGCGCACCCTCATGGCCGGGCACGGTGATCTCCAGAATCTCGTCGGCCTGCCCCAGACGGGCGTCGATGGCGGCAAGCAGGGCGTCAAGGCCAGAACCGGTGCGGGCGGAAACGAGAACCGGCTTCATGTCATGGCGCATTGCCTCCCGGCGCACTTCCCCGAAGCGATCCGCCGGCAACAGATCGACCTTATTCCACACCTCCAGGATACGGCGGTCGGCCGAAATGGTGTCGATGCCCAAGTCGCCCAAGACTTTTTCGACGTCGCGCGCCTGGGCCTCGGTTTCCTCATGCGCGATGTCGCGCACATGCAGGATCAGATCGGCCTCGACGACTTCTTCCAGAGTCGCACGGAAAGCGGCGACAAGCATCGTCGGCAGATCGGAGATAAAGCCGACGGTATCCGACAAGATGATCTTGCGGGCGCCGGGCAGATGAACCTCGCGCATGGTCGGATCCAGCGTGGCGAACACCTGGTCCATGGCGAGCACGCCCGCACCCGTCACCTTGTTGAACAGTGTCGACTTGCCGGCGTTGGTGTAACCCACGATTGCGACGATTGGGTATGGCACCTTGCGGCGGCCCTTGCGGTGCAACTCCCGCGTCTTGGCGACATCGGCCAGCTCGCGCCGTATCGCGTCGATACGATCTTGGAGCATGCGCCGGTCGAGTTCGATCTGCGCTTCGCCGGGGCCGCCTAGAAACCCGCCGCCGCCACGCTGGCGCTCCAAGTGGGTCCAGGCGCGGACCAGGCGGCCCTTTTGATAGGTGAGATGCGCAAGTTCCACCTGCAGCACGCCTTCCCGCGTGCGGGCGCGCGCGCCGAAGATCTCCAGGATAAGGCCCGTGCGGTCGATGACCTTGGCGTTCCACGCCTTCTCCAGGTTGCGCTGCTGAACCGGGGAGATTGCGTGATCCACCACCACGAGGCCGATCTGCCTTTCAGCGATCACGCCCTTCAGTTCCTCCACCTTGCCCGTTCCGAATAACGTTGCAGGACGCGGCGCTACAACGGGAACGAGCAGGCACTCGACGACGGACAACTCGATCGCCTCGGCGAGGCCACGCGCCTCCGCAAGGCGATTATCGGGCGAGTGCTGTGCGGGCGTCTCGCGCAGCGCCTTGAACACAGGAACAAGCACGAGTGCGCGCGAAGGCGGTGCGCGCGTTTCCTCAGGCGCCCGCCGGCGGGCCTTCAGGGTCCGGCCACCCTGCTCGCCTTCGTCATTCATGAGATACGTCCGCAGGCGTTGAGGTCACCCGCCGAGACCTTCGCCATCCTGGTCGTTGAGGTTCACCGGACCACCGGGCATGATGGTCGAAATGGCGTGTTTGTAGACAAGCTGGGAATGTCCGTCGCGGCGCAGCAGGACGCAGAAGTTATCGAACCAGCTTACGATACCCTGGAGTTTCACCCCGTTGACGAGAAAGATCGTCAAGGGTGTCTTGTTCTTGCGGACATAATTGAGAAATGTGTCCTGGAGGTTCTGAGCGCGTTCGGCCATTGTTTTTTTATCCGCCGTTATTGTTGCTGTTGTTAACGCGGTTGCCGGGGTTGCTCTCTCGCCTTCGATGCCCCAGGCACCGCCGGTAAGATAGTCGATCCGGGGGCGATTAAAAGGCCTGCAGATCCAAACATTGCCCGAACTTTGGTCGTTAGAGTGCCGATATTTCAGCAATATGATGAAATGCACGGCGCAATTGTCGCGCCACCGGGCCAGGGCGTCCGGAGCCTATCGGCCTGCCATCGATGCGCACCACGGGCATGACCGTGTTGGTGGCAGACGTAATGAAGGCTTCCCTCGCCTCATAAGCTTCCTTCAGCGTGAAGGCGCGTTCTTCCAGTTGGAGTTGCAGGTAGCGCGCAGTGTCCATGGCGGAGGCGCGCGTGATGCCGGGCAGGATCCGGTTATCCAGAGCGCGTGTCACAATTTTCCCGGAGGGCGTGACGATCCAGGCATTGCTGGAGCCGCCCTCGGTCACCGCACCGTTCTCATCGGTGAACCAGACCTCGCGCGCGCCCTGTCTCCTGGCTTCGGCCTTGGCAAGCACGGCAGGCAGCAGCATGACGGTCTTGATGTCGGAGCGCGCCCAGCGTGGATCGCGCATGGTGATGATCGCGATCCCCTCTTCGGCGAGCGCGTCACTTGCCGCCCTCACCTGCCTGCGGGCCAGCACGATGACGCTCTGAGGCACCTGCGGGCCGGGAAGCGCAAAGTCGCGCGGGCCCGCGCCCCGTGTCACCTGAATATAGATGAGGCCATCCCGCACGCGGTTGCGCCGCAGCGTCTCGCTCATGACCTGGCGCAATGCGCCTTCAGACATGGGCATCGGCATGGAGATCTCGCCCAGGGAACGTGCGAGACGTTCCAGATGCCGCCGCGCATCGACCAGTTTACCGCCCGAGACCTCGATCACCTCATACACCGCGTCGGCGAACTGGAAGCCGCGATCCTCCGCGTGGACAGCGGCATTGGCGTAAGGCTGATAGCGGCCATTGACATAGATGACACGGCTCATGCGTGGTCCCGGGGAAGCGCTTCAGTCATGCTGTGTTGCGGTCAGGCTGCGTTTCCGCCGCGCTGATCGGAGGACACGCCCAGCGCGCGCAATTTGCGATGCAGCGCAGACCGCTCCATGCCCACGAACTCCGCGGTACGCGAGATGTTGCCGCCGAAGCGATTGATCTGCGCAATAAGGTACTCACGTTCGAAGATCTCGCGCGCCTCGCGCAGCGGCAGGCTCATGAGATGCTCGGCACCTCCGTTGACCGGCAACGGTACGTTGGAGCCGATCTCCTCGGGCAGCATGTCTGCGGTGATGATGGCGCCGGGATCCCCGCCCGCCAGAATCATCAGGCGCTCGATGTTGTTGCGCAGCTCGCGCACGTTGCCAGGCCAATCGTGCGCTTGCAGCACGGCAACCGCGTCTTCGCCGATCTGGCGGGGGGCCAGCCCGGACGCCTGGGCCACCTGACCGACGAAGTAATGGATGAGGTCGGGAATGTCCTCGCGCCGCTCTGCAAGGCTCGGCACGCGCAAAGGCACGACGTTGAGGCGATGGAACAGGTCCTGGCGGAAGCGGCCCTCCTCGATCTCGCGCTCGATGTCGCGGCTGGTGGAGGAGATGATGCGCGTATCCACGGAGACTTTCTGCGCGCCGCCGAGGCGTGTGAACTTCTGTTCGACGAGCACGCGCAGCACCTTGCCTTGCGTCTCCATCGGCATGTCTGCGACTTCATCGATGTACAGCGTGCCGGTATGGGCTTCCTCGAGCGCGCCGACCTTGCGCGGGCCTCCGGTTCGGTCCTCGGTGCCAAACAGTTCTTCTTCCACACGGTCCGGCGCCATCGCCGCCGCGTTGAGCACGACGAATGGTCCATCGGCACGGTGCGATTTCTGGTGAATGACGCGGGCGGCGAGTTCCTTGCCTGTCCCCGATGAGCCGCGGATCAGGATGCGCGAGTTGGTCGGCGCCACGCGATCGATCTGGTTCCTGAGCTGGTTGATCGCGGGCGATTTGCCGATCATGTCGGCCGATACGACCGAGCGCTCCTTGAGCTCTTTGACCTCTCGCTTCAATTGGCTGGCTTCCAGCGCGCGCAGCGTCACAAGCACGAGCCGGTCGGACTTGAAGGGCTTCTCGATATAGTCGTAGGCGCCCCGCTTGATCGCGGTAACCGCCGTCTCGATGTTGCCGTGGCCGGAAATGATGACGACCGGCAGGTCGGGATAGGCGCGCTTCATCACGCTCAGCACCTCCAGCCCGTCGAGGCGGCTGCCCTGCAGCCAGATGTCGAGGATCACCAGATGGGGACGCCGGTCCTCGATCGCCTTCAGGGCTTCATCGCTGTCGCGGGCAAGACGCGTGCGATGGCCTTCGTCTTCGAGAATGCCCGCAATAAGGTCGCGGATGTCGGCCTCATCGTCGACGACCAGGATGTCTGCTGCCATGTCTTGCCTCCCGTGAGGTCCTAGTTGTTCTTGCTATCTTTGAAACTTGTTTCTGTTCAAGCAGAGCGTGCGGCGTTTACCTCGGCATGTGCCGCTCCTCCAGATCCGTTGCGTGCCTCAGATGGCGGGACACCCTTCACCGGCAGCACCACCCGCAGCATCGCGCCGCGCGTGCGCGTCTCATTCAACGGCGCATCCTCGAGCGAGAGCGTTCCACCGTGCTGTTCGACGATCTTCTGCACGATGGCAAGGCCGAGCCCCGTTCCCTTGGCGCGCGTCGTGACATAGGGCTCCAGCAGGCGCGACCGGTTCTGTTTGGGCAAGCCGATGCCGTTGTCCATCACTTCGATTGTCACACGTTCGCCATCCTGCTCCATGTGCACCTCGATCCGGCCGCGATAGCCCTCGGGCCGTCCTTGCGCTGGGCCGAAACCTTCGATGGCCTCGGTGGCGTTCTTCACCAGATTGGTCATGGCTTGTGAAATGAGCCGCGTGTCGAAGCGCGTCTTCACCGGCGTATCGGGCAGCGTGAGTTTGAAGTCGATGTCCTTGTTGCTTTCGCGGAACAGAATGACGGGCTCCTGCACGGGCAGGCGCAGATCGCCCTCGGCCATCTGCGGTGCGGGCATGCGCGCGAACGATGCGAACTCGTCGACCATGCTCTTGATCTGCCCCGTCTGGCGCTCGATGGTCTGCGTCAACTGCTCGAAAAGTTCACGATTGTCGTTCACCTGCTTGCCGAATTTGTTACGCAGCCGTTCCGCCGAGAGCTGAATAGGCGTCAACGGGTTCTTGATCTCATGGGCGATACGCCGGGCCACGTCCGCCCAGGCGCTCGTGCGCTGGGCCTGCACAAGCTCCGTGATGTCGTCGAACGTCACGACCGAGCCGACGTCGCCCTCGCCTGCACGCTCCCGCGTGATCTTCACCGCGAACGTGCGTTCGTCATCTCCGATCTCGCGCTTCACCTCGAGCTGGCCCTTGGACTTGAGCCCGCTCTCGTCGCGCTGGGACATGACAGCGGCAAACTCCGGCAGGACGTCCGACAAGGCCTTGCCGACCGCCTGTTCGCTCGACAGCCCCAGGAGCTGTTCGGCGGACCGGCTGAGCAGCGTGATCTTGCCGGCGCTGTCGAGACCGATCACACCGGCCGACACACCCGACAGGACGGCTTCGATGAAGTTGCGCCGCTCCGACAACTGCGTGTTGGCGGACATCAACGCATGCTGCTGGCCTTTGATCTCGCGCGTCATGTGGTTGAAGGTTTCCGACAGGCGGCGCAAGTCGCCTTCGCCACGCTTCTCGGGTAGCGCAATGTCAAGATTGCCGCGCGAAACCTCCTGCGCGCCCGCTATGAGGCGGCGGATCGGCGCGACGAACCTGCCTGCGAACCACATGCCCGCCCAGATGGCCGCCAGCAGCGCTGTGGTCGAGATCGTGAAATAGATCAGGCCGTGCGCGATCTTCAGGCCGCTGCGCGATTTGCGCAACCGGTTGTACTCATCCGCATTCTGCTCGGTGCGCTGCAGATGCGAAATCACCTTGGGCGAGATCGAGCGCACGACGTAGAGGTAACGGCCAGGGAGCTGATCGAGTTTTGCGATGGCCGCAACACGGTAATCGGTCTCCGGCATCAGCAGCGGCACCTGCCCTGCGTCCGCTTGCTGGATATCGCTCAGCGGCGGCACGAGATAGGGCAGCTTGGGGTCCTCGATCGCCATCACGACCGGAACGCCATCCTTGTCGATGATGTAGGCCGCCGGCAGGTCGCGCAAACCCGCCTGCCCGATCAGAAACTTCTGGAAGGCGTCGGGGTCGTCTTTGAGGTCGGCGGCCGCGCCATCGACATCCCGTTTCATGTTGACGACGTCGGTGCGGATGATCTTGCCGTGCTCCTCCACGTACTCCTTGGCGACGTCGCGCGAGTTCTCGACGATGGCGCGGGTGCGGGTGGAGAACCAGCCGTCGAGCGAGCGCGAAAAGGTCGTGGTCGCCGCAATCGCCAGCAGGAGCGCAGGCAGCGCCGCCACGATGGAGAACAATCCGACGATGCGTGTCTGGAGCCGCGCACCGGGGATGCGTTGCCGCCAGGCATGCGACATGCCGATGGCCTGACGCGCGATCACCGCGAGCATAGCCAAAATGAGCACAACGTTGGTTGCCAGCGCCGCCCAGACCACCTCGTTGCGTGGCGCGATGGTCGTCAGGCCGGTCAGGATCAAATAACTGACGAGCGCTGACACCATCGAAAGCACGACGATGACGAGACCTACGAGAGAGGTGCGGTCAGACGGGTTAAGGGGCCCCGCCTCATCTTCGATGATGGCGCGCGAGGCGGGAAGCGTCTGAGGACCGATGCCGGGTTGCGTCGGCTCGGCGGACGGACTGTTGCTTTCGCCCATCGTCATAGCGCGTCGCCCACCAACCCCTTAGAATTCAACACTTCGCAGGCAAAGTGCGGCCCCGCGAAACTCCACTGCCACGACCCTTCTAGCGTCGTTGCCACACCCAGGCCTTTAGCCAAGCACCCAAACTGTGACATTTTCGCGACAAGTGTGGCGTAGACCTGGAAGCGTTGGCCGTCAAGCCCGTGTTCGGAGAAGACATCAATTCCCGCCGCGCGATATTGGGACTTTCCGGCGCCGTCCACTTGTTTGCGCGGCCCTAGACGTCCTAACCCTCAACGGTCCGCAACACGCGGATGTTGAGGTCCCGGATACGCGCGCGCAGCGTATTGCGGTTCAGCCCGAGAAGTTCGGCTGCCCGGATCTGGTTGCCGCGGGTCGCCGCGAGCGCCGCCGACAACAAGGGTTTTTCGACGTCGCGAATAATACGGTCGTAGAGGCCCGGCGGCGGGAGTTCGTTCCCAAACGAGGCGAAGTAGCGCGTCAGGTATCGCTCGACTGCCTCCGTCAGGTCGCCTTCGTCGCCTGATCCGCTGGCATTGGGTGGCGGCTCGGACCCGGCAAGCTCCTGCTCGACGATCTGAAGCGTGAGGGTCTCCTGGGGATGGAGCGCCACCAGGCGGCGCACGACGTTTTCCAGCTCGCGCACGTTGCCGGGCCACGGGTGAGCCTTGAGGCGCTCGATGGCGCCTGTCTCGATCGATTTCTGGCCAAGCCCTTCGCGCCCAGCCAGCCGCAGGAAATGGCGCACCAGATCGCCGATGTCCTCCACGCGCTCGCGCAGCGGCGGCAGGCGCAAGGGCACCACGTTCAGCCGATAGAACAGGTCCTCGCGGAACAGGCCTTGTTGAATCTGGCTCTTCAAGTCGCGGTGCGTGGCCGCAACGATGCGCACGTTGGTCTTGATCGGCGTGCGCCCGCCGACGGTCGTGTACTCGCCCTGCTGCAGCACGCGGAGCAGCCGCGTTTGCGCTTCAAGGGGCATGTCGCCGATCTCATCGAGAAAGAGCGTGCCGCCTTCGGCCTGCTCGAAACGGCCCGGCGTGCGCGACTGGGCGCCGGTGAAGGCGCCCTTCTCGTGGCCGAACAGCTCACTTTCGATCAGCTCACGCGGAATGGCCGCCATGTTGATCGGCACGAACGGCCCTTGACGGCGCTTGCCGAAGTCATGCAGCACACGCGCAACCAGTTCCTTGCCGGTTCCGCTTTCACCCGTAATCATCACGGTGAGATCGGTCTGCGTGAGCCGGGCCAGGATGCGGTAGATCTCCTGCATGGCCGGCGAGCGGCCGATGAGAGGCAGATCCTCGCCATCGACCTCCGCGCCCGATGCGGGACGCTTGCGGCCCGGTTCGGAGAGCGCACGTCCGACAACCGCAACGACTTCGCTGAGATCGAACGGCTTGGGCAGATACTCGTAGGCGCCCTTCTCTGCCGCCGTCAGCGCCGTCATCAAGGTATTCTGGGCGCTCATGACGATGATGGGCAGATCCGGCCGCAACTTCTTCATGCGGGGAATGAGATCGAAAGCGTTCTCATCGGGCATGACCACGTCGGTGATGACGACGTCGCCTTCCCCCTGGCTGACCCAGCGCCATAACGTTGCCGCGTTACCGGTGGCGCGGGGAGCATAGCCTGCCCGCGCCAGCGCCTGGTTCAACACCGTCCGGATGGCTGTGTCGTCGTCTGCGATCAGCACCGTGCCGCGTGCCATCCCTCTGGATCCTCTAGGCTTGTTTGCTGGCGATGTTGCGTGAGCGGTCCTGCATCGGCAGGAGGACGCGGAAAATGGTACGCTTGGGCTCGCTGTCGCACTCGATGATGCCGCCGTGGTCCGAGATGATCTTGGCGACGAGCGCAAGCCCCAGTCCCGTGCCGGACACCTTCGTCGTGACGAAGGGATCAAACAGGTGGGCTTTGATGTGCTCGGGAATACCCCCGCCATTATCCTCGATCTGGATCATCAGCGGCAGGCTGACACGCATGTCGGAGCCCGGCACGACGAGACGCACGCCGGGGCGGAAGGCGGTTGTCAAGACGATGCGCCCGTTCTCACGCCTATCACCTATCGCCTCCGCCGCATTCTTCACCAGGTTCAAGAAGGCCTGGACGAGCTTGTCGCGATTGCCGAGCACCAAGGGCAGCGAGGGGTCGTAGTCCTCCACGTGGCGCAGGTTGCGGCCGAAGCCGGATTCGGAAATCTTGCGGACATGATGCAGCACGTCGTGAATGTTGACGGCTTCCTTGGCGATGGGGCGCTCGTCGCCGAACACTTCCATG
This sequence comes from uncultured Hyphomicrobium sp., assembly GCA_964587445.1. Classification (GTDB taxonomy): domain Bacteria; phylum Pseudomonadota; class Alphaproteobacteria; order Rhizobiales; family Hyphomicrobiaceae; genus Hyphomicrobium_B. The sequence continues at coordinate 253,144 of CAZPLQ010000005.1, forward strand.
CGGTCGACGAGATTGCGGATGCGGTCCGTCTCGGTGCAGATGAGCTGCGTCAGCGTACGGTCATCGTCCGACAGACCTGGCTCGAGCAGTTGCGCGGCGCCACGAATGCCCGACAGCGGGTTCTTGATCTCGTGAGCCAGGACGCCGGCCATGCCCGATACGGACCGCGCCGCTGCCCTGTGCGTCAGTTGCCGCTCGATCATCTGCGCCATGTTGCGCTGCTGGATCATGATAAACATGAGCGAGGGATCGTCGGGCATCGGTCCGCCGTAGACGTCGATCAGCTTTGGCTGAGAAAAGCGCGGCGTTGCGACCTCGATGCCGTATTCGTTGACTGTGGACCCTGTCTGATGAATGTGCTCGATGAGGCCCAGCAGCGGACAGCCGAACGCCACCACATCGCTGATGCGCGCCCGTTTGAGCACGGCTTCTCCCATGGAGAAGAAGGCTTCGGCCGCGGCGTTGGCGAACGTGATGTGGTTGTTGGCGTCGATCACCATGATGGGATGAGGAAGCGTGGCCAGCAACGCCTCGCTATCAACCTCGCGGATCGCCAAGCTACCAGCGGCCACGCCTGGCGGGTCATCCGTTTTCCTGCGGGACGCTATGCGGCTCATGCGGCAAGCCTTTCGGGCTGGTCATAAAATTGTTCAAGGTCATTCAGCACGGCGCGCGGATCGTCCTGGGTGCACAGCCGCCGCCGCCACGCCTTCACGATCGGCTCGGGCTGGCCGGAGGAAACCAGGTACCAGCCGATATGCTTGCGCGCGTTTTTCAAACCCAGTTCTGCGCCATAATGTTCGAGCATGTCGGCGACATGCGCGCGCGCGATCCCGCCTTGTTTTTCCAGAGATGGCGCACCGGGATCTACGCCCGATTGCAAGGCGGCGGCGATGCGTCCGGGAAGCCAAGGCGCGCCATACGCGCCTCGCCCCACCATCACACCCTTCGCACCGGATTGGGCACGCGCCGTCACGGCGTCTTCAGCAGTAACGATGTCGCCGTTGACCAGCACGGGAAGCGATACGGCATCGACCACCGTGCGAACGGCCGTCCAGTCGGCGTTGCCCTTGAAAAACTGGCAGCGCGTGCGGCCGTGCACCGTGAGGAGCTTGACGCCTTCGTCCTGCGCCCGTTTGGCGAGTTCTGGCGCGTTGCGCGTTTTGTCGTCCCAGCCGAGGCGCATCTTGAGCGTTACGGGCACCTTGACGGCGGATACCACGGCCCGGATGAGCGATTGGGCATGATCGAGGTCGCGCATCAGCGCGGATCCGGACAACTTGCCCGTCACCTCGCGCGCGGGGCAACCCATATTGATGTCGATGGCGTCCGCGCCCTTCTGCTCGGCGATGGCGGCACCCTGCGCCATCCACTTTGCTTCGCGTCCCGCGAGCTGGATAACGAACGGAGCAAGCTCGCGTCCCTCGGCACGGCGTCGAATATGTTTGGCGTTCCGCGCAAGCTCCTCGCTCGCGATCATCTCGGACACGACCAGAGGCGCACCCAACCGATGGGCCAAGCGCCGGAAAGGAAGATCGCTCACGCCTGACATGGGCGCCAAAGCCACCGGGCACGCGGCTTCGATGGTTCGAGCGAATGCGGTTTTCGCGGTGCCTTGGGTCATTGGTTAATCTTGACTGCCACGCCAAATGAAGATGCGCTGGCGAGCTTATAGGCCATTCGGCGTATGCCTTCTATTTGTGCATGCCTTGCGGTTGGGCACAATAGGCAGACGCACGAGCATTCGCAAGTGCAAACAACGCCCTTTCCCGGTTGCCGTATTGCCGCGCCACGGCTAACGCTCGGCGAGACTTAAAACTTGTGGAGTTCTTGCGTCTTGAAGACCGTCGCCCTGATCGTCGCCGCTGGACGTGGATCGCGCGCAACGCGCGGGGACCGGCAGCCCAAGCAGTACGTCGAGATCGGCGGCGTTCCGGTTCTCGGCCATACGCTGATGGCCTTTCCGCCGTTCGCGGACATGATTCAGGTGGTCATTCACCCGGACGACGCGGAGAGCTACGCAGGCGTCTTGGCATGGGTGGAAAAGAGGCTACCCCCCGCCACCTTCGCCAAGATCCTTCCCCCCGTCCCAGGCGGAGCGACGCGCCAGCAATCGGTTTTGTGTGGGCTTGAGGCCCTTGCGACGCGCGGCAGCGAGCAGACCCCGTCGCACGTGCTTATTCACGACGCTGCGCGGCCGTTCGTATCTGGTGAGGAGCTGGAGCGTATCTGTGCAGCGCTCAAGACGGCCCAAGGCGCCATCCTGGCGCTACCCGTTACCGACACGCTCAAGCGCGGCAATGCCGCCGGCATGATTACAACGACCGTCGGCCGTGAAGATCTCTGGCGCGCGCAGACACCCCAAGGCTTTCAGTTCCTCCAGATTCTGGCCGCCCACCGTCAAGCCGCCCGCGATGGCGCCAAGGACCTCACCGACGATGCCGCGGTGGCCGAACGCGCTGGTATCCACGTGGCTCTCGTCACGGGCAGCGCCGCCAACATCAAGATCACGACCGTGGAGGACATCGACATGGCCGAGATCGCGCGCGCTGGGCCAGTTCCTTTTGCAGCCGAAACGCGCACCGGCACAGGTTTCGACGTGCACAGGTTCGCCGAAGGCGACCACGTCTGGCTCGGGGGTGTAAGGATACCTCATACGCAGAAACTCGAAGGCCATTCGGACGCCGACGTCGTGCTGCATGCGCTGACCGACGCCGTGCTGGGCGCCATCGGGGAAGCGGACATCGGCCAGCACTTCCCTCCATCCGACCCGAAGTGGAAAGGCGCGCCGTCGCGGATATTTCTAGAGCACGCGGCGAAGCTTGTCGCAGCGCAGGGTGGAAGACTTATCAATGTCGACATCACGGTTTTGGCGGAAGCGCCGAAGATTGGTCCGCACAGGATGGCTATGAAGACCGTGATCGCCAATGCGCTGGGAATCGAACCCGGCCGCGTCGGCATCAAGGCAACAACGATGGAAGGCCTCGGCTTCATCGGCCGCCGCGAAGGGCTGGCGGCGCAAGCAGTGGCGACGGTGCAGGTGCCGGTGTGAGGTCCAAAGGTGTGATGCAAAAAGCCGAAGTCTTTCGCCGTCGAGCCTTGCCGACCGACGTTCTACTGTGGTTGGCCGGAGCTGTTGTGTTGGCCGCTGCATCGTATTTTTGGGTCTGCAAGATGCATTACTTTCGCGCCCTGAATTCTTTCGCAGTTCATGCCGTCTACATCGGCGTGCATGGCATCGTGCCCTTTGCCGTGGCCTATAAGGCGCGCGCTGCAGGCCTCGTCCTCGCACTGCTCTATATTCCCCTAGTCTTCGGATGGCCGATCGTGGCGCACGACATTTTCAGTGTCGATCTCTTAGATCCTGCCGGGCACTATCCGTTGACCGCGTTTCTTTATATCTGGCGGTATTCGATCGTTTCGACCATTGCGCTTGGCGCGCTCGCCGGCTGGGCGTTGCGCCAGTGGAAGGTTTGAGAATCCGCTGATAAGGGCACGCCATCTGTGCCACGGGCGGCGCATATTGCGCCCTCACCGTGGCTATTTAACAACGGCCGAATCGTTGACCCTTCTGGCAGAATCGCTGCATCAAGAGGTCAGTGGTTGTATTGCCACGACCAACGTGGGAGCCGACATGAACATTATGCCTCAGAACCTCGACGCTAGGCCATCCGAGACTGCCATCAGCGCCATCGCTGAAGCCACCTCGGAGACGTGTCTCGCCACCCGCGTGCGTCAACTGTCGCGTATCATCACCCGGGTCTACGACGATGCCCTGCGCCCACTCGGCATCACCGCGAGCCAGTACACCTTGCTCGCACAGCTGGCCTCCCGTGATGGCATAACGGCTGTCGAGATCGGGCATGAGCTCGATATCGAGAAGTCGACACTGTCGCGCAACCTGAAGCGCTTGCTCGCGCTTGGCCATATTATCATGGATCCGCCCGCCGGACGGCGTGGCCGCGGCCTCCACCTGACGCCCAAGGGTCAGGCCGTGCTCAAGGATGCCTTCCCAATCTGGCAGGATGCGCAGAAAAAGACCGTCGGTGCCATGGGCGCCGGCAGTCGGGAAGTCCTCGACGGCCTGCTGAGTCAGGCCGAGAGGCTTGCAGCCGCCTGATCAGCCGGGCGCCCTGCAAAAATCCGCCTCTCTCTAGATAAGCCTCGCATGATACCATGACCAGGGAGCGCTTCGTCCGAAGCGCTCCCTGGAATGTTTTGCGTCATCCGAGCCAAGCCGATCATGTTCACACCAGCTTTGTTGTCCCGTGCCGAAGCATTGCTCGAAGCCTGCCGGGTGCGTGGCATCCGTGTTGTCTCCGCCGAAAGCTGCACGGGCGGGCTCGTCACTGGGCTTCTGACCGAGATTCCAGGCTCGTCTGACGTGGTTGATCGTGGCTTTGTCACATACACGAACGAAGCCAAAAGCGACTGCCTCGGGGTCCCGGCCGCACTTATCGCCAGGCTCGGCGCCGTCAGCCGGCAGGTGGCGGCCGCCATGGCACAGGGTGCCCTGGTGCGCTCGCGCGCCGACATTGCCGTCGCCGTCACCGGCGTGGCGGGCCCTGGAGGAGGAACGGACGCCAAACCTGTCGGACTGGTCTATATCGCCGCCCGCGACCGTAGCGGGGTGATGGCAGCCCGTGAATTCCAGTTCGGCCCGATGAGTCGCCGGGAAATCCGCCTCGCCAGCGTCAACGCAGCGCTGGATCTGATCGAAGAGGTGATGAGGTGATGGAATGGGCCTTGCTGCGATCTGTTCGTTGGCTGGCGCTCGCGGCGGCTCTCCTGCTCGCGGGATCCGCGCATGCCGCCGATTATACGGCACGCGAACTCACCCAGGCCCTGTTTGGCGCCCATAAGGGCGCGACACCTGATTTATCTGGCAAGGACTTGAACGATCTCGACCTGGCGGGCGTCGACTTCAAAGGTGCGCGCCTCGCCAAGGCCAACCTGTTCGGCGCGGACCTGACGGGCGCCAACCTGAGCGGCTCGGACTTGAAGGACGCCGTACTGGACCGCAGCTCCATCATCGGGGCGAAGTTTGACGCCGCCGACCTTGAAGGCGCGTCCCTCTTGCGCCCAAACTCGTTTTCCGGACTGACCGCGTCCGCTGCCGAAGCGCCCAGTTTCAAGGGTGCGAACCTGCGCAAGACGCGCATCTTTGCCCGCCTGTCGAGTGCCAACCTGGCCGGTGCGGATCTGACCGACGCCTATTGCGCGCCCTTCGGCAAGACCGGGTTCATTGAGGTGATCTGGCGGACGGAACTTGCCGGCGCAAACCTCTCCAACGCCATTCTGAAGCGCGCGGACCTCACCCATGCTCAGGTCAATTTCGCCAACCTGCGCAACGCCGACCTCACGGGCACGATTCTCGTCAACGCGGACCTGTCGCGGGCCGACCTGAGCGGCGCGGATCTCTCGGGCGCGGATCTGACCGGCGCCGATCTCGACGGCACCATTCTGACCGGCGCGCGTGGTTTGGACACGGTGATCGGCTTGAAAAGCGTCAAGAACGGGGAAAAGGCGATCTACTGAGGCGGCGATGTACTGCCGGATCGCGCCTCTTACGCGTCAACTCTGCGGAAGCGATCGCGCAGCGCCCGGCATTCCATAGACATGACCCGCACGCGTTTCGAAGGCTTCAGCGAACTTGCGAAAAGCCTGGTCGAACACCGCGCCCACCACCATTCCGAGCATCGCGGAGCGAAACTGATAGGTGATGTAGAAATCGATCTCGGAGCCCTGGGCCAGATCGACAAAGCGCCAGCGGTTCTCCAGGTGGGAGAATGGTCCGTCGAGATAGGCGACATCGACACGCATGTCATCGGGCACCAATGCCACCCGGGTCGTAAAGCTTTCGCGGATCGCCTTGTAGCCGACGCTCATGCGCGCAACCAATTCCTCGCCTTGGGGGGCCGGTTTGCGCGAGATCACCCGCAGCCCGGTGCACATCGGCAGGAACTCGGGATACCGCTCGATGTCGGCAACCAGATCGAACATCTGACGAGCGGAGAACGGAACGATGCGCCTGGTTGCGAACGTAGGCACCCTCTATCGCTCCGGGATTTCGCAGGAGAGGGTACCCGTAGTGCGGGTCAAGAGATCATCCTGGCAACGAGGACGACAACGATAGCGCCGATCGTCGCGGTCACGATCTGCGACACGAGCGGGTTGGAAATCCCAAGATTGACACCGATCGCACGCAGCAGATAGCCGCCGACGAACGCACCGATGACGCCCGACAACAAGTACTGGATGAGGCCGCCGCCGCCCACGATGATGGAAGCCAGAAAACCGGCAACGATGCCGACCAAAGCAAAAACCACAAGCGCGCGCGCATTGTCATCCATGGTGGGGTTCTCCCTCTTCGGAAATGTCACGTCGATTATAAAAATAGTCAGACGTGATACATCGCGTCCAGCGCCATGAAAGCATTCTGAACATGCGAACTCACCATAAAAAGAAGGGCGAGCTAGACGTGGCAGCGCGCACCCAGATACTGGTTGAGAAGATTGTTGTAAGAATCAACGTCTGCGCGCTGGGCCGGATTGAGTTTGCCGCCGCTGCTGGCACGCTCCACGAGTGCAGGCACGCCCTTGGAATCGAGACGGTTCAACTCGCCGCGAATCGATCCGCAGGACTGCCCCATGGGCAACGGCTTGGCGCCCGGATCGCCGCCCGATGCACCACCGCAGCCGGCCAGAGCTGCCGCTGTCATACATGCCAAGCCGAGACCGATAAGCTGCCGCATTCTAACCGTGTCCGTTGTGAGGTTCGCACCCACGCTGCAATTTCCGCAAATCATCCCGCAGCGTTTCAAGACCTTTGTTGAACATAGGAGAAAAAGCTTCGCAAGCCCTCATGGCCGTGGTGTGGCGAAGCTGCACCAGCGCAAGACGCCCGCTAGAAAGATCCACAGAATAGCTGGCTTGCGATTAGGGCATGCCTGCATACAGCCGCGACCGTATGCAGGCCGTCCCTCATCCTGCTTGCCTTACTGCGGCTTCTGTGGCGCTTGCACTGGCTGCACGGCCGGTACTTGGACCGAAGACGCGACTTGCGGCATCCTCGGGCCGCAGCGCCCCTGGAAATCGGCATTGACGCGATTGAGTTCCGCCTGCTTGGCAAGCGCGTCGCGTCTCACCTTTACACTTGCGCCTTTGCCGGTCGCTGCCTGCTCCAGCTTTTCGATATTGCCTTCCTTGCGCAGCATCTCGATCTGGTTGGTGAGAGCCACACAAGTGGGATCCACCGCTGCCTGCTCCGCCGGTTTATTGATTGAGGCAGTGGTCTGCAGACCACCATCCGCCGAGCATCCTGCTGCCAGGAGCCCAAGACCCACCACCGCTGCCATCGAACGCAGTTTCATTTGCACGTCCCCCGAGTGAATAGAAAGTCGAACGAACGCACACGCCTTGGTTACATGCTTAGAAGGCGGCAGCAGCGCACGGCAAGTCACCCGGCCGGATCATCCACGCCCAAGTGGGGCAAACGATTCGCGTTGCTGTGGAAACATGCCGATTGATGCCGAAGCGACACAGCCGCCGCGCGCCTGCTCGGGATTACTCAAAGCTTGAGGATAACGAGAGCGCAACCGTTCCGCTCAATACCCCTAATGCTTGGTGCGCAGAATGCGCCCTTCGGAGCTGCGCACGCGGGGTTGGCTGCCGTGTACGAGCCCTGAGGCCGTGTAGGTTTGCCGGATGATGGACTCCGCTTCGGCCTCGCTCATGTGGCCCTGCAGCGCTGTCGCCTTGGCCACGTGTTCGGTGAGTTCCGACAAGAGCCGTCCCCAATCGGAAACACGCTCGCCGAAAGCATCGGCGTTGAGAGATACCATCAAGGCGCCGTCGGCAATCCAGGCGCGAACCAGCTCCACCGACTGTTCCGCCTGTTCGATGCCGTCGGGCATTTCCAGTTCGACCGGCGGTTCCTTGGACGACCTGCTGCTTTCACTCATCGCACGATCCTTAACGTCTGGCCCGGCTTGGAAGCGTAGCTTACCTGCCAGGACGAGCGCATCAAGTGGTGATGATGTGCAAGGTAAGCAAGACCCAGCCGTCAAAGGCGTTCCGGCACGATAATGTCGTTGGGACGAACGTAACCGAGCACGTCGCGCGCGATTTCTTCAACCATATCGGGATCGGGCTTATCGGGGGAGAGGAGCGCGACATCCCGCTCGAGCTTCGCGCGCACGGCCTCGAGGCTCTTGATCTCGAAATCCAAGAGCGTGGATCGTTCGATCAACTGATTACGAGCTTCGAGGCCATGGCGGCCATGAAGCGCATGAAATCCAAAGTAGGCACTCGAAATCAGGCAAGCAAGCAACACCAGCACTTGCCGAACGCGGGGACGGTACCTGACTTGGACTTCATGCGTATCGGGACGCAGCACGGCTTCACGGGTCTCCAAGTTTTTGGGGGATCACTGGAGCACGAGAAGGACTTTAGCGGGGCTCGGTAAAGAGGCCGTAAAACACCGTTCGATTTTCAAAGAAAGTTCGCCGATACGTCTCTGCCCGCCATCTGGACAACGCGCCTCCGGTGTGCACCTCAGATAGGCCGATAGTCCTGCAAGATTCTGTTTTCTATGAAAAAACGCGCGCTGGTTGGCCAGCACGCGCTTTCGGGCAGCGACGATTTTATTGTATGAAACCTGAGTTATGACCGCCTCAGGCGCTGGCCTTCAAAATGGTCTTGCCGGCATAACGCGCCACGTCGCCCAGCTCCCCTTCGATGCGGATAAGCTGATTGTACTTGGCCAGACGATCCGAGCGCGACAGGGAGCCCGTCTTGATCTGCCCGCAGTTCGTCGCGACGGCGAGATCGGCGATGGTAGAATCCTCCGTCTCGCCGGAGCGGTGCGACATTACCGCCGTGTATCCGGCGCGCTGGGCCATGGCGACGGCATCGAGTGTCTCCGTGAGCGAGCCGATCTGGTTGACCTTGACCAGGATCGAGTTGGCCGTCGCCTTCGCGATGCCCTCGCTCAGCCGCTCGGTGTTGGTGACGAACAGATCATCGCCGACGAGCTGGCAGCGCTTGCCAAGCGCGTCGGTCAGCATCTTCCAGCCTGCCCAATCGTCCTCGGCCATGCCGTCTTCGATGGAGATGATTGGAAAGCGCGAGACGAGACCTTCGAGATACTTCACGTTCTCCTCGCTGGAGAGCGTCTTGCCCTCGCCTTCCAGGTGATATTTGCCACCCTTGAAGTACTCCGTGGAGGCGCAATCGAGCGCCAGCATCACGTCACTGCCTGGCCTATAGCCAGCCTTCTCGATGGCCTTCATGATGAAGGTCAGAGCCTCGTCCGCGCTCTTGAGGCCAGGCGCGAAACCACCTTCATCGCCAATGCCGGTGTTGTGGCCAGCCTCTTTCAGGTTCTTCTTCAAGGTATGAAAGATCTCGGCGCCCATGCGAATGGCGTCCGCCACCGTGTCCGCCGCCACCGGCATGATCATGAATTCCTGGATGTCGATGGGGTTATCGGCGTGCGCGCCACCATTGATGATGTTCATCATCGGCACAGGCAGGATGTGCGCCGTCGCGCCGCCCACATAGCGATAAAGCGGCAGGCCGGAGGTCTCGGCCGCGGCCTTTGCGGCGGCGAGCGAGACGCCCAGAATGGCGTTGGCGCCCAGGCGGCTCTTGTTCCTGGTGCCGTCGAGCTTGATCATGGCCGCGTCGAGACCGCGCTGGTCTTCCGCATCCATGCCGGCAAGCGCATCGAAAATCTCGCCATTGACCGCATCCACGGCCTTCAGCACGCCTTTGCCAAAATAACGTGACGCGTCGCCATCGCGCAGCTCGTTCGCCTCGTGCGCGCCGGTGGAGGCGCCCGAGGGGACCGCCGCCCGGCCGAAAGCGCCATCTTCCAGCACCACATCGACCTCAACGGTCGGATTGCCCCGGCTATCGAGAATTTCACGCCCGATGATGTCGACGATTGCCGTCATGTCACGTCCTTTGAGGAGGTAGGAGTTGATAAGCCCGAGGGGCTCGCTAGAAGGGATTGTGGCCTTGTAACCTCGTTTGGAGACAGTGAAAAGTCTATTGGGGCGGGCTCGGCCCACCCTAGCGGGGAGCACGCCGCAATAGGAGACACAAAATGACCGAAGCCAAGAATTATTCGGGCGGCTGCCACTGCGGGAAGGTTCGCTACGAGGCGAAGGCCGATCTGAGCGGGGCCGTGATGTGCAATTGCTCGATCTGCCAGAAGGCCGGTTGGATGCTGGCGTTCGTGCCGGCATCGGATTTCACCTTGCTGTCGGGCGAGGATGCGTTGACCGATTATCAGTTCAACAAAAAGGCCATTCACCATGTCTTCTGCAAGACTTGCGGAATCCATTCCTTCTCCCGCGGTTCAGCACCCGACGGCCGCGAGATGGTGGCCGTGAACGTGCGCTGCCTCGATGGGGTCGATCCTCAGATCCTCAAGCCCAGCCACTTCGACGGCAGGAGCCTGTGAACCGGTGAGCCCGATCCGTGACTGAGAGCGCCGCCCTTGTGTTGTTTTCCGGAGGTCAGGATTCGACCGTCTGCCTCGCCTGGGCGCTTGCACGCTACGAGCGGGTTGAAACCATCGGCTTCGACTATGGCCAGCGCCACCGCGTCGAGCTGGAGGCCCGAACGAAAATCCTCGATCGCCTCCGCCAAGCTTTTCCCGATTGGGCGGGACGGCTCGGGCCGGACCGGGTACTCAAATTGCCGGCGCTGGGTGAGATCAGCGAAACCGCGCTCACGCGCGATAAGGAAATCGAGGTCGGCAAAACCGGCCTGCCCTCCACCTTCGTGCCCGGACGCAATTTGCTCTTCTTCACCTATGCAGCAGCCCTCGCCTGGCGGCGGGGGATCTCCACGCTGGTCGGCGGCATGTGCGAGACCGACTACTCCGGGTATCCCGATTGCCGCAACGAAACGCTGCAAACGCTGGCCCGCGCCATCTCGCTGGGCATAGACCGACCCATCACAATAGAAACGCCGTTGATGTACATCGACAAGGCGGGCACCTGGGCCATGACGCAGGAGCTTGGCGGACCGGCGCTGGTGGATCTCGTCACAGAGGAGACGCACACCTGTTACGTTGGCATCCGTACCCGCAGGCATGCCTGGGGTTACGGTTGCGGACATTGCCCCGCCTGTGCGCTGCGGGCGAAGGGATGGCAAGCATGGCAAGACAACCAGAAGCCATCGACGACCTGATCAGGGCGCTCGATGCCGCTCAAGCCGGGGAGTGGAGCCGCGCGCATGGCATCGTGCAGGGCCATGATGGCGATCCGCTCGCCAACTGGCTTCACGCACTCCACCACAAGGTCGAAGGCGATGCCGACAACGCGCGCTACTGGTACGCCAGGAGCCCTATGGACTACGACCGTTTCGCCGATCCCAAGTTGGAGCTTGAGGCCATACGGCAGGCGCTGACCAACGAGGGTTGAGCCGGTTTTCCGGGCGAGCATCCGGGCGGGCAGCAGCGCGGCCAGCGGACCACCGCCGGCTCGCCGCCCGCAAAGTCTCGCAAGCAAACCAGAATAATCATTGCATCTTAGAGGCTTAAAGCCCTGTTCCGCCGGGAACTGAGGGCGCGCGCACGCGGATCTATCACACGTCTACACGACGCGATGAACCGATGCCCCTCACCCAGCGACCAACCCGGCAACCCCAACCCAAGGTCAACCCAGATGGCACGCAACTCGAACAGCTCAGCGGTCCGCTCGGTGAACTTCACGGTTGGCGTCGCGCTCCTGTTCATGCTGTTCCCGGTCGTGGGCAAGGCTTCCGAGAAACCCGCAGGCGTCCGCACCGCCGTCGAAATGATCTCCAAGAAGCCCGCGCTGCGCACGTTCTGGGTGATGACTTCGGATGCACCCTGAAATGCTTTCCCCAAAGGGCACTCACACGTCGAGTTTGAACGGGTTGAAATCGGTCGAGCGGTCATAGTGGTCTGCGTTCTCGGCCCGCTTCAGGGCGTTGACGACGCGCGTGGTCAGGGGAAGAGAAGCGATCTCCATGAGTGTCTTCATGACGAATTGCGAGAAAATCAGCGCGATAACAAGGTCATTGGGCATGAGGCCGGAGTTCCAGAACGCGACCGGATAGAACAGCGCGCTGTCGACCGCTTCGCCGGCAATCGTGGATGCCACGAAGCGTGTGCGCATGTAGGCGCCCTCGCTGGCGACCTTCATTTTGGCCAGCACGTAGGAATTGACGAACTCGCCGCAGAAATAGGCGATCATGGAAGCTCCCGCGATCCGCCAGGTGCTGCCGAAGGCGATTTCATAGACCCTTTGATTTTCCCAGCCCGGTGCAGGCGGCAGCGCAACGACGATGGCAGCCATCAGCGACGCAAAAAGGAGTGCGGCAAAACCCGTCCAGATCACGCGCCGGGCCCGCGCATACCCATAGACCTCGGTCAGAATGTCGCCGAAGATGTAGGAAACCGGAAAGAACAGGACCCCGGCGCCAAACGTCACCGGACCTAAAAGCGGCAGCGTTAACGTGGCCGCCTTGGCCGGTCCGATGAGATTGGAGCAAACGAGCACGACGACGAAGGCCGCCATGACGAAGTCGAAATAGCGGTACGTCCGTTGTCCTTGCTGCATGGCGATGTGCGTACCCCCCGATGCCGCGATGACTTCCAGCGCGACCCGTCTTATAGGGAGCGAATAAGTTCAACCGTCACGTGGACCATGTATCAGGTCAAAGAGATCTTCTACACCCTGCAGGGCGAAGGCGCGAATGCCGGAACCCCGGCCGTCTTCTGCCGGTTTGCCGGATGCAATCTCTGGACCGGGCGCGAGGCGGACCGGGACAACGCCGTGTGCCGCTTCTGCGATACGGACTTTGTCGGCACGGACGGTTCAGGCGGAGGCAAATTCGCGACGGCGCAGAGCCTTGCGAAGGCGTGCCGTGCGGTCATCACTGCTCGGGAAGGCCCGCGGCTCGTCGTCCTCACGGGCGGCGAGCCCATGTTGCAGGTCGATGAGGCTCTTGCCGATGCCTTGCACGATGAGGGCTTTGCGATTGCGATCGAGACGAACGGGACGCTCCCGGTCTGCGCGGGGATCGACTGGATCTGCGTATCGCCGAAGGCGGGCGCGCCGCTGCGCCAGACGCGGGGGAATGAAGTGAAGCTTGTCTACCCTCAGGCTGAACTGATGCCGGATGCGGTGCGCGGTCTCGACTTCGACCACTTCTTCCTCCAGCCCATGGATGGCCCGACCCAGGCGGAGAATACCAAGGCAGCCATCGCGTACTGCATGGCCAATCCGCCTTGGCGGCTTTCCGTGCAGACCCACAAGGTGCTGGGCATCCGCTAGTTTTGCAGTGGTCAAACACCGCCCGCGATGCAGGGCTATCCAGGCCATTAACGTTTTTGGGCCCGAAAGCGGGCTAAATCAGCCCGCCTGCGACGCGGCGGGTCTGGTCTGATCTGCCAAAATCCCCTATTTGAGCCTCCATGCGCATTTATCGAGAGTTTCTGTTCGAGGCGGCTCATTTCCTTCCCTCGGCGCCGCAAGGCCACCCGAATTCCCGTATCCACGGGCATTCGTTCCGCGCGCGCGTCATCATCGATGGCGAACCGGACGCGAACACGGGGCTTGTTTTGCATTTCGACGACCTCTCGGCCGCGATCGCCGAAGCGCGCGATGCCCTCGACCATCGTCTGCTGAACGAGGTCGAAGGCCTGGAGAAGCCCACGCTGGAACTGATCGCTGTGTGGCTCTGGAACAGGATTGCCAACAAGGTTCCGGGGCTGGCGCAGATCGAGATCCACCGCGACAGTTGCCATGAGGGGTGCATCTATACCGGACCATCGCGGCAAGCGCGCATGGCTGCCGAATAGGATGGCACTGAATAAATAGAAGGCAACGTACGCTCATGGGCCGCAAAGCATCGGGCATCACGCTCCTCGGCAAGCAGGCTGCGCTGCCGGACCATCCGGAAAAAGCCGTCCTCGAGCGCGTACCCAATCCGCACAGCGACACGCACTACCTGGCGCGCTTCACTCAGCCTGAGTTCACCTCGCTTTGCCCCGTGACGGGCCAGCCGGACTTCGCGCATCTCGTCATCGACTACGTGCCGCGCGATTGGCTGGTTGAGAGCAAAAGCCTCAAGCTCTACCTCGCCTCATTCCGCAACCACGGTGCGTTCCACGAAGATTGTACCGTTACGATCGGCAAACGGATTGCCTCGCTGTTGGAGCCGCATTACCTGCGCATCGGAGGTTATTGGTATCCGCGCGGCGGGATGCCGATCGACGTCTTCTGGCAGACTGGAAAACTACCTGATGGCGTGTGGCTGCCCGATCAAGGCGTCGCGTCATACCGCGGACGCGGCTGACCATAATCGTCTGCTCACTGAGCGCGCACCGCAGATGCGCACCTCTTTTCGTCTTCCTGACCACAACCGGCTGTGTGCTGCACCGCACGAACTTTTTTTGCGACGGAACGCAATCGCGGCTTCGTTGCGTTTAAGCCTAGCTATAGGTATCCTACCTTGGTTCTCAGAGGAGATATGTGCATGAAGAAACTTCTGATGGCCGCTGCCGGCGCCGTCGCTTTTTTAGGCGTGTCTGCAAGTGCCCAGGCCGCTCCAATCAGCGGAGGTGCTTTAAAGCCTATGGTCCTGCATGAGGGCGTCCAAGCCGAACAGGTGCATTGGAGAAACTGGCGTCACTGCCATCGCCGTTGCGGGTGGCGGCACGGGCGCCACCGTTGCTGGAACGTGTGCCACGGTGGCCGCCATCGCTGGTAGCCGGCATAACGCCAACCTCATAGGCAGACGTACGAATGGGGCCGGAGCGATCTGCTCTGGCCCTCTTCTTATTCGACGCGGTGCGATGGCGGTCCATCCTGGGGAAGCGGGATGAACTCCTCCGCGTCGCCCGGTACGATGTCGAACTTGCCGGTTCGCCACTCCGCCTTCGCCTGCTCGATGCGCTCCTTGCTGCTGGAAACGAAATTCCACCAGATATGGCGCGGCCCGTCCATCGGCTCCCCGCCAAACAACATGAGCCGCGCGTTGCTCTCTGCCAAAATCGAGATCCGGTCTCCCGGACGGAACACGAGAAGCTGGCCGCTATCGAAGCTTTGGCCCGCGACATCGACGCGACCCGACGCAATATAGACCGCACGCTCTTCATGCGTGGCGTCGAGCGGCAGGACACTTCCCGGGGCGAGCACCGCTTCGGCATAGAAGCAATCGTGCGGAAAATCGACCGGCGAGCATTCGCCGTAAAGGTCGCCGATGATAATGCGCACCCGCTTGCCTTCGCCGGCCAAGCGCGGCAGCTCTTCGGTGCTGAAGTGTGAAAACTGCGGTGCCGCTTCTTCATGGGCCTTAGGGAGCGCCATCCATGATTGAATGCCAAACAACCGCTGCCCGTTGACGCGCACCTGCGCGGGGGTGCGTTCGGAATGCACGATGCCGCATCCTGCCGTCATCAAGTTGACCGCCCCTGGCTCGATGGCCCGCGCCGTGCCCAGGCTGTCGCGATGAAAGATCTGACCTTCGAAGAGATACGTGACGGTCGACAGGCCGATATGGGGATGCGGGCGCACGTCGATGCCTTCGCCATCGAGAAACGTGGCCGGGCCCATCTGATCGAAAAAGATGAAGGGACCCACCATCTGGCGTTGCGCGGAGGGAAGCGCGCGGCGCACTTCAAATCCACCCAGGTCTCGCGCGCGCGGGATGATCAGATGCTCGATGACATCGCAGCTGCGCGCATCGCCGGGAACGGGGTCGTTGTCCTTCAACCAGCTCACGGGCGTCCTCCCTTCATCTGGGAACCTGCCGATAAACTCGGGACCTGCGGATAAAAATGGGGTGGGTCAGGCGGATGTCAATGAAGTGCGGATATCAACTATTGACCTCACGAGAAGGGAATGACCATGCCGTCATAGGCGGGCTCCATGCCTTCAGGCAATTCCCGCTTCAACGTTTCATAGTCCAGATCGCTCGTCATGTGCGTGAGGATCGTGCGCCTGGGCTTGAGTTTCTCAGCCCAGGCAACCGCCTGCTTCACGTTGAAGTGGCTGGGATGGGGCGTGTAGCGCAAGGCATCGACGATCCACACATCGAGGTTCTGGAGGAGATCTGCCGACGCATCCGGAAGATCGGAAATGTCGGGCGAGTAGGCAAGATTGGAAAAACGGTAGCCAAGGCTCGGGATATCGCCGTGCATTTGAGGAATGGGCAACGCGGAGACCGCGCCGCCGGGCCCATTGATGACCACCGGGCTTATGCCGTCGATCTCGTAGCCATTGAGGATCGGCGTATAGCTGGAGCCTTCCGGCGTCTTGAAGCAGTAGGCGAAGCGTTCCCGCAGGCTTTGGCCGGTCGCCGCATCGAAATACACATCGACCCGCTTTTTCATGGCGTAGGCGACCATGCGCAGATCGTCGATGCCGTGAGTGTGGTCGGCATGGTCGTGCGTATAAAGGACGCCATCGAGCGCGGTCAGGCGCACCGCCAGAATCTGTGCGCGAAAATCGGGAGAGGTGTCGACCAGCACAGCCGTCCGGCCGCGCGCACCGGTGCGCTCCACAAGTGCGGAACAGCGTAACCGGCGGTTTTTGGGATTGTCGGGATCGCACTGCCCCCACGTCATGCCCACGCGCGGCACGCCACCGGAAGAACCGCAGCCAAGGATCGTAAACCGATAGCTCATGCGCTGACCTCATGACGGGACGCAGGCCTCGGCACCTTCGCGAAGAGCCGGAAGAAATTCTCCGTCGTCGTGCGTGCGATCTCCTCTTCACTCACACCTTTGACGGCGGCGAGCGCCTTGGCGGTGTGGACGATATAGGCAGGCTCGTTCAGCTTGCCGCGATAGGGCTCGGGCGCGAGAAACGGCGCATCCGTCTCGACAAGCAATCGTTCCATCGGAATGTCGCGCGCGATCTCGCGCAAGGCCTCCGATTTCTTGAAACTGATCACCCCGGAGAACGACACGTAAAGACCCAAATCGACCGCGCCCATGGCCAGCTCCCGCCCGCCCGTGAAGCAATGCAGGATGGCGGGGAACGGCCCCCTGGCGTGCTCCTCCTTCAATATGGCCAGCGTATCGGCGTCGGCGTCGCGCGTGTGGATCTCGAGGGGCAATCCGGTTTCGCGGGCGGCCGCGATGTGATTGCGAAATCCTTCGGCCTGCGCGGCGGGTGTGGAATGCTTGTAGAAGTAGTCCAGCCCAGCCTCGCCGATCGATACGATCTTGGGATGGCGCGACAGGCGCACGATTTCGGAAACCGGGATGTCCAGTTCCTCGTGCGCATTGTGGGGGTGCGTGCCGACCGAGCCGTAGACGTTGTCGAACCGTTCTACGAGCGCCTTGACCTCGTCGAACCTGCGGATGCGCGTGGAGATATCGACCAGGATGCCGACACCGGCCGCCTTGGCGCGTTCCACGACACCGTCCAGATCCTTCGCGAACTCGTGGCGGTCGATATGACAATGACGATCGACGAGCATCAGGTCTTCTTGCCCTCGGCTTTGGTCTGCGCTTCCTTCCTGGCCTTCTCGCGCTCGGCGGCGCGCTTGGCCTCCTTGGCAGCCTTGGCTTGGCGCTGCGCCTCAGCCGAAGCGCCTGCGGCCTTTGCCGGTTCTTCCGAAGGATCGACGTAGCGCGGAAAGATGCCTTGCGGCTCGGGGATGGTGGTGCCCGCCGTGAGCCGGCCCTTCTGGCCGAGGCAATCGAACGTCCGCCGGTCCTGAGGCACCGCGAGCAGGTCGAGCAGCTTGCCACAGCTCTGCGGCATCACAGGGCTGGCCAGGATTGCAAACTGACGCACGCATTCCGCCGTCACATAGAGAATAGTCTCCATGCGTTGCGGATCGGCCGTCTTTTTGGCCCAGGGCTCTTCTGCCGCGAAGTAGCGGTTCGCCTCAGCGATCACGCCCCAAACGGCGTCGAGATAGGTTGTGATCGCCTGACGGTTCATCGCTTCACGCGCCTGCGCGTAAAGCTCATCGGTTGCCGCAAGCAACGCCTTGTCCGCATCGCTCAACGCGTGCGGGGTCGGCAGTTTTCCGTCGCAATTCTTGTAGATCATGGACAGCGAACGCTGCGCCAGATTGCCGAGATTGTTGGCCAGATCCGCATTGATGCGGTTGGCGATCGCTTCGGGCGAGTAATTGCCGTCCTGGCCCCACATCACCTCACGCAGGAAGAAGTAGCGCACCTGATCCCGGCCATAGGCTTTGACGAGATCGAAAGGGTCGATGACGTTGCCAACCGTCTTCGACATCTTCTCACCCTTGTTCAACACGAAGCCGTGGCCAAACACACGCTTGGGCAACGCCAGCCCCGCGCTCATCAGGAACGCCGGCCAGTAGATGGCATGGAAACGAATGATGTCCTTGCCGATGACGTGAACGTCGGCTGGCCAGTATTTCTTGCGCGCATTGTCGCCCGCGTTCAGCACGCCGGTCGCCGTCACGTAGTTGTTGAGCGCGTCGATCCACACGTACATGACATGGCCCGGCGCGCCCGGCACCGGGATGCCCCAGTCGAGCGTCGACCGCGAGATGGAAAGATCCTCAAGCCCCATCTTCACGAACGAGACGACCTCGTTGCGCCGCTCGGGCGGAAGGATGAAATCGGGGTTCGCCTCGTAATAGGCCAGCAGTTTGTCCTGATAGGCCGACAGGCGGAAGAAGTAGGTTTCCTCCTCGGCCCATTCGACCGGCGTTCCGTTCTGCGTCTCGAACCGCTGGCCGTCCCGGACCTCCGTCTCGCTTTCCTTGAAGTACGTTTCCTGGCGCACCGAGTACCAGCCGCCGTACGTCTGTTTGAAGATATCGCCGTTGGCCTCCATGCGCCGCCAGAGCTCCGCGCACGCCTCGTAGTGGCGCGGCTGGGTCGTGCGAATGAAGTCGTCATTGGAAAGACCAAGCACGCTTGCCATCTCGACGAAGCGCGGTGCGTTGCGATCTGCCAGCTCGCGCGGGCTGAGACCTTCTTTCGTGGCCGTCTGTTTCATCTTGAGGCCGTGCTCGTCCGTGCCCGTCAGAAAGAACACGTCCTTGCCGTCAAGCCGCTCGAAGCGCGCGATGGCGTCCGTGGCAATCGCCTCGTACGCGTGTCCGATATGTGGCGCGCCATTGGGATAGGAAATCGCCGTCGTGATGTAGAATGTTTGTGTCACGAAATTTCCCGATCCGAGAGAGGGGTTTGGAGGTGGGCGTGTGCGCATCAATGACGAACGGCACGCTTCATCCCCGTGCCGCCGCTTCGAGCCGGGACAATGTGTCTAGGATGAGCGACTTGCGATCGAGATTGAGCGCCTCGGCGTCCGCCTTGTCGCGCACCAGTGTTTCCCACAACTGGGCATAGGTGGCAAGTTTGCCACCGCCCATAAGCCGCTTTGCCACTGCAAGGTCGCCGCTGCGCCCTTCGCCCGTTGCCCCCGCCCGTACCGTGCGGATCAGCTGGTCGAACAAAAGATCGTAAAAAAGCTCGAATTTTTGCTCCTGGGCAGCAGGTTGCAGATCGTCCGCAAGCGCATGGGCCGCCGCCACATCGAGCGCCGGCAGGCTCGTAAAGATCTTATCCAGGCGGGCCTGAAGAGCGAGCCCGCCACCTTCCAGCAACGCCAGCAACCGGCGCGGACTGCCTTTGGCCAGCGTTTCGAGACTGGTGAAATCTTCCTCCTTGAGCACAGGCTTCCCCGCAGCCGTCAGGGCCGCTTGCGCGGCCTTGCGCAGATCACCGCCTGTCAGCGGCTCCAGCGCCAGCGTGCGGCAGCGCGAGCGGATCGTGGGGAGCAAGCGCCCCGGCGCCGACGACACGATGAGAAACACCGTCTGCGGCGGAGGCTCCTCCAGCGACTTCAACAAGGCGTTGGCGGCATTGACGTTGAGTTCGTCCGCACTATCGACGATGACCGCGCGCCACCCCTGGTCTCCTGCGCTGAGCGACAGGAAGGAGCGCAACCGGCGCACCTCATCGATGGGGATCGTGGCTGTGAAGCGTTTGGCCTTGAGATCATAGGGACGGCGTATGACGATGAGCCCGGGATGGGACCGCGCCACGATCTGGCGCGCCGTCGTCGAACCCGGTTCGATATCGAGACCCGTCGCGAACATACCGCGTTCGCCCTCACGCGCCAGCAGGGCGCCGGCCGCCTTGTAGCACAGCGTTGCCTTGCCGATGCCCTCCTCGCCCGTCACCAGCCAGGCGTGATGCATCTTGCCCGACGCGAGCGCGTCCGACAGCGCCCGTTCAGCCTTCGATTGACCAAAGAGGGTTTGGGTTTCGCGCGGATGCGGAAATCCCTCCAGCCGATCGGCTTCGGGAATTGCCTCGATGTCGGCTGCTACCGGCGCGCGCGCCATGGCTTACAGCACCTTGGCGAGCAGGCGCTCGTTGACGGCTTGCCAGACGGCGGCCTCGACATTGTCGGGCGTCAGCAAGCCGTCGATGATCACGCACCGGTCAGGCTCGGAGTCCGCGATCTCGAGAAAACCCTCGCGCAGGAGCTGGTGGGTCTCGAGACGCGCAGCGTCGTAACGCGAAAGGGTGCCGCGCGTATTGGCGCGCTCCATGCTCACTTCGGCGGGCAGATCGATAATCAGCGTCAGTGTGGGATAATCCGGCGCAACGGTGTACTTCTCAAGCTGGCCTATGAGCTCGCGCTCGATGCGGTAGTGCTTGCCCTGGTAGACCCGCGTTGAGTCCATGAAGCGGTCGGAGATCACCCAGGTTCCCTCGTCGAGCGCCGGCCGGATCACGCTCGTCATGTGCTCGGCGCGCGCCGCCGCAAACAACAGCAGCTCCGTCACCGGCTCCTGGGGATGATCCTTTAAAATGAGCCCGCGAATGTCTTCCCCCAGCGGCGTGCCGCCGGGTTCGCGCGTGACGAGCGTTCCCAAGCCCGCGCCCTCCAGGCGCGCGGCAAGGCGCTTGGCCTGGGTCGATTTTCCGGCCGCTTCTCCGCCTTCGAAGGTGATGAATTTTCCGCGTAGCATTCTCGGTCCTGCGTCCAACGCGGACCGGCTGGCCCGCAACTTTGCGGTGGAACCTTACAAGGTCAACCGCCGCAAAGCCATGATAACGAGCGTGTCGATGCCTCGCCACGTCAAGCCGGACGCTTCCACATCCTCCTGCGCATACAGGGGAATTTCCACCTGCGCGCTGGATGTACTGGAGATCCTCAAGGTCGCGACCTGATCGCCCTTGCGCACGGGGGGCTTTAAAGGCGCGCGATAAACGATCTCCGCCGACAGCCGCTGGTTGGCCGGATACTTGGGCAGATCGATCGTGGCGGGCCCTTTGCTCCCCAACGCAACGTACATCTGCCGGCCGCCCCACACGCGGGCCCGCCCGACGACCTCGCCGTCGTCGAAGATGCTCACCTTGCTGAATGAATTGAAGCCCCATTCCAGCAGCTTGGCGGCCTCCGCCTTGCGGGCATCAGCCGTCGGCAATCCGCCCACAACCACGATCAAACGCTTTCCGTCCCTGACAGCCGATCCGACCAGGCCATAACCGGCGTCCTGGGTATGTCCTGTCTTGAGGCCATCAGCGCCGATATCGAGAAACAACAGCGGATTGCGGTTGAAGAACTTGTGCTTGCGGTAGGCGAATTCCTTCTGGCTGAAGACGGCGTACTGGTCGGGATACTCCCTGATCAGAAACTGCGCGAGCAAGGCAAGCTCGCGTGCTGTCATAAGATGGTTTTCATTGGGCAAGCCCGTCGCGTTGGCGAACGTGGACTTCGTCAGTCCGATGCGGCGGGCTTCCTGCGTCATCATCTTGGCAAAGGCCGGCTCACTTCCCGCCATCGCTTCGGCAACCGCGATACAGGCGTCATTGCCCGATTGAACCGCAATTCCCTTGATAAGCTCGCCGACCGTCACGGTGGTATTGACGGGCACCATCATGGCAGACGTACGCGAAGGCGCCCCGCCCTTGCGCCAGGCATTGACGCTCATGGTGTACTCGTCGCTCGTGGAGACCTTGCCCTCCTTGATTGCCTTGAACAGCACGGCAAGCGTCATCAGCTTGCTCATGCTGGCAGGCGGCGCAAGATCGTCGGCGTTCTGCTGGAAAAGCAGAGCGCCCGTGCCCGCATCCATCAGGATGGCGCGGGGTGCTTTGGACGTGTAGCCCTGGTCTCCCTGCGTCAATCCGGGCAATGCACTCAATAAGAGGAGAACAAGAGCGAGTATCCAGCGCCCCGCTCTCGCAACCGGAAGGGTCATCGATTTCGGCATCAGCTCACATTTGGCCTTCAACAGGCTTTGATGAGTGTCGCGGGCCAACAGGGGCGCTGTCAACGGCACAAAAAGGTATTGTCTTGCCTATTCGGAGACCACGGCGCCGCCCGTCAGGCCGCGGGAGGAAATATGGGCCAGCGTGGCGTGCGCCTCTTGCGATGCCATCGGGCCGATGCGGACCCTGTAAAGATAGTCGCCTCCCATCGCGACCGGCGCAACCTCCACCGGTCCCAGCTCGCCCAGTTGCGCACGCAGGCGCTCAGCCCTTGCACGTTCTCTGAACATGCCGACTTGTACATAAGCTGGAGAAGATGGCGACAGCGGCCGTTCGAGGGAACCTGTCGCGGGATAACGCGCGGGTGCGCGCGGCGAGGCCTGCCAGACGAGACCACCATCGGCGGCCGGCAGATCGCTGCGCTGGACGGAACCATAAGAATCGTCGTCGCGGGGTGCAGCGACCGCCATGCGCCGATCGCTCCAAGGTTGAGCTGGCGGTTCCTCATACCGGCGGGGCGCGGGATTGGGATCATGCTTGCCCGCCAGGCCCGCCCGATAGGCCGTCGGCGACCAGCCTCCCGTTGTGGCTACGGGTTCTGGACGGGGCGCCAGCAGGCGCCCGCGCGGCGGCTCTGCATAGGCAACGGCAATTCCACCGCTTCCCCCCTTCCAACGCTGGCTGGCGAGGAACGTGCGCTCGCGCCGGTCGTCGCCGTTCAAGGGGGCGCGGCCGGCATAGCGAACGCGCACGCGCGCGCGGCCTTGCCCGATGTAGCCGAGAGCCTGCGCAGAGGCATGGGAGAGGTCGATGATGCGATCGTTGACGTAGGGCCCGCGGTCATTGACGCGCACCAGGATGGTGCGGCCATTCTGAAGATTGGTGACATAGGCGTAGCTCGGCAGCGGCATCGTGGGGTGGGCCGCCGTCAAGGCGTGCATGTCGAAGACCTCGCCGTTAGCCGTCTTGCGGCCGTGGAAGTCGTCGCCATACCAGGACCCGATACCGGCACGGTCGTAATTGGG
Organism: uncultured Hyphomicrobium sp.; assembly: GCA_964587445.1. Classification (GTDB taxonomy): domain Bacteria; phylum Pseudomonadota; class Alphaproteobacteria; order Rhizobiales; family Hyphomicrobiaceae; genus Hyphomicrobium_B. Next base: position 276,387 of record CAZPLQ010000005.1, read on the forward strand.
ATCTTCGCGGGGCACATACCAGCGGCCCGCAACCTTGTATGGACTGCCAAGCTTGAAGCCGCCGCCGCCCTTGCGCAGCGATCCACGCGAGGACGTGACGCGCGGCGAGGTTGAAACACCATATTCGGCTTCCGTGAATGCCGGCCGGGATAGCCGCGCATTCGAGGGCCCCTCGCCTGTGCCCGAACAGGCCGCGAGCAGTGCTGCAACGCTGATGGCCAGCCCCACGGGGGGCGCCAAACCCAACCATCTGCGATCTGCCATTCGCACTATACTCGTTTACGCATACCCAACACGCTCCTGCGGCAATAGTCCCTAACAGAGGAGATTGGCCGAAGGACGCCGTAAGCATGGCAAAATAGGCTTAGCGTCGCGTAAATGCCGTCAGGTCTTGAGACGGCGCCATGAACCGTATAGGAACGCAATCCGGCGCGCGGCGCCGATCGCGGAGGGGTGGCCGAGTGGTTTAAGGCACCGGTCTTGAAAACCGGCGTGGGCGCAAGTCCACCGTGGGTTCGAATCCCACCCCCTCCGCCACTTCGGTATAAAACCGGGAACGCCGATTCCCGCCGATTTCCCT
>CAZPLQ010000006.1:0-236112 GCA_964587445.1 uncultured Hyphomicrobium sp.
CCGGAGCGCCGGCCTCTCCCCAAGGGGAGAGGCGTTTCTCGTACTCCCTTCGGGGTACCTTTTCCCGAGGGAGAAGGAAGTGGCTCCATGAGGTCGCAACCGGCTTTGGAGTTACAAGGTTTAGAGTGCTTTGCGGAAAAGTGGGAACCGGCTTTCCGATAAGAAGCACGACAAAATAAAAAACTAGGGCCGTTCCGCGATACCATCAAAAACGGAATGGCTCTAGGCCCGAGCGCTTTGCGCACCCTTGCGAATGGCTGAGATGTTGGCCGCATAGGCCTCTTGCGTGCCGCCCTTGAACACCGCCGAACCTGCAACGAGCACGTTGGCACCGGCGGCAACCACGAGCGGTGCAGTCTCGGGCGTCACGCCGCCGTCGACCTCGATGTCGATGGGCCGGGAGCCCACGAGCGCCTTCACGCGGCGGATCTTGTCGACCACCGCGGAAATGAAGGCCTGGCCGCCAAATCCTGGATTGACGGTCATGAGCAGGATGAGATCGAGGCGGTCCAGCACGTACTCTATGAGGCTTTCCGGTGTCCCCGGATTGATCGACACGCCGGCTTTCTTGCCGAGCGCCCGGATGGCCTGCAACGATCGGTCGAGGTGCGGCCCGGCTTCGGCGTGTACCGTGATGATGTCAGCGCCCGCGTCCGCAAATCCCGCAAGGAAAGGATCCACCGGTGCGATCATCAAATGCACATCGTAGACTTTCTTGGATGCACCACGCACCGCCTTGATGACGGGAGCGCCGAAGGTAATGTTGGGCACGAAATGCCCATCCATCACATCGCAATGGATCCAATCGGCGCCCGCCGCATCAATGGCGCGGATCTCCTCGCCAAGACGGCCGAAATCGGCCGACAGGATGGACGGTGCGATGAGCAAGGGGCGCGGCACGGGCGATTACCTTCGACTGTTGACCTTTGTGTCTAACCCCGATCTCCTAGCCGGATTCGCGGGGCTGCCGATAGCCTCACCAGGCGCGGCGTTTGCGTTCGACAAGCTGCATAATGAGCGGCGTGAGGATCAACTGCATTCCCAGATCGAGCTTGCTGCCCGGAATGACGATGGAATTCGCCCGCGACATGAAGCTGTCCCCGATCATGGACAGCAGATAGGGAAAATCGATGCCGCGGGGCTCGCGGAAGCGAATGATCACCATCGACTCATCCGATGTCGGGATCCAGCGGGCGACGAAGGGGTTGGATGTGTCGACGGTCGGCACGCGCTGGAAGTTGATGTCGGTCTCCGTGAACTGGGGACAGATGTAGTTCACATAGTCGGGCATGCGGCGCAGGATTGCGTTGGTGACCTCTTCCATGGTGTATCCGCGCTGCACCCGGTCGCGGCTGATCTTCTGTATCCACTCCAGATTGATGACGGGAACGACACCAATCTTGAGATCGGCGTAGCGTGCGACGTTGACATCCTTGGTAATGACCGCGCCGTGCAGGCCTTCATAGAGGAGCACGTCTGTATCGGGCGGAATTTCCTCCCAAGGCGTGAACGAACCCTTGGGCGCACCGAAGATCTTCGCATCCTCCGCGTCATGCACATAGGCCCGCGTGCGGCCCCGCCCAGTCTCCGCGTAGCTGCGAAATAGCTCCTCAAGCTCGGCAAAGAGGTTGGCTTGCTCGCCGAAGTGAGAAAAGTTTTGATCGCCGCGCGCCGCCGCGGCCGCCATCGCAGCTTCCATCGCCTCGCGGTCATAGCGGTGGAACGCATCGCCCTGAACGAAAGCAGCATTGACGTTCTCGCGCCGGAAAATGTGCTCGAACGTATGGCGCACTGAAGTGGTGCCCGCACCCGACGAGCCCGTCACGGAAATAATGGGATATTTGGTGGACATGGACTATGCGGCGGCTTCCTGATGAATGTGGGGAATATCGAGAGTGTGGTGGTTCGTGTACGGGCTTTTTGCCGGGCTCATGACCAGGCTCGGAACAGGCCGCGGCGGCCGAAGAGTGGATTGTGCTCTCCCTTGAGGAAGCTTCCACCGTAGAGCTGCGCCAGGCGATCGACCTCCTCGCGCGAGCCGCAAATCAGCGGAGTTTTCTGGTGCAGAGACGTGGGGACCACGTCGAGCAGCCGGTCGAGGCCCTTCGTCGCCCGCCCGCCCGCCTGTTCGACGAGCCATGCGATCGGATTGGCTTCGTAGATCAGCCGAATGCGGCCGGCGTGGAAGCCTGCGCGCGCGTCGCCGGGGTAAAGATAGATACCTCCCCGTGACAGGATGCGGAAAATGTCGGCAACCGGTGAGCCCGTCCAGCGCATATTATAGTCTTTTCCCCGTGGGCCGCTCGCGCCATTCTCGCACTCGTGGATGAAGATGCGCACGGTGTCGTCCCAGTAGCGCGCGTTCGAGGCGTTGATCGCATACTCGCTGGTCGCAGCCGGAATGGAGACGTTCTTGCAGGTCAAAATATAGGTGCCCGTGCAGCGATCCAGCGTGAAGATGTGAGTACCTGATCCGACCGTGATGACGAGAACAGTCGCAGGGCCGTAAATCACCATGCCGGCAGCGAGCTGGTGAGAGCCCGGCCGGAGGAATGCGGCCTCTCCCTTCGCCGCGGGATGGCGCGGCAGAATCGAGAAGATCATGCCGAAGGATACGTTGGCGTCCACGTTGGAGGAGCCATCGAGCGGATCGGCGGCGACCAGAAGCGTTGCGTCATCGTCCAGTTGCAGCGGCTCGCTCATTTCTTCGGAGGCAAAAGCCGCAACCACTTTCGTGCCCTTGAGAGCCTTGATGATCGCGTCGTTGGCGAGAACATCGATTTCCTTCTGCTCGTCGAATTCACCCGCGCGGGCCGTCACCCTACCCAGGCGGCCGAGCAGTGCTCCTTTGCCCACCCTCTCGGCCATTTCGACACTGGCCACAGCGAGCGCCTTGATGACCTCCGCCACGCTGAGGCGCGCTGCCAACTCCATGGCCCAGGACTGCAAATACTGGTCGAGCGTTACGGACCCCGGCCCTTGTTCCACGTCTTCCATACCCCTGATGCGCCGCGCATATGTTCTCAGGACGCAAGGGCGCCCTCGACACCAAATCTAATCAACTAAGGTCTTAGAGGCGAGCCGCTTGTGACGACGTGACGAATTCCACCCCGTTGCGCCGGCTCGAAGCTGCGGCTTCCAAAGTACCGATCCCGGAGAAAACCTACCAAAAAGTATAGTTGTCCACGCACCTCTGGTAACGATCTGCAAGCGCGGTGCACGGGCTCCGGACCGAGGGTCAAGTTTGGGCACGAGTGCTTTCTGATTCCATAAAAATACTTATATTTCATGCTGTTATGAGATTTGTCCACAGCTTGTCGCAAGGACTTCGACTCCGGTCCGCCAGCGACACGGGCGCGGGATCCTGCGGTCCTGGCTAATGGCCGGGTGGAACGCAAAATTAAGCATCAGGCGACAAAGCTCGGCCCCGTCAGTCCGCACGAGCGATTCGGCGGCGCGCAATTTGCAGCGCCTTGCAGAAATCCCGTGCCTGTACCGGGACTGCAGCGTCGTTGCGTCAGCGTGACCGTGTCTGCGTCGAAAAGAACCGGATCAGGACTGAAATCGAAAAGGGCCAAATGGCTAGGCAACCTCAGTCTGCCCGTGGGCAGGCCAAGAACCCCATAGCGACGCTACTGCTCCAGCACGCGCCGGTCCTCACCAGCGTCGCCGTGTTCTCGGGCATCATCAACGTGCTCGCGCTCTCCGGTTCGTTCTACATGCTGCAGGTCTACGACCGGGTTCTGCCATCGCAATCGGTTCCCACCTTGATCGGCCTGTCGATCCTCATGGTCGGCCTCTACGCCATCAGCGGATTTCTCGAGTACTTTCGCTCACGCATCATGATCCGTATCGGCACGCGGATCGACAAGGTCCTGAGCCCGAAAATCTTCCACGCCGTCCAGATCCTGCCACTGCGCAGCCGCCACGGCGGAGACGGCATGGCACCCTTGCGCGATCTCGATACCATCCGCTCCTTCATGGGCGGTCTGGGCTTGCCGGCGCTGTTCGATCTGCCATGGATTCCCGTCTATCTGTTCTTCGTCTACTTGCTGCATCCCTCGCTGGCGGTCATCGCGGTGTTCGGCGCGGTCGTTCTGATCATTCTCACGCTGATCACCGAACACCGCAGCAACGCCCCTCTCAAGAGTGCATCACAAGCCGGCGGCCAGCGCATGGCGATCGCCGAGCAGGCGCGCCGCAACGCCGAAGCGATCTACGCCATGGGCCTGTCCCCCCATATCGGCGCCCGCTATGCAGCCTTGAATGACAGCTATCTCGCTTATCAGCTCAAGGCGGCCGACGCGTCGGGCGGCATCGGAAACCTCACCAAGGTCATCCGCATGGTGCTGCAGTCATTCGTCCTTGGCTTCGGCGCCTACCTCGTGCTCAAGAATGAAATTTCGCCCGGTTCCATCATCGCGGCCTCCATCACGGTCTCGCGTGCGCTTGCGCCCATCGAGACGGCGATTGCGCATTGGAAGGGATTTGTCACGGCGCGCATCGCGGCCCGCCGTGTCAGCGATCTGATCAATGCCGTCGGCGATCTCGACAGAAAGGTCGTGGAGCTTCCCGCGCCCAAAAATCAGCTTCTTGCCGAGCAGCTCTTCGTTGCATCTCCAGGTTCGAACGAGTCGATCGTCAAGGGCGTCTCGTTCAGCCTCGAGCGTACCGATGCCTTGGGTATCATCGGCCCGTCGGGTTCGGGCAAGACGACTTTGGCGCGCGCGCTCGTGGGCGTATGGCGTCCGGTCAATCCGGCCAGCGCAGTGCGTCTCGATGGTGCGGAGCTGAGCCAGTGGACACCCGATCAGCTCGGCCGGCACATCGGCTACATGCCGCAGGACGTCGAGCTGTTCGATGGCACCGTCGCGGAGAACATCGCCCGTTTCGATCCCGATGCGACAAGTGACAGCGTCGTCGCCGCCGCCAAAGCCGCAGGCGCTCACGATATGATCGTGCGGCTGTCGAACGGCTACCAAACTCGTCTTGGCGAAGGCGGCCGGTCGCTATCCGGCGGCGAGCGCCAGCGCGTCGCCCTGGCCCGCGCCCTCTACGGCGATCCCTTCCTCGTCGTACTCGATGAGCCGAATGCGAGCCTGGATTCTGCGGGAGACGCGGCGCTAACGGAAGCCATTATTTCGGTGCGTCGCCGCGGCGGCATCGCCATCGTCATCGCTCACCGGCCCTCCGCGCTCGCGGCGGTCAACAAGGTTCTCGTCATGGCCAACGGCCAATCCCGCGCCTTCGGCCCCAAGGACGAAGTGTTACGATCGATCCTCCAGACCGTGCCTCCGGACACCGTCCCCTCCGGGGCCCCGCGCATCGAAGGCGACGAGCAAAACACCTATCAGGCGAGAGACAGCGCATGAGCACCGAGCCTGCAAAAATCCCCTCCACCAACACCGAAAACGTCAAGCTCGACGGCAACCTCATTTCGGTGAAGCGCTACGTTGTGTTCGGCTTTGCTACGCTGTTCGTGCTTGTCGGCGGTCTGGGCGGCTGGGCGGCTACGACGGACCTGTCGGGCGCCGTCATTGCACCAGGCACGGTCGTCGTCGCATCAAGCGTGAAGAAGATCCAGCATCCGAGCGGCGGCATCATCGGCAAGATCTTCGTCAAAAACGGCGACCACGTGAAGGCCGGCGAAGTTCTGGTTCGGCTCGACGAGACCGTCACGCGCGCCCAGCTTCAGGTCATTACGAAACAGATGGACGAGCTGCGTGGCCGGCAGGCGCGTCTGCGCGCGGAACGCGATGGTGCGGCCACTGTGGCATTTCCCGATGACTTGCTTGCACGCGCTGCCGAACCGGACGTGGGCCACATCACAAGCGGCGAACGCACGCTGTTCGAGAGCCGCCTGCGGTCGCGCGAAGCTCAGAAAGCGCAGTTGAGCGAGCGTATCGCGGGCCTTCAGGAGGAGGTGGCGGGGCTCACCTCGCAGGCCGACGCCAAAACGCGCGAACTCAACCTCATAGGCAAGGAGCTGGCAGGCCTCGAGACCCTCGAGACCCAAAGGCTCGTACCCACGTCCAAGATGATGTCGATCCGCCGCGAGGGAGCCCGTCTCGAAGGCGAGAAAGCGCAGCTTCAGGCCGCCGCCGGCTCTTCGCGCGGCAAGATTGCCGAAATCGAGCTGCAAAAGCTCGGCATCGACATCGAAGCCCGCAGCGACATCATCAAGGATCTGCGCGAGACCGAGGGCAGGCTCGTTGAGTTGAGCGAACGGCGTACGGCCGCGGAAGACCAGCTTCGCCGTATCGAGTTGACGAGCCCCGTGGACGGCGTCGTCCACCAGCTGACGGTGCACACCGTCGGCGGCGTCATCAATCCGGCAGAACAGCTCATGCTTGTCGTTCCTGCCGACGACCGGCTCGTGGTCGAAGCCAAGATCGCTCCGCACGACATCGACCAGGCCCGCATGCACGAGGATGCCACGATCCGCTTCCCGGCCTTCAATCAGCGTACCACGCCCACCCTCTCAGGACGCGTGCTTGACATCTCCGCCGATCTGACCCGCGATCCGCAGACGGGCATGTCCTATTTCACGGCCAATCTCGAAATTCCGGAAAGTGAAATACCAAAGCTCAACGGGCATAAGCTCATGCCCGGCATGCCGGCGGAAGTCCAGATCGCCACGATCTCGCGCAGCGCGCTCTCCTATCTCGTAAAGCCTCTGGAGGATGCCTTCGCCAAGGCGTTTCGTGAGCGCTAGATCATTTTCCAATCATACAGAGCCACTCTTTCCTCTCCCGGGACGGAGAGGATGTCGCGAAGCGACAGGTGAGGGACTTCAGCACGTAGCGTTGATTGCGTCCCCTCTCCCCTTGGGGAGAGGGTTGGGGTGAGGGGGTGGTCTGCCGCCCTCGACACAATCGTGACGGCGTGTGGAAGATTGAAGCGCTGGTCCATCCCCTCACCCGGCGCTTGAGGTCCGGCGCTGACGCGCCGGAGCGCCGGTCTCTCCCCAAGGGGAGAGGCGTTTCTCGTGCGCCCTTCGGGAGAAGGAAGTAGTCCATGAGATCGAAATCGGCGCTAGATCCCAACAAGAAGCAGGACCAACTCAGCGGCCGATACCGCGATAAGCAAGGCCTGCCTCCTCGGCGGCTTTGCCCATGAAGATATTGCGAAGGTCGACGAGGGCGTTCCCCTTCATGCGCCGCCGCAGCTCCTTGAGATCGAGCGCACGGAACTCGTTCCATTCGGTCAGCACCGAGATCGCGTCCGCACCATCGGCCACGTCGAGCGCACTCTGGCACCACAGCACGCCCGGAAGCATCGGCTCGGCCTGCTTGCGGCCTTGCGGGTCGAATACCCGCACCTGTGCGCCGCGTTCCAGCAACATCGGCACAATGACGAGGCTCGGCGCATCGCGCATGTCATCCGTATTGGGCTTGAACGTCACGCCCAGAATGCCGATCGTCTTGCCTCGCAGGCTTCCGCCGACCGCCTCCTCGATGCGACCCGACATGGCAATCTTGCGCTCGTGATTGACGCGCTCGACCTGCTCGATGATCGACAACGGCGCTTTGTTCTCGCGCCCCGTACGGATCAGAGCCGAGACATCCTTGGGGAAGCAGGAGCCGCCATAGCCGGGGCCGGGGTGCAGGAATTTGTCGCCGATGCGCCGGTCCTTGCCGATCGCGGCCGCGACCTGCTGGACATCGGCACCGACTTCCTCGCACAGATCCGCGACCTCGTTGATGAAGCTGATCTTCAGCGCCAGGAACGCGTTGGCCGCGTACTTGGCGAGCTCGGCGGATTCCCGCGACACGAACATCACGGGCGAGCCGCGCAAGGCGAGCGGTCTGTAGAGCCGGTCAAGAACCTCGCGCGCCGCGTCGCTGTCGGTGCCAACGAGCACGCGATCGGGATGGGTGAAGTCCTGGATGGCCGAACCTTCGCGCAGAAATTCGGGATTCGAGCAGACGGCGAAGTCGAGGTCAGGGCGCAACTGGCGCAACCGGGCTTCGATCTCGCGGCTTGTGCCGACAGGCACCGTCGACTTGGTGGTGATGACTGCAAAGCTCTCAAGATGCGGCGCGATCTCTTCGACCGCCGCGAAGACATGAGACAGATCGGCATAGCCATCGCCCCGGCGCATGGGCGTGCCTACGGCCAGAAAGACGACAGCGGCGTCCTTCACCGCACCCGCCAGATCGGCGGTGAACTGAAGGCGGCCGGCCTGCATGTTCCGCTGCATTATGTCATCGAGTCCCGGCTCATAAATTGGCGAGCGGCCCGCATCCAGTTCCTGAAGACGTTTGGGATCCTTGTCGACACACGTCACCTGCCAGCCGAACTCCGAGAAACAGGCGGCCGAAACCAGCCCGACGTAGCCCGCGCCGATCATGCAGATTTTCACGCTTCGTCCTCCCCTTAGGGTCCCTGTTTTCAGCGCCAATCGCTAACCGAGCCGCCGTCCCTCCGCAACGCGGAAAACGCAAATTGGCTTAACCAACTGGCTGCAAGCCATTGCGGAAAGCACGCTAGACCTTGAATTCCTCGATCTTCGAGAACGCGGACCGCAGCGCCTCAGACCAAGATGCCGACAGCTTCTTGAAATAGTCGTCTTCGGCGAAAATGCGCTTCTCACGGCGGACATCGAGGCTATCGCGCTCATAAACCAGGATGTCGATCGGCATGCCGACGGTGAGGTTCGATCTCAAGGTTGAATCGAACGACAGCAGCATCAGCTTGGCCGCCTCGCCCAGCCGCATGTCCGATCGCGCGACGCGATCAAGGATCGGCTTTCCGTACTTGTGCTCTCCGATCTGAAGGAACGGGGTGTCGTCGGTAGCCTCGATGAAATTGCCTTCTGAATAGATCTGGAACAGGCGTGGGCGCTCGCTGCCTATCTGGCCACCGAAGATGAAGGATGCCGCAAAGCCCGCGCGGCTTGCCTCCAGTGCCGGCCCGTCGATCCGGCGCGCCTCGCGCACTGCTTCTCCCACGACGCGGGCGGCACGGTACATGTTGGGTGCGTTGTAGAGATGGGTTGTCAGGGTGTCGGGCTCGGCCGTTTTGGCCGCGGCGAGTTGCTCGTTCAACAGCGAGATTACCGACTGTGTCACGGCCAGGTTGCCAGCCGAGAGAATGACAAGAACGCGATCACCCTGCTCGCGCCAGTAGTTGAGCTTGCGATACTGCGCGATGTTGTCGACACCGGCATTCGTGCGCGTATCGGCGGCAAACACAAGCCCGCGGTCGAGCCGAACGGCTACGGCGTACGTCATTTTGCGTCTCCCAGAGTGGCAGAAGCCTACTGCTGGTTGTTTGCTTGTTGAACTTCGACCAGAACGTCAAGGGCCTCTTGGGCGCCCCCTCGCCGGTTACCGCGGATCGGGGCAGCGGATACCGCATCGAGCCCGGTGGCGAGACGGACGTAGCGGTCCGTCGGGCACGTGCCATTGGCGGGATCAAAGCCAACCCAGCCGAGCCCATCGACAAACGCCTCCGCCCAGGCGTGGTGAGCCTCGGAGGGCTCGTCCGCACCGCTCAGGAAATAGCCGTTAACGTAGCGAGACGGTATGCCGGCCGCCCGGGCAGCAGCAATGAAGACATGGGCATGATCCTGGCAGACGCCGCGGCCCTCGGCCAACGCTTCGGCGGCGCTGGTGTGCGCACCTGTCACCCCGATCTGATAGTCGACGCGTTCGCCGACGGTATGCATGAGCGTATGAAGCCCGTCGATCTGCCTGCCCTTGAGCACGATGGCGGAAAGCTCCCGGATCGCGTCATCGGGCTCGGTTCTCGCCGTTTCACGCAAGAAGAGCCTGATGGGTACAGTGTCTTGAAGTCCGCGCACGATGCCCGCCCGATCCTCGGTTTCGACCAACCCCTCCGCCCGGCATTCGATCTCGGTGTGATCGCCCGTGATGCTGGTCAGATGCGAGACATTGGAGAAGGCGTCAACGAACTGCGTCGCGCGCGCGATGCCGGGCGCTGTGATTGTCCACGCCAGCACCTTTTGGCCCGCGAATGACGGGGGTGTCAGACGTAACGACTGGACGCTGTAGTGCGCCGTGTCGTCATACTTGTAGCGCGTGACATGACAGATCGAGACCAGCATCAATGGGCCCCTAATGACTAGTCGTTGAAGTGATACGCGGACGAGATTTCCATTCCCAGCCTGTTGTTGCGACCGATGAGCTCTTGCACGAATTCATGCAGGCCATCCTGGAAGATGCTTTCCACATCGATTTCGATCAGGCGGTCGCGCGTTGCGGCAGCCGTTGCATGACACGCGTGACGCTGCCCGTAATAGGCCGCAAGATCATTGAGTGCACTTGCCATCTCGTCGTAGCAGGCTCGCAGCGATCGCGGCATCTGCTTGTTGAGAATCAGGTACTCGGCGATGTTCCACGGCCGGTATGTATCCTTGTAGACCCAGCGGTAGCTGCGATGCGCCGACACCGAGCGCAGGATTGACGCCCATTGAGCGTTATCGGGACTAGACCCGACCATCTGGCCGGACGGCAGGAGGTGATAGTACTTGACGTCCATGATACGTGCCGTGCTGTCGGCACGCTCGATGAAGGTTCCCAGTTGGCTGAAATAGAACGTGTCGTTGCGCAGGATCGTGTTGAGCAACGCGCCGCGATAGAGTGCAGAGCGCCCGCGCACCCAGTCGAGAAATCCAGGCAGCGCATCGGACGTCATATCGGCGGGCTTGATTTTCGACATCTGCAACCAGGAATCGTTCAGGCTTTCCCACATATCCCGCGTGATGGCCGTGCGTTGCGCCCGCGCGTTGCCGCGCGCGGTGTGGAGGCAGGCCGCGACGCTGGAGGGGTTCTCCGCGTCGAACAGCATGTAGTCGATGACGTTGCGCGTTTCGAACTTGCCGTGCTTGGCAAGGTAGCCATCGAGACAGCCCGCGCTTTCCAGCGTCGAGCGCCATTCCTGATGGAAATCCTCACCCGCGCGCGGCAAAAGCACGATGCGATATCCGACCTCCACGAGCCGGGCCATGTTCTCTGCGCGCTCCACGTAGCGCGACAGCCAATAAAGATCGTTTGCCGTCCGTCCGAGCATTCGCGCCTCAATCCTGCAGAACCCAGGTATCTTTCGTCCCGCCGCCCTGGCTGGAATTAACGACCAGGGAGCCTTGCTTGAGGGCGACGCGGGTGAGGCCGCCAGGCACCAGACGGACTTGATCGCCCACCAGAACAAAGGGGCGCAAATCCAAGTGACGCGGAGATAGCCCTGCCTCCACAAGCGTCGGGCAGGTCGACAGCGCAAGCGTTGGCTGCGCGATGTAGTTGGACGGCCGCGCTTTCAGCTTGGCGCGGAACGCCTCGATCTCGCCGGAGGACGCGACAGGCCCGATCAGCATGCCATAGCCGCCGGAGCCGTGGACCTCTTTGACGACCAGCTTCTCAAGATTGTCCAGCACATACTGAAGCTGATCGCGAATGCGGCAGTTGTAGGTTTCAACGTTGGGCAGGATGGGCGAGCGGCCTGAGTAGAATTCGATGATGGTCGGGATGTAGCTATAGATCGCCTTGTCGTCCGCGATGCCGGCGCCCGGCGCATTGACCAGCGTGACCCGGCCGGCTCGGTAGATATCGAACACACCGGGCACGCCGAGCATGGAGTCCGGCTTGAAGACCAGCGGATCTAGATAGTCATCGTCGATACGGCGGTAGAGGACGTCGACGCGCTTGTAGCCCTCGGTCGTCTTCATGTTGAGGACACCATCGTGGACAACCAGGTCGCGTCCCTCGACCAGTTCGATGCCCATCTGGTCGGCGAGGAAGGAGTGCTCGTAGTAGGCGCTGTTGTAGCGCCCGGGCGTCAACAATACGATGACCGGCTCGGCGTCCAGATTGGCCGGCGCAACGGATTCCAAGGTTTTGAGCAGGTTGTCGGGATAGTTCTCCACGGGCAGCACGCGGTTGCGGCTGAAGAGATCGGGAAACATATGCAGCATGGTCTCCCGGTTCTCCAGCATATAGGAGACGCCCGAGGGGGTGCGCGTATTGTCTTCAAGCACGCGGAACTCGTCGGGACCGATGCGCACCAGATCGATCCCGATGATGTGACTGTAGATGGATCGCGGCGGATTGCAGCCGAGCATCTCAGGCACGAAGGCCGAATTCTGGATGACGAGATCGGAGGGAATGCGACCCGCCTTGAGGATCTCTTGGCGGTGATAGATATCGTACATGAAGGCGTTGAGCGCCCACACCCGCTGCTCGATGCCCGCTTGAAGCTTTCGCCATTCCGCGTTCGAGATGATGCGCGGTATGATGTCGAAGGGGATCAACCGTTCGGTTGCTTCCTGCGCACCGTAGACATTGAACGTGATGCCCGTCCGCCGGAACAGCGTCTCTGCTTCACTGCTCTTGGCCGCAAGATGATCCAGTCTTTGTGTACCCAGCCATTCGGCGAGTGCCCGGTACGGCTCGCGGACACCTTCCCCGTAGCCGTTCATTTCATCGAACGCGGCGTCCATTCATCCCACCTGCTTGCCGGACCGTGTTGCTGTTCGCAAAGGTCGGGCCAGAACCGGAATGCCCGAATATGGGCGCTGCGCTGAATTTGATTGCGTGTGGCATGCCTTCTATATGGGCAAGGTGCACAGGGTTTCAGCAAGAACACTGCAATAGCTCAGGAACCAGGCAAAATGCATGAGTGTTCATGAGGAATACTGGACGAAGGATACGTTATGACCAGCGCCTACTTCACCCCAATCGCGCTTCTGTTGGCTTCAAACATCTTCATGACCTTCGCCTGGTATGGGCACCTGAAATATCAGTCGAGCCCCTTGTGGATGGCCATTCTGGTGAGCTGGTCCATTGCGCTGCTCGAGTATTGCCTGGCCGTACCGGCCAACCGCCTTGGCGCGGCCATTTATACGGTGGCTGAACTCAAGACCATGCAGGAAGTGATCACGCTCGTCGTCTTTTCCGGCTTCGCGGTGCTCTACCTGGGTGAGAAGCTTACGATCAATCACGGCATCGGCTTCACGCTGATCGTGGCGGGTGCCTACTTCATTTTCAAGGGGCCGATCCGATAACACGTCGCGCTCACGTGGGTGCGCCGCGCTGGATCAACCCCCAAGCGGTGGCAAAGCCCAGACCGGCCATGATCACGCCCGCACAGGCGAGCGTTACGCCCGCTCCCAGGACCGGCAGCGACAAACCGTAGACCACCGGTCCGGCCGCCTGACCGAGGAAGAAAAAGAAGGCGTGCGCCGCCACTGCCGCACCGCGGTTGCCGGGGGCCAGCTCCGTCGCCTGCGTCTGAAGGGAATTGTGAATCATGTAAAAGCCGACGCCTACGACGAGAAACGCCGCCATTTCGATCGGCCATGACACGCCAAGAGCGAGGCCGCCGAACCCGAGGCCGCACACCGCACCGCCCGCGCGGATCAGGTTCATGAGTCCCATGCGCGGCAGGATCGAGGACACGAGCGCCGTATAGAGAAAGCCGCCGAGGCCGAATCCCGCCAGCACGAAGCCTGCTTCGCGCAGGCCGCCTGCGCCGCGCTGTTCCAGCAGGATGGCGATAAAAGGAAAGAGTCCAAACAGTAAAATACCCTCGATGAAGACCGCAGCAAAGCACACGGCCGCGCGCGGATTGGACAGCACCTGCCTGTAACCCTCGCGCATGATGGACAAGGTGAATCGCGGTCGCACCGCCCGGGAACGAGGCCGCAATTGCCAGACAGTGAGAGCGAGGGCCGCCATCACCAGAATCGCCCCCGCGGCCATGGACACGCGCCAGCTCGTATAACTTGCAAGCAGGCCGGAGCCGATCGATCCGATGAGCTGCCCGGAAATGATCGCGGCGAGCAAGCGGGAGAGCGCGACCTGACGGTGCTCGAAATCGAAGCGGTCGCCGACCATGGCGAAGGCCAGCGGAATGATGCCACCGGCCGCCGCGCCGCCAACAATACGTGCGGCGAGCAAGAGCTCGATGCTTGGCGCCAGCGCGCCCACGATAAGACATCCCAGGACGACAATAAGACTGATCTTGATGACGAGCGCCTTGCCCCAGGCGTCGCCGAGCGAGCCCAGCACCGGCTGAAAAGCCGCATACGGCAACGTGAAGGCCGACGCGAGCAAGGCCACGGTCCCGGCGCTGATCGTCAGATCCCGAGCGATGGCGGGAACGACCGGATCGACGATCCGCATGGTCATGGCGCTGACGAGGCAACCAGCCGCGAGCACAAAAAGCAGGGGCATGTACTGAAGCGTATTCCTGAAGGGACAGCCGCTCAAATTCGAGCGTCGCACGACCCTATAACAGAAACGAGGCGGACCGTGTATCGCCCGCCCCGCATGTCTGCTCTACGGTCTTGGCTTCAGGTGGCGTTTCTCGCCTCCCAGGATACCGGCCTCAATAAATGAGGCGAGATCCTCGGTCAGGTGATGGACGTGCTCGGGCAATTCGCGCCAATTGCGCATTTTGAGCTGCGCGGGATGATCGATGTATTCAGACTTGACCAGCACCGTGGTCATGCCCATCGCATGGGGCGCTTCCAGATTGTGAGGCATATCCTCGAACATTGCCGCCGCCCTGGCGCTAACGCCATGCCGTGCGGTCATGCGCTCGAAGGCGTCCCGTTCAGGCTTTGGGACGAAATCACAGCCCGCGATATCGCAGATGTCTTCAAAAAGATGCAAAACGCCGATCTTGTCTGCGACTTTCTCTGCGTGACGCCGCGAACCGTTGGTGAAGATGAGACGGCGGCCCTCCAGCCGGCCGATCGCCGTGGCGAGGTCCGGAAGCTCGGGCAGGACGGATAAATCGATGTCGTGCACATACTCGAGAAACGGCTCCGGCGCGAGTTTGTGCACCTTCATCAAGCCAGACAGCGTTGTGCCGAATTGCCGATAGTACGCCTTCTGCAAATGGCGCGCGTGGGCATAGGGTACGCCGAGATATTTGGCGATGTAGGCCCCCATGCGGTGATCGACCTGGGCGAACAGATCGCAGGCGGCTGGATAGAGCGTGTTGTCGAGATCGAAGATCCAGGTGTCGACATGGCCAAAACCTCGCGCCGCCTTGGACTGCGCACCATAGAGATCGTGAGAGAGATCCTGGTGGGCTGTTATGATCCTGGGGGCGTTATCGGCAGCCGCCATACTATGCGCCTCGTTTGCGGTCGGGCCTGGCGACCATCGTTCCGACGCCGTGCTCGGTGAAAAGCTCGAGCAGAACGCAGTGAGGAACACGGCCGTCGATGATCACGACGGCCTCCACACCCGCCTCCACGACCTCGATGCAGCCTTCGATCTTGGGGATCATGCCGCCGGAGATCGTACCCTCCTTGATGAGCGCGCGCGCTTCCTCGGTGGTCAGCCGCTCGATGAGCTTCTTGTCCTTGTCGAGCACGCCCGCCACGTCGGTGAGCAGGAGCAGGCGTTTGGCCTGCATGCGCGCGGCGAGAGCCGAGGCGAAAGTGTCGGCATTGATGTTGAGCGTGTCCCCCTCCCGGCTGATGCCGACCGGAGCTATGACGGGAATGAGATCGGATTTCGAGATGACGTCGACGATATGGGGATTCACTTCGACGGGGTCGCCGACGTAGCCGATGTCCACTGCCTGCATCCGGTTGGACTGCGGGTCGGGCATCTCGGTGATCTTCTTGGCAATCATCAGGTTGGCATCCTTGCCCGAGATGCCGACGGCCTTGCCGCCTTGGCGGTTGATTGCCGATACAATCTCCTTATTGATCTTCCCGGCAAGCACCATCTCGACGACTTCGACGGTCGGCTTGTCGGTCACCCGCAGGCCATGAACGAAATCCGAGCTGATCTCGAGCTTCTTCAGCATGTTCGCGATCTGCGGGCCGCCGCCGTGGACGACAACCGGATTGATGCCCGACTGCTTCAGGTAGACGATGTCCTTGGCGAAGGCGTCGGCCAGCGCCTCGTCGCCCATGGCGTGTCCGCCGAATTTTATGACAACGGTTTCCTCGTCATAGCGGATGAGATGGGGAATTGCTTCTGCAAGGATGCGCGCCTGCTCATGCGCGGAAGGGTGCATGGCGGATTTGCTGGAAGCGTCGGCGGGTGTCGTCACGGGAATTCCCCAAGGTTGGTCAAGCGTCGCATTTGTTGGGACTTATATCGGCTCGTTTGGCCGTCTCAACGGATTTTCAGCACAATCGGTCCTTAGAAGGGTCGCTGACTCGCGGGTGGCCAATTTTTTCCCCACCTGGACACTTGGACAGGGGGCAAAGCTTCAGCTTGGGATTGCGCCGGAAGACGTGTTCATTTTGAATGCCGGGCGGGTGGCGGCAATGGGGAGTGGTGCATGACGGATCTGGCCGTGGCCGATCTGAGCCATATTCCGGTTTCGCAGGGACTTGCAGCGACACTGGCCCGGGCGTCGGAAGGCGCGCGGGCAACGGGGGCGCGCGAGGTTTCGCTCGAGCATGTTCTGGCCGCGCTGTGCGACGATTCCGACGCCGCCGATGTCTTGGCCGCCAGCCACATCGATCCTGCCCGATTGAAGAGCGAAACCATCGCCTATCTGGCGCAGAGGGACGAGGGCGCGCGGGGATCGGCTCCTGCAGGCCAGATTGCCGTTTCAGCGCCGTTGATGCGCATTCTTGAGGCTGCGGCCGCGGCCGCGCGCGGCGGCAGGCGCCGCGACATCAATGGCGCCATCGTGCTTGCTGCCATCGTTGGCGATGGCGCGAGCATGGCGGCCCAGCTGCTTCAGAAGCACGGGCTGACGTTCGACGGGGCTATCCGCGCGCTACAGGCTGCTTTAGCCCAGCCGCAGCGTAACGACATGCCCACGATGGCGCCTGCGGAGGATGTACTGGCGCGTGCGCGAGAAAGGGTGCAGTCCCGCGCCGCGCCCTCGCTGCGCGATATCATGCTGGAGAAGGGCCAGGTGCCGGAGAAGCCGCCCGCGCCGTCTCAGCCGGGCAGCTTTCCGGATCCCGCCCAATCCCATGGGGCGCCGCCTGAGCCTACTGCGGAAGGTGCGCCTTCGCCGCCGACGGGGGGCTCGCAGCCGCAGCCAGCAAAGCCCGATGACGAGATCGGGGAGACGCTAGAACAGATCCGATCGGCCTCGCCCGCAGCAAGGCAGGAGGCTTCAGCCAAACCGCCGGAGTCTATGCCTGCCTCGACGCCCGACGCCGGGGCGATGGGTAAGCCGCCGTCCGAACCGCCTCCTGGGCCGGTCAAGCCAGACCCAGCCGAGCCGCGCAAGCAAGGATTGTCAGACGCTTCGTCCGCGCCAACGCCAAGCCAGCAAGCTGGCGGGGCAAACCGGCAACTGCCAGTCGAGGGACCTGCTGCAACTCCTGTGGGTCCGCCGCCTTGGGTGAAAACCGCACCTGGCCCCGGGCCGTCGCCGCCTGCACCTGCACCGCCATCTTCTCCTGCGGCGCCCCAGCAGGTGCAGCCAATGAGCGCAAACCGGGGATCTGGACCGGGGCAGACCGTACCTGCTCCGGCCGCCGCCCCCAACGCAATGCCGCTTCCTCCGGAACTCGAGGTACGGCGGACAGGTGGCCCGCAACCACCGCCTATTCCACCACCCATGCCTAAAGCTCCCCCAAATCAAGCAGGCTTTGGCGCACAGCCGATGGCGCGCGCGCCTCAACCGCCACCGGGCATGCCGTCCGGAATACCGCCGGCGCCTTCGGGAAACCTGCCGGGGATGCCGCCTATGGGACGTCCGCAGGGCGCACCCTCCGGGGTGATGCCGCCGTCACTCAGGGTACCCGCTCCTGCTGCGGCAAAAGCCGCTGTACCCCCAGCTGCCCGCGACCGTGAGGCGACGCGCGAACCCGCCAAGGCAGAACTCGGCCAGTTGACGGAAACCATCCCGCGCACCATGCGCGTGGGTGTGACGGAGCGCGTGGAAATCCGCATCGGCCGTGCGCACATCAAGAATATGGCGGACGGCATGGAGGGCGGCGGTCTTGCCTGGCAGCACGACGTCACCGTGACCAAGGCGATGTCGGTGCGTGTACGGGCGCCCGAGGGCGGCTTCTTCATAGAAACCGTATCCCCCGAGACCCAATGGATCGATCGTCAATTTGACGACGGACCCGATTACGCGAGCTGGCGCTTCCTGATCACGCCGCAGCAGCGCGGCTGGGCGACACTCCGCATACACATTTCTGCGCGCACCGTTGGCTCCGAAGGCGTGGCGGCGGAGACAGCGTTCCCCGATCAGGTCATCGAAGTCAAGGTGCGCACCAACTATGGCCGCGCCGCCAAACGCACCCTCGGCTGGATCGCCGCGGCCGTCGCTGGCGGGGTGCTCGCCAGATTCGGCGAAGGGGCATTCGACGCGGGTTCCGGCCTGATCTCGAAGCTCTTGGGCTGAAACCAACTCCGACCGGCCGCCGATGGAAGTCTGGCGCGTTCAAAACCGCCAAGTGCTCATTGCGCGCCGGAAAGCGGCATCGTGAGGGTCAACAGGCCGACGTTTCCTTCGGCACGGTTCTCGACATCGAACTCGCGCATATATTCAAGCTGGGTCGTGATGGGAGTCTGCCCGCACATGAACGTGTACGTCAACACCGGACCAAGTGCGGTGACGCGGCCTTTGAAATCGCCGAGTTCAGCGCCCGACCCGCTGTCACCGGTGAGTTGCTGGTAGTGATAACCGCTGACGCCGATCGAAAATGTTTTCGACAGGTGCTGGACGAACGCCCACTCGAGGTGGAACTCGGTTCCTGTCTTGTAGTCGGTGTCAGGATTCTCCCAGTTGAACGTAAAGCCGGCCGTAACAGAAACTTCGTGCCCCTTCGTGGCATCCAACCACGTCACCGCGCCCGTTGTGTCGAGTCCCCAACGGTTGAACGAGACATTCGTTATGCTGTCGTTGTCCCACGGACCGATGGGGATGTTGACCAGCGCACCCAGGCTCCAATGCCAGTTTCCTTCGTGCCAGCCGATGAGGACATTGGCGACGGGATCGCCAAATTTGAAAGAGTCTTCATCAGAGTCGAAATGGCTGTCACCCGAGATGATCGTGCCGTTGGGGAGGGTTATCGTATTGATCGTGTCGATGCTCAAATCGATTTTCTTCGATCCGAACGGCGCCATGATTCCGAAGCCCACATTGCCGCCCAGGACCTTCTCCGGCGCGATCCACAGCGCGATTGGGGCGTTCACATAGGCCTGAGCATCAATGTTGATATCCGCATCGATATTGAGCACGGCGCCGCTGCGACGCAGCGCGATGCCAGTCGCTGCGTGGCCGCCTGCGGATCCAGAATAAAAATAGTTGAGATCCGACAGATACGTTCCCGGCGGAGGCACAAAGCCCGCCATCGCCGTCTTGGAGCCTAAAAGGTAGAAGCCTGTCGCATTCTCGGCTGCTTGCCCGGCTCCCGCAAACAAAGCCGTTGCGGCGAGAACCGCGCCGACCCGCATGGCTTGGTTTTTGATTTGCATGGTCATTCTCCCAATATGAGGGGCCACGCAGGCGTTCAATAAATATCGAACTCAGTCTGAATTTCAGGAGCTGCAACTCACTTCGGGAAATTTCAGCGTCGTGGTGTGCGGCGGGGAGTAGCTCACTGCGGGCATCATCTGAACGATGAGACGCATGCGTAACCCCAGTTCACGGAATCAATCGAAGTATTCTTTTCATGTTAGTGCTTGCCGCACAGACGTTGGTTGCCTTGCAGCAACGCCGTCACTCAAAAGACAGCGCGCTCGTGACCGAGGCTGAAGGATTGCCCTGAGCCGGCGGCTTGGCGCGCGCGGCGGGGTTCATACAAGGACGCTGCTTCGCGCGCTCAATGACGGCTGAGGCGCCACAATCCCGATACGCCGGCAAATCGCGCTGTCGGAAAGCGCCTCGAGTTCGTCAAGGACATGCTCACCGGCCAGCTCTCCTGCGAACTGACGCCAGCTCTCAGCATTTCGCCACGGCACGGGCACGATGACTGGAATGCCGGCATCGAGCGCCGCCGCTATGAGTGGACGAAAGCCCCGGCCTTCTGATTCGCTCTTGCCGAATTTGTTGAGCACGAGAACATCCGGAGCCTGAGAGATTTCCTCTATGGCCGCCGTAATCGCGCGGCCGAGCGCATCTTCGTCCAAGCGGCAGCCGCGAGCACCGGGTCCCCGGTCTTCGGAGATCGGCAGCCTGAGACCCGTTGCAATGTCCTCAAGCAACATGTCACAGCGCGATCGGCCGGTCCGCTTCACGTCGCGCTGGACGAAGCCGGCGCAGCGCCAGCCGCCAGACGTCAAGCAGGCGACGATCCGGCGCATCAGCGGGGCCGCATCGTGGCCTGCTTCGTAAAGGATCGCGACCAACGGCGATTTTGCTTCGATGGAGGACATCAACGGGTCTCCACGCGCGCTTGCATCGTCGACGCCTGCTCGCGCGCATCGCGGCCGAGCGACCAGCGCAACATGCGGGCGAGAATTGCGCGCGCGGGATCTGGAGCCCGCTCGGCGGCGCCTATAATATCCAGCCAGTCCTGGTCGCTCGCGAGGTTGGCGAATCGGCTTGCTGCCGACGCAACGTAGGCGGCCGGCGTCTCGTCGTAGCGCGCGCCCATTTCTGCGACCTCGGCGAAAAGCGCGGCGTCGCCCAATGCCTCGAGCGCCAGGTTCGCGTCTTCCTCGGCTTGCAGCCGCTCAATCAAAGTCCCAAGTTGCACGGCTTCCCCTTCATTACACGAGCGGCGAGGCCTCGGCTTCGAGCGATATGCCGCTGATATTGGCACGACCCGCAAGACCGGCAATATACTGGCGAAGCGCGGTGCGGTGCACTTTCTCCTCAAGCCAGGCAGCGATTTGCTCCTTTACAACTTCGAACGGCAGCTCCGCGCCGTCGATCCGGCGGTCGATGCAGACAACGTGAAAGCCGTAGCGCGTTTCGATCGGATGCGGAGCGATCCCCGGCGCAGCCAGGCGTTCAAGCGCGGCCTCGAATTCCGGCACTGTTTGGCCTCGGCTGATCTGGCCAAGATTGCCGCCGGTGCGCGCGGAAGGACATGCGGAACGCTCCCCCGCCAGGTGCGCGAAAAGTTGCGGCGCTTGGGCAAGCACCGCTATTGCCGCCTCGGCCTCGCTACGCGCCTTCTCGCGGGCGTCATGATCCGCTGGAGCCGCCGCAAAAAGGATGTGCCGCACCTCAAAAATGGCCGGCGAGCGAAAGCGGGCGCGGTTCTGCTCATAGTAGCGGCTGCATTCCTGAAGGCCCGCCGTTGGCGTTATGACGTCGATCTCGACAAGCGTCCGGATCAGCGCTTCCTCGTCCGTCTCACGACGACCCTCCGCATCCTCG
The DNA here is from genome assembly GCA_964587445.1 of uncultured Hyphomicrobium sp. GTDB lineage: Bacteria > Pseudomonadota > Alphaproteobacteria > Rhizobiales > Hyphomicrobiaceae > Hyphomicrobium_B. The sequence continues at coordinate 21,241 of CAZPLQ010000006.1, forward strand.
AGCGGGACGGCGGCAATGCCGCGCGCACGCCCTTCCTGCAACAGCAGCTCGCGAACGACGAGCGCGCGGGCCGCAGCGAGCCATGCCTCGATCGGCTTGGCTGCCGGGTGGTTCTGGGTCTCACGCGCGATTGCGGCCCGATCGATGGTTACGCCGTTGACGCTTACGGGCTGGGCGCGCGGCAGTTCGTTCCTGCCGGGCGCACCCGGTACGGCGGGCCGGGATTTGTCCAGGACGACGGTCATGGGCCTACTCCGCCGGCTGGGTATAGGAGCCGGCATTCGCCTGACCCAAGGGGCGGCGCGTACGAACCACCTGGTATCCCCTGCGTCCAAGGTACCAGACCGGCGCCGACCAGATGTGCACAAGGCGCGAGAACGGGAAGATGAGGAAGATCGTCATGCCGAGGACAAGATGCACGAGGTAGGGCCATTCGAGCCCCTGCAGCGTCATGGCATCGACGGGCTGCACCGTGACGATGCCCTGCGCCCAGTGCGACAGCCGCAGCATCGCCTCACCGTCGGTATGGTGCAGGGAGAACGGCAGGGTAAGGATGCCGAGGCAGAGCTGCACCCAGAGGATGATGAGCACGGTCAGATCCATATAAGTCGAGGTCTGGCGCACGCGCGCATCAAACAGGCGGCGATGCAGAAGCAGGGTCAGCCCGATGAAGCAAATAATGCCCGCTATGCTGCCCGCGATGATGGCGAGCAGCTGCTTGTGCTGGACCGAAATGACGAGCGTGTAGAGCGAAGTCGGCGTCAACAATCCAATCGTGTGTCCAAAGAATAGGAACAGGATGCCGAAATGGAAAAGGTTCGAGCCCCAGAAAAGCTGACGCTTGCGCAAAAGCTGACTCGAACTCGCCTTCCATGTGTACTGCTCGCGATCGAATCGGATCAGGCTGCCGAATACGAACGAAGAGATGCATACGTAAGGGTACCAGACGAAGAGGATATGAAAGATCGTATCGCGCATTGGAGCTCTCCTCAGGCGCGTTGAGAACGGGAATGAGTAATGGATGTCTGCGGGCCTTTTGCAGGCGGAGGTTCGAGTCCCGGGGCGGGGCGCCGCGCCTGACGTAGCTTGGCGGCGAGGCCATCCTTGCCACAGTCGGAGTCGCTGGCAGCGCCGGGGCCGAAGCGGACCTCCTCCTCTTCCCATGCAGCGTCGATCGCCTCGAGGTCATCAGGCTCGGGGTCTGGCTCGGACCGCAGCGCCTTGATGGCGGCCGTATCGAGCTTGGCTTTTGATAATGCCACCAGCGCTACGAAAACCGCCTCGTAGGGTGATTGCCGCTTGCGCAGCCGCTCAGCCAGGGCCGCGAGCACATGGCCGGGCTGGCCGACGAGTTCCAGCGCTTCCCTAGGCTCCCTGGTCGATGCGAACTCCAAAAAGAGCGGCAGGAAATCCGGCAGCTCGCTTGCCGTCGGCGAATAGCCGGCGTCCTCGTAGAGCTTCAAGAGGTCGACCATCGCCTGGCCGCGATCGCGGCTTTCGCCGTGCACGTGCTCGAACAGGTGCAGCGAGAGCGAGCGCGTCCGGTCGAAAAGAAGCACATAGCGTTCCTGCGTATCGAGGAGATCGCGTGACGCGATGTCGTCGATCAGGGCTTCGATGCCCGCGCGGTCTGCCCCGGAAAGCAGGCCTTCCGTTTGCAGAATCGTCTTCATCTCGGGCGCGGCGGCCACCAGCTCCGGCGTCGGATAGGCAAGCAGGGCGGAGAGAACCTTCAGCGTTTTCATCAGTAAGCTCCCATGCGCGGCTTGTCGTTCTTGACCTTGACGCCGCCGAACAGATTGACCTTCTTGTCGCTCGGCATGCAGCCATCGCCGAACGAGAAGCCGCACTCGCCGCGCAGCTCGTAGGCATCCTGAGTCACCTCGCGATGCGAGGTCGGAATGACGAAGCGATCCTCGTAGTTGGCGATCGCCATCACGTGATACATGTCCTCGATCTGACGGCTGCTGAGACCGACATTGCGTGCGAGCGCCTCGTCGATGACGCCGTCGATGGTCTTGCGTCGCATATAGGCGCGCATGGCGAGCATGCGCTGGAGTCCCGTTGCAACAGGCCGCTCGTCGCCCGCGGTCAGCAGGTTCGCGAGGTAGCGCAGCGGAATTCGCAGCGACTTCACATCCGGCATGTCGCCATCTGTGCCCATTTTTCCGGCCTCTGCCGCGGCTGTGATCGGAGAGAGCGGCGGCACGTACCAAACCATCGGGAGCGTGCGATATTCTGGGTGCAACGGGAAAGCGACTTTCCATTCCATCGCCATCTTCCAGATCGGCGATCTGCGTGCCGCCTCGAGCCAGGCCTCGGGAACGCCGTCGGCACGCGCGCGCTCGATCACCAGCGGATTTGCGGGATCGAGGAAAACCTTGAGCTGTGCCTCATAGAGATCCTGCTCGTCGGGAACACTGGCCGCCGCCTCGATCTGGTCGGCATCATACAGCACGACACCCAGATAGCGGATGCGGCCGACGCAGGTCTCCGAGCACACGGTCGGCTGGCCCGCCTCGATGCGCGGATAGCACAGGATGCACTTCTCGCTCTTGCCGCTCGACCAGTTGAAGTAAATCTTCTTGTAAGGGCAGCCCGAGACGCACATGCGCCAACCCCGGCACTTCTCCTGATCGATGAGAACGATGCCGTCCTCCTCGCGCTTGTAGATCGCGCCCGAGGGACACGCCGCCGCGCATGCAGGATTGAGACAGTGCTCGCACAACCGCGGCAGGTACATCATGAAGGTGTTCTCGAACTGGCCGTAGATCTCCTTCTCGACGCCCTCGAAGTTCTGATCCTGGGAGCGCTTCGCGAACTCGCCGCCGAGGATCTCTTCCCAGTTCGGCCCCCACTCGATTTTCTCCATTCGCTCGCCGGTGATGAGCGAGCGCGGGCGGGCCGTCGGAAAGGCCTGCAATTCCGGAGCCTTCTGAAGGTGGTCGTAGTCGAAGGTGAAGGGCTCGTAGTAGTCGTCGATCTCGGGCATGTGCGGATTGGCGAAGATGCTTGCGAGGATCCGCCATTTGGATCCGAGCCGCGGCTCGATCTTGCCGTTCTGTTTTCTTACCCAGCCGCCCTTCCAGTGGTTTTGGTTTTCCCAATCCTTGGGAAAGCCGATACCCGGCTTCGTTTCGACGTTGTTGAACCACGCGTATTCCATGCCTTCGCGGTTGGTCCATACGTTCTTGCACGTGACCGAGCATGTGTGACAGCCGATGCACTTATCGAGGTTCAAGACCATCGCGATCTGAGCGCGAACTTTCATTTGTTATGCCTCCTGGTCACTCGGCTGCGATTGGATTGGGACCCACGTAGGGGCCCTCGAGCCAGTCGACATTTGCGAGCTTGCGCACCGCCACGAACTCGTCGCGGTTGGTGCCGATGGTGCCGTAATAGTTGAAACCGTAAGCGAGCTGGACGTAGCCGCCGATCATGTGCGTCGGCTTCAGAACCACGCGCGTCACGGAGTTGTGGATGCCGCCGCGCTGGCCCGTCATCTCCGAGCCTGGCACATTCACGATCTTCTCCTGCGCGTGATACATGAAGACGGTTCCGTCCTTCATGCGCTGTGAGACGACGGCACGGGCAACGAGCGCGCCGTTGGCGTTGTAGGCCTCGACCCAGTCGTTATCGACGATACCGGCGGCCTTTGCATCGTTCTCCGACAACCAGACGATAGGGCCGCCGCGCGACAGCGTCAGCATCAGCAGATTATCGGTGTATGTTGAATGGATGCCCCATTTCTGGTGCGGTGTGATGAAGTTCAGCACGATCTCGCGGTTGCCGTTCGGCTTCAGCCCCTGCACGGCCTTCACCGCCTTGAGATCGAGCGGTGGACGATAGACGCAGAAACCTTCTCCGAACGCACGCATCCACAGGTGATCCTGGTAGAGCTGCTGGCGGCCGGTGAGCGTGCGCCACGGGATGAGTTCGTGCACGTTCGTGTAACCGGCGTTGTAGCAGACCTTCTCGCTCTCGAGGCCCGACCAGGTCGGTGCCGAAATGATCTTTCGGGGTTGGGCGACGACATCGCGAAAGCGGATCTTCTCGTCTTCCTTCACGATCGCCAGATGCACGTGATCGCGTCCGGTTGTTTTCGATAACGCCGCCCACGACTTCACGGCGACCTCGCCATTCGTCTCGGGCGCCAGCATCAGCAGCGTCTCGGCGGCATCGATGTCGGTGTCGATGCGCGCGAGCCCCTTTGTCGGTCCGTCCTCCGTCACCGCACCGCTGAGCGCCCGCAAGCTCTCGACTTCGTGCTCGGTCTTCCAGGCGATCCCCTTGATGCCGTTGCCGACCTTCTCCATCAGCGGCCCGAGCGCCGTGAACCGCTTGTAGACGTTCGGGTAGTCACGCTCGACGACGGTGACGGCCGGCATCGTCTTGCCGGGGATGGGCTCGCACTCGCCCTTCTTCCAGTCTTTGGGTTCGAAGGCCTGGGCGATCTCGGCGGGCGCATCGTGCATGATCGGCGTCAGCACGACGTCCTTCTCCACGCCAAGCACCTCGGGCGCGACGCGCGAAAACGCCTTGGCTATGGCCTTGTAGATCTCCCAATCGGACTTGGCTTCCCACACCGGATCGACCGCGTTGGTCAGCGGATGGATGAAGGGATGCATGTCGGATGTGTTGAGATCGTTCTTTTCGTACCAGGTCGCCGTCGGCAGCACGATGTCGGAATACACGCACGTCGTCGACATGCGGAAGTCGAGCGTGACGAGAAGATCGAGCTTGCCCCGCGCCGCTTCCTCGCGCCACACGACCTCCTTGGGCTTCTCGCGACCCTCTTGCCCCAGATCCTTGCCAAGCACGCCGTGCGACGTGCCAAGCAGATGTTTCAGGAAATATTCGTGTCCCTTGCCGGACGAGCCAAGCAGGTTGGAACGCCACACGAACAGGTTGCGCGGGAAGTTCCGTGGCGCATCCGGATCTTCCCATGCGAATTTCAGTTCACCCGACTTCAATGCCTTCGCCACGTAGGCGGGCGGTTCCATGCCGGCATCGGCTGCGCGCTTGGCAAGGTCGAGCGGGTTTTGCTCCAGCGTCGGATAGGCTGGCAGCCAGCCCATGCGGATCGCGCGGATGTTGTGGTCGAGGATGGTGCCATCCCACGGACCTGGGGGCGCCGTCGGCGAGAGGATGTCGCGCGTCTGCATCGTCTCGTAGCGCCATTGACCGGCGTGCGTGTAGAAGAACGACGTCGAGTTCTGCTGGCGCGGCGGGCGGCCCCAGTCGAGTGCGAAGGCGAGCGGCGCCCACCCGGCCTGCGGTCTCAGCTTCTCCTGGCCGACATAATGCGACCAACCGCCACCCGATTGACCCACGCAGCCGCACATGACGAGCATGTTGATCGCACCGCGATAGTTCATATCGCAGTGGTACCAGTGATTCATGGCAGCGCCGATGATGATCATCGAGCGGCCGTTGGTCTTCTCGGCATTGGTTGCGAACTCGCGGGCGACCTGAATGATCTTGTCGCGGGAAACGCCTGTGATCTTCTCGGCCCAGGCCGGCGTATAAGGCGTCTCGTCATCGTGGGACTTTGCGACATTGCTGCCGCCGAAGCCACGGTCGACGCCATAGTTGGCAAGAAAGAGATCGTGCACGGTGGCAACCAGTGCCTCGCCGCCAACGAGCTGCAGCTTCTTGATAGGGACTCGCCGTTCAAGAACGCTTGCGTGCCCGGTATGCGTGAAGTGCTCGTGCTCGATATTGCCGAAATACGGGAACGCCACGTCGGCAAACTCGTCTTTCATATCGGCAAGCGACAGGCGCAACACCGTCTCGGCCCCGCCCGATTCCTTCTCCTCGATATTCCACTTACCCTGTTCTCCCCAGCGGAAGCCGACGGAGCCGTTCGGCACCACGATCTTGTCCGAGGTCTCGTCGAACGCGACCGTCTTCCATTCAGGGTTATTCTTCTCGCCTAGCGCGGCATCGAAGTCGGACGCGCGCAGGAAGCGGTCGGGCACGAGCTTGCCGTCCTGGGCGACGAGTTTCACCAGCAGCGGCATGTCGCTATACTGGCGGACGTAGTCGCGGAAGTACTTCACCTGACGGTCGACGTGATACTCCTTCAGGATCACGTGCCCCATGGCCATGGCGAGCGCCGCATCCGTGCCCTGCTTGACGCTGAGCCAGATGTCGCCGAATTTCGCCGCTTCCGAATAATCCGGGCAGATGACGGCCGACTTGGCGCCGCGATAGCGTGCCTCCGTATAGAAGTGTGCGTCGGGCGTCCGCGTCTGCGGCACGTTCGAGCCCCACAGGATGATGAAGCCCGAGTTGTACCAATCGGCGCTCTCGGGAACGTCGGTCTGCTCGCCCCATGTCTGCGGACTCGACGGCGGCAGGTCGCAATACCAGTCGTAGAACGACATGCACACGCCGCCGATAAGCGACAGGTAGCGTGAACCCGCCGCATAGGAGACCATCGACATGGCCGGAATCGGCGAGAAGCCGATGATGCGATCGGGACCGTGAGTCTTGGCGGTGTAGGCGTTGGCCGCGCCGATGATCTCGGTGATTTCATCCCAATTGCCGCGCACGAAGCCGCCGTGTCCGCGCACCTGCACATAGTCGCCCCGCTTCGCAGGGTTCTCGACGATCGACTTCCAGGCCGCGACTGGTGCCAGCGTTTTGCGCGCCTCCCGCCAGTGCCGCAGGAGTCGCGAGCGGATCAGCGGATATTTCACGCGGTTACCGGAATACAGATACCAACTGTAACTCGCGCCCCGCGAGCACCCGCGCGGCTCATGGTTGGGCAGATCCGGGCGCGTGCGCGGGTAATCCGTCTGCTGCGTCTCCCAGGTGACGATGCCGCCCTTCACATAGATCTTCCACGAGCACGAACCCGTACAGTTGGCGCCGTGCGTGGAGCGCACGATCTTGTCGTGCTGCCAGCGCTTGCGATAGCCATCCTCCCAGCTACGGTCTTCGCTCGAGGCGTAGCCGTGGCCGTTGGCGAACGGCTCGGTGGTTTTGCGGAAGAACGTCAATCGGTCGATGAAATGGCTCATGAGCGTAATCTCGTTTTCTTGCAACCGGCTTCAGGTGGCGGGGTTGAGTGTGGGTGTCGAGGCCGGCGGACCGCCGCGCTCGACGTCGAACAGCAGGCCGCCCCGGCGTGTGTAGAACCACCACGTGACGGCGATGCAGCTCACATAGAAGGCGAGGAAGCAGTAAAGCGCGAGCGCAGGGCTTCCGGTCGCAGCGATGGAGGAGCCGAAGCTCTTCGGAATGAAAAAGGCGCCGTAGGCGGCAATCGCGGACGTGAAGCCGATAATGGCCGCTGCCTCCTTATCCGATTGCCGGACGCGGTCTGCCTCGCTCATGCCGGTTTGGAGCCGGGCGACTTCCTTGCGCATGATTGCGGGGATCATCTGGAAGGTCGACGCGTTGCCAACTCCGGTAGCCGCAAACAGAAACAGGAAGCTTGCAAAGAACACCGGGAATGCGGAAGGGTTGCCCTTCATGCCGATGGCGTAGAGCACACCGAGTACGCCAAGGCACATCGCGACGAAGACCCAGAACGTGATGCGCCCGCCGCCGATGCGATCGGTGGGTTTGCCGGCCGCAGCGCGCGCAACCGCACCCACGAGCGGACCCAGGAAGGCGTACTGCAACGCGTTGACGTCCGGGAATAGGATCTTGGCGAGGAGGGGGAACGCCGCGGAGAATCCGATGAAAGATCCGAACGTGCCAGTGTAAAGCAAGCACATGATCCAGTTATGACTGCGCTGGAAGATGACGGACTGGTCGGCGAAACTCGCCTTCATGCTCGCGATGTCGTCCATGCCGAACCAGGCAGCGAAGGCGGACGCGACGATGAACGGCACGAACACGTAGCCTGCATTCTGCAGCCAGAGCGTTGTGGTGACGCCATCGACAGTGGCCGTCTGGGGATCGCCTCCGAGCCAGCCGAAGACGCCGGTCGTAATGGCGAGCGGTACGACGAACTGCACGACGCTGACGCCGAGATTACCCAAGCCAGCGTTGACCGCGAGCGCATTTCCCTTCTCAGCCTTCGGGAAGAAGAAGGAAATGTTGGCCATCGAGGAGGCGAAGTTGCCGCCGCCGAAGCCGCACAGCAGCGCGAGCGTGAGGAAGATCCAGTAGGGCGTATCGGGGTTCTGCACCGCATAGCCCATGCCGAGAGCGGGAATGAGCAGCGACCACGTTGCAAGCGTTGTCCACAGGCGGCCACCGAACATGGCCGGCATGAAGCTGTAGAAGATGCGCAACGTCGCGCCTGAAAGACCCGGCATCGAGGCGAGCCAGAATAGCTGGTCGTTGGTGAACTTGAACCCAACGCTCGGCAGTTTCGCCACCACGACCGACCAAACCATCCACACCGCGAACGACAGCAGCAGGCACGGCACCGAGATCCACAGGTTGCGCTGTGCAATCGCTCGGCCGGTTTCCTGCCAGAACCCGCGATCCTCGGGGCGCCAATCCTGAATGGCGCCTGTGGGTATGTGCTGCTGGGCTTCGCCATGGACCGGCGCGAGTTCCGGGAACGGTGGCAGCCGCGAAGCAGGAACGCCGGCCTCGGCGGCTTCGGCTTCCATGGCGCGCACGGCAAAGTGCATCCACACGAGCGCCGACGCGACGATCAAGAACAGCAGCCAGAAGCAGCTCTGCCAGATACCGGTGAGATCGTTGAGCGCGCCGAACGCGATCGGAAGCAGGAAGCCGCCGAGGCCTCCGACGAGACCGACCACGCCGCCCACCGCGCCGACGCGATCAGGATAATAAACCGGAATGTGTTTGTAAACGGCGGCCTTGCCGAGGCTCATGAAGAATCCGAGCACGAATGCCACGACGATGAATGCCGGCAAAGACATGCGCGTCGAGAACTCGACCGGTCCGTGGATGCCTTCCAGCACATAGTGTGTGGGTGGATAGGACAAGAGGAACGTGCAGGCGATGGAGACCAGGAAGGTCCAGTACATGATGGTGCGGGCGCCGTAGCGGTCGGAAAGATGGCCGCCATAAGCGCGGAAGATCGATGCGGGAATTGAATAAGCAGCGCCGATCATACCGGCGGTGGCAATGTCGAGACCGTAAACGCCGATCAGGTAGCGCGGCAGCCACAGCGCCAACGCCACGAAGCCGCCAAAGACGAAGAAATAGTAGAGCGAGAACCGCCAGACCTGCACGTTGGCGAGCGGCGCGAGCATGGCCGACAGCGGCTCGGGCTTCGCGCCCGTGGCGCGGCGCCGCGCCAGATCGGGGTCATCCGAGGTGAAGAGATAGAAGATGACGGCGATAAGCGCCAGCGCGGCCGCCCAAATGAGTGCAACGGTCTGCCAGCCGTAGGCGATCATGATGACGGGTGCCGCAAATTTCGTCACCGCCGCGCCGACGTTGCCGGCGCCGAAGATGCCGAGCGCCATGCCCTGCTTTTCTTTCGGAAACCACTTGGAGACATAGGCAACACCGACCGAGAACGAGCCGCCGGCGATGCCGACGCCGAGCGCCGCGAGAAGGAACGTGGGGTAGCTGTAAGCTTGCGTGAGCAGCACCGTCATCACGGCCGCCGACAGCATCGTGAACGTGTAGACCACGCGCCCGCCGTACTGGTCGGCCCAGATGCCGAGGATCAGGCGGATGAGCGAGCCCGTCAGGATCGGCGTGCCGACAAGAAGGCCAAATTCCGTCTCGCTTAATCCCAGATCCGTTTTGATCTGAAGTCCGATGATGGCGAAGATCGTCCAGACCGCAAAGCAGACGGTGAAGGCGATGGTCGAAAGCCACAAGGCCCGCTTCTGGTCTGACGGGCTTGGACTGCCTAATGGCATCATGGAGAAGTCCCCCTTCGCGTACATCTTTTTTCAGGAGGAGACCCTTTCCCAAGCCTACAGCGGACTTATTTGACGGCCGTCAAAATGTTGGCATGAAATGGCATTTTCAAGCGATGCAGCGATACAAGTCACGCGCAACGCCGCAAACACGCAAGCACTGCCAGGTTGTTGTGCAACTGCTCGCATGATATATGTCAATTTTATTCAGGCAGCCCTGACCTAATATTCCCATGAAGGAAGGAGGGTGCTGTGCGTACGCAGGATATTGAAGCGGTACGGGAGCAACGCATCTTCTCGGGCGTCGATCCCAACCGTGTGGACGATATGCTCCACGCTTCGTTCCTGCAGCGCTTCCCGCCTCATGTGGAGCTTGTCAGCGAGGGCGAAACTGCGGACTTCCTGTATGTCGTTATCGAGGGTCAGGTCGAAGTTTTCGATCGGTACTACAATCGGGAAACGACCATCGCCATCCTTGGACCGGGAAGTTGCTTCATCACAGCCGCGGTTGTGCTCGACCGGGTGTACTTGAAGTCTGTCCGATCCCTCACGCAAGCGCGCACTCTTTTGATCCCCGCAGCCGCCGTGCGCCGTTGCTTCGCGCAGGATGCCGCCTTTGCCCGCGCGCTTGCCATAGATCTCGCGCTCGCTTATCGCGCGGTCGTCAAGGACCTCAAGAACCAGAAACTAAGATCGGGCATCGAGCGGCTCGCCAACTGGCTGCTCGTGGCGCATGCGGAACTTGGCTCCGCCGCCAGCTTCACATTGCCGTTTGAGAAAAAAGTTCTTGCAGCACGGCTCGGCATGGCGCCTGAGGTCCTCTCACGCGCCTTCGCAACGCTCGCAGCCTACAAGGTGCGCGTGACCGGCTCCAATGTCGAGATCGGAGACCTTGACGCTCTGCACAAGCTGGCAAGACCGATCCCGACAATCGACGACGCCTCGATTTGAGTGACGTGCGATCCTAGATTGTGATGGTGCCTAACGTTCATACTTCTCGAGCGCCTGGGCTCCGAGCCAGAAAAAATCGATGCTGAGGCCGTGCTGGTGGCACCAGCGTGCAGTGATGTAGTTGTCATCGGCCGTGGCGATGAACAGGTCGCGCCTCTTCCCCTTGGGGCGCCACATGAAGAGCTGGCCCGCTTCACCAAAGAAACGGGCCAGCCTCTTTTTTCTATACCCGGCCAGGGAGCTGCGCGAGGACGAAGCGGTCAGACGCCTCTTATTGTTTCTCGCGCCGGTTCACAGTCACGGCAGTGCAAACACGGTGAGTGATCCGCCAAGAGCAGTATAGTTATTCAGCTCAGCGTATCCGCCGACCGCGCCGAGGCCATCGGTGGGATTCGTCAGTCCCGCCGCAAGACCGATGCCGGCCCAGCCGCCGACGCCCGAATAGACGGCGACGTACTGCTTACCCTTATGGGAATATGTCATTACGTTGCCGATGATGCCGGAGGGGGTCTTGAACTTGAACAGATCCTTGCCGTCCTTCTGATCGACGGCCTTCAGGTAGCCTTCGAGCGTGCCGTAGAAAACCACGCCGCCCGCCGTGGTCAGCGCGCCGGACCACACCGAGAATTGTTCAGGCTTGGACCACACGATCTTGCCCTTGCCAGCGTCCCAGGCGATGAAATTGCCCATGCCGCCGTGTGAATCGGGCGCGGGGAACATGGACAGCGTCGCGCCGACGTAAGGTTGGCCGGCGGTGTAGGAAACCTTGAACGGCTCATAATCCATGCAGACATGATTGGTCGGCACGTAGAAGAGACCGGTCTTGGGTGAGAACGATGCCGGCTGTTGATCCTTCGAGCCGAGCGCCGCAGGGCAGATCCCCTTGGTATTTACGTCCTGTCCGTTCTGGAAGGTGGAGTACTTCGCAACGACTTGAGGACGGCCGTACTGGGGATCCTTGGGATCCATGACGACACCCGTGGTCCAATTCACCTTGGGATCGAATTTGGCCGCGACGAGCAGTTCGCCGGTAGCGCGGTCGAGCGTGTAGGCGAGGCCATTGCGGTCGAAGTGCACGAGCGTCTGGCGCGTCTTGCCCCTCACATCGATGTCCGCCAGGATCATCTCGTTGATGCCGTCGTAATCCCACTCGTCGAACGGCGTCATCTGGTAGGCCCACCGCGCCATCCCGGTGTCAGGATCGCGTGCGAAGATTGACATGGTCCACTTCTGGTCGATGGGCTTGCCGTCGGGTCCGGCGCGCTGTACCGGATTCCACGTCGAGGGGTTGGCCGTACCGTAGTAGAAGAGGTTCAGCTTGGGATCGTAGGAGTACCAGCCCCAGGTCGAGCCTCCGCCGGTCTTCCATTGCTCGCCGTTCCAGGTTTTCAGCGAAGAATTTTCGCCAATTGGCTTGCCGAGCGCCATCGTCTTTTGCGGATCGACGAGGAGCTCGTTATCGGGCCCCGTCGAGTATGCGCGCCAGACCTGCTTGCCGGTCTTCATGTCGTAGGCGGTGATATGACCGCGCACGCCGAACTCCGCACCGGAAATGCCGACGATGATCTTATCCTTTACCGGCAGCACGGTTGCGGTGTTGGTCTCCCCACGCTTTGGGTCGCCATTGGCTACTTTCCAAAGCTCCTTGCCCGTCCTTGCGTCGAGCGCCACGACGTTGGTGTCGGCCTGACTGAGGAAGATCATGCCCTGGGCATAGGCAGGGCCGCGATTGACGGTGTCGCAGCACATGACCGGAACGACGGATGGATCCTGCTTGGGTGAGTATTTCCAGATGATCTTGCCGTTGTCGTTGAGGTCGAGCGCATAGACGACATTGGGGAACGGTGTGTGGACATACATGATGTCACCGATCACGAGGGGCGAACCCTCGTGCCCTCGAAGGACGCCCGTAGAAAAGGTCCACGCAACCTTCAAATCGGCAACGTTCTTGGTCGTGATCTGATCGAGTTTCGAATACCGGTGATTGGCGTAGTCGCCAGTTTGCAGAGCCCACTGTTTAGGGTCGCTGGTTTGCTTGATGACATCGTCGTTGGCGAGTGCTGGTGTCGTGAATGCCGAGCAGGCCAACAACGCGCCTAGCAGTCTTAGCTGGTGCATTGCTTGCTCCTTAGCGCTTGAGGCGCACTAGGTCGGCAATGCCCGAGACCGTCAGCCATGGATTTGATAGCGGATCGGCTATCGCGCAGCAACGCGATCACGCGAGTGATTGTAACAATTAGTTTTGATGGGCGATGGGACTTGTGAAAACGCGAGGCGGATACCAAATAAAATCATCTGGCCAACGGTCACCGTGCAATGCTGCGCGCTGTCAGTCTCTGGCGTTGCTGTCATCACCTTCTACGCGCTCGTTACCTGCGTCTTCAACCTCATCGCCAAGATCTTCTGGATCGCGCATATCGCACGGAGCGTCCATCGGCAGCGTCATCACTGCGATGCCCATGGAGAGGCTCGCGAACGTGAGTGCGTTCATGGCGTAGAGAAGCGCTACGGCGAGATAAGGATTCTCCGAATCCTCGATCAGGTTCTTTATGCCTGAGATGTTCGACATCAGCACCAGCGCGGCAAACGCGACGCCAACCGCTACGCCGAACGCTAGATGCTCTCCAAGGAAGCGCAAGAGCTTGGGCAAGCGCATATAGCGTTCGGCAATCGAGGCGCGCGTTCGGGCGAGCATCTTCACTATGGCCGCCATGATAAGGTTCCTTGCACTAATGCTGCCGGGGCGAGGTGTATACGTGGCATAAGCATGGACGGATTGGTTTTTGAAGCCGGCACCGCACGTCCAATAACGGCCTGACCCCTCGAAAGTTGCAAAAATTGCGTGCCGAGTGTCGCCGCCGTTGCAAACGGCCGCCTACTTCATGCTTGGGAAGTTGAATTCGGCGCCCTTGCGGATGCCGGTCGGCCAGCGCGCGGTGACGGTCTTGAGGCGCGTGTAGAAGCGCATGCCCTCAGGACCATAGATCGCGTGATCTCCAAACAGCGACCGCTTCCAGCCTCCGAACGAATGATAGGCGACTGGCACCGGGATCGGTACATTGATGCCGACCATGCCGACCTCGATGCGGTCGGCGAAGGCGCGTGCGGCATCTCCGTCACGTGTGAAGATGGCGGTGCCGTTGCCATACTCGTGGCTGTTGATGAGATGCGCCGCCTCGTCATAGGAACCGGTGCGTACGACCGACAACACGGGTCCGAAGATTTCTTGCTTATAGATCTCCATGTCCTTGGTCACGCGGTCGAACAGTGTTCCGCCGAGGAAGAAGCCGTTCTCGTAGCCTTGCAGCTTGAAGCCGCGTCCATCGACAACGAGCTCCGCGCCCTCCTTCACGCCCGAGTCGATGAGCTGCGTGATGCGCTGCTTGGCCTGCGCGGTCACAACGGGTCCCATCTCGCTGTCGGAATCGGTCGCGGGGCCGACCTTGAGCGCGCGCACCTTGGGGGTCAGCGCCTCGACCAGCCGGTCGGCGGTCCTTTCGCCGACCGGAACCGCGACGGAGATCGCCATGCACCGTTCCCCCGCCGAGCCGTAGCCTGCGCCCATGAGCGCGTCGACCGCTTGGTCCATGTCGGCGTCGGGCATCACGATCATGTGGTTCTTGGCACCTCCGAGCGCCTGCACGCGTTTGCCCGCGGCTGTGCCACGCGAATAGACGTAATGCGCAATGGGAGTCGAGCCGACGAATGAGACCGCTGCGATGCCGGGGTGATCGAGGATCGCGTCGACCGCCGCCTTGTCGCCATGGACCACGTTGAGCACGCCGTCAGGGAAGCCCGCTTCCTGGAACAACTCCCAGGCTAGCATGACGGCGGAAGGGTCACGCTCGGAGGGTTTCAGGATGAACGTGTTCCCGCAGGCAACCGCAACGGGATACATCCACATCGGCACCATGGCGGGAAAGTTGAACGGTGTGATGCCGGCGACGACACCGAGCGGCTGATGATCCGACCAGGAATCGATGTCCGGGCCGACATTGCGCGAGAACTCGCCTTTCAGAAGATGCGGAATGCCACAGGCGAAATCGACCACGTCGATGCCGCGCTGAAGCTCGCCGAGCGCATCGGAATGCGTCTTGCCATGCTCGGCCGAAATGGCGCGCGCAATCTTGCCGGCGTTCCTCTCCAGGAGCTCCTTGAATTTGAACATCGGCTTGACGCGCTTGGTCGGCGGCGTCGTGCCCCATGTCACTGCCGCCTTCCTGGCTGCTTCGACGGCGGCGTCAAGTTCTGCGGCTTGCGACAGCGGGAGGCGTGCGATCTCTTCGCCGGTTGCCGGATTGTAGACCGGAGAGAAGCGCTGGGATACCGACGTAATCTTGCGTCCGCCGATGCCGTTCTGAATGGTTTCCATTATTCTTGGGTCTCGTTGTTGTGTGTCTTTGTGCTCAGCTCGACTTCAGCACGGTACCCATGGTGTCGAAGAGCTGGTCGATCTGATCCTTCGAGATGATCAGCGGCGGAGAAAGGGCGATGATGTCTCCCGTCTGGCGGATCAATAGTCCCGCCTCGAACGCCTTGACGAAGAGATCGTAGGCGCGTTTGCCGGGCTGGCCAGGAATGGGCTCCACTTCTATTGCACCGATGAGACCTATGTTGCGCAGGTCGATGACGTGGGGAAGGCCCTTCAGGGCGTGCAGCCGCTCTTCCCAATAGGGCGCAAGCTCTGTGGCTCGTGTGAGCAAGCCCTCTTCCTGGTAGGTGTCGAGCGTGGCAATGCAGGCCGCCGTGGCCATCGGGTGACCCGAATAGGTGTAGCCATGAAAAAAGTCGATCATGTCTTCCGGACCCTGCATGAAGGCGTCGAACACCTTGTTCGTCGCGAATACGGCGCCGAACGGGATGACGCCATTCGTGATGCCCTTTGCGGTGGTAATGATGTCAGGCGTCACGCCGAAGTAGTCGGTGCCGAACGACGCGCCGAGACGTCCGAATGCGGTGATGACCTCATCGAAGATCAATAGAATATCGTGCTTGGCGCAGATCGCGGCCAGACGCTCCAGATATCCTTTGGGCGGGATCAGCACGCCGGTGGAGCAGGCAACGGGTTCAACGATGCAGGCCGCTATCGTCGAAGCATCATGGAGTGCAACGAGTCGCTCGAGATCGTCGGCCAGTTCTGCTCCGTGCGCGGGTTGTCCGCGTGAAAAAGCGTTGCGGGCAAGGTCGTGCGTATGGCGCAGATGGTCGATACCCGCAAGCAGCGTTCCAAACATCTTGCGGTTATTGGAGATGCCGCCAACCGATGTGCCGCCGAAGTTGACCCCGTGATAGCCGCGCTCGCGCCCGATAAGGCGTACTTTGCTGGCGTTACCCTTTGCGCGATGATAGGCGATCGCCATCTTCAGCGCGGTTTCGACGGACTCCGAGCCTGAATTGGTGAAGAAGACATGATCGAAGCCTGTGGGCGCTACGTTGACGAGACGGGACGCGGCTTCGAACGCTTTGTCATGACCCATCTGGAAGGTGCCGGCGTAATCGAGCGTCGCCGCTTGTCTGGCGACGGCATCCGCGATTCTCGGCCGGCAGTGTCCGGCGTTGACGCACCACAGTCCCGCGGTCCCATCGAGCACCTTGCGTCCGTCGTTGGTGAGGTAATGCATGTCCTTGGCGCCGACGAACAGGCGCGGCGCTTTCTTGAATTGCCGGTTGGCTGTAAACGGCATCCAGAAGGCAGATAGGTCGTTCGGCTTGCTATGTACGTTCATGGGTCATGCTCCCGGTTCGCTTGTCCGGTTCTTAAAACAGGGCTTATGTGTTCGCTATCCGCATTGACGATGGCTCGTGCGCCGGTCAGGCCGTGCGATTGACCGCATCGATCAGGCTTTCGGCAAAAATGTCCATTCCTTCCTCCACCAAGGCATCGCTGGCGGTGAGCGGCACCAGGAAGCGAATGACGTTTCCGTAGGTACCGCACGACAGCAAAATCAGTCCGCGCTCGTTTGCGGCTTTGAGAAGGTTGGCGGTCAGGCCCGCATCCGGCTCGTTACTGGAGGAATTCTTGACGAGTTCCAGCGCGCACATGGCGCCCAGTCCGCGAATATCTCCGAAGCAGTTGAGGTTCGAGCGCTCCTTGAGCTGCTTCAGGCGCGACGTGATGATCGAGCCGATGGCATTGGCGCGGCCGCACAGGTCCTCGTCCTTGATGATGTCGATCACCGCGTGGGCGGCGGCGCACGCGACCGGATTGCCGGCGTAAGTTCCGCCAAGGCCGCCAGGAGCCGCGGCGTCCATGACGTCGGCTCGCCCGACGATGGCGGCCAGTGGCATTCCACCCGCGAGACCCTTGGCCATTGTGACCACGTCGGCGCGTATGCCTGCGTGCTCGAGTGCGAACATCTTGCCGGTGCGCGCGAATCCCGTCTGGATCTCGTCGGCGATCAACAGGATGCCGTGCTCGTCGCACAGCGCGCGCAGCGATCTTAGAAAGTCGATCGGCGCGATGTTGAAACCGCCCTCGCCCTGAACCGGTTCAATGATGATGGCCGACACATTGGAGGGGTCTATCGTGCTCTTGAACAGATGCTTGAGGCTTGCCAGGCTCTGTTCGCTCGTAACGCCGTGATAGGTGTCGGGGAACATCGCGTTGTGGATGTCGGGCGGAAAGGGGCCAAAGCCCTTCTTGTAGGGGACGACCTTGCCCGTCAGCGCCATGCCCATGTGCGTGCGGCCGTGAAAGCCGCCGCCGAACGAGATCACGCCCGAACGGCCCGTGTAAGCGCGTGCGACCTTGATCGCGTTCTCGACCGCTTCCGCACCGGTCGACACGAGCATGGTCTTGGCGGGTTGAGGCACCGGAGCAATGGCGTTGAGGCGTTCGGCGAGCGAGATGTAGTTCTCATGCGGCGTCACCTGAAAGCAGACGTGCGTGAAGGCCTCAAGCTGCGCCTTGATGGCCTCGACGACGCGTGGATGCTGATGGCCGGTGTTGACCACCGCGATGCCTGCGCCGAAGTCGATATAGCGCTTGCCGTCCTCGCTCCAGATTTCGGCATTCCTGGCTTTTTTCGCGTAGATCGCGGTGGCGTGGCCTATGCCGCGCGCTACCGCATTCTGACGGCGGACGTGAAGCTCGGCTGAGGTCGGCATGCGGGTCTCCAATAAGTGTCAGGAAAAGGCCTGTATGCCGGTCTGCGCACGGCCCAGGATCAATGCGTGAATGTCGTGCGTGCCCTCGTAGGTGTTCACCGCCTCGAGGTTCACCATGTGCCGTATGACGTGGTACTCGTCGGAAATGCCGTTGCCTCCGTGCATGTCGCGCGCCATGCGGGCGATTTCGAGGGCTTTGCCGCAGCTGTTGCGTTTGATGAGCGAGATGGCCTCGGGCGCGAGTCGCCCTTCATCCTTGAGCCGCGTGGCGCGCAGGCAGGCATGAAGTCCGAGCGTGATCTCGGTCTGCATGTCGGCGAGCTTTTTCTGGATGAGCTGGTTGGCGGCGAGCGGCCGGCCGAACTGCGTTCGCTCGAGCGCATACCGGCGCGCTGCGTGCCAGCAGAACTCCGCCGCGCCGAGCGCGCCCCAGGCAATGCCCAATCGCGCGTTATTGAGGCAGCCGAAGGGACCTTTCAACCCTTCCACGTTGGGCAGGACATGGTCTTCGGGAACGAAAACCTCGTCCATGACGATCTCGCCGGTAGAGGAGGCGCGCAAGCCGACCTTGCCCTCGATCTTGGGCGTTAGCAGCCCTTTCATGCCGCGCTCCAGAATGAAGCCGCGAATGGCGCCGCTGTCGACCTTCGCCCACACGATCATGATGTCGGCGATGGGCGAATTGGAGATCCACGTCTTGGCGCCGGAGAGACGATAACCGCCGGGCACGCCGGCCGCGCGCGTCGCCATGCCGCTGGGATCGGACCCGTGGTCGGGCTCGGTGAGGCCGAAAGCGCCGATCAATTCGCCGCTTGCCAGACGCGGCAGATACGTGCGCCGCTGCGCATCGGTGCCGTAGGCAAAGATGGGATACATCACGAGGCTCGACTGTACGCTCAACGCGGAGCGGTAGCCGCTGTCGATGCGCTCGACTTCCCGGACGATGAGGCCATAGCCCGCATAGTTCAGGCCCGCGCCGCCGTATTCCTCAGGGATCGTGGGGCCTAGAAAACCCATGGCGCCCATGTCCGTCATGATCGAACGGTCGAACGTCTCGTTGCGGAAGTCGTCGCGGACGCGCGGCATCAATTTGTCTTCGCAGAACCTGCGGGCGGTTTCGGCGAGCATACGCTCATCGTCCGTCAGGGCGTCCTCAAAGCCGAGGGGATCGGCCCAGGAGAAAGGCGTTTTCTCGACGTGATCGTTTCGCGCGGACATTCGAAAGGCCTTCAAGGCAAATGTTTGTGACTTAAGAGAGTAGCACGACGGGGCTGGAACCAGCCCAGCTGACCCAGACGGTATCCCCCCAATCGAAATGCTCCTGCTCGTAGCGCGAGCGGTTCGGCCGCGAGACGCGGAGCAATTGACCGGCGGGCAGTTGAACGTGGAAGATCGATGTATCACCCAGATACGAGATCTCCTTGATCACACCCTGGGCGACATTATGGGCAGGAGGGCAGCCGGGCACGGCCGGCGGCTCGCTTGCTTGTTTGTGGAGATTGAGCTTCTCGGGCCGGATAGCGACCCAGGCGGAAGAGCCGGCATTGCCCGGCGCGCTGTGAGGCAGGTACACGCTGTAGGGGGCAAGATCGGGACACGCGATCACCGCCTCATCCGCGCCATCCTTGATCAGCTTGCCTTCGAACATATTGACCGAGCCGATGAAGTCGGCGACGAAACGGGATGCCGGAAACTCGTAGAGATCGCTCGGCGTGCCAAGCTGGGCGATCGCACCTTTGTGCATAACTGCAATGCGCGATGCGATGGCCAGCGCTTCGTCCTGGTCGTGGGTGACCATGATGAAGGTAATGCCGACTTTCTGCTGAAGCTGCGAAAGCTCAAAGCGCATGGCCTCGCGCAACTTTGCGTCGAGCGCAGAAAGTGGTTCGTCGAGAAGAAGGACCTTGGGGCGCTTGATGAGCGCGCGCGCGAGGGCCACCCGCTGGCGCTGGCCGCCGGAAAGCTGGTCGGGCTTGCGCGCAGCCAGATGCCCGAGCTGAACAAGATCGAGGGCCTCCTGCACGCGTGCTTCGATCTCGCCCTTGGGGAGTCCGTCGATCTTGAGGCCGTAGGCGACGTTGCCGGCAACGTTCATGTGCGGGAACACGGCGTAGGACTGGAACACCATGTTGACGGGCCGCTTGTTGGGTGGCGTCTCGCCCATGTCCTGGCCGTCGATGAGAACGGCACCTTCGGTCGGCACTTCAAAGCCCGCAAGCATCCGCAGAAGTGTCGTCTTTCCGCAACCGGATGGCCCCAGCAGGGCGAAGAATTCACCCGGCATGACGTCGAGCGAGACATTGTCGACAGCCGTCATGGAGCCGAACCGCTTGACGATGTTGCGGAACGAGATGATCGGCTTATGAGCGGTCGCATCCTGGGTGCGTGAAGCGAGTTGATCCATGGCCAATCGTGCTCCTCAACTCGAAGTGGACTTGCGCTGGCCGAGCATCATCAGCGCCATCAGGGCGACCGTGAGCACGATCAGCATGGTGGATGCGGCATTGACCTCCGGCGTCACCGAGAAGCGGACCATCGAATAGACCTTGACGGGGAATGTCACGGTGTTGGGCCCGGACGTGAAGAACGTAATGACGAAATCGTCCAACGACAGCGTGAAGGAAAGGAGCGCGCCTGCGAGGAGCGCGGGCTTCATGTGCGGCACCAATACGTCGCGGAACGCCTGCCAGTCGGAGGCGCCAAGATCGCGCGCAGCCTCCTCCTGCTCCTTGTTGAAGCTTGCGAGGCGCGCGCGCACGACCATGGCGACGAACGGGAAGCAGAAGGAGACGTGCGCAATGATGATGGCGCCGAGGCTGAACGGCCACGGCAGGTCGTGGGGCCAGGGCACGACGCGCGAGAAGAAGAGCAGCATCGCGACACCCATGCAGATCTCAGGCACGACAATGGGAAGGGACAGCGTGCCTTCGACGACGCCTTTGAGCGGAAACCGGAAGCGCCAAAGCATGATGGCGGCGAGCGCGCCGAGGACCAGGGAAAGGATCGTTGTCACCAGGGCGATCGTGAGAGAATTGGCGAAGGCGAGCATCAACTCGTCGTTGTTGAACAGTTTCCTGTAGTAATCGAGCGTGAAGCCGCGCCACACGATGTTGCGCTTGCTGTCATTGAAGGAGAAGGCGATCAGCGTGATCAGCGGCGAATATAGAAAGAAGAACACACCGGCGAGCCACAGGCGCATGGGCCAGAGGCGGTTGTATTCGAGTGGGGCGGGCCGGTCGCTCATCTCAAGACGCTCTTTCCATCAGATGCCGGGGCCATCGGCTTGCTGACCGCGCGTAAGGTACGCGCGCAGCGCAATCGCGGCGAAGGTTGCATACATGAGCAGGAAGGACAGTGCCGCGCCGAATGGCCAGTCGTTGGCGCGTTTGAACTGACGCTCGATGACGTTGGCAATCATCTGACTGTCCGTTCCGCCGAGCAGGTCTGGCGTAAGGTAGGCGCCCAGAGCGGGCACGAAGGTGATGATCACGCCCGACACGATACCCGGCAGGGCGAGGGGAACGACGATGGAAAACAGCGTCCGCAGGTGTCCTGCGCCAAGATCGAGGCTTGCTTCCATCAGAGATTTGTCGAGACGGTCGAGCGCTGCATAGAGCGGCAGAACCATGAATGGCAGGTGCACGTAGACGAGGCCCACCACGACCGCGAAGTTATTGTAGAGCAACTCCAGCGGCTGATAGGCGGGGAAAGGCTGAAGGCCAACAAAAGCGGCGAGCGTGCTGCCCTGGTTCCAGAACCATGCCAGTGTCCAATTCGCAAAGCCTTCCGTACGAAGTACCGCGATGAGGGCGTAGGTGCGGATCAGCAGGTTGGTCCAGAACGGAAGCATGACCAGCATCAGCAGCACCGGCCGCATCTTCTCGTTCGCAAAGACGATGGCGAGCGCCACGGGAAAGCCAATGATGAGGCACAGCAGGGTCGTCAGTCCGGCGACGGCAATGGATTTTCCGAAGATCTGCAAATAGAGCGGGTCGAAAGCGCGGACGTAGTTGTCAAAGGTGCCGGTGATGGCAACGCCCGTAAGGCCCTCGTTGTGGCCGAACGAATAAGCCCACACGATGCCGAGCGGTATGAGGAAGAAGACCGCGATCCATAGGGTGGGCGGCAGAACCGTGATCCAGAATGCCGCTCTGCTCTGCTTTTCGAGTGCCATGATCGAGGCCAATCTTTTGCGCGGTTCTTATGCGTCGAGCGAAGAGAGAGAAGGAGGGAGCACCTGAGGCGGTTACTGGCCCGGCTGTCCCTCCCTTCCCGGATTCGCCACGCACGGAGACGGAGGGATGCCTCAGTCCGCCCGCAGGCGGGTCAGCGATTCATCCAGAAGTCGTGTGATCTCCTCGCCCGCGTAGCGCGGATACTCGCACTTGGCGACAAGATCTGCCGGCGGGAAGATGACCGGATTCGTCTTGTAGCTGTCGTCCATCAGCGCGGTCGCCGCGGCATTGGGCGAGGGGAACTTGATCGTCTTATAAATTTCGGCGCCCGTGTTCGCGTCGAGGATGAAATTGATGAAGGCGTGAGCATTCTCGGGATGCGGCGCGCCCTTGGGAATCGCCAGCGTATCCGATTGCTTCATGGCTCCTTCCTTCGGCACAACGAAGTTGATGTCGGGATCTTCCGCCATGACCTGAGCGATATCGCCATTGTATTCCATGACGACATCGACTTCGCCTGAAAGCAGAAGATCCTGGCCGTTGTCCTCGTGGAACGCCTTGATATTCGGCTTCTGCTTCTTGAGGATGTCCTCCGCCTGCTTGATCAGCTCTGGCGTCAAGCCGTTGATGGAGTGGCCGAGATACTTGCCAACGTGGCGATAGAGTTCGCTTGCATCCGACATGACGGAGATCTTGCCCTTGTGCTCGTCGCTTTCAAACAGGATCTTCCAGCTATCGGGCGTGCCCTTCACCTTCGACTTGCGGTAGCCGATGCCGATCACCAGCCAGGTATAGGGCAGCGAATACTTGCGGCCTGGATCATAGGGCGCGTCGTTGATGAACTCGGGAGCGACGTTCTTGATGTTGGGAATCTTGGAATGATCGAGCGGCATCAGTAGGTCGGCCTGGATCATGCGTTCGACGAACTCGCTGCCGGGGACAATCACGTCGAAACCCGGATTGCCCGCGCGCAGTTTGGCGAACAACTCGTCGTTGGTCGCGAACAGGCTCATGTTGACGTCGATACCCGCGGCCTTCTTGAAGTCATCCAGCGTGGTTTCGCCGATATAAGTATCCCAGTTGTAGAAGTTGAGTTTCTTTTCCTCTGCTGCATACGCGCGCGAGGAGCGGTCCGGCGTGAACGTCAATCCGATGGCAGCAACGCCAAGACCCTGCAGGACAGAGCGGCGCGAGGATCTGGATCGCAAGAGTTTCGCAAAGTCGTCCGTCATTTCTGTTGTCTCCACTTTTGATGAGTCTGCCGGCTGCTCCGCTTCCTCCGGTTCCGGCGGTGACGCCTTACGCGTCCATGCCACCGAGGCAGAGGTATTTGACTTCCAGGTATTCCTCCAGGCCCTCGGCAGCACCTTCGCGGCCAAGTCCCGATTCCTTGATACCGCCGAAAGGCACGACCTCGTTTGAGAAGATGCCTTCGTTGATGCCGACCATGCCGGCTTCCAGCTTCTCCGCGACGCGCCAGGCGCGCGCCAGATTTGTGGAGAACAGATAGGCGGCAAGACCGAACGGCGTGGAATTGGCAAGAGAGATCGCCTCATCCTCGGTGTCGAAGCGCATCAGAGCAGCGACGGGGCCGAAGATCTCCTGCGAAACGAGATCCATATCGGGCTTGATGCCGACAAGAACGGTAGGCGTGAAGAACAGCGAGCCCGCGCCGTGCGCCGTGCCGCCGTAAAGCACCTTCGCGCCCTTGGTGACCGCGTCCTTGGTCAGCGCCTCGACCTTGGCGATGGCCTCCTTGTTGATGAGCGGACCGAGATTGCACTTGGAGTTGTGACCGGGACCAACCTCGAGCTTCTTCACGCTCTCCACGAGGGCTGCCGCAAAGCGGTCGTAGATGCCGGATTGCACGAGAATCCGGTTGGCGCACACGCATGTCTGGCCCGCGTTGCGGTACTTGGAGGCCATGGCTCCGGCGACGGCCTGGTCGAGATCGGCATCATCGAACACCAGGAGCGGCGCATTGCCGCCGAGTTCCAGGGTGAGCTTTTTCACCGTGTCGGCGCATTGCCGGTACAGCGCCTTGCCGACGGCGGTGGAGCCGGTGAAGGAGAGCTTGCGCACGCGCGGGTCGTCACAGAGCACCTTGCCGACCGCGGGCGCATCCTGCGTCGTGACCACGTTGAAGACGCCGGGCGGCACGCCCGCGTCAAGCGCCAGCTTGGCAATGGCGAGCGCGCACAAAGGGGTGTCTTCGGCGGGCTTGACGATAATGGTGCAGCCGGCGGCGAGCGCGGGCGCCACCTTGCGCGTGATCATGGCGATGGGAAAGTTCCACGGCGCAATCGCCGCGACGACGCCGATGGGCTGCTTTATGGTGACGTAGCGGCGCGAGGCAACCGTGGTGGGAATCGTCTTTCCATAGGCGCGCTTGCCCTCCTCCGCGAACCATTCGGCGAACGAGGCGCCATAGACGACCTCGCCGCGGGCTTCCGCGAGCGGCTTGCCCTGTTCGCTCGTCATCAAGTCGGCAAGCGGCTCGGTGTCGGCAATGATCAGGTCGAACCATTTTTTCAGGATTGCGCCGCGTTCCTTGGCGGTCTTGGCGGACCATGCGGGAAGAGCGCGCTGCGCCGCGTCAATGGCAGCCGTGGACTCCGCAGCGCCCAGGTCGGGAACGTTGGCGATGATCTTGCCGGTGGCCGGATCGGTGACCGGAAACGACCTTGCACCCTTCACCCACTTTCCGTCGATGAGAGCCTCGGTCGGGTATCTGGGTGCAGGTGTCGCCATGTTTGTCGTCCTCTAACTCAGCGTAGTGTGATGGAGACGGACTTGAGGTCCGCATACTTGTGCAGGGCGTGCAGCGAGCGATCGCGTCCGAAGCCCGATTGCTTGAAACCGCCGAACGGCATGGTGATATCGCAAGCGTCCCAGCCGTTGACCCACACGAGTCCGGCCCTTAGTTCGCGCGCCGCCCGATGGGCGAGCGAGACGTCCTTGGTCCACACGCCCGCAGCAAGGCCGTAGACCGTGCCGTTGGCCATCTTTAAGGCTTGCCCGGTATCGCTAAAGCGCGTCACCGCGAGCACGGGCCCGAAGACCTCCTCGCGCGAAAGCGTCGCGTCCGCCTTGACGGCGTCGAACACGGTGGGCTCCACATAGAAGCCGCCGGTTTCCTCCCGCGCACGCCGCCCGCCGAGCCGCAACGCGCAGCCTTCGGAATTCGCCGTCGAGATGTAGCGCAGCGCCGTTTTCATCTGCTCTTCGCTGACCATTGCGCCAAAGCGCGTATCAGGGCTCAGCGGGTCGCCGGGCGTGATGGTGCGCGCGATGCCGAGAAGGTTCTCGACAAAGGCGTCAGCAATTTCTTCATGCACGAGAAGCCGCGACGCGGCTGTGCACACTTCACCCTGATTGTAGAAGATGCCCCAGGCTGCGTGTTCGGCGGCCGCCTTCAGGTCGGGGCAATCGGCAAACACGATCTGCGGGCTCTTGCCGCCGAGCTCCAGGCTGACGCGCTTGAGGTTCGACTGTCCGGAATACTGCATGAGCAGCTTGCCCACGGCCCCCGAGCCCGTGAACGCGATCATGTCGACGTCCATGTGCAAGGCAAGCGCCTTGCCGGCGGCCGCGCCAAAGCCCGGCACCACGTTGAGTACGCCCGGTGGAAGGCCGGCTTCGAGCGCCAGCTCGCCGAGCTTCAACGCCGTAAGCGGCGACTGCTCGGCAGGCTTCAGCACCACGGAATTACCCATCGCGAGCGCGGGTGCGATCTTCCACACCGCCATCATCAGAGGAAAGTTCCACGGCACGATGCAGCCGATGACGCCCAAGGGTTCATGGACGGCAAAGGAGATACGATCTGAGGTTTCAGGTCCCACCTCGCCATACACTTTGTCGAGCGCTTCGGCATAGTAGCGAACGGTCTTGATGGAGGCCGGAATATCGACTTTCAAGGAGTCGTTGATCGGTTTGCCGACGTCCAGGCTCTCCAGCAGCGCAAGCTGTTCGGCGTCACGCTTCATCAGGTCGGCAAGCTTGAAGAGAATGCGCTTCTTCTCATTGTAGTGCTTCTTGCGCCAGCGGCCATCCTCGAAGGCTGCACGTGCACTGGTGACGGCGGCGTCGATGTCCGCGCTGTCGCCCTCGGCCACGGCATTGATGATGCGGCCGTTGCGCGGAGACACGTTGTCGAACGTCTTTCCGGAAAGCGCTGGCGTAACCTTGCCGTCTATGACGGCCTTGGAGGGAATGGCGATGGAGCCTGCCAGAGCCTCGAAATGGGCGAGCGATGTCATGGCGTCACCTCTCCTTGTCTTTCTCAAGCGACCCGAGCGTACCACTGGTAATCGAGTTCGGTCACCACGCGTTCGAAGGCGATGCGTTCGGCCTCTTTCATCTGGCCATAGACCGTCTGGAACGCCGGGCCAAAGGCATCCGCCACGGTCTTTGATGTCTCGAATTGCGCCAGCGCGTTCACCCAAGCGGTCGGCACTCCGGGCGCGTCGGACGCATCGCAGTTACCTTCCGCCGCCGGACCTGGATCGAGCTTGTGCGAGATGCCGTGCTCGATGCCAGCCAGGATGGCAGCGAGCACAAGATAGGGATTGGCATCCGCGCCCGCGATGCGATGCTCCACGCGCGTGGCGTTAGCGGATGCGTTCAACACGCGCAAGGAGGCGGTGCGGTTGTTGAAGCCCCAGTGCGCGGCCATTGGCACATAGGACTTGGGTTGATAGCGCCGATAGGCATTGCCCGACTGCGCCCATACGGCCATGAAGTCACCCATGGTCGCGCGCAGTCCGCCAAGCGCGTTGCGGAACAACGGCGAGATCGGGTCGCCGGCAAAAACGTTCTTCCCGGCATCGTCCACCAGCGAGACATGGATGTGCATGCCCGAGCCCGACCAGTCGTGATGCGGCTTGGCCATGAAGGTTGCTTCCATGCCGTTGGCGCGGGCTGCGGCTTTCACCGCGCGCTTCAACAACAACCCGTCGAGCGCGGAGGTGGCGGGATCCCTAGTGTGCTTGAGGTTGATCTCGAATTGCCCGGGGCCTGCTTCCTGCAACACCGCGTCGACGGGCAGCTTTTGAGCCTCCGCGATGCGATAGATGTCGTCGATGAACGCGCTCGCGCAGTCCAGCTCTTCAAACTGATAGAGCTGTTGCCAGTCGGGATCGCTGATCATCCCCGGCGGCGTCTTCAACACGAAGGTTCCGTCGGGCGATGCGGTGCTGACGTAAAATTCCAGCTCCACGGCTGTAACGGGATGATAGCCCCGGGCGGCAAGACGCGCGCTCTGGCGTTGCAGCAGGCGGCGCGGATCGAGCCCCCCATCGTCCTCGACAGGCACCATCACGGCCTGTGCGTGTGTCGTAGTCTTCATACTCACGGGGGCCAGCGTATCGGCCAGAATGCGGAACTGAAGATCGGGATCGCCCGTCTCCCACAGCCTGCCGGTCTCCTCCACGCAGGAACCGCGCATATCCATGATGTAGCACGTCGAGGGCACCATGAAGCCCTTGTCGGCAAAGGCCATCAGATCGCTGGCGCGGATGCGCTTGCCGCGCGCGATGCCGTTGACGTCGTGCATGAAGATGTCGATCCATTGCACGCTTGGGTGCGCGGCGAGAAACGCCTTGGCTTGTTCGGCGGTAAGGTACGCTTCACTCATCAAGATCTGGCTCCTGCCGCTGCGCCAAAGCGCCGGAACAGCTTGACGGAAACGGGGTTCTGTGTGGCGTTCCATTCGGGGTGCCACTGCACGCCCAGACAGAAAGGGTGATCGTCCGGTCCGCGCACGGCTTCCACCAGGCCGTCCTCGGCGAACGCCTCCGGCGTCAACATCTTGCCGACCTCCTTGATGCCTTGGCCGTGCAGCGAGTTCACCCGGATTTCATCCTCGCCCACCCATTCCTTGAGCTTGCCGGTGAGCGTCAAGGAGTGGACAGGTCCCCAACGCTCTTCCAGCGTCAGCTCCTTTTTCTCGCGATGGTCGCCAAGACCTTCCTGGTCGTGCACTGCCTGATGCAGCTTGCCGCCGAGCGCGACGTTCAGTTCCTGGAAGCCGCGGCAGATGGCGAGGATCGGAATATGCTTCTCCACGGCGGTGCGGATGAGCGGCAGAGTGACGGCATCACGCGACGTGTCGAGTTTATCGGGCATCACGGGCGCCTCGCCCGGCGCGTAGTGCTCGGGTGAAATGTTCGAGGGGCTTCCCGAAAACAGGATGCCATCGGCAACATCGAGAACGGCACTAATGTCAACCAGCGCCCTATCGAGTGGAATGAGAAGCGGCTGGCACTGCGCGACCTGCGCCACGGCAGCCGAATATTGCCGGCTGACCGCGTCGAAGGTGTAACCCTCGATGATCTTGGTGCAGCAGGGAATGACGACAATCGGCCGGCTCATGCCGTAACCTCGCTCTTTATTGCTTCGTAGGTGGCATCGAGCGACGTCTTGATCACGGCTTCCGCCTCGTCGAAGTGCTCCTGCGTCCAGATCAATGGCGGGGCGCAGACCATGGTGTCGAACACGGCGCGCATGATGAAGCCGTTGTCGAAGAAATGGTTGCGGCAGATGAGGCCGACGCGGCCGGGTTTCTCGAAACGCTGCCGTGTCTTCTTGTTGGCGCAAAGCTCGATTGCGCCGAGCATGCCGACGGAACGTACTTCGCCCACGATCGGGTGGTCCTTGAACTTGCCGAGCAGCTTGGCGAGCGCGGGTCCGGTCTCCGTCTTCACCCGGGTGATGAGGTTCTCGCGCTCCATGATCTCGAGATTCTTCAAGGCGACGGCGCACGCGACCGGATGGCCGGAGAACGTGTATCCGTGATTGAAGTCGTCGTCCTCGGCCATGAGCGCATCGACGATGTTGTCGCCTACCAGAACGCCCGACAACGGGATATAGCCCGAGGTTGCCGCCTTGGCGAAGGTGATGAGGTCTGGTTTGATGCCGTAATATTGTGAGCCGAACCAGGTTCCGAGCCGCCCGAAACCGGTAATGACCTCGTCAGCGAGGAAGAGGATACCGTACTTGTCGACGATCTTCTGGATTTCCGGCCAGTAATTCTCCGGCGCGATCTTGACGCCGCCTGCCCCTTGCACGGGCTCGCCTGCGAAGGCTGCGACGTTCTCAGGCCCGCAACGCAGGATCTCTTCTTCGAGCGCGCGCGCGGCCCGCAAACCGAGCTGCTCCGGTGTTTCGCCAGGCAAAGCTTCGCCAAACCAGTAGGGGTCCATGACGTGGCGGAAACCTTCATAGACGGGATAGCTGTGCTGGTGCACATGGCTCATGCCGCCCATGGAGCCCGCGGCAATCGTCGAGCCGTGATAGGCGTTCTTGCGCGAAATGATGATGCGCCGCTTCGGCTGACCCTTGAGCACCCAATAGTGGCGGATCAGCCGGATGGCCGTGTCATTCGATTCCGAGCCGGATGAACCATAAAACACGTTGTTGAGATTCTCTGGCGCGATTTCAGCCAGCCGGCGTGCCAGCCGCACGGCCGCAGGGTGCGTTGTGCGGAAGAAGGTATTGTAGAACGCCAGCTCCTTCATCTGCGCATGCGCGGCATCCGCCAGTTCTTCGCGGCCATAGCCAACGGAGGCTGTCCACAGCCCCGCCATGCCATCCAGAATGCGCGTGCCTTCGCTGTCCCAGATGTAAGGTCCCTCGCCACGCACGATAACGCGCGCGCCGTCGGCCCGCAGGGACTTGTGGTCGGTAAAGGGATGCAGATGGTGCTGTGCGTCCAGCTCTTTCAGCTGCGAATATTGTTGCGGCAAGGTGAAACCTCCAACGGTGCTCGAATGTAAGGGAAGGCGCGCGAGCGGGAAGTTTCGGGCGGTGTGAAGCCGATGCGGGCGCACTGCTGCAGTTGCAGGGATTTTTGCGTGAGACCGCATCCGTGGATGAAGCCGCGCTTCGCGCGAAAATGAGCCACGCCATGCTCGGCACGAGCATGTGGGCTCAAACTGCCCGCGATCGGCAAGTAACCGTTCACGTGACGCTCCTCCAAGAACAAGC
Source organism: uncultured Hyphomicrobium sp. (assembly GCA_964587445.1). Taxonomy (GTDB): domain Bacteria; phylum Pseudomonadota; class Alphaproteobacteria; order Rhizobiales; family Hyphomicrobiaceae; genus Hyphomicrobium_B. The sequence goes on from CAZPLQ010000006.1 coordinate 51,272, forward strand.
CCAGGTTAGTGAGACGGCTTTGGCGCCGTCAACATCTTTGCGGGCTTGCGCGTGCCTGAATTTCGGGCTTACAGTGCCTTAAGGCTACGTTGAAGACTTTATGGGCTACGGTGTAGAATTGTCAAGCCGAACAGCCAACAGGGCGCCGGCGCCCAAGAAACGCACCAGAGGGCGGCGCCGTATCGACCGGACCGAAATTCTGGAGGCCGCCTTCAAGCTCCTGGCGGAGCAAGGCGAAGCGGGCTTCTCGGTGCGCAAGGCCGGAGCGGCTGCCGGCGTCGACCCCATGACGGTTCTGCATCATTTCCAATCCAAGGACATCCTGCTGCGTGCGCTTGCGGACAAGGCGTTAAGCACGGTTGCCATTCCGCTGCCGAGCGGCGATTGGCGTAAAGACCTGCTGGCGGTGGCCAATGCGTATCGCGATCTGGCACGCCGCTATCCGAATATCTTTCATCTGCATTTCCGCTTCAATGCCACGGGCCCCGCGGACCATGCCTCCAGTGAGATCGTCTATCGCGCGATGCGCGAGACAGGGTTGCCCGATGCTGCCGCAGCCGGCCTCGGTTTGGCGTTTTATGCGTTCGTGCTGGGCTTTGCTCTGGCGGAGGTCGAAGGCCTGCTGGTTCCATTGAGCCCAGAGGAAGAGGAAGAGCTCAACGCGCTCGATCCGTTGGGTTATCCCGCAACCCGCGCCTTCATCCCTGCCTTCAAGAAACTCGACGCGCAGGCTGCCTTCAACTCAGCCTTCTCAGCCTTCATTGCAGGCATTGCGGCGCGGGCGAAAGTCTAAGCAAGGGATCAGTTCATGACCATCGGCGGGTGGCCCAGTTTCACGAGGCGCTCGTTCAGGATCTCGATGTTGTTCACGATGTAGGGATTGCCGGGATCGCCGTGATAGGCAGCCGCAAGCGTGCCGCGAGCCTTGTCCAGATTGCCGCGCAACAGATACGAATAGCCTAGGTTGTTGAGCACGCTCGGCGTCGGTCCAATCAATTCCTGCACTTTGCCGTAGGCTTTGTCGGCCTGATCGAAGCGTCCGATCTGATCGTAGCTCGCGGCAAGCCCGAGCCAGGCATCGGGGTTAAGGGAATCCTTTTCGATCGACTTGGAATAGGCGTCGATAGCCAGACCGTAGTGGCCTAGAGAGAATTGCAGCTTGGCTTCCCCGACGAGCTTTACCGTCTCGGGCAGTGCGGAGGTTTCGACAACGCCTCCTTGCGCGAAAGGGTCGGTGATGTAGCTTTCTCCGACCAGCGCACCATCGCCAGCGCAGGCCGACAGGCCCACGGCCGATATCAAGGCACACGTCAAAACAGAAAACCGGAAAATCGACACGACATTCCCCGCAACAGCACCCAACAGCTGACGCCGCCTGCTGCCTTGAACCTGCAGCAGAACTCTTCGCTACGCGACAGACACAACTGGATACTGAGGGGGGCGCTGCGATTGGCACGTTGCAGGCCCGTCGTGGACTTTTCTCCGCGCCCTCGCGTGCAGAACACCCATTGTTGAGGAGCCTGCGCACGCCGCGAAATAGTGTGCGAGCTAAACCCTAAGCTCGGCAGATCCTTTTGTGCACCAGATTGAAGCGGAAGCCAAATGTTTGGACGCGGGAAGGCAAGCCTGCGAGCCGGCCTGTCGACAGCCTGTTGAAAAGGCTGTCCGGAAAGCGCGGCCTTGAAACAAGAAATTAAGACTTTTCTAATGCTAACGCGACGTCACCGGGGCGGGCGTTATTTTTTCCCAATCGATCAACACGCTGTTTACGAACTGCTTAAGTCCCCCATGCGATAGAGGAAGTGTAGAAAACCTGCCACGCCCAACGGGAGCGCCTTGTCATGCGCCGGGATGTCGTCCTCGCGTTGTTTCTAGCATCGTCCAGCGGACTGTTTGCTGCTGTGGGCGCGTACAACTGGATGCCGGCTGGGCCGACGCTCGTGTTGAAGTCCGATGAGCCGCGCATCCCGCTCACGACCGTGGTGGTGGCCAAAAAGAATCTGGTGTTCGGAACGACCGTCTCGCAGGACCATCTGACGGAAGCCAAGTGGCCTTCGGAAAACGTGCCGGATGGATCCTATCGCACGATCAACGAGTTATTCTCCGAGCAGCAAAATCGGGTGGTTCTCGAAGCGATCCGCGGGAATGAGCCGATACTGCGTGGCCGGGTTTCAGGGCCTGGCCAGCGTGCCACGCTCTCCAACATGCTGGATAGCGGGATGAAGGCCGTGACCATCAAGGTCAACGATGTGCTCGGTGTCGGCGGCTTCGTGCTTCCCGGCGACTATGTCGATGTGCTCATGGTCGTCGACGAGAAGGAGGCCGAGGACCGCAAGAAACCCAAGAAGCCGGCTTATACAGACCTCCTCATGGAGCGTGTGCGTGTTCTCGCCGTCGATCAGCTTTCGGACCCGAAGTTGGAAACGCCCAAGCTTGGCCAGACGGTGACCGTCGAGGTCGATCTCATCCAGGCGCAGAAGATTGCGCTTGCCTCGACGGTCGGGACTTTGTCGTTGGTGCTGCGCTCCACGGCGAGTCAGAACGTCACGGACAAGGGGCGCCGCATGACGGTCAGCGATCTTGGGGATAGCGGGGATAATGCACCGCGAGCCACATTCCAGCCCACGAATGCCGTTGCCGAGGAGCCGGCCGAAGTGCCACCTTCCCCGGGCAAGGACGACGGAGGCTTGGTGAAGGTCAACGTCGTAAGATCAGTGACCTCTTCCGAGTACACTGTTGCGCGCACCAAGCGGCAGAACTGAATCTCCTCTTGTTCGAGGAAGGTCTGGGACAGGCGCGGTGCACACCCTTGCAGAGCCGGGCTTTTAGCTTTGCCGCGTTGAAGGCGAGCGACTGCCTTTTGTCGATGCGTCCCATGAGTTGAGTTCCGTAGCGTTCGGGACAGTAACTAGAGTGAGGACGATCTGCGATGTGGCAGTCGTTTGCATGCCGCGGTGCCTTGCGCCGCGATCGCAAAGCTATTGGAGTGGCCTTCGGTTCCAAGCCCGCCGTCAGCGCGTGCGCAGGAGCGCTCTCCAAACAATCGAACGCAATTGCCCGCTTGGCCGCTGTCTTTGCATTCACCCTGGTGATCTTGGGTGGTATCGGCGGACACGTGCTTGATCGCGCGCACGCGGACGGCCGGCAGGTCGATGCCGGCCCGGCGGGGAGCGCCCGGTCCTTTAGTGGCGTCGTCAAGCGCCTCTCTGTCCTGGTGAAGAAATCCCAGGTCGTGGAGATCGGGCGCCCCTATGCGACGGCCTTGATCGCGGAAGCCGAGATCGCGGACGTCGTCCCGCTTTCCGATCGCTCCATCTATGTGGTTGGAAAGAAGGTCGGATCCACGCGTCTCACGGTTGTCGACCAGAGCCAGTCCATCGTGCGCATCATCGAGGTGGACGTGACGCCCGATGTCGACGATCTCAGAGCGAAAATCAGGGAGAACCTGCCGAACGCGGACATTCGCGTCGATTCCATCAACGGCGGGATCATGCTGTCGGGCGCGGTACGCGATGCGCCGACGATCGAACGCGCGGTCGCTATCGCCAAGCGCTATGCGCCCGAGGCGGTCACCAATGCGCTGACCGTCGCCTCTCCCCAACAGGTGATGCTCGAGGTCCGCTTCGTGGAAGCGGCACGTTCCGCCTCTCGCGAATTGGGCATTGGCACACGGGGGCGCGGACCCAGTGCGGCCTGGGATACCGGCCGGCAGGTCTTCGACCGGGGTAACGGCATCGAGGACATCGCCTTGTCCACGGCAGATCTTCTGTCGGGCACTGCGCCTTTTGGCACGATGCTGGCCCGCATTCTGGAAGGCGGCACGAATGTCGATGTGATGATCAGGGCCCTGGAGACCCGCCAGCTTGCGCGCCGGCTTGCCGAGCCAAACCTCGTGACCACTTCGGGCGACACGGCAAGCTTTCTTGCCGGCGGCGAGTTTCCGTTCCCGGTGAGTGCAACGGACAACAGGATCACCATCGAATTCAAGCAATTCGGTGTTGCGCTGGCTTTCACGCCGACGGTTCTGGCCGACGGTCTCATCAATCTCAGAATCGCACCGGAAGTTTCCGACATCGATGATACGAACTCGGTCACGGTCAACAACGTGCGCATCCCTGGTTTGGCGGTGCGCCGCGCCAATACGACGGTGGAACTCAAAGATGGCCAGTCACTGGCAATAGCGGGCCTGCTCCAGCATCAGCATGCCAAGAACCAGGAGCAACTGCCCTGGATCGGTCAGGTGCCTGTGCTGGGCGCGCTGTTCCGCAGCGCCGAGTACCAGAAGAACGAGTCGGATCTCGTCATCATCGTCACGCCGCGCCTTGTGAAACCGAAGAAGCCGGGTGAGACCCTCAGAACGCCGATCGACGCGCCGGTTGCGTCGAACGATGTCGACTTCTTCCTCGGCGGCCGCCAGGAGATCACACAAGAAGATGAGCAGCGCCGCCGTCCCAAGCTCTATGGCCATATCATCGATCCGGGGACAGAAAGGGTCAGCCATGTCTCGGCCAAATGATGGCAGCCGGCGCGCTGGCGGATATTTCGCCGCCGGCGTGTTGGCCGCAAGCGCGTGCGTACTGCTGAGCGGGTGCGACGATTACCTGGAGCGGCGCGATACGATCACGCTCGGGGTTGGCGACTCGGTTGCGGTCAACAAGGCAACGCAGACCATAAACCGCTGGCCGGCGGAAGCGCGCCAAGACCGTTGGCTGTCTGACGGAGAACGTGCGCGCAGCGCGGTCAGCCGCTACCGCAGCCGGACCGTTACGCCGCCCGCAGCCCTGGATAAGGGCTCGGGAGAGGATGGAAATTCAATTCTCGACAAAGTCCCCTCCGCCAGTGGCAGCCAATAAGGTTGGGCCTATCGATCATGGCTGAAGGAGCAAAAAGGCTGCGAGCGATCCTGTCGCCGCGGCCTTTCTTTCGCGCTGCGCTCGTTTTTGGTCATTTACCGTTGCTTTCAGGTCTCCGGCCCGAATTTTGGGTCCCACCACGGAGCAAGCCGCAGTCAGCGTGGATCAGGCCGCGCCGGTGGTCGAGGAAATTTTATCCCCCCTGGTGACAGGGCTGGGATAATCTATGACACCTTGAGCGCCCTCGCGCTCGATCTGCAACTTGCACGAGAGCGAGCACAAATGCCGTTTGCGATAAACCAGAAGATTTGGCCAGTCATTCTGGCAGTACTTTTGGCGAGCGGGTCTGCCATGGGCGTCGCCAGCGCCGCCGATATGACGGCGCGGCAGGTGGTCGTTGCCGTGTTCAAGACACCGCCCGGCGAGAAGATCGACCTGTCGGGCAAGAACCTAAGCGAACTCGATCTTGCGGGCATCGATTTTCGCGCCGCCGTGCTGTCGCGTGTCAACCTCTACGGCTCGGATCTTTCTCAAGCCAACCTGGAGGGTACCGCCCTTTCCGGCGTCAAGCTCGATCGAGCGGTGATGACGCGGACCAACTTCAAGGGGGCTGATCTGGAAGGCGCGAGCATTCTGAAACCGAGCATCTACAGTACGCCGGACTTCAATATCGCGGAGACGCCGGTGTTTGAAGGTGCGCGCTTGAAGGGTGCACGAATCGCGGCACGTATGGACAGCGTGAACTTTCGTGGTGCGGATTTGCGTGACGCGGCCATCGGTCCGTTCGACATGTCTGTGGAAGGTGGTCTTGCGCCGTCCTCGCTCATGAAGGGAGCGGATTTTACGGGAGCCACCATGGACGGCGTGGAGATCCGCAATGTTAATTTCACGTTTGGCCGTTTCTCCGGAGCCAGCCTGAAAGGGGCGCGGCTCATTGCGATCGACTTCTCCAACGCGGATTTTTCCGGCGCCGATCTCACCGGCGTGGTGTTTACAGGATGCAGTTTCGAAGGCGCCAAGTTCACCGGTGCCAAGGGTCTCGAAAGTGCAAAGGGGCTGGAGACGGCTATCCAAACCAAGGTCGAGCGATCGGGCGGCTGAGAGGTAAGGATTTGAAATTCCCAAACATGCGCTACGCCGCAGCGGCCGCCGCCATAAGCGCGGCCCTCCTGGCTGCCTGGAACCCGGCGAAAGCCCAATCTCCGAGCCAGCTTCAGGTCGACACCGCCCTTGTCGTCGCCGTCGACGTCTCCAACTCGGTCGACGAGGAGCGCTATCATCTGCAGATGGAGGGTATCGCGAACGCGCTGGAAGATCCCGGCGTTATCGATGCGATCACCAACGGACCCAACGGCGGTATCTTGTTTGCGATGGTGACGTGGTCTGATCGGCCCGACTTCACGCTGCCCTGGCAAAAGATCTCGAGCAAGCAGGAGGCCTATGCGGTCGCCAGCAAGATCCGCAAACTCCCCCATCAGGGTGGTGAGTTCACCTGCATGACGCGCATGATGCGATCGGTGAACGACAAGGTGGTCTCGCAGATTCCGGCCCAAGCGTTGCGCGTGGTGCTCGACGTCTCGGGCGACGGTCCGGATAACTGTAACGCCGAAGAGCCAATCGAAAAGGTACGCGACGAGCTGGTTGCGAATGGGGTCACGGTCAACGGTCTGCCGATCAATATCGGGGATCCTTCCGAACCCGTGGGCGAAGGCGCCTATCGCGCGCCAGGATCGGATTTCGAAGACTCGACATTGAAGGGGGCTGGCCCGATGACGCTCGAGCAGTGGTATCGTTCATACGTGATGGGCGGTACCGGCGCATTCGTGCTGCCGGCTAACGGCTATAACGACTTCGGCCGCGCGATCAGGCAGAAGTTTGTCATTGAGATCACCGGGCTTGGGGTTCCAAAACGCCGCAACATTGGTACGGGGGACGGCGCAAGCGCCTTGAAGTGAGATAGGTCGCCGCCAGGGCGGGGAGCTTCGGCCGTCGCGCGACGTATCTGCGGCGGCGTACAATGTCGTTCAGATGTCATCTTCGCTCGCAGGCGCGCAATGCCACCGTTTGATCTGCCAGCCGGGATGTTCTTCGCTCCAAGGCACGAAATAGGGGGCAGCATTCATGGCGCAGTGCGCGCTGTCCATTTGCTCTTGAGGCTGGATCTTGTATTCGCGGCAAATGTTTGGTTCGCGTGCTAGACAGGCCAGAAGAATAATCGCGAGCATGGTCTGCGTTCCCTATCCAAGCTGCCGGGCTGAATGACTGCGGCAAGTCCCAAAATCTCCTCACCATACGCAAGGGAGGCGGTTCGGGTTTCATCCCACTGCTATGAAGTTACACTGAAGCGCCTGTACGGGGATATTCTTCGATCGGATCTGCCCCTTTTATTGCAGGTCAGTTCTTTAATGGCCGCTCGGCGTTGCCGCAGACTTGAACATGAGGTGCAAGGGGGACCCGAAACACCTCGCAACTGCCCAGGGATAGGTACAGTCCGCAAGGGGGCGACGGCGCCTCAGTCCATGGCGCGGGCGCGCGGCAAATGAAAAACGCCTGCGAAGTGCGCTCCGCAGGCGTTTCCTTTCGGGTCAATAAGTCCGCCGTCAGGCAGGCATGAGGATCTCGCCGCGGCCAATGGTCGACATGTCGCCGCCGATCTTGCGCACGAAGTGGGGCAGCGGTGCCGGCGCAAGATCGCCTAGTTCCGCCTTGAGGTAGCGCGCGAGAATGCGGGTAATGACGAGGTCGTGACGGCCGCAGTCAACGAACGTCGGAAGCATGCGCTCGATTTTGGGCGCGATCAGCGTGCCGCGGCGCATCATGAACCCTGGGTCGACGCCCAAGCCACCCTCGGCCCAAATCGTTCCGCCCACCATGCGGGCGCCGGTCTGGGCTCCGGTGTTGCCTTTTACGATGATCGTTCCGCGGCGCATCTTGTCGCCCGCGCGCGCGCCGATGTTACCGGAGACGACGACAATGCCCCCCGCCATGCCGAAACGCTCACCCGGAAGCACGGCGCCCGCGCTGTCACCCGCGTTGCCGGAGACATGAATGATGCCCCCTGTCATCGCCGAGGCGAGATAGGCTCCGGCGTTGCCGGAGATCTCCAAACGACCTCCGGACATCTTGCGGCCTGCGTAGGCGCCGACGTTGCCCGTCACGCGCAGCTTGCCGCTCGCCATCCCTCCGCCGGCGAAGTCGAGGGTCGCGCCTGCTCCTTCGATGGTGAGCGTATCGCCCGGCGTGCCTGAGATGTCGAAGGCATCGCCAAGGGTCATGTGCTCCCTGTCCGTGCCAACCACGAGTTTCGCAATCTCGCCGGTCGAAAGTCCTGCGAGTTTGTCCGGCGTCACGCCCGTGAGGTCGAGCCGTTCGCCTGCGCCAGCCTTGAGACGAAGTGTGAGGCCACTCATCAGATCAGATCCTTCAGGTGATAGTGATGCTGGCCGAGCTTGCCGCCGTAGTTGCCCGCGGACACGCGCGTCACGCCTTTGGCGGCGCCGATCCCGGTGATGGCTTTTAGGCCTGCGCGCATGGCATCGGCCACCGCCGTGGAGGTCAAGCCGTCGATCACGATTTCAAGCACGGCGATGGCGTCCGGGCCAAGCTCGCTCTTCACGGTGCCGCGTAGCGTTGGGCAAAACGCATCGTTGGTGGAGGCAAACATGCCTTTGTATTTGGTGCCGACCTTGGAGCCTGAGCGCACAATGCCGCCGGGGAAGGGCGTGATGACGTCATCCACCTTGGCGATGGCCGCAACAGCGGCTTCCGCCGTTTCCAGCAGGCCTGGGCGGTCGTTGCCAATGATGAGCAGGTTGCCGCCGCCGACAGCTTGCGTCGTGACCCCGCAGGTCTCTTCGATGACGAACTCACCATCCATTACGGGTACCCGCCAATAACGTGAAGCTCCCAGTTTCTTGGCGGTCTGGAAGCCATCGCCGAAAAAGCGCGGTCCCTGTCCGAGACCCAGCTTCTGATCGGAAATGAGACCGTTGAAGCAGGCTGAGCCGGGGCTCGTCAGCACGCACTGGCCAATGCGGTTCTTCACTTGCGGGATAAGCGCGTCTGGCGAGAAGCCGAACATCAGGATGCGCACGCCGGGACGTCCGTCCGGTGTCTCGTCGGGCGACAGGATGCGGTCGGTGCCGCACTCCGCGCCGCAACCGATGACGGAGGTGCCAAAGCCGGTCGCCGTATCGGCCGCAATCCGTGCCCATTTGAGCGTGTCGGCGGTGATGATCATGCCGGTCGCCGACATGCCGAAGGCTTCCGCGAACGTATCGTCGATCAGAACGCCGTTGATGGTTTTGCCTGAGGTCTGGCTCATGCCGTGCGCGCCCCCGTCGGTTGCACGATGATCGAACCGCGCCCGCCATTGACGATCTCATCGTCGGAGAGACGGAAGTTCTCCATGCGCATGGTGTAGAAGTCCTCAAAATAGGACCGAAGCTGCTTTTCGATGGCCGGATCGTAGGTTGGCCGTGCGACGTGGGTGGCGCCGTTCACCACTTTGATGATCTTGCCGTTCTTTACGATGAGTTCGCCATTCTTGAAGACCAGTTCCGGCTTCTCGAACATGGCTTCGTAATTCGGATTGTCGTGGTAGACCGTGATGTCCGCGCACGCACCAGCGCCCAGATGCCCGCGATCCTTGAGGCCGAGGCTCTTGGCCGGGCCTGCACGCGTCATGATGGCGATCTCATACATCGTGTATTCGCGCTCAAGGGAAGGCAGGGACGAGTACTTCAGCGCATCCTGGTTGATCGTCTGCATCATGTCCTTGCGGAAGGACTTGTCCATGAGCAGGCGGATCATGTGAGGATACCAGTAGAACGGCCCGCCGTTGGGATGGTCGGTGGTGAGGAAGATGCGCCAGGGGTCGTCGACGAGCAGGAACAGCTCAAGGCCGATCGCCCACTGCAGCGCGTTGACGAAGCTCTTGTCGCGATACTTGAATGGCACCACGCCGCAGCCCGCATCGCATTCGATGTCCATGACGACCCACTTCTTGGGGTCGGCCGAACGCGTATTGACGAACTGGCGCATGCTGTCGCCCGAGGCGGTGCAGGTCTGGCCGAACATCACCTGGCCGACATCGATCGACACGTTCTTGTGCTTGTTGACGAGATCGGCCACGCGCGCCGCGCCGGAGGAGAACTTCATGTCTCCTTCCGTGTCGTAGCTGTGGAACTGGATGTGCGTCAGATGGATCGGCAGGTTTTCGGAGCCGCGGATCGTGGCCAGCGTCGTTTCCACGCCGCCCGGAACGCCCAGGTTGCAGCCGTGGATGTGCAACGGATGGGTGACGCCGAGCTCCTTGAGGCCACGCGCGAGATTCAAGATGATGTCGCGCGGCGTGACGCCGTAAAAGACGTGCTTCTCATCGAGATCGAGCGCGCGCTGGTTGAACTTGAAGGCCGAGATGCCGCCGGGGTTCACCACCTTGACGGCGATGGCCTGGGCGGCGTGCATCGTCCAGGCGATATAGTCCTTGATGGCCGAGAAATCCTGCTTTCCCGAAAGCTGGCGCAGGAAGAAGTCATCCGAGCCAAGCATGACGAACGCGCCCTTGTCGATCAGCGGCGTGTCGGCCAGTTCCATGTGGGCCTGGCGCGCATTGGCAGGCAGCATGGCCGGTTCGAAGGCGGCCGTGTAGCCCATCTCGGCATAGCGGTAGCCGGCGGTGAGCGTGGAGGGGATCGCGTGTCCGCAGCCCGCACGCGTCAGGTCCGTGCGAGCGACCTCGTGCCCCATGTGATCTTCCGGCATAAGCATGCGTGCGATGGTGACCTTGCCGCCGCCGATGTGCGAATGCGGGTCGATGCCGCCCGCCATAACCACGCGGCCGTGGAGCGGATACTCCTGGGCGACCTTGTCGGAGGGGTCCGGCGTGACGATGCGGCCGTCCTTGATGAAGATGTCGCGGATCTCGCCATCGACCCCGTTGATGGGGTCATAGACCTTTCCGCCGGTGAGCTTGATGAGCATGTCGATTGTCTCGGAAAAAAGAGATTAAACGGCGGATTCGATCCGGGCGAGAACGCTGCCTAAACTAGGCAGGTTGGAGCGGCCGAGATTTTGCAGCGGCAGGGACACGACGTTGTCGACGCGTACCAGGATGCCCGCATGATCGGCGCCCGGCGTGCCAATCGGAATGAAGACTTCCGGCTTGCGCGCCAGCCTCAGGCCGGGCGTGCCGAGGACGACCATCGGAATATCGGTGTCGGGGGGCACAAGATCCGGCGTGAACGAGGCAATCCAAACCAACAGGTCGCTTTCTTTTGCGGCAATCATGCGCAGCATCGAATAGCGCTCGATGTCGTAGTCGGGCTTGCCGGAGGCGAAGGAGACGCGCAGCGGGAAACCCGACTGCCAGGCGGCGACGGCAGCGGTCGAGATCGAGCCTTCATTGCCGCCGAGCGCAAGGCCGGCGAATCGCGCGTGGAGATTGATCTCCTTCACGTACTCGGAAACGGCCTGGATCGTGAGGTCGGCATTAGGGAAGGAGAGGGCCGGCGGAGCCCACACCATGACGCCATAGGTCGCCTTCTTGCAGCGCTCCACCAGATCTTCGACGGCCGCGCGTGGTAGGCCGCCGATGGTCTCGCCCGGGACTGTGACACCCTTGCTCATGGCGCGCATCGCCGTGATGATTTCACCAAGGCGCTCGTTCTTTGCCGGAAGTGAGACGACTTCGCCGATACGCGCACCCGTCGCACCCGACGTATCGAGCCCCTCGCCCAGGAAAACGACCGTGCGCTTGGGCGGATTGTCGGAGAACATCGAGGTTTCGACGTTGACGACCCGCTTGAAGAAGCGCGGATGCATCCTATGGACGTCGGTACCCACGATGATGAAAAGATCCGCACGGTTGCGGGCTTCCGTCAGCGTGGTCATCACCCAGCCGCCGGACTGCAGAACGCGGAAATTGCGGTATTGCGCATCGCTCAAGGCGTGATCGATGACGGCACCAGACTTTTCCGCCAGGGTCATGACGGCGCGCATGCCCTCCACGTCGGTGCCCAGTCCGCCCAGGATAGGAAGTCGCGCTTTACTGAGAAGGCCCGCCGCAACGGTGATCGCCTCTGCAAGCGACACGTCCCTGCCGCCGATTTGCGGCTTGGCGCCCGACACATTGCGCTCGAACCCGGCGATGGCCCGGCCGCAGCCGTTTTTCTTGACCTTGAGGCCGGACCCACTGCTTGAAATCTCAAGATCGTCACACAGCATGCCGCAAAAAGGGCATGTGACGTTCTCATAAGTGTTGCCGGCGCCGTTACCGTCAGAATCTCGTGCGCCCGGCCCTTGCGCTCCCATCGTTCCACCCATGTCGCTGAAGTCTTCTTGTTCTCACGCCCTTCGACCAAAGCACGAGGACTCCGGTATGACAACGGTCAAGCCCCTGGTCAAGCACGCGGCGGGGATGGCAATTGCGCGCGCCGTCCGCCGGTCCTATGGTCCCCCCCGCAATTCGCGAGCCGCCAGAGCGAGCTGGCCGTCTCTGAAATCATCAGTCCATCCTCGGAGGATACGCATGTTGAAGAAGTTGGCGCTCATCGTCGCCGTTGCTGGCCTGCTCCCTGCTGCAGCACTTGCGCATGGGCCCTCGCGCCAGAAAGTTAGGGAAGAAGTCGAGATCAACGTGCCAGCGGCCAAGGTCTGGGCTGTCGTCGGCAACTTCCAGGACATGGGCTGGACCGGCGTGTTTACCAAGACCGAAGGCACTGGCGGCAACGAAGCGGGCGCCACGCGCGTGCTGACGCTGCCGACCGGCACCATCGATGAAAAACTCAACAAGTATAATGCCGAAGGCATGACGTACGCGTATGAAATCACCAACGTGGACATGAAAGTCGTCCCTGTCTCGAACTACTCCTCGTCGATCACCGTCACGGCCGATGGCGACAAGTCCAAGGTCGAGTGGAAGGGGGCCTTCTACCGCGGCTATACGCTCAACGACCCGCCGCCTGAGCTTAACGACGAAGCAGCCGTGAAGGCCATCGAGGGCCTCTACAAAACGGCGCTCGACAATCTCAAGAAGAAGCTAGAGGCTGGCGGCTGATATGCTGGCCGTGCGCCCGACAGGCATTCTCGCGCTCGTGCTGGCGTTTGCCGATGCGGGCGCCGCCGTTGCGCAGGAAGCGCTGGTTACGAACCAGCCCGCCGACAGTCTTTCCGTCGTCGATCTTGCCCAAATGAAAACCGTCGCCGAGATCTCGCTGTCGGGAAAGCCAGCCGGCATTGCGCTCTCACCCGACCGTAAAACGGCGTACGTAACCGCGCCCGAAGGCAAGGCGTTGATCGAGATCGATGCCGCCTCTCACAAGATCAAGCGCCAGCTGGACCTGGGTGGCGGCCCCCTTGGCATTGCCGCGCATCCCTCTCGGCCTGAGGTCTACGTTGCCGACTGGTACACGCACAAGATCGTCGTCATCGATACGGAAAAGCTTGCGGTCGCGGGCGAGGTGACTGTTGGGCAATCGCCGTCGGGACTGGCGGTGACGCCGGATGGCGAACTGTTGCTCTCGTCGGATCGCGACAGCGATCAGGTGTCCGTGGTCGATCTGGCGAAACGCGCGCCGATTGCCACCATCAAGGTCGGCGCCCGGCCGTTCGGCATCACCATTTCGGACGATGGCACCCGAGCCTACACGGCCAACGTGGCTAGCAACGACGTCACCGTCATCGATATTGCCGCCCGCAAGGTCGTCGGCAGCGTCAAGGTCGGGCGCGGGCCCTACGCGGTGGCCCTATCGAAGGGCAAGGGTTTCGTCACGGACCAATTCGTTGGAACGATCAGCGTGTTCGACACGCAGACGCTGGAGATCATAAAGACCATCAATGCGTGCGATCACCCCGAGGGCATCGAGCAGAGCGCGGCCGACGGCGCCGTCTATGTGGCCTGCTGGGGTGACAACAAACTCCTTAAGATCGATCCGGTGGAGCTCAAGATCACGGCCAAGGCCGAGGTGGGTGACGGACCCAGGGCCTTCGGCAAGTTCCTACGTTAACGCCTTTTAAGTACCCTAACGCCCGGCAATTCCTCACAATGTCGCGACCGGCGGTCTCGCCGGCGTTGCCGCGCGTTTAGAATCCAAAGCCATGGCGCGCACGCCCCTGGCCTAACGCAGAGCGCAACGCTAAATAACCGCCAACCCGAATGCCTACGACGATCGGAGGATCGCACTCAATGTCCAAGTCTTTTCGTACCTTCGCTTTCATGACTGCACTGGCGTGTGCGCCGGTGGCCGCGGTTCATGCCGCTGACGAGGAGTTGAAAGCCGCGCCCATCATCTTCGACGCCCAGCACATGAACAACACGGCTGAGGGTGACGAGCTTGTGTACGACTTCGCGCGCACGGTCTCCAACGAGGAGATGCTGGGCAAGGGCTTCAAGGATAAGATCACACTCAAGGTCGCTGCCGTGAAGGACGGCAAGCGTTCGATCGATCTTCAGATCTACACGGGCGAGCGCGCGCGCGATCTCCAGAAGATGACCGAAATGACCATCAATCCCGTGTTCATCGTCACCATGCAGCAAGCGGTCGCGAGCTTCCGCTCGATGAGCGGGGGCGACTTTTCCTACTTGAAGAACCGCTTCACCAAGAACATGGACGACAAGTCCTCAGTCCAGAAGGTGAAGATCGACTATAAGGGACAGACGGTGGATGCGTATCGCATCGACGTGGAGCCGTTCAAGGACGACCCTAATGTCGATCGCATGCGCGGTTACGAGGCGTCGACGTTCGAGTTTATCATCAGCCCGTCGGTGCCGGGCGAGTTGGTCGAGGCGCTGTCGACAATCAAGAGCTCCACCCAGGGCAGTCCGAGCTTTGAAGAGCGCACGACGCTGGCCGGCTATGGAGGTTTGAAATGAAACCCATCAAGTTGCTCGTGGCGGTAAGCGTTTCGGTCGCCGCAGCCGTGGTTCCCATGGCGCAGGCGATGGAGCTGCCACCCAACGACTATCCCACGATCACGCGTGCCGACTATGTCTACGGCTGCATGCAGGCCAACGGCGCGACGCGCGAGATGCTGGAGAAGTGTTCATGCTCGATCGATCAGATCGCGGCTCTGCTGCCGTTCAGTGAGTACGAGGAAGCCGAGACGATCAAGTCCGTCAGCCTGCGCGGCGGCGAGCAGGTGGCGGTTCTGCAGAACCCGGCCATCCAGGCAAAAGTCAAGAAGCTGCAGTTTGCGCAGGTTGAAGCCGAGCTCAAGTGCTTCTGAAGGCGCTCGACGAAGAGAGCGAACGAATATCTCGCCGATAAAAATAAGGGGCGCTTTGCAGGCGTCCCTTATTTTATTGTCCGCGTATTGCTGCCGAGTAGGCTCATTTCCCGGTGGTATGAGCTCGTGCGTCAGGAGTTTTTTGCCGACGCGTGTCCTGTGAAAACTTTGCCGTCTGAATCCTTCGCGGTCACATCGATACTGTCTCCGGCCGCGCCGGCTGCGTAGGTGAAGCGAATGTTTGGATCCTCAGATAACGAGATGCCCGCGTCGATCTTGAAGACGAGTTCCTCGCCGCGCTTCACTTCGATTTCCTGAACGTACTTGGCCGGAATGTAGTAGCCCGTGAGTTGGTTCATCTGCATCCCTGAATAATTGGGATGGCGGATCATGAGCTGGGCTTCCTTCATGGGCGTGGAAGAGCCCCTGGACTGCTCATCGCCCAGCATCTTCACTTGCATCTTGCCGAGGCTGGCAAGCGCCTGGTCCGCGTCCTTCAGCGCCGGGGCAGAGCAACCACCGGCAGCTTTCACAAAGCGGCTCACCATGAGCAGCTTGCCGTCCGTCGTCTCAGCGATGGCGCGCAGGTTGGAGTACATATCGAAGCGCACGCGAGTGGAGATCTCACGGTCTCCCGTTCCGGCGGCAGCGCCGAAGCTGAAGATCGCAACCACGGGCATCGGATTCTTGTCGATGACGAGGGTGAGCTTGGAAACTTTCTCGGCAAGCTCAGCGGGGAGCTTCACGGAAATCGGAACGACGCCGGCATCTTCGGCGCGGTAGGGAGCATCCAGGACGATCTGTGTCGTATCTTGAATGGTGCGGCCCGCAAACAGATCCTTGGCGATACCCGGCCAAGGATCGTCTCCCTCGGCATTCGCCGGCATGATCGGCGCGAAGGCCAGCATCAGAACCGCTAACAGCGCTCCAAGGCGTGTACGGTGGGTCATGATCAGGGTCCTTTTCGAGGCATTAGCCTTTTGGCCAATTAGCTGCCTTTTGGCCAGTTCCGTCAAGCACCCTCGTTGTCAAGATCCCCTCAGGAGTTATTGGCCGACGTGGCGCTGAAGGTGGCGCCGTCTAAGTCCAAGTATAGCCGCCCGGCTCCAAGAATGTGACTTCGGTGGCCGGCCGACGATCACGCGGTCATTCCCATTCTAACTCTGCAAAAGCAGCCGTGACGTTGCGCACATGGAACTCGTCCGCCAACAGCCACTTATCCTTCTCCGATGCGCCTGCCGTCTTGGCCGCCTCGGTCAAAGTTTTATTTTCTTTTATCATGGCACGGACATCGTCCGCGATACTCCGGAGGTAACGTTCCATAGGATCGAGGCTATCGGGCCAGGACATGCTCGCCGGGCCGTGACCAGGCACAACACGCGCCGCTTCCTCCTTGCGCAGCACGTCGATCAGCGCCAGCCATCCGACGATGGAGCCGTCGAGCGTGGGGATGTGCCCGGAGAATAGAAGATCGCCGGCGATTAGCGTGCCGGTCGACTTATCAAAGATCGTCAGATCGTTGTCAGTATGTGCGGTGGGCCGCGGCACCAGCGTGATCACGCGCTCTCCAAGGTCGATGTCGCGAGGCTCCGTCACAGGTTCGGTCGGTAGCACGATCTCGCTTCCGGCGAACGCTTCTTCTCCGATGAGCCGGAGATTGTTCCTCAAATATGTATCTGCACGTGCCGCCAGTCCGCGCGCCATTTTGTGATGTGCGACGAAGGTCGCTTTCTCGGCCACGAACGGTGCGTTTCCGAAGACGTGGTCAGGGTGCATGTGCGTGTTGATCACATACCGGATGGGTTTGTCGGAGATGGCCCGGATCGCCGCAAGGAAACCCCGTCCGATTGTGGCGCTGCCGCCCGTGTCGACCACGGCAAGGGCGTCCTTTCCGATAATCAGGCTCAGGTTGGAAATATTTCCCGCGTTGGTCGGGGAAACGAGTTCGTGAACGCCCTGATGAACGAAAAGTCCTGGCGCGACCTCGGTCATTCTGAGTCTGCGGGCCTCGGCGCGCGATATGCGCGGAAGCCACGGTGTCGCCGCGAGCGCCGCGGTTCCTCTTAAAAATTGCTTTCTTGTCAGTGCGTTAGGCATTCCTATTTGTCCTATTACGAGCAGGCCCCCTACTGGCGATCCATTTCTTTTCTTAAAGTTCCTCCAGCCAACATTCGATCACGGAATCGCGATCGACTCGTGATCGAATTGGCCCTTCATGGGACTTTCGTATCAACTAGACGTGCAATGCACCATTTTTACTGCAACGCAAAAGAGGCCGGTGTTTTCTAGTGTTTTTTAGGTCAGTGGTATTGTCCTAATCGCTTCGATTAGAAAGTTTGCCTGCGACCTTGTTGCAGCCGGGAAAAAAAAGTGCCTAGATGCGCCCAGGTAACGAGGCCTCTCGAACCTCACACGAACGTGTGAATACCCCGGACCGGCCGGTGCAAATAGGGAGAAAAAATCCCATTGCAGGCTGCCGCCATAGGGGTTGGGTGAAAAGCGGACCCCGGAACCACTTGCAAGCGTGGCAAGATTCTCAAAAATGGAGGAAGCGCGATGCGCAAAAGTGCAATCGCATGCGGGTTACTCGCATCTGTTGCCTACACGGCGCCCACATGGGCGAATGAAGACTCGTTGAAGCTCTCTCAGGATCCTAAGAACTGGGCTCAGCAGTCTGGCAACTACGCGGGTACTCGCTACTCGAAGCTTAACCAGATCACCACTGCCAACGTTGGCAGCCTCAAGGTGGCTTGGACGTTCTCTACGGGCGTACTTCGTGGTCACGAAGGTTCGCCGCTCGTCATCGGCAATATGATGTATCTTCACACGGCGTTCCCGAACAACGTGTTCGCGTTGAACCTGGACGACGAAAACAAGATCATCTGGCAGTACAGCCCGAAGCAGGACCCGTCGGTTATTCCCGTCATGTGCTGCGACACGGTCAACCGTGGCGTGCAGTACGCTGAAGGCAAGATCCTCCTTCACCAGGCCGACACCTCTCTCGTCGCCATCGACGCGAAGACCGGCAAGGAGCTGTGGAAGTCCGTCAACGCCGACCCCAAGAAGGGCGAGACGGGCACGCAGGCGCCCATCATCGTCAAGGACAAGGTTATGATCGGTGTTTCGGGCGCTGAGTTCGGCGTTCGCTGCTCCATCACGGCCTATGACCTGAACACCGGCAAGCGCGTGTGGCGCGCCTACTCGATGGGTCCGGATGAGGATATTCTGGTCGATCCCGAGAAGACCATCTCGCTCGGCAAGCCGGTCGGCAAGGACTCTTCGCTCAAGACCTGGAACGGCGACCAGTGGAAGAACGGTGGCGGTTCGGTATGGGGCTATATGGCCTACGATCCTGAGCTGAACCTGTTCTACTACGGTACCGGCAATCCCTCGACCTGGAACCCGGCTCAGCGCGCGGGGCCCGATGGCAAGCAGATCGACCAGAAGTGGTCGATGACCATGTTCGCTCGTAACCCGGACACGGGTATCGCGGCTTGGGCTTACCAGATGACCCCATTCGACGAGTGGGACTATGACGGCATCAACGAGCCGATCCTCGCTACGTTGAAGATCGGTGGCAAGGACCGCAAGGTTGCCGTGCACTTCGACCGTAACGGCTTCGCGTATACCTGGGATCGCGCTACTGGCGAACTCCTGGTTGCCGAGAAGTTCGATCCGCAAGTCAACTGGGCCACGCACGTCGTCATGGATCCCAAGGATCCCCAGTACGGTCGTCCGCAGGTCGTCGCGAAGTACTCGACGTTCCTCAACGGTCCAGACGTGAACACGAAGGGCATCTGCCCTGCGGCTCTCGGCTCGAAGGACCAGCAGCCTGCTTCGTACTCGGAGCTGACAGGTCTGTTCTACGTTCCGACAAACCACGTCTGCATGGACTACGAGCCCTTCAAGGTTTCGTACACGGCTGGTCAGCCCTACGTCGGCGCCACGCTGTCCATGTTCCCGGCTCCCGACTCTCACGGCGGTATGGGTAACTTCATCGCTTGGGATGCGGCTGCTGGTAAGATCGTTTGGTCGAAGCCTGAGCAGTTCTCGGTCTGGTCGGGTGCTTTGACGACCGCTGGCGGCGTTGCTTTCTACGGTACCTTGGAAGGCTACCTGAAGGCCGTTGACCAGAAGGATGGCAAGGAGCTCTTCAAGTTCAAGACTCCGTCGGGCATCATCGGCAACGTGTTCACCTACGAACACAAGGGCAAGCAGCACGTCGGCGTCTTCTCGGGCGTTGGTGGTTGGGCCGGCATCGGTCTGGCAGCTGGTCTGACGAACCCGACCGATGGTCTGGGCGCAGTCGGTGGCTACGCTGGCCTGTCGAACTACACCCGCCTCGGCGGCTCGCTCACCGTCTTCACGCTGCCCTAAACCGCAGCGAGGGACTTAAGGAACCGGCGCGGGGGAACCTGCGCCGGTTCTTTTTTGTAGGCGAGAACCGAAGGCGTGTGCGTTCGTGCAAGTGCGCTAGAGGTTGCGGCGAAATGGGTCACCGGTTCATCGCAGGACATGCGACAAGACAAAAACTAGAGCGAGTTCCGCAGGATCGATCCAGTGTGTTCGCTGGTGAGAAAAAATCGAAAAAGATCCTGCGGACTCTTGTCGCGGCTTAAATTTGCGCCTTATGTCGTAGATCAATCGGCGTCTAATAGATCCCCAAAAAACGATGAGGAAACGCGTGAACAAGTTTGGCATCACATTGGCGGTCGCAGGTCTAGCTTGCTCCGCACTGAGCTTCCAAGCGATCGCTGACGACAACCAGGAGGTCCAGGCCAGGGCCAAAGAACTGGGTCTGGAGTTTAGGGACGGTCGTTACAGGGACAAGGAAGAAAATCCGGCTCCGGTCGTGACCAAGGATTTCAAGGTTGATTGGGCGACTTGGAACGGTTTCCGGCGCTACCACGATGCCTGCCATGTTTGCCATGGGCCGAATGCTCTGGGCAGCACGTTCGCACCCTCTTTGGGCGATTCTCTGAAGACGATGAGCTACGGCGACTTTATGCAGGTTGTCGCTTCTGGCCGTATCGCGGATCGCGGCGGCACCAAGTACGTCATGCCCGCCTTCGGCGAGGACCGTAACGTGATGTGTTACATCGACGACATCTACACTTACATCAAGGCCCGCAGTCAAAACATGGAGAACGACGCGACCGGCATGCCGGCTGGCCGGCCAGCCGGTCGAGAGGACATCTCGCCTGAGACCAAAAAGACCGCGGCGGAGTGCTTCGGCGAATAAAGCGCCAGAATAGGAAAAAACGCCCAGGAGTTGGAAACGACCCTGGGCGTTTTTGCGTTCACGAAGAAGGCACTGGCGATAACGCGATCGTCATGACCCGTATGCGGGCCGAGGCGGTATTATGGGAAAATATCCCGTTCCGCAGGAACGCATTGGCGCGGATAAATGGGCATCGTCCGCTCGCCGGAGGCGGGTGTTCAACATGCGCTGCCGAATTCAACATAAGGGTTTCATCGTCGTGTCAAAGACCGTTGTTGCAACAGTTGCCGGGCTTCTCAGCCTAGGATGGTTCACCGGCGCCATCGCTGCGGAAGCGCCGAGAGCCGACCTCGTCAATCGTAAGCAACTTCGTGTGTGCGCCGATCCCGCAGACCTGCCGTTCTCCAATGACAAGGGTGAGGGCTTTGAAAACAAGATCGCCGAGTTGATCGGGCAGGAGTTGAACATTCCGGTCGTCTACACTTGGTTTCCGAAAGCGGTCGGTTTCATCCGCATGACATTGGGGCGCAAGCGCTGCGATCTCGTGATTGGTTGGGGGCAGGGCGATGAACTGGTTCTCAACACCAATGCAATCTATCGTTCGACGTCTGCGCTCATTTACAAAAAGGGTACGGGCTTGGACGGTATCGACACGCTTGCCGATCCGCGCCTGAAGGGCAAGCGTATCGGCGTTATCCAGGGCTCGCCGGGCGGTAACTATGTCGCCAAGTACGGCCTTATGGGCAACGTGCACGGCTATCCGATGATGGTCGACCGCCGCTACGACAATCCTGCTGAGCGCATGATGAACGATATCCGTTCCGGTGACATCGCAGCGGGCGTGCACTGGGGCCCCATCGCTGCCTATTGGGCATCGCGCGGCGGTGAGAAGCTCGAGGTTGTTCCGCTGTTGAAGGAAGAAGGAGGAGGCAAGATCGCTTTCCGCATCACCATGGGCGTGCGTCAGGGTGATGACGCCTGGAAGCGCCAGCTCAATGAGATCATTGCCAAGCGTCAAGGCGACATCGACAAGATACTTTTGGACTACGGTATTCCGCTGCTCGTCGATGACGACACCAAGATGGATTTGCTGACCGCACCGCGTACGGCAACCTCCTCCAGCGGGGAGAAGAAAGCCGACACGTCCGCAACCGCGCCCAGCGAGGAGAAAAAAGCCGAGGCCCCGGCTGCGGCGCATTAACTGCCGCCAGTGCAAATCGTTTGAGGTGACGGCGCCCCGCTCGACGGCGGCGCCGTTTTTTTGTATCAGGGCTCGCTGGCGGCGCAGCCAGGAATGCGGCGAGAACCGTGCTCGCGCGGGTCTAGAGACTAAGAGGAACGTGCATGAGAAGTGTTCGCGCCGTCATTGCGATTGCTGCGCTGATGGCGCTGTGGCCTTGTGCTGATGGACGCGCAGAACACGTTGATGTCGGACCCGCGCCGCCTGCCGATGCCGAACGTCCGCCTGAGCCGGACGGCTATCGCATGGACGAGTATCGCAAGCCGGTGCCCGCCACGCTTAAGGGCGCAACGGTGCTCACCTCGGAAAAAGCCGGCGAGTTGTGGACGAACAAGAAAGCAGTCTTCGTGGATGTTTATCCGCGTGCGCCAAAGCCGCCCAACTTGCCGAAAGGCACGTTCTGGCGTGAGCCCATCCATCATTCCATAGAGAACGCGACGTGGCTCGCGAACGTGGGCTACGGCGTCATCTCGGCGGAGATCGAGGCGTACTTCAAGACCAATCTCGAGAAGCTGACGGGGGGCGACAAATCGAGGGCGGTTGTCTTCTATTGTCTGCGCGATTGCTGGATGAGCTGGAATGCAGCCAAGCGCGCCCTGACATACGGCTATAGCAATGTGATGTGGTATCCCGACGGAACGGACGGCTGGCAGGAGATCGGTCTGCCGGTGGCGCAAATCACACCAGTGCCTCAAGGGCAGTAGCAGCGCCGATCGAGGAACCCGGCACGCGCGCAGCGCGAATTCTCAAAACCGCCAGTCCGCTCGATGCGCCTGGGTCCCGGCGCTCGGCCAGGATGACAAGTTGCTACTCTATAGCCGATTGCGATCTTCCTTCTCCCGCGGGGAGAAGGTGCCCCGAAGGGCGCACGAGAAACGCCTCTCCCCTTGGGGAGAGGCCGGCGCTCCGGCGCGTCAGCGCCGGACCTCAAGCGCCGGGTGAGGGGATGGACCAGCGCTTCAATCTTCCACACGCCGTCATGATTGTGTTGAGGACAGCAGACCACCCCCTCACCCCAAGGGGAGAGGGGACGCAATTAGCGGCGCGGCTGAAAGTCCCTCACCCGTCGATTCGCGACATCCCGTTCCGGGAGAGGAAAGAGTGGCTCTGCATGATCGGAAAATGCTTTAGCTTTTCATTAGAGCGCGGATGGCGCGTGCCACGAGGCCTGCACGCTCTTCGATGAGTTGCGGGATCTCGCATGCGATCGGGATGTTCTGCTGGCGCTCCTGGAAAACGCGAATCTCCCATTTGTATTTCTCTTCCTCGGGAGAGAGATGGTCGATGTCCTCAGCCGGCATCGGGTTCTCAGGCAACGGTGCGCCTTGGTCCGGAAGCGTAATACCTTCCTTCTCGATCGCCTTGGCGCGCGCCATCTGGCGCTTGTGGAAGCGCTCGATGCCTGAAATGACGATCTTGCGCTCATCGTTGATCCGCGAAAGCACGCCCGAGAACAGCAGCGTGAGCTTTTGATCGCGCTCTGCCTCAGGGATCGACTCGGCATATTTCTTGATGGCCTTTTCAACATCGTCCTCGGGGATGCGGCGCGCGACGACGTATTCGGAAAGCTTGCGAATGGTGTCGTCGTCCCGCCAATTGGGAAGACCTTCGAGAGACGGACCATCCCAGACCTGCGCGGGCGAGATTTCAAGCACTTTGCGCGAAATGCACGGCCACTCCGGATCCTTGTGGCCTCCGGCAGGGGCGGCATTGCCGGGTGTGGCGGCCTCGCTCGCAGCCGCCGAATCGGCTGACGGCGCGGTGCTGGTTTCCTGCGCGCGCAGCGGGGAAAGCGCAAACACGAGAGGCAGCACTGTGAGCGCAGCCAAAGCCAAGGGCCCGGAAAGGGATGTGGGACGTGTCTTCATCGCGCGAACTTTCAAGCTGTTCCACCTCCTGGCCCGCCGCGGCGCGCGATCAGGCCCTTGGATGGGTTATAGGCGAATACGGCGGAGGCCAGGAACAAGATCGTGCACGCGGTTACCACCAGCAGCGACACGGTATCGATCTGACCGTAAAAGCCGAAACGGATCAGCTCCACTCCATAGGTGAAGGGATTGAGACGGCAGATTTCATACAACAGCGGGCTCGCCTCCCGGATCCGCCACAAGGGATAGAGGGCGCTGGATGCAAAAAACATCGGAAAAATGACGAAATTCATCACGCCTGCGAAATTCTCAAGCTGCTTGATGACCGACGACATGAACAGCGCGAGAGACCCGAGCATCAGGCCGGCGAGGATGAGCGCGGGCACCACGGTGATATATCCGGCGAAGGGTTGCGCCCACTCGGGTACCGAAAAGAGCGGCGTGATGATGGGCTCGGAGATGCCGCCTCCCGAAAACCAAGGCGCCGGATCGAACATCGTGAACAACGACACGTCCTGGAATGTGCCCGGTCTGATTTCCCAGAAGTAGGCGACGAGCAGGAAGGCATAAACCTGCAGGAGCGCAACGCAGACGCCTCCCAGAAGCTTCGATAGCAGCAGGAACGAGCGAGGAAACGGACTGACGAGCAGCGTTCGCATGGCGCCCGTCTCGCGGTCGTAGACCATCGAGAGAGACGACTGCATGGCGTTGAACAACAAGATCATGCCGATAAGGCCCGGCATGATGAACTCTTCATAAAGAACGTAGGATTGATAGGGTGGGATGATCGAAATGCCCAGTGTCTGGCGGAAGCCGGCGGCGAAGATGAACAGCCAGATCATGGGCCGCACGAGGGCCGAGAAGAAGCGTTCGCGTTGATGAAGATAGCGCAGCACCTCACGCCACACGATGCCGCGGAAGCAGGCGAAATAGTTAGCCAGACCGAGGCCGCGCGGCTCGTCGTGCCCGGCCGTGCCGATCGGTACAGGCGTCGCCGAGGTTGTGACGGCTGGTGCGTTCATCAGGCGGCCTCCTCGGCGGATGAACCGGTTATGACGCGGAAAGCCGCGCTGACGGTGGCGGTGTTCGTCGATTTCAGGAAGTCCGGCACGCTGCCGTTATAGAGAACTTTTCCTTTGTGCAGCACCACGACGAGATCGCTGGGGCGCACCTCGTCCATGAGGTGGGTCGCCCATAGCACGCCAAGACCTTGTTTGGCGACCAGGTCACGCACGATACCGATCACACTTTCGCGCGATCCCACATCGAGACCGACGGTGGCCTCGTCGAGGAGGAGCAGGTCCGGCTTGTGCATCAACGATCGGGCAATTTCCACGCGGCGGGCCTGTCCGCCCGACAGGGCGCGGATCTTTTCTCCGGCGCGGTCGGCAAGTCCGACGATCTCGAGCGCCTGCATGGCGCGCTCGGTTGCCAGGCGCGTGCTCATGCCATGCAAGGCTGCATGATACTTCAGGTTCTGAAGAAGGCTGATGTCATTGTCGAGCGTGCGGCTCTGAAAGACGACACCCAGCCGCTGGAGGGCCGCCGTCGGCTTCCGGCGCACGTCGAAGCCGCGGATCAGAATTTCTCCCGAGACGTTGTCGTAAAGACGGGTCACGAGCGAAAACAGCGTCGACTTTCCCGCGCCGTTGAGCCCCAGGAGCATCACGAACTTGCCCTGCTCGACGGTGAGCGACACGTTGTCCAGCACCTTCTTGTCACCGAAAGCATGGCTGACGCCGCGCACGACAAGCGCCGGTGTCGTGGCTTCCGGGTGTGTGGGTGCAACTGTCGTCATGAGCGTCGTTTTACCTCTTACGCACGCGCCGTTGGAGCCTGCCGTGTTCTAGAGCCGTTCCGGTTTTTATGGAATAGCGGAGCGGCTCCAGGCTTTTGTTTTGTCGTGCTTCTTATCGGAAAACCGGTTCCCACTTTTCCGCAAAGCACTCTAGTTGTTGCCGATGACCACGCCCCATGGATAGCGGCCGACCTTGATCGATTTGATCGCCTTCAGGTTCTCCACATCAATGACCGTGACGTCATTGGATGTGCCGTTCGTCGTGTAGAGCATCTTGTCATCGGGGGTGAAATACATCTGCCAGACGCGCTGGCCAACGAGAATGTACTTCTCGACCTTGAACGTCGCGACGTCGATCACCGCGACCCGGTTTGCCGGTCCAAGGGCGACGAACGCCTTTTTGCCGTCCTGAGTGAGGCGGATGCCGACGGGCTGAATGGCCTCCTTGGCGATGCCGGGAATCTCGAACGAGATTTTCGCGATCTGCTTGCGATCGGCCGGGTTGAGAACCGTCACCGTGCCGCCGATCTCCGAGGAGACCCAAAGCTGCGTGCCGTCGTGATTGAATATGGCGACACGCGGACGGCTGTCGACAAGCACATTGTCGAAGGTCTTGTGGGTCTCGGTATCGATGAAGTGGGCCATGTTGGTCGTCTCGGAGGTGTTGACCAGCACCTTGCCGTCGGGGCTCATACCCATGCCCTCAGGCTCAACGCCCACGGGAATGTCCGAAATGACCGTGCCCTTCTCGATGTCGACGACGGTGACGAGGTTGTCATCTTCATTGGCGGCGTAAAGCCTTTTGCCGTCGGGATGCAGGATCAGCAGTTCCGGATCAGGACCCGAGGGGAGCGTTTTCACGAACTCGAAGGTCTTTGCGTCATAGACTTGAATGACGTTGTCATCGCTGGTGCAGATGATCAGCCACTTGTGGTCTTTCGACATGACAATGCCGCGCGGACGCTGTCCGACCTTGAAGGTCTTGATGACCTCCTGCTTTTCGCTGTCGATGACGCTGACAGTGTTGTCCTTTTCGTTCGTGACGTAGACCATGTAAGCGCTGGCCTGCGATGGGGCTGCGGCGACCGCCACTAAGGAGGCCAGGGAGGCATACAAGGACTTCGTGGTGGACATTCTCAGTTCTCCAAGTGGAAGCCGGTTACCGGCGTCATGAAAATCAAGTGCTGAACCTCTCGGCGTTCAGCGCCATCGGATGTGAAATGCATTGGTGCCGGCTACTTCGCATAGGCTTTGCATTTGGTTTCCGGCTTGTCGTAGCCCAGCGTATCGAGCACCGAAGTCTGGTGCAGAAAGCCTGGCTGAGGGGAGACCGAGACAAGCATTTTCGGCGTGGAAACGAGGAGGGGTTGGCGCAGCTGGCCATTCCAGGAACGGAATGTCGTCTTCATGCCTTTGAAAGCCGCGACCTCGAAGTCCGGAGTGTGCACGTACTTGTTGAGATCGGCGAACTTGTCCGATTTGGTGCGGGTCGCTGCCTCACCGACCACGCGCATGGCAAGCCACGCATCATAGTCCAGGGGACGCATGAGGCGGTTTGCAAGGCGCTTGAAGCGATTCTGGAATTGCGTGCCGCCCCAAAGCTCGAGTGCCGGATGCCAGCTCGATGCCACGAGGCCCGCGGTGCCGGTCACCGGGCGCGGCGACCAGGTGCGATAGGGGAGATACTCGCCAAACAAAGAGCCTTCGTCGGAGACCATGACGATGTCGTGCTCTTTGGCGCCTTGCGTGAAGCCAGGGATCTGCTGCTGAACCTGCTCGAATCCACCGTCGGCGCGGCGGCTACCCGGCTCATACTTGAATTCCCGTTCCTCGACGATCTTGGAGCCGAAACGTTTGGCGGTTCTCTTCAGCGCTTCAGCATATAGCTTGTCTTCCGGTTGCGGGCCGACGATGAGGAACCAGTTGTTCCAGCGTTTCCAGGCGAGATACTGGCCGAGCGCATCGGCGAGCATGGATCGGGCCGGGGCAATGTGCAGCACGTTGGCGCGGCAGTTCTCCTCGCGAACACTGTCGTCTGCATTGCCGATGTTCATGATGACGGCATCCTTGCCTGCGAGCGCATCGGCGAGCTTCAGCAGGACGTCCGGCTCCACGTCGGCGGCGACGAAGCCTGAACCAGCCGGACCCTTTTCCACCGCGGCCTTGATGAGGTCATCGACATTCGCGCTCTCGACAACGTCGAGCGTGAAATTCTGTTTGGTGAATTGGCCGGTCGTATTGTTATCCGCAATGCCCAGCTTTGCGCCCGCCACACCGTCGTCGGTGGGGGGTAGATCGAGGAGGGACAGGGGCAGATCTTTGTCGCGCAGCTGTTTCAGGTAGAGGATCGGCACCTGCTGAATGTCAGAAGGGAGCGCGTTGGCCGGTTCAGCGGCGGGCGGGGTCTGCGTACCGGGTGTTTCCTGCGCGTGTGCGGGTTCGCAAAGCAGCAGCAGTCCTGTCGCGAGAGTGGCGAATGTGCAGGCCATGCAGACAGGAGCAGTGCGAAGACGTGTGCGCTGCCAAAATTGAACTACATCGCTTATCATCATCCGCCCGCTTTAACCTGAAATCCCGCACTTTTCGCACGGACCCAAAATGTTATTGTGTTGCTAATTCTGTAAAAGGGGGGCATGTGGCGCGTTGTCAAGGGACGGGCGAACTACTCGCGGTTTTGTGACCGTTCGTGCGTACGAAACGAATAGGTTGGACCTTGCAAACCGCCTACGCCGTAATGCACCTAACGCTAGAGCCCATTTGATCTCTTGAGTTGGCCTGAGCGTGGTCGAATTGAAAGTCATGGTTGAGAATGCCTCGCTATCTTGTCTTCTGCTTGGCCATCATGCTCGCGCTCCTGCCGGCGTCTGCGGCATCGCCAGCATCCAGGGTAGCGGTCTTCCCGTTTGACTTGCGCGACGTGGAGCAGGAAGGCGAAATCGTTCCGCAGCTGAAGGAAGAGGATCTGGGCCGGGTCAAGCTTGTCGCCGACGAGCTGCGTACCCTCATGCAGAACGACGACCGGTATGAGCTGGTCGATCTGGCGCCTTTTGCCTCTGAGATCGAAATGGCCGCGCCCTTGAACAAATGCGATGGGTGTGAAGTCACGATTGCCCAGAAGGCGGGCGCGGATATAGCAGTAACGGGGTTCATCGATAAATGGTCGGATGCTCTGATCAGCATTCAGGTGTTCGTGAGGGATGTTTCGTCCGGCAAGGTGACGAAGGCCATGTCGGCGGAAGTTCGCGGCAATACGGATGAGCTTTGGCTGCACGGTATTCGCTGGCTTTGGCGAAACAGGTTCAATGCCGAGGAGAAGAAGAATTGATGCACGATAGGCGACAAGCGCTCCTCGTGGGGGCTGGCGTCCTAGCGTTTGCGCTTGCTCCAACGAGTGCGCGTGCGGTCAGCACGGTGCGTTTGACCTCGGTGAAGTATGGAACCGTAAGTTGGCTGATCGAGACGATCAGGCTTTATGAACTCGACAAGAAAAACGGTCTCGATCTCAAGGTCGTCGAGGTGGCCAATAACCAAGCTGGTCCCGTGGCGCTTCTGGCGGGAGAAGCCGATGTCATCGTCACGGACTGGACGTGGGCGCTGCGGCTGCGGTCCAGGGGGAACGATCTGAAGTTCTCTCCTTATTCTTCCGCCCTCGGCAGCCTCCTGGTGCCCAAAGATAGCCCATTCAAGACACTGGCTGATCTGGAAGGCAAGCGCGTGGGCATTGCGGGCACCAGCATCGACAAGAGCTGGGTGCTGCTGCGCGCCTACGGCATGAAGCTGCTTGGCAAGGATTTGGAAAAGGTTTCTCACCCGGTTTATGGCGCGCCGCCCCTGATTACCGAGGAGTTCCGCAACGGGCGCCTCGATGCATGCCTCAATTTCTGGACCTATGCGGCGCGGCTGACGACAGAAGGCGCGCGGCAGTTGTTGACGGTCGACGACATCATCAAGGCGTTGGACGTCTCCCCTATCCCGCCACTCGTCGGCTTTGTGTGGTCGCAGAAGGACGTTCAAGCTCATGGTGTGTCGGTCGAGCCGCTGCTGGTGGCGGTTTCCGATGCCAACAAGCTACTTGCCACCTCGGACGAAGCGTGGGAACGGATCAAGCCGCTGGTGAAGCCGGTGAACGACGCGGAATTTGCTGCGCTTAGGGAGTATTTTCGGTCCGGCGTGCCCGGACCGTGGACCAAGGCGGAAACCGACTCGGCCGGCAAACTGACCCAACTCCTTATTGATCTTGGAGATTCGGAACTCGTAGGCGATGGCACCCGTTTTGACCCAAACCTATTCCACACCCACACGGGTTAACCGGTCGAGGCCCCCGCGTGCCGGACTGGAGCGTCTGGGCTGGGCGGTGGCGTCTCTGGCGACGCTGGGGCTGTTGTGGCACGTCAGCGCCGAGCTGGCGCAAAGCCGCTATTTTCCCACGCCCGCGGCGGTCTTCGAAGTGCTCAAGCGCGAAGCGCTCGACGGCGCGCTCTTCACGCACGTGGCCGCAACCCTGCTGCGCGTGGTCATGGCCTTTACCATCGCCATGTTCATCGGCGGCGCGATCGGCATGCTTCTTGGCCGCTTCAAGACGGCGGATCGCTTTTTCGACACCTGGCTCATCCTCGTGTTGAACCTGCCGGCGCTGGTGACGATCACCTTGAGTTACGTCTGGCTCGGCATGAACGGCACTGCAGCGGTCGTCGCGGTTGCGATCAACCAGATCCCCAACGTGGCTGTCACCATGCGCGAAGGCGCCCGCAGCCTGTCGCGTGACCTGGCTGAGATGGCGCAGGTCTACAAGTTCGGTCCATGGCGCACCTTCCGCCATGTGATTCTGCCGCAGCTGGCGCCCTTCTTCGCGGCAGCCGCGCGCGCAGGCCTGGCGCTGGTGTGGAAGATCGTGCTGGTGGTTGAAGCGCTGGGCGGCAGCGGCCGGGGCGTGGGCTATCAGATCTACATCGCGTTCGGCAGCTTCGATGTGACCACCATTCTCGCCTATGCGCTGGCTTTCATCGTGATCGTGCAGATCATCGAGCTCACCATTCTCCAGCCGATCCAGGCAAAGGTGAACAAATGGCGGCGCTGATGCGTGAGAAGGGCGAGCCGCGCGGCGCTGACGTCAACACGGCAGGCGACGACAAGATCCGCGTCAACGTCGAACGCAAGATCTTTCCCGCGCTGGCCGACCGCGATGCGCAGCTCGTCTTGAGCAACGTCTCGTTTGAGGTGGCGCCGCGCGAGTTCGTCGTGCTGACGGGGCCGTCCGGGTGCGGCAAGAGCACGCTGCTCAATATCATCGCCGGGCTCGATAAGGATTTCGAAGGCTCCATCGATCTGGGCGCTGCGCGCGATCAGATGACTTTCATTTTCCAATCCCCCCGCCTGCTGCCTTGGCGCACGGTCTATGAGAACATCGCGCTCGCCCTGCCGGAGGGCGATCCACGGGTGGCCCGCATCCCCGACATGCTGGAGCGCGTGGGGTTGACGCAAGCCGCCAATGCGTACCCGGAACGCATTTCGCTCGGGATGCAGCGCCGCGCATCGCTGGCCAGGGGGTTCATCGTGGAGCCCCAGATCCTGCTCATGGACGAGCCGTTCGTGTCTCTGGACGATCCGACCGCCCAGAGCCTGCGTCAGCTCCTGCTGGAGTTGATCAACCGCCAGCCGACGACGGTGATTTTCGTAACCCATGACAGGGCCGAGGCAATACAACTCGGCACCCGCATCTTGCGCCTGTCGCCCGGACAGGCCAGTGTCGTGGATGACGTTCCGGTGCAGCTCACGCCCGAGCAGCGCAGGGACAGAACGGCCATCCTAGCCGAGCAGATGCGGGTGTTCGGCACTGGCTGAACCTGCTTTTCGCTGCCCCGGCGTTGAGCTGGCCTCTATCAAGGTTTCCATCGATGCCCAACGCCACATTGCGGCGCGCGCCCGCCTTCCTTGCAAGCGTTACCAACACCCAGGAAGCGTATACGGCGTTCGCTGCCGGCGCGGACGTCATCGACTGCAAAGACCCCACGACCGGCGCGCTCGGCCGGCTCGATCTCGAAGAGATTTCCAGCATCGTAAAGGCCGTTTCGGCGCTTGCACCGGTCAGCGCCACCATCGGCGACAGCTTCGAGGCGGTCGACCATAGGGTGCACGCGGCCCAAGAGGTTGCGGCGACCGGCGTGGCCATCGTCAAGTGCGGATTCGATGGCGCCCCGGGCGACCTGGCCGCTGCCGAAGCTCTGGCAGATGCGCAGCTCGGCGAGGTAAAACTGTTTGCGGTGCTGATGGCTGACAGGGTTTCCGATTTCAGTCTCGTGCCGCATCTGGCGCGGCTGGGGTTCATGGGCGTGATGCTAGACACCGCAGGCAAGGCGCAAGGCGCGCTGCCCCAGATCATGGGGGAGGATCGCATCTGCGCCTTTCTATCCATCGCGCGAAGCTATGGCCTGGCCGCTGGCCTTGCCGGATCGCTCCGCCTGTCCGATATCATCCCACTCTCCGCGCTTGGTCCGGATATCCTCGGTTTTCGCGGCGCGCTCTGCGAGGGTGGACGCACGGGGGCTGTGGACGAAGCCCGTGTTGCGGCGGTGCGCCGTGAGATAGATCGCGTTGCGGGACGAAGCAGGGAGAAAGTCCGTCGCCTAAAGCGATGTGCGGGCAGACAGCCGATAACAAGATGAACGTCGCATAAGGGCGTCAAGGACATGGCATCGAAGAGCTCCACGAAGTCTGCCAAGCGCGAAATCGGCGACACAATTTTCATCAGGGATTTCGTCGTGGACTGCAACGTTGGCGTCTATGCCGAGGAGCAGGGCGTCACGCAGAAGGTGGCGTTCACGGTCGAAGCGCGGCTTGCGCCGCAGGTCCATTCGGTCGATGACGCCATGGTGGAAGTGCCGTCTTACGCCGACATTATCGACGCAATCGTGGCGCTGGCGCGCGGTGGCCATATCAACCTCGTCGAAACGTTCGCGGAGCGCATCGCGGCTGGCTGTCTGACCGATCCGCGCATCGTTGCGGTGCGCGTACGGCTGGAAAAGCTGGAGCGCGGGCCGCTACGCGGGGTCGAGATCATTCGTCCCGCCACCAAAGCTGCCGCGCGTGAATTCGGCCGTGGCTGAGGGCGCGCTGGAGGACACGTCGCCTGTCATTATCAAGGTTGGCGGCTCGCTGGCGGAGACGGGGCGCTTGCGCGGCGTGTTGGCGCTTATCGCAGGAGCGACACGCCCGGTGATCCTCGTGCCGGGCGGCGGACAGTTTGCCGACAAGGTGCGTGACCTGCAGAACGCGCTGCGCTTTGACGACACCTCCGCGCACCGGCTTGCCATTCTCGGAATGCATCAGATGGCCGAACTGTTCTTCACCATGGCGCCCCGCATGGCGCCTGCCGACAGCATCGAGGGTTTTACCCGCATTCTGGCCACCGGCCAGGTGCCGGTGTGGCTGCCCTGGCGCATGTGTCAGGACGACAAGGATATTCCCGCCGACTGGACCATCACGTCGGATGGGCTTGCCGCGCGCCTTGCGGAGCGCCTGGGCGGGCTCGACGTCGTGCTGCTCAAATCCGTCACGGCTTCGACTGGAAGTTCGGCGCAGGATCTCGCGGAGGAGGGTGTGGTGGATTTGGCCTTTCCGGGGATCGTGGAGCGTGCGCGCTTGTCCTGGCAGGTCCTGGGCCCCGGCGATGATGCCGTCCTGGCGCGTCTCATCGGCGCGCCTCACCCTTGAAGTTAACGGACGCGCCCGCCATCGACGCGGCGGAGCGGGCATGCTAGAGCCGTCCCGCTTTTGATGGAAACGCGGAACGGCTCTAGGTTTTTGTTTTGTCGTGCTTCTTATCGGAAAACCGGTTCCCACTTTTCCGCAAAGCACTCTAGGCGCGGTAGTCATGGTTTACGAAAAAAAACTCAAGGGCGTCACCGTACCGCGCTTCGGCTGGGCGCTGACCGGCTCAGGCCACTTCTTCAAGGAGAGCCTGGAAATCATGCGCAGGCTTCCTCATCTCGACGTGTTCGTCTCCAGAGCGGCCGCCGAGGTCATCCGCATGTACAAGCAGGATCTCGAACTGCCGGCCGATGTGCGCATCTTCAAGGATACCACGGCAAGCGCAGCCCCTGTCGGCGCGTTCTACTACGGCGT
Source organism: uncultured Hyphomicrobium sp. (assembly GCA_964587445.1). Classification (GTDB taxonomy): domain Bacteria; phylum Pseudomonadota; class Alphaproteobacteria; order Rhizobiales; family Hyphomicrobiaceae; genus Hyphomicrobium_B. Next base: position 84,600 of record CAZPLQ010000006.1, read on the forward strand.
TTATCACACGCTGATCCTGGCGCCTGCGACGTCCAACACCGTTGCCAAGTGCGTGGCTGGAATTTCCGACAACCTCGCGACCAACGTCTTCGCGCAGGCCGGCAAGTGCCGCGTGCCCTCGATCGTGTTCGCGTGCGATACCGCGCCTGAGATGGACACCGAAGCGCCCAAGGGTATGGTCAAGGTCTATCCGCGGCGCATCGATCTTGAAAACACCGAAAAGCTCAAGTCGTTCGAGGCGACGACGGTCGTCGAGACGGTGGCGGCGTTGCAAGAGGCCGTCGAGGCCAGGCTCACATGGCTCAAGACGTAAAAGACAGCATCCTTTTCCTGACCGGGCGGCTTGCCGAGGACAGGTTGAAATCGACCGTTGCGGAAGCGGGTCTGGAGCCCGGCTCCTGGTCGGTGTCGAATCTTGGCATCAAGGTCGCCGCGCTCATGACGGAAGCGATCGTGCGTAACCGTCTGAAGGGCCCGCTGGAGGCCGATCGCGTGATTGTGCCGGGCCGTGCGCGCATGAATCTGGCCAGCTTGAGCAGTCATTTCGGGGTGCAGTTCGAGCGCGGGCCGGACGAACTGGCGGACCTTCCGCAATATCTGGGCCGTGGCGGCAAACCACCCGACTTCTCCAAGTACGATCTGCGCATCTTTGCCGAATCCGTCGATGCCACGGCTCTGAGCGTCGAACAGATGCTTGCGCGCGCGTCCGAGCAGCGCGCGAAGGGCGCCGATGTCATCGACATCGGCTGTCAGCCCGACACGGCATTTCCGCATCTCGAAGACATGGTCGCGGCACTTGTCAAAGCCGGGTTCAAGGTCAGTGTCGATAGCGGGGACGTGGAGGAACTGAGGCGCGGCGCGAAGGCCGGTGCGCATTACGTTCTCAGCCTCGATGAGACGACGCTCGATGCGGTGAAGGGCACCAAGTGCACGCCGATCCTGGTGCCCAGGCCGCACGGCGACCTGACGTCTCTTCTGCGTGCGATCGACCTCGCCAGCAAAAAGAGTATTCCTCACATTGCCGATCCCATTCTCGATCCGGTGCATTTCGGCTTCACCGAGTCCATTGAACGCTACGCCCAATTGCGCCGCGCGCGGCCGGACGTCGAAATCCTCATGGGCACGGGAAATCTGACCGAGTTGACGGAAGCCGACAGTCAAGGCGTAACCGCCATGCTGCTTGCCATCTGCTCGGAGCTTCATATCACCAACGTCCTTATCGTGCAGGTTTCCCCGCACACGCGCCGCACCATCGAGGAGCACGATGCGGCGCGCCGGCTGCTCTATCGCGCGCGGGCGGATTCAAGCCTGCCCAAGGGGTATGGCGGCAACGGACTGATTTCCCTGCACGACCTTCTTCCCAATCCCATGAGCGATGCCGAAATCGCCAAGGCGGCGGGGGAAATCAGAGACAACAATTTTCGCATTCACAAGGGCGAGACGCTCATTCACATCGCCAACCGCGATGGCCATCACACCGCGACGGATCCCTTCGAGCTGTTTTCGAAGCTCGGCGTCGACGCGGACGGCGCACATGCGTTCTATCTGGGATATGAGCTGGCAAAGGCGGAAATCGCGCTGCAGCTCGGCAAGCGTTATGTGCAGGACAGTCCGCTCGATTGGGGCGTGGCTGCCGACAGGAAGAGCGAAGACCTCACGCGTCACGCCCCGGAAGGCGCGACGCTCCAGGCCAAGGAGGCGGACGCCGCGCGCAAGCGTGAGAAATTGCGCCGCCAAGAGGAGGACGACGTCTGATGCCGCGCATCGTCGAGACCATCGTGACCACCATGAGCACCGATGGCGAGATCCATGTTGCGCCGCTGGGGCTGATCGAGGAGGGCAAACACTGGATCATCGCGCCTTTCAAGCCCTCGCGCACGCTCGATAACTTGCGGGCAAATCCGTTTGCCGCGGCAAGCCACACGGACGATGTGCGCGTGTTCGCCGGCTGTGTCACGGGCCGCAAGGACTGGCCCGTGGTGCCGGCGACGGCCATCCCCGGCGGCCGGCTCAAGGATTGCGTCGCGCATTGGGAATTGAAGGTGGAGCGCGTCATCGAGGACGAGCAGCGTCCGCGCTTTGTCTGCGCGCTGGCTCACAGAGAAGCCCATAAGGGCTGGGAGGGCTTCAATCGCGCGCAGGCGGCTGTGCTGGAACTTGCGGTGCTGACCACACGGCTCAAGATGCTGCCGCCTGAGAAGGTCGATAACGAGTTGAAATATCTCGAGATTGCCATTTCCAAAACAGCGGGTCCGCGTGAGGTCGAGGCGTGGGGCTGGCTGATGGCTAAGGTCGATGCCTGGCGGGCCGCGAAGCCGCTCGACCGATCCTGAAGCAACCAATGGCTGTGCGACGCTTTTACACAATTATAGATTGTGATATGGCATTCTCCATCCCTGGAGTCTCCGCATGGTATCGGCAGTTCCCGCCAAAAGATCTGATCGGCAGCCGGAATCTGGAACTCTGGCCTCAATATCGCGCGCCACGGCAGAGGCTTCGGAGCCATCTGCAAGATGCGGGATAGAGCAGTTTCCGATCACACAGAGCCACTCTTTCCTCTCCCGGGACGGGAGAGGATGCCGCGAAGCGACAGGTGAGGGACTTTGGCACGCGCCGCCGATGGCGGCAGCCCCCTCATCCGCCCCTTCGCGGCACCTTCTCCCGGCGGGCGAAGGAAGTGGGTCCATGAGATCGCAATCGGCTATAGGGGCTCGCACCTTCGGCGTTCGTCTCAAGGGCTGGATCATGGAACGCTTGGCAACGGAGCACCGGTGCGCCCCTCCCGGCGCGGCGGGTTCCTGGGTCCAGGTCGTGGCCTCGGGTGCTTTAATCCATGCTGATGCAGCCGATGCTTATGTTTGCCGCGAGTGCGGCGGGCATTGGCGGCTGCTTGTGACGGGCAGACCCTTGGCAGGCTAAATGCCAGTTTCAGTGCGGGATGCGGGCGTGCTTACCAGTGGGCGGAGCGAGGCGCTTGGCCGAGGATCTCCTCCAGCCGGCGCCGGGTGGTCGGCATCGTTCCCTCAGGCAAGGCATCGAGTGCAAAAAAGCCATGCTCTGCGATCTCGCTATTGGGTGGAGGAATCCGTTCGCGCCGCCACGCCGTTGCGACGAAGAGCACGATATGATCTCCGGGAAACGCATCGAAATGCGCGTAGATGCCAAACAGGCGCGCATCCTCCAACAGCACGACGCCTGTTTCCTCCTCGAGTTCCCGGGTTATCGCTGATTTCAGCGACTCTCCGCGCTCGACCCCGCCGCCCGGAAAATGCCAGCCCGGGCGATAGCCGTGCCGCACCAGCAGGATCCGTCCATCCCTATCGGTAACAGCAGCCTGAACGCCAAGCGTCACGCGGTGGCGATTGGCTGGCCCAATGAGCGGCACAAAAGTCATGCTGATACCTTGTCGTGCCCGCGCGCGCGTTGCCCGGCGCGACTCCCCTGCGGCATTGGGTAGAACGCGAGCCCTCTCACCACCAGTCGAACAGCGACTTGGGCCGCATCACTGGTGCGCGGCGTTCATACCGGTTCAGCGGACGATAATAGTAGTTGTCGCTGTAGAAATCGCGGTCGTAGTAGACCGACGGCGGAGGCGTTTCGCGCTTGCGCTTCTTGAGCGCGCCGGCCGGCTCGTCGCTGGACACGAGGATGAAGTCGGTTCCAGGTCCCGTCTCCTTGCTCAAGTCCTCATCCGAAATGATGAGCGAGGACCCGGGCCAGACGTACTTGGAGATACGGACGCGCACATCCTTGGGGATGGAGATCCGCTCCAAGGCGGCGGCCGCATCGGCGGCGTTGGTGGGCGGGGGCGCGTAGCTCTGGTCCCGATCGCGCTTGCGTTTGCTGGGGCGATCGTCGTCCCAGTCGCTGCCGTACGCCGTGCGCCGCGAGATCGTCACGACGTTCCAGCGCACGTCGTTGCCGTCGTTGGCATAGTCCAGTGCCGTGAAGACATGCGTACCGATAACGCGCTCTGGATTGGCGATCGCCACTTTGGTGTCGAACACCGCCTCATTGCCCTGGCGCACGTAGAGCTTTTGCGCTTTCAAGCTCACGAAGACGGAGATGGGCAGCGTCTTGCGGCGGGCTTCGGCGGCCGCCGTCTCGGCTTCCGTTTTGGCCTTCTCGGCAATGGCGATCTCGTCTTTAAGTTGCTTTATGCTCGCTTCGGCCTCAGCGGCGGAAGCCCTGACGTCAACAGCCTTGGCCTCGATAGTGGCGAGTGATTTCTCGGCTTGATCCTTTTCGCTCTGCGCGCGTTTGGTCGTGCGCGGGGTGCGCGCCTCGGCAAGTTTTTGGATGGCTTTGGCCACTCTGGCCTGGGCTTTGGCGACCAGTTTCTCGATCTGATCGCGCTTGGAGATCAGCGACAATTCCTTCTTGCGGCTTTTGAGATCCGCCGAGAGGTCTTCCCACCGGCGCATGGCGGCCGCCGAAGTGTCCGCCTTGTCGCGAGCCTCGGCTCTCAAGGTGTCGAGCAGCTTCTGGCGCGCCGGCCAGTTGCGCACGTCGGGCCGCAACAAAGAGGCGTTTTCCTCGTCGGTGCTGTCGGGCTCATAGGCCGTGGGTATGGCAACTGCCCTCTCAGGCACAGGCTGAGGAGTGAGCAGGAGGGGATGGCTGAAATCGACGGGTGCGATGTCGTCGCGCGAGATGACGACACGCATGCCGAGCTTGGTCAGGGAAAAGATCTTCTCAGCGAATTCATAAGGCAGCCGCACGCACCCATGGGATGCTGGATAGCCTGGGAGCGCGCCGGCATGAAGGGCAACACCCGACCACGTAATGCGCTGCATGAAGGGCATGGAGGCGTCGTCATAAAGATTGGAGTAGTGTTCAGCCTTCTTCTGCAGAATGCTGAACACGCCGACTGGCGTCTCGTAGCCGCCCTGGCCGCTGGAGATACGGGCGCGAAGCGCAACGCCACTGGCATCGTAAATCGACACGCGCTGGTCCTTGATGGCGACGACCGCGATGGCCGCGTTGCCGGTGAGCTGGACCTCGGGTTCGGGAGGGGGCGCGGCCTTCTTTTTCTCGCGTGCGCCTGCCGTGTCGGCAGCGGCTGACAGCGCAAACAACCCGGCCAGGGTGGCTGCCGCCAGATGGGACAAGTGCTTCGAAATGCCGGAACGCATGGGTGAACTCTCTCCGTGGGCCTCAGACGAAAGATACCGTTCCTAGTCTTTAGTGAAGATGAACGCAGGCATTGCTTCCATGGACTTCATGATCCGGCAAGACACCGGCCCGCTTCCGGCTTCTACAACTATACAAAACTCAGCGGGTCTGACCAGTTCCTCAGAGGGCAGAAAACCAGGTCCGATCGAGTCGTGCCTGCCGCGAGATCCAAGCAAACGGCATTGCGCTTAGCGATTTAGGGCATAGGTCGCACGCGTGCATCGAACCCGAGGGCCTCCCAAATTGGGTTTGTTTCGCAAAATAGACGGTGAACGCGGCTTCGTGATGTTGCAGGCGCATTTTCGGCCTGAATTTCTAAAAAGTATTTTATATTTCATGTGGTTAGCATAGAACCTACGCGCCCCAAGAACAGGGAATTCTGCGACCGGATCAGGGAATACGGCGGAAGCATTCAGGGATTGATACTTGAGGAACAGGGAGCGGTCCCGACCTTCTTTGCACACGGTGAGGTTTGCAAAGGAGGTTAGACATGCTTCGATTGAAACGGCAGGCGCATCTGAACGTGAAGCGTTTTGTCCACCTGAAGGCGTGGCGCGACGGCGAGCTGAACCAGCGGGAATATTGCGAGTTGCACGGGTTGTCGCTGAAGCGGTTCGGCAACTGGCGCGCCGATCTCAAGTCCGAGGAGACGATCGTCCCGGAATGCCTGCTTTATCGGCGTGGCGGTGGTGATCAGCCTAGGCTTAGTTCCAGGCGTAGGGAAATTCATCCGCCGCCGAAGCGCCGACGGCGTGACGACTCGGATGCCGACAAGACGCGCATCATCGAGGAGGCCTCGCGCGAGAACGCATCGGTCTCTGGCGTCGCCCGCAAGTACGGCATCTCAGCCAGCTTGATGTTCCAGTGGCGTAAGCAGCTGGGCATGGGCCCTGCGCACCGGATCGTGCCGGTCACGATCACCGACACGGCGGACGGCCTTGCCGATCTGACCGCCATGACGTCGCGTCCCACCGCGTCGCGCACACCGACCAAGATGGAGTCGGCAACTCCGGCGATCGAGATCGAGCTGGCGGGTGGGCGCCGTCTGCGCTTCGAGGGCGAGCCCGCACTGGCCGCGCAAGCGTCGATGAGAATGGTTCACTCTATTTTCGTGGGCTATCGGACGCGTTAAACTCCTGATAACACGCCGAGCACCGACACAGGGGGAGAAGCCATGACGTTTCCAGCACCTGGACAATCCGTCAAGATTCCGCGCACGAAGGGCGGCATTCACGTGGAGATGGCTGTCGGGTCGGCGACCGTCAGTCGTTTCGGCGGCGACGCCATGTGGTTCTTGCTGCGTGATCCGATCGGCTGGCGGCCGAACGCGGGAGACACCCAGCCCTACGCGCCGATCGACGTGCCGCGAGGCTTCGTAAACCGACCTCGCGAGCATCCCATGGTATCTCTGGAGCTGGCTGCCGAACGACGGACCCTACATGCACGCCGCGATCATCCACGATTGGATCTACTGGGATCAGGGCCGCCCGCGCAGCGAAGCCGATAACATCTTGTGGGGCGACATGACCGACTGTGGCGTCGGCTACATTACAAGGCAGACGATTTATCAAGCCGTCTCAAGACTCGGGCAAAGCGCCTGGGACGCCAACGCCAAACTCAAGGCAGCCGGCGAAAAGCGTATCTTGAAGAAGTACCCGAATGATCCGGTGACCACGTGGGATGACTGGAAGAAGCAGACAGACGTGTTTGCTTGAGATCGATGATGTCAGAATCATTCTCCGCCGTGACGCAATCGTAGTAGACGCTGCCGTGGACTGCGGAGCTGCCGGTTTTAGTTCGGCGTCGCTGTGTTGCGTGGATTGCAAGGTGCTGGCTGGTGAGCACGTGAGGGCTGTAGCGGTGGTGCCGGTGGCGGCGCCGACCGGTGGGCCATCGTCGCAACCCTCATCACGACAGCAAAGCTCAACGACGTCGAGCCCTACGCCTACCTGAAGGACGTTCTCGAGCGCATGGCCGGCGGCCACCTCATGGCCCATCTCGACGACCTCCTCCCCTGGAACTGGAAAGCCGCTGCACCTTCCGCTTGACCTCCCACGTGTCAGAACTGGACGCTTACGAAGGGCTGCGGTTGCCGCAAGTCGTATTTGCAGGTTACGCGCGCCCGCGCACCATCTGGCTCAAGGAGGTGTTACCATTCCACCCGGACCAATCCGGGGGCGGTCAGGCTGTGCTGAGTGTGCGGGAGAAATGCCGCAGGAAAATTTCCTAGGGACACGGAGACCGAGGTAGACATCATGGGAACGTTGACAAAGCTGACGCTTGGCATGATGGGGCGGCTGCGTCCTAAACCGGCGCGCGGAGACGCCAGCCCTTCCATTTCCCTGCCCGCGCCAAACAAGCAAGGAGGACTGCTCCTTATGGACGCGCTCTCGAAGCGCCGCTCGCACCGCGAGTTCGCAACCACAGAAATCCCACTCGACATGCTCTCGGACCTTCTGTGGGCCGCCTTTGGTTTGAGCAGCGCCGAGGGCCATCGAACCGCGCCGACGGCGCTCAATGCGCAGGAGATCGATATCTATCTGGCCCTTCCCCAGGGCGCTTACCGGTATGGCGCCGAGCGTCACGATCTGGACCTCGTCTCCGGCAGTGACGTGCGCCGTGTCACCGGCTACCAGGACTTTGTCGACAAGGCGCCGCTCGATCTCGTCTTCGTCGCCGATAACCGTCGCATGGCGATGGTCCCCGTCGGCCAACGTGAAAGCTATGCCTCAGTGGCGGTCGGCGCGATTGCGCAGAACGTGTATCTCTATGCGGCGAGTGTGGGCCTCGCGACGGTGCTCCGGGGGTGGATTGATCGGGAAGCCATTGCGGCTGCGCTTGGCCTCACGCCTGACGAACATGTTCTTCTTTCCCAGACGGTCGGCTTCCCGAAGTCATGACGATTATCGTCAGCGCACGATCCGACGTGACATAGCGGATGCGGGGCTTGTCGACGGTACCGCCATTGCGGGTCCAGTGGCGCAAATCCCGGAGCATCTTCAAATGTTCAGCTTAGCTTACGGTACCTATTTTTCGCTGGGTTACTCAAAGTTCGCTCTCGCGTTTAACCCACTTCCCACCGCGTTTGGTATGACGAACGCGAGCGGGCTGTCCTGAGGTACGCTGAGGCCATGACGCGCTCGGATCAACGCGTCAGCGACGAGATCATGGCAAATCTGCGATCACATTTTATAGACGACGCTATCGTCGAACTCACGGGCCTCATCGCATTCCAAAACATGTCGAGCAAATTCAATAGCGCACTCGGGGTGCCAGCTCAGGGGTTCTGCAAGAAATGAGCGAGCTTACCTATCTTGCAACCATGAGTTCGACGCGCCGGTCGAGTTGCATTAGATCCACGCGATTGTACAGCGAGCGATCTACTTTCATATAAGGTTCGGTCTTGCCCTTAGGCAGGAGTTCGACAGTACCCTTATAGCCGCCCTTGCGTAAAAGATCGACTGCCGCCTCGAGCCGCCGACGCGACAGATCCATGTTGTACTCTGCGCTACCGCGTTCATCCGTATGGCCCGATAGGGTAATCGCGTCGAACTTCTTGAGCATGAGGTACTCAAGCAAGAGTGAAGCCGCCTTGGTGCCATCGTCCGTGAGCGTGGTCTCCCGATAGACGAATTGCATCGGGATCGGAATGCTCACCGCCGGTCCCTCCAGCACCACGTCAGCGGGAGGCGCCTCGGCACGCGCGATGTTGCTTGGGGAGGGTCTGTTGTCGATGAAGGATCCGGCGCCGATGGATGTGGCTGTGTGCGGGCGGCCGCCACCGCCTGTTCGAATTGGTTGATGAGGTGCGCAGCAGGACCCGATAGTGAACGCGCTTGGGCATGGGTGATCGAGGACGGATCTCGTGCTCCATGGATGCTGCCAGCTGCTGGTTCGTCCGCCGCTAACACCATAGCGCGAAGGCTGCCTGGGAGATAGGTACCCGCAAAGCGGTGCTCAGTGGCGAGCGACCAATCGCCGTCGTCACCGGCGGTCGCGGTGCCTACGGGTATGTCGTTCTCGAACACAGTAACGTGTGAACCCGGTGTCGCACGACCCGCAAGCACGGACGTGCCGTCGCGTGTGATGCTCATGAATTCGATACGCGCACCGGGAGGCGAGGTCGCGCTTGCGGGTCCGGCGCGTGAGTCATACGAGCGGCCTCTGTCGGTCGCGGCGTGCATATCCGTTAGCGGATGCTGTGCGGGATCGACGTTCGCTGTATCGACTTTGGTCGGCTTGGAACGCGGATCCATCCGCGCCAGCCTGATGGAAACGCTCTTGGGCCCGATACCGAGTTGGAGAAGAAAAGTTGGCAGACTAACGTGCAGCTGAACGACAACCGCCGCCAACGCGACAAATACCTTGAACAAAAAAAACGTGCGCTGCATCCAACTCGGCTCCGATGCAGTCCACCGAAACTGGTTTAAGGCTACGCCTGGAGCGGTTCGGCCTCAAGGAGGATGGTTAGGCTCGAAGCCACCGGCGCGAAAGAATCGTGCGTCATGGCTAACGCTCTGCCTCCTCGCATACGTCAATCGTCCCGCAATCAAACCTTACGATTAACGTTTCTCCTGTCTGTCTGTCGGGAGTCGTGGGCCGTCTTGGCCACCGGTTGCGTCCTTCGGTTCGAAGCTGCGGACGCTTTTCAGTATCGCTATCGATGAAGCGCTGTTCGTGGGGCTCAACCCGTTTGCCGGTGTCAAACCGCGCGGCGAAGTAAAAGGCTTCTGAGGGCATCCGATTGCGCGTTGAGGCGCTGCGCTATGAGTATGGCACGATTGAGGGAGACATCCCGGCAGCACCATCCTTTTGCGATTCATTTCAAGCGCTTGATCCACTTCGTGGCTTACACTCGCGCGCCGAAAGTCTCCAGGTTAGCACTCTGGGTAGGGGAAAACGGGCGAGCGACGCAGCGTTCGGTTTGGGTAACTAGAGCTTGGTTGTTTTTGCGCCTTGCACGGCGTGATAAGAAGCCGTTGAATCGTTCTCACCTCGCTGCCGTTGGGGGGCACACATGGAGGGGATACCGACAGCTTCGCGGAACTGGCTTGGCCGGCTTATCCGCAATCCTGTGGCGATCATCGGCGCGGTCGGCTCGACTTTTGTCGTGCTCGCCAACGCCAATGGCGCCATCGATGGAGCGCGCACGCTGTGGCATCGCTGGACGGCGCCGCCGACCGCGCTCATCACCACTTGGCAGGGCGAGTGGAAATCGCGCGAAGGTTTCCGCTTCGGGCTGGCGATGGAGCTGCGCGTCGCGCCAGGTGGGGCGGCCGACGGCGAAATGAGCTGGCAGCTTCTCGAAGCGCCAACGGGCAATCCGCTCAGCTCGCGACTGGGCGCGACCGGCATCGAGTACGTCAATGGCACCTTCGACCGCGCGGAGGGTATCGCGCTGATCGATGGCTATAAGGTTTCAGACCCGACCCTGCTCGGCACTGACCGCTATCGGTTCCAGATCCGCCCGGACAAGAACACGTTCATCGGCATGTCCAAGAACTACGGCCGCTGGGAAGCGCAGGCGTCGGGTACAGTGATCGTCACGGATGGGCAGAACGCCTCGCCCAACGCGGAAAGGTGAGTGCGCAGGATTTTCAGCAAGGCTTGGCAACGAGCGCTCCGCTATGGAAATGGAGCACGTAAAAGACTAAAAACAGTGTCAGGGATTCTGACGGTCTGAAATGTCAGGAATGTCCCGGCCGATCATGATTGGTGGGCGCCTCTATTGCCCAACGCCTGAACCTGGCACTCTATTTCGGGGACTTATATACTTCCCGAAATTCTCACCTGTCTGCACCCAACGTTTCTCAGCGTCCCTGATGCCGCCGGCCGTTTCACGTAGAAGGCGGTTGCGTTTTGCCGGGTTAACGCAACCGCCTTCCTCACTTAAAATTCCTTAAGCTGGATAAGAGCGTTGGCTTCCTTCGCGCCGAGTTCTTCGTCGTCGACGACGCCGTCACCGTTCTTGTCGGCCTTCTTGAAGTGGTGCTGGATGATGGCGTAAAATTCTTCCGAACTCAGCTTGCCGTCTTTGTCTGTATCGGCTTTCGCGAAGACATTGCCGTTAAGAGCTTGTGCTTCTTTCCCACCAATGCTTTCAGCAAATACGGGAACCGTTGCGGCGACTGAGATAATTACAATCGCGGACCCAATCTTGAGATTCATGAATTATACTCCCTATACTGGATGTCATGTGATGCGTAATCGGGTGTGCGCTCATAACATCGACTATCATACGCAATAGCCGTTTTCTGCCAAGGACAATCGCAGTCACAGGCTTAGTTTCAGCAGACTGACGGAAGCCGGTAGACGTCAATAAAAACTTGGTTGAGCAGGCCTCTCGCTTGTGCGTTGTCCGTGCTCCGATGCACCGGGGATCGGCGGTTTCAAACATCTTACGGGCAGGTGCCCTCATGCGTGTTCTGGGAATGCTCGTGGGTGTCGCGGTTGGCCTGGCCGGCTTTGCTTTTGCATATATCGTCATTGTTTTTACCATGTTCGCCTTTCAAAACACGAGTCCGGGATACATGGCGAAGACGTTGCCAATTCTACTAATTATCACACCGCTCCTAGGCACGATTGGCGGAATCTTTACCTACTTCAGACCGCTGACGGGGAAGGCGCTTATGATTGGCAGCGGCATTGGCTGGATAGTGATTGATGCAGTCCTAATGTATTTGTTTTGGCACCATCCAACGAAGCCAGCGCCCGGCGCCGCACAGGCGCTCCCGATAGCAGGATTTGTCTCAATCCCAGCGTTCGCGTCATTCCTAGCGAGTTGGCTTGCGTCACTGGCTGCACGGAAAGATGCCCTCCGCGCCAACGGACCCTAACCGCGCTGTCTAGTCGAAATACGCACTGGGCTACGCTGTGTGCGAGGGGAACTTCGATCGCAGCTTAATTATGTGGTGAGCGAAAAAGGCAAATTGCGTCATGAGCGAACTCAGTTGTTATGCGCACACTCGAGCCAGAGAACGAAAGCTCGCCACCACGCGCGCACGCATGAAGCGCTGACTGCCGTCATCGCTGCGACCGGATAGAATTGACCACGCCCCGAGCAATAGGCCGGCTCCAATTGCCGCCACGAGCACGATCGCAGCATAGACGGCAATCACCGCGAACGCGGCAATGACACCGGTCATGCCAAACTCCACGTTGGTTGATGGAACGCGGTGAAACTTATTGGAGATAGAGGGGAGGTATGTAGGGGTATCAAAACCTTACCTAGCCCTTTTTTAAATTTTTTGTTGTTGTTCAACAACGACAGAAATTTCGTATCAGGGTTCGATGGAGCCTTGGCATCTTCGACATGGTCAAACTGCTGACGGCCGAGTTCTCAGATACGTCCACCGGAAAATTGTATATGGGCTCGGCGTCGGGCAGGGGGCTTCTGGCAAGGTGGCAAAGTCGGCCTCAAAGTACTGTTGGCGGGCGAAAGCATTGTCGGTTCCGACGGGGGCTACCGCTACTTCTCAGTCTCGAAGCTGATGTCGGACAGCGTCAGTCAAGGCGCTCTACGTCTGCCGCCATGTCAGGAATGAGACGCACACGATAACCGGCTTTATCACATTTCAAAATCCAAACGGGTTCATCCGGCTTTGAACGCTCGCGGTCGCGCTCAGCGCTCAGCGCATTGTCACAAGAAAACCCTTGCCTGCGTATCTGATCTGCAATGACTTCCTTCGGCGTCTCCTCAATTTCGGCGGCCCCCGCCGTGGCGAAGTTCGAGCGCATCTCAAACCAAGTCAGTGAAATGGTGACAATGGTCGCAAAGCCGAGCACGAACGACCAGCGAGTTGAAACTATCTTGATCATGTCACCCTCAGTTGCCGCCGCGTGGTTTGGTTCAAAACCTCAAGTTGGCGCCCTTGGTCAGCTCTGCTACCAACACGCGAGGGTCTAAGCTATCTGACGCTTACTCGCTTGTCTTGTTATTCCGCTGCGCTTTGCTCAGCTTCTTAATGTCCTTGGGCGATAGCTTTGGCCGGTCAAGCTTTACCATCAGCTTGTTGACCTTGGTGGCATCAAGACTTCGGGCACCTGCAGACTTCGAGTATCGAGAGCCGGAAGAAAGAGGAATCGAGCTTCTATTGCTCGTCCCGAAACGCCCACCAGGATCGAGCGGTCGATCCCGATTATTTTCCAGTAGTCTCACGGAGCACCGCTGGCCATGACCCGCGCGGTACTGATGAATTTTCGCAAGCCAACTCCAAAATCGATCCCCACGCCTGCGGACGCGCCAGAATCTTCGCCGGTGCTTTGAGACACATTTTCACTATCCATTGGCCGCATGCGCGTGACCGGCCGTGGCAGCCCTCTCAGCATAACAAGCTCGCGCGCGTAGTGCGGCGATACGGCCAGTCGCGGCTCCAGAATCAATTCTTTCTGAAGCTGGGCGTGAGACGCCGTATCGGGGACGCGCGCGCTGACATAGCTCATCGACGGCGGATCGCGGTCGAGTTTTTCCGTCGCCGCAACGTAGGCCAGGTCGAAATTCGTGAACTTGCCGAGGTGACCCGGCACGCTCGGATAGATGCGGCGCTTGACGTAGGTCGCTTCCTCGATCGTGGGCGATTTCAGCACGCTGACAACAAGGTGCGAGACACCCTCCTTCTGGAATCCGAGGCTCTTTGCGCCTGCGCGCGAGACGTCGAGTTTGCGATCGCCGCTGTAAGGGCCTGCACTGGTAATTCGCAGGACCGAGGCGTCGCCCGTTTTGGGATTATAAGCCAAAATGACTGTACCGTCAGGAAAGAGCGGGCTTGCGGCGTTGTCGGGAAGGTCTGGACGGAAAACTGCGCCCGAGCTCGTTAGGCCGCAGGGGTTGAGACGATCGCGGTGACAATCGTCATAAAAGGAAGCCAGCAGATAGCCTCGCCAGCCGACTAAGGTTTCGGTTTGCGAAAGCGTGCTGACGCGATGACACCAGCCGCCGAAGCAATATCGCGCGCCCGGAGTCTTGGCAGAGGCCGGTACGACAACATGCGAGCACAAAAGCAGCAGGGCAGAGAATGTCGCCCCGCGCGGCGGGTGTTTGCCGCTGTTGGCTAAGTCACTGCGAGCGGTATGCAACCGTCCCTTCCAAAGCATCGTACGCAAACCTTTAGGCCTAGGACACCGATCCCTGGCGTGCGGGAGAACCATGGCAAATCTAGGAGCGACATGCGCAATTACGGTTAACAAAAGGCTTAGACAAACGTAACGGCCGTCCTAAGAGGAGACGCGTTCAAAGCTCGAATTTCCGATCGCTTTCCTGGTTCCGCTTGTTCGTAAACTATGGGTTCGGGCGGCGGATCTGCTGTTTGGATCCTGGTACTAGGAAACATTCGGCACAACCCATCGCGCGCTTCTCGCTGCACTGAAGCGATTTCCACCCGGTGCGAATTGTAACGGAGTGGGCTCGGCTCCAGCGCTTACGCTACCTCAATGCCTGGCGGTTGTGGAGATATGATCCCCGCTATCGGGATCCGGTGGGCAATACCCGTCACGTCAGTTTTGTGGAACCGTTACGATTGTGGTTGCGCGGTGAGCTTGATGGCTATGTCGGGCGTCCGCTGTTATCGGGCCGGTCACAGCGTAAGCATCCGGTCAGGATCGTAGGTCAGGCTGCGTAAACGGAGCAACGTCGTGGAAGTGCAAGTCTTTAATTGTACCAGAAAATGCGCGCCGAGTTCTTCGCTCAGGCGGAGGGGCCACCTGGATCTGCGACTGTTTTTTCCACCACTCTTGCGGACGAATTTGTGGACTTCTGGACCAGCCAGAGCGTCAGTGCCATTGACGCGGAGGACACGTCACATATGGAGCCCGAAAAACGCGAACTCATTCAGCACCTCTTCGCCGAGATGATGTCCGTGCTGGAGGACGCGCACGAACTTGCGGCGAAGGGGCAAGCGCAAAACAAGTCTGCGGTCCGATTACGCACCATTGCAGAGGATCTCGCCACTGCCGCGAATGGAGTGTTGACGCTCGCACGCTCGATCGACATCGTTCTTAGTCCTCAAAAACCGCCTGGCGCCAAGCAGCACAAGGGCCCGTAACGCATCTGTCGCGGGAGGATCGATCCGATTGAGGCGATATCATCGTGAGCTCAGGAAGCATTCACGCTGATCGGCCAAGCCTCGCCAAATGCGTCTTCACCCTTCGCCTCTCCTCGCTGTCACGACCCCTTGCCAAAAAAAGAATTCACGATCGTGACACCTTCGATGACCTGCCCATGATCGAGGTCCTCGCTCAGGAGTATCGCAGCGCCGGCTTTGGCTGCGGCTGCTAGAATGAGCGCGTCCCAGAACGACAGGGGGTGCCGTTCCTGAATCTCGGAGGCGCGGATCACGCTATCGCCTGAATTCTCCTCGATCGGCTAAACAAGGTAGCGACTGATCACCGCGCGAGCCTCTGCGGGTGATACGGGTTTCGCGATCTTGCAAGTCACATTGACGTAGAATTCCTGCAGCACCTGAGTACTCAGGACCCCCGCGCCATCGCGCCAGAGTTGGCGAAGGCGGTCAGCTGCCACGGTGTGTTTGGCTCCCGAGTCGAGATCATGGGCGTAGATCAAGATATTGGTGTCGACGAATGTCTTATCGCTCATGCAGCTGATCTCGCGCCGCGGCCCGTCCGCTGAGCCTCAGGCCGCGTTCGATATCGGCCAGCGCAGCCTCCCGCGCACGAGCATAAGACTCAGCATCAGCGACCAGCTGTTCGAGTTCCTCGGCCAACAGGCGGCTAACGGAGGTGCCGCGCTCTGCCGCCAGCACGCGCGCCTTGCGCAGCACGTCTTGCTCAAGAGCGATGGTAATGTTCTGACGCATAGGAGCCTCGGTAGTTAGACACGTGTTTTACGTGTAGCATGTTAATTACGTGTCACGGTTGGATCGTAAGTTGAGGCGTGGAGGTAAGCACGAGCGCAGATACGATATCAGGCCTTGTGGCCGCCTCGTCTTCGAACGGCATGCGTGGCGGTCAATCAAGGTGAGAACTTCCTCATCCGGGTCGCTCTAACCCCAGCTCTCAGAGCGGTCGCATCAAGCGAAGGCCCGGTCCGCCTCCGTCAGCTTCATCGATGAAACGGATGCCTGAGGCCTCGAGAGCCTTCTGGATCTTCACAAGGGTCTTGGCGGTCCCGGTGATTTCGCTCCCCACCGCCTCGATGCGCTTGATGGTGGCAAGGCCAACCAATGACCGCGCAGCCAGCTCTTGCTGGCTCATGCCGATGAGGGCGCGGGCGGCGCGTATTTGGCAAGGATAAATCATGCTTAATGGTTTGATACTGCGCTATTGGTTGGATTTGCAAGCGAATATATGATACCAAAAGAGTCGTTTATGTATCTTGGAGTATCGTTATGCGTTCCATCCCCCTCCCCTCACCCCATGCCATCGCATCCCAGCTCGCCCAGCATGTCTTCGTGCGCAACCGCCTTCTGGCCGACATCCCCGATCTCGACTCCCAAACCCTCAGGGACACCCTTGAAGGCATCAGCGATTTGAAAGAGCTGATATCGGCCCTCATCCGGTCGGCCTTGGAGGATGAAGCCCTCACTGACGGGCTTAGCGCACGCATCCAAGAGATGAAGTCCCGACTTGACCGGCTGGAGACACGGGCGCGCAAGAAACGGGATCTCGCACTGCGCGCCATGTGCGACGGGGACATTCCGAAGATCGTCGAACCCGACTTTACCGCCTCACTGCGCGTCGGCATCGCCACGCTGGACATCATCGCAGAGGACGCCATCCCGGAGGCGTTCTGGAAACCCCAACCCGCCAAGCTCGATCGCGCCGGCCTCATCGCAGCCCTCAAGGGGGGGCTCAAGACCAACGCGGCAAAGCTTTCTGAACCGTCTCTGCAACTGAGCGTGAGGACGAAGTGATGACGTTTTCAGACAAACAAGTACGCGCCCTCAAGGCCAAGCTGGCACATCGCCATGTCAAGACCCGGCAGAGCAACGGCATGACCCTCGCCTATGTCGAAGGCTGGCACGTCATTGCGGAAGCCAACCGGATTTTCGGGTTTGAGCACTGGGATCGGCGAACCTTAGAGCCCCGGTGCTTGTGGCGTGAAACCGAACGTGGAAACATCGTGTGCTTTTACGCAACCCGCGTGCGCATCAAGGTCAGGGCCGGCGACACCCTGATCGTGCGCGAAGGCATCGGCACCGGGGTCGGCCGGGCAGCCCAGGCCGATGTTGCCCACGAGATCGCGCTCAAGGCGGCTGAAACCGATGCCACCAAGCGGGCGCTTGCCACCTTCGGCAACCCGTTTGGTTTGGCCCTTTATGACAAGAGCCAGCATGGCGTCAGCAAACCCAAACGACCCCAAGGTGCCCCGTGCGCGTCAACCTCTGGTTCGGTGATGGCGGGTGTCTTGAGCTTGAAGGTCGGCAGAGAGGATCAATTTGCAACCCAAGAGGGCTTGCTTGCAGCCCTCGATCGTCACCTTGAGGGGATAAAGACGCTGAAAGACCTTTACGCCTTCTGGGAAGACAACAAGAGCAACCTTTCCAGCCTCGATCAGGATCCGCAGCATCGCGACCTCGCTCAGAGCATCATTTTGCGTCTCAAGGACAAGGCCCGGGCGTTCAAGGTCGATCAAACGCCCCTCGAGGCCGTACCACAAGCGAGTCCCGCTCCAGGGTCGAGGTTCCTCATTCCGAAGGAACGGCGGGTGCGCGATAAGACCCACCTTGACTATGTGCGCTCCAAGCCGTGCGTCATCTGCGGGCGCACGCCGGTCCACGCCCATCATCTAAGGTTTGCACAAAGACGCGCCATGGGCCTCAAGGTCTCAGATGAGTTCACGGTGCCGTTGTGCAGCATCCACCATGACGAGATCCATCGGACAGGAGATGAGAGAGCGTGGTGGGCCCGCCATGGCATCATCGAACCCTTGAAGCTTGCAGAAAAGTTCTGGGCGCAATCGCGCGGCCAAAACGATCCTGACGAGCATGCACCAACAAAGAGTGCCGTTGCGATGGAGGCCCGCCCGCAGGATCGCGTCAGTTGAAACGTTCACTTAAAGAGCAGGCTCGATCGTGACCAGCGAACGGCAATTGCGCGCCAATAGGATCAACGCGCTCAAGAGCACGGGGCCTCGAAGTGAAGCGGGCAAAGAAAGGAGTGCGCGCAACGCCCTTGTGCATGGTCTAACGGGGGTGCAAATCGTCCTTGAGGGTGAGGATCCAACCCAGTTTGAGGCGCTGCGGGGCGAACTCTTTGACGAGTTCGCTCCCGGGACGGTTTGCGAGAGGCATCTTGTCGAGCAACTTGCGGGGCTCCTGTGGCGTCTACGACGCGTTCCCATTTTTGAGGCCGGCCTGATGACGTGGATCTCGCATTGTCAGGACAGGCTCCACGACAAGGGTCTGGTGCGGATAGGACGCGCCATCATTTCCGCCGATCAACGAAGCCTGCCTGCCCACCGCGGCGGGCTGCCACGCGCCTTGGTTCACGATCCAAGGCTGCTTGGCCGGACGCTGGAAGCGGTGCTGGGCCGCCGCGATCTCTTGAGCAAAATCTCCAGGTACGAAGCACAGCTTCGTGGCCAGGCGCTGAAGATTTTGGCCGAGCTTGACGCGAAACGCGATGTCGGGACCTCCAGGCCCGTTCGGGCCTGTGTCAAGCGACAGGGCGCTTAAAGAGCTCGACCGTTCACCATATTTCCGGTTCCGAGACGCAGACTGGCCGATAAAGTCATTTCCCTGAAGATCAGGGGTTGGTGTTTTTGGACAAGCGCCCAATATCTCCTGCCAAACGCTTATTTCGCAAAGCTGGTGTTGGACAGGCTAAAGTTAGGAAGATCGCGGATGGCCACGGACAAGCAACTCGTCGCAAACAGACAGAATGCGCTAAAGAGTTCGGGCCCCCGGTCGCTCGATGGCAAGCGCCGCAGCAGCCAGAACGCTCTTCGGCATGGATTGACCGCGACCCAGACGGTTATTCCGGGTGAGGATCAAGCAGAATTTGCCGAATTTCGCCTCAGCTTATTTAACTCGGAAAACCCGCAAGGGGTGCTTGAGAACCAGCTCGTCGAGCGCATTGCAAATCTGCTGTGGCGGCTAAGGCGCGTCCAGGCCTTCGAGGTCGCGCTTATGCAGTGGATGGCCCACTATCAGCGCGCGCGCTACGACGATCCGATCATGGTGGAGGAGGTTTCGCAGCGCAACGACCAGAATGGCGACCAGCCGTCCCCGGACTTTAGAGATTCCCTGGTTGTCGGGCGCATGTTTGAGGCGCTGTTGAGCGAGAACTTGGCTGCAAAACTCACCCGTTATGAAACCGGCATGCAGCGGCAGCTTGGCATGACGCTCAAGGAGCTTCTCGAGCTCAAGAAGGCTCGGCAAGAACGGGCACAGCCGTATGAAAGCAAGAAACGAGGAGTCCGGGATAGCAATGTCGAGCTCGCTGGCGAAATGGATGCTGACTACTGGGCCGAACAAGACCGCCAGCGCATCCTGAGGGCCGACCCACCTTAGATCTGCCGGATACGGCAATCCAAGAATAGCTTGTCGTGCGTGGGAATTAAGCCCAGCCTTACATCGACCAACCAAAAAGCCATGATCCGTGGGGCAGTGAAGGTTCCTCCTGACGCAGTAAACGATTCGTATATCCATTAAGGATGTACGAATAGTGGAGTGCTCATGGCTGACAAAGTGACGACCACGATCTTCCGGAGCAACAGGACCCAGCCGGCCCGCCTGCCGAAAGCGGTTGTATTTTCCCGTAAGGTGAAAGAGGTCGAGGTTCTCGCCATTGGGAGTAGCTGCGGTCGAATACGGACGTCTCAGAACGTCACTAAGGCGCCAACCGATCGGGGCTACTCGATACGCTGATCGCGGCCCACGCTCTAAGCTGCCGGCTGATCTCGTCACAAGGAATCTTGCGGAATTTTCTCGAGTATCATGTCTCGAAATCGAGACTTGGGATGATGCCCGTAACGACGCGTCAGCGGAGGAACCGATCGCGATAGGCAGGTAACGCGCCGGGGAACGGAAGGGCGGTCGCCTCATAGACAGCGCGAGCGATGGCGCGGGCGAGACAACGGGCAGCGATAAATCCGATATCGGATAATTGTCTAAGATCGGGGGCGCGGTTCGCCTTGCCGGTTGCCGCTACGAATACGAGATCGCCGTCCATAGGAGCATGTGAGGGACGAATGGCGCGCGCTACGCCATCGTGCGCCATGATGGCGACGCGTCGCGCCTGGGACTTGGTAAGCTTAGCGTCAGTGGCGATAATGGCAATCGTCGTATTGGCCCGGGGGTTACCGTCTCCCTTAAGAGGGATATCAAGCATTGCCTGATCTACAACGGCTGGCCAACCTAGGCCGCCGAATTCGCCAGCGCACTCATCTGATCCGGCCCAGAAGTGCGGGCCATCGCCGATCAAGACGGAGCCAACCGCATTGACGGCGACAAGCCCTCCAACCGCGAAGCCGGTGGGAGTTGTGGCGCTGGCGGAGCCAAGGCCGCCCTTCAGGTTCGCTGTCGTTGCACCATAACCAGCGCCGGCCGTCCCAAGATCAAACTGGGCGCTAGCGGAGGATGCGGCTTGGTAGCCGAGGTTCCACCACGGCGGGATCCCTTCCCACTGGGCGCCTCTCCCCTGCGCGAGATCGAAAATGACCGCCCCCGGTGCAATTGGGACGCGAACATCCCCAACCGCAAATCCGCGCCCTAGTTTGCGCAGGTGCGTGAGAACACCGGTGCTTGCGCAAAGGCCGAACGCGGATCCACCTGAGAGTACGAACGCATCGACACACTCCACGGAAGCTTCAGGTTCAAGCAATGCCGTATCACAGACACCGGGCGCCCCGCCGTGGATCGCAATGGAAGCAACCGCAGGCTCGTCAAAGACGGCAACAGTGACACCGGACGCAAGCGCCTCGTCGTGCGCATTGCCCACGCTCACGCCCGCAACGTCGGTTATCAGATTTCTCATGTCACGCGTTGACCTGATCGGCTTATTCGGATCGCGGTTCATGGGCAGCCTCAATCGTCTCCGCCAAAAGTGCGTTGAAGTGCCATATGTCGCACGCCGGCCATGTGTAATCGAAATCCCCTTGAGGCGATCGCTACTTCAAGCGTTTCTTGTAGGTTTTTCATAGGTTCCCTGCATCGGGTTGGAGAACGTTCTTCGCTTCGGGCTCCATCGTCCGACTGCGCTCGTCCATGAGGCGATTTTCAAAATATGCTTGTAGCCCGCATTGAGATATTGCGGTCCCGTGAGGGACCTTGCTAACCAAGACCAAGGGTTTGAATTAGAGCAAGTTTGCGAGCATGAATATCAAAGTCGTCAGGGGCGACTCCGAACCCTCGGTGTTCGAGAAAGCTGAACAGTGGCTGGCGATCGCGACCCAGTCGCACAAAGAGCGCGTCGCCATCGAAAACCTGCAACGACAAGGTTACGAGACCTATTGTCCGATGCTGCGCAAGCAGGTGCGCCATGCGCGCCGCGTCCAAGACGTGCTTCGGCCGTTTTTTCCAGGCTATGTTTTTGCGAAGTTGGGGGCGGACAGGGTGTGGCGGAACATGCAGTCCACGTTCGGAGTCCGCCGCGTAATCGCGTTTGGCGAGCGGCCTTGTCTTTTGTCTGGAGACTTCATAGCCGCCTTGCGCTTACGCGAAGTCGACGGGGCAATTGTCAAACCAGTCAAGGACTACCGAGTGGGGCAGACGGTCCATCTGGCGGGAGGAGCCTTTGACGGGCTTGTCGCGACCATCATCGAGATGGACGAAAAGCAGCGCCTCGTCGTCTTGCTTGACTTGTTGAACCAGACGGTACGCGTCCACACGGACTTCAGGGGCGTCAGGGAAGCCTAAACGGACGAGCTTTCAATAAGACACGACCTTGCACCCTAAGGCCGCTCCCTCAGCCCCGAGATTCTGACAGATGGCTTGTGCATCCTCTTTGGATGAAGGGGGTAGAACTAGCACTTGCACCCAAGGCGTCTGATCTGGTCCGTTGAAACTGCGAAGCTCGCCCTTTTTGTTGCCGAGTACCCCAGCATGTCGGTTCTGAAGATCCCGATAGATCTGTAACGCCGCTTTGCCATCGCGCAGCGCCAAGATTGCGGCCGCAAACTTTTGCGCGGGGACGGGCTCGGTCTTGACGGTTGTTTTGAACGCGGCGGGCTTTGCACCAAGGGATGCTTTGGGTTGGGCTTCAGGCATCGCGCCAAAAAGCGGTTTTGGGGGTTTCGTCTCGGGCGTGTTTTCAGAAGGTGCCTTTTGAATGGCTCGAGGGACACCCGGTGCCTTAGGCGGCACAGTGTCGTGCGTGACGACTTCGCGTACGGGCTGATTGCCGATGTCTTCCGGGTTATCTGGCTCGGCTGGCGCAACAACTACTATAGCAGGCTCGCGCGGTGCAGAGAGGACGATCGTGTCTTGAAGCCGGGCTGGAGGTGGTTGTGCAATCACATCATCCCGCGTAAGCGCATGATCGGGAGCATCTGGCGTGCTAGCAGAAGCGGCCACTTCGGTATTCTCCAGCGGGCCCTCGGCATGCTCCGGATGTGATATGTTCTGATCGGTCTTGGACTCGCCCAACGTCAGTCCGCCGATCCCAAGTATCACGACGCACAACACCCCAATTAGATGTCGGGTTGAGATCCTTTGCGCAGCCCCCTGGAGCAAGCGCCATCCGAGCGGAGAAAGAACGGACTTCCTTGGAGCATAAATGACAGCTGCTCTGCGCAAATTGCGCTCATGGGTTTGACGCGAAACCGCCTCGTTGGGTTCTAGGGTCGATTTCGATATTTGGTTTTGTGTAACGGCATGCTGGAAGGCCGCGGGTGCTTGCAAGAGTCCGATTGGAACGTCGGGGGCAGGGTCTAAGTAGCCGTCATATTGCATGTGAAGCTGAGAAATGGGATCAGAATTCCCAACGGGCTGGGGCCCGAGCAGAACAGTTTCACCGCCTCCTTCGATGAGGTTGGTAAGCACGAGAATTTGCCGGGTTATCGCGATCTGGGTGGAGGCTATATTCTGCGCGCAGCGGATCAGGTAGGGATCGGGATCTGCGTTGCTATTTTGTAGCTCCGCAATAATGCTATCCAGGCATGCAGCAAGCCCCGCCGAGATTGCGGACAAACGCCGGATGAGATCCTGAACCTGGGCGGAGCGACGGTACAACAAAAACTCCACTTGGAGTGCACCAAGTCCCTTCTTCCAATATGCTTATCCAAACCGGACGGACGCTTATTCCCTATGAGCCCACTTATTGTCAAAAACCTGTCGGCAAAGCTTACCACAAACCCGGCCTAAGCTCGTAGTCCCAAGGCATTGAATGAACACTCCCCCGACGGGTTACAAGGGCGTTCTGGGCATCTCTAGAAAAACAGCCCGTGTGAGCTATGGGCCTTCCCTGGTCTGCGGGCTGTTAATTTGAGCAATCGGTTCCTAGTTCTTTGATTGGTTGGGCGATGTTTTATTTTGCCTCAAAAGTCCTGTTCTTCATTTTCCAACCCTCCAGTTTAGCCGCTATCCTGGCTATCCTTGGTGTGTGGGGTTTGAGACGATCACCTTTGTCCCGTTGGGCTCTAGTTTCGACCCTGACGGGGTTGGGCTGGATCGTATTGGTGGGATTCCTACCCATCGGAAACCTGCTGGTCTTGCCCCTCGAGCAGAGGTTTCCTGCCATTTCGGATCAGCAACTTAAATCCCGCAATGACATCGCTGGCATCATTCTGCTAGGCGGATTCGAAGATGGATGGGTGACCGCAGGGCGCGGACCGTTGATGGTCAACGAGGCCGCGGAGCGATTGACGGAAGCGGTGCGTCTTGCCCGCGTCCTTGGTACAGCCAGAATCGTCTTCACGGGCGGCGTGGGACAACTGGTGGCGGGAGTTGAGGCCTCCCGACCTGTTTCTGACTATTTGGAACAAGTCGGCATCGACAAGGGCCGGATCATAACGGAGGCTGTTTCAAGGAACACGTTTGAGAATGCGCAGCTTACCAAAGAGCTTATTGGAGCCAAGCCCGGCGCGACCTGGTTGCTTGTCACATCTGCTTACCATATGCCGCGTGCCGTTGGTGTGTTTCGCAAAGTTGGCTTTGATGTCCTTGCCTATCCCGTGGATTTCCGCACCCGTGGAGCAGAGGATATGTTGATCCCATTTGGCTCCATTCCCGACGGATTGAAGCGCGCTGATCTGGCTGTAAAGGAGTGGATCGGTCTGACGGCCTATTGGTTGAGCGGGCGATCAAGCGCGCTTTTCCCGCACCAGTAACGGCGCATGTTTGGTAGCATGATCTAGAGTTGTTCCTGTGTTTGATCCGAGCCTGTGAAGCCTCGAAGCTCCAGCTTTGCCGTCGCGTAGCGTCAAGATAGACGGTGCAAATTTTTGAATTTGTGCGGGCTCTGCCTTCGCGGTCGTCTTAAACGTGGCGGACTTCGCATCAGTGGATGCTTTCGGGTAGTCGCTGGGCTTCTTTTGCAGCAGGTTTCGCGTCTGATGTGTCCGTTACCTTTGCGGCGACTTTCGGAGGCTGTTTTGCATCACCTGGGGAACCCGCGGTTCTGGTTCAGGTACCTGCTGATCAGATCCGATCGCAACATCATCTGTTGTGGGCTCATCCGCCTAGTCGAGGGTGGCGAGCAAGAGCGCGCTCAGTACATAATCACGTCGCTTGTCGGTCCCATTTTGCAGCAGACGCCGATCAACTCGATCGGTCTTCATGTTGGCTAGGCGCATGTGGCCACCGAAGTAAGCCGTTAATGGCCGATCGCTCAAGGCCGATGAGAGCACAGAGTCTGGTATTCTCAAGCGCCTTCCACCGCATTCGACGGAGAGGACGCGTGATTACGATACTGACGGGTGCACGGGTGTATCTTGCTCTGGCGGTGACCGACATGCGCAAAGGCTTCGACGGCTTGTCGATGCTTGCGCAGACTACGCTCGCCCAGGATCCGATAGTGTCATTCTGCTTGGTGATCCAACTCGCTAGTACACGCCGAGATCGCCTCAAGGTACTTGGTGATCACTAATTGTTCGTCAAATTCCATCTCCATTTTTCGCCGTCCAGCCCGTCCCATTTCCAGTCTACGCTCCGGCGTCATTGATATAATTTCACGCAAGCACTTAGCGAGATCGACTGTGTCTTTGACGCGACAGAGTAAACCATTGCATCCGTTGTCCACAACTTCCCGGCACCCCGGCACGTTGGTTGCCACTATGGGGCGTGCCATTGCAGCAGCCTCAAGAAGGGTCCGCGGCGTACCCTCCCGATATGAGGGCAGTACTACGCAATGAGCACGAGAAATATGCGGGCGCACGTCGTCGGTGGGGCCCAGGTAATCTATCAGGCCCTCGGCGATCCAAGTATCCATGGTCTCAGGATCGACCGCGGTGCGGTTCTGCGCATCCATGAAGCCGAGAATGGAGAAGCGCAGGTTGTGACTTTCGCCCTGTAGCATACGAGCGGCTTCTACGTATTCGCCGATACCTTTGTCGTACAGAACACGGCCAATGAATAAAAAGCGGATCTCGCCGTCGTCTGGTTGCGACAAAGGAACTGGGGTAAAGCGCAATAGATCTATTCCGGAGCCCGGCAGGAGATCCGCGCACTTTTCCTGCACTAGCTTGCGCGAGACAAATAGCGCGCGGTCATCAGTATTCTGGAAAAAAACACGCTTCGAGTACCGGAAAGCGGTGCGATACAGTGTTTCGACGATGCGCTGTAGCAGCCCTCCTTCGAGAAACGCCGTGCCAAGGCCTGAGACGTTGTTGATGACCGGGATGCCGAGAGTGTGGGCGGCAATAGAGCCGTAGACATTGGGCTTGATCGTATAGCCGAGGAACACGTCGGGCTTAATCTCGCGCAAGCAGCGGCGGTAAGAAGCAGCAAGCCCGAGGTCTTTGATTGGGTTGGCACCCTTATTGTCGATGGCAATGGGGACGAAGTGGCATCCCATTGCTTCGAGTTTGGCCGAGTACTCGTCACGCGGCGCGAGCGCCACCACCTCATGTCCGCGCGCCAGGAATTCTGCCAGCATCGTCCGTCTGAAATTGTGTATGTTCCAAGACGTGTTGATAGAGATGACTATGCGTAGCGATTTGCCCATACGATTGGCGTCAGTCGTTTGTGTGAGCGTCATAGGTGACCGCATCGGTGATCGCGCAGTTGGTCTCCCCAGTTGCGGCCCGCAGCACGATCTCGCCACGTAGCGCGTCCGCACGCGCGGTTTTCCAGCGTCGCACTACTCATTCTTCGAAGCGTGCGGTTTGGTTCCAAAAGGATTGTTGCGGTTGTCGACGATACTTACCCAGGCGCGAACCACAAGAACGGCTTCCTGAAGATATGGTCCCACACCTATTTCAATTGGTCTCCACGCTTTCGAAGAATTCCCGTCTCACCCACGCTACTGTGGTTGCTGCTGCTGCTATGTAGCCTGCGAGAAATGCTAATTCAGCACCATTGCCAATTTGCAGTTGAAGCGCTGCGACGCAACCGGCGATCGCAAGTGGGCCCCCGACCGCATATCCCGCAATGATGGCTTGCGGATTGACGGCCTTCAGTGCAAATGGATCGACTAGCATCTTCTTCATGCGATTGATTACCACTGCTCCGGAAACGATCGCAAATGCCGTCGGATCAAAGAGATCGTTGCTCAGTCCGGGCACCCAACGCAGGCTGCGGAGGAAATAGATTGCAACGGCCGCGAAAAGGCAAATTATCAACGCCATAGCAGCGCCGGTGATGAGTGTCTTGCCAAACTCCCCAGCATTGCCTTTTGCGTGATTCTTAAATGCGATGGGTATGATAGAGAAGCCTGCAATATTCACGATGACGCCGATTACGCGCTGGGCTATGTCGACGCAAAAAGAGAAAGTGCCAAAAATTTGGGGTGAGCCTAGTATTAGAAGAGTGTACCTCATGCCCAGGTACAATATGTTCTCCAAGGCCGTACTGAAAGTGTAACCAAGGCCGATGTGCAAGGTCGACCTTAAGAGCGCAAAATTGGGCAGTTCGAGCTTTCGTCGTCCGATCACGATGAGTGCAACGACCGACGCCACTGCGTAGCTGAGCGAAAATGAGTGCAGCGCGAATGCGGGGTCGCGCGATGGTCTGACGAGTAGCGTAGTTAGGCCGAGGAGACACACGGACTGCAGCAGCGAGATTCCGCCGTATGTCCAGTACTGAAGGCGGGCATGAGGGATCTCTTGAAGTGTCGTGTACACGCCGAGCGCAATCGCAGGTGTTGTATAGTGCCAAGGCGCGAGACCTAATGCTGATAGCAAGATGCCAATCAAGGCGAGCGTCAGACTGATCAGAAGCGTTAGCGACACGATAGAGTTCTCGTATACCGCCGACCGGCCCTGAGCCTCAAGCTTGGCGTGCTGTGACACGATCGCGAAGCTCAAAGGCCCAAACAACATGCTTACGAGAAAGCCGCAGGTGGCAATTATTGTCGAGTAAATGCCGTAATCGGCAGGCGCCAACCATTCTCCCAGCAGCATTAGGGAGGTGAGATTGATGAGGCCGGGGAAGGTTCGGAGACCGAGCGCCTCCAAATAGCGTAATGCAATGCTTTTCATCTGCCGCCGAGTTCTTTCAGCGACAGAAGGCCGTACGCTATCAGTCCTAAAAGGGAACGGACGAAATACTGTGGACTGGAGTAACGGCCGCGCAGGAACGCCTGACAGCGAACCCTGTAGAGCAGATACATCGGATAAGCATTGGACATCTTGTTGCGCCAGATTCGAGATGTTAGCCCGCCGGGCAGGTAGCGCTTCACGCCGATACTCTCGTTAATGCATATCACATCGTGCGTAAGCGCGATCCGCGTCCAGCTCAATGATGTGGGTGTGCGGCGGTAAGCGCCGTTGGAATCATAGATCGCGCCCTGCAGAAGTCCAGTTCGTACGATTTCCTTCTTGTCTCCGGCAACGCGCTCGTCGGCGCGCAGTTTTACAAAGTTGGATTGACTGCTCTTGAAAGGCGTGCCAACTCGATGGCCCGTTTCGTCGTCCATATGATAAATGAAACCACCGAAACCGCTTCCATGGGCTTGGCGACAACGTTCGATAACCGACCGCAGAACATCTGGATAGATCTCGTCGTCATCGTCGTAGAGCATCGTGAAATCGCCGCGTGCCGCGTTAATGGCCTTGACCAGTGTGGGGCCGCGTCCGTGGTTTTCGGTAGATGTGACCCGCAGACGCGGATCGTGAATTTTGCCAAGATTGTCCGCAGTGGCGTCAGTCGAGCCATCGATATATGCGCAGACTTCGATATCGGATTGAACGATAAGGATATCTCGGATGAGTTTTGCAACCCTGTCGCTCCGGTTGTAAGTCGGGATACAAATGCTGAGGATCGGCTTATCTGCGCTCATCCGCGGTGATCCCTGGTTGCGGAGACTTCAGTGCGCCGCGCCGCGGTGGCCGGCTCGAAACGGCGCGTTGCTGCGCGCTACCGTCGAATGCGGCAATGATGCGCGAGATAATAACCGCGAGGAGGGCCACAATAAGTATCTGGCGTACGAATGAAAGCAGATTGTCGAGGGAGTTGCGGTGCGTGTAGACCGCAACCAGTGCTCCCAGGATTAATGCCAATAACCGGACGGTGCCGCTTGACTGCCGGTACTTGTAGTCGCAAAAGCGCAGAACGCTGCCGAAGAGCACTGAGTAAATGACGACCAGCAGGTAGCCCGCGACGCTGTAAGCTTGCGCCCAATAATTTCCTGCAATGCCGTAGGTGAGCATGCTCGCGAACGCTGTTGTGAATTCGCGGTTGAACGCATTACTCTCGAACCCGAAGTAGGATGGGACGACGAGCAGCTGACCCATGAGTCCATCGAAAAGCACGGATGCAGAGACAGTGAAGTCGTAGAGCACGACAAGATCGAGAATATTGAAAGTTCCAAAGGGTTCGAACGCCTTGAGCGTCATCTCAAGACCCTCAGGTGATATCGAAGCGTAGAACTGGTCGAGATTTCCGGCTTTCACCGAGAGGTAAATGGCCTTGCCGAAGAATGCGATGCCCACGAGCGTTATTGCTGCAATGATTGTTGAGGGTCTTAACAGCGCTCGCAGAGCCGATGCGTTTCTACCGAGGACGACAAACACTGCCATCATGGATATGACGACGACCGTGCGATCGCCGGCGATATAGTACAAGGCGATGGCGCCTGCGAACAGGGCACTTGTTAGCCACTGACGGTTAACGACTGAGATGATAAGCCCCATCGCGTTGACCCATCGCCAAAGCAGTTTGACGATGGACTCGGTTTGCTCGCTGCGCGCGGCCAAGAAGAACATCGGCCCTTCGACTGCGGCGATCGCGAGGAGGCCGGCGACCGACAGAATGAGCAACGCCAGTATCAGCCGTCTCTCTTGTGCTTCCATATTCAACAGATTGGTCTTTCTGCTCGGCAGGCTCAGCATCCTAGGTGCGGCAAGCACGCAGGCAAATGTGATCCAGGCGACGAGCGTGACGCCTATCGCGCCGGAAGAGGCCGCTATCAAAGGAATGTTCTTGGACGATCCCTGAAAGTGGAAGGGGTACGTCAGTCCCATCACGGCGGGCAGACTGTAGGCGGTGAAGCCGACGAGGCCAGCAGTCATCAGCGAAAAGGCACCATACGCACGTAAACTGATCAGCCAGCACACAACAATGGTCATCAAAAGAAGGGTGCTGAGCATTGATCAGTCTCCTGGCCTTTTCAGGCTGCACACTATCAGATCAGTTTAGGCCCACGCGTTACATGCAACTGCCGCAAGAAAGTGTCGGGAGCGCGCTGCATGAGAAAATCCCTTCGTTGGCTCGAAATCTCATCTCTTGGAGGCGATGCATCAGCGGCTGCTAAGGCTGCCGCAAGGGTCGTGGCGTCCGGCTCGACGGCGACAACGCCAGGGATCTCGCGCAGCCCACCGGCGCAGTCAGTCGTCACTACAGTTTGTACTCCGGCAGCGAGCATTTCCAGAATGACGTTTGGGAACCCTTCCATATCGGACGTCAGCAATCCAAGATCGCAGCAGACCATCGTCGAAATTGGATTGGCTTGCTGCCCAACGAGCGTGACAAAATTCTCCAGACCAAGGAGCTTGGTAGACTCATCGATGTCGACGCGTAGTGGGCCTGAGCCAATCATTACAAGATGCATATCTACTCTCCCCTGATCATGCAGGGCACGCAATGTTTCAACTGCGCGCAGTGGACACTTCACGGGTGAGAGGCGGCCGCACCAGACGATTTTTGTGCGCTCGCGTGGTATAGTGGAAACAGTGGCAGGTGGTGCTAAAGAGCGGCCAAGCTCTATGCGATCGAAGTCGATCGGATTGGGGATGACCTTCAAGAGATGCTGTAAGCGTCCCCCTGTTCTCTCGTTAAGCGTCTGGAGCATACGCTGCGTCTGGCAGACGATGAGATCCTGCGATCCGTAGGCTCGATAGAGCGCCCGAACGAATGCCGAGCGGCCGCCGAAATTGCGGTCGAAGATCTGAGAGGACTCGCGAGTGACGAGTTGGCGCGTCTTCAGCAGACGCAGCCTTCGCAGCCCACTGGCCACTGCGTTAATCAGTGTGCTAGAACTCATCACGAGATCGTAATCACCTCTCGTGAGCACTCGAACACAGGGGAAGACGCTGGTGAGGATGGACTTAGCGCCCATGTAGCGGAGTTTTACGTTCACGCTTTCCAGATCATCAAGCGTTCCTGTTCGGTTCCAGCATAGGATTACAATGTTGACGCGTTCCCATTGGCCAGACCTTCCCGCTTCTCGTGCAAGGATGCGCATCATTTGTTCTGCACCGCCCATGCGGTCGCTGGGCAAAAGGAACAGAGCGCATGGCAGTTTAGACGCCTGCTCCACGAATGCTGGTCCCTTAATTGGCTGGAACTGACACGACCGCCCACTTTTTTCTCAGGACGAAGATGAAAGTCTCTGCGGCGTTGTCGCCGAGCAGCAGCCAGTTCAAACCCTGCCAAAGACGCCAAGCGATGTAGGCGGGTGTGAAAGCCATGAAATAGGAACTGATCCAGAAGAGGTGCCGCTCTTCAATCTCGAAGCCGTTTGCGGATGCGAGTGCTTCGATTTCGCGTGGTGTGCAGTTGTTGTAGTAGGCTCTGAAGCCGTCGTGCCCCTGAGCCTTGATCGGGAAGATAGTAAAAAGCAGTAGGCGCTTTATGCCTTCGGGCATTAGCATATTGAGGCGTGCAAAAAGAGCATTGCGGGAGGGGGCGAAAATAAAAATGCGGCCTCCAGGTTTGGCGGTCGATGCGAGTGCGCGCATGGTGCCTTTGGTGTCAGGAACATGCTCGAGCGTGGCTTGGCAAATAATGACGTCGGCATCACCGGAGCCTGTAAATGTACAAAGGTCGGCGACGATGGTGCGGTCATAGATGCCGGCGGGAGCTGCTGCCAGTTCTTCCGCACTTAGGTCAAGGCCAATCACGGTTAGACTGAGTTGCCGTTTTTGTGCGAGCGTGACAAACGGGCGCGAGCCGCCGCCCAGATCATAAACGACATCACCCTGCGAGACCGCGGTGGGTAGGATTTCGGCGATGAAGGTCTTGTTTCCATCCTGCCTAAGGCGATACGGCAGTGCGCTGTCAATGATGCGCGAAAGCCAGATGTTGGCATTGACAAACCTTTGAAGAGTATCCATCTACGTGCCCGATATCGAAACTGTGTTAGCTCGCACGCGGCTCGCCCGCTGGTAGCTCAGCATCGGCGATCCCGTATGGGACCACTCGACGTTCTTCAAGAACCGCGACCGACTGTTCGACGCCGATGTGGCGGCCAAGTTCCAAGTTCTTAGAAGCGACGTTGCGCCACCCCAAGTTGAAACGCTTCCTGTCAAACGATCACTCCTCAGTCGACGGCGCGCTGATCGAGCGTGTACGATCAGGCGTGGGATCCATCGCAGCGTTGCCGCCCTGCGCACCGGCATCACGTCCTTCATCAAGCGCCACAACGCCCAGCCCAAACCTTTTCGCTGGAACAAAATCAGCCCGATGATATCCTCGCTTCCATAGCTCGTTTCTACCGCTACAATGTGCCAACAGATCTGATGAGCCGAACTCTGAGCATCAGAGCCACTACACCTCATAATACTTTCGGTACCAGGTAACAAACTGCGCAATACCGTCGCGCACAAGTGTCGTGGGTTTGTAGCCCACCGCGCTTTGTAATTCGCTTACGTCTGCGTAAGTGTTGGGTACGTCGCCGGGCTGCAGTGGCAGTAGCTCTATCACCGCCTTTCGGTCCAAAGCCTCTTCCAACGCCTCAATGTATTCCGTAAGCTTCACAGGTGAATTATTGCCGATGTTGAAGATGCGGTAAGGCGCGTTTGACGTCGCTGGATCGGGGCGGGCAGCGTCCCAGGCAGGGTTTGGCTCTGCCAACTGATAGGAGGCGCGGATGACGCCCTCGGCAATATCTTCGACATAAGTAAAATCGCGCGTGTGGTTGCCGTGGTTGAAAACCTTGATGGGTTCGCCGGCAAGGATCGCCTTGGTGAACAGAAACAGCGCCATGTCGGGCCGCCCCCAGGGTCCGTAAACTGTAAAGAAGCGCAAACCCGTCGTCGGAAGCCTGAACAAATGGCTATAGGAGTGAGCCATCAGCTCGTTGGCGCGTTTGGTGGCAGCATAGAATTGCAGCGGATGGTCGACGCCGATATGTTCTGAAAAAGGCATGGCGGTGTTGGCGCCGTACACCGAGGAGGTCGATGCGTAGGTCAGGTGCGGCGTCGCGTTGTGGCGGCAGGCTTCCAGAATGTTGGTGAAGGCCACGAGGTTGGACTGCACGTAGTCGTGCGGGTGGGTCAGGCTATGACGCACGCCGGCCTGAGCGGCAAGGTGGATTGCGCGATTAAAGCGATGATCGGCGAACGCCTTTTTGACCGCTGCCTGATCGGCGAGATCGGCGCGGATGAATGTGAAGCGGCCGGAGTCGGAGGTGCTGGCCGCCTCGGTTAGCAATTCAAGTCGCTTCTCCTTGAGAGACGGGTCGTAATAGGCGTTGACGATATCGAAGCCGACAACATCCTCGCCGCGCGCGAGCAGTTTCTTGGAGACGTGGTAGCCGATGAAGCCGGCGGCGCCGGTGACGAGTGTTGTCATGCTCAGAGCCTCCCGTCCGAGGCGTCTTTAGGGAACAGGCCCTTGATGTCGAACAGCACTGCTCCGGCTCGCCCCAAGGCACGGATGCGTTCAACACCCATCTCAATAAACTCGCGGTGTGCGACCGCGACGATCACTGCATCGTAGCGGCCACGAGCCGGCTCGCCAGCCTCGATATCCAATCCAAACTCGTCGCGAGCCTCAAGCGAATCGACCCAGGGATCCCATACCTCAACCGTCGCGTTGAAGGCCTGAAACTCGCGGATGATGTCGATCACCCGTGAGTTTCGCAAATCCGGGCAGTTCTCCTTGAAGGTGAGCCCCATAACTAGCACGCGAGAGCCGACGACAGGAAAGCCACGCTTCATCATGGAGCGGGCGACGCGATCGGCAACATGCGCGCCCATGCCGTCGTTGATGCGACGCCCTGCCAGGATTACCTCTGGATGATAGCCTATCTCCTGGGCTCGGTGGGTGAGGTAATAGGGGTCGACGCCGATGCAGTGCCCCCCGACAAGTCCCGGCTTGAAGGGGAGGAAGTTCCACTTGGTGCCGGCGGCGGCCAGCACCGCCTGGGTATCGATGTCGAGCTTATGGAAGATGATGGCGAGTTCGTTCATTAAGGCGATGTTCAAATCGCGCTGCGTGTTCTCAATGACCTTCGCGGCTTCGGCCACCTCTATCGAGGCCGCCTTGTGCGTGCCCGCCGTTATGATTTGCGCGTAGAGCTGATCGATAGCTTCGGCTGCTTCCTGCGTCGAGCCGCTCGTCACCTTGGTGATGGTGGGAAGACGATGCTGCTTGTCACCGGGGTTGATGCGCTCGGGGCTATAGCCGGAGAAGAAATCGCGGTTGAAGGCGAGACCTGATTGCTTTTCGATGATGGGCACGCAATCGTTGACCGTGCAGCCCGGGTAGACGGTCGACTCGAAGATGGCGACTCCACCGGGTTGGATTACCTTGCCGACGGTCTCCGAAGCGCGTTTCAGAAGCGTGATATCGGGTCGCTTGGCATTGTCGATCGGTGTCGGCACGGCGACGATGAAGACGCCGCAGGCTTTGAGGTCATCGAGTGACGTCGTGTAGGTGAGATGCCGAGCGGCAGCCAGTTCCTGGCTCTCGACTTCGAACGTCCGGTCGACGCCGGATTTCAGCTCCGCCACGCGTGACTCGCGCAAGTCGAAGCCGACGACCGGCCGCACCTTGCCGAACTCGACGGCGAGCGGAAGGCCTACGTAGCCGAGGCCGATGACGGCGATTGTCTTGTCGCTGAGGTCCATAATCGAGTGACCAGGGAAGCCAGTTGTTGATTGCGGAGAGGATTTGGCTGGTCAAGCTGCTGCTTACGCCGGGCCTCCTCGATATCCTTGCTATCGAGACAGTAACGGCGAAGGCGAGCAGTGCCATGGCCGGCACCGCGAGTATGGCAAGAATAGCCCACGAGCGCGCGCAGTGCTCCAGCAGCGCTTTGCGGAGACACTGTTCTTCAGCTATTGGCGACGCACAAAGCTACCGCACTTCGGGTGGCCGATGTCCCCGAACCAAAAAACACGAGGCAAAAAAGATTTGCGGTCGACTTAGACTGCAAATCTTTTTTTATGACAAATCATCTCAAGCTGTACTGCTTGGGAAATGTATCGCAGCATCGCAACCACTGCATATCGCCCCCAATCAAAATGCCCCTAGTCCTCTCAATGATCACTAGCAGCCACAGCGAGTATGCACAATGGTGCATGTGCTAAGAAACGAGCATCTACAATAAGCAAACACAAGACAAACAACTCTTGAGTAGGTGCGCGCTAATGTCTCTCGACGTTCCGTCATCCATTAAGAAAACTCAGTTAGCGCTGCGCCGACCGCACGTTGACGGTTCCAGCGCGACGATGATCCGCCGCAGCTCGGCGACATCGATGTCGGAGGCCACTCGCAGCTTGCTGCCGAAGGCTAACTCGATCTCGATCGTCGCTGGCTTCGCTGGGAGCGGCGGCTTGCTGGATGCCGGCGCTGCGATCGCTACAGGCAGGAATGCGGGCTCGGCGCCGGTCGCAGGGAACTGTTTGCGCCACTGGTAAATCAAACTCTGCACCGCGCCATGTCGCCGCGCGATCGCCGACACGTTCGCGCCCGGCACCCGAGTCTCGGCAACGATCGACCGCTTCTCCGCAACACTCCACTCGCGCCGCGTCCGTAGAATATTGTGCCTACGTTCGGACGTATCTGCAGACGTAGGCACAGCGTTCTCCATCGCGATCAAACCCGCGATCAGGATCACGCATTCCACACCTCCGAAAAGGCGGTCTTCGCCGGCTTTCAATTACCCACAATTCTGGCAGCCCCGATTTCCGCGCCGAGTTCTATGTCGGTGAGGCGTGTTAGGCCACGCCAGATGACGATGATCCCGGGTGGTGGGTCAGTGGCTCGCGCGAGATAGCCGCCGAGGCGGGCGAGTTTGGTAATGTAAAATGCTAAGGTCCCTTTTTTACATCGTCGATTGCCTGGGTCGGCGACAAGTTCGTCCAGAATGCCGATCTCGGTCGGTGTCAATGCGATGTCTGGCACCTCGTCGGGCGCCGCTCGTGCGATCATGGTCAGCCATAGGACCCGCCAGCTCAGGATGCAGAACACAGCCATCAAATTGGCGAGACGATCTGCCGTGCGCAGTTTAGAATCCTCAGCGCGACAGCCGCTCTTCAAGACCTTATGAAAGATCTCGACCTTGAAGCGGGCGCGGGTGGCGGAGAAGTGACCGCTGAGAGTTTCCGCTTCCTCGACACGACTATTGGCAAAAAAGCGGTACGCTGCTTTGGTGTTCGCCCAATCCTGACAGGCATAGGGAATGCTCTCACCCATGCCGTCTCCTATCTGTCGGATCACTTCGGCAAATCGCCGTCCAAGCCTTGCATCCTTGAAGGCAGTCTCGTCGATTTCATTCCCGGTCCAGTGACCTGTACTGCCTGCAGAGGCTCTCGATGTGCTCACGAAATCGCATTTTGCCGTCACAAAGCACCCCGCCGCCCGCGAATCAGGTGCTCGACAATGAATCACAACCGATTCTGCCGACTCAATAAATTTCGCGACCGGCGAGTGTTACGCACTCGTGCACATGTGGGTAATTGAAAGCTTCGCCGGGGGCTTACGCGGCAGAGGCCCTGCCAATGGCTGGTGCCGTATGGTCGTATCGAGAGCGCACCATGCCCGACAATCACCGACCCGCCGTTCAGCCCGGCAACGTGGGGGCAGAGCATCGCTTACGAAGCTCAAGTCAATTACTCTAATTGTTCCGCACGACGAATGGCTAGGTCATCGAGCATAAAGCGGCCGGTGAGCATCGTCTCTGAGGGAGAGCGGGCCATGATACGAAGTGATAAAGTCTGTGCTCTGCAATTTTGCGGAGGGACGGTGAGCCTTGTTTCGAAGTTCATCCAATCTTGTTTGTTGGGCATGATCGCCTCGCTGCGGCCTATCTCCTCGGAAGACCCAACGCAGCTCATCGTCCAAATCAGGCCGCGGCGTGCGCGCACCTCTCCTCGATAACTCCCAACAAGGGTATAGGCCCCAGGCATCAGCATGGTTGTTTGTGTCAGAAGCTGGGATGAAGTTCTCCCTCCAGAGAAATCAATCCGCATTGCCATACCGCTTTGATCTTCTTTCAACTGCCGGCCAATTTGGACTCCGCTGCGCGCGTATGTCCATTCAAACGGAGAGGGACCTGGGTTAAAATCGAAACCACCATCGTAAAGGAAGCCGGTGACCTTTAATTGATCAGGAGATAATGTCTGAAGCCAAGTATTGTAGGCTACGTCATAAAGTTTGTTCTCGAGCAATAGGGCTATATAGCTTGTAAGTTCGGTGTTTGGCGGCGCATTGCCGTCTGCCTTTAGTTGGAGATAAACTTGAAGCGGGGCCCGAGCATCGGAGATGTTGCCCTTAGCATTTTGGAACAGCGTCGCACGCCACGGGGGCGCTAATTGTAAAGCTGCAATAAGATTGGGAGCTGCGTCTTTGTTCTCGGCCATGCGCCAGAGTATCGGCGCCACGAACCGAATATCACTCGGCGATAAGCGCAACAAACCGTTTGCCCAATAGATTGCACTTTGATAGTCGGCAGTTTCGTAATATTTGCGCATCATCCAGTATGAAGCGATGCGCAGACGCGGTGACCTAAGAGCGGCCGCTTCCATGAAAGTATCTGCAGCCTTTGCATCCCCTTCTTGTAGAACAGCCGAACCCAACATCGCCAAAGGCTGCGCACTAATAGGATTGGAGCGCAAAATCCTTCGCGCCAATCCCTCGAGGCTTTGTGGGTCGATTTCCTCTGATTGCGAGGCTTGAGCTTCAGCCGAACGACTGATCGGCAGTTTTGCTAGATCCTCAAAACGCTTTGCTAGAGTTGCTTGGTCTACCGTTAGTGAGTCATTCACACGATCTTGCGCAGCTTTCAACAAGGCGCCCGGGTGATTGCTCCGTAACTTAAGAACACGCTCTGGGTCAAAATTAGCCCAGTAGGCAAGAAGGGTATGGCTTGCCACACCGAAAGTGAGAACAAACGCGAGTAAACCCCTCATAAACCATCGCCCGCTTAACACCTTACTTGTCCTCGTTAGATGCGACGCTTGAGGTACGCAGAGATCGCCCTCATCAAAAGGCTCTGTTTGCGTGGTTCATGAAACGGAACATGCAAGCGCCTTTGAACTGAAGGCGCGATAGGCCTCGCATGAAACGCCGCATCGTAAGCACGACGCTTTTCTGGCGCCTTGAGGTTTTCCCATGCCCCCAATACACGATTGGCAAGTGCTGCCCTCTTGTCGCCTGGACGAGCATCGGGGTGGAGCCAGCGCATGAGAAGCGCCATGTTCGCGCGGAGCTCCCCAGAACTCGCTTTGGGTGTTGTTCCGAGAACGCGGTAGCTGTTACTGCCGGAAAAAAGCATGATCTGTTCGATGTAGAATTCAGCGGCATTTTTGATATCGTGTTCGCTTCGTTCCAGAGCGACAGCCCATTGGCGGCAGACTACGTCGTCTCCGGAAACGATGGCCAAGAGCACGTCAACACCATCGGGCAGATCGGCTAGACGCGCGGTTTTGATTTGCGTCGGGATCGCCAAAAGCGAAAGAGCTGCTTTCAACGCAGATTCCGCGCTCATTGTAGTCTCTTACTGTGATCTGTTACCTGGGATTGGCTGCCGTATGAGTAAGTGTAATTATAGCTATACCCCCCGTACCTTCCGTACCCATATCCATACCCAGCACTCTTGGCATCGAATTTGGTAAGAACAGAGCCAATAAGAGGACTCTTCGAGTATTCGAGCCTCTTGAGAGCTCCCGAGACGGAGGCTTTACGCGCGACTCCTGCCCCAATAACAAAGACTGTGGCTTCTGCCGCACTGGAGAGCAGGACCGCATCCGCAAGCCCGAGAACGGGTGGACCATCCAGCACAACAAGGTCGAAGACATCCAATGCGCTCGACATCAAAGAGGCAAGACGTGCGCCAGCAAGAAGATCTGCTGCGTTCGGTGGCAGAGTACCTGAGGACATGATGGCAAGATTGGGTAGGTCTGATTTCTGTATGGCTTCGGGTGGAGTGCACGCCCCGGTTAGATAGTTGCTTAGGCCAACGGAATTATCGAGATGAAGCTTTTTGTGGATGGACGAATTACGCATATCTGCGTCAATCAGCAGAACCTTCAGTCCCATGCGTGCAAAGTGCGATGCGATGGCGATGGATGTTAGGGATTTGCCTTCGCCGGGGCCGCCGCTGGTAATGGCGAGTGACCGCGGCAAACCATGGTCCGTGGTGAACTGAAGCGAAGTACACAACGAACGGTAAGCTTCAGATAGCGCAGATCTAGGGTCAGCCAACTCAAGTTCCGCGGAGCCATCCTTCACTTTAGGGATGATGCCCAAGGTCGAGGTGCCGGCGAATTGTTCGACGTCTTCTATGGAAACGATGAGATCATCGAGTGCATCCATCAGAACTGCAAGCCCGACGCCCGCCCCTAATCCTAAGAACAAGGCCAATAGGATAGATCGCATGACTTGCGGTGAAGTCGGTGTATTAGGCACTTGAGCTCGATCGACGATGAAAATGTTATTGGCGCCTACACCACCTGCAACATCTACCTCCTTGAAGCGTTGTAGTAGATTGTTATAGAGGCCGCGGTTGGTCTCAACCTCTCGTTTGAAAGTGTTGTATTGGATCGAGCGCTTCTGGAGATCAAGCGCTTCCGTCTTTAGCTCTTCAATCCGCTCTTTCGTTTCGTTCTCTTGGCTGAGCGAGGATTCATATGCGGCTTTGAGCGCACCGCGTACGGTCTTTACCTCTGTTGCAAGTTGGCGGTCGATTTCCGAGATGCGGTTCTGCAATTGAATCATCGCCGGGTATTGCGGCTTGAACGTTTCAAGTTTTTCTTTGTACTCGGTTTCAAGCTCATTGCGCTTGGAGCGTAGCCCATCAATGACTCTGTTGCTTAAGAGCTGCGGCAACTCGAAGCCTTTGACCTCTTCGACCTGCTTCCAAAGCTGCTCGTTTTTCGTCCGCTCGGCTATGAGGTTGCCCAATGCTGTGTTCGCAGCTGCAAGATTGCTTTCAACGATGGAACTCTTGTCGTTGAGTTCGAGGATCTTTTCTTTTTCGCCAAATTCGATGAGCGCTTTTTCACTGTCTTCCGTGCGAGCTTTGAGCTGCTTTAGCTGGTCCTCAAGAAAAGTCTTTGCATAGGCGTTAGCCTCAAAACGTTTATCAAGGTTAGAGGCCACAAAAGCCTCCGCATAAGCGTTGGCGATGCGCTGTGCCCGCGCGGGATTGGGATCCCGATAAGAGATGTCGACCAGGCGAGATCCCGGCACCGGGCGCACAGTCGTACTGTCCATGAGAATGTTTGCGGCGGCTTGTGTGAGCTCGCTTCGATCAGGAGTTGTCGGTGGCTTTTGCCCACCACCTGAAAGCAATCCGCGAATAAACCCTAGAAACGAGAAGCCCTGTGGAGAAAAGAAGTCCTGGTCAGATGCAAGATCCGCCGAAGAAGCGACTCTTTCAGCGAGATTTCGACTTTGAAGCAGTTCGTACTGCGTGCGCAGGAATTCGTTATCCGAGCCTTCAACAGGCGTAACACTCCCACCGTCTACGATCTTGGCCACGTTGCGGTCGATCTGAATTCGAACCGTCGAGGTATAAAGTGGCGTCATCATCAAAGTGCGCGCCGTGCCAAGGGCTAGAACAACAGCGGCACAACTTAGCACCACCCACTTGCGGCGGTTGAGGATACGAAGGTATTCCTTAATGGTAGCAGCAAGATCTTTTGGCTCATCAAACATCGGGTAACGTCCCGACGGAGAATACAAATCTCTCGGAGCTAACGCTGTCTCATCAATGGGCACCAGCTTGGAGAGTTTTCCGCTGCTGCCATTTAAGTTGGCGTCGGAAGCATTGCTCATCGTTTGACGATATCTCGGATGCTAGAGCAGAGCGATGAAACTGCCGATCGGCAGCGCTTTCAGCAGGTTTTGATAGCCCACAGCAAGGGCCGAAGTGCCTACGACAATCGTGTCACCTTGCTGAAGCATCGGATCATCGGATTTGCCTTCCCGGATCTCCGCTATGCTGAATTTCGCCGCGGTCCGTTTGCCATTAGTCTCGCGGAAAACAACGATGTCATCTTGGGCTACTTCCGTTATGCCTTCGGCCGTCGCGATAATCTGTAATAGGGTCGATTTACCCCTAATGGGGTACACACCAGGCTTCTTGACGGCGCCTTCTATCGTCACCCGTTGACTGTTGTATTCTTTGACAAAAACATTGACCTGTGGGTTTTGAAGATACTTGGCTCCGAGCTTTTTGGTCAGATCACGCTCTACATCCTGAGCAGTAAGCCCCGCAGCGGAAATTTCGCCAACAAGAGGTAGATTGATCGAGCCTGTGTCGGCGACCTGAACAGTCTTCGAAAGTTCAGGAACCTTGAAGACCGAGACCTCCAACACATCGAGGGGACCAATCTTATACGCAGTGCTGCCCGATCTTGAGCTTGTGGTGAGGTCCTGCGCTGACTTAGCAAGCGTTGTGTTGCTGCTGGCGGGCGTTGGCGTTGCGGCCTTGCCATTTACAGCCCCAACTTCACTGGGCCCATCCAATTGTGCCGCAGACATGCCTTCATTCAAAGAAGCTCCGCAGCCGGCCAGCCAAAGTGTGATGCCGAGCCCGAGGACCATCGGAATGCTGTGACGTTCGGCGGATGTCCTCTTGGTCAGGGTTAGGTAATGCCGGAAGATTTGAAGGCGCTTCATTGGCAAGTACACCCCGTGGACGCGTTAAGACCAAGTGTTCAGCTTCCAAATGCCCAACGCGCCGAGCCGCAGCGTCTCGGCCACGGCTTAAATTAGGTACACGTCGGCTTGTATCATGTGCATCGGATGCGAGAATATGAACCAACCCCTCATCAAGCATCCTTTCGGCCCAGTATTGCGCATTTTTACCAAAAGCACCAGTCAAAGAGCTTGATGTAATTTGGTTCCAAACGCCGGCCTGCGTCAGCCGTTTAATGGCGTCGTAGTGCTGTCCGATCCATTTTAGGCGTTCTGGATGCGTCAAAATTGGGACGTACCCTGCAACTAAGAGATCGAAGAAGAACTGCTCCATACGCTGGGGAGCAACGTGATGGGGAGGTTCAACGAGAACGTATCTCGTATCGGCGAGACTCAAAATCCGTCCCTGTTGCAATCCCGCAACGAAGTCAGGACAGATGTGCGCATCAGACCCAGTCACAACTTGAAGGTTGATGTCCGCGTCCAGCAGCTGCGCGCGCAAGGCGTTGACGGCTGGTCTTATTTGAGGACCGGTGTTGTTGTAGAGGCCTGGGAGAATGTGAGGTGTGCAGGCGACAGTCGTTATGCCATCCGCGACAAACATTCGTGCCATTTCAAGAGACGTCGCAAGGTCAATAGCGCCATCATCTATACTAGGCAAAAGGTGGCTGTGTAGATCAATCATCGGCTAACGCACCGCACCATCGTCCGATAAGGGGCGAGGTAAACGCCGCATTAACCGATAGTCAAGTGCAGAAGGTCGCGTCGGAATAGTTTCTCCAGTCTGGGTGTGTTCGTCGCCACGTGGACCAACAACATTGATTGACCGGTCTGTTCTTGACCGTTAGCAAATTTGTCCCGCAGGCTTTAACAAAAATCAGTCGCGTCAGGACTTGATTAATGTCCGTCTGCATGAGAGTTCACTTAATGCTTAAGAGTACGGGGGGCGATGCGGCCGCACCTCGGTTGATTGGGGGGGGGTTCGTATGAGGCACCTCAAAATGATTGCTGCCTGCGTTGGATCCCTTTTGGTCTCAACGCCTGGTTTGGCAGCAACCATTCAGAGTGTTACTGGGTCGGTTTCTTTGAATAGCGGTTCGGGCTTTACACCCGTTACCAGCGGAGCGACGGCGATGCCGGGCAGCATGGTTCTCGCAATGTCGAACAGCTCAGCGCAGATCGTCTACGACAATGGCTGCGTGCAGAATGTCGATCCCGGTACGACCGTAACGGTTGCGAATGATCCTCCCTGTCAGACCGGTGACGCGGCGACGAATACAGACACTTTGCTTGTCGGCGGGTTGGTCGCAGCTGGTGTAATAGTTGGTGTTGTGGCGCTCTCAAGCGGTGGCGGTGGTGGCGATGCCAAACCGGCCAGTCCTTGAACGGGATTTAAAGCCTAGAAACAGGCATAGCCTTTGGGGCTCGGATAAAATTAGATCTCCCAACTGGGAGCGAACCACTGAAGAGTGCATCTTATTTGCGTTTTAATGAATTGAGACTCGGGTCGAGGAGCGTTGCTCGGGCTGACGTCTTCTGCCTCTGTGTCGTTAGCTATTTTCTGGCCGCCCTCGTTTTAGGAGGAGGTACGCGAGAAGGATTTCTCGGCGACGTCATCCTTCAATTTGCCGCTATCCCTCTTTTCATTTTCGCGTTTTACAAACTCACATCCCGTGATGTGACCGAGGCGGTACTCCCGTCGGCGGATGCTTCGTATCGGGCCCTGCGAAGCAAGTTGGTCTTCTGTTCGCTGCTTGTGATCGTTCCAGTCTTGCAGCTTTTGCCGCTCCCACCACAGCGGTGGAATGCGCTCCCTGGACGAGACGTCATTGCCCAAACATTCCACTTGCTCAACGAGCCCCTCCCTTGGTGGCCGATCAGCATGGCTCCGGAGTCGACTTGGCTTAGTTTACTTTCGCTCCTTCCGCCGCTGGCTGTTTTCTTGGGCGTTCTGTCTTTCTCCTATCGAGAGCGCCGTGTTGCGTGTTTCGCGCTTATCGCGTTCGGTGCGGTGAGCGTTATTTTAGGGCTCTTGCAACTAGCTCAAGGACCGCAATCTTCCTTGCGATTCTTTCAATTCACTAATCCCTCTGAAGCCGTGGGCTTCTTTGCCAACCGCAATCACTACGCGGCACTACTTTACGTCGCTACGGTCTTTACGGCCTGCTGGGCGACAGATGTCGTACTTCACGCTGGTATCATATCCAGGCGCGATCTTACGCAGTCCAGTGCCCTCATGCGGGTTGCCGCGTCATTGATTATCTTTTCAATGCTCGTCATGGCGCAAACGATGGCGCGATCGCGAGCGGGCATTATCCTATCAATGATAGCCCTGATAGGCGCCGTCTTCTTAGCCCTCATGCAAACGTCCGATGAGAGTAAAGGCTCGCGCGCTGCAGGAACACGAACCGCTAAGATCATGATTGCCACAGCGGGATTCGCGATCCTGTTTTCGATGCAATATGCGCTCTACAGAATTCTAGATCGCTTCACTGCTGATCCGCTTGAGGATGCGCGCGTGCTGTTTGCGAAAAAGACCTTCGCGCTCGCTAAAGCGTATTTCCCGGTGGGAACGGGGGTGGGAACCTTCGTTCCCGTCTATGCCTTGAGTGAAAAGCCAAACGAGATCGCTGGTTTCTTCGCTAACCGCGCGCACAACGACATTCTCGAAGCCTCCCTTGAATCGGGTATCTTCGGCATTACCCTTATGCTGATCTTCGCTCTTTGGCTGATGATAAGGACCTGGAGCGCGTGGCGACCTATCTCAACCAAAACTGGGGATTTCTCGACGCATCAGAGCTCCTTCGATCGATCAATCATGCGCGCCGCAAGCTTGTCGCTAATCCT
This sequence comes from uncultured Hyphomicrobium sp., assembly GCA_964587445.1. GTDB lineage: Bacteria > Pseudomonadota > Alphaproteobacteria > Rhizobiales > Hyphomicrobiaceae > Hyphomicrobium_B. The sequence goes on from CAZPLQ010000006.1 coordinate 128,987, forward strand.
TCTCGCCCTGCATTCCTTCGTCGATTATCCGCTGAGGACGTCCGCCTTGATGGTTGTGGCCGCGCTATGCTGCGCCCTCCTCATTGCTCCTTATAAGCCTGATCTGGATCCGGAACCGCAAAAGCATTCCTCATCGAGCAGTTTTAGATGGCGCAAACGTCGACCGCGTTCAGAGATGACAGACCACGATACCCCAATCGTCCCCACGCGACCGAGACAAGCTTGGTCAAGCGATAAGGAGTTGCCCGAAAGCTGGCGCAAATCAGCTTCTCCTGAAGAGAAGAGCAAATAGGAACGCGGTGGCCCAACCCGCGTCGGTCTTGCAATCTAACCGTTTGACGGGCACCTAGTAGAGCTAAGGTGTGGTCGAGAATCCTCTATAGGTCGAGATATATCCCGTGCGCAGATTTTCCGGGTTGTCGCCCTGGTTCGCAAATGCAAATCATAAAACTTGTAGTCGTAGTAACCTTGCGGGGGTTTTATGCGTGCGTCTAGAGTTCAAGTGGCCTGTGTGTTGACCCTTTTCCTTGGGACCACAGTTGAAGCCGCGACCGTGAATGTCGTCAGCGGTCCTATCTCGGTCAACAAAGGCAATGGCTTTAAGGCCATCAGGCATTCGGCAACTGCAATGGCGGGAGATTTGGTGCTAGCCGGCACCGGAGGGTCGGCTGAGATTACCTATGACGATGGCTGCAAACAGACAGTGAATAGCGGAGAAACCGTTTCAATTTCCGCACCATCTCCTTGCAAGATGGGAACGCTCGATGACCCAATGTCCAATTTGGTCCTAACTGGCCTTGTGGGCGCGGCTGTCGCGGGCGGTATCATAGCCGTTACCAAGGACAGTAGCAGACCCGCCAGTCCTTAATCTCGTTGAGTTACACGGCATCTGGCATCAAAGAACTCCCGCTATCCACAAAGGCGATCATGGACACAAGTCGGGAGAGGGGGCGCAAGAAGCGTTGGCCCGAGACGCTGAAGCGCGAGATCGTTGCGGCGACGCTTCTGCCCGGCGCATCGGTTTCGGCGATTGCGCGCCAGTACGACGTCAACGCGAACCAGGTCTTCAGCTGGCGCCGGCAGTATCGCGAGCTGATCGCGAGACCCTCGCCAGATCTCTCGAAGCTTGGCTTGGTTGCCGTGACGATTACCCCCGATCCGGAAGCGGAAGCCCGCCGCGCCGCCAACACCTGGCATTGACGATGGCCGGCATCCCTTACGTCTTCACCATCGCTCGCGCCGCCGAAATGCTGGGTGAGGACGAGGACTGGCTGCATGATCTGTCGCTCGGATGGATCCCGAGGACGGCCACCTCTGGGTCTACGACGCCCGCGAGCAGCAAGTCCCAGCGTTCACGGCATACGGCATAGAGTGTCTTCAGCAGATCATCGCCGATGAGCGCAAAGCCCGTCGCGCTCCGCCGGCCAGGAGCAAAGGCTGAGCCCTGCGGCGCTCACAAGCAGCGCCGATGAGATTGCGCTGCTTGTACCGCCTTTTGCTGTAGGTAATCCCGTCATAGCGAAGGTAAGCATCCGGCCAAGACCGCAGGGATGAGCCGTCAGGCGGAGTGAGCGGCAGCGGTTCGGGCGATCCGCCAGTTCCACGGCAGCAGGTCTGCGATCTGCTTTACCGGATGGTCGGCGATGCGGGCGAGGACGTCGGCGAGCCACGCTCTCGGATCGATGTCGTTGAGCTTGCACGTTTCGATGAGCGTGAAGATTGCTGCCGCTCGGTGTCCGCCGGAGTCTGAACCCAGTTCCTGCGCCCGACCGCGATGCCGCGAACGGCACGCTCCGCCGCGTTGTTGCTCATGCAGAGGCGGACGTGTAGCGTCATCGCGCAGATTGACCCAGGGGCGACCATGGTCCGAGTTCAGTACGGGTAGCGGTCTGAGGGTCGAAATCAGGCAGCTCGCACCGTCGTATTGTCGGAGATTGAGATAACTCCTCCGGTTCGTCGGTAGCTGCAGATCCCTGCGTTCTGCAGGTCCGACCAAGCTCTTTGGATATAGTGCTGGTTCTTGCGCTCTCCGAAGATGACCATCGGAATGGTCTTCAAGATGATCAGCAGGTCCAGCATCAACGACGCGTTTTGAACGTACCAGACGTCGAGTGCAGCCTTGTCTACGGCAGAGATCTCCCGGCCTCCATTGATCTGCGCCCACCCCGTCAAACCAGGAGAAACAAGCAGCCGCGCAGCATACTCAGGGGCCTGATCCATGGGCAGAAGAGGACGCGGACCAACGAAGGACATTTTACCAGACAGAATGCTGAAAAGCTGAGGCAACTCGTCAAGCCGTGTCCGTCGCAAAAAGCGGCCGACGACCGAGGAGCGTTCCGAGTCCGAAAGGCGGCGGCCATTGCTATCGTGTGGGGCCCTCATGGTTCGGAATTTATAGAGACGAATAGGCCACCCACCGCGACCTGGCCGCTGCTGCCAAAAGCAAACCGGCATCCCCATGTCGATCGCCACCAGTATAGCTGCAACTAACATCACGGGTGCCGCTAAGACGAGTAAAGCGGCTGCAGCAAGCACGTCGATCGCGCGCTTGATGCGCCAGTACGGGCGCGAATACAAAGTGCGGATCTCGGCGTCTGAATATGTGAAAGCGACCTGGTCGACTTCGCTTTCCGCAGCTTGGGCCGCGACGTTGGCCGACGGGGCATCAAAGCCCAACGAGTCGGGGAGAAGGATCAACCGGATGGTTGTGGACGCTTCAAGCTGGAGCAGTGCCTGTTGTGCATAGGGGGAGAGAGCATCAAAGCGCTTAGCAATCACGATGCTGTCGACGAAAACGCCGTGCACCTCAAGCGTCTTGACGATGCTGGCCACATCTTCGGGCATCCCTAACACCGTATGCTGATGCACAGAGGCGCCGATGAACTTTTCTTTCTGGCCAAGAAGACCGGCGATCCGGATAGAACGTGGGGCGAACTCGGCAACGGAGCGGATATAAAGATCCGTCAGTCGTGTAAGACCAACGATGAGAACGGTCCGTTCCCCTCCTCCCACCGATGGCATGGACAGCTCGACCTGCCGAACCGGAGGCGTACTGCTCTTTGCGCTGTAGTGAATACGGCGAAAAACTCGCGCGCCGATGAGAAAAGCCACGATTAACATGGCCTGCAACACCGGCAGGGAGCGCGGGATCGATTCCGATCGGTTCAAAACGAAGCTGCAGAGACTAGCACCGCCGACTATGACCACAGTCGCAACAATCAACCGCAAGTAGTCGTTCAGGCTTGAAAAGCGCCACAAGACTTTATACGCGCGCAGTGCGGTCAAAACAATCAGCGCACTACCAACGCTTGCGAGCGTGTATGGAACAGTAGCCCAAAGATGTTCTGGTAGGACCTCAAGATTGTCCCGGACCACGACTGCCGCGATCGTTGCTAACGCGACAAACAATAGATCAATTACAAGTCCCGTTAATCGCCGCATATGTTTCCCGCACACTAAACTAAAGACGCAATACCCAAAAACGCTCCAGAGTATTGCGCAGCATCATCAGGGGCGACCGATGTGCATTCAAGACGAAACGACTGTCTCCTTCGCGCTTTTCTCCTTAGGCGTTGTCTTTTTGCTTCACTGAGATCAACTTATTGAATTTGATGATTATTATTCGACTTGAGGTGAGGCCCCTGCCGCAAGAACTAACGATCAGAACGAAACTCAGCTCAGCAAGCTTCTGTATGCATTTCTTTTTTTGGAGTGCTGGATCACGAGCCGGCAGGTCGTTGCGAACCGTCGGAAACGAACGAGACAACGCATGCGCCTACCGCATGCTCTTTGCTGGACGTACGCGGCGGGCCGACCGATGAGACCGCTGAAGATCTTGACCTGGGATTGATCAAGGCAGCCTCGCGCTGCACTCGTTGGTGGACTATCCACTGCACACGAGCGCGGGCGCAGCCATCGCCGCGCTGTGCTGCGGACATCTACTGACCTCCCTTGCGAAAAACCCGGCACGGGATGCGCGATGAGAGCGCGGTGCAGATGGTTCGGCAGGCGAACACGCAACTTGCGACTCAGGATGCGAGGCCGAGGTAGGCGCATCCACTTCACTATGGTCGTAAGGCAGCCGCGCTGGACGTGCCGTAGAAGATAGCGTCGCAGGCAGCTGGACCAGACCGAGCTGCATCGCAAGGGTTCAAGTGTTGGGGAAGTGAGAAGGCTTGGCAATCACACCAACCGTCCGGCCAAAAGGGTGTCCGGCAACAGCGCGTCGCAGGACCTTGAAAAAGCCACGTACGATGCGCCGGCCAACAGCACTATAACCGGCGATCCAGCCGAGGGAGAATAGGGCCGGGTTTGTTTGCTGCTTACGAAAACTGCTTCTGGAGAAATGTAAATGGTGCTGGCGGGGCTAATTACTTGGCGCAAATATCCATCGTCGATGTTTTGCATTTAGCGCCAAATTTAAATATCAGATGCCTGCTCTATTCTGCTATCGACCGTACCCAGCGACTTGGTACGAAGAATTATTTCACCTTTTAAAACAATGCCTTGTGTCGCATATAGAGGCGGCGAGAGTTGCAGTTTTTCGAATGCCTGATCGGTCTCGAACGGCCAGTGGAAAGCGCATAGCGACAAATCCAGAAAAATTCGTTTTGAATTTTGTCTTCTGCATTAATATCTGGGAAATGGAGAATCCCGTTTAGGGTTTGGTTATATTTATTGATCAGCTATTAATTGGGCCAGTTCATTTCGTTAGTGGAGTGGTGACCATGTCCTGGCTTTTTTTGAACCGCGGCCCGCGTGTTAATCCGGCCTCTACTCTTGCTAAGAGCTGGCAGGCCCGGATCGGCGCCTTCAACGGCGATGAGCGCGGCACGGTCGCGGTCCTGTTTGGACTGATGTCGGTAGCAATGGTGATGATGATTGGCGGCGCGGTCGATATGGGCCGCTGGATGCACGCCTACAGCCAGACCAAATCGGCTGTCGACTCGGCCGTGCTTGCAGGCACCAGAACGCTGCAGGTTTCGGGCGGCGATACCGCGCTGGCGCTGACCACGGCGCGCAATTTCTACAAGGCGAACGTCGAGGCGCGACCCAGCGTCAAGGGCGATAACATCGACTTTCAGGTAACCAACGCCGGAACGGGTATCTTTGCCACGGGAACAGCCTATATCGATACGCCCTTCCTCGCAGTTGCCAGTATTCCCCGTCTCGTCTTGTGGAACGAGGGCGCCTCGAAAGCCTCCGAAGCCGTGAGCGAAATCGGCGGCGGTAACGGCCAGAAGCTCGAAATCTCCATGATGCTCGATACCACCGGTTCCATGAGCGGCGAAAAGCTCTCCGATTTGAAGGCTGCCGCGAAGGATCTCGTCAACATCATGCTCCCCGAGGGCGGCTCCGACGTGCGCGTCGCGATCGCACCGTTCGCAGAGAGCGTCCGCCCGGGCAGCGCCTATCTCAACCGTGTTCGCGGCTCGCGCCCAAGCTCAGTCAAGCTGCGCGACAAGAACGACCGCCTGACGACCTATTCCCTCACATCGTGCGTATCCGAACGCGCAGGTGCCGCCGCTTATACCGACGATGCGCCCGACGGTACGAAGGTTCTCGGCGCGGTCTATTCCAAGTCCGGCTCTTGCACGCCCGGAGCGCAGATCATGCCCCTTACCTCTGACAAGTCGCAACTCAACAGCCTGATCAATTCGCTGACCGCTAGCGGCGGCACGGCGGGGCATCTGGGTTCGGCATGGGCGTGGTATTTATTGTCGCCGAAGTGGGCGAATGTCTGGAGCACCGATAGCAGGCCCGCGAATTATGACGATCCGGACGTCAAGAAGATCGCCATCCTGATGACCGACGGCGAGTACAATACTCAGTATGATGCCAACGGCCTGATGACCTCGACGAACAACACCTCGTCCTTGAACGGATCGTCCGACAACCAGGCGCGTTCGGTATGCGCCAACATGAAAACTGCGGGAATCGAGGTCTACACGGTGGGCTTCAGTCTAACGGACAACCGCGCCATTCAGACCCTCCGCCAGTGCGCGTCGGACGCTTCCATGGCCTATCTTGCGCAGGACGGGGAACAACTACGCAATGTGTTCCGCGACATCGCCGTCAAGTTATCGCCCCTGCATCTGACACAGTAAGCGTCTCGCAAGACAAAAAGCGGGGCGGACGTTCAAACGTCCGCCCCGTTGGCTTTTATTAGGTTGTCCGAATTTATACCAAGAACGGATGTCTCAGGGGCTGCTCGGTTGGTCGCTACCACCGCCACCACCTTGGCTCAATGCGATAGCGCCACCGATAACGCCCACGCCGACCAACCCGAGCATCATGTAGTTTGTGCCGGTGTCTCCGGCGGTGAGGCTCGACGCGTTTTGTCCGGTTTGATCGGCAGCTGAAGAGCCCACACACATCGTTGAACCAGATCCGAGTTTAACGATCGCGCCATCATCGTAGGTAACCTCAGCGCTACCGCCCGGATTGATCAGCAGGCAGTCGGTCGGCTCCACGTTGATCTGACCCGACACGGCTTGATAGCCTTGGCCGTTGCTCAAGAAGACCTCGCCCGTTAGCACGGTCAAAGTAGCAGCCCCCGCCGGAGCTAGCACCCCACAAGCGATCGACCCCCCCATGGCTGCCGCCAATATCGAGAATTTCTGCATTTCATCTGCCCCCCGCATTCGGGCAAATTCAGGCGATTCGCCAGCATCCCGCTAGAGATAATTTGAAGGTTGATGCGACGTCTCGCGGGGTACAGGGTCTGCACCCATTATTTCAGGTATTGAGGAGGTGGGAGCCGCATCCAATTGATGCCACCTTAACGAGCATGAGTGTGCTTCCAGCAATCTCAAGACGTCGTTCGCAGTTCTTGAGCGTTTGCATCCTAAGCTTGCTCATCCCGAGCTTGGATGTGTTAGCTGCTACAACTTTACAATCTTCAACCGCGCGGCCGGATCAGCCAAGTCACGCCCAAGGTGAGCAACGCAAGAGCGACGAAGACGAGGGCAAACCAGCTCGCGCTGACGGCAAAGCCGGTAGCACCTGCCCAGAAGATCGATGAGAAAGCTTCCGAGAAGGTCGCCGCGCGCGAGGCAACCTGCCGGCGGCGGAACATGGAGCGTTTGGCGGCGACCTTGAACCACATCTGGATGACGATGGCGGCCAGGCTGGCGACGGCAATGCCGAAGGCGCTGATAACAGCGCCGCGCGGAGAGGAGATGGCAAGCGCCAGCAGGAATGGCGCCGATCCGGCTGCTATGACGGCAAGCACCGCCTCGACTTTGGCGCGCAGTTGTTGGCGGGGCGCCAGGGGCGCGCTCGCCACGAGGTCATGCGCATCCTCGCCCGAGAGGGCCAGCCAGGAGAGGCCTCCGGCAAGCTGGCCGAAGGCCATCACAAGGACAGGTGCAAGAATGACATCGAGACTCTGGTCGGTGCCGAGGTCCTTGTAGAGCAACAGCGCGGGCGGAATGAGATACAGGATTTGCATCAGCGACTGCGACATCAGCCAGGGATCGCGCGCCAGCAGCATCCATTCCTTGTGGCGTAGTGCCTGAGCGGTCGAACGCTTGAGGAAGGGACGCAAGCGCCTGGATCCCACGACCGCCCCGGACTCATCCGATAGTCCCGTAGTCGCTATGGCATGGTGAGAAAAGCGCGGCGCATAGTAGGCTATTGCAGCCGTCAGAATGGCCAGCGCACCTGTGAGGATGAAGAGCGCCGCGTGCCAGTTGCCGAGCATCGCATGGGCGGGAAGCCAGAAGGCGCTGCCTGTGGCGGGCGCCAAAGACATCACGAGCGGCGATTGCAGCACGGCAAGGCGCGAGAAGGTGCCATACATCGTCACGGCAGTGACCTGCAGTGCGATCAGCAGCGTCGCGCCAGCGACGGCGGCCGTGATTTGAGCAATCACACGCGTCTTCTTCGGTCCAAACAACTTGAACAGGTACATGGAGGCCGATAACGACGCCGCGGTTGCGATTGCGCTCATGGCGGCAATGACGCCGTAGACGGCAAGCCAGTGCGGTCCATCGATCAGAATCGCCATGTTGACGAATGGTGCGGCGAGCAACGATGTCATCATTGCGCCGGTTGCGGCGATGGCTGCAATGCGCACGGCAAAGAGATGACGCGCGGGCGAGGGCGAGGACAATATCAGGTCCAGATCGGCACGCGCGTAGAAGGCGCGGGTGACGTGCTCGATCGCTTGTGAAAGCATCATGGAAAAGGCGGTCGCCATACCGGCCGTCAGCACGATGAGCGTCGGGAGATCGCCTTCGACGCCGCGTGCGAAAATGGGTATAAGGATAAGATATGCAAACCAGTGCAGACCCACGATAAAGGCCAGCACGATCAGCGTAACGGCGCGCTCGCGTGCCGTACGGCCGCCGGCCATCATGGCTGCCCAATCACGCCAGGCCAGTTTCATCTCATGGCGTGCGAACCACGCCAAAGTGTGCGTGCGGGTCATGCGGCAGCCGCATTCTCGTTTGCGACCAGCGTGAGGAAGATCTCCTCCAGCGTGCCGCCATCCTGCCCGGCTTTCCGGCTCAACTCGGTGAGCGTACCTTGCGCAATGAGCTTGCCGTTGGAGATGACGCCGATGCGTTCCGCCATGCGCTCGGCGACATCGAGGATGTGCGTTGTCATGATGACCGTTGCGCCACCGGCGGCGCGCTCTTTGAGGACGGCCTTGACCTGGCGTGCGGAGGCTGCATCGAGGCCGGTCAGCGGCTCGTCGAGAATGATCAGTTGCGGGTCATGGAGCAGCGCGCCCGCGAGCGCAACCTTCTGCCTCATGCCTTTGGACAAACCGTGACAGCGCGTCGCCGCGTGGGGCGCAAGACCCAAGATCTCAATGAGGTGGCGGGCTTCACGCTCGGCCTTCACTGGGTCCATCGCCCATAGGCCGGCAACGAACTCCAGATACTCCAAAGGATCGAGCTTGTCGTAGATGAGCGGCTCGTCGGGCACCCAGGCCATGACGGTTTTGGCGTCCACGGGCTTGGCGAGCGCGTTGATGCCGCAAATGGCGATCTCGCCCGCGTCCGGCTTCAGCAGCCCCGCAACCATGCGCAGCGTCGTGGTCTTGCCGGCGCCGTTGGGCCCGAGAAGCGCATAGAACTCGCCACGCTCGATGGTCAGCGAGAGCCCATCGACCGCAGGCTTCGCGAAAGTCTTGCGCAGGTTTCGGATTTCGAGGGCGGGCGGAACGGCATGATCAGACATGGGATACGCGAGACCGTGAACACGCTGTTAAGGACTTCCTTGTCCGGAACGCTAGCGCGTTCGCGTTGAGTAAGCGTGAATGGGCGCAACCATTTCTGGCGTGGATCAGCGTGCGGACGTCTTCAAGGATCGCCGCTCGTGTTGAACCGAATAAAGACCGGCCAGCGTCAGGATGGAGATACCGATGATTTGTACGCCATCGGGCGTCTCGTTCCAGACCATCCAGCCCGACAGAAGCGCGAACAGAATGACCGCATAACGGAACGGCGCGATGGTGCCGACATCGCCCGCACGCATGGCGACAATGATAAGCGCATAGGCGAGGGTCAGGAACGCGCCGCCGAGCATCAGGAGCAAGACCTCGCGGATGCCCGGCACGACCCATGTTTCGAATGGCAGAAGAAGAAACCCGGCCGGGGCGGTGATCGCCGCCGACATGAGCGTCAGCGTGAGCGTGGGCACGTTCCCTGGGATCTGCCTTGTCAGGAGGTCGCGGGCCGCGACCAGGGCGACGGAAATGAGAAGCACAGGCGTAGCGGGTGAAAACGCCGACGTGCCTGGCCGCGCGATCAGCATCACACCAAGCAGGCCGACGAGCGTGGCAAGCCAGCCGCGCCAGCCGATGGGCTCCTTGAGAAAGACCGCCGCGGCGGCCGTGATGGCGAGTGGCGTGAACTGGGCAAGCGCCGTGACACCGGCGATGGGCATGGCGATCAACGCGGTGAGAAACGTCAGCGTGGCAAAGGCTTCAGCCGCCATGCGCCAGCCGAGCAGACGCCTGGGCGCATCCTTGGGAAGCCTCAGCCCGCCCACGATCGCGGCAAAGGCGAGGATGTAGGCCGTGGCGGCCGTGTTGCGCATCAGGATCAGTTCGCCAAGCGGCATCGTTTCACCAACGAGCTTCACGCACGTATCGTTGGCAACGAAGAATGCCATCGATCCCAGCATGGCGAGGATGCCGGTGAGATTGCTGTGGCGGACAGGGGCGTGGCGCAGGGACATGCGTGTTGGATCGGCGGGCGAAAGGCGGCGAAAACGGCTGCGCCTTGTCTCACGTCTTTGCCTGCAGGCAAAGACGGAACGTACCGTTTCGGACGGAATGACGTGCGCAAGTTGCGCAGGGCCAATGCCATAGGCATCGTGCGGACATCGCGTCAGCGTAGTGGTGCGAATTCCTGAACTCTACTATAGCCGATTGCGATTCCTGCGGACTCACTTCCTTCTCCTGCGGGAGAAGGTGGTCCGAAGGGGCGGATGAGGGGGTAAACGCAAACAGCGCGTGCGGGAGTCCCTCACCTGTCGCTTCGCGACATCCTCTCCGTCCCGGGAGAGGAAAGAGTGGCTCTGTATGATCGGAAAATGCGCTAGCTCCCACCCCTAACCCCTCCCCACATGGGGGAGGGGAACGGCGCGATCAGGTTATGGCCGTGCGCTCTTGGCAAGACGCACGAGATTCAGGAACTCCGCGCGATAGCCGAAGGTGTCATCGCCGCGCGCGCCTTGGGCAAGCTTCAGCACGTCATCGAACGAATAGCCCTGCGTATAGGGTTCGCCTTTGACGAGCTGGCCAAAGGCCGCGACTGCGGTCGAGAAGCGCACATCGGCAGGTGCGTCATCGATGCTCATGCTCGCATCCGCGATCGGCAGCGAGACAAGCTGAGACACATCTTCACGCGGGCGCTTGTAGCGCAGCTTGAGGAAGCCCAACTCGGTCGATGCGGCGTTTGTCTCAGGAGCCGCCGGTGGCTGCACGGCAGGTTTCGCCGCGTAGCGCAAATCGTCAACAAGCTTAGGCGCGCCCACCGGCGTGATCTCGTAGATCGCCGTGACGGTGTGTCCCGAGCCGATGTCGCCCGCATCCACGCGATCGTTGTTGAAGTCTTCGCGCCTTAAATTCCGCGTCTCGTAGCCGATGAGCCGGTATTCCGACACGCGCTGCGGGTTCCATTCGATCTGGACCTTCACGTCCTTGGCGATGGGGAAGAGCGTGGAGGATGCTTCATCCACGAGCACCTTGCGCGCCTCATTGAGCGTATCGACGTAGGCCGCCGTGCCATTGCCGTTCTGGGCAAGCGCCTGCATCAGCGCGTCGTTGTGGTTGCCTTGGCCAACGCCGAGGATGGACAGGAAGATGCCGGACTGGCGCTTCCTCTCGATGAAACCTTTCAACTCATCCTGGTCCGTGATGCCGATGTTGAAGTCGCCGTCCGTCGCCAGGATAATGCGGTTGACGGCCGACTTGTCGAAGTTGGCTTCCGCCAGGCGATAGGCATCGGCAATTCCCGCGGCGCCCGCCGTCGAGCCGCCTGCGCCCAGAGCGTCGACGGCACTCAGGATCTTGGCCTTGTCGGAGACCTTCGTCGGTTCGAGCGCGATGCCGGAACTGCCTGCGTAGGTCACGATGCCCACGGTGTCGTCAGGCTGCAACTGATCGAGCAGCAGGTGGAAGGCGTTCTTGACCAGCGGCAGGCGGTCTTCGCCCTGCATGGAGCCCGATACGTCCATGAGGAACACGAGGTTGGCGCGCGGGCGCTCGGCCGTCTTCAGGTCGTAACCTTTGATCGCCACGTGCACGAGCTTGTTGTTCGTGTTCCACGGCGAGGGGAACATGGTGACGGTCGGCTTGAACGGAGTTTCGGCGTCATCGGGCGGAGGGTAGGCATAGGGGAAGTAGTTGATCATCTCTTCCACGCGCACGCCATCCTTGGGCGGCAGGTGGCCCGCGTTGAGAGCCCGGCGCACGAAGGAATAAGAGGCAGTATCGACGTCGATGGAAAAGGTCGAGACGGGTTCGCTCGCGGTCTGCTTGACGGGGTTGATCTCCTTGGCTTCGAACTTGTCGCGATTTTCCTGCTCGAACTGCGGCGCGGCGCGCTCGTCGCGATCTCCGCCTATCCAGGCGAGGCCGTCGAGCTTCTTTGCTTCACGCATACGATACGCAGCGGCAGGAGCCGCAGGCTTTGCGGGCTCAGCCGCAAGACCCGGAGCGGGCGGAGGCGGCGGCGCGGCGTCTATCCCAATGGCCGCGTTGTCGGCATTCAAAGCTTGCCGTCCCAGCGTGATGGTTCCGCGGCTGGACAATGTCGGCGCCGGCGACTTTCCCAGCCCTTGTGCAACATCAGCTGGAATGCCAGCCGGAGGTACGACGGCAATTTCGGTCTTGCGATTTCCTTTGCGGGCCGTGGTTGAGCCTATCTCCGCAGCCCGCTCTTCCACTTTCGCATTCGAGAACGGCTCGGGTGCCTGCGGCGCATGAACTGGCGCCGGTGCGGCGGCTTGCGTTTGCGCGGACTGGGTGGTTGCGTATCGGTCTATGCCGCTTGTCCCTGACTGCAGATCTGATGAAACGGTTCCCAGGGTGCCGGGTGCGTGGGTTTGAATTTGATGGAAGGCGAGCGGCGCGGCGATGACGAGCGCGGCGAGCGATGCGGCAAGGGCCATCGATTGGCGCGAAGAAAGATGCATGCGGAAACTCCTCTTCGTTCGAGTTGTTTCCGTCTGACGCAGCGTGGGGATGCTTTCTTTGGTCTCGCCGGTTGTCGCTGGCGCGGTGCCGGCCGGAAGCGATGGATTGGCTTTATCAAATGCAACCATCGCCGCATCAAACGCGGCGCGTTTCGCGTTCGCGCCAGGTGGCGGAACAGGCAGTGCGTTCAGGTTTTCCAGCTCATGTTCGGTCATCTGTCAGCTCACAGCCTTGAGCAGGATCTTCAATCGCTTTTTTGCTTCGTGGATGTGCCACGACACGGTCTTTTCCGAGCAGCCCATGACGGCGGCAGCTTGCGCGTGGCTCAACTCCTCCCCGTAGACGTACAGCACCGCATCGCGTTGCTGGGGTGGCAGCGTGCGCACGGCGTGCCACAACTCTTCATGCGCATCCCCGCCGTCAACGTGTGGATCTTCGGCTTGCTGCTGGGCGCGGTCGGCAAGCTGCATGACGTCAGAGGGAGCGACCGCCGAAATCCTTTGGCTGGCGCGCACGCTGTCGAGAGCGGTGGTGTAGGCGACGCGATGCAGCCAGGTCGTAAACTTCGCGTCGCCCCGGAAAGTCCCGATGATACCTGCGAGCTTGACGCAGACATCCTGGGCGATGTCTTCGGCCCGTTCGCGTGCGCCGGTGAATCTCCAGGCCGTGCGATAGATCCGCTCGTAGTGCCGTTCCAGCAGCATTGCAAAGGATGCCCGGCAACCTTGCCCGGCACGCATCGCTAGGATCTCGTCGCTCTCTGTGCTCACGCGGCCTGCCTGTTGCACCGCTCCCGCCCGTAACTGGATATGAGACGCGGGAGCTGCGGTAATCCTTGGGCCGGCAGGCAAAAAAATATGCGATGGCGGGCAAGAGATCGAATACCCTGAAAATTCTTGGGTCCGGCCGTCTGAAGGCCGGTTGCTAAGGCAGGCAGGGCGTGCCCGTGAAGACGCACATATGGCCAGCGGGTCCGCTGTAGCACGTCTCCTCGGTGTTCTCCGCGCGCGCCCAATTGGCATAGTCGGAGCCGAGTCCTGGCATGGACCGTACTTTGTGCCGCCAGTTGGCGCGCGTTTTCGTCTTCGCCAGCCACAGGTATCGCGAAGGCTCGCCCCGGGCTTCAATCGACATGCTTGCGCACGTCTTGGCGAACGCCGCGGTGCTGTATAATCCAAGCGTTGCGCCGGTCAGAAGAGTAGCGGCAAGCAGGTGAGATTTGTGGCGCATGGCCGTGCCTTCAATTTGGAGGTCCGAAGCGGTGGATCGTTGCAGGAGGCCTGAGCAAAGCACAAGGCCGCGCCGTCAATCAGAACTGGAAAAGCACATTCACGGTTGCGTACGGGCTTATGGCGTCGGTTTCAATACCGCTGACGTTCGCGGAGACGCCGCCCGCCACGGAGAGTTCCACGCCTGTCCATTTGTACGTCAGGAACAGGCCGGCCCGTCCCAGGTAGGAGTCGAAAATTTCGCCGTAGCTCTGATAGCGCAAGGCGTTCGTGTCGAAGCGCAGTTCGGGGCCGATAGACAAGGCGTCGGCAAGCTTTACGCCCCATCTCCAGCGCGCAGCAGCCGTGCCGTGTGCGGTTGTGAACGACAGATTGAGGGATGTGTATTGCGCGGCGCCGACATTGAGCCACAGCTCAAGCATCGCCTTCGGCCCCCATTCCAGCCCCACCACACGGCCGCTGGAGGCTTGCGCGAGGGCCTTGTGCTCGATGACCGAAACCCCGCCAAAAGCCTTCGCGGTCAGGTCTCCAACGCGCCAGTGGTAGCCGATGAGGGCGTCCGCATAAGTGACTTCGCCGTCATAGGCGACAGCTTGGCCGCTGGACTGGAGGACGTAATTGTACCGGCCGTAGCCTGCTTGCGAACGGATACGCCAGCCTGGGTCGTAGACGTGCTCGCTCCAGGGAGCCAGCGTCACACCGCTATAGAGGAGCCAGACGTCGCGCATGGCATCGCCGCCCGACCAGACCTCGCGCCAGCCATATTTGGGCTGCGCGGGTTCGCCGGCCTGGGCTTCGGCGCATAGGAGAGATGTGAGCAGCCCCAAGGCGCAAGCCAAAGCGACCGCGCTCGTCCGTGTACGCCGAACGATCGCAGCAACGCTGGACCAGATCAGGCCAGGTTGCCTACGCATCACGAACTCAGACTGAAAACATGCCCACTAAATCTGCAGGGCGCCGCCGCCGTCTCGTCACCGACTGCATATAAATTTTAGCATATCCGCACACGAACGGTCTGAAAAATTTCAGCTCGCTGAAGGTATTAGGTGCTCAACCTGAAGTTGATAAAGAGAGTCTGCCGGGATTGATCCTGCTCATATGAGGCACGGCATTCATTTGTCACAATTATCTGTGATGAGATTGAACTGGCAGCGGGTGCTATTATTTGTTTAAAAAGATGGGAAAAATTGCCTCTGTCGTTGAATCTGGTCAGAGGCAGGGCCGTCCGGAACCAAGAAGTCCGGGTCAGGTTTTAATAAACATAGCTCCAGGGAGCGAAACTTCTGCTTGAGAGGGTAGTTCAAATGAGTTCCGAAACACATGCGCGTGCTCCGACGTCTCCGGCGCACGATTTCTATGAAGTCCTGTTCCAAGGGACGGATATCGTATCTTCGTACTGGCAGCCCATGTTGAAGGCCGTTGGCCGCTGGCACTTGGAAATATCTCATTTGGCCGCTAAGCAGTTGCGCGCCAACATGATGCTTGCAAATAACCTTGCGCGGGCAGGGACGTCCTCCTCGATGACGCAGGCCTATCGTGAGTATTGGGACGAGTTGAGCCACTCGTATTCGGAAGCCAATCGCAATATCGCCACTGCGCTTTCGCGTACGACGGCAGGCTCGTCGGCAGTCGTGCACATGCCGCGTCGGTCACGCGATACGCTGCAGTTGCTCGATGTGGAGGTGCCCGACGCCGAAGGCACCTATGTGCGCAAAGTCGCCTGAGGGCCAGCGTACACACTGTCGTTCAAAGCCCAAAGCGCCGTGCAAACCACGGCGCTTTTCGTTTGTCTGCTGCCGGCGGGGTTTCTCGGCGGTGCGAACCCGTGAAGGCTCGCAAGCCTCCCATGACACTCACTCAAGCGCGCCGAGTGCCTCGGCGAAGCCCTTAAGCGAGATGGGGATACCTATTCCCGCCTCCTCCGTTTGGAAGATGATGAAGATAGCCGTCTTGCCGGTCTTGAGTTGCTCGATGAGTGAATCTTCGACGACGACCTGTGCGTAGCAGGCAAAGTTGTGGCACCGCAAAAACGGCGCGTGGCCAACATCTTTGTCGTCGATCTTGAGCCCGAGGCCAGGCGGCAGCAACACTCCTAACGGCGCAAAGACGCGCAGCACGCGGGTGCCGTTCGAAAACTTCTGGAAATAGACGGTGAGCCCGATGTTGTTGCGGTCTTCTGCTGTGACGCTTTGGACCAAGGCGCATACACCCGATTTGGCACCGGGCGGTGGATCCTTGCAGACCACCTGCCAATCGCCGTGCTGCGCTTTGACAGTACCTTCCGGCGCATCGACGGCCTTCGCGGCGGGGCCGGCGAGGGTCACGGCGAGCACCAACGATGCAACGTGAAAAGCGCGACGGAACCCGGTGCGAAGGCCAATGATGTCGGGCACGGTCACTCCTGGAAATTGGTCATGCAAAGCGCACTCACTCCGCAATCGCAGGCAACGGGCGGGTTAGTCGGCAATCAATAGGGCCGAATTCTGTCCTGTCGTACGTCAGGTGCAGCGCTAAACCTGCGTGATGATTCGCGCACCACATATCGCGAAAAAATGCCGCAGAAAACTTGACTTGAGACAAATAAAGCGGTTGTGCTCTCATGCATAAGGGAAGTTTTGCGCGCGCGACACCGCGGTAAGACCTCTCGAGCCCACGGGTGGATTTCTGAAATATCTGGGGGAGCGGACCTGCCTGGTTGCGGCGGGCCCAATAACAACAACGACACACCGATCGGGGCGCCCAGAGGCCCGCGAGACGGTGAACCGGGAGCGAAACCAATGTTGAGACGCTTGTTTGGCGCGGTTACCGGCTCGGCAATCGCCGGCCTTGCTTTTCTGTCGAGCCTTTCATCGCCCGCGATGGCGGGGCTCGGCCAGCCGACGAGCGGTGAGCTTGGCCTGCAACTTCCGGCCACCAGTCTCATGAGCGAGCTGACCAGCCTGCATAATACCGTCAACGTGATTATCATCGCGATTGCGGTCTTCGTGCTGGTGCTTCTGCTCTACGTCATGTTCCGCTTCAACGAGAAGACCAATCCCACTCCCTCGCGCACGACCCATAATACTGCGCTCGAGGTGGCCTGGACGATCGTTCCGATCCTTATTCTGGTGGCGATTGCCATCCCCTCCTTCAAGCTGCTCTACGAGCAGTATCGTTTCCCCAAGCCCGACATCACGATCAAGGCCATCGGTAACGCCTGGTTCTGGGATCACGAGTATCTCGATCAGGGCATCACGCTGTCCACCAACATGCTGCATGACGAGGACGTGCTGAAGGCCAAGATCGGCGACAAGGAGTTCAACGACAAATTCGGTAACCTCGAAGGCGTTGCGCGCCGCGAAGCCGTCTATGCGGCCGCGATCGATGTCTGGAAGGAGCGCAACGAGCCCCGCCAGCTCTCGGTTGATCAGGAAATCGCCATCCCGCTCGGCAAGGTGGTGCACCTCCTGATTACCTCCAACGACGTCATCCACTCCTGGACAATTCCGTCCTTCGGCGTGAAGCAGCAGGCCGTCCCCGGCCGCACGGCCGCAGTCTGGTTCCAAGCCGACAAGGAAGGCATCTTCTATGGCCAGTGCTCGGTGCTGTGCGGCAAGAACCACTCCGGCATGCCTATTGCCGTGCGCGTGGTGAAGCCTGAGGTCTACGACAATTGGATGGCGGCGCTTAAGGCCAAGGACAAGGCGAAGGCCGCCGAGATCCTGAAGGCCGCGGCCGAGTCGCTGCGCTCCAATCAGGCGCTGGCTCAGGCCCAGTAAATTTTACAGATACTCGGAGACGCGTGGTTCGACGCCACTGGTTGGCGCGCCCCGCACAACAAAAGCTAGATCTTGCAAGACAAGGGTAAGGACACATGGGTAGCACGGCATATGCAGCGCATGATGACGATCATGCGCCATCGTTCTTCAAGCGATGGTTCCTGTCGACGAACCACAAGGACATCGGCACGTTGTATTTGTTGTTCGCCATTGTGGCCGGCCTCATCGGCGGCTTCCTTTCGGTGATGATGCGTCTGGAGCTCCAGCATCCGGGCATGCAGTATTTCGCCGACGAGGGCGTCTACAACGTGTTCGTAACCGGCCACGGTCTGATCATGGTTTTCATGATGGTCATGCCGGCCATGCTGGGCGGCTTTGGCAACTGGTTCGTCCCGCTGATGATCGGTGCGCCTGACATGGCGTTCCCGCGCATGAACAACATCTCGTTCTGGCTGCTGCCGGCCGCGTTGACGCTGCTGCTGATCTCGTTGTTCGTGCCCGGCACGGCCGACGCCGATGGCGTGGGAACCGGCTGGATCGTCGTGGCGCCCCTGTCGGGCATCATTGGCCATCCCGGCCCTGCCGTCGACTTCGCCATCCTCTTCCTCCATCTGGCGGGTGCGTCGTCGATCCTAGGCGCGATCAACTTCATCACGACCATCTTCAACATGCGCGCGCCCGGCATGACGCTGCACAAGATGCCGCTGTTTGCCTGGTCGGTGCTGATCACGGCGTTTCTGCTGCTACTGTCGCTGCCGGTTCTGGCCGGCGCCATCACCATGCTGCTGACCGACCGCAACTTCGGCACCACATTCTACGATCCGGCCGGTGGCGGTGACCCGCTGCTCTATGCGCATCTGTTCTGGTTCTTCGGCCACCCGGAGGTTTACATCCTCATTCTCCCGGGCTTCGGCATGATCAGCCACATCGTTTCGACCTTCTCGCGCAAGCCCATTTTCGGATACCTGGGCATGGCGTACGCCATGGTCGCGATCGGCATCGTCGGCTTCATCGTGTGGGCCCACCACATGTTCACCGCTGGCCTTTCGGCCGACACGCAGGCCTACTTCATGTTTGCCACCATGGTCATCGCGGTGCCCACGGGCGTGAAGATCTTCTCGTGGATCGCCACCATGTGGGGCGGTTCGATCCAGTTCCGTGCGCCCATGGTCTGGGCCCTGGGCTTTATCATCGTGTTCGTCATCGGTGGCGTCACCGGCGTGATGTGCGCCAACGCGGGCGTCGATCGCGCGCTGCACAACACCTACTACGTCGTGGCGCACTTCCATTACGTGCTGTCGCTCGGCGCCGTGTTCGCGATCTTCGCCGGCTGGTACTACTGGTTCCCGAAGATGTCGGGCTACATGTACAATGAGACGGTGGCCAAGGTGCACTTCTGGCTGACGTTCATCGGCGCCAATCTGTTGTTCTTCCCGCAGCACTTCCTCGGCCTGTCTGGCATGCCGCGCCACTACGCGGACTATCCGGACGCCTTCGCGTATTGGAACAACATTTCGTCCATCGGCGCGTACATCACGTTCGCGGCTACGATCCTCTTCGTCGTAAGCATGCTGCATGCCTACTTCATCCGCAAGGAGAAGGCGGCCGGCAATCCGTGGGGCATCGGTGCGACGACGCTCGAGTGGACTCTGCCGTCTCCGCCGCCCTTCCACTCCTTCGAGACGCTGCCGCGCATCGCGGCCGGCGATCATCACTGAGACCTGGCAGAGGCGGGCGGTGCGTATAGCATCGCTCGCCTCGCCGCCAGCTACGGCGGCTTCGGCATAAGAGGCAGCCGCAAAAAATAAGCCGGTCCGGCAAAGTACCGGGCCGATCACGAGGAGCACCAAGGCCCATGGCCGAGATCGGAATTGACGGGGAAGCGGGCGTTCGCGCGGAGGTCGAAGAACCCTCTATTGCGGACTTCTTCGCACTAATGAAGCCACGCGTGATGTCGCTCGTCGTGCTTACGGCTCTGACCGGAATGGTCGCGGCTCCGGGCGTCATTCATCCAGTTCTTGGCGTCATTGCGCTCCTGGCCATCGCCATCGGCGCTGGTGCGTCCGGTGCACTCAATATGTGGTACGACGCCGATATCGATGCGCGCATGCAGCGCACCGCTGCGCGCCCCATTCCGCGCGGCCGCGTCTCGACCGATGAAGCGCTGCAGTTCGGCGCCGTTCTTTCGGTTTTCTCGGTGCTGACGCTGGGCGTACTCGTGAACTGGGTCGCGGGCGCGTTGCTGGCGATGACTATCGCCTACTACATTTTCATTTACACGATGTGGTTGAAGCGCAGGACGCCGCAAAACATCGTGATCGGCGGCGCGGCCGGCGCGTTCCCTCCGATGATCGGCTGGGCGGCGGTGACGGGCGGCGTCAGTCTCGAAAGCATCGTGCTGTTCCTGATCATCTTCATGTGGACACCTCCCCATTTCTGGGCGCTCGCGCTTTACCGCTGCCGCGACTACGAGCGTGTCGGCGTGCCCATGCTTCCAGTTGTCGCCGGTCCCGCCGAAACCCGGCGCCAGATCGTGATCTATTCGTGGTTGCTTGTGCCGCTGGCGACGTTGCCGGCCTTCATGGGCTTTGCCGGTCCGCTCTATCTGGTGGCGGCCGTGGTTTCCGGCGCCATCTTCCTTTATCTGGCCGACAAGGTTCGCCGCATTACCGAAGGGCGCGAGGCCGATTATGCCGCCAAGCAGCTGTTCGGCTTTTCGATCTTCTATCTGTTCTTGCTGTTCGTGATCCTGCTGGGCGAGCACGCCTGGCAGCGCCTGCTGGGTTGATGTTGATGATGCCGAACGACCTCAAGAAGAACAATGATCTGATAGCACCGGCGACGCGCCGCAGGTCCGTGGCTATTGCGCTTTTGCTGGTGGCTATGGTGGTCATGTTCTATGCCGCCACGATCGTGCGCTTCGGCGGCGCGATCGCCAACCTCGCGAATTAGGGAGACGGGCAAGGTGAACACGACGCCTGACGAAAGCAGCGCCAATGTGCGATCCAGCGGCAACCGCAAGGTTGTTCTGGGCTGTCTTGCTGCGCTCTCCGTCATGGGCGCAATCACGGCGGCCTCGCCCCTCCTCTACAACATTTTCTGCCAGGTCACCGGCTACGGCGGCACCACACAGCGCGCCAGCGGCCCATCCAAAGAGGTTCTGGACAAGGTCGTCACCGTGCGTTTCGATGCGAACGTGTCGCCGCACCTGGCCTGGAAGTTCGAGCCGGTGCAGCCTACCATTGATGTGAAGATCGGGGAGAATGCGCTGGCCTTCTTCCGCGCCACGAATCTGTCGGACCGGCCCCTGACTGGCACGGCCGCGTTCAACGTGGCGCCGGAAGCCGCCGGCCTCTATTTCAATAAGATCGAGTGCTTCTGCTTTACCGAGCAGACGCTGCAACCCGGCCAGAGCGTGGAAATGCCCGTCAGCTTCTTCGTCGATCCCAAGATCCTCGAAGATCGCGACACGGCCGGGCTGTCGAATTTAACGCTGTCCTACGTGTTCTATCCCGTCGCCAAGACGGCTGGCACGTCGGGTCCGCCCGGTGGAGGCTGATCGCAGGAGAGCAAGGAATATCCAGCTTGAGACACATCCTGGTCCGTGGCTGGCCAACACGAAAGTCTAAAACCTAACCAAGAAGAGCGAAGCCGGGCTCGCAAGGCGAGTGCGGATCGGGAGAACGAACGGGCAGGACGGAGAACGATATGGCCGACACGCATGCGAAGCATCACGATTATCACTTGGTCGATCCAAGCCCATGGCCGCTTCTGGCTTCCATCTCGGCGTTCGTCGCCGCGTTGGGTTTCATCGCGCTCATGCGAACCCACGTCGATGGGCAGGGCGTCCTTGGAATCAAGGGGCCCTATCTGTTTGGTATCGGCATGCTGGCGCTCATCGCCGTGGCGTGGAGCTGGTGGCTCGACATCATCCGCGAAGCCAACAAGGGTGATCACACCCCGGTCGTGCAGCTCCACCTGCGCTACGGCATGATTCTGTTCATTGCCTCGGAAGTGATGTTTTTCGTGGCCTGGTTCTGGGGGTACTTCGACAGCGCCCTCTTCCCGGCAGGCGTGCATGAGCTGCCCAACAGTTCCCAGCTTGTAGGCCTGACGACGCGCAACCAGGTCTTTGGTGGCGTGTGGCCGCCCGTGCCCGTCGAGGCGACCGCTGCCATGACGCCGGGTTTCTTCAAGCACACCTTCGATCCTTGGGGTCTGCCTCTGGTCAACACGTTGATCCTGCTGACCTCGGGTTGCACTGTGACCTGGGCGCACCACTCATTGCTGAAGAACGACCGTCGCGGGCTCGTTATCGGCCTCCTTCTGACGGTTCTGCTCGGCGCAACCTTCACGTTCCTGCAGTATCTGGAATACAGGCACGCCGCCTTCAGCTTCGCGGGGCACACCTACGGCTCCACGTTCTTCATGGCGACCGGCTTTCACGGTGCGCACGTCATTATAGGCACCATCTTCCTTCTGGTCTGCCTGGTGCGCGCCATGCGCGGAGCATTCACGCCCCGGCAGCACTTCGGCTTCGAAGCGGCGGCTTGGTATTGGCACTTCGTTGACGTGGTCTGGCTGTTCCTGTTTGCCTGCATCTACGTGTGGGGCGCGGGCGCGATCGCGGAAGGTGCGGCGGCTGCCGTAGGTGCGGGTCACTGAGATCCGTCCGGCGAGACAAGGGGTAGGGCGGCCGCGGGCCGCCTTACTTTTTTGAAACCGCGGTGCGAAATTGCAGGCATTCAGGATGAGGCCGGGTTTAGACCAAGCGCGATGGGACCAGTAGGATCTATGACCACACCGAGCGTTTATGAGTCCGGTTTCAAATGCAGCTGTCCACGCTGCGGCAAGGGTCCGTTGTTCACCCAGGTGCTCAATATGCGCGAGGCCTGCTCCAACTGCGATCTCGACTACAAGTTCGTCGACACGGGCGATGGCCCGGCGGTATTCGCCATCTTCGTTCTTGGCTTCCTGTCTGTTGGAGGCGCATTGATCGCGGAGTTCAAGTTCGGCGTGCCCTGGTGGGGGCACGTCCTTCTGTGGGGCATCCTGACCCCGCTCGTAGGCGTGTTGCTGCTTCGATTCATCAAAGCGACGCTCATTGCTCTGCAGTACAAGAACAAGGCCGAGGAAGGCCGCCTGGAGCAGAAATAGCGCCTTCTTGTTATGCGCGGCACGTCCGAGTTCAGGTGCGGCACGTAAAGCAGTCGAGGAACGCGCCTTATGCTTTCACGCCTGAAGGCCGCTGGTCTTATCTGGCCTACCATCATATCCATTCTGGCGTTACCGGTGCTGATTGCTCTTGGCGCTTGGCAATGGCACCGCATGGAATGGAAAGAGGATCTGATCGCCAAGATCGAGGCGCGCGCGAAGGGGGAACCGGAAAGCTACGCGCAGGTCCTGGATCAATTCGCGCGCGATGGCGAGGCCGAGTATCAAAAGGTGCGCGTCAAGGGAACGTTCGACTACACCACCGAGCGTTATCTCTATGCACCCAACCAGCAGTCCCAGGGCTGGAACATCTTCACGCTGCTGATGCCCGAGAATGGCGGTCCGCCCGTGTTCGTCAATCGAGGCTGGGTGCCCGACCGGCTAAAGGACCCGGCAACGCGCGTCGAGGGCCAAGTTACCGGTGTAGTCGATGTCGTCGGACTCGTGCGCGGGCCGGAGAAGCCCGGCATGTTCGAGCTCGCTCCCGATCTCAGACGCAATCAATGGTACTGGCGTGATCTGGAAGGGATGCGCTGGGCGCCCGATCCGCCACCTGCTCCCGGGCAACGCGAGGCGATGCGGATTGCGGCCTATGCACCCTTCTCGATCGACGCTTTGGCCAAGCCCGTAAATCCCGGTGGCTGGCCCAAGGGCGGCACCACCGAGGTCCATCTGTCCAACAGGCACTTGGAATACGTTCTGACCTGGTGGGGCCTCGCGGTGACACTGGTGATCGTCTACGCCGCTTTTGCCGCCCAGCGGTTGCGGAGCAATCAAAAAGAGATACTAAGGCAATGACTACAACTTTAGGCTGCCTTGGCAGGCGCGAGCGGCATGCGGTGGGACAAACTCGATCTGGGGCAGAACACCGCTCCGATTCCCGGTTTCGGGCTGGAGCCTTTGCATCGCGTTGGCTTGCCGGGTCAGGGCCCACCCTCTACTGTCCCTGCACGTATGCACCGCGCGGAGCCGCCCCAGTCCCGGCGAACCCGAGCCACGGCCCTGGCGTCGCCAATCGGCAAAAAACCACAATGAAAAGAGACGGATAGACGTGAAGTATATTTCCACACGGGGTGAGGCGCCGGCGCTGGGTTTCGAAGATGTGCTGCTGGCGGGGCTTGCGCGGGATGGCGGCCTTTATGTTCCGCAGTCCTGGCCGAAATTGCCGTCCGAGACCATCCAGGGGCTGGCCAGCAAACCCTTTGCGGAAGTTGCGGTGGAGGTCATTCATCCCTTCGCCGGCGATGCGATCACACGTGCCCAATTGCGGAGCATGGCGGACGAGGCGTACGCTACATTTGGCCATCCTTGCGTGACGCCGCTGGTTGAAATCGGGCCGAACCGCTTCATCCTTGAATTGTTTCATGGTCCCACGCTGGCGTTCAAGGACGTCGCGATGCAGTTGCTGGCGCGTCTGATGGATCATGTGCTCGCCAAGCGCAGGCAGCGCGCGACGATCGCGGGTGCCACCTCTGGAGACACCGGAGGCGCCGCGATCGAGGCCTTCCGCTCGTCGAAGCGGGTCGACGTGTTCATCCTCTTTCCGCAGGGCCGCGTCTCCGACGTGCAGCGCCGCATGATGACGACGCCGGCGGAGCCCAACGTCCACGCGATTGCCATCGAGGGGACGTTCGACGATGCCCAGTCCCTCGTGAAGGGCCTGTTCAATGACCATGCCTTCCGCGACCGGGTTCATCTGTCGGGTGTCAATTCCATCAATTGGGCGCGCATCGTAGCGCAGGCCACGTATTACTTCGTCGCCGCCAGCGCGCTCGGCGGACCGCTGCGCGAGGTCTCGTTCGTC
Organism: uncultured Hyphomicrobium sp.; assembly: GCA_964587445.1. Lineage (GTDB taxonomy): Bacteria > Pseudomonadota > Alphaproteobacteria > Rhizobiales > Hyphomicrobiaceae > Hyphomicrobium_B. The sequence continues at coordinate 153,650 of CAZPLQ010000006.1, forward strand.
GTGCCCACGGGCAACTTCGGCGACATCTTCGCGGGCTACGTCGCGGCTCAAATGGGTTTGCCGATCGCAAATCTCGTCATTGCATCGAACGCCAACGATATCCTTCCGCGCACGGTGGCGACCGGCCGTTATGAGATGCGCGATGTGAAGGCGACGTCCTCACCCTCGATGGACATCCAGATTTCCTCGAATTTCGAGCGCTACCTGTTCGAGGCCTCCGGGCGCGATGCAGCTGTTGTCCGGGGCCACATGGGCGCGCTGAAACAGAGCGGCAGCTTTGATCTGGGATCCCTCACGCCGGCGCTTCAGAAGCATTTCAAAGCGGCCTCAGCCAGCGAGGCGGAGGTGGCGGACGCCATCCGCCGCACGCAAAGCGAAGCGGGCTATCTTGTCGATCCCCACACAGCGTGCGGTCTGGTGGCCGCCGATAAGACGCTGGGGCGCAAGGGCGGCCCGGCGCAGATCATCCTGGCGACGGCGCACCCGGCGAAGTTTCCCGACGCCATCGAAGCAATAACAGGCCATCGCCCGGCGTTGCCCGAGCGGCTGTCGTCGCTGATGACGGATCCGGAGCGCTTCGAGGTTCTCCCCGCCGAGTTGGGCGCTATCGAACGCTACATAGAAGGCGCCGCGCGCGCATTGGCGAAGGCCTGCAGGTCATGAAACCCGAGATCACAACGCTCGCCAATGGAATCCGTGTCGCCTCTTGCCGCATGCCGCAGGTGGAGACGGTGTCGCTCGGCTTGTGGGTGGGCGTCGGCGCGCGCCACGAGGACGAGCATGAGCACGGCCTGTCACACCTGCTCGAGCACATGGCGTTCAAGGGCACGGCCTCGCGCTCGGCCCGCCGCATCGCAGAGGAGATCGAGGAGGTCGGAGGTGACCTGAACGCATCCACCGGCCTTGATTCCACCGCCTATTACGCCCGCGTGCTGAAGGGCGACGACAATGTCGCGCTGACGCTGCTGGCGGACATCCTGCTCAATTCGTCGTTTTCAGAGGACGAGTTGGAGAAGGAACGCGAGGTCATCCTCCAGGAACTTGCCGGCGCAAAGGACGATCCTGAGGATATCGCCTACGAGCTGCTGCAGGAAACGGCGTTTCCCGGGCAGGCCGTGGGCCGGCCCATCCTTGGGACGCCCAAGAGCGTGCGGTCCATCACCGCGACTGATCTCAAAGGCTTTCTTGCCCGCAAGTATGCACCGCAGGCTATGGTCTTTTCCGCAGCAGGAGCTATCGACCACGACGCATGGGTCCGCCACGTTGAGGCCCTATTCGGGGGGCTCACTCCGCGTAAAGATGGGGGTGAGTCTCGCGCCCGTTACGTGGGCGGTATTTCGGCGTCGGCGAAATCGTTCGAGCAGGCTCATCTGCTTATCGGTTTTCCTTCGCCGTCCATCCTCGATGACGACTACATGACCGCGCAGGTCTTCTCTGGCGTTCTGGGCGGTGGGATGTCTTCCCGGCTGTTCCAAGAGGTCCGGGAGAAACGCGGGCTGTGTTATGCCATCTATTCGAGCCTGTGGGGGCTGAGAGATACTGGGATGCTGGCGGTACACGCAGCAACGGGCGCGCGCATGGTGGACGAACTCGCTGGAGTCGTCGCCGGGGAACTTGCAGCTCTGGCCGCCGAAGGTCCCGGCGCCGGCGAGCTTCACCGCGCCAAGGCGCAGCTCAAGGCCGGATTGCTCATGGCGCTGGAAAGCTCTTCCGTACGCGCCGAGCAGATGGCACGCCACATCCTGGCCCACGACCGCCTCATTTCGCCCGCCGAGTTGACGCGCCGCGTGGAGCAGGTGACGCCCGAGCGGGTTCAAGACTTCGCCCGCACGCTCCTGGAGCAGCGTCCGACCCTGGCGCTTGTGGGCTCGGGCCGCAAAGCCAAAGAGCAAGCGGAAAACGCCGCCGCGGCGATCTCCAAAACCATAATGCGGGTCTGAGAGGGCGCGGGGCATGGCATTCCTGAGGTCTCCGCTGCCTGAGGATTACCTGGAGCCGATTTGTGGGTCCAAGGTGACGCTGCGCCCACCCGGCTTGAGCGACTATTCGGCCTGGGCCGAGATTCGGGCGTTGAGCCGTGCTCACCTTTCGCCGTGGGAGCCGGCGTGGACGCGCGACGAGCTGACACGCCTTGCCTACCGCCGCCGGCTGAAGGTCTACGGTCAGGATGCCCGCGACGATCACGGGTACTATTATTTCATCGTTGCGAGTCACGGCGACACGCTCATGGGGGGGATCACCCTGTCGAACATACGCCGGGGTGCGGCTCAATGCGCGACACTTGGCTACTGGATCGGTGCTCCGTTCGCCGGGCAGGGCTATATGCAGAACTCCGTGCAGCTGCTGACTGCGTTCGCATTCGGCACCTTGCGCCTTCACCGCATCGAGGCGGCCTGCATGCCCGACAACCAGCCATCGCGCCGGGTTCTGGAAAAGTGCGGGTTCGGCCGCGAAGGACTGGCGCGGCGCTATCTCAAAATCAACGGCGCATGGGAAGATCACATCATCTACGCCTTGACGGAAGAGGACATCGCATTGAAAGGTCTGATGCGGGGTAATCTGCCATGACCTTGATCCGCCGCGGTTTGCGGCTCATCGTGCGCCTTCCGGCCCGGCTTGCGGCAGCCGCGCCGCTTGCCGTCTTGGCCATGCTCGTGCTTGCTGCCACGGCGCCTGTCGCGCGCGCGCTGACGCCGATTGTCGTTGAGCCCGAGCAGGAGAAGATCGAAATCACCACGCTCGGCGAGGCCTATGAGGGCCGCGGCGACAGCCTCCAGGTCGAAACAGCTGCGGGCAACGACGGTGTGACGGGTCGCATGACGGTGCGCGCCTCGGTGCCGGGCGCCAACCCGAATTGGATGGTGTTTGCCCTCTCCAACAAGACCGACAAACCCATCGAGCGTTGGCTCACGGCGGACCGCTACAACATTATTGGTTCAGGCACCATCTGGCCGGATCTTGACGCGCGGCGCGTGGAAAGCGTCACGCCGTCGATCGGCTTCGTGCCCGAGCGCATCAAAAGCGATCGTGCCGACGTTTTCCGCATTACGCTGGAGCCGGGGCAGACCATCACCTACGTCGCCGAGCTGTCCTCGGAGCGCTATGCACGCCTTTATCTGTGGAAGCCCATCGACTACGAGGTGAAAACCCGCGACCGCCAGCTTTTCAACGGCGCCATGCTCGGCCTTACGGGTCTGCTCGCGATCTTCCTGACGGCGGTTTTTGCCGCCAATCATAAGATTATCTTTCCTGCCGCCGCACTCGTGTCCTGGTCGGTCCTGACGTATTTGTGCGTCGATTTCGGGTTCTTCCACAAGCTGTTCAACCTGAAGCCTGAGGACAACGCGGTCTATCGCGCCGCCGGCGAAGCCGCGATGGCGGCAAGTTTCGTGATGTTCCTGACGACGTTCCTGCGCCTTGGCCTGTGGCATGGCTTGGTGCGCATGTTGATCGGGGTCTGGGTCATCGTGCAGCTTGCGCTGGTTGCCGTGGCGGTGATCGATCCGCGTCTTGCAGCAACATTCGCGCGGTTGTCATTCGTCGGCATCGGCGCGGTTGGGGCGTGTTTCACGCTGTTTCTTGCCGTGCGCGGTCAGGATCGCGCGCTGTCGCTTGTCCCGACGTGGGTTCTGTTTCTGGTGTGGATCTTTGCCACGGGCATGACGTTGTCCGGCCGGCTTGCGGGCGACATGGTTGTCTCGAGCCTCGTCGCCGGTCTGGTGCTCGTCGTCATCCTGATGGGCTTCACCGTTACGCAGTTCGCGTTCCGCTCGCACGAGTCCGTCTATGCCGGCGCGCCGACCGAGCTTCAGGCGCGTTCCATGGCGATTGCCGGGTCGGGCTCGGCGGTATGGGAGTGGAACATCCGGCGCGACGAGTTCAAGGTCGGTCCCGAGATCGAGGCGGCGCTGGCGTTGATGCCGGGAGAGCTCTCCGCGAAGGCCGACGATTTCGTCCATCACATGCATCCCATGGACCAGGAGCGCTTCCGCGTCATGCTGCTCTCGGCGCAGGAGCGTGCAGGGGTGCGCATTCGCGCCGATTTCCGCATGCGGCATGCCGATAATAGCTGGCGCTGGTTCGAACTGGAGGCGGCAAGCATCCCCAACGCGGATGGGCGCACGCTGCGTTGCGTCGGCCTGATGCGCGACATCACCAATGCCAAGCGCGCCTATGAGCGGCTTCTGCATGATGCGGTCCATTGCAGTCTTACGGGACTTCCTAATCGCGAGCTGTTCCTTGACCGCCTGCGCACGGCCGTCGCCCGCGCGAAGACCGAGAATAATATTCGCCCCGCCGTGCTGTTCGTCGACATCGACAAGTTCAAGAGCGTCAACTCGACATTCGGGCTGGTCCGCGGCGACAGCATGCTGCTCACGATCGCTCGCCGCCTGCAGCGCCATCTCGGTCCCCTCGATACGGTTGCGCGTGTCGGAGGCGATCAGTTCGCCATGCTCTTCCTGTCTGAGGAGGACGCGCGCAACCTGCCTGCCCTTGCGGAGCGCGTGCGGCGTTCGCTGCGCGCGCCAATTCCGCTCGCCAATCAGGAGATCGTGCTCACGGGCTCGATCGGCACGGCGTTGTGGGACAACACGAGCGTCGGCGACGGAGAGCTTCTCAAGGAAGCCGAAATCGCCATGTACCGCGCCAAGCGCGCGGGTGCCGATCGCGTGGTTGCTTTCGAGCCTGCCATGCGCCGCGACCGCGACGAGCGGATCCAGATCGAAAGCGATCTGCGCAAGGCGCTCGACCGCAATCAGTTGAAGGTGCTCTATCAACCCATCGTGTACCTGCCGACCAAGGAGCTGGCAGGCTTCGAGGCGCTGGTGCGTTGGGAGCATCCCAAGCTCGGGTTGCTCAATCCCGTTTCGTTCGTGCCCGTCGCAGAGGAAAGCGATCTCATCATCAAGCTCGGCACCAATGTGCTGCTCAAGTCTGCGCACGATGCCGCCCGCTGGCAGAGCGAGCTGCCACGCTCGGAACGGCCGTTGTTCGTGTCCGTCAACGTGTCGAGCCGGCAGATCTTCCGCCCTGAGGCCGTGCAGGAAATCCGCCATGTTCTGGGCCGCAACATCGTGCCCAAAGGGTGTCTGAGGCTCGAGATCACCGAGACGCTGGTGATGGAGAATCCCGAGCAGGCGGCGGAGGTTCTGGAATCGCTGCGCGGGGCGGGCGCGGAGCTGGCGCTCGACGATTTCGGAACGGGGTATTCTTCGCTTGCCTATTTGCAGCGCTTTCCGTTCGATACCATCAAGATCGATCGAGAGCTGGTGCGGGGCAGTTCCTCGCCACAGGGCGCAGCGATCATGCGCTCCATCGTGGCGTTGGCGCATGAGCTTGGTAAGCGGGTCGTTGCCGAAGGTGTTGAGCAGCGCGACGAGGCCGCATTCCTGCGCTCGATCGGCTGTGAGTATGCCCAGGGCTATCATTTCGGCGAGCCGATGCCGGAGCGGGACGTGCTTCAACTGCTGAAGATGATCCGCAAGTCGGAACGCAAGATGCAGCCACGCGGCTTCTTCAAGGCCAAGGCCGCAGCAAAGAAGGACGCAGGCGCCGAACAGAACGCCGATGGCGTCGCCGACGTTGCTCCAGCGGGGAATATTCCGCTTACCGCTACGCCGAAACCGGCGGAAGCCACGCGCCCTCAAGTCCTCGTCAACTCGATCCTTCGTCCGCGCCACAAACAGGGAGCCGCCAACGGCCATGCCGGAGCAGGCGACAGCGCCAAACAACCCGTGCCGCTTGCGATCGTTGCCAAGAACGATGCGACACTGCCTCCGTTGGGGCTCCCTCCGGCAGCAGCCAATCCGCAGCCTGCAGGTCCGCCACCCGTGCACCGCTCGCCGCCCGTCTCGTTGAGGCCCGTTGCGCGTAGCGCGCCCGTTACCGGACCACCCGTTCTAACGGCGCCGCCTACAAAGGTGCCCGATCAACGCATGGTTCCCGCCACGCAACAGCCGTTGCAGCCTCTCGCGCCGCAACTGCCGCCCGCGGCTGCCGCGCCACCGCCGGTGATGCGGACCGCGCCTTACACAAGCCCGTCCGTGGCGCCACCCGATCCACGCCCGGTGACGTTGCCCGGAGCAAATGCGGGTGCAGGCATCGTGCGTCCGGTGGGAGAGGCTTTGGCGCGCACGGCAACCGGAAACGGCGGTCTGCCTGATGGTGACGTGCCGCCCACGGGATGGCCCGAGCGGTCACCGCCGCCGCCTCTGCCAGGACAGCCTCAGCCGCAAACACTGCAGCCGGATTTTTCCAATCTGCCCCCTGGCGTCGCCGCATCGCTCGCGCGCCTTGCTGGTGTGAAGCCGGCAGCTCAAGCGAAAGAGAAAAAGGACGGAACGGGCTGAGTCGGGCTGCCGCTCAGACACTCTTGCTCCGTCACCACGAGATCAGCCGCGGTTCGTGCAATCATTGCGTTTAGGCGTGTCCGGCGTCGTTAACCAGATGCGACAGGTTGATGCCGATCTTGGCCATGGCGCGCGCGTATTTCCTCTCCAGATCGGTGCCAAAAACCAGATCGGGATCGGCAGGGCACGACAGCCATCCGTTGGCGTGAATCTCGCTTTCAAGCTGCCCCGGTGACCAGCCCGCATAGCCAAGTGCCAGCAAGGCCTTGTCGGGGCCCTGTCCCGCTGCGATCGCCTTGAGGATGTCGATGGTCGCGGTAAGACAGATCCCGCTTTCGATGGCGAGCGTAGAATCTTCTGCGAAATAATCGCCGCTGTGGAGGACGAAACCGCGCCCCGTCTCGACGGGGCCGCCAACCTGGATCGAAAGCGAAAGCACGTCGCCCGTGATCTCGTCATCTTGGCTGCGCGTTTCAATGCCGAGGCGCGCCAGCAGATCAGGCGCGGTAATGTGATCGGCGCGTTGGTTTATGATCAGGCCCATGGCGCCTTCCTCGGAGTGGGCGCACATATAGATCACCGACCGCGCAAACCGCTTGTCTGTCATGCGCGGCATGGCGACCAGCAGCTGTCCTTCGAGATAGCCGGTGCTTTCTCTACGGGGCTGCCGGCGCTTGGGCTTTGGCACTTGCATGGTTGACTTCGGCACGGTTGGCTTTCGCTTTGGCACTTTCATATAACTAGACTAAACCCGTAACAGCGAAGAAGAAAGCCTCTCGATGACGGGGACCAAAGGTCGCGATTTTAGGCCGTGGAACCGCAGAACCTAGGCGTTGGAATTGTGTACCGATGCGGGATGAAGTTTGATGAAGACGTTAAGAGGCCCTGCGTTAGCGATCACGGCCGCCGGCGCAATCTGCGCAGTCTTTCTGGCATGCGCCAGCGCGCGCGCGGACCAATCCGCTTGGGTCGAAGGTTTCAATAACAAGGTCCGTCTCATCGGCATTGCCGAGCCGCCCGAAGGCAGCAAGGCCACCTACATGGTGGGTGTCGAAATCGAAATGACTCCCGGCTTCAAGACATACTGGCGCAGTCCCGGCGATGCCGGTGGCGTTCCCCCGGAGTTCGACTGGTCGGGCTCGGACAATCTAGCCAGCGCACGCGTGCTCTATCCCGCGCCGCATAGGCTGATCGACAAGGCCGGCGCGAATATCGGCTACAAAGACCGTGTGATTTTTCCCGTCGAGATCACGCCCATCGATCCGGCCAAGCCGGTGACGCTGCATCTCAAGGCGACATACGGCGTGTGCAAGAATATCTGCATTCCCGCGGAGGCGGAGCTGGAACTTGGCCTGTCCGGTCAGTCGGAAAGCTCAGCCGAGCTTACGGCGGCTCTCGCGGACGTGCCAAAGCTTCTCGCGGCGGGCACCAAACCACCCGATGCGGTCACGCCCGTCTTATCCTCTTGGCGTATCGAAAATCGCGGCGGCAGCATTATTCTGGTGCTCGAGGTCACCGGCGCCGGAGAAGACGGCGATGTCTTTCTCTTCTCCGGCGAAGGGCTCTATCTGCCGATGCTGAGCAAGAAGAATTTTACCGAGCCGGTCTCCGTTTTCGAAGGGAATTTGAGCGAAGGCGCGAACCTGAAGGACTTGGCGGGAAAAGATGTCTGGGTCACCATATCCGGAGCCAAAGGCCAGTCCGAGAGCCTGATTGCGCTGCCAAAAGATTTTATTCAACAGTGAAACCACGCAGGACGCGGACCACGTTTAAAAGAGTACGAAACAAGGAGGAAATGAACCACATGACCATCAACGCCGGAGACAGGCTTCCAGACGCAAAGTTCATGACGATGGGGCCCGATGGGCCCGTCGCGAAATCGACGGACGAGATTTTCAAAGGCAAGAAGGTTGCGCTATTCGCTGTTCCGGGCGCATTTACGCCGACTTGCCATAAGGCTCATTTGCCGGGATTCCTCGATCGTTTCGAGGAACTTAAGGGCAAGGGCGTCGATACCGTCGCCTGCACGGCCGTCAACGACGTGTTCGTCATGGATGAATGGGACAAGGCGACAGGAAGCAACGGCAAGATCCTGATGCTGACCGATGACGGCGCGGCCTTTGCCAAGGCCATCGGCCTCGACATCGATCTGACGGGCGCTGGCATCGGATTGGGGGTGCGTTCGAAGCGCTACGCCATGCTGGTGGACGACGGCGTCGTAAAGGTGCTCAACGTCGATGACAGTCCGCCCGTCCACGACAAGTCGAGCGCGGCAATGCTGTGCTCTATGGTGGACCGGCTCTAAGTCTTGTCGAGGCGTCTGTGCTGCTGACCTCTACGGGGAGGCGGCGCAGACATCCTCCTTAACCGGGAACCCATGCCGGTTCCAAGAGTTGGGAGAGCCATGACCAGCAATTTGTCCGACGGCGTTTTCGTGCGAAGGCTATTGCTGACGGCCTTGGTCGTGGCGCTGCTTGTGGCAGCGTGGCTGCTGTCTCCACTTTTGCTCGTTGCTTTCGGTGCGGTGCTGATCGCAATGGCGCTGCGCGCCCTTGCGCAGCCGTTGGTGCGCGCCGGCTTGCCCGATACGTGGGCCATCGTCCTGACGACGGCGCTCATCGTCGCGTGTCTGATCGCTGCGGTTGTCTTCTTCGGAAGCGAAATGATGAGCCAATGGCAGTCGCTGGATGCGCGGCTCGGCAGCCTGCTCGCCGAGGCCAGCAAGAGACTTGGCGTCAATTCGATCGAAGAGCTGGTGTCCGGCTCGGGCGCAAGCGGTGGCATCGCGACCATGTTGCCGCGGTTCCTCTCCTGGGGCGCATCCCTGGGCCAGGCCGTGTTCGGCGCCGGCGTCATGCTGGTCGGCGGGGCGTACCTGGCCGTAGATCCCAAGACCTACCGGGACGGAGTGCTGAAACTCATCCCTCCCGATTATCGCGCCAACGCCATAGCGACGATCGAGGACATCGGCGAGGCGTTGCATCGCTGGCTCGGCGGCGTTCTCGTCGCCATGGTGCTCGTCGGATTGTTGACGGGGCTTGGACTTTGGATTGCCGGCGTACAGTCGCCGCTGGCGTTAGGGCTTCTTGCCGGATTGGCCAACGCAGTTCCTTACATCGGATCTATCGCGGCCGCCGTGGTGACGATTGCCATCTCCGCCGGTCAGAGCTGGGAAGCGATGGCCGGGGCCGTGGTCGTGATGTTCATCGTCCAGCAGGTCGAGAGCAATCTCATTACGCCGCTGGTCGTCGGCGGGGCTGTCGCCATTCCACCCGCGACGGGATTGTTTGCGATTGTCGCCATGGGGATGCTGTTTGGACCGCTCGGCGTGCTGCTTGGCTTTCCGTTGTCCATCGTGATCGATATCGCCGTGCGCCGACTCTATATCCGCGATGCCCTCGACGAGCCGGTGGAAATTCTGGGCGATGCGGCCCAGCGGTCCGACAATGCGGTCAAAGCGGAGAGAGGCGGCTGACCGGCAGTCCTATTTCTTGAACGGCGCCATGCCCTCGCGCGCCAGTTCGTCGGCGCGCTCGTTCTCGGGATGGCCGGCGTGGCCCTTCACCCAGTGCCAGGAAATATCGTGCTTGGCTCTGAGCTCATCGAGCTGCTGCCAGAGTTCGGCATTCTTGACGGGCTTTCTGTCTGCGGTCTTCCAGCCATTGCGCTTCCAGCCGTGGATCCACTGCGAGATGCCGTTCTTGACGTAGGCGCTGTCGGTATAGAGCTCCACATGGCTGTGCCGTTTGAGTGCGGCGAGCGCTGAGATAGCGGCCATCAGCTCCATGCGATTGTTCGTGGTCTCGGCCTCGCCGCCCTTCAGTTCCTTGCGATGGCTCCCATAAATGAGGATCGCCCCCCAGCCGCCAGGGCCGGGATTTCCCGAGCAGGCGCCATCCGAATAGATCACGACTGGCGCGGGCTTGCGATCCGTCATCCCGCCACCTCGCACCCGTAGTCGGCGAGCGACGTGGCGCTCTGGTGAAATCGCAGCCGGCGCACGTAGTCGAAGGGATCCTTGCGGGCGACAAGCGCCGTCTTGGGCGTGTTGAGCCAATCATAGCCGCGCGTCAGCAGGAAGCGCATGGCTGCGCCCCGGGCTAGCAGCGGGAATGCTGCGCGTTCGTCATTGGTCAGAGGCCGCACATCCTCGTAGCCCTTGATGAGCGCCCGGCCCTTGGTCACGTTGTAGGAGAAGTCGCTCTCGAAGCACCAAGCGTTGAGCGCGATGGCGAGGTCGTAGGCGAGGGCGTCGTTGCAGGCGAAATAGAAGTCGATGAGCCCTGACAGTTTATTGGCGATAAAGAACACATTGTCAGGAAAGAGGTCGGCGTGAATGACGCCCTCGGGCAGGCCGCGGGGCCAGTTCCGTTCGAGGACATCGAGTTCGTTCGAGACGAGCTTGTGCAGGCCCGGCATGATGTCGTCGCTGCGGGCGGAGAATTTGTCGAACAGCGGGCGCCATCCCGCAAGGCCCAGGGCATTGTGGCGCGTGAGGGCGAAATCCTGCGAGGCGAGATGCATGCGCGCCATGGCCCGGCCGACTTCCACGGCATGTTCGGCCGTGGGCTTGCGGGGCCAGACGCCCTCGAGAAAGGTGACGAAGGCGGCATGGCGGCCGGCGACGGTGTTGAGAACCTTGCCTTCGCGGTCATGCACCGGCAGGGGACACGTCACGCCGCGCTGGAAGAGGTGCTCCATGAGACCGAGGAAGAAAGGCAGATCGTCGGGATCGACGCGCTTCTCGTACAACGTGAGGATGAAGGTGCCCGACGAGGCATGGACGAGATAGTTGGAGTTCTCCACGCCCTCGGCGATCCCCTTGTAGGACAGCAATTGTCCCAGCCCGTAGGCTTCGACGAAGCGACTCAGCTCCTCGTCACTGATCTCGGTGTAGACCGCCATTGGGTTCCCCGCTCAAGGCCTTGCTTGCACGCCGCTCAACCCGCGCTCGCCCGCAACTGCCTTGGCACATTGAATACGACGTGCTCCACCGCCGAGGTGACGATCTCGACGCTCACATCGTACCGTTCGGCGAAGGCGTCAATCACCTCGTCCACGATCACCTCAGGCGCGGAGGCGCCCGCTGTCAGCCCAATGGACGTGAGCGGCGGCAGCTTGTCCCAATCGAGCCCCGACGCCCGCTCCAGCAGGAACGCATTGCGGCATCCGGCACGCTCGGCCACCTCGACGAGGCGCAGGGAATTGGAGCTTTGCGGGCTGCCGACCACGATCAGGCAATCCACCTTTCCCGCGATCGCCTTGACGGCGTTCTGCCGGTTGGTCGTCGCATAGCAGATGTCTTCCTTGACAGGCCCGGCGATGCCCGGGAAGCGGTTCTTGAGGATGGCGACGATCTCGGCCGTATCGTCGATCGAGAGCGTGGTCTGCGTAACGTAAGCGAGCTTGCCCGGGTCTTGCGGCGTGAAGGCACGTGCGTCGCCCGCGGTCTCTATCAGCGTCACCGCGCCAGCGGGCAACTGGCCCATGGTGCCCACCACCTCCGGGTGACCCCGGTGCCCAACCAGCACAATCTGCCGCCCGTTTTCATGATGCCGCGTGGCTTCCATATGCACCTTGGACACGAGCGGGCAGGTTGCATCCAGGACGAACATATTTCGCAATCTGGCAGCATCCGGTACGGACTTCGGCACCCCGTGTGCCGAAAAGATCACGGGCTGGGCCGTGTCGGGGATCTCCGAGAGCTCCTTCACAAAAATGGCGCCTTTGACCCGGAGAGAGTCCACCACGAAGCGATTGTGGACGATCTCATGGCGGACATAGACGGGCGCCCCGAATTTCTGCAAAGCCTGTTCGACGATCTGAATCGCCCGGTCGACTCCGGCGCAGAACCCACGCGGGGCTGCCAGGAGGACTTTGAGAGGCGCCTTGGTTACGGGGGAATGTCCGGGCGGGACGGTCGTCATCTAGGCAAAAGTCCTTTTATATCAGGTGATAGCGCCACAAAAGCTCTTGGACGGTGGGGTCGCGGGATGCTACGGTGCTGCGGGGACAATACAAGGGGTCTGGGCCTAAAACCCAGGGGGACAAGGTTGGATAATGCCATATCTTGCGGCGCTGCCGTGACGCGTCGCGTGCGGCGGCTTGAGCCTCGCCCGGCGCGGCGGCTTTGTGCCGTCCTGGCCGCCGCAACCCTCAGCGCTTCATTGGCAGGCTGCGGCATGTCGAGCCTGACCTCTGGCCTGGGCGGCGGCATGTTCGGCTCCTCCTCCTCCAGCGCATCCTCGGGCGATGTCGACAAGGAAGCGCTGCTGACCGCAGCCAAGGCCGGTGATACCTCCACGACCGGCAGCACGAGTATTGGCGAGATCGCTGCGGGGTGCCCGCGCATGGTTTTGGCTTCCCGCGACAACAACATCACCTTCTACGAGCCCGGCCGCACGGGTGATGGCCTAGCCATCATGCACCGCGGCGAGATTACCAAGACGGCGCGCGAATGCCAGATCGAGCCAGGCCGTGTGACGGTCAAGTATGGCTTCTCGGGCCGTGTGCTGCTGGGCCCGCGCGGCAAGCCGGGGAATATCACTCTTCCTGTCAATGTCACCGTCACCGATTCCAAACGCGCGCCGGTCACAGGGCAGCATATGAGCGTGGATGTCGTGGTCGGTGCCGACAAGCCGATTGGCTACTTCTCGGCCGTCCAATCGGTCACTTTCGATATCCCGGAGGGCTCGCGCCCGGGTGAGTTCGAGGTTACCGTGGGCTTCGACACCAAGGCCGCTGGTGCCGGCTGAGCGCCAGCGCCGCGGTCTGAAACGGCTGGCGCCTGCGCCATGGCTTGCAGGTGTGCCTTTCCCGATTTGTCAGAAGATCAGGTCTGGTCAGGTTGCATCGTGCCTGCTAGGCGCCACATCCCGCGACCTGTGGCGGAAGGCGCGGACGCCTGCGATTACGGCGAAGATCACCCCAACGGCAACCAGCGCCCCAAGCGCGTAAGTCGTGATCGCGCCGAGGTAGCCGAACACGACCGCCAGCGCGACGTTCACAATCGCGAAAATCGCGTCGAGGATCATGGAGACGGGGTTTGAACTCTCGAGCATCCCGTATCTTGTGTCATCGAACCGAGTTCAGACTGTGACGAAGCAGGCGCGGTGCATGGAAACGGCATCTAAGCATCTAAAGTGCAGGCGCAAAAAGCGCTCTTTACAATTTGGACATGGAGGAACCGAGGGGAGCGGGGGACGTTGGTCCGATAGTTACACGTTCAACGGCGAGGCGCGCCTCCAATGCTTGACATCGCATCGACCCCGAAGCTCCCATCAAATCCTAATCCTTCGATCAAATTCATTGTAATGGCCTTGGCTGTGATGTGCGCCGCACCGGCGCTTGCTGCCGGCTCATTCACCGGTGCGCAGGCCGATCAGGGTCATCAACTCTTCAACGACCACTGCGCGGAGTGTCATCGGCCTGATCTAACCGGCGCGCTCGGGCCTGCGCTCAAGGGGCCGGATTTCGCGAAAAAATGGGGTGGTAAGCCGGTAGAAGATTTTTATCAGTTCGAGCATGCCAATATGCCTGCGAACGCTCCAGGTTCTCTGCCCAAAGAGCAGATGCTTGCGATCACCGCCTACATTCTCAAGCAAAATGGCCTGGCCCCAGGGAGTACGGCGCTCAGCGAGGCGGCTGCGAAAGACATGAAAATGCCGGGCGGCGCTTAGCAGAAGCTCAGTCAGGGTGCGTTGAGAACGAGATTGCAGAAACAAAAAAGCCGGGCGCTTGTGCCCGGCTTGATGCTTGCTCGCTCAATTGAGCAGCTCAGTTGAGCTTGCCCTTGAGATCCTTGATCGCTTCGTCGATGAGCCCGCTGCCGGCGGCGCCCGAAACCTTGCCGGCGATGATCTTCTCTGCCGCCAGGAGCGCTGCATCGACGGCAGCCGAACGGACTTCGCTCAGCGCCTGAGCTTCGGCCCGGGCAATCTTTTCCTCTGCCATCTTGGAGCGGCGCTCCAGGTTCTCGGCAAGCGACTTGCTGCTCTCGGCCGCCAGCGCCTCTGCTTCACGCTTGGCCTGCTCGATGATGCTCTTGGCCTCGGTTTCGGCCTCGCGCGCCTTGTTCTTGTAGTCGTTGAGCAAGGCCTGAGCCTCCTCGCGGAGGCGCTTGGCCTCGTCGAGTTCGGCCTTGATGGCCAAGCCGCGCGCGTCGAGCGCACTCCCGATGATGCCGGGAACCTTGTAGTAAACCAGCAGCGCCACGAAGCCGATGAAGGAGACGAGCACCCAGAAATACGGATTGTGCGGATCTAGCATCGGTGCCTCACTTGCCTGCCGAAGCGCTCAGCGCTTTCTTGATCTCGTCTGCGCTGACGGTCTTGCCGATCAGCTTGGAGACGACGGCGCCAGCGGTATCGGCGGCGATGTCGTTGACGGCAGAGAGCGCCTTGGTTTTGGTCGCCGCGATGCGCTGCTCGGCGTCCTGGAGCTTTGCGGCAAGCGTCTTCTCGACGCTCGCCTTCTTGCCCTCGGTTTCCGACGCGATTTGCTCGCGGGTATCCTTTGCGATCGTCGAGGCCTTGCCACGGGCGTCGGCCAGCGCCTTTTCGTAGTCCGCGAGCGCCTTGTCGGTATCGTCCTTCAGACGCTGTGCGGCTTCCAGATCACGCGTGATACGATCCGCGCGTTCCTCCAGAACCTCCCCGATACGCGGAAGCGCAACCTTGGAGAGGATGAAGTATAACGCGCCGAACGTGAGCACCAGCCAGAAGAGCTGAGGTGCGAACGTGTGTGCGTCGAGCTGCGGCAGGCCGCCGCCACCCGAATGAGCCGCCGCTTCGGTGGCTGCTTCGGTAGCTGCCTCGGCCGCGGCCGCTGCGAGCACTGTCATGCCGGCAAGCATAGTCCCCTCCAGTTGCTGTCGTTACGCCGTCTCTGGGATCAACCGAAGAGGATCAGCAGAGCGACGAGCAGGCCGAACAGGCCGGTGGCTTCTGCAAGCGCGAAGCCGATGAGCAGGTTCGTGAACTGGCCCGGCGCGGCCGAAGGATTGCGCAGCGCACCCGACAGGTAGTTGCCGAAGATGTTGCCGATGCCGATGCCGGCGCCGATCAGAGCAAAGCAGGCAAGGCCCGCGCCGATGAACTTAGCTGCTTGAGCGTCCATTGTAGTCTCTCCCTTGGATTGCAATAGGTTGGATTGGAGTGTGATGGCCACGAAGGCGCAGGCGTGTCGCCTGCCACCGTCAGTGATGCATGTTCACCGCGTCGTTGAGGTAGATGCAGGTGAGAACCGTGAAGATGAAGGCCTGCAGGATGGCGACGACCAACTCCAAGCCGGTGAAAGCCACCATGAAGCCGGCAGGCGCGATCTTGCCCCACCAGGGCAGCATCACGGCGAAGCCGGCAAACACTTTCAGCATGGTGTGACCCGCCATCATGTTGGCGAACAGACGCACCGAATGGCTGATGGGGCGGATGAAATAGGAAATCAGCTCGATCACGACGATGAGCGGCAGCAGAAGCAACGGCACGCCTTCTGGAACGAACAGCTTCAAATAGCCAAGACCGTGCTTGGCGAAACCAATTCCAGTGGCGACCAGCCAGACCATGGCGGCGAAGGCGAAGGTGACGATGATGTGGCTCGTCACGGTGAACCCGCCGGGGATCATGCCGAGCAGGTTGAGAACGAGAATGAAGATGAAGATCGAGAACACCCAGGGGAAGTACTTCATGCCCTCGGGGCCGAGGTTGTCCTTCACCATCTTGGCGATGAATTCATAGACAAGCTCCGCCAACGACTGAAGGCGGGTGGGCACAATAGCGCGGTCGCGCGAGGCAAACAGAAGAAAGGCCAGGATCACGGCCAGCGCGATCACCATGAACAGCGAGGAGTTCGTGAAGGAAACGTCGTAGCCGAAAAGGTTCAGATCATAGATCTTGTTGATCTTGAACTGAGCGATCGGACCGTGATCTTCGTGCGCGCCTTCAGCAGCCAAGGTGACCCCCTAGTTGTCTTTCTCGTCGTCGTCATCCGCCACGGAGGGCGCCGCCTTCTGCAAGGGGGCGTTTTCCGCCTGGGCCTTTTGAGCCGCGCGGATCACGTTCAAAAGACCCGCTGTGAAACCTAGGATAACGAACAAAACCAGCAGCCATGGCGCTGAACCCAACTGGCGGTCCAAGAGCCAGCCGATAAATCCTCCGACGGCTACGCCCACCACAAGCTCGGCTGCGTAGCGAAACGCCTGACCGAATGCGGCGCCTCGCCGGCGGTTCTCCTCGTCATCGTCCTTGCGGGCGCGCGCTTTAACGGCGTCCAGTTTTCGGCCAATGTCTAGGGAGCGTTGCCGGATGGCTTCGCGATCCTCGGGACTGATTTCACCACGTCCAGGCTCTTGGCCCTTGCCTTCACCAGACATGGCTTGGTCCGTCCGAATAGATGCGGAAATTCACACTCGTCGGATATATCGACGGGCGGCACCATAGTTACGGGGGGGAGGGGTGTCAAGGAAACGCCCCTTGCGCGGATGGCCCGTTTGGTACGGCGAAACCGCGCAGGGGCAGGCAGGCGTAAGCCAACAGAGGATAGCGGTTTTTATGCCTCCCCAATTCCCCCGCACGACGGAAATTCCGCTCGAAAAGACGTGCTTCAGGGGACCTTGCTGGGTTGGAGCCTATGGATTTGCCGTGCTGCCCGACGGTGACTGCGGCGTTGTCCCGTCCCCCGCCGGCGGCGAAGCGGGCGTCTGTGCGGGCGGTGCGGCTGGTGCAGGCGTGGCCTCGGGAGCCGTCTGAGAGGCCGGCGGCGGCGGCGCCACGGTCTCTGTCGCGGTCTTTTCGACCTGTGCTTCCTCTTCAGGGACAAAAGCCGTCGTCAGAGCCAGACCCAGGAGGCCCAGCAGGACGAGGGAGACGACCAGAACCCGTAGGTTCATCAATCGCCGCGAGCCCTGGCGGGCTTCGGTGGGTGTAAGAACGGTTTTCGGCTCAGGCGAGCGATTTGCGTTCATGGCGGTGCCCTTCCAGATTTCGATATTAGGGATTGAAAGGGATAACGCCGAGGGTTGGTGGTTCGTTCCCGACTTTTGGGTCTTCATTGCGCCGCCCAAGAACGCGCGGAGGATCGGGAGGTCTTCCAGATCCTTACGATCCTATCCTTAAATGGATAAGCTTAAACCGCCTCGCGGAAGCTTTGTGCGGTCTGAAGGTCGACCGATACGAGCTGCGAGACACCCTTCTCGGCCATGGTGACGCCAAACAGACGGTTCATGCGCGCCATCGTCATCGGATGGTGTGTGATCACCAGGAAGCGCGTGTCGGTATCGGTCGCCATATGCTCCATCAGGCGGCAGAAGCGGTCCACGTTGGCGTCGTCGAGCGGCGCGTCGACCTCGTCCAGCACACAGATGGGCGAGGGATTGGTCAGGAACACCGCGAAGATCAGCGACAGCGCCGTCAAGGTCTGCTCGCCGCCCGACAGCAGCGAAAGCGTGGCGGGCTTCTTGCCCGGCGGCTTGGCGATGATCTCAAGCCCGCCCTCGAGAGGATCTTCGGGACTCTCGATCATTTCCAGGCGCGCCTCGCCACCGCCGAAAAGGTGCGTGAACAGCCGTTCAAAGTGAGCGTTGACGGTCTTGAAGGCTTCATCCAGCCGTGCCTTGCCCTCTTTATTGAGTTGCCCGATGGCGCCGCGCAATTTGGCGATGGACTGCTCGACGTCGTTGCGCTCGTTCTGCATGCTTTCCAGTTGCGCCGACAATTCGTTGAGCTCCTCATCGGCCTGCAAGTTGACGCCGCCGAGCCGTTCGCGATCCGTCTTCAGCCTGGTGAGCTGACGGTCGACATCGGCAAGCGCGGGTAGCGCCGTGCCGGCTTCGAGCGCTGCGAGTGCCAGGCAACCCTCCGGCGCCACCTCAAAGGTTTCGCGGATGCGGCGCGCCTCGTCCTGGCGGCGCTGGCGCGCGTTTTCAAGTCTCGCTTCGATGCGCGCTTTTGCTTCGCGTGCGGCGGCGACCGCGGTCTGGGCCGTGCGTAGCGCCTGCGTTGCTGCTTTCATGGCGGCTTCCGCCTCAACGAGCTTGTCGGCGGCCTCCTGGCGCTCGCTTTCGGAGCGCGAAAGTTCCGACAGCAGCGTCTCGCGATGCTTGGCGATCCTCTCGGGTAGATCGGCGTAGGTTTCGAGCTCCCCGCGCGTTTCTTCCAGCCGCGCAGTCAGGGTTTCGACTTGGGTCTTGGCGTTCTCCTGCCGCCCCGTCCAACGTGTGATGTCGGCCGTGACATGGCGAATGCGCTCGGCGCGGATCTGGCGGTCGCGCTCCAGGCTCGCCAGCAGCACGCGGGCTTCCGAGACCGCCTTGCGCGCCGTTTCGGCCCCGGCTTGCGCTTCGCGCAATTGCGGCTCCAGATCCTCGCCTTCGCTCAACGTTACGATCTGCGCCTCGATCTCGACATGGCGGGACTGGGCGTGCGTCAGCTCCTCATCGGCGCGTGCACGTTGGGCATTGACGGCGGCAAGGCGCGTGTCGGCTTCGCGCGCGCCTTTCTCCAGCACGGTCAGCTGCTCGCGGATCTTGGCAAGCTCACCCTGTTTCTCGCGCCAGAGCTGGCGCAGGCGGCGCTCCTCGGCTTCCGCACGCTGGGCGGCCTCGGCGGCAGCCCGCTCGGCATCGATCCTATCCTTGGCTTGCGCCAGAACCTCGGCGGCCCTGCGGTCGAGCTCCAGCAAGCGGTTCTTGTGAGCCAGCCGCTGGGCTGCGGGCGTGACGCCATCGGCAGCGGCAACAAAGCCGTCCCAACGCCACAGATCGCCCTCACGCGAGACAAGCCGCTGGCCGGGTTTCAAGTGCGGTTGCAGCCGTGCGCCCTGCTCGCGCGCGATGACGCCGATCTGGCGCAGCCGACGCGCCAACTCCGGCGGAGCCTCCACGTGCATGACGAGCGGTTCGGCGTCCGCAGGCAGCGCATGGTCCTCCAGGCCGATATCGAGGGTACGCCAGTGGATGCTCGCCTCCGGCGCGACCGGGGCATCCAGGTCGTCGCCAAGAGCTGCGCCGAGCGCGGTCTCGTAACCGGGTGCGACGCGGATCTGATCGATGACCGGCGGGAATTCGCCATCGTTGGCAGGCGACAGCAGCTTGGCTATCGTTTCGCGTTCCGTGGAGAAGGCGTTGGCGGCAAGGCGTACACGTGCCGCATCGTCGCGCCGCGCGCGTGCTTCGGACTGTGCGACTTTGCTCGCCTCCTCTGCGGCGAGCGCTTGTGCCTCGATCTGGCTGATCTCGACGGCCAGACGCTGTCCGGTCTCAGAGATGGTTGCGAGCTTCTCTGCGTCGGGCGCGTTCTGCTCGATCTGTCTGATCTGGGCATCGAGCCCTTCGATCTGGCGGGAAATCTTGCCGACGATGTCCTTGCGCTCCGCAAGTGCGGTCTCAAGGCTCCTCAACCGGGCCCGCGCTTCAGCGGCCTTATGCGTGATCTCTGCGAAGCGCGCTTCGGCTTCGCCCCGGCGCTCCTCCGCCTCGTCGGCCTTTTCGCGTGCGGTTTCCTCCTGCGCGTTCTCGGTCATCTCGGCTTCGCGCTGGGCCTCAAGATCGGCCTCCAGGCGAACGAGCGTCTCCTGAGCCTCGCCGATGAAGCCGTTCTCGCGGGCGATATCGGTTTCAAGCTGACGTGCGCGGGCTTCCAATTCCTTGGCACGGGTCATCGCCCGCTGGGCTTCGCGATCGACGTTCTCACGTTCGATTCTGAGCCGCGCGAGCGCGGCGGCTTTAACGGCCTCCTGCTCGCGCAAGGGAGGCACGGTTTCCGCCAGCGCGACCTCATGATTGAAGGCCTTCGCCTCGGCTTCCGCGGCGCCGCCAAGCTGCGTCATGGCCTGCGCCAGCGCACTTTCTTCGTTCATCACCGACTCTTGCGCCGTGCTCCAGGCAAGGTGCAGCAGAAGGGCCTCTGCCTTGCGGATCTCGGTGGAAATCTCCTTGTAGCGGCGGGCTTGGCGCGCCTGCCGCTTGAGGCTCTCAGCCTGGGAGTTCATCTGGCCGAGGATGTCATTGAGGCGCGCGAGGTTGGCTTCGGCGGATTTCAAGCGCAGTTCCGCTTCGTGGCGGCGGGTATGGAGACCCGCAATGCCCGCGGCGTCTTCCAGAATACGGCGGCGCTGCTCGGGCTTGGAATTGACGATCTCGCCGATCTGGCCCTGACGGACGAGAGCGGGCGAGCGCGCGCCGGTCGAAGCGTCCTCAAACAGCACTTTGACGTCGCGCGCGCGCACCTCCTTGCCATTGATGCGATAGGCGGAGCCCGCCTCGCGCTCGATGCGGCGGGTGATTTCCAGCACGTCGTCACCGTTGAACTCGGCGGGAGCCTGACGTGCCGAATTGTCGAGAAACATGGTGACTTCGGCACTGTTGCGCGCCGGGCGGCCGGTCGTGCCGGAGAAGATCACGTCGTCCATGGCGGCCGCACGCATGGATTTGTGGGACGTCTCGCCCATCACCCAGCGGAGCGCTTCAAGAAGGTTCGATTTTCCGCACCCGTTGGGGCCCACGACGCCGGTAAGACCAGGCTCGACTAAAAGCTCGGTGGGTTCAACGAACGACTTGAAGCCCAGCAACCGCAGTCGCGTAATTTTCATTTCCGGTCCTCAGAACCCGCGCACGATCCGTTTGAGGGGTTAAGAGACAGCGCGCAAACAGGCGATGCGCTCAGTCGGCGCGCGCCGGTGGTGCCGCCATTGCCGCATCACCATTCTGTTGCGGCTGCTCCACCAACGCGCGGATATCGTCCATCGTCAGCACGCTCTTGTAGAGCTTGTTGCCAACGAAGAAGTTCGGCGTGCCGATGATGCCGAGTTTGCGCCCACGCTCTTTGACCCACTTGAGATTCTCGATCATGACGTGATTCTCGCGGCAAGCGTCAAACTCGGCTCTGGTCATCCCCACCTGTTGTGCGACAGCGTAGATCGCGTCAAGCCGCACTTCTTGGGACACCCAGGCAGGCTGCTGATCGAGAAAGCGGCCGTAAAGATCCAGGTATTTCTCAGGTGGAGCACAGCGTAACGCGATCGTGGCCGCGCCCGCAGTCTTGCCGATCGGGAATTCCCGCAGGATGTAGCGCACCTTACCTGTGTCGATATAGGTGCTCTTGAGCTGTGGAAAAATCTCCTTGTGGAAGCGCCGGCAGTACGGGCAGGTCAGCGATGCGTACTGAACGATGGTAACAGGGGCTGTCTCGCTGCCCCAGGACATTTCCGGCAACGGGCTCGGCGCCATCACGTCGGCAACGCTCGGCGCAGCGATAACGTCGCGCGCGGCCGTTGCGGTTTGAGGTTCGCCGAACGGAGCCGGCATACCTTCGGCCTTGGTCCCCTCGGACGGGAAGGCTCCGCCTGCGGCCGGGCCATCCTTGCTCACGGTGGAAACAGGCGGCAAGCCATCCGCCCCGCAACCCGCAAGCGGAAATGCGATTGCAAGGAGTGCGGCGCGGAGGGTCTTTTTCGACATCAAGCCTGCCGGTTGAACAACGACGCCACTGTTACTTCAAAAGCGGCTCGATGACCTTGTCCAAGGCCTCGAGGGTCGGCGTGTCCTGAAGGCGCTTGCCGTTGATAAAGAAGGTCGGTGTCGAACTGATGCCGAACGTCTCGTTGGCGTGCTTGCGGTCGGCCTCCAGATTGTCGAGCAGCTTCTGGTCCTTGAGACAGGCGTCGAACGATTCCTGCGTGAAGCCTGCCTGCTTGGCAAGGTCGAACAGCTTGGGCACCGGGTTGCCGCTGGTGGCAGCCCAATCGGCCTGCTTGGCAAAGAAGGCTTCGATCATGCTCAGGCGCTTTTCACCGCCCAGGCACTGCACGAGCATCTGCGCGGCCTGATCGAGCGGGTTGAGCGCGAAGCCGCGGAAAATGTAGTGAACCTTGCCGGTATCGACATACTTCTTGCGGAATTCGGGGAACACCTGATTGGTGAAGTGCGCGCAATGGGGGCAGGTGAGCGAGGCATATTCCACGACCGCGACCTTCGCATCGGCCGGTCCAAGCGAAACGTCCGCCAGCACGCCAGGCTTCATCAATTCCTCGACGGACACTTCAGCGGGGCCCTTCTGGCGCTGGGCGAGCGCGCTGCCCGGCAGCATGGACACCAGCAAGCCGGCCACGGCGGCGCTGGCGGCAAGATTGAGCACCGCACGGCGCGAGAACGCGACTGCTGAAAGCTTGAGGTCGGACACGTTTGCTGCTCCTTTTCGGTAAGGCATGTGACGCGCTTTGGTGCGCTTATCGGTTTTACGGGCTGGTCGAGGGTAGAGCCGCCGCGCTGGCCCGCCTAGCACGGAACGGCCACCCGATTAAGGCAATTCCCCACTGAATGGCAACTGAATGGGAGGTAAGGTCCGCCCCGCTTCAAGGTTTTCCGGAAACCGAGGTCCAAAGGCGGGTTAAAGCGGCCTTCAGGCCATCCTCGGCCAGTGCGGCGAGTTCGGGGGGCGGCGCGCCCGCGTTCCGGGGCTTTGCGCTGCCGGCATGGAAATTCTGGCTTGCCCCGGCGGGGGTGAACTCTGCGCTTGCATCCGCGGTGCGGGCCGGCGCAGCGAGCGGCGCCTGAATGAGCTTCAGCGTCTCGACCGCGCGATAGCCGAAATAGCGGTTGACCCGGTCGATGATCTCAGCCGAGCGGTACTCGATGTCGAGGGCGCGGGCGGGCTCGACGCGCAAAACCAGGGTTCCACCTGGCCGGTTCTGCGCCTCATCTTCCGCGAGCCTGCCGTTGGCGCCTGCCGGGATGCGAGGCCAGCGGATGCGCTCGGGCATTGTCCACTGGGAGATCTCGGCGCCTGCGATGCGGGGCCACTGCGTCATGATCTCGGCGGTATGAAAGCCGAACTTTTCGAACGCCTTACCCGCCACCTTGGGCACGAAACTGCCGACCGCGCGGGCGAAGCTGCCGCCCTTGGTGCGCCGGTCGGGCGGAAGAGGCCGTTTGGCCAGCGGGTCATTTCCTGTCAGCATCCCTACGCGACCTCATGATCGTACATTGTGGTCATGGGGAACTGGCTTAGCATCGCTGGAACGATTCGGAAGTCCCGTGCCGAAAAATGATGGGGGCAGCCCGTGGGCTTGCAGGCAAGCGCGAAGCTGAAGACGGGCAAGGGCGGCGGGTTGGCCCGCCAGCGCCAGTTGCCGCTGCGCCCGGCCGGTCCCGACACGGTGGCCGCGCTGCTTTCCTGGTACGATGCGGAACGTCGCGACCTGCCCTGGCGCTATGGCCGGCGCAAGAAGCCCGATCCCTACCGCGTCTGGCTGTCGGAGATCATGCTCCAGCAGACGACGGTCAAGGCCGTCATTCCCTATTTCGAGCGTTTCACGCTGCGCTGGCCGACGGTGAGCGATCTTGCCGCCGCGCCGCTGGAAGAAGTGCTGCAGGTGTGGGCGGGTCTTGGCTATTACTCGCGCGCCCGCAACTTGAAGAAGTGCGCCGATGTGGTCGCCGCGCAGTACGGCGGGCAATTCCCTTCGAAAGAGGACGAGTTGCGTGCGTTGCCGGGTATCGGCCCGTACACGGCTGCCGCCATTGCCGCAATTGCGTTCGGCGAAAAGGCGACGCCCGTCGACGGCAACGTCGAGCGGGTGATCTCGCGACTGTTCGCCGTGCGTCAGCCGCTGCCCGGCTCGAAGCACGAGATCAAGCGGCTCGCTGCCTCGCTCACGCCGGCGCGCCGGGCGGGCGATTTCGCACAAGGCATGATGGATCTTGGCGCGCAGATCTGCACGCCCAAGCGGCCCTCATGCCTCATGTGTCCGCTGCAACAGGATTGTGCTGCTCATGCGCAAGGGCTGGAAGAGGTTCTGCCCTACAAGGCCGGCAAGGCGGAGCGGCCGGTGCGTCATGGCCTGGCCTTCCTCGTGCTGCGCGAGGATGGCTCGGTTCTGCTACGTCAACGCCCGGAGGCCGGGCTGCTCGGCGGGATGCTCGAGGTTCCTTCGACGCCATGGGGCGAAGAGCCGCCGCCTGTGAAAGAAGCCCTGCGCGCTGCCCCGCTGGCTGCAGACTGGTGGCAGATGCCTGGAATGGTGGTGCATGTCTTCACGCACTTCAGGCTGGAGATGATGGTCGTGCGGGCGCTCGTGCCTGAGGACGCCGGTCTGACATTTTGGGCCGAACCAGACCGTTGCCGCTGGGTGAAGCGGCGCGATCTCCACGCCCAGGCGCTGCCGAGCGTCATGCGCAAGATCCTCGCCCACGGTCTCAAGGAGAGTTGAACACAAAGGGTGCCTCAAGCCGCTCGTGAGGCTGCTGGGTGCTGTTTTATTGTTCTGGCGGAAACCCGATCTTCCAATATGTCTGACCAGTTCCGAGCACGCCGGTTGCGTCCTTGCCCGAGGCGCGGCAGGGTTGGCTCACGCGCGCGAGCCGCCGCCAGCGCAAGCCCTTGCAAGCGATGAACAAACGGAAAGAACGATGGAAGAGAAAAAGAAGGACATCCTGCAGCCTGTCGACGATGCAGCCCGCCGGCTTGGCAGAACGCTGATCCGCAGCGCGCGATACGGAGCGCTGGGAACGATCGAGCCGAAGGACGGCGCGCCCGCCGTCAGCCGCATCAACGTGGCCACCGACATGGATGGCGCGCCCGTCTTTCTCATCTCCCGGCTGTCGGGGCACTTCACCAATCTGGAGGCTGATGCACGCTGCTCCGTGCTGGTTGGCGAACCGGGCAAAGGCGATCCGCTCGCGCATCCACGCATTACGCTGATTGGCTCGGCGCACATCATAGCCCCGGGTGACGCGCGCGATGCCATCAAGAGCCGCTATCTCATGCGCCACCCTAAGAGTGCTCTCTACGCCGATTTTCCGGATTTCGCTTTCTGGCGCTTAGAGGTCGCCCGCGCCTCGCTCAACGGCGGGTTCGGCAAGGCCTATGCATTTGCCCGCGAGGATGTGCTGCTCACGGTAAGGGATCTGGCAGCACTTCAGGCCATGGAGCAGGGCGCCGTGGCGCATATGAATGCCGATCACGCCGATGCCGTCCAGCGCTATGCGGCTCAAGTGGGGGTTGAAGGCGCCGGCTGGCGGCTGGCGTGCATCGACCCTGAAGGCCTTGATCTTGCGCGCGGCGACGAGGTGGCGCGGCTGTGGTTCGATGCGCCGCTTGCGGGGCCGCAGGATTTGCGCCCCACGCTCGTGGCG
The DNA here is from genome assembly GCA_964587445.1 of uncultured Hyphomicrobium sp. GTDB lineage: Bacteria > Pseudomonadota > Alphaproteobacteria > Rhizobiales > Hyphomicrobiaceae > Hyphomicrobium_B. The sequence goes on from CAZPLQ010000006.1 coordinate 179,126, forward strand.
CTTGCGAAACGCTAGGGTGCTTCACCCTCCTTTATTCGGCGGCTTCCACGAACGGACGCTTCACCAGGCCGAGTTGACGCTTGGCCTCTTCGCGCAGTGCGTCGATGGGCTTCAACTTGCCCTCCGCCTCGTAGTGCCAGAAGGTCCATCCGTTGCACGCCGCCTTGCCCTGCACCAGGGCGCCCAAACGATGAATGGAGGCCTGATTGCCGGCGTGGGTCAGCGAGCCATCGGCTTTCACCTCGGCGCGGATCCGGCGGCGCGGGTCGAACAGCTTTTGACCAGGCTCCAGGATGCCCAGTTCGATGATGGTGCCAAATGGAACGCGCGGCTCGGTGCGCTTGGAGGGCACGGTTTCGAGCGCCGTGGACGCCAGAGGCGTCACGCGCGCGATGCGCTCCCCGGCGGCCCGAGCGTAGTCGGGATCGCGCTCGATGCCGATGAACCTGCGTCCGAGCCGCTTGGCAACCGCGCCCGTCGTGCCGGTTCCGAAAAACGGATCCAGCACCACGTCGCCTTCACGCGTACAGCCGAGCAGGATGCGTTGAATGAGCGCTTCAGGCTTCTGGGTCGGGTGCGCCTTGCGGCCGCCATCGTCCTTGAGCCGCTCCGCCCCCGAGCAGATCGGGAACAGCCAGTCGGAGCGCATTTGCAAGTCGTCGTTGCCGGTCTTCAGGCTTTCGTAATTGAAGGTCACACGCGACTTGGCATTGTGCCCAGCCCAGATGAGCGTCTCGTGCGCGTTCGTAAATCGCTTGCCGCGGAAATTCGGCATCGGATTGACCTTGCGCCAGATCACGTCGTTCTGAATCCAGAAGCCGAGATCCTGCAAGACGACGCCGAGGCGGAAGATGTTGTGATAGGAGCCGATCACCCAGATCGCGCCATCCGGCTTCAGGATGCGGCGGCACTGCGTCAGCCATTCGCGGCAGAAGGCATCGTACTTGGCGAAGCTGGAAAACTTGTCCCAATCATCGTCCACGCCGTCGACGCGCGTGTTGTTGGGGCGAAGCAACTCGCCAGCGAGCTGAAGATTGTAAGGGGGATCGGCGAAGACCAGATCGACACAGGCATCCGGCAGTTTCTTCAACTCGGCAATGCAGTCCCCGTTATGGATGGTGTTAAGGGGGAGAGTGCCAGTACGCCGGCGCGAACCCATGAACGCTTACCTTTTTGAACTAACGAACGCTACGCAACTTCTCAAGGCCAACCGGGCCTTGGAACGCCGTCACCATACGCGATGGGCGCGGGCCGCGGCTAGGCGGAGAGTGAAGAATATTTGTGCCCGCTGGATTCGATCAGCAACTCGTCACGTTTTTTTGCGGGACTCCGGCTGCCGGCATCCAACTGTGTCTAAGCCGGACAAATTGTCGAAACTTTTAAATAAAGAGCTAAGGCGGTCTTCAGAGGTCGTGCGGTAGTGTGGCCTCATAAGAATTGCGCCAGCCGGGGGCTGGAGCTGTGAAGATAATATTGTGGGCCGCGTATCATGGCGACGATCAATGGAACTTCCCGCGGCGATGTCATCGCTGGAAGCTCAGGTAACGACAAAATCTCGGCGGGTGCGGGTGACGATTTCATCTATTCCGGCAACGGCAACGACACGGTCTCTGCCGGTGATGGAAACGACTACGTCGATGCCGGCAATGGCAATGATAATGTCGATGGAGGATCGGGCGATGACACGTTGCTTGGCGGCGCAGGCAACGACACGCTGAACGGCGGCGACGGCGACGACATCCTCGATGGTGGCGACGGCAACGATACTGTCTCCGGCGGATCGGGCAATGACCGCATCTTTGCGTCCGGCGGCCACGATACGATTGATGGCGGACGCGGCATCGACTGGTTTGACGCCTCGCGATTGAACGCGGGCATTACGCTCAATCTGGCCTCCGGATACGTTTATGCATCCGACAAATCGACGATTTCGGGAATCGAGAACGTCCTTGGCACGAAATCGGCCGACGTTCTGACAGGTGACCGCTACGATAACGTCATCAACGGCAATGGCGGCAACGATCGCATCTATGGTGGCGCAGGCAATGACACGCTGATCGCCGGAAACGGGAACTCCCAGCTTTACGGCGAATGCGGCAACGACACTCTGGTTTATACCGTTGGCACCAAGGGCTCGCAGGTCTTTGACGGTGGCTGGGGTCACGATACGCTCCAGGTTGCCTTGAGCTCCGCCCAGCTCACGTCTTCGGTCATCGCGGAGTTGACGAGCTTCAGCTCCTACACCTCCAGTATTCTATCCTGGATTCTGCCGTTTCAGTTCCATGCGGTCGGCGACCTGAAAGTCTCCGGCACGGAGAGCATCAAGGTTATCCTCGATGGCGTCGAGACGACGCTGGACTCGCTCTTCAACAGACCTCCCGTAATTGACCCCGCGTCCAACAGCGCTCTTTCGGTTGCCCACAACCACGCTGTCAGCGGTGCAGTTGTGGCTTCGGATCCCAACGGCGACCATCTCACATACGGCATTGTGTCGAATGGCGCCCACGGGGACGTGAGCCTCGACGCCGCGACCGGCCGATACGTCTATCAAGCCGGCGACTACGTCGGTTCCGACAGCTTCACGATCCGCGTCCAAGATAGCCGCGGCGCTTACGTCGATCACAAGGTCACGGTGGGGCTGACGAACGAAGCGCCCCAGTTTGTCAATGAACCCGGCGAAACGTTGAGCGTGGCGCATGGTCACTCCGTATCCGGCTCGGTGGCAGCGGTCGACGCGGACGGGGACAATTATGCCTTCTCGATCGCGACCGGCCCTGAGCACGGCACGCTCGTCTTCACCGATGCCAGCGGCAGCTACATCTACACTGCCGACGACTATGTCGGTTTCGACAGCTTCATGGTGCGTGTCTCCGACGGGCATGGAGGCTTTACCGATCACACCGTCCAGGTCGAGTCGACCAACACCGGGCCTCGGATCGATACGGACGCATCGAGCGGCTTCTTCTCCGTATACTATGACAACGCCGCAAGCGGCCGCGTCGTCGCGAGTGACGCTGATGGAGACCAGGTCACTTTCGCGCTCAAGTCTGGCCCTGCCCATGGCATGGTGCATATCGATGCCGACGGCAAATTCACCTTCTCCGCCCAGGATTATGCCGGCACCGACAGCTTTGTCGTGACGGCCTCCGATGGACACGGCGCAAGCGCCGATCACACGGTGGAGTTTGGCGTCATCGGCACGCTCGATGCGAGCGCCGCTGCCGCGGCGATCAACGTCAATCTCGGCACCGGCGTGGGAACCAACGTCGATCCCGACAAGCTTCCCTGGGCCGTCAATGTCACCGGATCGGCATTCAGCGATGTGATCTTCGGCGACGGGCGTGACAACGTGCTGCAGGGTGGCGAAGGCAAGGACGAACTGCATGGCGCCGGCGGCAACGATCAGATTTACGGCGGAAACGGAGACGACAAGCTGTTCGGCGAGGATGGCAACGACCGCATGTTCGGCGGCGATGGCAACGATTCTCTGAACGGCGGCGCCGGCAACGACGAGATGCGGGGCGGCGCGGGTAATGACGGCTTCTTCGGCGGCGGCGGCAACGACGTGATCTTCGGTGACGATGGCGACGATCGCATCTATGGGGATGGCGGCGACGACATCATACATGGTGGCCGCGGTGCGGACATCATGACGGGCGCCGGATTCAACAACGGCGGCGCGCGCGGAGCCAACACCTACGTCTGGCACACCGAGGATATCGGCACAGGTCTTGACCATATCACAGACTTCGGATCGGGCGATAAGCTCGACTTCAGCGATCTCCACTTGTCCAACGACGTGTCGCTCGCCGACGTCGTCCGCGTGACCGATACGAGCGCCGGCCTCATGGTTTCGGTCGACATGGGCGGCGGTTCGGGCTTCGTCGATGTAGTCGTTCTCGACAACGTCCACGGTCTGAGCGTGGATGATCTCGATCATACTGGAGCAATTACCGTTTAGGGGTAATAATTTTCAGTCCAAAGATTGCTTTGTTTATCTGCTTACAGATAAACAGCATAATGAATTTACCGGTGCTGCCTATAATTTGCCGATCATAAAAGGCGAAGGCAGTGGGTATGAGAATTCGAATTTCGACCACACGTGTGTTCTTAACCGATCGACGCGGTGGTGTTGCGATCGTCTTTGCACTTTCGCTTGTGGCCCTGGGAATGGCTTCGGGATTGGCGATCGATTATTCGCGCAGCTTGAGCGCGTACGCGTCTTTGCAGCAGGATCTTGATTCTACGTTGCTCTATCTGGGCCGCGCGAAACTGCAGAGCGCTGAAGCGGAATTCGATGCCCAGCAAGCCGGTTCAAAATACATCCAAGGCCTTCGCCGCCAGAAGCATGACAGCGGCGATCTCGAGCTGACCGTAAGCTCGCCCTCGCCTGGAAAGCTCGTCGCGCGCGCGTCCCTGTCTGTTCCGACGAGCTTTTCGAAGCTGTTTGGCATCAGGACAATGTCCCTGGATGTCGGCGCTGAAGTCGCATTGGGCGATCAACCGGTCGAGGTCTCCCTCGTTCTCGATAATACTGGCTCCATGGCGGGTTCCAAGCTCGCTGCCCTGAAGTCGGCCGCGAAGTCTCTGATCGAGGTCGCCTACGAGCCGGAGCGGGCGGCGCAGAACGTCAAGATCGGCATCGTTCCGTTCGCGCAATACGTCAACGTCGGGCAATCGAACCGCAACAAGTCCTGGATGAGCGTGCCCCTGGATACGACGCAAACGGGAGCGGAAGTCTGCTACACGGATACACCCGTCATCGGACAGTCCAATTGCCGGACGCAGACCGCCACGGCGACCAATGATGGTGTTCCTTACACGTACACCTACGAAGCCTGCGACTACCAGTACGGGCCGCCGGTAGAGAAGTGCTACACGCCGACGACCACGAACACCTGGAACGGCTGCGCCGGCTCACGCAATTATCCGCTCGAGACGCTCGACGAGCAATACGATGTCCCGGTTCCTGGCGTCATGAATGCATCTTGCCCGAGCGAGATCGCCCCGCTGACGAATGACCGTTCGACGCTCGAGGGTCAAATCGATGCCATGGTCGCGACAGGCGACACCTATATCCCGGGTGGTTTGATCTGGGGTTGGCGGCTGTTATCCAAGGAAGCGCCGTACTCGGAAGCCAAAGGCTACGACGAGCGCCTTTATGGGCAGAAGGTGCGCAAGCTCCTCGTTCTGATGAGCGACGGCAAGAATACGCTTTCGCCTGTATATCCGGCGCACACCGGCAATGATGCGGCGCTGGCCGACGAATTGACGTTGGAGGTCTGTTCCAACATCAAAGCTAAAGGAATCCTCATTTACAGTGTGGCCTTTCAGGTGGCCGATGAGGGCGCCAGGACGGTTCTTCAGAAGTGTGCTTCGGGACCCTCCAAGTATTTCGACGCCGACGACGAGCAGCAACTGGAAGTATCCTTCCAGGAAATTGCCCGGGATTTCAGCCCGCTACGTTTGACGCGTTAAAGGTCGAGACGGGGAATTCGCAAACGATGGTTCGTGTTCCGCGAATGTCGGTTTTGGTTCTGGTCGATGGCGCTCATGATGCAGCCCGCTATCTGTTTGCGTGCGGCTTCTACGCGACCGTTATTGGCGCGGCCGGATTTCTGGTCGTGAAAGGCACGCAAGGGCTTGCTGAAGCCGGTCTTCCCGCGCTCAGTGCCAGCGTGCTCGAGGTAAATGCTTCATCGCCCGCGGTATCCGGAAATTCCGCCCCTGTGAAAGGCGCCGCGCTGGCTGGCGGCAACGAGAGCACTGGCGCTGGTCGATTGGCGGACATGAAAACCGCGCGGGCGGAAGGCGCTGCAAACCGGATTGCCAAAGTGCGCAGGTGAATTGAAGCCCGCGGGGCGGGACGGCCCGCCTGTTGGTCGTCCGCGCACTTGTAACAGCAGCCTAACCTGAGATCTTGGAGAAGTCCGCAACCGTCTGAGTGGCGGCGCGGATCTCCGACAGCATCTTGAGGCGGTTCTCGCGGATCCTGGAGTCTTCGGCGTTGACCAGGATCTTGTCGAAAAAGGCGTCGACGGCGGGGCGTAATTCGGCGAGCGCGCGCATGGCGCCGGCGAAATTCTCCACGTTGATGGCGGCGACCGTGTCCTGCTTGACGCCCTCGATGGCAGCGGCGAGCGCGGTTTCCTCTTTCTCGTTGAGAAGCGCGAGATCGTAAGTGCCGGCGTAAGAGCGCTTGTCCTTCTTCTCCTCGATCGCAAGGATATTGGCGGCGCGCTTCACGCCTGCAAGCAGGTTTGCGCCGTCGTCGGTCTTCAGGAATGCATCGAGGGCTTCCACACGCTTGACGATAAGAGCGAGGTCATCCTGGCCACCCAGCGAGAAAACAGCGTCGATGAGATCATGGCGCTTGCCCTGATCCTTGAGGAAGACCTTGAGGCGGTCAGCGAAGAAGGAAAGGAGATCTTCCGGGGTGTTTTTGTCACTCAAAACTTCGCGAGCATGACGCCATCCGCCGTATCCCACGTAGGCCAAAGCAAAATATTTGTTGAGCGGTAACCGCAGATCGTTCTCGATCACAATCCGGATCACGCCCAAGGCGGCGCGGCGCAGTTGATAGGGATCGCCCGAGCCTGTCGGCTTTTCGCCGATGGCCCAGAATCCCACCAGCGTATCGAGCTTGTCGGCAAGCGCCACCGCAATGGCGACGCTGTCGCCCTGATCCTCGCGAGGCACCGTATCGGCCTGGCCCTTGGGCTTGTAGTGCAGCTCGATGGCGCGTGCGATTTCAGGTTTCGTGCCCGCCTTCTCCGCATAGTAGCGGCCCATAAGACCCTGAAGCTCGGGGAACTCGCCGACCATGCCGGAGACGAGATCGGCCTTGCAAAGCTGCGCGGCGCGGCGCGCATCCTCCGGGTTGGCATCGACCGAACCCGCGATCTGATAGCTGAGCTCCGCGATGCGCTCCACCCGATCCTTCTGGCTGCCAAGCTTCTCGTGGAAGGTGATACCCGAGAGCTGGCTCGCCATTTCGTCGAGGGGGCGCTTCAGATCCTGATCCCAGAAAAACTTCGCGTCAGACAGGCGTGCGCGGATCACTTTCTCATTACCCGCGATGATCTGCGCGCCGTCATCCTTGGCGATGAGGTTGGAAACCAGCAGGAATTTGTTGGCAAGCTGCTTGCTCTTGGGGTCGCGCAGCGAGAAGCATTTCTGATGCGTCTTCATGGACGTCGTCAGGCACTCTCCCGGAACGGCCAGGAACTCCTCGTCGAAGGCTCCCATCAGGACGACGGGCCATTCGGTCAAGCCCGCATTTTCCGCCAAGAGCGCATCATCGCCGACGAGTTCGAGCTTTGCGGCCTTGGCAAGCGCCTTGGCCTGCTCTGCGATCAGGCCGGCGCGCCGCGCGGGATCGAGCACGACCCTGTGCTTGTCGAGCTTGTCCTCATAGTCGGCGAAATTCTTCACGGTGAAGGCTGCCGGGGCAAGGAACCTATGCCCGCGCGTTTCATCGCCCGCAGACAGTCCGGAAACCTCGATCGGTACAACCTTGCCGCCCAGAAGACACAGGATGGATTGCAGCGGCCGCACCCATTGGAACGTGCCCGCTCCCCATCGCATCGATTTAGGCCAGGGAAATTTGTTCAGCGTTTCGACGACCGTTTCCGCGACGATCTCTTTCGCATCGCGGCCCGGCTTCTCGATCCTGGCGATGTAGTAGTCGCCCTTCTTCTCGTCCTTGACGATCTCCGCGTCCTCAAGTTTCGCAAGGCCCGCTGATTTCAAGAAGCCCTGTACGGCCTGCTCGGGCGCGCCGACGCGCGGACCCTTCTTTTCCTCTGAGATCGCGGGCGACTTGCTGGGTACTTTCTCGATCACCAGCGCAAGGCGGCGCGGTGTCGAGAAACAATGCGCCGCTCCCGCATCGAGCCCGCGCGACGCCAAGCCCTCGGTGATGAGGCGCTTCAAGTCCTCGGCCCCGCGCACCTGCATGCGGGCAGGGATTTCCTCGGAGAACAGTTCGAGCAGGAGTTCAGACATTCAATGCCAATCAGAGATGCGAATGTGGACTGATGTTACCTCTCGCGTTCGAGACGAAAGAGGCAGTGGGCGGCTAGCAAGGTTGTGCCAGCGCTCCCGTGGGATGCTACTCCCCGCACCTCCTAGGAGTGCGCGGGGAGTAGCGTTCTGGTTACTGAGCCGGGGCTGGTGCGGCAGGGGCGTCGTTCGATGGCCCATCGCCGGGTGCATCCGCACCAGGGGCATCTTCAGCGGGCACATCCTCGGCAGGCGCATCGGCCGCTGGCGCATCGGTCTGATCTTCGCTCGCACCGTCGGCGGGAACAGGATCCTCGGGCGTCGTTGCCGCGTCAGCCGGAGGCTCACCTGCCGGCGCGTCGGTCGCGGCGCCATCGGCGGGCGGGGGCTCCTCGGTTGCCGGAGCGGCCTCCTCGGAAGGCGCTGCAGGATCCTGCGACGTAGCGGGGGCCGCATCCTCAGGTACTGCCGGGGCCGCATCAGCCGCAGCAGGGGCTGGTTCGCTGGCCGCCGGGCTTGCCTCGTCGGCCACCGGCGTAGGTATGGCCGTTTCCGCCTGGCCGGTTACGCGCGAGCCGATGTCGTCGAGCGCGCCGGTGACGCCCAGATAGCCCAGGCCGATGACCAGCATCGCGAGGAACATGCGGAAAATGCCCGGCTGCTTGTTGAGCATGAGGTAGCCGGCTGCAAACAGCGGTACGAATGTAACAAGCAGGCCGATAATCGTATTTTCGTTCATGCGCGTCCTCCTTCGGTCTTAAGCCAGGCGCCGCAGCAGGCCTTTGCCAACTCGCGGACACGCAGGATGTAGCTCTGCCGCTCGGTGACCGAGATCACGCCGCGGGCGTCGAGCAGGTTGAAAACGTGGGATGCCTTGATGCATTGGTCGTAAGCCGGCAGAGCCAGCAGATGCTTGTCGCCGCCCGTGCCCTTGTCGAGCAGCGCCTTGCACTCGGCTTCAGCGTCCTTGAAGTGCCGCAGCAGGATCTCGGTGTTGGCGTGCTCGAAGTTGAAGCGCGAATACTCTTGTTCGGCCTGCAGGAAGACGTCGCCGTAAGTCAGTTTGCGTGCATCGTCGCGGCCATTGAAATTCAGGTCGAACACACGGTCGACGCCCTGCACGTACATGGCAAGGCGCTCAAGCCCGTACGTGATTTCGCCGGAAACCGGGTTGCAGTCGTAGCCGCCGACCTGCTGGAAGTAGGTGAACTGCGACACCTCCATGCCGTTGCACCAGACCTCCCAGCCAAGCCCCCAGGCGCCTAGTGTGGGGCTTTCCCAGTCGTCCTCGACAAAGCGGATGTCGTTAATGGTGGTGTCTATGCCGATGGCATCCAGGCTCTGAAGGTACAGATCCTGGATGTTGGCCGGCGACGGCTTCATGATGACCTGAAACTGGTAATAGTGCTGCAGGCGGTTCGGGTTCTCGCCGTAGCGTCCGTCCTTGGGCCGGCGCGAAGGCTGCACATAGGCAGCAGCCCAGGGTTTGGGACCAAGCGCGCGCAGCGTGGTGGCCGGGTGGAATGTGCCCGCACCCACTTCCATGTCGTAAGGCTGCAGAACGACGCAACCTTGAGCGCCCCAGAACTTCTGCAGGGTCAGGATCAGGTCCTGGAAAGCCTCGCGCGGGCGCAGGCCGTCCGCTGCGGAAGGGTCTTTGGCGGCTACCTTGGAGCGGTGTGCGTCGCTCGAAGTTTTGGCGGTGGCCTTGGCGGCCGTCTTGGTCGGCATAATCGCGTGCTCTGGCGTTGGGTGAGTTGGCGCGCAATATACGTGTTCTTAGGGTCTTGTCACCGGGCCTATGAGATAGGAGCCCTCGGAAGCACCCGAAGGGCAAATGGGAGCTAATCCGCACGTCTCCGCTGAACGCACGGCTTATCGCTGCTTCAGGACTGAAGTGAGCCCTTGCTATCAGTCAATTCGCCTTGGATACCGCGATGCCTCTGGTGCGAGCTATTGCTCTCGACACGCCCTATGCGCCCTTCTTGGGACGGTAGGCGCCGGACTTCTCATCCCACTCCAGCCCGCCCAGGTCCTTGGGCTCGTTGGCGTGCGCCGCCGCCTCGCGCTTCCAGCGCTCCGCATCCGACTTGGCAGGCGTCTGGGCCTGTTCGATGAGTTTGGCAAAAAGCTTATAGCCAGCGTAGAGGCCAGCGCCTGCGATGGCGAGAACGATCAGTGGTGGCATACCATTTGCCTCGTATGTTTCTCGCGTCAAAGTATGTCCAACCTTACAGGATCAAAGCCCATAACGCGACCACATCGCGCGCGTCTCCATAGCCGACACCAGATCATCGGCGAAAGCAAGGCTGAGATGTGCCGGGCTGTCGCGGCCCGCGACGCCGTTAAGGACGCTTGGCGTCATGCGCCTTAGCCGCCCCAGCAAGCCAGGTTTCGCGGGCTCGACGACCTGCAAGCGGATCTCGCTGCCATGGACCTCTTGCATCTTGGTGCGCACGTCGGCAATGCCATCGATAAGGCCAAGCTCGGCTGCCTTGGGACCTGACCAGAAAGCACCGGAAAACAGCTCGGCGTCCGGAGCCCTGAGCTTGCCCGCGCGCCGTTCCTTGACGAGCCCGATGAAGACATCGTGCACGTCGCGCTGGATCGCTTGAAGGCGGGCCACATCATCGGCCTTTTCGGGCAGAAATGGATCCAGTGTGCTCTTGGAGAGGCCCGAGGTGTAAACGCGCCGCTCGATGCCAAGTTTCTCGATCGCCTCGACGAAGCCGAAGCTTGCCGAGATAACCCCGATGGAGCCGACGATGGAGGAGGGATCGGCGTAGATCTCATCGCCGCTGATGGCCAGAAAGTATCCGCCTGACGCTGCCACGTCCTCGCAGAATACGTACACCTTCTTGTTCTTTTCTTCCGCGAACTGGCGGATGCGCTTGAAGATGAGATTGGATTGCACCGGCGATCCGCCGGGCGAGTTGATCACGACGGCAACGGAGGGAAGCTTGGAGAGATTGAAGGCTTTCTCGATAGCACTCGCAACGCCCGAGATGGCGAGCCCGGGACGCAGCGGCGTCACCATGCCGATGGGACCTGAGAAGCGAAGAACGGGGACGACGGCTTTGCGTGAAAAGGGCCACATGCGGAAAAGCGCTCCGGATTTGCTCTCGTGCGGGTCTGGTTACGTACGGCGTATGCCGGATTAGATGTGCATGGGGGATGTGTCCAGCAATTGGTTAATCGCGTAAGGCCGGGGGCTAGATCTCGAGTGCCGCGCCGTGGCGCAGTATGGCGTTTGCCTCCGGCAGAAATCCGTTGCGCTCGCCATGCAAGACAATTCCTGGCCTCAGGTTGAGAGGGGCGCGCGAGCCCTTGATGCCCTCGACAATGACGCGAATTGCGCTTTCACCGGTGCGCGGAAAGACTGGAAAGACGGCCAGGCCGCCAAAGCGCGGCGCCATGAGGCTGAGAAGGCTCTCCAGTGCCTCGGCCTTGTGGATGATGGTGGCGCGTCCTGAAGGCCGCACCATGCGGGCCATGAAGCGTATCCAATCCTCCAGGCTGCCCGCCGGCATGGCATGCGAGCCGGATTTGAAAGTGTGGCGCGCAGGAGTGCCAGCCGCCTCGTCGTGAAAGGGCGGATTGGCGATGCACTGATCGAAACTTTCAGCGGCAAGCCCGAGACCGTCGAGAAGCGCAGCCGAGGCCGTGACGCTGGCAGCAACCGAGCGCACGCGGTGATCGAGCCCGTTGGCAGAGGCATTTTTTGCCGCAAGCTGCGCCAGTGCCGGCTCGCGCTCCAGCAGCACGACCTCGAGCTGGGCGAGACGGGCGGCAGCGCACAGGCCGACAGTTCCGGCCCCCGCCCCGATGTCGAGCAGCGAGCGGGGTCCGCCCGGGGGAGCGCGAACGCAGGCAGCGAGCAGAACGGCGTCAATACCGGCGCGGTATCCGTGGCGGGGCTGGCGGATGGTGAGCTTGCCGCCGAGGAAGACGTCCTCGGTCACCGGGAATGATGTCTGCTCCAAGTCAATCAGGGTCATGGATATGGCCTTCCAGGCCCGCGCTCGTCATGACGACGACGGCTCTGTCATACTGGACACTCGCCACCATGAGGCGGGACTGAATTGTTTCCAGCCAGAACAGAGTATTACTCGTATGCTGGTCAAATACATCGTATGCGATCCCGGCGTCGTCAAGCAGCGCACGGACGAAGCTGAGCAGGACGGGATCGTTGGTTCTGACGAGTTCACGCATAAGGCGATCTCCAGACCCGTTCGGCAGAGGCCCCGTGCGCTTGCGCCACAGCCCCGGACTGTTCAACGGCAACGGGAGCCAGTATATCCGTTGCACGCAGCAGCTCAGAGAACTTTTGGGGACTTGCCATTGGGTCGCGTCATATCAATGGAGGAAGCGCGCGAGAGCGCCGATCTCCAGTCTCTCCTCGATATTGTTGCCGAGGATATGCAAGCTATTAATCGCATCATCCTCGACAAGGCCGTCTCCGACGTCGAGATGATTCCGGAGTTGGCCCACCATCTTATTGATTCCGGCGGCAAGCGCCTGCGTCCCATGTTAACCATCGCAGCCGCCAAGCTCGTGCGCTACGGCGGCACTGGCCATATCCGCGTCGCGTCCGCCGTGGAGTTCATGCATACCGCCACCCTCCTGCACGATGATGTGGTGGATGAGAGCGCAACGCGGCGCGGGCGCAAGACGGCACGCATGATCTGGGGCAACCAGGCGAGCGTTCTGGTCGGCGATTTCCTTTTGGGCCAGGCGTTCCGCATGCTGGTCGAGGTCGGCTCGCTTCCCGTGCTCAAGATCATGTCGAACGCGGCCGCCACCATTGCGGAAGGCGAGGTGATGCAGCTTGCCGCCGCCAAGAACACCGCCACCACCGAGGACGAATATCTCGCCATCATCAACGCCAAGACGGCTGCGCTGTTCTCGGCCGCCGCCGAGGTCTCGCCCGCCCTTGCCAAACGGCCCGCCGAAGAACAGAGCGCGCTCAAGTCCTATGGCAAGAATCTGGGTCTTGCCTTCCAGCTTGTCGACGACGCGCTCGATTATGCCGGCGACAGCGCGCGGCTTGGCAAGTCGACGGGAGATGATTTCCGCGAGGGCAAGATCACGCTGCCCGTCATTCTGTCGTTCCGCCGTGGCTCGAAAGAGGAACGCGCATTCTGGAATCGCACGATTGTGGAAGGCGAAATAAAGGACGGCGACCTGGAGCACGCCATCGCGCTCATGAAGCGCCATAAGGCGATCGAGGCAACCATGGAAAGGGCGCGTTCCTACGGCGCCATCGCGCGCGATGCGCTGGCCATTTTCCCTGACAGCCGTGAAAAGGCTTCGCTCGAAAAGGTCATTTCCTTCTGCATCAACCGCAGTCACTGATCGCGCAAACTCCTACGCCATTGACCCGGACGCCTTTGGCTCGGCAAGCGCCAGTCAATGGAGCGCCGTGGCGCGCACCCACCAGTGGGGAAATTTGGCCGACAGCGCAGCGGCCGAATATTGGGCGGCCTCTGCCGACGCGAAAAGAGCAAAACACGTTGGACCTGCGCCGGACATGCGCGTGAGGAGATTTTCCGGGCATTCCCGCAAAGCATCGAGCACGAGATCGACGGCAGGCACGATTTTTCGCGCGGCGGTCTCGAGGCTGTTGCAGCCAGCGCGCGCGATCGCCAGGACATCCGCGCCCGTAAGATGATCCGGAAGGTGGCGGGGTACGAAGTCGCTGGCGAGGGGTGTCGCGCCGAGAGCGCGAAAGACCTGGGCCGTCTTGTCCGCCGGTACCGCTACGCGCGGATTGACGATGACGGCCGAAATTTCGCTCTCCCCTCCAAGCGCAATCGGTTTGACGGCGTCCCCCACGCCCGTCATCCACGACAGCGCCGCATGCAGGCAGACGGGAACGTCCGCGCCGAGTTTCAGGGCCAGCCGGTTCCAGTCGGGACGGCTTGTGGTGGGAGCACTGGCACGCTGCACGGCGCGTAATACGGCGGCGGCATCGGCTGATCCGCCACCGATTCCGGCGGCAACCGGAAGGTTCTTTTCCAGATGAATCGCGCCGAGTTGCAAGTCAGGGGCGTGGCGCTCCAGGAGCCGGAGCGTGGTTTCGACAAGATTGGCCCCGGCAATCGAGGCAGCAAACGGACCTGACGCGGTGACGCCTATCGGACTGGCGGTATCGAGCGTGATGACGTCGTGAACGCCGGAAGCGAACGCAACGAGGCTTTGCAACTCGTGAAAGCCATCGGCGCGCTTCCCCAGGACCTCGAGGGTCAGGTTCACCTTGGCCGGGGCAAATTCGCTGATGTGCGTCATGCGATGGATGTCTTGGCATGCGAAAACGGACGCCAAGGGCGCCCGTTCGTTGTCTGGATTTCACCCCCGCCGTTCACTCCACGGCGCGCTTCTGGGGTAGCGACTTGTTCTCGGTGCGGCGGCGTGCGGCATCGGCACGTTGCGCTTCGTTCGTCTTGATCGAGCGTTTTGCCTCGGCCTTGGTCGGCAAGCCGTTGGCAAGCTTGATCTTGATCTTTTCCAGATCCTCAGGTTCCGGATTGAGCGTCAGGGCCTGGCTCCACTGGAATCGCGCCTCCTGGAACCGGCCCACCTGCCAATAGGCATCGCCCAAGTGGTCGTTCAGCGTCGGATCTTCCGGCTTGATCTCGACCGCGCGCTCCAGATAGCGGACGGCCTCCTTGTAATTGCCGCGCTTGTAATGGGCCCAGCCGAGGCTGTCGACGATGTAGCCGTCGTCAGGCTTCAACGCGACGGCCTTCTCGATCAGCTTCATGCCTTCCTTCATATTGCGGCCCTGATCGATCCAGGAATACCCCAGGTAATTGAGGACCAACGCCTGATCCGGAGCCAACGCCAAGGCACGCTTGAGATCGGCTTCAGCAGCCGGCCAGTTTTTCATACGTTCATACGACGTGCCGCGCGCATAGAAATACGTCCAGTCACGCCCATCGGACTTATCGATCAGATTGATGGCGCGGGTGAAGTAGTCCACAGCATCGGCATAGCGCTTGCGCGAGCGCATGATGTTGCCGAGTGCTTCGAGCGGGCGCACGTCACGCGGGTTTTTCTTGGCCAGATCGTCAAGGATCGCCTGGGCCTCGTCAGCCCGGTCGAGGGAGTTCAAATTGAAGGCTTTGCGGATGTCGATCGCCGTCTGCAGCGCCGTTCCCTTTGGGATCTTGTCGTAGGTTGCGATGGCCTCGTCGTAGCGTTGAGCCTGTTCCTGGGCGCTGGCCAGGGCAGCAAGTGCGAAGGAGTGGTCAGGCTTGGCGTAGAGCGCCAGCTGGAGATAGATCGTGCCGAGACTTACGCCGCCTTCGCCGGTCAACGCCTCACCCAGGCCGTAGAATACTTCAGCAAGCCCTTCCGGTGCGCTGTCGACCAGCAAGGCGATCTTTTTCTTCTTGTTGATCTGATCACGCAAGTCCTTGGCCAGCGGATGGGGCTCGCCCTGGGACTTCTCGAACTGATCATTCAAAACGGTATTGGCGAGCTTATAGTCGCCGTAATGGGCGGCATGGCGGGAGTAGGCGAGTGCCGTGCGCAGTGTGCGGCTGTCCTGCTTGAACATGCGCTGAAATGCGGTGCGCGCCACATCCCTTTTGCCGATGATATCCGCCATCAAGCCACGGTGGTAACGCAGGTAGAACTGCGCCCACTCGGGCTGCTTTTGCAGATCGACGGCAGCGAGCGCGCCTTCGGGATTTCCAGCGGCCAGCTTGGTCCAGCCCCGCGCAATTGCGCTCGTGAGCTCTCCGATCGGGTTCTCTGCGGCGGCTTTGAATTGCTCGTCGGCCTTGGCGAAATCCCCTTGCTTGAAGGCGTGAACGCCAAGCAGGAAGCGCGACATGCGATGGGACGGCTGGCTGGCGGCCAGCTGCTCGGCAAGCGGCAGCGCGGCGGCCCAGTTCCCGGCCATGATTTCCATCTGGAAGGCCTGCTCAAGGAGGACCTCGTTCTGAGGATCTTTCTCGAGGGCACGGGAATAAAAATCGGCGGCGTTTCCGATTTCCTGCTGGCCCTTGGCAAAGCGCCCGGCGAGGTAGTTGCCGAGCAAGGAATGCGTTTCAAGGCCGTCCTGCGGTGAGCGGGCAGGTGCCTGCGCGACCATGCTTGCAAGGGCAGAAACGCCCAGTCCGATCACGAAAACGCGTCCAAGGCGCAGGCGCATGAGCAATATCCTTGATAGTCCCGGGACGCGCCCGGTTCGACGAACCGTAAGTGTAGCAAGAGTGCGGGAGCTTTGGCGACCCGCTTCGCATTAAAAACCCGCAAGAAAATCAGTCCGCAGGTAAATTCAGCTGTGTATGAGTCTCGTCCCTGACCCCTGCTGCGCGCCCTTTGGGGCGCTTTCGCGGCGGCGCGGCGGCGCATAGATCATCACGGCGCGGGCCATCCTCGCTCGTAAACGCATTAAAATCTATTTAATCGTCAACTGAAGGCCACGCTGCTGGCAGTGCGCAAATTGCCCCGCCACACGCGCCCAATCCGCGCAGGTAAATATTTTATTGCCTCCCAGCTTTGAAGGCGGCTGAGCTGGCCCCTCGGAACCGTATGATTTTGCACTTTGAAACCGCCGGCAAGCCGAAACGCCGGCGCTCGCGCCTCGCCTTACATTCCAGAATAGTTCGGACCGCCGCCGCCTTCGGGGCAGGTCCAGGTGATGTTCTGCGCCGGGTCCTTGATATCGCACGTCTTACAGTGCACGCAGTTCTGCGCGTTGATCTGGAAGCGCGGATGGCCCTTGTCGTCGAGGAGGATTTCGTAGACAGCCGCGGGGCAATAGCGTTGCGCGGGCTCGGCGTAGTCAGGCAAATTCTCCTTCACGGGAATCGAAGGATCGGCGAGCTTCAGATGGACCGGCTGGTCCTCCTCGTGGTTGGTCGCCGAGAACGACACGTTCGTCAGCCGGTCGAAGGTCAGTTTGCCGTCTGGCTTGGGATAGACGATCGGTTTGAAACGCTCGGCCTTTCCCGTTGCTTCCGCATCGGTCTTGCCATGTTTCAAGGTGTAACCCAGGCCACCTGGGATCAGTGTATTGAGCCACATGTCGGCACCGCCAAGCGCAATGCCGACCCATGTGCCGAGTTTCGACCAGTAAGGCTTCACATTGCGCACACGCTTGAGATCGGCGGCGATCTCGCCGTTACGCACGGCGGTCTCGTAGGCAACGAGCTTGTCGTGCGCGCGGCCTGCCTCGATCGCCTCGAACGTCGCTTCGGCGGCGGCGATGCCGGATAGGATTGCGTTGTGCGAGCCCTTGATGCGCGGCACGTTCACCATGCCTGCCGCGCAGCCCATGAGCGCGCCGCCTGGGAAGACGAGGTCGGGTATCGATTGCCAGCCGCCTTCGGTTATGGCGCGTGCGCCATAGCCAATGCGCTTGCCGCCCTCGAAGACATCGCGGATCGAGGGATGCGTTTTGAAGCGCTGGAATTCCTCGTAAGGTGAAAGATAGGGATTCGCATAGTTGAGGTGGACGACGAATCCTACGGCAACGAGATTATCGCCATAATGATAAAGGAATGAGCCGCCGCCGGTACGCCAGTCGAGCGGCCAGCCGAAGGAATGCTGCACGAGACCGCGCCGGTGCTTCTCGGGTGCGACCTGCCACAGCTCCTTGAGGCCGATGCCGTATTTCTGAGGCTGATGACCGGCGTCCAGCTTGAACTTGCGGACGAGTTGCTTGGTCAGGGAGCCGCGTGCGCCCTCGCCGATGAGCGTATATTTGCCCCGCAGTTCCATGCCGCGCACGAAGGAGTCCTTGGGCTCGCCGTCGCGGCCGACACCCATGTCGCCCGTCGCCACGCCGGCCACCGCGCCGTTGTCGTCGTAAAGAACCTCAACCGCGGCAAAGCCAGGATAGACCTCGACGCCGAGTTCGGCAGCCTGCTCGCCAAGCCATTTGCATAGGGCGCCTAGACTGACGATGTAGTTGCCGTGATTTTTCATGAGCGGCGGCATCGGCCAGTTGGGAAGGGTCATCTCGCCTGCCGGCCCAAGGACCAGGAAACGGTCTTTCTCCACCGGCGTATCGACGGGCGCGCCCTTTTCCTTCCAGTCCGGAATGAGCCGGTTGAGACCGACGGGATCGATGACCGCGCCCGATAGGATATGCGCACCCACCTCGGAGCCCTTTTCGAGCACAACGACGGAGATGTCCTTGCCGGCGGCGGCCGCGAGCTGCTTCAATCGGATGGCAGCCGCAAGGCCGGCGGGGCCTGCACCGACGATCACGCAGTCGAACTCCATGGCCTCCCGGGGGGGGAGGCCGGCGCCATTCGTTGCCATTATATCCATCAATCCTTTTCGCTTTTTTAGCTTTTTCGATTAGGTCCCCCACCCAACTGCGTCAAGCCATAACCCCGCAGAGCGCCTTACGCCGCGATAGGCTGGGAGGCCCCCACGACAGGCGTGCAATCGCGGGCGCGCTCCGGTACGGTCGGGCCATGACGCGCGACCTCACCGTGGACGAGATCCTGGGCCTCATAGACTGGCAACGGTCCATGGGGACCGACAGCGTGGTCGGGGCCGAACCCATAGACTGGCTCGCGCGCGGGC
The DNA here is from genome assembly GCA_964587445.1 of uncultured Hyphomicrobium sp. GTDB lineage: Bacteria > Pseudomonadota > Alphaproteobacteria > Rhizobiales > Hyphomicrobiaceae > Hyphomicrobium_B. Next base: position 197,681 of record CAZPLQ010000006.1, read on the forward strand.
CGGCAGCGCCCGGGGGGAATTTCGATTGGCCGGGCCGCCGGGATGCGGCCGTGACTGCATCGGATCCCCAGGCTGGTTCGCAGCCGATCCCTGGTTTGGGTAACCCGGTTGCGGACATGCCGGCGCCATCGCTGGGGGCTTCTTCCGCCGGCCGTATGCCGCCGACACTCCAGGCCCCAACGGCGCAGCCCCCAAGCGCACAGACCCCGAGATACGAGACCCGTCCCGCCACGCCCCTGGCGCCGAGCGCAGCGGAGACCGAGGCGCGTCTGGCCTCCCGTCAGGCGGCGTCACTGGACGCGCTCGAGATGGCTTTGCGCAATTTCGATGGCTGCGGACTGAAAGCCACCGCTACCAAGCTGTGCTTTTATCGCGGTGCGCCGCAAGCACGCCTGATGCTCATCGGCGAAGCGCCCGGACGTGATGAGGACATGGCTGGCAAGCCCTTCGTCGGCCGTGCCGGGCAGCTTCTCGACAAGATGCTTGCCGCCATTGGTCTCGATGAAAGCCAGGTCCACATCACCAACATCGTCTACTGGCGTCCGCCTGGAAATCGCACGCCGACACCGCAGGAAGCCATCGCCTGCCGCCCCTTCCTCGAGCGTCAGATGGAACTTGTTGTTCCCGATATCGTCGTCGTGCTGGGCGGTGCGGCGGCCAAGGAAATTTTTGCCGTCGCGGACGGCATCATGCGGCTGAGAGGCAAGTGGCGTCAGATCAAGATAGGCGAGCGTTTTGTGCCGGCCATCGCAACGCTGCATCCCGCCTACCTGTTACGCACGCCAGCCGCCAAACAACTCGCGTGGGCGGATTTGTTATCGATCAAGTCGAAGTTGGCTGCTCACGGTTAGCGCCTTCTCAACCATGCGCGCCGTTTGAGCGCCGCATGTTTAATTTCTCGCGCGATGCTTCGGATTTTAACCGTTGGCTTAAGCGGGCTGACGGCTCGAACAGCTATCGTCAAGGCTGTTGCAGTCCGGACGATCTGGTAGCAGATCGGCACGAAGTCGAGAAGGTAATGCCCATGAAAAGCGGTCTTGTTTATCTGCGCCCCTGGCGTCTCGCCTATGTCCGTCAGGTCGGTCCGTATGAAACGACCATTCCCGCCGCATGGGATCTGATGCTGGGTTGGCTGGAAAAGAATGGCTTCACGTCGCCCATGGGTCGCGGCTTCGGCTTGATGCGCGATTGCGCCAAGGTCGTGGGTTCCCAGAAGTGCCGCTACGATGCATGCGTGGACCTTGATCCGTTTTTTGAAGAGCGCGCCGTGCGCGAGCTCGGTGTTCTCACCTTGCCCGGCGGATCGTATCTGCGTACGCGCAACGTCGGCAGTTACGACGATCTGCGCATGACGCTGTCGATGCTGCACGACACATTCGAGGCGCCCGCCGGCCTTTATCTCGACGAACGCCGTCCCCTGGTGACGATCTATCTCGACGATCCGCGTCAGTCCGGTGCCGATGATCTTCGCTCGGATGTCTGTGTTCCCGTCAATGTGCGCATGGGCCGCCACGACGTTTCCGGGCAGGAGGCTGCGTAACCCACCTGTGCGTTGGTCACCCGACGCAAGCGGCCTGGACATGACGTGCGCCGGCATTTCACTATGCCGGTGCATTTCATTTTCCCCGCGCAAAGGTTCGCCATGGCCGGCATTGATGAGACCCGCTCCTTCGTTCCCATCCGCATCGCCGTGTTGACAATGTCGGACACGCGCTCAGCAGGCGAGGACAAGTCGGGAGACCTGCTCGTCGAGCGTCTTCAGGGGGCTGGCCATGTTCTGGCGGATCGCGCCATTCTCAAGGATGATGCAGCCGCCATCCGCGCCAAGGTCGAAGGTTGGATTGCGGACCCCAACGTCGATTGCGTCATCACCACGGGCGGCACCGGCTTCACGGGCCGCGATGTCACCCCCGAAGCGGTGAGGCCGCTGTTTGAAAAGGACATCGAGGGCTTCGCGATCCTGTTCCACATGCTGTCTTATGCCAAGGTTGCGACGTCCACGATCCAGTCGCGGGCCTGCGCCGGAGTAGCGCATGGCACCTACATCTTCTGCCTGCCGGGCTCGCCCGGGGCCTGCCGTGACGCCTGGGATGGCATCCTTGTGCACCAGCTCGACATGCGTCATCGCCCCTGCAACTTTGTGGAAATCATGCCCCGGCTCGAGGAGCACCGCCGTGGCAAGTCGTGATGCCTGAGGAGCGGGCGCGGGATTGGGCGCCGCCGCCTTGACTTTCGGCGCGCCGCATGCGCTTTTCCCGCTCGATTCCCGCGAAACCTTTGGTACGACACGAGGGCCCCATGGCCGAGGCCAAGCTGCACCGCTATCGCTCGCACACCTGTGGTGCGCTGAGGCAATCCGACAACGGCAAGACCGCCCGCATCTCGGGCTGGGTGCATCGCGTGCGCGACCACGGCGGCGTGCTTTTCATCGACCTGCGCGACCATTACGGCATCACGCAGGTCGTGGCCGATCCCGACAGCAAGGCATTCAAGATCGCCGAGACCGTGCGCTCCGAGTGGGTGATCCGGGTCGACGGCAGCGTGCGCGACCGTCCCCAAGGCACGACCAACGAGGATCTGCCCACCGGCCAGATCGAAATCTACGCCACCGAGATCGAAGTTCTGTCCCAGGCGAAGGAACTTCCCGTTCCCGTCTTCGGTGAGCCCGATTATCCGGAAGACCTGCGCCTGCAGTACCGCTTTCTCGATCTGCGCCGCGAAACGCTGCATGCCAACATCATGAAGCGCCTCGCCGTCATCGCGTCCATGCGCAGGCGCATGAACGAGGCGGGTTTCTTCGAGTTCTCGACGCCCATTCTTACCGCTTCCTCGCCGGAAGGCGCGCGCGACTTCCTCGTGCCCTCGCGCATTCATCCCGGCAAGTTCTACGCGCTGCCCCAGGCGCCCCAGCAGTACAAGCAGTTGCTGATGGTGTCGGGCTTTGATCGCTACTTCCAGATTGCGCCGTGCTTTCGCGACGAAGATCCGCGCGCCGACCGGCTTCCGGGCGAGTTCTACCAGCTCGACGTGGAGATGAGCTTTGTGGAGCAGGAAGACATCTTCCAGGCCATGGAGCCGGTCATCACGGAGGTGTTCGAGGAGTTTGCGAACGGCAAGTCCGTCACCAGGGGCTGGCCGCGTATTCCCTACGACACTGCGATTGCCAGGTATGGCTCCGACAAGCCCGATCTGCGCAACCCCATCGAGATGCAGGACGTGACCGAGCATTTCGCAGGCTCGGGGTTCAAGGTCTTTGCGAATATGATCGCCAAGGACCCCAAGGTGCGCGTGTGGGCGATCCCCGCGCCGGGCGGCGGCTCGCGGGCTTTCTGCGACCGCATGAACTCCTGGGCGCAGGGCGAAGGCCAGCCGGGTCTTGGCTACATCTTCTGGCGCGAGGAAGAGGGTGCCGCGGGTGCTGGTCCCATTGCCAAGAACATCGGCGCGGACCGTGCGCAAGCCGTTCAGGCGCAGCTTGGACTCAAGACGGGCGATGCGGTGTTCTTTGCGGCCGGCGATCCGGCGAAGTTCTACAAGTTTGCGGGTGCCGCGCGCGACCGTGTGGGTGGGGAATTGAAGCTCATCGATGAGAATGCTTTCGCGCTCGCGTGGATCGTCGATTTCCCGTTCTACGAATGGAACGAGGACGACAAGAAGGTCGACTTCTCGCACAATCCGTTTTCCATGCCCCAGGGGGGGCTCGACGCGCTGGAAGCGGCCAAGACCGACGAGGAGAAGCTGGCGCTCAAGGCCAATCAGTACGACATCGTCTGCAACGGCTTCGAGATCGCGTCGGGCTCGGTGCGTAACCATCGTCCCGACACGATGGTGAAGGCGTTCGAGAACACCGGGCTTTCCCAGAAGGATGTCGAGGAGCGCTTCGGCGGGCTCTATCGCGCCTTCCAGTATGGCGCGCCGCCGCACGGCGGCATGGCCGCGGGCATCGACCGCATCGTGATGTTGCTGGTTGGCGCGAAGAACCTGCGCGAGATCTCGCTGTTCCCCATGAACCAGCAGGCCGCCGATCTGCTCATGGGCGCGCCCAGCGAGGTCATGCCCAAGCAGCTGCGCGAGCTTTCGCTGCGGGTCATGCTGGCTGAGCCCAAGAAGGCGTAGACAAAGTCGTTCTTGGAAGCTCGGTTGCCGGTGGTCTAGCTGTCGTGAAAGCCTGAGCCCGCCATGTCGTGGTATTGACCAGCCATTCGATCGGACGGCTGGTCAGCCTTCGCCCGTTGGCCTAACGTCGTCCCTGATTATCACAACACAGGGAAACGCCATGACATACAAAGGTGAGTGCTTCTGCGGCACAGTGAAGATCGAGGCGACGGGTGCGCCGGAAGCCATGGGTTATTGTCACTGCGCGTCCTGCCGATCCTGGTCGGCGGCGCCGGTCAATGCCTTCACGCTCTGGAAACCGGAGAACGTGAAGGTAACGCAAGGTGCAGAGAACCTTGGAATGTTCGAAAAGACGCCGGTGAGCCAGCGCCAGTACTGCAAGAAGTGCGGCGGCCATGTGATGTCCAACCATCCTCCGCTCGGGTTGGTCGATGTCTACGCCGCCACCATTCCCGATTTGAAGTTCGAGCCGCACGTCCATGTCTGCTACGCGGAGACCGTGCTTCCGATGAAGGACGGTCTGCCCAAGCTCAAGGACTTTCCGGCCGAGTTCGGCGGATCGGGCGAGCAGGTCGCGGAGTAGCCGCGCGTATACGAAAGACAGCGCCCTATAGTTCACAAAGGGCGCTGTCTTTTGTGCGGGACGCGCCGTTAATGCGCGATGCCAGCCGAATGCGGGTGGGGCAGGGCGACGCCGACAAAAATGGTCTTGCCGTCCTTCATGGCGGTGCCAACCCAGCGGCCATTGATGTCGCGCTCAAGATCGGAAATCGATACGTAGCCCTGGTGGGCAAGAATGTTGTGTGCCTGCTTGGCCTCGTGGAGTGTTTCAAGCTCTTGAGCATGAGTCGCCGCTACGCCGTTCGAAGTATCATCAGCGGCAACTGCTGCACCTGCAAACCCTGTTGCCAAAAGAGCAATCATGGTGGCACGGATCATTGAATATCTCCTTGCTGATTTCCCGTTTGAAAGTCGCGCACTTCAAGCCAAAGCCGCCAACGCACGACCGTGATGGTGCGGACTCTTCGCTCATCGCTGATCCCAAGTTGGGACTGGGGCGCCGCACATTCCAATCACGATCGCTTCGTTGCGGCATGACGTGCGCTTACGATCGTGTGATTTAAGAGTTATCAAATGAGACCACGAGGCGCGGAGCGGGCGGCGTCATGATCGCGCCGTTGAACTGGAGACGGGCAAGCTGATGAAGATTTTGATCCTGGGAGCTGGAGCGACAGGCGGGTATTTCGGCGGACGTCTGGCTGCTGCGGGTGCCGATGTAACCTTCCTCGTCCGGGAAAAACGTGCGCGCCAACTGGCCGCTGACGGCCTTGTGATCGAAAGTGCTTTTGGCAATGCCCGAACGCCGGTGAAAACCGTGCTGGCCGATCAACTCGATGCGCCTCACGATGTCGTTATCCTGTCGTGCAAAGCCTACGATCTCGATACCTCCATTGCCGCCATTCGTCCCGCCGTCGGCGCAACGTCTCTGGTGTTGCCGCTCCTCAATGGCATCAAGCACCTCGACACGCTCGACGCCACTTTCGGCATGGAGCGTGTCCTGGGCGGAAGTTGCCACTTGAGCGTGACGCTGGGTGAGGACGGTATGATCCGCCATCTCAATCAGCTTCATCTTTTGACATTCGGGCCGCGGATCCCATCTCAACTCGCCCAATGCCGCAAGATCCTGGAGGTCTTTTCATCCGCCAACTTCGAACCGAAGCTGCGCGAGGACATGATGCAGGCCATGTGGGACAAATGGGTTCTGCTGGCGAGTCTCGCCGGGCTCACCTGTCTTTTCCGCGCCAGCGTTGGGGAAATTGCGGCAACGCCCCATGGCCGGGATTTGATGCTGGCGTTGATCGAGGAATGCCGCGCGGTGGCGCGCGCTAACGGCCATGAGCCATCTGCCGAGCATATGACGTCGATCGCATCCCTGCTGACCGATTCCAGTTCCAAAGTCGTCGCCTCGATGCTGCGCGACATGCAGAAAGACGCGCGCATCGAGGCCGATCTCATCATCGGCGACATGCTGCGGCGTGGACAGCTTGCTGGGGTCAACACGCCGATCCTGACCATCGCCGACACGAACTTGCGCTGCTACGAGGGCCAGCGCGTAGCGGAACAGGCGTAACCTGAACCGAATTTAATTTTGGCGGGGCGATGCGGCCATTGATCCGCCTTGGCGTTCCTGCGTAGTCTGCCTCAAGAACGTAAGCCTCCACGCGATTGGGACTTCGAACGCATCATGCCCCGGCTGACGACATTCGTACTGTCTCTTGCGATGGTCGCTAGCGCGCATCTGGCGGCCCATGCGCGCGCGCCCGAGATGGCGGATGTTTGGAATGGCGCTCAAATCAACTGGCGGGACATCCGCTCCGGCATCTACGAGTCATCCAAGACGGGACGGCCCGTCATCATGCTATTCCACGCGCCGTGGTGCTCGGCCTGCAAGAAGTTTCGCTCGGTCTTCTACGATAAGGAAATAGTGGAAGCGGCGAAGGATTTCGTGATGATCCTCATCGACGCCGATGCCGACAAGGTCGCGAACGGCGCCTTCTCGCCTGACGGCACCTACGTGCCACGTACGCTGTTTCTCGACTCGGAAGGCAACGTGCAGTCGCAACTCAAGGGCGCGGGCGATCCCAACTATCCGCATTCGCTCGACATCGAGAGTCCGAAAGAACTGCTGTCGTTGATGCGCAGGGCGCGCGAAACGCTCAAAGGCTTCCCGCCCGCGCAAACGGCGGGCGACAGAACCTGATTTGTCTTCATCATAACGTCGGCGCGGCGAATGGATTGGAGCCTGCAACTCTTCCACTATTGCGAGCGGGGATCCGATCCTTCCTTCTGGGCCGAGCCCTTCAATGCGATCTCGAATGGCGCGTTCGCGATCGCCGCGCTGGCCGCGTGGATGCAACTTTCGCGCGTTAGCGCGCTCAAGGGTCTGGCGCACGGAGATCGCGTCGCCTTGGCGCTCATTGCCATGGTTGGCGCAATTGGTGCGGGAAGTTTCCTTTTTCACACGGCCGCGACGCGCTGGGCCTGGGCGCTCGACACGGGCTCTATCGTGGTTTTCACCTTCGCCTATCTCGGGTTCGCGTTGCGCCGCTTTGGGCACGCGTCCTGGATGACGATCGCCGCCGGCTTCGGGTTGATGATTGCAGCACTTGCGGCAAGCCGCGCACTGCCTTGCTCGCCGGACCTCCTGCCGGTCACGGCCGCGGCCGGCCGGCCCTGCTTCAATGGATCGCTGGGCTATCTGCCCGTCATTGCCGCGATGGCACTTGTCGGTGGCTGGCTTGGCATGCAGGGACATCCTGCGGCGCGGCCGATTGCGGCTGCCGCCATCATCTTCGCGATTTCCTTGGGATTGAGAACCCTGGACATGGAGGTCTGCGCACTCACGGTTCTGCTCGGCAAAGCGCGCGGCACACACGCCGCTTGGCATCTTCTCAACGGTCTCGCAATTTACTGTCTGCTGGTGGCCGCCGTGCGGTATGGCGGGCGCGCCGAGGCGGAAAGGGATAGGATCGCTTCACAGGATTTGCATCGGGCGCCATAAGCGGCCATAAGGGCGCGGGATCAGTCGCGGGGCACATGCGGACGTGGTGGAACGGTAGACACACAGGACTTAAAATCCTGAGTTCGAAAGAACGTGTGGGTTCGAGTCCCACCGTCCGCACCAAGAGCTATAAGCCCGCAGGGCAGATAAGACGTCCGCAGATATGAGACAGTCGCGCCAGATCCGCGCCGTCGTCGACGTCGTGTTTTCTGGCGATTTCACGCACCCTGCGACCCGCCAGATTGGCGCGCGTGTCGGAGAGCGCCAAGGCGCTCGACCAGCGAACGTTTTCAAAGATGGGCAGATGGCGTGTGCGCGGGGTAAGGCCAATCAGCCAATAACCTCCGTCGCTGGCGGGGCCAAAGACTGCATCCGCGCCGCGAAGCGCTGCGAAAGCGCTGGCAATGTCGCTGGCTCGAATGGTGGGAATATCGCCGCCGATCACGACGACAGGGCCGGCCGGCACGGCGGCGAAGACGCGTTGAAGTCTTTGTCCAAGATCGCCGGGCCCTTGCTTCATGCGAACCAGAGCCGCTGGAAACATGGGACTCGCAACCGCCGCATCGGGTGCGATGGCGAGGATCGTCTGCCATCGCGTGCCGAGCGCAACCCTCTGCAACGTGACTGCAAGATTGGTGCGAAAGAAGCCCGTGGCCGATATCGTGCCGACGTCGCGGGCCAGCCGGGTTTTGACGCGACCGGCCAAAGGCTCCTTGGTCATCACGACGAGACGCGGTGCGAAGCGCAGCGCGCCCGCTTTGCCCTTCACGTCAGGCTCTCGCTCTCACGGGGGCCGCGGTAACGCCGCGCGATGCGCTCGGCAGGGATCCCCAGGCTGTAGGCCAACAGGCAGGATTGGTTGCGCAAAGCTCTGCGCAGATAGCCATCGCGCTGATAGCGGGCGGCGGAGGTCAGCGCGGGGCTGTCCAAGAGCGCGACGCGGCGACGGCCGAGACGGCGGACAATATCGACGTCCTCCATGATCGGCAGATCGCGAAAGCCGCCGATCTCGGCGTAAAGGCCGCGCGGCATCAACAGTCCCTGATCGCCGTAGGGCAAACCAGCCAACTGGCAGCGCGCCATCACGAGCGTTTCGAGGAGACGTGGCTTTATGCCGTTGTCGTCGAGCTTGAAGCGAAAGGCGGCCGCGGAGGGTGCACGCGCGCCTTGCGAGATCTCGCGCATGAAGGTGCTGGCGTCGCGAACCCAGTCTTCCCCAAGAACGGTGTCGGCGTGCAGGAAAAGAAGCCAGGAGTGCTTGGCGCGCGCCGCGCCGGCCTTGAGCTGGGAACCCCGTCCGCGCGGTGCGGTGATGAACTCAACTCCAGCCGCATCGGCGATCCTGGCTGTGCCATCCTCCGAGCCGCCGTCGCAGACGACGACCTCACGCACGAAGCCTTCGACCGCGGCTGGCACCAGGGCGGCCAGTGTTTCGGGCAGCGTCGGCGCCGCATTCAGCGTGGGGATGATGACAGAAACCATGGCCCTCTTTGCCAGTTTCGCACACTGCTCACAAGGGTGGCAGATTGCGCGAGCGCCGCGAAATTGGGCAAATTGGATATGTTCTTTATTTGTTCCACACTCCATGTTAAGCAATCATGCCATGGCTGGTGAAAGCGACGAGCTCGATGGGACGAGAGAGATCGCGGGGATGCGCGTGCAGGCGCCCGTTGACGGAGAACGCCGGCGGGGCCGGGGCGCGCGATCCAATCACACCGGCCGTTTTGAGCACACGCAGGCTGAAGCCTTCGACGATGGCTGGGAGAGCCTGGGCGAACTGGGTGCCTTCAAGACGCAGGTGATGGAGGATTCCGCCCGCTCCATCATCGCGCGCAACGCCAGCCCCGATATCTCCTTCGACCGTTCGATCAATCCTTATCGGGGTTGCGAGCACGGCTGCATCTATTGCTATGCGCGTCCGTCGCACTGCTATCTGGGCCATTCAGCCGGTCTCGATTTCGAGACCAAGCTCTATGCAAAATCGAATGCTGCCGAGCTGTTGGAGCGAGAGCTTTCGAGTTCGCGCTACGCGCCGCAGACGATTGCACTGGGCGCGAATACTGATCCCTATCAGCCTATCGAACGCGAGCGGCGCATTACGCGTGCCATTCTTGAGGTCCTCGCCAGGACACGCCACCCCGTTGGCATCGTCACAAAGTCTGCGCTGGTCACCCGCGACATTGATATCCTGGCACCGATGGCGGCCCAGGGGCTGGTCAAGGTTGCGATCTCGATCACGACGCTGGACCTGACCCTGGCGCGCGCCATGGAGCCGCGCGCTGCGACGCCGCCGCGCCGTCTCGATGCTATGCGCCAGCTTGCGCAAGCCGGCATTCCCATCGCCGTCATGATGGCGCCCATCGTGCCGGCGCTCAACGATCACGAGATCGAGCGTGTGCTGGAAGCCGCGCATGATGCGGGTGCACGCGAGGCAGGCTATGTGATGCTGCGTCTGCCGCTGGAGATCAAAGAGCTGTTCCGCGAATGGCTGGCAGAGACCTTTCCGGACCGGGCGGAGCGCATCCTGGGATTGTTACAGGGAATGCATGGCGGAGCAGACTATGTCCCCAAGTTCGGGCATCGCCAGCGCGGCTCGGGCGCATACGCCGACCAGATCGCCATGCGCTTCCGGCTTGCGCGCAAGCGGCTGGGACTTGGGAGCGAGCGGCTTCAGCTGCGCACCGATCTGTTCGAGCGGCCGTTTGTCCGGGGACAACAGCTCGGCCTCTTTTGACAGCGCAACCGGCTGCCGCGATTGTCGTGGCATGAGGATCGCTGATTCGCGCTTCAAACCGACGTTCGAGCTGGAAGCCGCCGAGTTGCAACTGGGCGGCGGGGTGATTGCCGGTGTGGACGAGGCTGGGCGCGGCCCTTGGGCAGGCCCTGTGGTGGCTGCCGCCGTGGTGCTCGATCCTGATCGCATTCCCGCCAACATCGACGACAGCAAGGCGCTCGACGAGGAAGCGCGGGCTTTTCTCTACAATCGCATTATGAAGTGCGCGCAAGTGGGCGTCGGCATCGCGGACGTGGCCCGCATCGACCGCTACAATATTCTCAATGCCACGCTCTGGGCTATGACGAAGGCCGTCGGCCAACTCGAACATCGCCCGCGCCTCGTCATCGTGGACGGAAACCGCGCACCGCGTCTGGCCATGGAAACGCGCACCATCGTCAAGGGCGACGCCAAGTGCGTGTCCATCGCCGCGGCCTCCATCGTCGCCAAGGTCACGCGCGATCGCATGATGATGTCGCTGGCGCGCGACTATCCTGGTTACGGCTTCGAGCGCCACAAAGGCTACGGGACGCCGGAACACCAAGTCGCGCTCGAAAAACTGGGCGTGTGCGCTCTGCACCGCCGGTCATTCAAGCCCGTGCAATTGGCGCTGGGTCTGCTGCTTTAAAGCGGCAGGGCCATCACACCTAAGGCCGTCACATACCTGTCAGCTGTTGGCGCTATGAGGTGGCGCGTGCTGAGCGGACCTATCAGGCGGTCGCGACCAGCACGCGCGTCCCTCTTGCTTCGTCTAGGTGACGCCAAGGAGATGCGTAAGGAGCTGGCGAGGCAAACCAGACGGCCCTCACCGACTAGCGCGGCAACCCCGCAACCGCGGTCTCGCCAGCTCCTGGCACAGTGTCATTAACTAAACTTTGCTGTCGAATCACCTGTCAAATCCGCGATGCAGTTTCTGCGTCAACAAGCAAATTGTTTCATGATGCAAGGGGCTATGCCGCAGGCTCGGAATTCGCTTCGTCATAAGCTGCGCTTGCCTCCAGCCAAATTTCTTCGGCATCCGCCAACTGCTTAGCAAGCTGTCCACGCTCCAGGCCGGTCCGTTGGGCCTTCTGGGGGTCGCGCGTGTAAATCTCCAGATCCGCGAGGATTGCGTCACAAGTCGCGATTTTTGTGATCAGGTTTTCCACAAGTTTTTCTGCATCAGACATTGCTTTGCGTAGGGGTGCAAGTTGCGCGCGACGGTCTGCTGCGGCACGCCGTGCTTCTGCGCGGCTGGATGAGGCGTCCTGGGAGGGATCGCGGCCCGTGTCGGCATTGCGCGCGCGTTTTGAAATCCGTTCCGCGAGCAACTCGGCGCGGTAGCTCTCCATGTCGCCGTCGTAGGAGCGCACGGTGCCGTCCTTGACCAGCCAGAGACGGTCGGCGGTCGCCTCGACCAAATGGCGGTCATGGCTGATGAGGATCACTGCGCCATCGTACTCCATCAGCGCGTGGATCAGCGCCTCGCGGCTGTCGATATCGAGATGGTTGGTGGGTTCGTCGAGGATCAACAGGTTGGGCGCATGAAATGCAGTCAGCGCCAGCAGCAGCCGCGCTTTCTCACCGCCGGACAGGTTCTGACACTTGGTGTCGGCTTTGCTTGCGCCGAAACCGAATGCGCCAAGTCTCGCCCGGCGCTGCGCCTCGGTTGCCTCGGGCATCAGCTTCAGCATGTAGTCGTAGGGCGTGCTCGATGGATTGAGATCATCGAGCTGGTGCTGCGCGAAGTAGCCAACCTCCACTTTCTGGGCGCCATACACGTGGCCGGAGAGCGGCTTCAGACGCCCGGCGATGAGCTTGGCGAAGGTCGATTTGCCGTTGCCATTCTGGCCCAGCAACGCGATGCGGTCGTCATTGTCGATGCGCAGGTCGAGCCCTTTGAGAATAGGCCGGTCTTCCTCGTAGCCGGCGGAGGCGCCTTCGAGGCGCAGCAACGGGCTTGCGATCATCTTCGCCGGGGTCGGCAGCAGGAACGGCCTCACGCGCTCGTCCACCTGGGTCGCAATGGGCTGCATCTTGGCAAGCGCCTTGACACGGCTTTGAGCCTGGCGCGCCTTGGACGCCTTGGCCTTGAAGCGGTCGATGAATGCTTGGATGTGCCGGCGCTGATCGTCCTGCTTCTTTTTGAGCTTCAGTTCGAGACGCTGTTTCTCGCGGCGCGCTTCCTCGAAGTCGTCGTAGCCGCCGGCATACATGGTGAGCCGGCCGCGATCGAGATGGAGGATCGACTGGACGCAGCGATTGAGCAGGTCACGGTCGTGACTGACGAGCAAGACGCTATGGGGGTAGGTCTTCAAATGGCTTTCCAGCCACATCGTGCCTTCCAGGTCGAGGTAGTTGGTCGGTTCGTCGAGCAGCAACACCTCGGGCTCCAGGAACAGAATCGCGCCGAGCGCGACCCGCATGCGCCAGCCGCCGGAGAACGCTCCGCAGGCGCGGCGCTGCGCTTGCTCGTCAAAACCAAGGCCGGATAGGATTTGCGCGGCGCGCGCGGGTGCGGAGTGCGCATCGATGTCCATGAGGCGCAGCTGGATTTCGCCGATGCGGTGCGGGTCGGTGGCGTGCTCGGCCTCCTCCAACAGCGCCACGCGCTCGGTATCGGCGGAAAGCACCCAGTCGATGAGACTGATCTCGCCGCCGGGCGCTTCCTGGGCGACGTGGCCGATACGCACGTTGCGTGGTGTCGAGACGCTGCCGTCGTCGGGCGAGAGTTCACCCTTGAGCAGGCGCAGCAAGGTCGTCTTGCCGGCGCCATTTTGTCCGACGAGGCCGACTTTGTGGCCCGGCGGAATGGCCGCCGTTGCGGCATCGAGGATGACCTTTCCCTCGATGCGATAGGTGAGATCGTTGATGTGAAGCATTTGCTCCGCCGATTAGCCTGTTCTGCACCACCTGTCACGGGGGCTGGCGCACGGGAAGCGAAACTTGAGACGCGCGAACCGTCTCTTGGATATCAAGCACGACAAACAAAGATTTCAGAGCGTGATGCCGAAGCGTCCGAGAATGGCGATCATGGCCAGATAGGCGGCGAAGGTGAGGGCGCACGAGATCGCAAGGCTCGGCCAGAAGCCGGCCCCCTGCGCCACAAGCACGGGAAAGGCGATGAACAACACCAGGGACGGCAGCACATACCAGAAAATGCCGCGCGCGAGATCGGCAACCTTACCCGCGTCGCCCGTCTCGCCATAAAGCCACAGGAAGGCCAGCAGCGAAGTCAGCGGCAGCGAAGCTATGATCGCGCCAAGTGCGCTCGATCGCTTGGCGACTTCAGAGATTGCGACCACCATCACCGCCGTGATCGCGACCTTGACGACATACTGAAGCAAGGTTGGATCCATTATCAGCCGGAGACGACCGGCTTCAGCGTTTCAAAAAGCAGCCTGTCCTGCGCGGCCTGGTCCGGCACGGCGAGGTGCGCGGAGAACCAGTCCTGCACCATCTTGCAGACCTGGGCCGGTTCGCGTTTGGCCAGCAGCCGCGGATTGGAGAAGACCTGCAAGTCTTCCTCCTTCCAGCCCAGCTTGTTCAATTCGGCGATCAGCACATCGTAGTCCGACTTGACGGCGGACTCGTGCTTGAAGGGTGCCTTTGCGCCTTCGGCGGCTGCTTCGAAGATTGCCGCCAACTGGGCATTGAGGCTCGTGGCGTTCTCCGGTGTCTGCATCATCTCGATGATGCCGGGGCTCATTTCGCCCTTGGAGATGAATCCATAGCAAGCGCCCACGCTCTGCGCCTGCAGGGTGCGCAGATTTTCCAGGAACGTCGATGCGACGTTGCGCAGTTTCTCGGGGCTTGCGGCCAGCGCATTGGGGGCCTTCTGACGGCGCAGATTGACCAAGCCTTGGACGAGCTGTGCGGCGATGTCGAGTTGCGGCTTGTTTTCCGTCGCCAGCTTATCGGCGGCTGCGATGCTCGAGATGTACCAGTCGGGATATTCCTTCTTCAGGATGGTCCAGACCGGGATTTTCTGCAGCCGTGCGTCGAGTGCCGAGCCTTCGATCATGGCGGGATCAGGTGGAAGTTCTTCGCCGATCTCGGGTTGCGTTTCGGCGGTCTGTGCGGGCTCTGCTTGCGGTTCGCCTACAGGTGCAGCATCGCTTTGGGGAGCGGGCGCCGGCGGCGTTTCGGCTGCGGCCGGCTTTTTCGGCGGGCCGGAAACGATGCGCAACAGATCGTCCTTGTAGGAGACGATGGCAAATGCGCCGCCACCGATCAGGCCGATGAGGACGAGCGCCATGAGCGCCTGCCGGAGACGGCTTGGGCGCGCGGGCTCCTCTTCATAATTGTCATCCTCGTAGCCGGTGTGCGCGCCGCCTTGCGGTTGGCCTGCCTGTTGCTGGCCTGCGGCGCCTTGAGGAAAGCCAGCTTTCTGCGGTGCACGGCCTGCGGTTGCGGATTGGCCATAGCCGGGCGCCTGATGTTGCGGGGCCTGAGCGGCGGGCGCTGGCTGCTGGGGCGCAGGAGCTTGCGGGGGCGCCTGGAAGGCGGCTGGAAACACCGTCGGCGCGGGTTGCCAATCCGTCATTCCAGCACGCCACAGCAAGTCCGTAGGCCGCAAGTAGCTGTGTCCTACGAACGTGCGCATTTCGACGTCGGTCAACGGCCCGTGCTGCTTTCCGTCACGAGCAATGTACCACTGAGCTTCGTTGGATTGTGCGGTCATGGCCGTCCATTAGCACACGTGCAGGCCCTATTGCCCATTGCGCATTCCGCGCGCCAATCGCTTGTCAACACTGCTCATAGCATGCGGCACGCGTCAATTGGGTGTTTTGGCTGGGATTGTATCGCCATTTCAAAGGCCCTCCTCCCAAATTCACCGCGCGACGCCATGGTCTGGCGCGTGTGCTTGCTGGGGCAGAGGGCCAAGGCTATAAGGCGGCCCACAAACCCGAAAGAACGCAAAGAGAGAGAGCCCGATGGCCATCGAACGTACATTCTCCATCATCAAGCCGGACGCGACGCGGCGGAATATTACCGGCAAAGTCAATGCCGTCATCGAAGGCGCGGGCCTAAAGATTGTGGCGCAAAAGCGCGTGCGTTGGACACGCGCCCAGGCCGAGAAGTTCTATGAAGAGCACAAGGCACGGCCATTCTATGGCGAGCTCGTCGATTTCATGACGTCCGGCCCCATTGTGGTGCAGGTGCTGGAGGGCGAGAATGCCATCACGAAGTATCGCGAAGTGATGGGGGCAACCGACCCGAAGGAAGCCGCTGAAGGCACGGTGCGCAAGCTTTTTGCCGTCTCGAAGGGCGAAAACTCCACGCACGGCTCCGACAGCCCGGCCGCCGCCGAGCGCGAGATCACGCTGAACTTCCGGCTGGATGAAATCGTCGGCTGAGCCGCTTAGACCTCACAGGACTATCGAAAGGGCTCCGCCAACGCGAGAGCCCTTTCGTTTTTTCCCGTCCGGCTCTTGCCAGCCGAGCAACCCTTGTACGTCGATTGAGAATTCAAAGAGGCGCGCCCTGCCACTCAAGCTCGCCAGCGTCGAGGGCACGCTGCAGCTTGTCTTCGTCGAGCGCGTTCTCCATCTTGCCGATGACGATGGTCGCCACGCCGTTGCCGATCAGGTTGGTGAGGGCGCGCGCCTCCGACATGAAGCGGTCGATGCCGAGGATGAGGGCAAGCGACGCCACCGGAATCGTGTGCGTGGTGGCGAGCGTCGCGGCCAATGTCACAAAGCCCGCTCCGGTCACGCCGGCCGCGCCTTTGGACGTCAGCAGCAGTACGCCGAGAATACCGAGCTGCTGGGCAAGCGTCAGGTCTGTGTTGGTCGCCTGTGCCAGGAACAGAGCCGCCATGGTGAGGTAGATGGACGTTCCGTCGAGGTTGAAGGAATAGCCGGTCGGAATGACGAGGCCGACGACGCTCCTGTCAACGCCGGCGCGCTCCAACTTGGTCATGATGCGCGGTAACACGCTCTCCGAGGAGGATGTGCCAAGAACGATGAGCAACTCTTCACGGATCAAGCGAATGAATTTGAAAATCGAGAAGCCATAGAACCGGGCGATCGTGCCGAGCACGATAAAGATGAAGATAAGGCAGGTCAGATAAAAGGCGCCCATGAGAAAGGCGAGGCTCTTTAGACTTTCCAGGCCGTATTTTCCAATCGTGAAGGCCATGGCGCCGAATGCGCCGATGGGGGCCAGGCGCATGATGTAGCCAACGATCTTGAAGAGAACCGCCGCGATCATCTCGATCAGAGCAAGGAGCGGCTCTCCATGGGGGCCAAGCGCCTGCAAGCCGAACGCAAACAACAGCGCCAGCAGCAGCACCTGTAAAATGTTTCCATCGGCGAAGGCTCCGACGAACGTCGATGGGATGATGTCGAGAATGAAATGAACGGTGCTTTGCTGTTCGGATTGGGCGACGAAGGTCTGCAGGCCCTTTGTATCGAGCGTAGCAATATCGACATTCATGCCCGCTCCCGGCTGCAGCATATTCGACACGGCCATACCGACGATGAGCGCCAGCGTCGTGACGATTTCAAAGTAGACGAGGGCCCTGAAGCCTACCCGCCCGACCTGGCGCATATCGCGCATGGCGGCGATGCCATGGACCACGGTCACGAAGATCACAGGGGCAATGATCATCTTGATGAGTTTGATGAAACCGTCGCCCAGTGGCTTCATCGCTTCGCCGGTCTCGGGCGCGAAGTATCCGAGCGCGACGCCGATGCTGATGGCGACCAGGACCTGGACATAAAGGTTCCTGTAGAAGGGGGGCACGCGCTCGGTTTCGGTGGAGATGGCCATGGCCGCTGCCGTCCTTCCCTATGTCCTTGTCGTCGTCGCAATTGACCGCAAGTTTGATGCCGTATCTGTTTCAACGCCGCGCCGCGATGAGCCAACTTGGAATCTTTGTGCTGGAGTTGCTTTTTCGTCACAAATATCGGCAGGCCGCAAACTTTTGGATAGCTGGCGGCGGTTGCCAAAATTGCGGGCAGACGTTTTCAAAGGCGGCATGCTATCGAAGGCGAGCGCGGGTGACGGGGCCAGCGATGGAGCCGGAGCGCGCCGGGCCGTCTCATGCGGCTGGTTGGTTGAAATCCACACAAGAGTCGTACGCGAATGGTTGAGCTTCCGCATTTCTTCGGCCTGGACTTCTCCGTTGCCTCCTCCTGGCTCGTTGCCGGGTTCTTCGCGGGCGTCGTGCTAACCTGGCTCTGGCGAGCTTTGCGAGGGAGACGCGCAAAGGCCATGGCCGACGCTCAGATCGCCGAGATACAGGGCCTTCTGGAGACGGCGCGTGCCGAGCATCAGTCTGAGATCGAGCGAATGTCATCGGATGCGCGCAGCTACGAGATCGCGCTCGCCGATGCAGAACGCCGGGCTGCGCAGTCACGTGGAGAGGCAACGTCGCTGCGCGCGGAGACAGGGCGTCTGGCGCAGCTGGAGCTTTCCGCGCGTAACGAGTTGCTCGTGACCGACAAGCAGGTAGCCAAACTGCGTACCGAGCTGCAGTGGGCTCAGAGCCAAACGGGAAATGCCACGCAGGAGCACGCGAGCCTTGTCCAGCGCGTGCGCGCGGCGGCGGAAGATCTTGCGGCCGCCCGGACCGCCACAGAGCTCAAGGACGCCGAGATCGCTCGCCTGATCAATCAGCTGCAGTGGGTGCAATCAGCAGCGGCGACTTTGGAGCAGGAGAAGGTCAGCTCCGGACTGGACGCGGCGCGTTTAGGCAAGAGCAAGGAGGCGGAGATCGCGCGGCTTCAGGATGAGCTTGGCAGCGCGCGTATCCAGATAGACAGGCTTCAAGGTGAGGCTGCGGGCCACGCCCAGGCTTTGACCTCGACCCAGTCAAGCTATGATGCGACCTGGAAAGATCTGACCTATACGCGCAACCTCGCCTCCTGGCAGGCCAGCGAGGTCGACCGGCTGCGCAACCTCATTACCATGTTCGAAAGCGACGTGGCGGCCAAAACGCAGGAGTTGGGCGCGCTGCAGAAGCAGTACGCTGATCTCAAGGCCAGGCTTGGCCCACGGCGCAAGGGCCGTGGTGGAGCCAAGAGCCGTCTCGCCTATTTTCGCCGCCAGGGCACGAATGGAACCTTGGTCGATGTCCACGCACACGCCAAAGGCAATGGGAAACTCGCGTTTGCGTACCCCGTACGGGATGCCAGCATCAAGACGCGCCGTGGCAAGGCCTACAAACTCGGTAAGACTTATTCTGCGGCTGGCCATGGAGCAAAGAAGGCGGGTGTTACCCAGATCAATGTGCCATCGCGATCCCGCGCGGGT
Organism: uncultured Hyphomicrobium sp.; assembly: GCA_964587445.1. Taxonomy (GTDB): domain Bacteria; phylum Pseudomonadota; class Alphaproteobacteria; order Rhizobiales; family Hyphomicrobiaceae; genus Hyphomicrobium_B. The sequence goes on from CAZPLQ010000006.1 coordinate 216,373, forward strand.
GAGGTCGCGGATCTGAAAGCCAAGCTGGCGAAGCTTACCCAGGAAGCCGAGAAGTATCGCCGCTTGCGCGATGCTGTCCACGTCGCCAACCGCATCGCGGACGATTCAGTCTAAAGCGCTTCCTACAGAGCCCCCGTTCCTCTCCCGGGACGGGAGGAGCATCTCAGTCGGCTGCGCCAAAGACAAAGGCCCGCGTAGCGCGGGCCTTTGTTCGTCCAGATGCCGTCGCGACCGCGTCCTCAGCTCAGCTCGCGGATCCGGAAGGGCAGGCCGCCCTTTGGCGTCAGCGTCACGGTGGCGTTGATGCCAGCGGGGTCCAGACCGGCGTACTCAGGCCGGAAGCGGCGCAGAAGGATCGAGAGCGCCAGCGTGTTCTCCACCTGGCTCATCGCGCCGCCGATGCACGAGCGCTTGCCCCCGCCGAACGGGATGTAGGAGTATTTGACCTGCTTTTTGGCGGCGCCGCCCATCCAGCGTTCGGGCCGGAATTCTTCAGGCTCGGGCCAGAATTTTGGATTGTGGTGGGCGCCATAGGCGAACAGCGTGACGCGATCGCCCGCCTTGATCTCTTTGCCTCCAATCACGTCGTCCTTGGTGGCAACACGAATGAGGCCCCACACCGGCGGATAGATGCGCATCGTTTCCTGGATGACGGCACGCGTGTAGGCCAGCGCAGAATAGTCGGCCGCGGTCGGCTCGCGATCGCCGAACACGGCAACGCTTTCGGCGCGGATGCGCTCGGCCATCTCGGGCTTGCGCGAAACTTCATACAGCGCCCAGGCGAGCGTCAGCGCCGTCGTCTCCGTGCCGGCCCACAGATACTGCTTGATCTCGTCGAGCCCCTGCTGGCGATCGAACTCAGGCATGCTTGGATCTGCGACCGCGTCCTCGATCAGCTTCAGCAGCGTGCGCTCACGATCCTCGCGCGGATTGGCGGCGATGACCGAGGGGGGTACGCTGACCCAGGCTTCAATCGCCTTGGCGGCGTCTTCCTGGCTGAGCTCGAACACCTCGCCCGCCTGCATGCGCAAGCGGATATCACGATGGTTCATCACGTCCGTGTAGGTCTTCACGCATTTGAAGACGAGGTGCGGATTGAACGGCATATCGCGATCGAAGAGCGCTTTGCAGATCATGTCGGCGGCGAGTGTCCAGGTCTGCTCGACCATTTCGAAGGTCTCGCCAGACTTCGCAAGCTTCGCCCAGATATCCATCTTGGCCTGAATGGCCTTGATGAAATAGGGAATGTACTCGGCGAACATGTCGGGATGGAACGCCGGCTGCTGGGGCATACGGATCTTCTGCCAGAGCGCGCCGTCGTTGGTGATCATCGACTTGCCGAAGATCGGCTTCAGGCCGTCAAAGTATTTGACGTAGTTGTCGACCTTGGTGACCAGGACATGCTTGAAGTACTCGGGCTCGGATATGAAGACGATCCGCTGGTTGGCCAAGTTGACCGGAATAACGGGCCCATAGCGGTCCGTCATGTGCATGAGGATGCGCATCGGGTTCTCGGGGTCTCCGCGCAGCAGCGGGGCCAGCTTGAACCAGATTGAATTCTCTTCGCCGAGACCTTGGGCGTGGCTCGCGGCAGTTGTCATGTTCGCTCGTCTCCTAAGGCCGTTGTGCCGCGGTCAAAGCCCCCGCGGCGATCGCCGCGCATATCGGTTGGGTCTTGCCGGCCTGGCTTGGCCTTGATTGCAATATTGAGCAGTCGCGCTTTCCCTGTATCAGGTTCGTGTCAAACCCCCACCGGATCAGGGCGCGCGCCCGGATAATACGGGGCGGCGGAGCCATGTCTACGCGGCGGGTGCGCCGGATCAGCCATGACCGGTGGATGAGCCGACCCTCGTGTTTGGCTTAGCGCCTCAGCCACGCATTGGCGAGTAGAGCGCAGGCGCAAGGTTAACTTCTTCTCGTATAACGACTTTTTCTGCCTCAACGACAGCTTTTCCGGAGGCTACCAGAGCCAGTGCGGCAGGGTAAAGATGGTGTTCTGCGGCAAGGACGCGCGCGGCTAAATCTTCCGCAGTGTCGCTTGAAAGCACCGGCACGGCCGCCTGCCCCACGATTGGCCCGGTGTCCATTTCGAGTCGCATGAAGTGGACTGTACAACCCGCAACCTTCACGCCGGCGTCGATGGCACGTTGGTGAGTGTCGAGGCCGGGAAAGGCCGGAAGCAAAGATGGGTGGATATTCAATTGCTTGTCGCGCCAGCGGTCGATGAAACCACCCGTCAGCATGCGCATGAAGCCGGCGCAGCAGATCAGCTCGGTGCCCAGGTTCATGAGGATGCTATGCAACCTGGCCTCGAAGGCCGTGCGGGTGGCGAACTGTTTGTGGTCGAGCGCAATGGCGCAAATGCCGTGATCCGCTGCCCAGTTGAGACCGGCGGCGTCCGGCCGGTTGGAGATCACGGCCGCGATCTCAGCGGGATAAGCGGGGTCACGCGCGGCCTCCGCCAGCGCCATCATGTTGGAGCCGCGTCCGGAGATGAGAATGGAAACGCGCTTCTTGGGTGCGGGGGACGCGCCTGCGTTGTGGGATTGGGTCATGGCGGCTCGCTTAGCATGCGCTGGGCGCAGCCGCCAGACGTGCCAGGGTGATGCAGGCCCGCGGCGCCCGATGAGATCGGAACCGGACCCTTGGATTGGCGCGCGGCGGCCCTGCGGAAGACCTTGGCCGCTATTTCACGTTGACGATCTTCTTGGCCATGGAAAGCGTGTCTTCTGGATTGAATGGCTCGGGAACCAGGATGCCCTTCTGGCATGCCGGCTTGGCGGCCATGATGTCCATCCAGCGCTTCAGATTGGGAAGATCGTCGATCTCCACACCTGCCCAGTAATGAATGCGCACCCAGGCCCAATGCGCGATATCCGCGATCGAATAATCATCGACAAGGTATTCGTGGTCGGCAAGCCGTGTATCGAGCACGGTGTAAAGCCGCTTGGTTTCATTTTGATAGCGGGCGATCACAGCGGGAATCTTCTCGGGGAAGTAGCGATAAAAGACGTTGGCCTGGCCCTGCATGGGTCCGACGCCACCCATTTGGAACATCAGCCACTGGATGACCTGGGAGCGCTTCTTCTTTTCCGCCGGCAGGAGCCGTCCCGCCTTTTCCGCCAGATAGATCATGATGGCGCCCGACTCGAACACGGCAAAATTGTCCTCGTCGCGGTCCACGATAGTCGGGATGCGCCCATTGGGATTGATTTTGAGATATTCGGGCTTCTTCTGATCTCCTTCACCGAGCCTGACGTAATGCGTCTGGTAAGGCAGCGCGAGTTCTTCCAGCGTAATGGAGGCCTTCCAGCCGTTGGGCGTGGTGGAGGTGTAAAGGTCGATCATGTCCTGTTCTTTCGATGTTGTGGGCCGTTGATCGTGTTCATGCGCCCTATACGCTCGCGGCCGCTGAAGGCCGTGCGGAAACCTCCTTGTGCCAGCGCGCCACGTTCGGGCATTCCTGGGGAATCGACATGCCCGCAAAGAGGGCAAAGTCGACCGCGCATAGGTTGGTGATGTCAGCGAAAGTGAAGCGATCACCCGCCATGTAGCGGTTCTTGCCCAGTTGTCCTTCGATCTTGCGAAGATAGCGCATCACCCGTTGTTTGCCACGGTTGATAAGCGCTGGGATTTGAACAACGGCCTCGTTGGGGAATCCGGGCAGTGCGCGGTCATGGAACACCTCCATCTCATTGCGAACGACCTCGGCGGTGCCGACAATGCCTTCGTCATAGCCGGGACGTTCCCACATGGTAACGAACGCGCGCTCGAGGGGCGTTGCACCGAGCAGGTTGGGCTCAGGGTGGAATTCCTCGAAATACTTCACGATGGCCAGTGCCTCGCTGAAGCGCGTTCCATCATCCAGTTCCAGCACGGGCACCATGGCGGAAGGCCACATGTCTATGAAGGACGGCTGCAGCTTCATGCCGTCGCCGATCACTTCCGAAATGCCCGGAAGATCCAAGCCTTTTTCGAGAATGAACATGCGCACGCGCCGGCAGTTGGGTGCAAACTGCCAATTGTACAGTTTCATGATGGCCTCCCTTGAAAAAGCAGCCATCAAGGCTGCTTGTAATTTTGTTCTTATCGGTACAATATTTGGCATGACCCATTCGGGCAAGAATAAACGACAGATCAGTACAAAAATACGAGCGCGCGGCCGCCCCCGCGCCTTCGATCCGGCTGTTGCCGTCGATTCGGCGCAATCAGCGTTCCTGCGCAAGGGCTATGCCGCGACGACGCTCGACGATTTGAGCGGGGCGATGGGCATCAACCGTCCCAGCCTTTACGGCGCCTTTGGAAGCAAAGAGGATCTCTATATCCGCGCGCTCCGGGCCTATGCGGATCGTATGGCCACTTTGTTCGCGGCAGCCTTGAGAGAGGCTACATTTTCCAAAGCCCTGAAGAAGTTGTACGCCACCGCGCTCGATGCCTACGTGGCGGACGATGGCGCGGTCGTCGGGTGCATGGTGGCGATCACGGCGGTGGCGGAGGCCGTGGAGGAGGATGGCATCCGCGCTGAAGCCAAAGCCATTATGGACGGTATCGACCAACTCGTGGCGCAGCGCATTTCGCGCGCGATTGCAGAAGGCGAGCTGTCCGGCGACGTCAAGGCGCGCGCTCTCTCTCGCCTCGTTGTGGGCGTGCTGCATTCCCTCGCGGTGCGCGCCCGCGCAGGTACCAGCCGAAAGGTGCTCGACGAGATGGCTGACGATGCTGTGCGCTTGTTGGCTTGCCGAAAAGCCCCGCTAGGCTGACGTCCAATCACTCAATACTGTTTGAGTATCCAATTCGCCAGCAGCCTAGCGCGATCACTCCAGCTCTTCCTGCAGCGCCCGCAGCATGGGTGAGTAGAATTCGCGGCGATACATGACGATGGTGACGAGGAGCGTCGAGACGATGCTCGCGATCGGATCGATGAACCACGCCATCAGGGGAATCGAGAAGTAATAGGCACGGATGCCGTTATTGTAGCTCTCCCCCGCAAGCCACAGCACGCGTGAAGCCATCTCGGTGTAACTCTGGCGCACGCTCGCGTCGGCGCTGGCGTCCGGCAGGCCTCCCACCAGGATGGAGAGCACATTGTACTGCCAAGCCGACCAGGTGAATTTAAAGAAGGCGTAGATGTAGACGAAGATAAGGATGAGCGCCTTGATCTCGGCCAGCCCTGTTCCGGCGGGCGCTGCGTAGGGCAGCTGCGCAATCACTTCCGCAACCTTGGGAGCAGTGCCCAGCAACGCCACGAGGCCGCCCAGAATGAAGACTGTTGTTGAAGCGAAGAACAGTGCGCCGCGCAGCAGGTTGGAGAGCAGCGCGGCATCCCCGATGTGATTGGTGCGCTCGGTCATGCGCTCGATCCACCTCCTGCGAAATCTTCGCATGATGGACAGTAGACTGGTTCGTTTGCCCGTAACGTTTTGCGCGAGGATACCGTAGCCGACCCAGCACGTCGCAAAGAGCACGGCGGCTGCAATGTCGGTCAGGGCGACGTCGGTGGGAGGTGTCATGATCTGCCGTCCATCCGGCTGCTAGAGCCGTTCCGCTTTTTATGGAATCGCGGAACGGCTCTAGGCTTTTGTTTTGTCGTGCTTCTTGTCGGAAAACCGGTTCCCACTTTTCCGCAAAGCACTCTAGAATGCGAGACGGCCCTCGAACTTGACCGCGTTCGCCGTGCCTTTGCCTTTTGCGTCCGATTTTTCCCCTGTGGGAGCAATGACGTCGCCAATGACCGCCGGGCTCTCGCCTGCGGCTTGCAGCGCCGCGATCACATCCCCCGCGCGCGCCTTGTCGGCCACCACGATCATGCCGATGCCGCAGTTGAAGGTGCGCAGCATTTCGGCATCGTCCAGGCGGCCCGCGCGTGCAAGCCAGCCGAAAATCTTTGGCGGTGCGATGCTCGACAGATCGATGCGGGCGGCCACCGTCGCGGGCATGATGCGGGGGATATTCTCGCTCAGGCCCCCGCCCGTGATGTGCGAGAGCGCTTTTATGGCCCCCGCCGGCCCCGAGCCGCCCGTGGCACGGATCGCGGCCAGCAGTGGTTTGACGTAGATGCGCGTGGGGGTGAGCAGGACATCCGCCATGGACCGGCCATGGGCGAACTGGTCGTCCCAGCCGATCTTCTCGTGGGCGACGAGCTTGCGCACGAGGCTGTAGCCGTTGGAGTGCACGCCCGAGGACGGCAGGCCAATGAGAACATCGCCGATGCTGATGTCGTTTCGCGGCAGGATCTCGCCGCGCTCCACCGCGCCGACGGCAAAGCCCGCAAGATCATAGTCGCCTTCCCGGTACATGCCGGGCATCTCGGCGGTTTCGCCCCCGATCAGCGCACATCCTGCCTGTTTGCAGCCCTCGGCGATGCCCGCGATGACATCGCGCGCCGCTCCGATCTCAAGCTTGCCAACCGCATAGTAGTCGAGGAAGAACAGCGGCTCGGCGCCCTGTACGATGAGGTCGTTGACACACATGGCGACGAGGTCGATGCCGATGGTGGTATGGCGGCGCGTCTCGATTGCAATCTTTAGCTTGGTACCCACGCCGTCGTTGGCCGCGACCAGGATGGGGTCTTTAAAGCCCGCGCGCTTCAGGTCGAACAGGCCGCCGAAGCCGCCCAGATCGACGTCCGCGCCCTTGCGGCTCGTTTCCTTCGCCAGCGGCTTGATTGCGCCGACCAGCGCGTTGCCTGCGTCGATATCGACGCCTGCGTCGCGGTAGGTGATCGTCTGTTTGCCGCCGCCGCTGCCTTGAGTCATCAGGTGTCGCCCGCATATGAGGAGGCAAACCCGCGAAGCATTTGAAGATCCCCGGTAGTACTCACTTTTGCCCCATTGCAATACTGAGATGCGGGTCGTAGCAGCTTGAAGGACGAGCGGCAACTCGTGCGCGAAAACACGTGTTAGAATAACACGCTGATCGGGGACCGTGATCCGAGCCCGGGAGGATCGGCCGCGCGCGATGGGAGGATGATGGTGTTGCGAAGCTGCAAACGGACGGCGATGGCGTCGGCTCTTTCTGGAGCCGCAGGCCTCCTGCTTACCCTTGCACCCCTCGCACCGTCCTGGGCCGCGCCCGCGGATACGGTTTTCACCATTGGAAACTACCCCGTCGATGCAGCCGACGCCAATGCGGTTGCTGCCAAGGAGAAGGCTCTGGCCGACGGTCAGCAAGCAGCCTTCCGCTCGCTGTTGAAGCGCATCGTGCCGGTCACGAATTACAAGGATCTGACACGGCTCAAGGATATCAAGGCTTCCGAACTGATCTCGGGCGTCGCCGTGCTCAGCGAGCGGAATTCGTCTACCCGATACATCGCCAGCCTCGATTTCACCTACCAGGCCGAGTCGGTTCGCGGGCTGTTGCAATCGCACGGCATTCCCTTCGTGGAGACCCAGGCGCCTGTCGTCACGCTCGTGCCCGTCGTCCGGGTGAATGGAGAGACCCTGGCCGGCACCGAGGCAAGCTCCGAGCTCTGGCAGCAGTCTTGGAGCGGGCTCGATCTCACGCACACGCTGACTCCGCTCAAGCTCGAAGCGTTCAAGAGCACGATCCACAAGGATACCGTCGCCATGCTCGCCAACGGCGATGATAGCGGCACCCGCATCCTGGCGGGCGAGTACGGAACCGATAAAGTCGTGCTTGCCATTTCCGAGATCGATACCGCCGCCAAGCGCCTCAACGTCACGCTCAGCGGTCATGACGCGGTTGGACCGCTCTACCTGAAACGCTCCTACCGCCTGCCGGATGACGACGTCGCCTATGCCAGCGAGTTTGCAGCCGTCGTCTCGCTTGGCATCCTCGAGGGCCGTTGGAAGGCTGCAAAAGCAGCGCCGGCAGCCTCGACTCCCGCGGCCACCAGCTACGGTGCGCCGGAGACCCCACCAGTCTGGAGCACGACAGCCAGCCCCGCACTCGGCCAGGAGGTGCACATCGTTGCTGAGTTCAGCAGTCTGGCGCAGTGGAACGAGATCAGGACGCAGCTTCTCGAAACGCCGGGCGTGGAAAATCTTGCCATTTCCACCGTGTCGGCGCGAAGCGCTGATTTGGCTCTGCAATATCCCGGCGGCGCCCAGGCGCTTGCCAATGCGTTGGGCGGGCGGGGACTGCGTCTGATCGATACAGGTGCAGGTTGGACGCTCAGCGCAACCTATTAATTCAAAAAGATTTATTGCCCATGACGTAAGCGCGGAACGCAGGCCGCCGCGTTTAAGGTGCGGATAAATTTGGCAACACTCATAGGGCGTTCTCGACGTAAGGCGCGCGGGGAGGCTAAAGTCCTGCTGGGTCCGCTGCATTCCCGCGGGCGGTGCCCGATTGTTCCCACTTGCCGCATTCCGCGCTTCTCCGTCCGGGGACGCCGTATGCCACAGTTCACAAGGTGCACAGTCGCGTGAGCATCCCTAATCTCATCACGCTCATGCGGGTGATCCTGGTTCCGGTCGTGTTCTGGTTACTGGTCACCCAGCAGCTCAAGGCCGCGTTTCTCGTATTTGTGCTTGCCGGGATTTCCGATGGCATCGACGGGTTTCTTGCCAAGCGGTTCCATTGGGAAACCGAGCTGGGGGCCTATCTCGATCCCATTGCCGACAAGCTGTTGATCGTCTGTATCTTCATCGCGCTGGGCGTGACGGACAAGCTGCCGTCCTGGATCGTCATCGCCGTGGTCTCGCGCGACGTCCTCATCGTCATCGCCGTGGTCCTGTCGTGGCTGCTGGGCCATCCCACCCCCATGCGTCCCATCGCGGTCAGCAAGGCCAACACCGTGGCGCAGATCGTGCTCGCGGCCGTCGTCCTGGCGGACGAGGCCTTCGATCTGAAGCTCAAGGGGCCGGTGTTCGTGCTGATCTGGGTGACGGGCGGCCTCACCATTGCCTCGCTCGTCGCTTATTTGCGGGTATGGTTGCGCCACATGACGCTGTATGAGTCCACGGGCTCAAAACAGTAGGACGGCTTCACGCGAGCCGTCCAATCCGCAATCCGGGGGTAAAACGGAACATGCAGCGCAACGTGCTTTTCTGGCTTGCCGTCGCGGCGGTTTTCCTCGTTGCCCTGAGTGTGCTGAGCCCCGTTCTGTTGCCGTTCGTCGCCGGCCTGGTCATCGCCTATTTCCTGAACCCGGTGGTCGACCGCTTGTCGGGCGCGGGTCTGCCGCGCGTCGTTTCGACCGTCCTGCTGCTCCTTGTCACGACAGCCGCCCTGGGCCTCGCCGTCTTCATGCTGCTGCCGCCGGCCATCGAGCAGGGCCGGCTGCTGCTGGAGGCGATGCCCTCGGAGGCCGAACGGCTCAGAAGCTTGCTGGAAAGCTCCGCGCGCGACTATCTGGGGGATCGCTATCCGCAGGCGCAGGAGAGCGTCAATCGCGCCATTGCCGGGATGACCGACGCGCTGCCCGCGCTCGCGGGCACGATAGCCCAATCGCTGTGGAGCCAGGGGATGGCGGCCTTCAACTTCCTGTCGCTCATGCTGGTGACCCCGCTCGTCGCCTTCTATGCTCTGCTCGATTGGCCGAAACTTCTGGCAAAGGTCGATAGCTGGCTGCCGCGCTCCAACGCCGATCAGATCCGGATGCTGGCGCGCGAGATCGATCAGCGCGTATCGGCTTTCATCCGCGGCCAGGGCGTCGTGTGCCTCGTGCTTGCGGCCTTCTATGCGGCCTGCCTCAGCGCACTGGGGTTGCGCTATGGGCTTTTTGTGGGTCTGCTGACAGGACTGTTCAGTTTCATCCCCTTCGCGGGCTGGGCCATGGGGCTGCTGATGGCGACGGGTCTGGCCATCGTGCAGTACTGGCCGCTCGTTACGCCGATCCTCATGATCGTTGGCGTGTTTCTTGCGGGCCAGGCACTCGATGCGTCGCTGCTGAGTCCCCAGATCGTCGGTTCAAAGATAGGGCTACATCCTGTTTGGCTGATTTTCTCGCTTCTCGTATTCTCATACCTGTTCGGCTTCCTTGGCCTGCTGGTCGCCGTACCGGTGGCCGCGGCCATTGGCGTGCTGGTTCGCTTCGCTCTGGAAACCTATATGCGCTCGTCCATGTATCGCGGACCGGACGCGCCCGTTGCGTGAAGCCGGCGAATCCGCAGGAGCCGTGAGAGACGCCATGACGCCGCGTCAGCTCGCTTTTGACATTCCTCACCGGGCCGCATTGGGACTGGAGGATTTTCTTGTCTCGCAGTCGAATGCGGCGGCCGTGTCGCTCGTCGACCGCTGGCCGGATTGGCCGGTACGCGCCGCAGTGCTCGCAGGACCTGCAGGCTCGGGCAAGACCCATCTTGTGAACGTCTGGCGCGCCAAGTCCCAGGCGCTCATCGTAGCGGCGGCGGACGTGACGACGCAGAACGTACCGGAGCTTGCCGCGGCGGGCGCGCTCGCCGTCGAGGACATCGACAAGGGTTCGATCGACGAACGGGCGCTCTTTCACATTCTCAATCTTGTGCGTGAACAAAGGTTATTCGTGCTGATGACAACGGCCACGCGGCCGGGCGATATGGACATCGGCCTTCCCGACTTCTCGTCGCGCTTCAAGGCGTTGCCGCTGGCGGAAATCGAGGCGCCCGACGATGCGCTCTTGTCGGCTGTCCTTGTCAAGCAGTTTGCCGACCGGCAGCTGACCGTGGACCCGGCCGTCATCGCGTATTGCCTAGTGCGGATGGAGCGCTCGATGGACGCCGCCCGGCGCCTCGTTAACGAGATCGACAGCCTGGCACTCGCGTTGCGCAAGGGCGTCACTCGGGCGCTGGCCGCCAAGGCCTTGGATAATATTGCGGGCGCGGGCAGCGGCCGGGATTGAGGCCGCCGGTGCGGTATGCGCATCGCCGCTCTCGTGTCATGATTGTGTTACAGTGCGCGTGGCAAGTCTGGCTAAAACCCCAAACGGAGTAATCAGGACCATGAGCGGGACGCGCGTCAAGCCGGGCGAGAAGGTGCAGCTGGCCATGCCACCGGAAGGTACCGATAGATATTATAATCGCGAACTTTCCTGGCTTCAGTTCAACCGCCGTGTTCTCGAAGAGGCTCAGAACAAGAATCACCCCATTCTCGAGCGCTTGCGGTTCCTGTCGATTTCGGCGTCGAACCTCGATGAGTTCTACATGGTGCGTGCGGCAGGCGTGTATGGTCAGGTGAGAGCCGGCATCACGACCGTGTCGCAAGATGGGCTCACCCCCGTTCAGCAGCTCGATGCCATCAACAAGTTCGTTGCGGGTGTCGTCCGTGACAAGCAAGCCATCTGGCGGGAGATCCGCGCCGAGCTATCGGCAGCGGGTGTTCATGTCGTCGAGCCAGCCCAGCTGACGGCGTCCGAGCGGATCTGGCTCGAGAAGCTTTTCATGACGCATATCTTTCCAATTCTTACGCCGATTGCGGTCGATCCCGCGCATCCCTTTCCCTTCATCCTCAACAAAGGCCTTACCATCGTCGTCGAGATGCAACGGCGTTCCGACAGCGAGACCATGAGCGGGCTTATTCCGATACCCGGACAACTTGAGCGTTTCATTCGGCTGGAGCCGGATCCAAAGCAGCCAAAGGACGTGCGCTTCATTCAGCTGGAGTCCGTCATCGGCTTGTTTCTGGCAGAACTCTTCACGGGCTTCACGATCAAAAGCCAGGGCGCCTTCCGCATCCTGCGCGACAGCGACATCGAGCTTCAAGAGGAAGCGGAAGACCTCGTACGGTCCTACGAGAGCCAATTGAAGCGGCGGCGGCGCGGCAACGTGATCCGGCTTGAGATCGAGGCGTCAATGCCCGACAAGTTGCGCCGCTTCGTCCTGGAAGAGCTGGAGGTGTCGGAGGAGAGCACCTTCGTCAAGGGCGGCACGCTCGCACTCGCCGATACCTCCCAACTCATCGTGTCCGATCGCGCGGACTTGATGTTCAAGCCGTTCACGATCCGCTTTCCCGAGCGCATACGCGAATACAACGGCGACTGTTTCGCCGCCATCCGCAAGAAGCCCATTGTCGTCCATCATCCGTATGAGAGTTTCGACGTCGTCGTGCAGTTCCTGCGTCAGGCCGTCGCCGATCCCAACGTGATGGCCATCAAATGGACGCTCTATCGCACCTCCCGCGACAGCCCCATCGTTCATGCGCTGAAAGAAGCGGTCGAGGCAGGCAAGTCCGTAACGGCCGTCGTGGAATTGAAGGCCCGCTTCGATGAAGCCGCCAACATCCGCTGGGCGCGCGATCTTGAAAGCGCGGGCGTGCATGTCGTCTATGGCTTCACCGAGCTCAAGACGCACGCCAAGCTCGGGATCGCGGTGCGCCGCGAGGGAACCGAACTCACGACGTACTGCCACATCGGCACGGGCAACTACCATCCCCAGACCGCGCGTGTGTATACGGATCTGTCGCTCTTCACGACGGATTCGGCCATCGCGCGCGACGTTACGCGCATCTTCAACTTCGTGACCGGATACGGTGAACCTGCGGAGCTCGACTGCATGGCGGCGAGCCCCCACGGTATCCGCAACCGGATCATGGAACATATCACCCAGGAGATTGCCAGCGCCAAAGCCGGCAAGCCCAGCGGCATTTGGATGAAGATGAATTCGTTGGTCGATGCCAGGATCATCGAGGCGCTTTACGAGGCCTCAAATGCAGGGGTGCCGATCGATCTCGTGGTTCGTGGCGTATGCTGCTTGCGTCCGGGCATTCCAGGGTTGTCGGAGAATATCCGTGTAAAGAGCATCATCGGGCGATTCCTGGAGCATGCTCGCATCTACTGTTTTGCGGTAGGACATCCCTTGCCTTCTCCGGGCGCCGCCGTCTACATCAGTTCCGCCGATATGATGCCCCGCAATCTCGACCGGCGTGTCGAGGCCATGGTGCCGATCATGAACCCGACCGTTCACGAGCAGGTGTTGAACCAGATCATGGTCGCCAACCTCAAAGACAATCAGCAGAGCTGGCGCATCAATGCCGACGGCACGGCGACGCGGCTTGCGCCGCAGCCGGGCGAGGAACCCTTCAATGCGCACAAGTATTTCATGACGAACCCCAGCCTGTCCGGCCGAGGCGAAGCGCTCAAGGAGCACTTCCCACCGCGTTTCAACAAACCGGTGTGAGAGGTTGAGCCTTCGTTATGCAGATTGAGGACGCCATCGGTACCGACGGCCCGAGTTCGCGGCTGGAGCCCATCGGTGTGATCGATATCGGATCGAACTCCGTCCGCCTCGTCGTGTACGAGGGTGCTGTGCGCTCGCCGACGCCGTTGTTCAATGAAAAGGTTCTGTGCGGCCTGGGGCGTTCGGTTGCAACCGCTGGCAGCCTTGCGCCCGAAGCCGTCGAGCGCGCGATCCACGCCCTGGTACGTTTCAAGGCCGTTGCGCGGGTGCTTGGCGTCAAGAACATCAAGGCGATCGCCACTGCGGCGGTCCGGGAAGCCACCAACGGTGTGGAGTTCATCGCGCGCGCGGAGGCCGCGGCGGGCGTGCACATCGAGGTCCTATCGGGTGAAACCGAGGCGCGGCTTGCAGCCCAGGGCATCATGATGGGCTTCGTCTCTCCCGATGGCATCGCCGGCGACCTGGGAGGCGGCAGCCTCGAATTGATCGACGTTGCCGGCGAGACCTTGCGCGATGCGGCAACGCTCCCTCTCGGGGGGTTGCGTCTGATCGATACCACCGGAGCCAAGCTCGAGGCCGCCCTCGTGACTGTCGATAACGCGCTTGCAACGCTGCCTTGGCTGGCGCGCGGCAAGGGACGTATGCTCTACGCCGTCGGCGGTACTTGGCGTGCGCTTGCCAAACTGCACATGGAATATCGCAATTATCCCCTGCGTGTCATGCACGGCTACCAGGTCGCGCCGCGTGAGATCGAAGAGTTCTGCGAGACATTGCGCAAAGGCAAGAAGCAAGGTGCGCCAACCTTGGATCGTGTCCCGAAGGCGCGCCGAGAGGTGCTGCCCTACGGCGCCGTGGTCCTCGAACGGCTGGTCAAGAAGATGCAGCCAAGTTCGGTCGTATTCTCTGTCTTCGGCATTCGCGAAGGCCTCATCTACGGTTTGCTTTCGGAGCGCGAGCGCCATCGCGATCCGCTCATCAGCTTTGCCGAAGAGTATGCGACGATGCGGTCGCGCTCTCTCGATCATGCTCATGAGCTGTGCCAGTGGACCGATCAGCTCTTCGCCGATCCCTCGTTACAGGAGACCGCCGAGGAACGGCGGTTGCGCCATGCGGCCTGCCTGTTGTCGGATGTCGGATGGCGCGCACATCCCGACTATCGCGCCGAGCAAAGTCTGGCCACGATTGCGCATGCCGCCCTGGCCGGCGTCGATCATGAGGGGCGCGTATTTCTCGCGCTGTCGGTCTTCTTTCGCCATGAAGCAGGCGAACTCGGTACCGACGGCATGCCGGAGCGCCTGCGCGCACTGGTCTCCAAGCGCACCTTGCGGCGTGCGCGAATCATTGGCGCGGCGGTGCGCACCGCCCATATGCTCTCCATCGGCAAACCCGGCATTATTGGTGAAGCCCCGTTATTGCACGAGAACGGCAAGCTCATTCTCACCATTCCCAAGGCCTATGAAGGGCTCGACGGCGAACGCCTGCGCCGCCGCTTCGAGGCGCTGGCCAGTCTGGTGGGCCGGCAAGGGGTGGTTCGAATCGCGAATTGACGGGTATAAACGGGTATAAGGTAGCGCGGGCATACTCCTGTGGCCGCCAGTGTCCTGCGAGGCGCCGCAATTCCTGCTAGAATGCGCGTGATACTCAAGGGCTGAAGGCCTCAAAAGACATCCATGAGCGAAAACCTTTACGACATCCTTGGCGTTTCGCGCCGCGCGTCGGATGATGATATCCGGCGCGCGTTCCGCAAGCTCGCCAAGGAACTGCATCCTGACGTCAATCCCGGCAATCCGGCGGCAAGCGAACGCTTCAAGAAGGTTGCGGCGGCCAATGACATCCTTGGCGATCCTGCCAAGCGCCGTCAGTACGACTCGGGCGAGATCGATGCCAAGGGCGAGCCGCGGCGGCCGCAGTGGCGCGCGGGAGCCAGCGGCCATAACGCAGGCCATGCGCGTGCGCGCACACATTCGGGCGGCTTCGACGATTTCGGCTTTTCGGACATTTTCTCAGACGTGTTTGGCGGCCGGGGTGCTGGCGCCGGGCGTGGATTTCCCTCCAAGGGACAGGATCTGCGCTACACGCTGGAGGTCGATTTCGTTGAATCGATCGTGGGCGCCAAGAAGCGCGTGACGTTGCCGGAGGGCGGCGTGCTCGATTTATCAGTGCCGGAGGGCGTGAGCGACGGACAGGTGTTGCGCTTGAAAGGCAAGGGCGCGCATGGCCAGCATGGCGGCCCGGCAGGCGATGCGCTCGTTGAGATCAAGGTCCGCGCGCATGGGCAGTTCAAGCGTCAGGGTGACGACATTCTCGTCGAGGTGCCGATCACCATCGATGAGGCGGTGCTCGGCGCGAAGATCGAAGTGCCGACGGTTTCGGGCCGCGTGCAATTGACGATCCCCAAGGGCACCAGTTCGGGCAAGACGTTCCGCATGAAAGGCAAGGGGGTCGCAAACCGCGCCATGGGCTCGACTGGCGATGAACTCGTCACGGTGAAGATCATGCTGCCTGATCAGATCGATGAGAAGCTGTCGTACTTCTTGACCGTCTGGCGCCAGGACAACGCCTACGATCCCGGGCGGCGTTAGAAAGGACTGAAACGTACGGCCCGGAGGGGGCAGATCTCCGGGCCGCTCGTGTTGCGGCACGCTCGGGGGGAGGGGGGTGCGCACCGCCCGCGCCGCGGAGCCAAGCCCCCCGCAGAGGCGGCATTCCGCAGCGTCAAATCAAGAACGCGCAAGACCGTCCGATTCCGTCGCGGCGAAGCAAACAAATTCGCCGATGCTTAATTTCTATGGTTTTCAGTGTCTTTTAAGCGCGTGTTGCGGGTACGGCGCGCACCTCGCCCTTAACCAACGTGAGCGCCAGTTCGCCGCGCTTGAGTTTCAAGGCAGCCTCGCCAAATAGCGTACGCCGCCAGCCTTTCAACGCCAGAACGTTCGGCTCGGCCTCCGTCGCAAGACGCTCCAGATCCTCCGAGTCTGCGATCAGGCGCGGGGCAACGCCGTGCTCGGCCGCTGCTGAACGCAAAAGCACTTTCAGCAATTCCAGCGTGGCGGAGGCTTGGGCCGAGAGTGGCTCGCCGCGATCGACCTTGGGTAGCAGTTTCATGTCCCGCTTGAGACCTCGCGCCACCACCTCGACGATTTCGCGCGCCCGGTGCGAGCGTGCAAACCCATCCGACAGCGTGCGCAACTGGCCAAGCGCCTCGGTGGTGCCCGGCAGTTGGTTTGCGATGTCGTAAAGTGCCTCGTCGCGCAGAATGCGTCCGCGGGGAACGTCTTGTGCTTGGGCGAGACGTTCGCGCCAGGCGGCGAGCTCTATGAGCACGGCGAGAGGCTTCTTGCCCTTCACGCGCAACTTGAGTCTCTGCCAGGCACGTTCAGGATCGGCATCGTAGGTTGCCGGGTCGCACAGGAGCGCCATCTCTTCAGCAACCCACGGCATGCGGCCGGTGTTGGTAATGTCTTTCTGCAGCGCCTTGTAGACGTCGCGCAGATACGTCACGTCACCGATCGCATAAGCGAGCTGCTTGTCGGACAGCGGGCGCCGGCTCCAATCCGTGAAGCGCGAAGATTTGTCGAGATCGGCACCCGTGAGTTTCTTTACGAGGTTTACATAACTGATGCTTTCGCCAAATCCGCACACCATTGCGGCGACCTGTGTGTCGAAGATCGGCTCGGGTACCGCGCCCGTCTTGGCGAACGCGATCTCGATGTCCTGGCGCGCGGCGTGGAAGACTTTGACCACATCGCGGTTCGCCATGAGTGCGAAGAACGGCGCGAGGTTGATCCCCTCGGCGAGCGGATCGATGACGGCCTCGCTATTGGGTCCTGCCAACTGGATCAGGCAAAGCTGCGGCCAATACGTCTGCTCACGCATGAACTCGGTGTCGACCGTGGCGAAGGGATGGCGTGCGAGTTCGTTGCAAAGAATTTCCAGTTCGCCGGTCGTCGTGATAAATCGCAAGATGCTAGTTCCTGAAAAGAAAAAATAGTGATTAAGCCGTCGCGGGACGGCATCCTAGCACCGCCTGCGGGCTGGCGTCAGGATCGGGTGTTCGTATGGCGATTGATCCTTAGGGACGCGCACGCCGGTTCGAGTCGCATTTCTAGAATGCTTTCCGCAAAAGTGTGAACCGGTTTTTATGACGAGGAAGTACGTCAAGCACAAAGCTCTGGAGAGCTTCCTACCGGGAACGGAATCAGCTCAAGCGCTTTTTCAGCACGATCCAGACCTCATCCTGCTCGCATTCCTTTAGCGTATTTGTCTTCGATGTATCTGACTGCTTGTCCGTAGGTACAAAAGCGGGGATGCTTGTCTGGGCGCCGGGCTGGGCCATGGCATCCCCGGCATAAGCCAGCCCAACGGCTAATAACAGGCTGAAAGCGCCCGCCGCCAAGGTGACAGCCGAGCGCGCACCATGTGCGTTTGCTTTTGCCCTGTTCATTTCCGCGGCTTCCACCGGGTTCGATCATCGCACGACGAGGCACGCCGAAGCAGTCGGCTTTTTATACCACCAAATGACTCGCAGCCTAATCCGGAAGGCCGAAGACCACCAGCGCGTCGCCCGAGGGGAAACCCCAGATCGAACTGCCGCCGGCGGCAACGGCAACATACTGCTTGCCGTCAATGGCATAGGTGACAGGCGGCGCATTCACGCCCGCTCCGCATTGGAAGCTCCAAAGCGTCTTGCCGTCTGTCGCGTCGAAGGCGGAGAAACTGCCGTTTCCTTCACCCATGAACACGAGTCCGCCCTTGGTTCCCAGTACGCCGCCGACGAGAATTTCGTCAGTTTTACGCTGCCACAGGATCTTGCCCTCGTTCTTGAGATCGATGGCCGAGAGCAGGCCATAATGCGGCTCCTTGGTTGGCTCGAAGGCGCTGAAGCGCACTTCCGGGTTGCCGTTTTTGGCAGGCGTCGTTTCCAGCCGATACGTGAACGGCATATGCAGCGCGGCGACGTACACCACGCCCTTGGCGGGATCGTAAGAGGTCGGTGACCAATTGGCGCCTCCGCCCGCGCCAGGCGCTACGCGCACGCCTTCCGTGGTCGGCGGGGCGAACATGTTATCGTGCGGAACAAACTCCTCGGAGCGGAACAGCAGCTTGCCGGTGGCGCGGTCATGGACGAAGTACCAGCCGATTTTGGACGCTTGGCCCACCGCCGGCACGGTCTTGCCGTCTACCGTGGCGTCAAACAGCACCGGCGGGCTCGCGACGTCATAGCCCCATAGGTCGTGCGGTACTTGCTGGTAATACCACACGAGCTTGCCGGTCGCCGCTTCGAGCGCGACGAGTGACACCGTGTAAAGATTGTCGCCTGGGCGGCCGTCACCCATGGACTGCGGTGAGGGATTGCCAGTTCCAAAATAGATCATGCCGGTCTTGGTATCGACCGCAGGCGAATGCCAGATGGAACCGCCGCCAAAGCTCCACGCGTCGCCGTACTGCGGGGCGTCGGCCTTCTCCTTGGCGACATCGCGCCTGAGGTCGACGCCATAGGCAGTCTTCTCCACGAAGTCGCCTTCCCAGTTTGTGTTCCTGATCGTCTCGAAGCGCCACGTCTCAGCGCCTGTTTCGGCATCAAAGGCGGCTATGAAGCCAGGCTGGCCATACTTGCCTGCGATGCCGACGACGGCGGTGAGTTGCCCTTTCTTGACCGCATCCTCGAAGTGCATCCCGTAACCGACACCTGTGATGCCGACAATGACCTTGCCTTCATAGACGAGCGGTGCTGCGACGGCGCCGACGCCGGTTGAACCGCTGACGGCATCTTGTGCACGCGGATCGGCAGACTGCAGCACGGCGCGATCTTCAGTTGCCACCTGATCCTTGACCAGCGCGACGTCCCAGATCTTGTTGCCGGTCTGCTGATCGAGTGCGATGAGGTGAGCATCCACGGTGGCGACGTAGACCTTGCCATATCCAAGCGACACGCCGCGGTTGGCAGGACCGCAGCACAGCTTGCCAGGGCCTCGCTTGTGCTCGTAGCGCCATTTTTGCTTACCCGTCGCCGCATCGAGTGCGATGACGTGCGACATCGCACTCGATATGAACATCACGCCATCCGCAACGAGTGGTGTAGTTTGGAAGCTACCGACAATGCCTGTCTGGAAGATCCACTTGGGCACCAGCTTGCCTGCATTCGACGTGTTGATCTGGTCCAAAGGCGAGAAGCGTTGATTGGCGTAGTCGCGTCCGTGCAGGATCCAGTTGGATGGATCATCGCCGGCGCTTCTCATGCGCGCGTCCGAGATTTCCGCAGCACTCGCCGTCAGGCTGGTGGCGACCGCAAGGCAGGCCGCAAGCGCAAGCCGCATGAGCGCCGGCGTGCGCTGTCTCCGTTGATCGATCTGGTGCATCATCTTGTGATCCTGGTTGTGCTTTTTTGGGTTGCTGCCGGACCTGCTTGCTACGTGACGTTGCGACGAGCGATCGTACATGCCGTGCAGAAAACAGTGAAGCCGGCGCGTGATCGATCCGCTCTTGGCAGATTGTATCAGCGTGCCGGCTTGCAGGTTACTGGACCGATTGGTCAAATATCCGTCATCGTCACGTGAAGGCGGTAAGCGTCACCTTCCTACTTTTTGGGAAGCGCTTTGATGTAGACGACAATCTTCTTGATTTCGTCAGGCATCTGCATTTCGAAGTTCTGGTCAATTCGCGCTTTGTGGATCCGATGTCGATC
>CAZPLQ010000007.1:0-157037 GCA_964587445.1 uncultured Hyphomicrobium sp.
CGATCTGCAGGATCGCCCGGCCGATCGTCGATCGTGCGATCGCGCGTGCCGCGTGTGCCGACGTCCGAGCGGGTCAGGATATCGCCGCGAGTATTGTAGGTGGCATCGACGTCGGAGGCCGTACTTTGACCGGGAAGCAGCGTCGAAATCTTGGTGACGCGGTTGAGCGCGTCATAGGTAAAGGTCTCTTTGAACTCCTGGCCGCCACGGATCTCCCGCCGCATCGTCAGGTTGCCGATGACGTCGAAGCTGTAATTGTTGTTCTGGATGTTGGTCTGCTGACCGCTTGCCTCGGTGCGATAGGTAGTAATCCAGCTCAGCCGTCCGGTGTTGTTGTTGAACGTGCGATGCTCGGTGATTTTGGCGCCGAGATGCGTTTCCGTGACGTTGCCGCGGGCATCCACCGCCGTCGCTTCCCAGTAGGTGGCGCCTCCGGCGGCCGCATCCTGGACCTTCTTGAGATGGCCATACGTGCCGTAGACGTTGGCGACGGTGAGCCCGGATGGATATGTCGTGCTCGCCGGGCGGCCTGAGCTATCATAGCTCGTGGAAACGGTGAAGTTGGCCCCGTCGATCGTCTCCGTGATACTGGCAGGCCGCCCCCTGTTGTCATAGGTCGTGGCAGCGCCATAGCCATAGCCCGAGGACGACGCGAGCTTGCCCACGCCGTAGGAGGCCGTGTCGTAAACCCAGCTTGAGAGCCTCTGGTTTGGATTTGCTGCGGTGGCATCGTCGGTGCGCGCCAGCATGCGCCCGAGGATGTCGTAGCTCATCTGGGTCACCTGCCCCTTGGCGTCGGTGGACTGAACCAACAGGCCGAGAGCATTGTAGGCGTAGCTGGAGTTGCCGCGTGCCGTATCACGCACGGCGATTTTATTGCCACGGATGTCGTAATCCGTCTCGATTATGATACCAGCACTATTGATAGCCGTCTGTTGCCCGGCCGCGTCGTATGTGTACGTCGTTGGGTTATTATCGGTGTCCCTGGCGCTGATTACCTGGCCGATGGCGTTCTTTGTAATGGTCTTGGTTTGGTTGAGGCCATTCGTGCTGACCACGACAAGCCCATTGTAGCTTACGGTGTCGACCGATTGATCGGGCTTGGTGGTCTGAATGGGACGGCCGAGGATATCGAAAGTTATGTTCGTCCAACGGATCGTATCGCCTTCATATGTCGGCTCGGACTTCTGGGTGACATCGCCACGGCTATTGTAAGTGAGCTTCACGTCGATGAGACGCCCATCGAGACCTACTGTCGTTTCCTGGACGGTGCGCGCGAGCATATCCTTATAAGCCGCAACAAACGGCGCACCCGTCGATTTGCTCACGACGACAAACTCTGCCTTTGCCGGACAGACGATGCTGCCTCCGCAGTTATAGCGCCAAGTCTTGGTCTGCGTGCCGTCGGCGCGCATTTCGGTCAGATCGTTGCCGAACGCATCGTAGGTGAAGTTGGTGGTCAGGCCGTTTGGACCGGTCGTAGAGGTCACAAGCCCGCTGACGGCGTGATAAGCCGTGGAGGCGGAGTGTCCCTTGGGATTGGTTTCCGTGAGCTTGAAGCGCGAAGCCGCATCATAGGTATAGGCGGTGGTCCGCTGTGTGCTCGGCAGACCGGCACGCCCCCCGGTCCCCCAGTTTTCCGTCACATGAGCCGGTGCTCCGAAGGCGTTGTAAACGTAGTTTCTTGTGTAGGCGAGTGGGCTCGCTGGCTCCACTGTCTCCGACGACAACGAACCGTAAGGGTAGTACGTGAACGCGGAAGTACGGACTATATTGGGCTTTCCCGTCTCACTGTGCGTCACCGTCGCGTTCGTCAGGCGCCCCAAAATCCAGTTCGTTGTATCATGAGTGTACGTGTTCGCCGTTGTCTTGGTGAAGACCGTCGAGCCATACGCGGTTGATGTCACGATCTGGGTTGGGAACCCGTAACTGTCGTAGGTGGCTGTTTCCGTGGTTGCCCCGCCAAGATAGCTGCCGTTCAAGTCGGTCTTGGAGGTGACCGTCTGCGATATATAAGGGAAGAAGCGCTGATTAGGGCCGGCGGCCCCGAACTTCATCACAGACCAGGTAACCGTCTTATTTTCCAGGACCGTGCCATTCGGCGCGGTTGTCTTGGCAGTCAGCAACGAGCCCTGACGGGCATTCGCGTAGTCCTGGCTGTAGGTGGATTCGGAGACGATGCCGGTTGCCGCATCGGTCACCGTCATCTTGGAGAAACCGAGGGCACCTGCACCTCTCGTATTCTCTCGCAGGCCTTCGTATTTGTAGGTCTGCGCATTGAAGCCGCCGAGCCCGTCAGAGGCCTCGACTTTATAGACGACCTCCGCGCTGGAGGTTACGTCGGCGATTGGATAGGTAGCGCCTGCCAACGGCGTATAGACCGCGGAATCCGTCATCGGCTTGTAAGTGAACTTGGTCGTGTTGCCGAGCCCATTGGTCACCTGCGCAATCAGGTCGTAGCGAACGCGCTTGCCACGAAGCATCCAGTCGTTTGGATTGCCGTCGGCTAGATTGGGCTGCGTGGTATCCGCGAGGTAAGTATAGATATCGACAGTATCATCGCCATTGAAGTCGCCGGCGGCAGCTATCCGATGGCCGGCGGGAACACGGGTGCTGGCAGAGGCAGGATATTGCGTTGTGAAACTGTAATCGGCTTGGCCCCGCCAGATCAGATCATGCGCTGGATTAGGGCTCGTGATTTTCAAGCCTAAGGTGTCCGACCTGTAGGCGTAAATATCGAGAATGCCATCGTTATCGAAATCTCCAACAACCCCGACTGTCCAGCCGACGTGCGTCGAATCTGCCGCCGAATCCGTCAGAGATGTCGTCTGAAATGTTCCATCCCCCTTCGAAAGCATGAGCCGGTCGTCCGGGCTGGACGTAAATCGACCATAGGCATCGGAGTTGTGAATGTAGAAATCGCCGTTGCCGTCGCCGTTAAAATCGGCGGTCGCTGCAATCCTGTAATTGACGGGAATACTTGCCGTGCTCGTCCCTGACGCGCCATTCATCGTGACCGTAGTGAAGGTGCCGTCACCGTTAGAAAGAGCAACCTTGTCGGGATAAGTGCCATCCGTCTTGCGGACAGGAACGTTGCTGACGCCGTTGTTCAGGGTGTTGCTGTAACCCTCGGTCGGATTATAGATGAGATAAATGTCAGCGCGACCGTCGCCGTTGAAATCGCTGACCGAAACCGCAACATAATTTTTCGAGTTATACGAGCACGCAGGAAAACAAACACTGGAGACGCTCGTTATGCCCGCATTGGCAGCGACGGTGTTGAACGTACCATCACCGTTCGAGAAGGCGACGAACTCCTTGCTTCCGCATACCGTATAAATATAGCCGCCATAGTTGTTGCTTTTTTGGCAGACTTTGAATGCCGCGATGTAGATATCGGTTCGGGCATCGCTGTTATAATCGCCCGCAATCCATTGCCGGATTGTGTATGAGTACGTTTCGATGCATGTCAGGCCGTTGTAGGTCTGACACCCACTGGGGAAATTGCTCGAGATCGAGGTGGTTGCGACCTTGGTGAAATAGGGCGCCGTTTCTTTTCCAAACCATATCTCGTGCGTTCCAGAACCCGTTACAACGACAAGATCAAGTTTCCCATCGCCATTAAAATCCCCGGTTTGTTGAATTTTTGTTCCTTCCGGGCTGGCGCCAATGTTGGCATTCGCGAAAACCCCCGTCCCGGCTCCAAGAAAGATCTGGTCGTTGCCCGCTCCTGATTTGGCGTTACTGCCGTTGAGCTTCATCATGATCGTGTCGTCGCGGCCGTCCCCATTAACATCGCCGACGGCAACCACGCCCCAACCTGCATGTGAAGTCGTACTATTTGTGCTTCCCCCGATGCCCCCTGGTGTTGTGCCGCCGTTATTGATGGGGGCGATCATGTCGGACAACGGATACGTTCCGTCGCCCTCATCGACCGTAACCCAAGTGAGCTGCGTGGGGGCGAAACACTTCGTGCCCGCAGCATCCGCGCATTCCGTGATCGAGGCGACCTGCCCGCCTTGGCCGTTAGGATAACTCGTTGTCGGATTTGAGTAGCGGATGTTGTACTGGCGGAATACGGCACTCCCTTCCTTGACCTGCACGCCCTTCAAGCGCCGCTGCTGCCAGTATTTGGCACCTGCTTCATAGAAGGTTCTGGACTGCGGACGTACCTCCCACTGAAAGATCACATGGCTATTGGCCGTTAGGCCTTGTGCATCGTTCGCCGTGTAATCGATATATTGGATGACGAACTCGCCTGCCGAAGCCTGCTCGAAATACTGGTAGGTGACATAGTTTCCGCGCCGGTCCATGAGCTTGTTGAGAGCCCATATGCGCACAGCCGTGCTTCCTACCGCCTCAATACGGGAGTTGTCGGTATTGCCGTAGTAGAGGATTTCTCCCGACTTGCGCCAGACTTGGAACCAAGCCGGTCCTCCTCCGACTGAGCCGTAGGAAAAGATCTTCGAAAATTCTTCAGATCGCGTGCGATACTCAGTTCCAGCAGCACCATACGTTCCATTGACGGCAATCAAACGCTCGCCGTTCAGGCAGAACCGATCATTCGCATCGTAATCGACAGGATCTACGACGCCATCGATGTGCAAGTTTTGGGGACAGCGAGTGATGTAACTCAGTCCGCCAATCGAACCACCATAACCAAGGGCACTATCTCCGCCGGGTGATGTAAATTGCAGCGTCAGATGGGGCTGAACACCGGTCGTTCCTGCAGGAACAGCGACTGGAATAGTATAGTTGGCGCCACCGCCAGAGCCGACGCCGACCTCCGCCGAGGTCGCACCGACGATCTGACTTGCCGGAAGCGTTGCTTCAGAGGTCGCACCAAACCGAGCATACGGATTGGTCTGCGCCAACGTGGAATTTGTCGAAAAAAGGATGATGGCGGCCAAATTCAGGCACACGCCGACAACCGCCGCCGAAGCAGCGTTACGCAACCTCTCACTGAACACGAACTTACCCCCTACACGTACACCCGAATCGAAGTCGTCAGCAAACACCGCAGTGACTGACGCCTTGATTGCTTAGTCTCTCGTTCGATAAAACTCCCCCGTCGTATTATTTGTATACAGATGTTATTCGCAGTGTCAATAAGTGTCTTCAGATATCGGAAGATCTGAAAATCATCCGTTGTCAAAACATCACGAGAGAATTTCTTCCGCGCAAGTTACGATGATAGAGTCAGATGCCTCCATCACCTTTGAGCCATGTTGCTAAAGGCTGAGATGAGGAAACGCACGTGCATGCGCGTCGAATCGGCATGTGATGCGATGCTCACATGACGGATAATCTCTGCCGAGACTCAACACATCAACAGTTTAGCTTTTGATCTTGATCTGCGGTGTTCAAACCCAAAGTCCGAGTTTCCAACCGTATGTTGCATCAGAAAATGGGACCGAGACGAGCGTCTGAGGGTCCGTTGCGAAGTACGGGGTTTCCTTAGAAGATGTCACTACCGAGGACATCATTGCGAACATCTTTGCAGTGAAGTTTGGTGCCTGGAGAGCGCATGCGGCGTCGTAGCGCTGGCCTCATGTGCTTGGCGGCGCCTTCCGGCTAAGGGAACGCGGATCAACAAGATCGAAGAGGGCCCGCGAAGATCATCTCAATGCGGGTGGGCGGGTGATTGCTTTTCTGAGGTGCGCAGTGAGGCAAACAGAAGCTTCCAATCCCTCGCGGCCCTCATTCCCGCGCAAGCGCAGCGCTTGCGACGTGATCGGTCAATCACTTTGATTCAGTGTAAAGCAGCAAATAGTCAACAGGACGAAGAGGACGGATGGAGACGAGGGTAGTCCTCACCAGCTCACAATATCCTGATCTTCTCCAGTTCCGTTCGGTGCATTGTCTTGTCCGAAGCTGAAGATTTCATAGGGAGCGTTTTTCCCCGGCGAGCGATAGTTATAAGGTCGCCCCCAAGGATCAATAAGACCGCTTGCACTTTTAAGGTAAGGTCCAGACCAATTGGGAAGTCCCGCTGGTGCGGTGACGAGTGCATTCAGCCCAAGCTCTGATGTTGGAGGCTTTCCCAGATCGAGAGAATATAGCTCGACGGCAGATGCGATTGCCGAAATCTGTGTTTTGGCCGTGTCGGTGCGGGCCTTTCCCATGTACCGAAGAACCGTAGGACCGACAAACGTAGCTAGAAGTGCGAGGATGCCGAGCACGACCAGGAGTTCAAGCAGCGTGAAGCCGGCGTCACGCTTGTCAAGCGTAGTACTCTTGGCTGGGTGTCCAGACGATTTCGTGGACTGATTCATGAAAACCTAGCCTAGGTTGTTCGTCGCAGGTGTTCTGTAGTCAGAGAAATGGATGTCTGGCTCTATACAAGGTGTCGGACAGATTAGGGTGATATTATCCACACGGTCCAGAAACCGAAGGCAAGGAATGGGCCGAATGCTAACGGTACTTCGACATTCGGAAGGCCATGGCGCAAAGCACGGAAACCCACGAGCAGCAACGCGGATACAGAAGCGATCAGTAGAACAAGCGGCAGGTTGCTGATGCCGAGCCAGCTGCCACTTGCAGCAAATAACTTCGCATCTCCCAAGCCAAGCCCCGGTTTGCCGCGAATACGGGCATACAAATATGCAAAGCATGCGAGTGCGACATAGCCAATTGCAGCAGCGGCAAAGCGTTCAATCAAGGGGGGCTCAGCCCACATCATCGATAGGAGAAAGCCGGACGCAAGCAATGGCAATGTGAGGGTATCCGGCAATCGATAGCTGGCAAGATCAATGGCACTTAAGACTGCTAGAATGGCCGCCAGCGAGATGCTGATGAAGGGGATGAGCACATCCTGCTTGCCCTGATCAGATTGTAGGTGGTGGAGGAGAGCCACTGCGGCGTAGAGAAGGAGAACACCGAAGACCGCTTGAGCGTTGCTGGAGCGCTGGAATGTCATTGGTGGGGTAACAGCGTGGGCAGGGTGCCGGTCTGATGCGAAGAGAAATTCCGGATAAGTCGGATGGTCCTCGCGGGGCTTGAATTAGTTCAGGCGCATAAAAAGTCAAGCTGCGTTTCGCCGCTGGAGGTCCGCTGCAAGTGGACCGCATCATGATGCGGCTGTGATCATCTGGAAATGGCGTGAAGATCAAGTTGACGGACGCGCAGCACAGGAAGCTCGCGGAGACGGGCGAAATCGAGACCGATGATGCGCAGTTCGTCTGGCGGGGCAAGAATCGACAGAACTGGTCAGACCTCGTCGTCAATGCTCCACCACTCTATATCCAGGAGAAGATCCACCCCAAGGAGATCATTGACGATTTGGTCCGCCGCTCGCAGGAGGCACGCGAGGAGAAGACTGATGCACCGGACCTCTTCGCCGACTTCAATGGGTTGAGAGACCCAGAGGTGCGGACCGAGTTCTACGCCCACAGCCAACACTGGTCGAATCGCATGATCCTGGGCGACACGGCATCAAATTCAACTCGAACTGGCAGGTGTCGGCGCAGAGCCGCGACGTCAAGGACGGCAAGCAGACCGACATCTCGCGCGAGCCCGAGCAAGTGAAGGCCTTCCGCGAGGTGGTCACCGGTCCAGAGATGACCCCTGGCGCGCCGTTCGTGTTGAGGGCGCCATCGGGCGAATGGCAGACGAAGAACGTTCGCACCAGCCCGCCAGGCCAATACCGATCGTTTTAGCAATGGACAGATTGAAATTTGCGATCTAGAACAAATAGCGAACAATGTTTGGGTGCTCCATGCTTTCATGCTCGATTCCTTTGCAGGTGCCATGGCTGTTGCAGGAGGCTGTCGGTGCGTGCGGCCAGCCTGGGGCCGCGACAGGATTTGCGCTGGCGCTGGCGGTCCAGGTCTGCGCGCAGCAGCGTGAGGAGAGGCCGCAGCACATCGTTTGGGTACGTCAGGACGAGGCTGTGCGTGAAATTGGCGATGCTTATGCGCCAGGGCTCGCGGCACTCGGCATAGAGGCGGACGATGTGCTCGTCGTTCATACCCGCACCTTCACCGACACGTTGCGTGCGGGGCTGGAGGTCGTGCGCTGTCCGGCGGTCGGCGTCGCCCTGATCGAAACCGTGAAGCCTGCCGGCCTGACCGCCACGCGACGCCTGAAACTGGCGGCGGAGAAGTCGGGCGTCACCCCCATCATGATCCGGCATGAGGACATCCCGGTCTCGAATGCAGTGAGCATCCGATGGCTGGTCAGAGCCACGCCTCGACTCGAACGGAGCGCGGCTGGGGTATGGCCCCCGCTCCGGCGCGCGGCCTTCGATGTCACACTGACGAAACATCCGGGCGGTCTCGACGGCAGGCGGTGGATACTGGAGTGGGATCATGAGCGACGACAATTCGACCCGCCGCTATCTCTGCCTGTGGCTGCCGTTCCTCGCCTCCGATCGCTGGCGGCGTAACCATGGCTCTTGCGGAAACGACACCACGCCTCTGGTCTTCGTCGAGAAGGTGCGCGGCGCATCCTGCATCGCCGCGTCCGATGCTCGCGCTCATGCCTTGGGACTGGCAGCCGGACTGTCACTCGCCGATGCTCGGGCACGCCATCCCGGCTTGCAGGTCGTGCCATTCGACCCTGCGTCGGACCGTAATTTTCTGTTCCGCATCGCAGATCGTGCAACAGCCGTCTCGCCCACCGTCGGGCTGAATGCACCGGACGGCCTCGTCATCGACATCACCGGTTGCGCCCATCTTTTCGGCGGTGAAGCTGAACTCGTCCGCCATCTCGAAGCCACCCTGAAATCCGCAGGTGTCACGCTGTGCCGTATCGCGGTTGCACCGACCCCCGACATGGCACGCGCGCTCGCACGCCATGCCCGCAAGACACCCTGTTTTGCCGATGACGACACCCTTGTCCGCACGCTTCCCGTCGCAGCCCTCGAAAGCGACCCGGGTGACACCGTTGCCTTGAAGAGAGCCGGCTTGAAAACGATCGGAGACGTCGCGAGCCGGCCATCCGTCCTGTTCACGGCACGCTTCTCGTCCGCCTTCACGATGCGTCTCGCCCGCGTCCTGGGCGAAGAGGACAGGCGCGTCACGCCCGTGAGCCCGCCGCCCGTCTATGGCGCGGCGCATCGTTGCGTCGACCCCATCGCGTCCCTGGACGCAGTGGAAGCCGTGTTGGCGAATCTGGCTGCGGACGTGAGCGAGCAATTGCGCGCACGTGACGAAGGCGGACGGCTGTTTGAGAGTGTGTTCGTGCGCACCGACGGCGTCGCCCGCCGCATCCGCATCGAAACCAGCACACCAACGCGCGATCCGGCCGCTCTCATGAGACTTCATCGCGACCGCCTGGACGCTCTCGCTGATCCGCTCGATTGGGGCTTCGGTCTCGACCTCATCCGCCTCGACGTACTGCGCAGCGAGCCCTTCACCGCAAGCCAGATCACACTCGATGCGCAGCAGGAACAGAATGGACAGATCAGCCAGCTCATCGATCGCCTCGGCGCTACGTTCGGCCGCGATCGCGTCGTCCGCCTGAGGCAGCAGGACACCCACCTTCCCGAACGGGCCCAGGTTATGGTTGCGGCTGCGGAGAATCCACCCTGCTCTACCTCCTCCGGCGAAGAAAAGCCACGTCCCATTCTGCTTTTCAGCAGGCCTTATCCTATTGAAGTCGAAGACACTCCCGGCAACAGCCTGCGCACGTTTCGCTGGCGGCGCATCACCCACAGCATCGTCCACGCCGAAGGCCCGGAGCGGATCGCAGACGAATGGTGGCGCGCGCCATCCGGCCATGGCACGCGCGACTATTATCGCGTCGAAAGTCGTGACGGGCGCCGCTTCTGGATCTTCCGCGCTCGCACAACGCACTCCGGCTCGCCTGCAAAATGGTTCCTGCACGGGCTCTTCGCATGACGGCCTACGCAGAACTCGTCACGGCTACGAATTTCTCGTTCCTGTACGGGGCGTCGCATCCCGAGGATCTGGTCGGACGCGCCCTGCTCCTCGGCCATTCCGGCATCGGCATTGCAGACCGCAACTCGGTCGCAGGCGTCGTCCGCGCCTACGGTGCGCTGAAGGACTTGCGGCGTGAAGGATTGCCGGCCCCACAGAAAATCCGCGACGGCTCCGGCCCTGGCGAACACGCCTGGCTGGAAAACGACAATGCCCGTGAATGGGCATATCTCTCCGAAACCCTGAAGCAGCGCGCCACCACCTTCCGTCTCGCCACCGGTGCCCGCCTCGTCTTCAAGGATGGCACGCCCGACATCGTCGTCTATCCGCGCCACCGCGCCGGCTGGTCCCGGCTCTGCCGCCTCATCACCGCTGGCAAGCGCAAGACTAAAAAAGGTGAGTGCGATCTCGGTATCGAGGACCTCATCGACGACGTCGCAGGTCTGCTTCTCGTCGCGCTTCCCCGCCTTGGGCACGTGCCGGACGAAACGCTGCTCGCCAGGCTTCGCGAGGCGGCGCCCGATGCCCTATGGATCGGCACGTCGCTCCATCTTTCCGGTGACGACGCAGACCGCCTGGAGGCTTGCAAGGCCGTGTCGGCGCGCTGTCGCATTCCTCTCCTCGCGACCAACGACGTACTCTACGCCGCGCCGGAACAGCGTCCGGTCCAGGATGTTCTGACGTGCATCCGTGAGGGCCTCGAAATCCACCGCGCGGGCCGCCGTCTTGAAGCCAATGCCGAGCGGCATCTGAAATCGGCGGCCGAAATGGCACGGCTTTTTCGCAATGCTCCCGAAGCGATCGCGGCAACCTCGGAATTTATCGAGCGCAGCACCTTCTCTCTGGACGAGCTCGAATACCAGTATCCCGACGAGCCTATTCCCGAAGGCTGGACACCCCAGAGCTGGCTCGAACATCTTACCTGGCGCAGTGCACACGAGCGCTATGGCGACCAGATACCCTCAAAGGTTGCCAAGCAATTGAGCATCGAGCTGACCTTGATCCAGCAGCTCGATTACGCCCCTTATTTCCTCACCATCCAA
Organism: uncultured Hyphomicrobium sp.; assembly: GCA_964587445.1. Lineage (GTDB taxonomy): Bacteria > Pseudomonadota > Alphaproteobacteria > Rhizobiales > Hyphomicrobiaceae > Hyphomicrobium_B. Next base: position 10,925 of record CAZPLQ010000007.1, read on the forward strand.
GACATTGTCGCTTGGGCTCGCGAGCGCAAAATTCTCTGCCAGGGCCGGGGCTCGGCTGCCAACTCCGCCGTCTGCTTCGTGCTCGGCATCACGTCCGTCGATCCGGCGACCTCCAATCTCCTGTTCGCTCGTTTCATTTCGAGCGAGCGCCACGAACCACCCGACATCGATGTCGACTTCGAGCATGAGCGGCGCGAGGAAGTCATCCAATACATCTATAGCCGCTACGGCCGCGAGCGCGCTGGCCTCGTCGCCACGGTCATCCGCTACCGCCCGCGCAGCGCCATCCGCGAGGTCGGCAAGGTCCTCGGTCTCAGCGAGGACATCACCGCCCGCATCGCCGGTACACAGTGGGGAAGTTGGGGATCGGACATCCCCGACACGCATCTGCGACAGGCCGGCGTTGATCCGGATAATCCCGTCATCCGCCGCGCCGTCACCCTCGCCACGCGCATCCTCGGATTTCCGCGCCATCTCTCCCAGCACGTCGGCGGCTTCGTGCTGACGCGGGGCCGTCTTGACGATCTCGTGCCCATCGGCAACGCCTCTATGGAGGAACGCACCTTCATCGAGTGGGACAAAGACGACATCGATACACTGAAACTCATGAAGGTCGACGTTCTGGCGCTCGGCATGCTGACCTGCGTCCGCAAGGCGCTCGATCTCATGCGCATGCACGAGAGTGCGGATTTCGAGCTCGACACAGTCCCCGCCGAACAGGCCGACGTCTACGCGATGCTGCAGAAAGGTGATTCCATCGGCGTCTTCCAGGTCGAGAGCCGCGCACAGATCAACATGCTGCCGCGCCTCAAGCCGAAAGAGTTCTACGATCTCGTCATCCAGGTCGCCATTGTCCGCCCCGGCCCGATCCAGGGTGACATGGTCCATCCCTACCTGCGCCGTCGCTCAGGGGTCGAGCCCATTACCTTCCCTTCGCCTGCACAGCCTCACGATGCCGACGAATTGAAGCATATCCTGTCGCGCACCAAGGGCGTGCCGCTGTTCCAGGAGCAGGCGATGCAGATTGCCATGGTGGCCGCCGAGTTCAGCGATGCCGACGCCAATCGTCTCCGGCGCGCCATGGCCACCTTCCGCAACGTCGGAACCATTCATACTTTCGAGGCGATGATGGTTGAGCGCATGGTGGCGCGCGGCTATGAACGCTCCTTCGCCGAACGCTGCTTCGAACAGATCAAGGGGTTCGGCGAATACGGCTTCCCCGAGAGCCATGCTGCCTCGTTCGCGCGCCTCGTGTACGTCTCATCATACATCAAATGCCGCCATCCTGCGGCTTTCGCCTGCGCGCTGCTCAATTCTCAGCCCATGGGCTTTTATGCGCCGGCCCAGATCGTGCGCGATGCGCGCGAGCATGGCGTCGAAGTCTATCCGGCCGATGTGAACGCCAGCGTCTGGGACAACATGCTGACACCCGGACGCAACGGGCAACCGGCGCTGCGACTTGGGTTTCGCCAGATCGACGGCCTGCAACAAGCCTGGATCGATCGCCTCGTTGCCGTGCGCGGCAACGGCTATGCGGACATCGATCATCTCGCTGAACGCACGGCACTCCCTCAGAAAGCCCTGCGCCTGCTCGCGGACGCCGATTGCTTCCGCTCGATCGATCAGGACCGGCGCCAAGCCATGTGGGCGGCGATCCGCTTTAGCAACGTCGATGAACTGCCGTTGTTCGCCGCCGCGCGCGAAAGCTCACTCCCGCCCGAGCCCGTAGCCGATCTCCCCGAAATGCCGCTCGGCGAACATATCACTGCCGATTACCAGACCGCGCGTCTGTCTCTCAAAGGCCATCCCATGGGCTGTCTGCGCGATGTTTTTGCCCGCGACCGCATCCTCACCTGCGTCGCAGCCAACATGCGCCGTGACGGCACCTGGGTGCGCGTCGCCGGCGTCGTCCTTGTTCGCCAGCGACCGGGCAAGGGCAACGCCATCTTCATCACGATCGAGGATGAGACCGGCATCGTCAACATTGTGCTATGGGCGCGCCAGTTCGAGAAATTCCGCCGAGAAGTCATGGGTGCGCGTCTCATGCTCGTCGAAGGCCGCATGCAGATCAGTCCCGAAGGCGTCGCGCATCTTTTGGCCGCGCGCATTTACGACCGGTCCACCGAGCTGCACCGCCTGTCCGATGCGCACGCTGCCTCGATCGAACCTGCCGACGAATTCCTGAACCCGCAGCATCCTTGCACACGCCACCCACGCAACGTGCGCATCCTGCCGGGGTCCAGAGACTTCCACTGATCTTTGCTCGGCTCAGGCTCGCCGGCCGGCAACCAAGCCACGGAAGATGACCTTCGGCCAGTCGTCGGAGCGCGCATCGAGCGCAAGATCGCACAGCTGGAGCTGCGACTCGAGGACATCGGGACGACGGCGGCGCACGCCGCACCCCTCGGCGAAGTTCCAAGTCATCCAGTTATCTTGATCAGACTCAGGCCGGGCGAGTTAATGGCAACTAACAGCATTGTTGTCACTGCTCGCATTTTCAATTTGTTGTGACGGTCAGGAAGACTAGTGTGTGTACCGCACGCTAATCGCTGAGCCGGCTAGCCAGCATTCTGAGAGACGGGCATGTCCTTATTTTGCGATCGTCATTGGCTAGTATACCGCCGAACGCTCTTGTGCATTTCCGTTTTGTGGTCTGCCGTTGTATCGGCTTGTGTAAGCTCCCAGCGACTTCAGCCGCCTCCGCTCGCCTCACAGGCTGAGCTGACGGCCAAGGGCAAGGCCTCCGTCGTGTTCGCTACAGAAATTTCAACCGCGATCAAATCGCCGTCGTGTATGACGAGCGGTGTCACCCTAGTCAAAGTCCAGAAGCCCGAGCTGACGTCCATCGAGCTTGACTCGGCATACGTCGCCGATGTGCCGCTCAATACGGACATATTTTTTGCCGAACTCGACGCCGGGACTTACGCACTTGTGCAGATCTATTGCCATAATGTTGGGAATTATTCAGTATCTTATAATTTTAAAACACAGTCGACGCCTTTTACGTCGTTCGAGGTGAATCCTGGTGAAATTGTCGACTTAGGCACTGTGCACGTCAATATGTTTGATAAAGAATCGACCATGATTGCCAGAGGTCAAAAACCGGTTCCGATTGTATTCGTGAACGACAAGCCTGAACATCATCGCACGATGGCTCTGCCTGAAGCACTGCGCGCGGGCGCGAAGTTGCGTTTGATGAAATCGCATTTTCCCGCCGAGTCAGCCGCAGTTTCGAAAGCGTGCGACGAGCAGCGCTTGTATCGCAGCACGCATGGTTCAATTGCGAGTGCTTTCTCGATCCTTGAATTGCAGCTTGATGCGCCGATTTGCGGCTTCGTGACAGCAAGAAATAATTAACCTGACTCGCATGTGCGCCTTCTGGCTGTGCTTCCGAAACGGACGCAAAAGTGGCGACTGCCACCGCAGATCCCACAACCACTCTAACGTTGGCTTTTGACCCTGGCTGCGCGAAAACGCTGGGCGCCGTATGATTCCCTTGATGATTATTCGGGGATAATCATGAAGCGGTTCGTAGAGGGCGCAGAAAGCAGCCAATCGACGTTTTTGCCGGAGTATCTCGACGACTGGATCGAGTAAGCGAACCCGGTTCGCGCGATCGATGCCTTTGTCGATGCGCTCGATCTTGGGGCTCTCGGATTCGGCGGCGTTGAGCCTGCCGCGACCGGCCGCTCATCGTTCCATCCTTCTGTGTGCACGTCCTGGCTTACAATTTCACCCGCGTCATGAACATCATGAGCATCAAGCCGCTTCTGGCCGCAATCCGGGCGTGACGGCATCGCTTCCGGCGACCACTGAGTTCGCGACAAGCGCCTACTGTCGGTTTTGACACGACCAAGACCCAAAACAGACATCAGGCTTCGCCGTCACTTCGGCACTTTAGCGGATTATAGAAATCATCCCTATCGATCTAATCGGCGGAATTCGACTCGACGGTTGATGGCGCGCCCGGCCAGGGTTGAATTGTCAGCTTTGGGCTTGGACATGCCATGACCTACGGACTCCAATCGATTAGCGGCAACGCCATTGCGGATCAGAGCCTGCTTTACGGAATCCGCGCGCCGCTCGGAAAGCCGCAAGTTGTATTCAGCTCCACCTATCGAGTCCGTATGGCCAGCGATCAGGATTCTCCAGTTCGGATTCTGCTGAAGCATCACGGCTATGTCTCGCACAAGCTGCGCCGTTTCGGGGCGGAGTTGAGCGCTATCGAAATCGAACAAGAGCCCATACACGTCGTAGGTCCCCAGCGTTTCAAGCGCGTGTCTCATCTCGGCTTGCAGACCGAGGCCGGCGACAACCCGCGTTATCCGATTGGTTCTGGCCCTCTGCTCCCAGCTGAAGTTGAGCGTCGATTCAATCAGAACTGGATTGTTTATGTCGTTGGCAACGACAAATTGCCCGGCTCCGGTGCGGTTGCCCGAGGCGCAATTGACGCGCGCCTGAACGGCTGGAATGTCGGTAATTCGATCCTCGATGATAACCGGAACCCTTACATCGACCGCAGTCGCCGTTAAAATGCAATCAATTCTGTCGAGGTTTTCAGAATAGATCAGTGTGAGGGCCGCTCTCCCGTTCGATCTCAATTCCTGAAGCACGGCAGAGGAAAGGCCAAGAGACGTCGATCCCGGGATCACCGTCGGCATTCTCGCGGAGTAGCCAAGCACATAGCTCCGGGCAGACTGACGGTCGCTGACGAGGATGTCACGACGGGAGAACAGCCCGCGCGTACTGCTATACTGAAGACCGACTGCCTCGGGAGTGACGGTCATTATCTCCGTCCGTCCATCAGCGTCTCTGCCGAATTCATTGGCGAACATCGTCGTGATAATTTTTCCCGGGTGCAAGACAAACGGGCCCGCGCTCTGCTGGGCATTCGCCCCGCAGGACATGGCTACAATCAAGAACGTAGAAACGCCAAGAGCCCGGCTGATAACAAGAATCCGGCTAATAATGAGACACATCCGATCGATTCCCTGAAGGTGGTACACTGCGCGACTCCCCAATCAATAAACCCGCTTCATGTTAGACATGTTTTCTGACGGTTTTTATCTCGTCAATATTATTTCTGTCGTCGTCCGCGTGCTCCAACGACGTTGCTGTAGTCGTGAACTGCGCGGGTCTAGTGCTTCGAAGCGAAGCTTCAATACTTTAGGCCTGTATCGCAAAGAACCGTTGCCACGGTCGCGTTCGATATGAGCTGTCCACTAGATAGCAACTTGGCAGCGGCGCAGACATTGGCGGCGGCGGTGAAGCCAACATGTAGGCCCTCCTCGATATCAAGCTTGTGCTTCCATGCCATTGCCTCGTCATCGCTGACAGCGATAGACTGCGACATCAGCTCCGGCTCCCACATCGGAGGAACCTCGCCGTATCCGGCCCCCTGAAGCAGATGCTTTGGTTTCAAAACGGCCTGTCCGGCGAGCACCTGACAACCGGCCGGTTCTACGGCCGCGCAGACCACGTCGGGATTGGCGCGCCGAAAGGCGCGCGCGACGCCGAGGAACGTGCATCCCGTGCCAACGCAGGCTGTCCAGCCGTCGATGGGCCCATCCACGGCTTCGAGCAGTTCGGACCCTGTTCCGGCTTCATGTGCTGCTTTACCTTCGCGGGCATGGAATTGGTTGACATAGAACCCTCCGCGTTCGCCAGCGATTGTTTCTGCCAGACGGGCAGCGGCCTTGATGTCAGGTCCGGTGACCTGTCCTGGCTCGCCGGCGATTTGCGGCACAAGAATCACTTCGGCTCCGAGCGCTTCCAGCATGCGGACCCGTTGCGGACTGTTTCCGGCCGACATGGTCACGATGAGCGGATGGCCGAGGGTGGCGCAAACGACGGCAAGGCCTGCGCCCATGTTACCGCTCGTCATCTCTACGACAGGAGCCCCGGGCTTCAGTCTTCCATCTGCGCGGGCAGCCGTGATGATCGCGCGAGCGGCACGGTCCTTGACGCTACCTCCCGGCTGCAGAAATTCGGCCTTGGCAATGATGCGGCCGGGTCCACGCCAAACGCGGGAAAGCTCAATGACGGGGGTATGACCAATAAGGTCGGCGGCGGTTTTTACGAGTCGTGTTCTTCGCTTCATTACGTGATCATGACCAAGGTTCGCAACGACCACTAGTGGCCCGACTCGGCACCCTCAACGATCGATCCCATAAGGAGAGACATTTCGGACTGAGATACTGGCTAGGCCGAAAGCGTGTCTGGCCACGTCCGATTTGTGGAGCATTGCGTTCGCGGGAGTTTGGGACGTCAGCAAGTTCGCCGAGCTCGCTCATGGCGGACCCTTCTGGTTCTGGCAAGCGGTGCAGCGGCAATGAGTTAGCCCGACCAAACTCGTCGCCCTGCTTCGGCTGCTTCCGGAGGATCAGCGGCCAGTCCCGCGCGACGGGCATATCGATGCCGCTATTGCTACGCCAATGCCTCCAACTTGTCGAATGATCCGGTCCATCCCATCGTCATGCTGCCACGCTGCTTGACGAACTCAGCTATGGCGGCCGCGGACGCGTCCTGAGGCTCCCAACGCAGGGTTACGCGCGTCCGATCGGGCGCTTCCGAAACCAGCTCCACTGTCGTCATCATGGTTCGCGGCCAGTCTGCAAAGAACGGCGCCGTGATCACCTTCTCCTTGTCGTCGCAGAACTGCTGGGTGTAAACGATGCGATTTGGCGCCTCAAGCGCCAGATAGCTCAAGCGGCCGTACATCACCGCGCCGTTCGCCATCGTCATCGCGTAGAAGGACGTGCCTCCGACACAAAGCTCCGCTCGCAGGAACCGCATCGTGGCGCCTGCCGGCGGTAACCATTGCGCGAGTTGCTCTGGATCGGTCCACGTCTCATAGACGCGCGCGATGGGTGCGTCGAACGTGCGCGCGATGAAGAACTGCTCCACTCCTGCGAGCCGTTTCACGAGATACTCGGCCAACCTGTCCCACGTAGCCTCACCTCCGGCTTTCTTGATGAAGCCGCGCATCTCTGTCGCGATCTCGGGTGTCGCAAACGCCATGCTCATGTCGAGCTGCGTGCGGCCGGTGCGTTCGGTGAACAGCGCGGTGACGCGAAACAGCGGCGGGCGATCCTTGTGACCTCCGTGGTCATAGACCATCCGTTGCAGGGGCACGACTTCGAGGTATTGCGTCGTGTTCTCGTAGTCGGTGCCGTCCGGCCCGTGCATGGTGTAGTGCCAGTAGCCACCGGTGCGCAGGTCGCGACTGTGGGTCGTCAGCGTGAAGCCGCGCGGGCCCCACCATTGCGCCACTTCCTCGGGTACGGTCCATGCGTCCCAAACTGATTGCAGCGGTGCGTCGTAGATGCGAGTGAGAGTAATGACGTTCAACTTACTTTTTGCGGCCATGGCGTGCTCCTTTGTGCTTAGATTTCAGGTAGGCGCCGAGCCGATCGAGTTGATCTTCCCACGCGATCCGATGCTGCTCCATCCAGTCCACGGCTTCGAGCAGCGGCTCGCCGTTGAGTTGGCACGGCCGCCACTGCGCCTTGCGGCCTTTGGTGACGAGTCCGGCGTCTTCCAAAACCTTCAGATGCTTGGTGACGGCAGGGAGGCTCATTTCGCCCAAGAACGGCTCTGCCAACTCCGACACGTTGGCTTCGCCCTCGGACAGTCTGGCAAGCATGGCGCGCCGCGTAGGGTCCGCGAGCGCCGCGAAGGTGCGGCTGAGAGGATCTCTCATTATATTTTACCATTTATTTAATTAACTATTTTGTATAGTACAGAAGCAGATTGACGGATGTCAATATGTGAGTGCAGGTGCCCGGTACGCGAGATCGTCCGTGTCTTCGAAGGTGGCGATCTCTTCTTTTCGAGATTCCAAGAAGACGCTGCCGATTGCCGATCCGCCCACCCCGATTGACGCCACTTGAGACGTTTGCCCGCGCGCCATCGAACGGCCGCGTCGCCGTCTCTGATCGGCTCTGCTGCGATGTTGAGGGCACTAACCCACGGAAATGGCGCGTCGCCAGCTGCTCGCGGCCATTGCCTTCACTGCATGATGCGTGCAATCAGCATGGAGTTGGCAACGTCGAGAAAGAGAGCGGCGACCAACGACAGGATGATGAAAGCTCTCGGCGAAGATCCGTGAATCGATGTTATCGTCGACATACTGGCGAAAGCCGTGGCCGTCGAGCCAAGGCCGATGCCGGTGAAACCCGCTGCGATCACCGCGGCGTCGTAATCCTTCCCCATCAGGGGGAAGACGAGCAGCAGGATATACGCCACGACGACGGCGACATGGATCGCGAAGACGATCAGGAGCGGAACCCCGACGCCGGCGAACTGCCCCAACTGCATGCTCATCAGCGACAGCGCCAGGAACAGCTCGAGGGACAGGTCGGATATGAGCGCGAGCGCGCGCGTCCTCGCCGGCATCTCGGCGTTCGGGAACAGCAGCGGAACGCCGTTCGCGATGACCATCGCCACGATGAGGGTCGACACGAACAGCGGCATGTTGATGCCGAATCGCTGCAAGACTGCGTTCATACCGTAACCCAACAGGATGGCGACATGGATGATGGCGATGGTTCGCAGCAGGACGAGGTGGTTCATGTCGTTCTCGCCATCCGCACCCGCGTCCTCGGGGAGGCCGACGACTGGGTCGTCCGAGGCGGTCGCCTTCAGCCGTCCGCAAGAAATGAGCATATGCGCGAGCGGTCCGCCGAGCACGCTGCCGGCGATGAGGCCTAGCGTCGCCACCGCGATCCCGATTTCGAGGGAGTTCTGAACGCCGTAGCGGGCGTCGATGATCGGCGCCCACGCGATCGCGGTTCCATGCCCGCCCGCCAGCCCGAGGGAACCGAGCAACACGCCCATGGAGGGCGGCAGCGAAAGCGCGGAGACGGCGGCGAACGAAACGACGTTCTGTAGGACCATGAGGACGGCGGTGAGGCCGAGAAGGATGGCCAGCGGTCGCCCGCCGCGCGCGACGTCGGACCATCGGATGTTCAGCCCGATGCCGGTGAAGAAATACAGAAGCAGGATGTCCCGCACGGAAACATCGAAATTGATGCGGATGCCGGTCAGCTTGAAGACCAAGCCGCAGACACCGGCAGCGATCAAGCCGCCGGTGACGACATTGGGAACGCCCCAGTTATGAAGCGCCTTCAGGGTGTGGTTGACCCTCGATCCCAGAAAGAGGGACAGGATGGCTATCGTGATCGAAACGATAAGCGGGATCTCAACGACGCTAGCCATCGCTGCCTTGCTCTCCCGCGGGTCAGGCGGATCGCGCGGCCGGATAGGATTCCTTCATGAAGAAGCCGAGCACGACCGGGATGACGGCGCAGATCAGGAGCGGCACCGCCGCGGCCTGCGCGATGTCGAGCGGGCCCATGTCCGTGCCGGACGCCATGCCACGGTCGATGATGACGCCGGGCTTGCTCATCATGACGCCGGCCAGGATGAACGAGACGCCATTGACGATGGCGGCCGAGGTTCCGATCTGGTCAGGCTTCACGACGTCGGCGGCCGAACTGAACGGCAGCATCGAGCCGGAGGAGCCGAGGCCGAACACGAAGCAGGCGGCCAGCGCGAAGATCAGGCTCGGGTTCGGGACGTAGAGCAGCGCGAGCAGGCACACCAACTGGATGGCCGCGCCGATGATCATCAGCGGCTTGCGCTTCTGCGTCATGTCAGAAAGCCAAGGGACGAAAGCCGACCCCACCGCCATGCCGAGGAAGATGAGCGAGCCGCCGAAGTTCGCCCACCCCGGATCGAAGCCGTGCACGGACTGGAGAAGACGCCGCGCCCAGATGATGCCCATCGACAGAAAAGTCGCGAAGGTCGTCGCGCTCATGATCGAGACCACGATGATGTGCGGCATCTTTCCGACGGTGATGATGTTGTGAACCACCGACTTCAGGAACGCTCCGAAGCCTTCCTTTCCGAACCCCTCCGCAGGCGTGCGGTTGCGGATGAAGACGAAGCCCAGGATGGCGAGAAGGACGCCGAACATCGCATAGGCGTTGAAGAAGGTTCGCCAATGCACCTGATTCAGCCCGACGTTGATCAGGTTCTGCGAGAAGGACGAAGCTGTCGACGCGACGACCTGGACCAGGCCGAACATGACACTGTATTTGGCGAGACCGAACCATTGGCCGCCGATGAAGCCCGCGCCGACGAAGCCGCAGCAGGCGCCACAGGCGATCACGAACTGGGCCAGAAGCAGCATCTCGAAGCTCTTCGCGTTCGCGAAGATGAGAATGCCGATCGTCACCAGGGTGATCGCGATGGGCGTGACCCGCCCCGCGCCGAGCCGGTCCAGAAGGGCTCCGCTAAAGAACTGGCCGGCAGCGAAGACCCATGTATAGACGGCCGCGACCATGCCGACCTGGGAGATGGTCAGCCCCAGGTCCTGCTGGACGCGAATGTTCGACGTGGAATACCCGGTCTGGAAGCTGAAGAGGAACACCACGAAGGTGACCCCGAGAGCCCAGATCCACCAGGCTCTCGCCCCGCCCTCTGGATGTTCGGCGGCGATTGTTCGCTGTCTGGATGCAACGTCTGTCATTTCCTAGTCAACCCCTTTAAAAATGCGTAAGTATTCAAGCACTCGTCTGGCATCGACGAGTTGAATTCAGCGCTTTCGCTTCAATTTCTGCTGTAGCGCAGTTCGCCGGCGATGTAGGTCGCCTGCACGGCCCGGTCGTCCCCGAGCGTCATCTGGATGAACAGCGCTTCGTGGATGTCTTGAGCGAACTGCATCCGATAATCGATGATCGGCGTCGACTTCATGTCGAGCACGACGATGTCCGCCTCCATGCCAGGCGAGATGCTGCCGACCTTGTCGTCGATGTACATCGCGTGGGCCGTGCCTCGGGTCGCCATGTAATAGGCCTGAGCGGCGGTCAGAGCGTAACCGTTGAGCTGCGCCGCCTTATAGGCCTCGTTGAGCGTCGTTAGGATCGAGAACGACGTCCCGGCGCCGAGATCCGTGCCGAGTCCGACCCGGACGGGACGCCCGTCCTTCATCGCCCGCTTGGCGTTGAAGAAGCCGCTGCCGAGGAAGAAGTTCGATGTCGGGCAATGGGCGATCGCCGAGCCGGTCCTGTGCATCGTGCACAGCTCGTCCTCGGTCAGGTGGATGCCGTGGCCGAACACCGAGCGCGGGCGGCACAGCCCATGGTGGTCGTAGACGTCGAGATACCCCTTGCGATCCGGGAACAGCTCCTTGACCCACGCGACCTCGTCCACGTTCTCCGAGACGTGCGTCTGCATGTAGCAATCCGGATGCTCGGCGCAGAGCGCGCCGGCGGCGTCGAGCTGCTCCGGCGTGCTGGTGGGCGCGAAACGCGGCGTGACCGCATACATGATGCGGTTGTGTTCATGCCATTTGGTGATGAGCGCCTTGGACTCGTCATAGCTCGTCTGGGCGGTGTCCAGGAGGTAGTCGGGCGCATTGCGGTCCATCATCACCTTGCCGCCGGCGATCCGCATGCCAAGGCGGTCCGCTTCCTCGAACAGCGCGTCCACCGATTGCGGGAAGACGGTGCAATAGACGCAACTAGTGGTGATGCCGTTCTTCAGGCACTCTTGCAGGAAGACCTTCGCGACCGAACTGGCGAAGGCCTTGTCGGCGTACTTCCTCTCGGTCGGGAAAGTGTACTTGTTGAGCCAGTCGAGAAGTTGCTCGCCGAAGGCCCCGATCATGGGCGTCTGCGGAAAGTGCACGTGGCTGTCGAGGAAGCCGGCGGAGATCAGCGAATCCGGGCCATAGTTCTTGACCACGAGGTCGGGCGGAAGCTGCTTCTCGATAAGGCTCGCCGGGCCGAAATGGGTGACTTTTCCGTCGCCGAACGCGACGATTGCATCGGATTCGTATACCATGACTTCTTCAAGGCTTTTCTTGAAGGGGTCTCCCGTGAAGGTCAGCACTGGGCCTCGAATTGCCGCCGTGGGGGGGGCTGCCGGGCTCATCATGGTCAATTTCCTACCCTCGCAATTGATCTGAACAGTGCTTACTTTGTAATGTAATATCGATACGCTAGAATACAGGCAAGGCTTGCCTAGGTGTTCAGTCCCGGGAAGAAGTGGGTTGGATCGCCGGTGAAGCGGTTGGGGTCATCTGTCCAGCATTTGCGGATGTGCTCGAAGGGGATGAGCCCGTTGAGTGTCTTGAGGCGCTTGGCGAAGTTATAAGCATTGACGAAGGCCGCGAGGTGAGCGCGAAGCTGGTCGTGGCTGTCGTAGTAGTAGCGCCTGACGGTTGCCTCCTTGAGCATGCGGTTCATGCGTTCGACCTAGCCGTTTGTCCAAGGGTGGTTCGGTCGCGTCAGCCGGTGTTCTCCCGTTTTCTCGGCAGATGTGGTCGAACATGTGCGCGCTGTATTGCGCGGTCGGCCCATCGCAGTGCTGTGGCATGTGACAGAACTGGACGCCGTTGCCGGTGAGCACGGCACCTTGTAGGGCACCGCCTTGATCAACCGCCGCAGGAACTCCGAGGCATTAGACCGTGTCGCCCTGTCGTGCAACTCGACGAATGCGAACTTCGAGGCGCGATCGATGGCGACAAACATGAAGAGCTTGCCTTGCCCGGTCCGAAGCTCGGCAATGTCGATGTGGAAGTAGCCGATCGGATAGGCTTTGAACTTCTTCCTGGTCTTCTCCCCTTCGATGCTCGGCAGGCGACGCTCCGGCCGACCTTGCAGGCCATGCGGCCGGCGTCCTCCTCACTCACCCCTTCACTCGCTTTCTCGCTTATTAAGTCCTATACCGTCGACAGACGGCGATCAAAAATGGTTCATGCCGGGCTCCGGGGAGCGGAAAGGCAACTTCCAAGGCCGCTGGAATTCGGGATCTAGCGCCGCCAGCTCAACACCAACGGGGGAGCCATGGACATAGCGAGTGACGAACTTCGCAACTACGCCACGGTGGTTGCTGCTTCGGTTGCGCTACTAGTGTTTATTGTCAACACGTGGTCCCAAAGCCGCAATCGCCGGATCGAGAACCTCTCGCGCTTCAATCAGGTGCACCAGCAGCTCTTCGCCGACAACGGGTACTTGTCGCTGAACTTGGCCGCCATCGAAAATGGCACGATGCAGCGCGACTTTGACGACGCAACGTCCGAGGCGCGCTTTCACCTCATGCTGCTTGGCATCGAACGCCTGGCCGTTCTGGCGAACAACAAGGCTGTGCCTCGCTCCACGCAAGTCTATATGCTGGGATCCTACGCACCGACGCTCCTCAAGCTCATGACGGAGGAGGAGCGCAGCAGTATGTTCTGGGAGCTAGCTCGTCTTTATCTTGAGGGTATCGCCGCTGACGCCGAGCGCTATGCCAAACTCAGCCCGACCGAGCGGCAGCAGTTCTGGCGTTAGCCTGAAAAACCCCAGGCACCGATATCCAAGCGCGGGGGTTTGACGGATATCTTCAACAGCTCGTTGATTGGTTGGACAGAGCCGCGACCGTCACGCTGAACGATCCTAAACACGGATGGGAACCAGTTCGCCGAGACCACATCGACGACTGCGTGGAGGTTGATCAAGAAGTCCTGCGCAAACTAATGGACGCCAGCGGGGAATGTGCCGTCCTACCTGCTACCTATTTTCTCTTCAAACTTGGTTCGGAGAAGTAGCACTTCGTTGATCACAGTTTCGGCACTCGAGTAGAGATCAACGATATATTGCACAAACACAAAATGATCGGAGATCACGTTCGGCAGGGAACCGCGTGTGGATTGGTTACTTGGGCACCAAATAATGCGGATAGCTTGCCATTCATTGGCGACACATAGGCGTTGAACGCCTGGTAGTTGGTGATGTCCTGCGATCTTCCGCCCTGCCGTCTCAGCCCCCCGGCTGGTGTTGCACCCCGCTCGACAATCATGCTCTCAAGCTTTTTCCTCGAGGGATGTGTTTTCTCGCGGGAGGTCCGTAGGGACCTCATCGAGAACTACATCCTGTTCGATGACTCGACCGGGGAAACCATCAAGATCGTCGCGCAGAACCAACAGTTCTTAGGCGTCAACAAAGCCGTCGATGCCGTGAAACATCGCCGAGACCTCGCCGGCAAGCTCGGCGTGTTCTGGCACACGCAGGGCGCTGGTAAGTCCTACTCCATGGTGTTCTTCGTCCGGAAGGTGCACCGTAAGCTCGGCGCCAATTTCACGTTCCTGGTACTCACCGACCGCGAAGATTTGGACAACCAGATCTATCGCACCTTCGTCGGGGCCGGAGCTGTCAATGAGAACGACAACGTGCGCGCGTCCGGCGGCGAAGACCTCAAGTCCAAGCTGACCGACCAGCACGCGGCCTACGTCTTCTCGCTGATCCAGAAGTTCAACCAACCTGTCGCCAAGGGCGAACCCTATTCTGACCGTTCCGACATCATCGTCATGACGACGAAGCCCACCGCACGCAGTACGGCACACTAGCCCTCAACATGCGCTTAGCACTGCCGAACGCCAACTACATCGGCTTTACCGGCACACCGCTGATGAAAGACGATGAGATTACGAAGAAAATCTTCGGCGGTTATATTTCCAAGTATGGCTTCCAACGCGCGGTGGAAGACGGGGCCACTCTCCCCCTCTACTACGACGCGCGCGGCGAAAAACTGAACCTCGCCCACAGCGAACTGAATGAGAAGATTGCGGCAAAGCTCGAAGAGTTTGAAGCGGAACTCTCCGATCGCGATGTGGCCACCCGCTTGGAGCAGGAACTCAAGCGCGAATACCATATCATCACCGCTAGCGACCGCCTGGAGGCCATCGCCGCTGACTTCGTGGAACACTATTCCACGCGATGGGAAAGTGGCAAAGCCATGCTGGTCTGCATTGATAAGATCACGTGCGCCCGCATGCACGCCTACATCGTCCAGTACTGGCAGGCCAAAATCAAAAAACTGGAAGACGCTCTCAAAGCCGCCAAGGACGAGCAAGATGCCCTCGCCCGCCAGCGCCAAATCACATGGATGAAGGATACGCTGACGGCCGTCATCATCAGCGAAGAGCAAGGGGAAGTCGCCAAGTTCCGCGAATGGAACATCGACATCACACCCCACCGCCGCCTCCTCAAGGAAGGATTCCCGCTGGCCGATGGGAAACGCCTGGATGTGGAATCGGCCTTCAAACGCGATAACCACCCGTTCCGTATCGCCATTGTCTGTGCCATGTGGCTCACGGGCTTTGACGTGAAGAGCCTCGCCACGCTCTATCTCGACAAGCCCCTCAAGGCCCACACGCTTATGCAGGCCATCGCCCGTGCTAACCGCGTCAAGGATGGCAAGGAAAACGGCCTCATTGTTGACTACTGCGGCATCCTCAAAAACCTGCGCAAAGCCCTGGCGACGTTTGGCGGCCATTCCGGCGAAGACACGCCGCCCGCCGAGATCGATCCGCTCAAACCCGAAACCGACCTTCTCGCAGAACTTGATGAGGCGATCGGACTTGTCCGCGCGTTCCTGACCGAACGCCGCCTCAACCTCGATGACCTCTTTGAACGTGAAGGGTTCGATCGCAACGCCGCGCTCATCGCCGCCAAAGAAGCCATCAACGCCGACGACGAAGGCCGCAAACGCTTTGAAATCATGGCGCGAGCCGTGTTCGCGAAGTTCAAGGCCTGCTTGACCCTTGAAGATGTTCTCAGCCGACGACCGGCCTATGCGGCGATCAACTACATTTACAAAAGCCTGGAAGACGATCGCCAGCACGCCGACATAAGCCAGATTATCCAAGCGCTACATGGGGTCGTTGCCGACGCCATCCAGCCCCGAACACCTGGTCAAGACCAGCCAAGCAAGCTCTACGACATATCGACCATCGACTTTGAGCGGTTGCGGCAAGAATTCGAGCGCAGCCCAAACCGGAACACTCAAACCCGCGCGCTACGGGACGCTATTGAAGCACGCTTGGCCCGCATGATCGCGCGCAATCCTTTGCGCATCAACTTCCAGCAGCACTACGAGGAGCTGGTGGCCGAATACAACGCCGAGAAGGACCGCGTAACAATTGAAGATACATTTGAAAGACTGATGCGCTTTGCCGGAGCGCTCGATGAAGAAGAGAGCCGTGCTATCCGGGAAAACCTGCCCGACGAAGCGCTGCCCATCTTCGACCTCCTCAAAAAGGAGCCACTGACACCGGCCGAAATCAAAAAAATCAAAGCCGTCGCCGTCGATCTCTACGCACGCCTCCAGAAGATTGAACAGGACATCGCCAATTGGCGGGCAACGGAAGGCAATCGCGACAGGGTGCGGCAGATGATTTTTGACACCCTGTTCACGGATGAAACAGGTCTACCGGGCAGTTACAAAGACGACGAAATCAACATAGCAACCGACAAAATCTATCAGTTCGTCTATGCGCACAGCGTCATCCCCCAGCACGCCTCATCGGGATTACCTCAGCCTGCCGCATGATCAGATCAAGGTAGTCCGCCCATTCCTGCGTCATCTTGCGGCGCGGCTCCAGATAGGCGGCCTTGTTGTAAGTGCCGCGAATCTTGTCCGGGTCGCCGTGCGCAAGCTGGCGTTCGATCCAGTCGGACTCGTAGCCCTTGTCGTTCAGCGCCGTGCTGATCAGGTGGCGGAAGCCGTGCGTGGTCTGCTTGTTGCGGTAGCCGATGCGCTTGATCATGCCGGCAATCGCGCCGTCGCTGATCGGTTTGCGGGGATCGTTACGCCCGATAAAGACAAACTCGAAGTCGCCGCTGATCTTCTTCATGTCACGTAGCATGGCGACCGCTTGGGTCGGCAGCGGCGTTAAATGGTAGTAGCCGCGCTTCATGCCATCGCGTCCCTTCTCGATGGTCCACAGGTCCGCGTCCAGGTCCAACTCGGCCCAGCGCAACGTGCGCGTGATGCCGGGGCGGTTTGCCGTCCATAGCGCCAGCCGCGCACACGCTTTCACCAGGACGGAGCCGTCATAGGCATCGATCGCCTGCAGGAAATCGGGCAGCTCGTCCAACGACAGGTGCGCGTAGTTCTTCACGCCCGGCCCCCGTTGCGCAATCGCCGCCAGGTCGCGCGCCGGGTCTGCGGCCGTCCAGCCGTTCGCGCGGGCATAGCTGTAGATCGCCTTGAGCCACTGGCGGGTCTTCTTGGCAATGTCGAACGCGCCGCGCTTCTCAATATCGGCCACCAGCGCGCCGAGTTCAGCGGGCGTGATGCTGTCCAGCGGTCGGCTGCGCAGCTTGGGCAGGATGTCCTTGTCGAGATAGTTCCGGGCCTGCTCGGCGGTCTTGGTGTCCCACGCCTTGCTGCGGAAGTTGTGCCAGGCCTCGGCGGCCTCGCCGAACGTGTTGGCGATCCGCTCGCGCTCGGCGAGCTTTTCTACCCGGCGGCGGTCTGCTGGATCGACACCGGCCTCTATGAGTGCCCGGCACTCGGCGGCCTTTATCTGCGCCTGTTTCAGCCCGGTCTGAGGATAGGGTTTGCCCACGGCAATCATCCGCGCCTTGCCGCCGAAACGGTAGCGCAGCCGCCAGTATTTTGAGCCGTCCGGCATCACGAGCAGCATGAGACCGTGCCCGGCTGCCTTCGTGTATTTCGCCGCGCTTGGCTTCGCGTTCTTGACCTGCAGTTCGGTGAGTTTGGCAGCCATTTGTAGCACCAGGTTCGAACTTTGCTGATTTTGTGTAGCAAAACGGTACGCCGCGCAACTTTGCTATACATTTTGCTACACAGGTCCCGTCGGCTTCCGTCGGAACTTACCGGAAGGCATCGGAGCAAATAAGCCCGTAAAGCTTGACTATTAAGCAGATTATCGGAAGATTTGGGAAGTCGTCGGACGCTGGATTGGCTGGGGGACTAGGATTCGAACCTAGACAGGCAGAGTCAGAGTCTGCAGTCCTACCATTAGACGATCCCCCAATCCTCGACCGCGGACGGTGTCTCGCGGGTTTGGGTTAGAGGGGGCTCTTACCAGCACTTTAGGCCCCGCGCAAGGCATCTTGGGCGCATGACTGGCGTACCGCATTCTGCCGCCGTTCATAGCCTGACGGAAGCGATCGAGAAACCGGTGCCGACCCGCGCCCTTACTCAGATGACATCCGGTATTTTAGCGCAATTCGACAACGCTTTCGAAGCTGACCGGCGCGGCACGCGATTTCGCAAATGCCGTCTCCCCATTCCGATGTCATCAAGGCCATGTCGAATGCGGCTATGGGCGCTAGAGTGCTTTGCGGAAAAGTGGGAACCGGTTTTGCGATAAGAAGCACGACACAACAAAAGCCTAGCCGTTCCGGGATTTCAGCAAAAACGGAACGGCTCTACTATCGTTGCATCCATGGCGAGCCGGTGTCAGAGCATCCTCAGACACAACACTGATCCACCACCGAAAGGCAGAGGCCGACTGCCGTGAACTGGCGGCCGCCTCTGCCAAACTTGAAAAGCCCAAGCCCCTATCAGATAACGCCCAGCGCCCGCATCGCTTCCGCCACACGAGTGAAGCCCGCGATGTTCGCGCCCAGAACGTAGTTGCCTGACGCGCCGTATTCTTCAGCCGTTTGCGCGCAGCGATCATGAATTCCGTGCATGATTTCGGAGAGCCGTTCTTCGGTCGTCTCGAAGCTCCAGGAATCGCGTGAAGCGTTCTGCTGCATCTCGAGCGCGCTGGTCGCAACGCCACCCGCATTGGCGGCCTTCCCAGGGCCGAACAGAACGCCAGCATCGAGGAATATGCGCACCGCTTCGGGCGTGCAGGGCATGTTTGCGCCTTCGCCGACGGCAATAACACCGTTCTTTACGAGCGTCCGCGCGTCCTGACCGGTGAGTTCGTTCTGCGTTGCCGAGGGCATTGCGATGTCCGCCGGAACATCCCAAACGCGGCCGTTCGGAATGAACGTAGCGCCTTTTCCGCGCAGCGCCGCATAATCGGAAACGCGCCCGCGACGGCGCTCCTTGATCTCCTTCAGCGTGTCGAGATCGATGCCGCTTTTCTCAACCACATAGCCGTCGGAGTCGGAGCAGGCGATGACCAGTCCGCCAAGCGCGGCGACCTTCTGCATGGTGTAGATTGCGACATTTCCCGCGCCCGACACGACCACGCGCTTGCCATCGAAGCTCTGCGCCCGGGTGCGTAGCATGCAATCGACGAAATACACCGTACCGTAGCCTGTGGCCTCGGTACGCACTTGCGAACCGCCCCACGTCAACCCCTTGCCCGTCAACACACCAGACTCGTAGCGATTGGTCATGCGCTTGTACTGGCCGAACATGTAGCCCAGTTCGCGTTGCCCTACGCCGATGTCTCCGGCCGGCACGTCCGTGTACTCACCGATGTGACGCCCGAGTTCTGTCATGAAGGACTGGCAAAAACGCATGATCTCGGCGTCCGACCGTCCCTTGGGGTCGAAATCCGACCCGCCCTTGCCGCCGCCGATGGGCATGCCGGTCAGAGCGTTCTTGAATGTCTGCTCGAAGCCTAGAAACTTGATCGTTCCGAGCATCACGCTCGGATGGAACCGCAGCCCGCCTTTGTAGGGGCCGAGCGCGGAGTTGAATTGCACGCGAAAGCCGCGGCTGATCTGGACGCGATTCTTATCATCCACCCAGGGTACACGGAAAATGATCTGACGCTCAGGCTCGCAGAGCCGTTCGATAAGTGCGCCTTCGGCATACTCGGGGTGTTTTGCCATGACGGCGCCGAGGCTATCGAGCACCTCACGAACCGCCTGATGAAATTCTTCCTCCCCCGGATTACGGCGCAGCACTTCCGCGTAAATTGGTTCCAGTTTCTCGTCTAGCATGAAATCCTCTGTGACTTAGGCAGATAGGGTAACCGCTGTTGGCCTTAGGCGGTCGAACAAGCTTCAATGAAGAGGCCCTTGGTGCAACCAAACGACCGTCGTCCCGCAGGCGTATCCACCACCATGCCTTGAAGGACATGCGGACGCCGAATACTGCCAAGCCAGTTCATTGATTGTCCGGATGCCGACGGCAAGGTGGGCCTAAACAACAAGTCTTTGGGAACCAGTCCTTGACATTTGACAAGCAGCCGCAACCACGCCGGGACCAAGTGCCCACGGCGGTCAAACATCGGCGGCCAAGTTCAAAATGGAAAGCTGGTGGCGGGATCATGCCCGCACCATGGTAACAACCGCCCGGCTTGTCAACGCGCAGCACGCGCTCAGGTCTTATGCATAACGCTGGCAAGATGCCGCTGGGATCGCGGGCCGTGTTGCGGCCCATCCGCCGGCTGACCTTGAATTGAGGTTGGCATCCATGACGTGCCGTGCCTGGCCATCGAGAGGACTCCCGCCTCCCCGCGAAAACAGCGCGAGCGAGGATTGCAAGCCGGCGATAACCTCATCGGCCTATCGCACGGCCATGCCGATGACAGTAAGGTGGCGCATCAAGGCTAGAAGATCTCATCAAGACCTAGAAGGAGGAGCCATGTGGGACATGTCAATCCCGTGGTGGGAGTTCATCGCGCGCGCGATCATAGTTTACATCTTCCTCGTTGCGCTTCTGCGCATCACGGGCAAGCGTCAGGTCGGCCAACTTGCACCGTTCGATTTGGTTCTGCTGCTGGTCCTGAGTAACGCCGTGCAGAACTCCATGACCGGCGGTGATAACTCCGTCACCGGTGGACTTATTTGCGCTTTGACACTGATTACCGCGAACTGGCTCATCGGATACGCGACTTACAACAACAAGCGCCTTGAGGTGCTTATTGAGGGGCGGCCGCAGGTGCTGATCCACGATGGTCACCTTTATCGCGACGTCATGAAAAGAGAGAAGCTGACCCAGCATGAACTTGATGCAGCGCTTCGGGCGGCCGGGTGCGCAACCATCTTGGAAGTTCACTTCGCAGTCATCGAAAACAACGGTCAAATCAGCGTCCGTCGCAAAGATCCAGCACACCCGGCCGGACCTCATGCGACGACAGACCCCTAAACGGCGGCGTTTAAAGGCGTATCAGCCTTGATGGCTGCGGTTCGCCTTCCGAATAGCGCTGCTCGACGCACTCGGCTCACTTCATGTGCACGTATCTACCCGGCGCATCGGCTAACGGTGGCAAGCCCTTTTCTGCGGCCCCCAATGACGGAGGTGCACAATCGCCGCTCGATTTGCCGGTGAGCCAGTGTACCCATTCCGTCCACCACGAGCCCTTGCGCTCGGGCACTTCAACGGCCCAAGCCTCCGGACTGATCTGAAAGTCGTGATCGGAGCGGGTTGCAATCTGATAGCGGCTGCGCTGATCGTCGGGTGCCGCCACGATGCCCGTGTTATGTCCACCTGCTCCGAGAACGAAGGTGACGGCGGTGTCGGTCAGGCGGTTCCACTTGTAGACCGAACGCCAGGGCGCGACATGGTCCTTCTGCGTTGCCACGCAGAAAATCGGCGCGCGAATATCGGAGACCTGCACCGGTTCGCCATCGACGTCGAAGCGGCCTTCGGCGAGATCGTTGTTGAGATAAAGCCGGCGCAAATACTGCGAATGCATGAGATAGGGCAAGCGGGTGCTGTCGGCATTCCACGCCATCAGATCGTTCATGGGCGCACGTTCACCCAGCATGTATTCGCGCATGTTGCGCGACCAGATGAGATCATTGGACCTCAACATCTGAAACGCGCCCGACATCTGCTTGGCATCGAGGAACCCCTGTTCCCACATCATGTCCTCAAGAAATCGAAGCTGGCTTTCGTCGATGAAGAGCTGAAGCTCGCCAGGCTCTTCAAAATCGATCTGGGCCGCAAGGAACGACAGACTGGCAAACGGCGAACCGTTATTGCGTGCAAGCGCGGCCGCCGTGATGGCCAGCATCGTGCCCCCAAGGCAGTAGCCCACGCCATGAACCTGTCTGGCGGGGAGAATGGCCGAGATCACATCGAGGGCAGAAAGAACGCCGAGCTTGCGGTAGTCGTCGAAACCCAGATCGCGGTCGGCGGGATCGGGATTCTTCCAAGAAATGACGAACACCGTGAAGCCGTTGTCGACCAAGTACTTCACCAACGAGTTTCGCGGCGACAGATCAAGAATGTAGTACTTCATGATCCACGCCGGCACGATCAGGATCGGCTCTTTGTGAACCTCGTCGGTCGCTGGTGCATATTGGATGAGTTCCATGAGCCGGTTGCGGTACACGACCTTGCCGGGCGTAACCGCCACGTCCTCGCCGGGGCGAAAATTCTCCGCACCCACGGGCGGCTTGCCGCTGATGGCGCGATCCCAGTCGTCCAGGAAGTTCTGAAATCCGCGGACGAAATTCTGACCCATCTCCTTGTACGTGGCGGTCAGAACTTCCGGGTTCGTCAGCACAAAGTTGGAAGGCGCAAAAACGTCGAGGATCTGGCGGGCAGCGAACTCGACCGCCCGCTCGTGCTGAGCCGAGACGCCTGGCACGCCCGTCGTCGCCACGTGCCACCATTGCTGTGCGAGCAGGTGGGATTGATAGAAAATGTTGAAGGGAAACTGCTGCCACGCCGGCGCGGAAAAGCGGCTGTCCTGAGGAAGAGGTTGCACGCAGAGCGACGCACTGCCGTCATGCTCGGCGCCGCGTAATGCGCACGTCATGGCATATCGTTGCAGCCGCAGAGCCTTGCGGAAGCTCTTTTCGACGAGTTGCAGACGCTTGCCGGGCGATGCCGTCAAATGCGTCAGCCAATCGAGATAAGCACCCATGAGCGACGCCGGGGAAAGCCCCATGGTCGCTTTTGCCATATACGCGTGCGTGGCTCGATCGAGCACCTCGGCCAATGCGGTTGAGGTATAGGAATCGCGCTCCAGCGGCGATGCGCCGCCCGGCTCGGTGTGAAGAGGTGCGGCATTCCTCGCCAACTTCAACGCGAACGCGGCGCCTTGCGGCTCGCTGCTCTTGGCAGGCTCCAAAGCCCGGTTTGTCGTAAGGTCCATTTTCAGTTCCTCGTTTCTACCAGACTGGACCGATGGACCAGATCGTTCATACTCTTCAACTGTTCAACGAAACGCTCTTTAGAAACATGAGAACACATTGAAAATGATCAAGACCTGACAACGCACGGCAGCAAGTCCCGTCCACACGCTAGCTCTTCTTCTTGTATCTGCCCAATAGCACAGCCTGCGCGAGAATATGCCCCTGCATCGCGGCCTCGAGCGACGCCTTGTTGGCAGGCGACAGCGCACCGAGCACGCAATCCAGTGCGTAAAGTTTATGAAAATACCGATGCTCCCCGATGGGCGGACATGGGCCACCATAGCCGGTGCGGTTCCAGTCGTTGAGCGCGGACCGCGCCCCTTGCGGAAGCACCTTGCCGCCTTGGGCAATGCCGGTGCTGGCCGGGTCCATATCGTAAACAACCCAGTGAACCCAGGTGCGTTGCGGCGCCTTGGGATCGGGCGCGTCCGGATCATCCACGATGAGCGCCAGACTTTTCGTCCCCTCCGACACGCCCGACCAGGACATCGCGGGCGAGATATCCTCACCCTCGCAGGTATATTTCGCCGGTATGGTTTCGCCGTCGCCGAACGCGGGTGAGGCCAGCTTCATGGCCATGATGATCCTCCAACTCGTTTGCCGCTCATGCGGTGCGTGTCCCAACGTATCAAATTTTCTCGAACCAAGGGCTTCAACATCTCTTTAGCACCTCCATCGGCGTATTTGCCGCGCCGGTAACGCCAATGCGTGATGCCCGTCATCTTGACGGAGTTGGCGTGATTATCATATATTTCTGTCATGACAGAAAATACCGATATACGAAAAAACGCAAACCTACTGCCTCCCGCCGTCGAGGATTTCATTCTCAAATGGGGCGACATGGGCGGCGTATGGGGCGTCAACCGGTCGGTCGCGCAAATCCACGCGCTGCTCTACCTCGCCAGCGCGCCCATGACGGCCGAGGACATTGCCGAAACGCTTTCCATCGCGCGCTCCAACGTGTCCAACTCACTCAAGGAACTCTTGGCCTGGAACCTCATCCGCCGTGTGCCCGTACGCGGCGACCGGCGCGACCACTTCGAGGCCGAGACCGACATCTGGGAGGTCGTCACGCGCATCGCGGTCGGCCGCAAGGCACGCGAGATCGATCCCGTCATCGCGGTGCTGCGCAGTTGCGCCCAAAGTGCCGCCAAGGATGCCCGCGTCACGCCGCACGCACGCGCACGCCTCAATGAGATGCTCGAGTTCACGTCGTCCGTCGACCGCTGGTTCCAGCAGATGCTGTCGCTGCCGCGCAGCACGTTGAAGGCCATGCTGAAACTCGGGTCCAGGATTTCAACCCTCATTCCGGTGCGCAGGACGTGATTGCGCCGGTCGAACGAGGTCTCACGTCGCATATCAGGGAGCGCGCGCCATGCTGCGCAACGCCAAACAAACCCAAGAACAACAAGAACAGGTTGTTATGTCACAGGCGGCGCCCGTCCCTGGGACCGCATCGATCGAAAAGCTTGGCGACATCCGCTTTCGTGCGCTCCTTGGAGCGCAGCAATGGGCTCTGCTGCCTCCTGCCGTTCGACAGCGCTTTTCAAAGCGCGTCGCGGGTGGCCGGACGGTCGTCTACAAGGGCAAGGTAACGGCGATTGCCTTCAACCGCGCTGGTTTCGCGCTGGCGCACCTAATGCGCTTGATCGGCTCGCCGCTGCCCATCAGCCGGGCAACCGGCAACCCCAGCGTCGTCACGGTCACCGAGGATGCGGCCTCCGGCGGGCAGTTCTGGACGCGGCTTTACGTGCGCGAGCGCGGCTTTCCGCAGGTCATCCACTCGGTGAAGCGCTTTGCAGGGCCGACAGGACTTGAAGAGGCCGTGGGCTTCGGCATCGTGATGGCACTGCGCTTGAGCGTCGTGGATGGCGCCCTGGTCTTCTCGAGCGCGGACTACGCGTTGCGCATCGGGCGCTCGCGTATTTCTTTGCCGAAGTGGATCACACCGGGATCGCTCACGGTCACGCACGAGGAAATCGACGCCACCACCTTCCGCTTTACCCTTACGCTGCGCCATACCGTATTCGGAATTCTCGTGCATCAGGAAGCAATCTATAGCGAAGAGGCGCCCGCATGAGACGTGTGCTTCTCGTTGGCGCGACCGGTGCCTTCGGTGAGCGCCTGACTCGGGGGCTCACGCAGCTCCCTGCCCTCGACGTGATCCTCACGTCGCGCAGTCTGACGCGTGCGCAAACGCTGGTAGATGCATTGCGTCCATGTGCACGATGCGCAGCAATCACGGCGCTGGCATTCACGCGCACGCAGGACGACGCGCGCACGTTTGAAACTCTGCGGCCCTGGCTGGTGATCGACGCTTCAGGTCCCTTCCAGTCGGCAGGTTATGGCACCGCGCGGGCCGCAATCGAAGCAGGCGCCCACTGGATCGACCTCGCCGACGCGGCGGACTACGTCACCGGTTTTGCCGCCGCGCTCGATGCGCCGGCGCGCCGGAATGGCGTCGCTGCCATCGCTGGCGCGAGTTCGACGCCGGCTCTGTCCTACGCGGCGGCCGAAACGCTGACGCGCGACTGGAGCGGCGTCGAGACTATCGACATCGCGATCTATCCCGGCGGCGACGCACAGGTGGGGCGCGCCGTGCTTGAGGCCGTGCTGAGTTATGCCGGAAGCCCGGTGGCCATATGGAAGGATAACAAACCGGCCACCGTGATGGGTTGGGGTGTTGCCCGGCGCACTCGAATTCCGGAACTAGGCGTGCGCTACCGCGCACCAGTCGCCACATCGGATGCAGCGATTCTGCCTGCCGCGCTTGGCGCCGCCAACGTCGCATTCCACGCAGGGCTGGAAAGCAGGCTCGAACAATTCGGCCTTGTCGCTTTGGCACGTCTGAGAGCCGCGGGGTGGCTGACCAATCCGGCACGGTTGGCGCCGCTGCTCTATCGTGCGCGCGCCATGACGCGTATTTTTGCGCGCGACACTGGCGGCATGACCGTGACGGCGACGGGACATGACGCACGTGGCGCGCCAACCTCCACACAGTGGCTGCTCGTTGCCCATAACGGCGACGGGCCTAGCGTCCCGGTGCTGCCCGCGCTCGCAACCGTGCGCCGGATGCTTGTCTCGCCCATCGCCCCAGGCGCACGCCATGCCGCGGGGCTGCTTGCGCTAGCCACGATCGAGGCAGAGATGAGGCCGTACGCTTTGACGACTTCAATCCGTACGCTTCCGCAGGCGGCGGCGACCGGATCTGCCATAGCGACCTCGCATTGCTTTAATCCCCGTTGAAATGCCTCACATTCGCCACCTTGGCCGCCCTGCTGCGCCGCAAAGCAGCCGGAGTTGTCGCTCATACGCTAGGCAGCGTAAAAGAAGATTCGAGGGATTTGGTCAGCATGCGGAAGCTGCGTTGCAGTCAGCGTACGGCTTTCGGGCATCGGCATTAACCCGTCACTACAAAAGGGACTTGGAATGAAATCCGATAAACATGCGCGCGGTTCACAGATGTATCGTGCATCCAGATCGCTGACCGGCTTGTTGGCGCTGGCGGCTTTCGCCATGCCCTTGCTCGCTTCTATCGCCGTCCAGGCCCAACAAGCTCCACCGAATCTAACGCCCGAGCAGAAGGCGAAGATCGAGGAGATGCGCAAGAAGCGCAAACAGCAACACAATCCCAATGCCGCAAACGAGCAGCAGCCTCGGTCGAACCCGAAGGCCGGCCGCAAAGGCCAACCCTCCGGCACGGCTGAAAAGCCGGCAACGCAAAAGCCGGCGGTCCAGGTTCCGCCGCCGAAGAAGTGGACGCCACCATCTGCCGCCGCCAAGACGATTGCACCGCCGCCCAAGCCCCCGGCGGCGGCAAATCAAAACCTGCAGAATAACAAGCGCCGCCCCTACGTGGTGCGCAAGCCGGGCACGCCGCCCAATCCCAATGCGCACGCTCCGGCCGGCAATCCGCCCCGTCAAGCCGTCAATCCCGCCTACCCGGCGGCTTCCGGCGGCGTGAACGCTCCCCGGGCGACTAATCCGGCTTATCCGACCGTGCCGCAGGCGGTGAAACCCGCCTCTCCGAAGACGCCCCAGCCGGCCGCCGACAGCGCACGCCGCCGCCCACCGGGCGCGCCGCCGCCGAACCTTGAAGCCATCAAGCAGCAACGCCAGCAAATCGTCGGCAAGCGATCGAACGCTGTCGTCATCAAGGAACCCGACAGCCGCGTCATCGTGAAACGCAACAACCGCGCGGTCATCACGCACAACGAGTCCAACCGCCTGCGCCGTGTTGCGCCGAACGCCCAGGTCGAGCGTCGCAACGGCCAGAACGTGACGGTGATCCAGCGGCCGAACAACGTCGCGATTTATAACGTCACCGACGACAACGGCCAGCTCGTCCGCCGTTATCGGCGCGGGCCGGACGGCCGCGAGGTCGATATCATCGACAATCGCCGCAACAAGAGCAAATGGCGGCGAAATCTCGCCATCGGCCTTGGCGTGGGTGCCGGAGTGGTCGCGGGCGCTGCGATCCTGAATTCCATGGTCGACGTGCCGCCGCCCCACGTTGGCGTCCCGCGTGACAAATACATCGTCGACTATGACGACGCCGACGAGGACGAGGTCTACGAGGCCTTCAATGCCCCGCCCGTCGATCGCATCGAGCGCCGCTATACGCTCGACGAAGTGCGCGCGACCCCGAACCTGCGTGAGCGCATGCGCCGCGTCGATCTGAGCGACATCAACTTCGAGACAGGCTCTTGGGAGGTTGACGAAAGCCAGTATCAAAAGCTGGAGCGTGCGGCCCGCGCGATGATGCGCGTGATCGACCGCAATCCCAACGAGGTGTTCCTGATCGAAGGCTACACGGACGCGGTCGGCTCGGATGACGACAATCTCACGCTGTCCGACCGGCGGGCGGAATCGGTCGCCGTGATCTTGAGCGAGGAATTCAACGTCCCGCCGGAAAACCTCACCACCCAGGGCTATGGTGAGCAGTACCTCAAGATCAATACGAACGGCCCTGAGCGCACCAACCGCCGTGTCGCCATCAGGCGTATCACGCCGTTGATTTCCGAAACCCGCTAAGATCAAGCTGCGCGCTCAGGCAACGCGACAAGACGAAGGGCCCGCCAATCAGCGGGCTCTTTTTGCAGCCTCGATCTTAGAGCCGTTCCGGTTTTAATGGGATCACGGAACGGCTCTACAGCCGGTTTGCAATCTCATGGACTCACTTCCTTCTCCCGCGGGGAGAAGGTGCCCCGAAGGGGCGGATGAGGGGGTAAACGCAAACAGCGCGTGCGGGAGTCCCTCACCTGTCGCTTCGCGACATCCTCTCCCGCGTCCCGGGAGAGGAAATGAGTGGGTGGCTGGCTTTATAGATCGCAACGCGATCTACCTCTTCATTGGCCTTGCTTCTAATCGGAAAACCGGGTTGCCATTTTCTGTAAGGCACTGAGGCGTTGAGATCAGCTCGCCGGACCGACCGGGAACTTCTTCGACCATGATCCGCCGTCGGTGTCTTTCATGGTCACTTCCAGTTCGCTCGCCGACGTAGAGCGCTTCATATCAAACTCGATCATAGGATCCTGCGACAGCGCAATGGAGCCCTCGGCAGTGAAGACCTGCTCCTCACCCTGCTTGACCGTGATCTCGGAGACCATTTTTATCGGCGTATAGAGCAAAGTGATCTGGTCCATCACCATGCCGGTGTGGTTGGGGTGGGACAACTTTATGCGCCCACCCATGTGGATGGAGGTCGCGACGCCATCGGCAACGATGGGTTCGAAACCCATCTTGCCCATGTTGGCGGCGATTTCGGCGGGATCACCGGCCGGAGGCGCCGAGCACGAAGCCTGCCCACCGGCGAACTTGACGAGTTGGCTCACCATGTAAAGTTTGCCATCGCTCGCCTCGACCACCGCGCGCACATCGGACTGAGCGTTGACGCGGAACTCCGACCTTAAGGAAACCTGCTCGCGCGCGCCGCCCATGTGAAACACAGCAACGACAGGGGTCGGATTCTCATCGATGATGAAGGTCACCGTTTTGACCGTGCGGCCGTCCTTGAAAGCGGCGCCCACCGAGATCGGAACGCGACGCATATCCTCGGGCCGATTGGGCGCATCGAGAAAGATCAGCCCACGGCCATCCTCGATTTTCCTGTCGCCGTAGACGCTGCCCTTGATTTCATCCCAGACCGTGCCTGCCCCTGCCGTGCCGCCTGCGAAAGCCAAGGCTGCCGCGAGGATGGCGGCGCGTAGGAAGATGGTGACGTGTGCGTTCATGGTGCGAACCCGGGAATAAAAATCCAATAAAGGTGGTCATTTCTGGCAGATTCTATTGCGCTTTGCCGGCGCCATCGTCAACGGATCTCGTATCCGCGGCGGCATATGTACCCGTTGCTCAACGCTGTTGTGCAGCGCGCCATCCAGCCGCGATCGCCTCTGCCTCACTGCAGAACCAGCGCTCGCCTCGCGCCTCGTCGATCTTCACCTTGTCATACCAGGCGCTCCAAGGCGTATGATAAATCATGCCCTTAGAGGATACGTTGCCCTTTATGGCGCACCCCTGGGGAGTGCTGGCTTCGGCCGTCTGCCAGCGCCCATGGCGGAAGTCCCAGGGCGCGATGTTGTCAGCCTGCCAAAGCCCGCGACCTGCCGCGCGCGCCTCAGCTTCCTGTGGCACGTAGAGTACAGAATATCTTACGAAAGCCCGGGCCAGGCCTTGCCTGACCAACGACGCGTTGATGTCCTCTCCCTCGACGAAGCAAACCGCCAGGGTGCGGCCGTACTTGTCAGTACCGGCCGCATCGCAAGCCACGGTCTGACCACGCGTAATTTCGATAAGCTTCTGTTGGGCGGTCAGCCCACATCGCCACGGCGATCCGCTGCTGGTTTGACAAGACTGCGCCATTTCCGGCGCATCGATGCCTTCCAGACGAATGCGGCGACCCCCGATCTCCAGCGTGTCACCGTCGATGACGATGGCGTCGCCAGCAATGACCGGCTCGACCGGCGAGTAGGCTTTAACGTCTTGGCCAAAAACCAAAAGAACCGCGACGGCACCGGCGAGAGCCGCGCACTTCAGCGTGCCATGAGATGAGTTTTGCGGAGCCATGCCCGCACGGCTCACTGAGTCGTGTGGCACAACCTTGGCGGACTCTCATTTATCTATGCAACCTTTAATAGCAGATGCAACTCAGTGGTCTCTTGGACGACCAAGGATCTCAGATCCCATACGCCACCGCGGCGAGGGGCTGCGGGGCCAGTGCAACGCGGTAACCCCATGCCGCCATGGGCCGAGGCGGCTCGAGCACAACACAGGTTGGGCCTGGCAGCCGGATCTCATCGCCAGCGGCCCGCGCGTGCAGCGGCATGGGAGGATCGAGAGGCCTCTTCCTGGATGGTCCGTAGGATGCCGCCGCGAGCGGCCAGGGCACGCCCTGCGGGCAAGGCCCGGAAGAAGGAGGATCGATCACGGCCCCGCCGTAAGCCTTCGGCGGCGCGCACATGGGCCCATGGCGCACGACATGCTGCGCGAGGAGTGGCTCGGCTTGGCATTCGCGTTCGGCACGCGAGGCATGCGGAATACTGATTTCATCGCACTGCAAGGCATCAGGCGAGACGAGTCGCGAACGCCCCGGCGCGCCGTGTCCGGCAGACTCGGCCACCGCATCCGCTTGGCCATTGACTGCTCGCAAGCGCGCCCGCCTGTTCGCAATGAGCAGGGATGCGCTCGACGTTGCTTCGCGGACCTGAAGCCTTGGCTCACGCCCCAGCGGAGCAGCAGGCAACGGCGCGGACGGCGCGACGGCAGCACGCGCGGTGATGACGATGGGACGAGCAAACTGCACGCCTGCGGTCCTGCCGCGCTGGTGACGCAGTTCACAAACGATTTCCGAGGACTGCTCATTCCAGGACAACCAAAGCCGGGCAGGAAGCTCGATCTCCCCGTCAAGCTCAAGCCGCGCGCCGCCCTCCGAAAGGTCGCTGATCGTGCAAGGCACAAGCCGATACCCGATGCGCACGCTGGCGCGGATGTTCGTACTTCGCCGGCCAAACGACCGTCGCTCATGATAGGAACGTTGCAGGTTCATTGACAAATCAGCCGACTGATTGTGCGTACAGCGCCTTGCCGCTCGTTGTACGCCCGAGATGGTTAACCAATCGGATTATTCGTGCGAAAATAACTGCTTACTTCGCGCAAGCTCCCGTTCCAAGTGAACGCCATTCAGACTTGACGGACGTCAGCGCCCATCCAGTTTATCGGCCATGACGGAGATGGTCTTCACATAGACCTCGGCCTTGTTCCACTCCCGGATGACGTTGTAGTTGGCCGTGCCGGGCCCCCAGCCCGCACCGCGTTGCCATCCATGGCCCTTGAGGAAGTTGGCCGTGGAGGCGAGCACGTCCGCTGAGCTGTGAATGAGATCGCGCCGCCCGTTGCCGTCGAAGTCGACGGCGTACTTGACATAGGCATCTGGAAGGAACTGCGTCTGTCCGATCTCACCTGCCCAGCCGCCGACCAGCTGGCTGGCCGCCATATCGCCCCGGTCGATGATCTTCAGCGCCGCGAGCAACTCTTTTTCGAAGAATGCTGAGCGTCGGCAATCATACGCCAGCGTCGCCAGCGATCTGACGATCGACATCTTGCCGCCCTTTTGCGCGCCGTACGCGGTTTCCAGACCCCAGATCGCGACTACGACGGCGCCCGGTACACCAAAGCGCTTCTCGATGGCGTTGAGCGTGCCGGCGTGCGTTTTCATCAGCCGGCGACCCTTGGCAATCATCGCGTCGTCGACACGGCGGCGATAGAACTGATCGAACGACAACTTGAAAGAATGCTGACTGCGATCAAGCCTGATGACTTTTGGATCGTAGCTCACTCCGGACAGTGCGGAATTGATGGTACGCGCCGAAATGCCCTTGGCTGCGGCGCGCTGCTTGAACCCCGAGAGCCAGTCGGCAAATCCCGCACCCGAACTCCCGCACGATGCGGCCATGGCAGGGCCACTGGAAACCAGCCAGAGCGCCGACATGCAGGCTGCGGCAATCGGCAATACGTAACAACGCTTAGCTGACATTCTTCATATGCTCCATGAGGTCGGGGGACTGCGCAGGACGGTATCGCATGGTTTGGCATGAATGTGTTGGTCAGGTGCGGCAACAGCGCCAATTTGATGCGCCTTGGCACTGTCAGCGCACATCACCTTATCGGACGGATGGTGGAAAAGACCAGGATTGACGCTAGAACGCCTTGGCTTTGCAGTGACATAATCATCAACGATAGAGAATCGAAGACAATGGCGCGCCCAACGCGAAGAGGGGCGTCAGCGACTTAAATTTCGAGGCGTGACCGAATGCCCAACCAAAGACCGCCCGCTCCGCCGCCCCTCTCCGCCTACCGGCCGAGCAACGAGCGCGGCTCCATGCCGCCCCCCCGCCGGGGCCAGCCACCGCCTCATATGCGCTCTGGTCGTCCAGGCGCTCCGAAAGAGCGGCGCAAGCGCGGGGGAGGCGTGCTGACCTGGTTGCTCTACACGTTCGCGTTTCTGCTTATCATCGCTGGCGCGGGTGTCGGCTATCTCGTGCTCAATCCGCCAAGCGATCTGATCCGCCAGACGATCGCCCAGCAGGTGAAAGACAAGACTGGACGCGATCTGGTCGTCGCCGGTCCGGCGGCTTTCTCGTTTTATCCCGGCCTTGGCGTGCGGCTGCACGACGTCACACTTTCAGGTCCGCCAGGCTCGCCTGCAACTCTCGTCAGCATGAAAGAGCTGGACGTCAACATCAAGACGATGCCGCTCCTGAACCGTCAGGTTGAGGTGCGCCGTCTCATCTTGCGCCAGCCTGTGTTCGATCTGCGCGTCGACAAGCAAGGTGCGAAGAACTGGACGTTCGCGCAGGCTGAAGGCCTCGTACGTTACGCGCAAGCCGGCGCCACCGGAGCTGCGGGAACCACGGCGACGGACGCGCCCAGCGTTGCACGGCGCACGCCGGGTCTTCGCCTGCCAACCAAGCTTTCCGAAGTCGAGCACCTGGAGCTCGATGACGTGCGTGTCGAGGATGGCACATTGCGCTACACGGACGAGCGCACGGGCAAGACGCAATCGGTCAGCGCCGTCAACATGAAGATCAATCTGAAATCGCTGAGCAGCGCGCTTTCCGCAGACGGCGATTTCTCCTGGCAGGGCCAGAAGACCGAATTCAGTGGCCGCGTTTCTCCGGTCCGCATGGTGCTGGAAGAAAGGCCCGCGCGCCTGGTCTTCAGCGCCGTCAATCAGCACATCAACGCCACGTACGACGGCGAACTGCAAGTTGGCGACGGCGCGGATCTGGAAGGCAAGGTCACGCTCACGAGCACGTCGGTGAAGGGACTGGCGGGTTGGCTCGGCACGCGGGTGCCCCAGGTCAGCGGACTTGGTCCGTTGTCGATCGCGGGCAACCTCAAGACCAATGGCAATGTCACGAGTCTCAGCGGCGCCACCATCAATCTCGACGGCGCCACGGCCAAGGGCGACGCCACCGTGACGACGGGGGGAGCACGGCCTTATGTGCAGGCCAACCTGCAGATCTCGGAGCTCGATCTCAACAAGTACCTCGGCGAACCTGGAGCTGCGCCGCCCTCGCCGGCGCCGAAGGCCTCCCAATCCCCCGGTGCCGCGATAAAGAGCGGTCAGGACGCCATCGAACAGCTGCTGAACAAGCCCGTCACAGGCCCCAAGGTCCAGGCTTACGAAAGCCGCGCGGGCTGGTCGAGCGCGCCCATCGACCTTGGCCTGCTCGGCGTGGCCGATGCAGATGCCAAGCTGCGCGTCGGCCACCTGTTGTTCCACAACATCAAGGTCGGACAATCCGCGCTGACCATCGGGCTCAAGAACAAAGTGCTCAAGACCTCCTTCGACAACATTCAGCTCTACGAGGGACAGGGCAAGGGCTTCCTCAACGTCGACGCCACCGCAAATGCTGCCGGCGTTGGCGCCAACTTCACGCTCGAGGGGATCTCCGCGCTGCCCTTCCTGAAGGATGCCGCCGATATGAAATGGCTGGCTGGCAAGGCGCGCGTGGCCCTGCAAATTGCAACCCGCGGCGGCAATCAGCTGCAGATGGTCCAAGCGCTCAACGGTAAAGCGGACTTCACCTTCGCCGATGGCGCGATCGTCGGCTTCAACTTGCCGGGCGCCATTCGTAGCCTGAGCCAGGGCAACCTTTCCGCCCTCAAGCAGGCCCCATCTGAGAAGACCGACTTCAGCGAGCTGGCAGCCAGCTTCACCATCACCAACGGCATCGCCCAGAACCAGGATCTGCGCATGACGAGCCCGCTTCTGCGCGTGACCGGCGCCGGCAGCGTTCAGATGCCGCCGCGCACGATCGACTACACGGTGAAACCGAAGCTGGTGGCGAGTCTCGAAGGTCAGCAGGGCAAGACGGATCTTTCGGGCCTGGAAGTGCCGGTGCGCATTTCCGGCTCCTGGGACAAACCCAAAATCGAGCCGGACCTGAGCGGCGTCCTTGCCAACCCCGATAAGGTTGTCGATACGGTCAAACAGATCGGCAAGAAGTTCAAAGGCAAGAACGCCAACGAGATCGCAGAAGAGCTGCTTGGCAAGAACGGTTCGACAGGCTCGGTAAAGGCCAAGGACCTGCTCAACAACCTGTTCAAGAAGTAGCGCTGCCTCTACGGAGCGCCCAATTCAGCCGCCGGTTCAGCCTGGAGCGGGTGTGCGAAATCGCGCAACCTCCGTGCTGGAAATTCTTTCGCGTGACGCGTCACGGCGGCGCTCAAAGAGCGGCACGTGACGCTGTGACAAAACGATGATTAAGCCTGCGTAAACATGAGACAAAAAAATTTGTGCCGGGGGGCAAAAAATATCTTGCATGGGGGGGCGACTGGCCTCATATGCACCCTCTCTCGTCTGTCCACCTGCCAGCATGGTCGAGGTTTTCCAGAACCAATGAGGTAAGGAGCGGGCGAGTCAAACGCTGTCTGCTGGTTGGGGAGGGTCTTATGGCCTATAATGACGCCCTCTTCCAATTGGGGATGGACTTGACTCGTTCAAGCACCGCCCAAAAGGAAGATCACTGTGAAGTTGCGTCTGATGTGCGCAACGAGTCTGTCGCGGTAAACGCCGCTCCAGGCGCCAAGGGTTCAGGACGGAACCTTTTCATTGATCTGCATGGAGCCTCGCGGCTCGGCGACGCCAAGTCAGCCGAGCGCGCGCTCAAGGTTGCGCTCGGTGCGCTCGGCAAGCAGCCGCGCGCCATCGAGATCAGCCGTCTCGCGGACGGCACGCTTTCGGGCGTGGCCGTGCTGGGGATCGGTCATCTGTCATTCCAGGCGAACCCGAAGAGCGAGTTCGTCGCGGTGGACGTTCGTGGTTGCGCCGGGCTCGACCCGCACGCCGCCATGTTCGCCCTGGCGGATGCCTTCGCAGCGCGCGAGGCCGCGATCCAGACGACGCGGGCTTCCGACGTCGTGTTCCTTCCGGCTGCAAAGTCCGTGAAGGTGCGCGCGAAGGCGGCCCCTCGCCGGCGTGAAGCCAAGGCAGCGTAACGGACACAATCGTCACGCAAAGCACAGCGCACGCGGTCCGTGGTTTCTGCGGGCCAAGGCTGTGCCGTGCCTCGATACGCATCGCCGCGACCTGAGCCAACCAGCAGATCAGCTCAAAGCAAGAGCCGCGTTTCCGATGTTTTCGGAAGCGCGGCTTTTTTGTGTGGCGCATCCGACTCTCCTTCGTCGAGCCGGCCGGACGCGCATTGGTCAAAGGCGCCCAGCATCGGCGTCAGCGGACTCCTCGACGACCACCTCGCGTTTGGAGCCGGGCCTCACAAGCAGCGCCGCCCCCGCATCCGGATCGAGCTTCCAGGCAAACAGCGCCGCCGACAGGCCCGAGATCAGCGCAATGGACAGGAACACCGGCGGGAAGATCGCGGGCGTCATGGCGCTCGTGCCATCGATGCGCATCATGATCTCAAGCCCCAGCGCGGCGACCGACACGCCAACCGCACCCGACAACTCCTGCACCACGGAGGCGAAACTTGTGGCTTGCGACAGCCTTTCCTCAGGAATGTCGGCGTAAGACAGCGTGTTGAGGCCCGTGAATTGCAGCGACCGCGACAGCCCACCCGCCAGAAAGATCCCGCTCATCAGCAGCGCTGGCGTCGCACTGGTGAACAATGCGGGCAATGCCGAGAAGAAGGCGGCGATGAGTGCGTTGGCGATGAGCACGTTGCGATAGCCCCAGCGCCGCAGAATGCGCGCCGCCTGGGTCTTCATGAACATCGCGCCAAAGCCCGTGGCGAAGATCAGCAGGCCCGACTGGAACGGCGTCAGCCCGAAACCCTCCTGAAACAACAGCGGCAGAAGAAAAGGCGCTGCGCCTATGCCCGTGCGGAACAGAAAGCCGCCCATGACGCCTGCAAAAAACGTCGGCACGCCAAGCAGCCGCAGGTCGATAAGGGGCCGTCTCGCGTAAAGCGCATACCAGACGTAGGTCCCTATCAGGCCCGCACCCGCCAGCAGCAAGGCCGCGACCACGTCGTGGGGTACGAGATCGAGGCCAAGCAGCGTCGCGCCGGTCAAAAACATCGACAGACCCGGACCGATCAGCAGAAAGCCCTTGAAATCGAAATCCTCGCGGTTAGCGACGCGGATGTCGGGAATAAAGCGCGTGACGAGGAATATCCCGGCTACCGCCACCGGCACGTTGATCCAGAAGATCCACCGCCAGTTGAAATAGGTGGAAATGAAACCGCCAAGCAGCGGCCCGAGCACCGGCCCCATAAGTGCGGGGATCGTAAGCCAGGCAGCCGCCGCGATGATCTCCGACTTTGGCACGCTTCTCCATACGATGAGCCGTCCGACGGGCATCATCATCGCACCGCCGACGCCTTGCAGGACACGCGAGGCGACAAGCACGCCGAGGCTGCTCGACAGCCCGCAGAAGATCGAGCCCAGCGCGAAAACGGCCATAGCGGCGCGGAACACGTTCTTCGGCCCGAAGCGGTCGGCTGCCCATCCGGACGCAGGGATGAACACCGCAAGAGCCAGCAGATAGGTGGTGAGCGCAAGTTTCAGGTGGATTGGATTGAGACCGAGATCGCGCGCGATCGCCGGCAGCGACGTCGACAGCACGGTCGCGTCGAGATTGGCCATGAAAAGGGCGGTTGCAACGATAAGCGGTACGGTGTTGCGCCGGAGGACTTCGAGCATGGCGGGATGTGTATCACGCCCGCTGGCGTCTTCACGCTCATCTTCGCTCGCACGGCCATGGCCGCCGCTCGGTTTGCCGTGTTGTGCGACGAACTAACCTTTAGATAGTCCGCTCAAGCGGCGTCGGCGCCTTTTTCGGGCTTGTCCAGAATGCGCTGCAGCGCAGTGAAGAAATGCTGACGCTGCTTTTCGGGCAGCCGCGAAGCGATTTCAGTCTCCAGGTTTCGCGCGATGGGAAGGGCACGCTCCAGCGCCTTGCGGCCCTCATCGGTGATTTGCACCGCATACCGGCGCGCATCCGCTCGGCTGCGGCGGCGGGCCAGGTAGCCCTTCTTGACGAGGCGGCGAACCATGTCGGCAATCGTCGAGCGGTCGATGCCCGAACGGGCGCAGATCGTGGTCTGGCTGGGACGATCCTCCCGGGCAACGATTTCCAGCACGACGAGCTGGCGAGCGGTCAAATCCTGCCCGACGGTGGCGGCGGCAAAAAGATCGTCCATGTACTGGCTCGCCCGGTGGAGGCTATGCGCCAACCCTTCGACGCTCGAAATATCAAGATCGGAAACCGGCTTGGTCTGAGCCATGGGTCTATCCCCTCAATAAATTGGCCCCGCAGGAAATGCTCAACTGGCAGGATAAAATATGAACGCGTCAGGACTATCCGTTATTCCCGCAAAATAATCTGGATGCGCAAAATCCTTGCGCATCTTACGCGGAAAATCGCGAAACTGAACATGAGAGTCCGCTCAGCGCTACTCTCGCGACAGGCCCTTGACGGTCAGCTCGTCGAGGTAGGCCTTCCAGCGCTGGTCCTTCTCCTTGCCGAGCAGGTGGAGGTAGCCCCAGGTGTACAGCCCCGTGCTATGGCCATCGTCGAAGGTAATCCGCGTGGCGTAGTTTCCGACGCCCTTGAGATCGCGGATGCGTACGTTCTTCTTGCGCGCCACCGTCACGCGCTGATCCGGCGAGTGGCCGCGAACTTCAGCCGACGGGCTCATGACGCGCAACATTTCGGCGGGAAGTTCAAAGGTGCGGCCATCGGGGAATGCGGCCTTTAGGGTGCGGCCATCGTCCGTCACGTCAAGGACAGGCGGCGGCGTCAGGGTTCCCTTTGCGCGCTCGACCTCCGTCCAGGTCTTGGCGGCGATATCGCGGTAGATCTGGGCATGCAGGCTTTCCGGATCCGTCGCGACGACAGGTTTGCCCGTGTCCGACTTGGCGCGGATGTCCATGTGCAGCGGCACTTCTCCCAGGAACGGCACACCAAGCTTTGCCGCCTCCTCGCGTGCGCCACCATGTCCGAAGATGTCCGAGCGCGTTCCGCAAGAGGGACATGAGAAGTAGCTCATGTTCTCGATGATGCCGAGCACGGGCACCTCCAGCCGCTTGAACATGGCAAGACCCTTGCGCGCGTCGATCAGCGCGAGGTCTTGCGGCGTGGAGACGATGACCGCGCCTGACAAAGGAATGGCTTGCGAGATGGTAAGTTGTACGTCGCCGGTGCCGGGTGGCATATCGACGACCAGAACATCGAGATCGCCGCCCTCTCCCGCCCAGGCGGTTTCGCGAAGCATCTGGTTCAAGGCGGAAACCACCATGGGGCCGCGCCAGACGACCGGTGTCTCTTCGTCCACCATGAAGCCCATCGACATGACCTTGAGGCCCCATCCCTCGAGCGGCTGAATGGTCTTGCCCTGGCTCACGCGCGGCTGGCCCGAGACGCCAAGCAGCCGTGGCTGCGAGGGGCCGTAGATGTCGGCGTCCACGATGCCGACCTTCAAGCCCAAGGCCTGAAGGCCGAGCGCCAGATTTGCAGCCGTGGTCGATTTGCCGACACCCCCCTTGCCCGAGGCCACGGCAATGACATGCTTCACGCCGGAAATAGGCTCGATCTGGCGCGCAGATCCGCCCGCAGGCTGCGCCGCAGCCTTGCGCGGACCTGCGCCATCGCCCGGAAGGCCGCGATTGCGCGCCTCCTGCACCCGGCGATGTTCGAGGAGGTTAGTCACGCCCGTAGAGCTGCTTTTGACGCTTTGTGCCGTTCCGGGCGCGGCTTCAGCCGTCAACACGGCGGTGACGCCAGACACGCCCTTGATGTCGGACACGACCTTCTCAGCGGCTTTGCGCAGATCTTCAAGATCAGCCGCGCGCGCGGCTGGAACCGTGATCGAGAAATAGACGCGCCCGTCCTTGATCATGATTTCGGAGACGAGACCGAGATCCACAATATTGCTCTCGAGTTCGGGACCGCGCACACGCCGCAGCGCGTTCATCACCTCGGACTTCTCGATGGCCATCTTAAGCGTCTCCCGGAACCTCAGCGGCGCGCGTCAGCGGCGCCGTTGAGCATTTCTTTTGAGCTTACATGAGCGCAACGGCGGCGGCGCGCAAGAGCCGCGCTGACGCGCCTGCACGTCAGCAATGTGGTTGGATATGGTCGCCCCTGTATCTGGCGCAGCAAAGTTTCGCGTGGCCGCTTGTGGCGCGACTGGGCGGCTTGCTAGAAACGAGTCCATGACAGACGTTCGATCGATCGCGGGCGTGATCCTGGCTGGCGGCGGAGCACGGCGCATGTTTCCCGGCAACCCCGCTGGCGGTGACAAAAGCCTTGCCGCGCTCGCCGGACACCCCATGATCGCCCACGTCATCGCGCATCTGGCGCCTCAGGTTCCCCGCCTCATCATCAATGCCAATGGCGATCCTGAGCGGTTCGCGCCCTTCGGTTTGGAGGTGGTGCCGGACTTGGGTGAACCCGATCAGGGACCTCTCGCGGGCCTGCTTGCCGCCATGGCTTGGGCCGAGCGCTCGGCCCGCGATGTCCGCGCCATCCTCTCGGTTTCCACGGACACGCCTTTCCTGCCTGCCGATCTTGCGGCCCGCCTTGCGGCAGAGGCCGGCACCGGGGCAGCCATCGCCGCCAGCCTCGGGCGCGTCCATCCCGTCATTGGCCTGTGGCCGCTCAGCTTGCGCGAAAGCCTGGAGCGTGCCTTATCCGAACGGCGGCGCAGCGTGGAAAAATTCGCTTCCCAGAGCGATGCTGTTGCAGTCGCCTTCGCCCCTGTCACGATAGAAGACCAGACGATCGATCCGTTCTTCAATGCCAACACGCCTGAAGACCTCGCCAAAGCGCACGCACTCCTCGCCCCAACATTCCGACCCAAGGAACAAGCCAATGGCTGACCGCGCCGCCAACGTCGCAACACCCATCGTCGGCATCGCCGGGTGGTCAAACTCCGGCAAGACGACGCTGATCGAGAAACTCGTGGCGCATTTCGCGGGCAAAGGCCTGCGCGTGGCAACGATCAAGCATACGCATCACAAGTTCGACATCGACAAGCCCGACAGCGACACGGCCCGCCACCGCCGCGCAGGCGCCAGCGAAACGGCTATCGTCTCGGGCTCGCGGGTTGCGGTGATCGAAGAGATCGAGACGCGCGGCGAACCCTCGCTGGAGGACATCGCGGGCCGGCTGAAGCCTGCCGACATCATTTTCGTGGAAGGCTACAAATCCGCTCTCATCCCCAAAATCGAGGTTCGCCGCCAAGCGGTTGCGGGCGAGCGGCTGCTGGCGGCAAGCGACCCGCTCGTTATCGCCATTGCCGCCGACCATGACCTCGACGGGCACGGCAAGCCCGTGCTTGGCCTCGACGACGTGGCCGGGATCGCGGGCCTGATCGAGGCCGCACTCGGACCGTTCGATGTGGTGCGCCAACGCGCCTGAAATCTTTTCAGCTTGGCAAACGCCCCACACACGCTGGCATGCGGCGAAGTTGCCCGGATGACAGCCGCTGGTTGACTTGAACCACGATTTACGGTGCCTGGACAATCATCGCGGTGACCAGCGCCCAGGGGTTGCGTGATGCTCCCCAGGGCTCGATATTAGGATTATCCGCAGAGAGAACCGATGACCGGCGCAAGCGCAACGACAGACAGTGTTCGTCCCCTGGTCGACCCGTTCGGCCGGGGCATCGAATACCTGCGGGTTTCGGTGACGGACCGCTGCGACTTCCGCTGCGTTTACTGCATGTCCGAGCACATGACCTTTCTGCCCAAGAAGGATCTCCTTACGCTCGAGGAACTCGCCCGGCTGTGCACGGCCTTCGTGCATCAGGGCGTGCGCAAGCTGCGCATCACGGGCGGCGAGCCGCTGGTACGCAAGAATATCATGTGGCTTTTCCAGGCGCTTGGCCGACATCTGGAGTCGGGGGCACTTGATGAACTGACGCTGACCACCAACGGCAGCCAGCTTGCCAAGTATGCGGCCGACCTCAGGGCCGCTGGCGTGAAGCGTGTCAACATCTCGATCGATACGCTTGATCCGGTGAAGTTCCGCGCGATTACCCGATGGGGTGAACTAGGCGTCGTGCTTGAGGGGCTGGAGGCCGCACAGAAGGCGGGCCTCGCCGTCAAGATCAACACCGTAGCGCTCAAGGGTGTCAACGAGGACGAGATCGAGGATATGATCCGCTTTGCCCACGGACGTGGCGCGGACCTGACACTCATCGAGACTATGCCGCTCGGCGATATCGAAGGCGACCGAACCGACCAGTATCTTCCGCTTTCGATCGTGCGCGCGCGGCTCTTGGACCGCTTCATTCTGGAGGACATTCCCTACCGCACAGGTGGACCGGCGCGCTACGTCAAGGTGAAGGAGACGGGCGGACGGCTCGGCTTCATCACGCCGATGACGCACAATTTCTGCGAAAGCTGCAACCGCGTGCGCCTCACCTGCACGGGCACGCTCTATATGTGTCTTGGCCAGGACGATGCCGCTGATCTGCGCGCGCCTTTGCGCGCCTCCAGCGACGACACGGCGCTGAACGAGGCAATCCGTGCAGCCATCGCACGTAAACCCAAAGGCCACGACTTCGTCATCGACCGCGCGACAAGCAAGCCCGCCGTCGCGCGGCACATGAGTGTGACAGGCGGCTGATCACCGCCGTTGGACCGGCACGAGGAACCGCTATGGATGACGTGTCGAACCCCGGGCAGCGCACCCCGCGCCCCATCAATCCTGGAACGCGTATCGGCCACGTCCACCTCAAGGTCGCCGATCTCGACCGTGCTTTGGCGTTCTATTGCGGGATCCTCGGGTTCGAGGTCACCCAGCGTTACGGGCACCAAGCCGTTTTCATTTCGGCGGGCGACTATCACCACCACATCGGCCTCAACACTTGGGAGAGCAAGGGCGGATCTCCACCGCCTCGGGGCACGACGGGGCTCTATCACGTCGCCATTCTCTATCCCGACCGAGCGTCGTTGGCCGATGCCTTGAAGCGGCTGACCGATGCCGGCGTGACGCTGACGGGCGCCTCGGATCACGGCGTCAGCGAAGCCCTTTACATGGACGATCCCGACGGGAACGGTGTTGAGTTGTATTGGGACCGGCCACAGGCCCAGTGGCCCCGCGACGCGGCGGGCAATCTCGCCATGGGCACCAAGCGGCTGGATCTGGACGATCTGCTCGCCGCCGCATGACGCAGTCGTCGATCGCCTGAAAGGACTGGCCGCCGGCTTGAAGCCGTTCGGTCTTTAGTGGCGTTCCGGAGCGGCTCCATGTCTTTGTTTTTCGGTATTTTTTATCGAAAGAGGCGGTCCACGCTTTTCCGCAGAGCACTCCAGGATCCAGGTAATTCCCTCCCCCGCTTTCCTCCCCCTGACGCGAATGAACCACAAAACGAACGATCATTCTTCTTGACTTGGCCACTTTTCTGATCCACATCGAACCAACAAAAAAAGCGAGCGTTCGTTTTATGCGACGATAGAGACGAACTCGATCTTGCGTAACCACGGCTGTCGTCGTGTGAGATACCGCGCAACGGCGCGAAGGCTGCCAAGCAGCTGACGAATAAAGGTCACGAAAAGGAGACCGGGACCCAATGCCTAAGCTGAAGCCCGAGACAGAGCATGCGCGCCGCCAGAACATCCTGGACGCTGCACAGCGTTGCTTTGCACGGCGCGGTTTCCACGCCACCTCTATGCAGGATATCTGCAAGGAAGCTGTTGTTTCGCCGGGCGCGTTGTACGTCTACTTCGACAGCAAGGAAGCGCTGATCGCCGGTTTGTGCGAGCGCGACCGCGCAGAACTGACGGAGCGTCTGGAAGGACTTAGCCAGGCTCCCGATTTCCTCGCGGCTCTTAATGCCATTGGCGAATCCTATTTCGTCGACGATCCGGCCTCCAAGCAGCGCGTCGTGGTGGAGATGGGCCTTGAATCAACGCGCAATGCGCGCGTTGCCGACATTTTCCTGGGGGCCGACAGATTCTGCGCCGAGGCCTTCAAGGCCATGTTCCAGCGTCTCAAGGATGAAGGCCGCATCAATCCCACGTTGGACATCGAGATGCTGACCAAGGTGTTTGTGGTTATCGGGGATGGCCTTTTCTGGCGCCGGGCCGTTATGCCCGATTATGACGTCCGTGAAGTTCTGCCGGTCCTCACGTCAATGATCGGGGCTCTGGTCAGACCCGTTGAACCCGAAGGCGGTACGCTCGAGGAGATACACTCATGAGATGGTCGCGTCTCTTCCTCGCCGGCCTGGTAGCGGCCGCCGCCGCTGGCGGAGGCTATGCCTACTGGCACGGGCAGAAGGACACGCTGCTCGCAAAATTCGAGCACAAGACTGAACCGGCAGATAGCGCAAAAGCGCCCGCATACCTGCCCGCTATTTCTGTCGTGCGGGTAGCAAATGCCGATTTTGTCGAGACCGTCATGGTCTCCGGCTCTCTCGTGCCACGCGAAGAAACCCTGGTTTCGCCGGAGATCGAAGGCTTCCGGGTCGTCGACCTCTACGCAGACGCAGGCAGCGAGGTGAAGAAGGGGCAGGTTCTGGCCCGCCTCGTGGCCGACCAGCTCGATGCGCAGCTTGCCCAGAATGACGCTAATCTGGCTGGCGCTGATGCCGCGATCGCACGGGCCCAAAGCCAGATTACCGAGGCCGAAGCCCGCGCCCAGGAAGCACAAGCCCAGCTCGCTCGTGCTGTCCCCTTGAAACAGTCGGGCTACCTGTCGGGATCTGTCTTCGACCAGCGGGAAAGCGCCGCGCGTAGCAGCAAGGCGCTCGCGGTTGCCGCGCGCGACGCGTTGAAATCGGCCCAGGCGCAAAAACTGCAGGTCGAGGCGCAGCGCCGGGAACTGGAATGGAAGCGTTCGAACACGCAAGTGACATCGCCCGTGGACGGTATCGTCAGCCGCCGCAATGCCCACATCGGCGCCATTGCTTCTGCCGCCGGTGATCCCATGTTCCGCATTATCCAGAACGGCGAGATCGAGCTGGATGCCGAGGTGATCGAGATGGACCTCGTCAAGGTGAAGGAAAACCAGAAGGCGCGCATCAACGTTCCAGGTGTCGGTGACTATGACGGCACGGTGCGCCTCGTCTCGCCCGAAATCGATAAGACGACACGCCTTGGGCGGGTGAAGATTTTCCTTGGCAAGAAGCCTGAGTTCAGGATCGGCACATTCGCACGCGGCGTCATTGAGACCGGCCGCTCCAACGGCATCGCCGTGGCTCCGGCCTCGATCATGTTCGACCCGGCCGGCCCCTACGTTCAGATCGTCGTCAACGACAAGATCGAGCGCCGCGACATCAAGACGGGACTTATCGCCAATGGGCTCGTCGAGGTCACGTCCGGACTTTCACAGGGCGACGTCATC
This sequence comes from uncultured Hyphomicrobium sp., assembly GCA_964587445.1. Taxonomy (GTDB): domain Bacteria; phylum Pseudomonadota; class Alphaproteobacteria; order Rhizobiales; family Hyphomicrobiaceae; genus Hyphomicrobium_B. The sequence goes on from CAZPLQ010000007.1 coordinate 55,601, forward strand.
GTCGAACGCTCTGGCACATTCTTGCGCGACGGCGATGTGATCAAGCCTGTGTTCGCCAGTGAAAAGACAGCCGAGGTGAAGTAATGCGCATCAACTTCTCCGCCTGGGCGATACGCAATCCGGTGCCACCGATTTTGCTGTTCGTGGTCCTGTGTCTGCTCGGCTTGATGAGCTTCATGACGCTGCCGGTCACGAAGTTTCCCAATATCGACGTTCCCGTTGTCTCCGTTTCGGTGACCCAGGGCGGCGCGACGCCCGCGGAGCTTGAAACGCAGGTGACGCGCGAGGTGGAGGACGCGGTCGCCAACGTCACCGGCGTCAAGCACATCATCTCGACCGTGACCGACGGCTCGTCGGTCACGGCAATCGAATTCCATCTCGACGTCAATACCGACCGCGCCGTCGTCGACGTGAAGGACGCAATCGACAAGATCCGCGCCAACCTGCCGCGCACGGTGGACGAACCCATCGTGTCGCGCATCGACGTGGAAGGCCAGTCGATCCTGTCGTTCGCCACCTCGAGCCCGGGCATGTCGCTGGAGCAGTTGTCCTGGCACGTTGACGACGTGATCAAGCGTCGTCTGATGGGCTTGAAGGGCATCGGCAAGGTTGAGCGCTACGGCGGCGTGAAGCGGGAAATCCGCGTCGAGCTCGACCCGAACCGCCTCCTCGCTTTTGGCGTCACGGCTGCCGAAGTGAACCGTCAGGTGCGCGCCACAAACACCGACCTGGGATCCGGCCGCGGCGAAGTCGGCCATCAGGAGCAGGCGATCCGCGTGCTTGCAGGAGCCCGCACCGTCGCAGAACTCGCCGATACCAAGATCAATCTGACCAACGGCCGCCAGGTGCGGCTGTCCGATCTCGGCCGCGTCTATGACGGCGCCAGTGAGCAGCGCTCGTTCGGGCGTCTCAATGCCCAGCCCATCGTTGCGTTCGCGATTTTCCGCGCCAAGGGCGCCAGCGAAATGACGGTGCGCGACAATGTCGAGCGGGAACTTGCCAAGCTGCACGCGGACTATCCCGAAATCAAGATGACCAAGATCGACGACGCGGTTGCCTACACGCAGGGCAACTACGAGGCGGCGATGGAAACGCTGATCGAAGGCTCCATCCTGGCCGTCATCGTCGTTCTTCTGTTCCTGCGCAATCTGCGCGCCACCTTGATCGCGGCCATTGCACTACCGCTCTCGGCAATACCTGCCTTCTGGTTCATGAGCCTGTTCGGATTCTCTTTGAATCTCGTGAGCCTGCTCGCCATTACGCTTGTCACCGGCATTCTCGTCGACGATGCGATCGTCGAGATCGAGAATATCGTGCGGCACCAGAATATGGGTAAATCGCCCTACCGCGCCGCGCTTGAGGCCGCCGATGAGATCGGCCTCGCGGTGATCGCTATTTCGCTCACCATCGTCGCCATCTTCGCGCCAGTGTCGTTTATGGGCGGCATTGCGGGACAGTACTTCCGCCAGTTCGGACTGACCGTGGCAGCTGCCGTGCTCGTATCGCTGCTTGTTGCGCGCCTCATAACGCCCATGATGGCCGCCTACCTGATGCGGCCGGTCAAGGAGAAGCATACCCCCGATGGCCTGATCATGCGGGCCTATACGCGCTTTCTGTCGGCAACCTTGCGCTGGCGCTACGTGACGCTGCTGGCGGGCCTGGGGCTTTTCGTCGGATCGATTTATGCGACCTATCTCCTGCCTTCCGGATTCATCCCCGATGGCGATGAATCGCGCATCGTCATCTCGGCGGAGCTGCCGCCCGGCTCCAAGCTGAATGAGACCACCATCGTGACCGACAAGATTTACGCGGCGCTGAAAGACGTTCCCGAGGTCGCCACCGTATATGCACTGGGCGGCACATCGCCGACCGGCGACCTCGACATCCGCCGCGCCGCCATTATCGTGCGGCTGGTCCCCAAGTCCGAACGCTCGCGATCGCAGAAGAAGGTCGAGAGCGTCGTGATGGAGCGGCTGAAGGACATTCCGGATCTGCGCAACTGGGCCATCAATGGCCGCAACGAGCGCCAGCTCGCCTATAATCTCGTGTCCAACGATGGCGATGCTCTTCGCAAGGCGGCAAACGATGTCGAAGCCAAGTTGCGATCCATGCCCATCTTCCGCGGGCCGGCATCCGAAGCCGCGCTGGAGCGGCCGGAAATCCGCATCGTGCCCCGCTCGGATGCTGCAGCACGTCTTGGCGTTTCGACAGACCAGATTTCCGAGACGGTGCGCGTCGCGACCATTGGCGATGTGGAATTCAATCTTGCAAAGTTCAACGCCGGCGACCGGCAGGTGCCGATCCGCGTGCAGCTCAAGGAAGACACGCGCGAGAACATGCAGCGCTTGAAGGAGCTGCGCGTCACCAACAATGCCGGCCAGCAGATTCCCTTGACGGCGGTGGCCGACGTGCAATTCGGCCAAGGCCCCAGCTTGATCTCGCGCTATGACCGCTTGCGCAATGCAAAGATCGGCACGGACCTCGCGCCCGGCGTCGCGCTATCGCAAGGCGAGGCGGAATTCCTCAAGGCCGTGAACGAAATTGGTCTGCCCAAATCCGTGTCGTTCAGGGCGGTGGGCGAGGCCGAGATGCAAGGCGAGGTCGTACAAGGCTTCATCACAGCGATCCTTACCGGCATTGTCCTGGTCTTTGGCGTTCTGATCCTGCTGTTCTCGAGCGTGACGCAGCCCATCACCATTCTGCTCTCGCTGCCCTTGTCGTTCGGCGGCGTGGTGATCGGTTTGCTTGCAACCAACAATGCCGTCACCATGCCGGTCTACATCGGCCTCATCATGCTGGTGGGCATCGTGACCAAGAACGCCATCATGCTCGTCGACTTCGCGGTGGAGCGCATGGCGGCGGGCATGAACCGAACCGACGCCATCATCGACGCCGGCCGCAAACGCGCTCGTCCCATCGTCATGACGACGCTCGCCATGGTGGCGGGCATGCTGCCCAGCGCCTATGCGCTCGGCGACGGCGGCGAGTTTCGTTCCCCGATGGCGATCGCCGTCATCGGCGGACTGATCGTCTCCACGGTGCTGTCGCTGGTGTTCGTGCCGTCGTTCTTTACCGTGATGGATGACGTTGGCCACTTCCTGTCGTGGGTATTCGGACGGTTCATCGGATCACGCGACGATCCCGAGGACGATGCGAACCGGGCGGCTGTCCATGCCGCAAAGATCGCATCGTCGAGCGCTCCGCGCGGCCAGCCCCCCGCCCAACGGGAACGGCCGCTCGCTGCGGAATAATATAATCGCTGGCCCTCTGGATTGTGGATGCCCGCACGCGTACCTATCTAAGCGGCGCGCGCCAGGATGTGCGCGCCTTGATTTCCGCTCCCCCTCACAAGGAATAAAGCCATGTTCGATGCCAAGTCCCTCCTTGAGAACCTCGTGCGGGGCGCCGCTCCGCAAGGCTCGGCTCAGCAGCCATCAGGCGGTGGCCTCACCGACATTCTCGGCCAGATCCTGCAAGGCGGCGGTGGCGGCGGACAGCCTGCCGGCGCAGGCGGTCAGCAGACCGGCGGCCTTAAGGATATTCTGGACCAGCTGCAGCGCTCGCTGCAGCCCGACGCGCAACCCGGTGCGGGCCAAGGCACTGGGCAGCAGAGCGGCGGCGGACTTGGTGACATTCTCGGCCAGCTCAAGGAGCAGATCGGTCAGGCGGGTGGTTCCCTGAAGGGCGGCGGAGGCGGCGGCGGCATCATGGACGTGCTGGGCCAGGTCCTGTCGCAGGCGACCCAGGGTGTGAAGGAGGGCGCGGGCCGCATAGACAGCGCGACCGGCGCCAGCGACTCTTTGAGCGAGATCCTGGGCAAGGCGACCGGACAGGCGCCTGCGGACGTGCTTTCCAAGCTTCAGCAGATCATCCGCGATAACCCGATGGCGGCTGGCACGGCCATGGGCGGCCTGGGTGGTCTCGTCCTCGGGACTCAGACTGGGCGTTCCATCGCGGGCAGCGCGGCGCGTCTTGGTGCGCTCGCTCTCATCGGCGGGCTTGCCTACAAGGCCTTCCAGAACTATCAGGCCGGCCGGCCGCTTATTACGGGCGCCACCACGCCCGAGGCTGCGCCCAAGGGATCCGGATTCGAGCCCGCCGCCGTGACGAACGACACGGCCATGCTTTATATCCAGACGATGATCGCAGCGGCGGCCGCCGATGGCCGCGTCGATGCCGCCGAACAGGGGAAGATCCTGGGCAGTCTCAAGCAAGCCGGTCTCGACGCGGAAGCCGAGCAGTTCCTGGCGGACGCCTTCAACAACCCTGCGAGCATCAACGATATCGTTGGCAGCGTCGGTTCACCCGAGGAAGCCATTCAAGTCTATACCGCCGCCCGCATCGCAATCGAACCCGACTCACCGCAGGAAAAAACTTTCCTGGCGAGCCTTGCGGGCGCACTTGGCATCGATGCCAAGCTCGCCGCGCACATCGATGCGACAGCGCGCAGCGCGGCAGCCTGAGACGTCAAGTTAGGCATGAACGGAAAAAGGGCGCCGGTCACTCCGGCGCCCTTTTGTTTATCAGGTTTCAGCGAAACCGTGCGGGACTGATCCCGCTGTCTCAGTTCGTCTTTGAAGCTGAAGCGTCAGCCGATGAATCGAGCTTGAAGAAGGCATCAACGCGCATGCCAGTGAACAGCGGAGGATGACCATCAAGATCAACCATCACCTCGACAACCTCGACATCGTTGGGGCGGCGCGGCCCGCGCGTGGCGATCCGCGGAGCGCCCAGCGACTGCGATATCGACGTCACCGTTCCGGTGAACTCGCGGTCTGGGAAGGCATCGGCCTTGACCACGACTTTCTGCCCGACGCGCACCTTGGCGGCATCGCGCTCTTCGACTTCCGCGCGCAGACGCAGCGAACTCAAATCGCCGAACACGACAAGCGCACTGTCGGGCGAGGGCACGGCTGTCTCGCCGGGCTTGGCCAGCATGTTGAGAACAGTACCGCTCGAGGGCGCACGAATGCGTGTGCGCTCCAGGGCGATCTCGGCGCTCGACAGGTCCGAACGCGCCAGCGCGATGGAGGATTCCAACCGCGTCTCGAGCGGCATGTCAGGCTTTGCATCGACCTCGACCAGCTTGGCGCGGGCTTCCGTCAACGCTGTCTTTGCGTCCTCCACGACCTTGCGGCCTTCCTCGACCTTGGTTGCTGCATCCTTGTCATCGCTGCCAGCGGTCTTGCGGGCGCGCAGCGCCGCGTCGAACGCCTCGCGGGCTGCAAAGACCCTGCGCTCGGCATCGGCGACCGCATCGGTGGCTTTCTGCCGTTCCTCCGCGAGGCCCGTTGCCGGTTCCTCCTCGCGCTCGCGCATGCGCACGCCGGCCTCAGCCGCCGCCGCGGCGAGCTTGGCGTAAATTTCAGCGTCGTCGAGCCGCACGAGCAGATCGCCGGCCTCGACCTTGTCGTTGGTATCGGCCAGAACCTCGACGATCTTGCCGGCCGTCTGGCTTGCCACGCGCACTTCACCGAACTTGGGTTCGACGCGCCCCGTGGCCGAGGCCGCCCACTGATGCGCGGTCGAGCTGGTCTGCGCGTGCGCGGATGTGGCAATGAGCGACTGTTCGGCCTGTGTGCTCCAAGAGCCGGCGCCGATACCGGCCGCGATCGCGACCAAGCCGGCCAGGGCTATCGTGGTGATCGCCGGATCAACTTTATGCATGGATTTTACGCCTCTTCGTAAGATCGGTGATTTCCGGAGCGTTGAGGCCTTCGGGCCGCCGCTCCTCGCCGACAATCTTGCCGTCCTCGATCCTCACGACACGGTCGGCATAGCCCAGCGTGCGCGGATCGTGGGTCACGGCAAGAACACTACGTTGCTGTTCTTTGGCAATGCGCGAAAGCAGCGCCATGACGGCATGGCCGTTCTCGCTATCGAGTGCGGCGGTCGGTTCGTCCGCCAGCACGATGTCAGGCGAACTCGCGATGGCGCGCGCCACCGCGACACGCTGCTGCTCACCACCCGACAGGTTGCCGGGGTAGTTCGTCAGGCGGTGACCCAACCCGACATCGCGAAGAACCTCCTCGGCACGGCTCGTCGCGGCAAAGCCCGTGATGCCCCTCACGTCGAGGGCAATGCGCACATTCTCGATCGCATTGAGGGTGGGGAAAAGATTATACGATTGAAAGATGAAGCCGATGTGGTCGCGCCTGATTTTTGCGAGCTCCTCAGGGCCAAGACCAGCGATCTGCCTTCCGGCGATCGTCAAGGTACCGGAAGTGGGCGCCATGATACAGCCCAGGATCGACAGCAGCGTCGTCTTGCCCGAGCCGGAGGGACCCATGAGAAGCGTCAATTCGCCGGGCACCAGTTCGAGACTGACGCCCTTCAACGCGATCACGAGGCCGGCGCCCGAGCCCAGCTCCTTGACCACATTTTCAGCTACGAGAACTGGAGTTGTTGTCATCTGCTGAATACCGTCGCGGGATCGATTTTGGTTACTTTCATGATCGCCGAGAGAGCCGAAATGGCGCACATGGCGACCGTCAGGGCAAACAGCCAAAAGGCCAGACCCGGCGTCATAACCAGCGGCAGCGCCGATCCCTTGCTCAAATAAAGAATGACGAGCGCGATGCTCATGCCCAGCACGTAGCCGATCACGGCGCTCAAGCCTGCCTGAGCAAGAATGACCTTATGAATATAACCCGCCGACGAGCCCAGCGCGCGCAAAGTCGCGAATTCGTGAATGTGGTCCTTCGTCGACGAGTAAAGTGTCTGAGCGACGATGACCGTGCCAACGAGGCTGCCGAGCAGCGCGCCGCCGATAAGAGCGATACCGGCGCCGGTGCGGAACAACCACTGCTTGAGGCTGCGATCGCGGAACTCTTCTGTCGACAACACTTCAGCCGTTTGAAGCCGGCTGGAAAGATCCGCCTTCACCTGCGCAGCGTCAGCCCCGGGTGCAAGCTTCACCAGAAAGAACGTCGTGCGGTCGGCATCTGCGCCAAACAACTGACGGGCACGATTCAGCGTCGTGTAAACGTACGGAGATTGCGTAAACGAGCGCACGCCTTCTGTCAGGGCGCGCACCTTGACGCGACCCGCAGCCGCTTGGGCGGTATCGCCGATGCCCGAGATGCCGAGTTCACCGAGATAGCTTTTGTCGACGGCGATGGCGTCGGGAGCCTGGATATCCTCCAGCGTGCCCTCACTCAGCGACCACGGCACAAGTCCGTTGTTATCGAAGTCCGACCCGATGACGACGACACGGGTAGACCCGCCTTCAGGCTTTCTCCATTCCGCGAAGGATACGAGAATGGGAACAACCGATTTGATGCCCGGCGTTGCCAGCGCTTGATGACGCTCGCGATCGGTCAGAAGCAGCCCGCCATCCTCGAAGCTTTTGGCGCCATAGGCGGTGACCCACAGATCCGCGTTGGCATGATCTATGTTGGCCGTGATCATGCGGCTGGAACCAAGATACAGACCGAGTTGAACAGCCACGAGCACGATCGAAAAAAGAATACCGATCAGAGTGACGGCCAGCCGGATACGGTCGTGAAAAAGGTTTCTGAATGCAAGCGTGAGGATCATCGGACCTGCCGCACCTTGTAATACGCTATTGTGGTTTCACTGTTCGAGCGGTCTTTAGAGGTTGTTTTAGTTTAACATACCTCTGGATCAGCAACTGGGCATTCTCTGACAGTCAATGTTGGCTACAATTAGCGCAAAAGCGCCAAATCAGGGAGCCTGCAACGTCGCTAACCAGAACGGGCTGGCGATGCTTCTATCGCCTCCCGCTGGTATAGTATTCAGGCGGATCGACGCATCGGCCGGCCGGCTAATCACCTGCGAGTCATATATTACCTATGTTTCGCCTTGTTCAGAGCCTAGAGCCCTCAATGCCAATTCGCCGCGTGCGGGTTTCCTGACTTGGTCCAAAATGGGATTTGCGATCATGACCGACTGGGCTTCGAAACTTCATTTCGCATCTCTTGCCGCCGTAATGATGGCGATTTCTGCCGGTTCCGCCGCCGCCGACCCGCGCGAAGCCGGTATCTGGTACGACGACAGCGGTAAGGGCGCGGTTAGACTTAGCGTCTGCGGCGACAAACTATGCGGCCACATCTACTGGCTCAAGGAGCCCCTCTATCCGGACGGTAAGCCCCTCAGGGACCGTCATAATCCAAACGAGAGCCAGCGCATCCGGCCGATTTGCGGCCTCCAGGTAATCGGCGGCCTTGCGCCCATGGAGGGGGGAGAATGGGACAGCGGCTGGATCTATGACCCCAAGGAGGGCAAGTCCTACAGCGTGACAATCGCGCTGGCGGATATGAATACGCTTAAAGTGACCGGCTATCTGGTCATGAAGATGATGGGTCGCACCCTGACCTGGAAACGGGCGCCGGACGATCTGCCTCCTTGCGCACAAAACGCCGCGGCTACCGTTCCCCCCAAAACCACCTCGTCCAAGACAGCCGACAAGGCAACCACTAAAGCCCCTGCAAAAGCAACCGCCCCTGCCGGCCAGGAGCAGTTGCCCTGGGCCGAAAAGTAAAGCCGGCCGTCAAAGCAAAATCTGGAGACGCCGTCGCGCTTTACTTGTCATCCCGGGCAGGCGCCGGCCCGGAACCCAGTGCATCGTCATCCCCGCCTCAGGGCGAGGATCTGCCGAAGTTGCGAGATGGACAATATTTGAAGCCCTGGACGGGATCCCGGCCTTTCGCCGGGATGACGTTCTTTGAAGTGGCAGGCGTCATCCAGGCAAGCCATTCGAGGGCCAAGGCAACGGAGGCGATGCGCGAAGCGCTCGATGCTCCCGGATCCCGGCGCTCGTTACGCTCGGCCGGGAAGACAATACCAATTGTCCCCCCGGATAATCCGACTTAATCGGCCGAGCCGCCCGTGCTGGTCTTGGCAGCGTCGGGGTGCTGCGTCTTGGCAACGGCCTTGCGGGCGGTGACCTGTGCGATGACGCGCTCCGCGAATTCGATTGACCGCTCCGCCACATAGTTACGCTGACGATCCAACGTCACGAGGTGGTAGCTGTCATCCAGCACGCAGACCTCGACCATACCGGCCAACTTGCGCTGAAGCGTCATGGTGTTCTTGATGTCGCTCTGATCATCCAAACGGGGATGGAAGATCAGCGTGTGCTGGGAAATGCGACCCAGGAGCGGACGCACGTTACGCACGAGCCGGAAGAACTCATAAACCGTACCGCCGTCACGCATGGTGATGTCAGCCGGCATCGCACCTTCGCCCTTCATGGACTCAAGGGCAAAGTTGCGCACGCGTTCGTCCTTGATCCCGAACGGCGCTGGCGTGCGGAACGAGAAGAGCCTCGCAGTCCACTTGTCGCTGATCAGATGGAACAGCTTCAGCGCACGCGGGATGGCCCAACCGTTAACGGCGAGCGTTGGCGCGAACAGCATCGTCGCGGCGACGTCCGCGGGGCGCAACGCAGCCAGCCGGAGGCTGAGGGTGGCGCCCGCGGATGCACCACCCACGATAATGTGGTCGCAGTGCTTCTTGAGTTCTTCAAAGGCGTGCTCGACGGCATCGTACCAATCGCGCCATGTCGACATGCCTGACACGTCCGTGCCGAACGTTAAGCCAGGAATAACCGGACAATAGACCGTGTAACCCTGCCGCGAAAGCGCATGCGCTACGAACTTGAGCTCAAGCGGAGAGCCCCCCAAAGAGTGGATTAGCAACACGCCCGTAGGACCGCCAGGAATCACGACGCTGCCGCGAGGAGCCTGAAATTTCTGATTTTTGTTCATATCTTATGTTGCACTCGCTCTTACATCACGCGAACCTACATAGGCTGGGCCATAAAACAATGCCAACGCAACTTTGTCGCGCTGCCACACAGCCGATGTAGGTAAGCGGTCCCCTCTGCTTGAGACTAACCTTTCATTTGTAGGCCGAAGCATCTGATAAAGCCACCCGTTTTCGTTTTGAATCTGCGAGATAAGGTAAACGGTACCGCAATACTGCACTGCACCATTCTAGCGCAAGCCATGCGAAATCAGCTAGTTACAAATGCTGCACTGCGTCACAAAGTCGTTGCATCCTCAACTTTTGGCCCATACGCCGCCGGAGCTTTGCATACCAACGTTGAACGCTTCTCTAAGCGCTTACGTTCGATCATTTGCGTTCGATCAGTGGGGTCGAGCGATGCAGGCTTGCCCCTTGTAGCCCCAAAAGTGTTCTTAAACGGGCAAATAGGTGGGACGGGTGCGCGCACCATAATTGCTAGCTATATTTCGTGAGAGGCTTTCCGTCGTGCCGAAGGCCGGGCGGGCCTGAGGCCCCAGATTGAGGCAAAGATTGCGCAACCAAGCCCTCCGCAGCTTCATATCCTCGTTCTGCGTGCTTGCATTGCTGGCGGCGCCCCTGTCCACCCGGGCTGAGGCCGAGCTGACGCGGGCTGCCTACGAGGAATGCGCTGCTCGCGACGAAAGCGGCCTGGGAGCGGCGCTCACCACGATTTCCGCCGATGCGCTCAAGGCCGGGATCGGCAAGCTCGATTACAATGCCCTGGTGGCTGAGGCCTGGCGCCGAAACGCCGTCGACGAGGTGATAGACAAGCGCGTCGATATTGCCGTCGAAGAGATCAAGGCCGAGACCAGCTGGTCGGAGCTTTTGTCCTCGTTGGCCAATACTGAAACAGCCCAGAAGCTCGCCACCTCCGTCGCCGAACGTGTTTACCGCTCTGACGCCGTGAAAGGCGTTCTCGAAACGCTCGCCCAGGACGTTTCCAAGGAAGTCGGTAAGTTCATGGAAGGCGCGGCGAGCGACGCGTCGGGATCCGTACTGACCTGCCTCAAGGCCTTCATTGGCCCGCGCTACGGCAGCGCCGTGGCAAGTGCCGTGGCAAATGGTGCGGGCGGGGTCTCGGTTGATCCGTCCAGTGGATCGGGCGAACCCTCCGCGGGCGCCGTGCTCAAGCAATCCGGCGAAGGCATCGCGGGTGTGACGATCCTGATCATGCGTAAACAACTTGCCAAGCTGGCTACGCGCGTCGGGCAACGCATCGCGGGCAGCGTGCTCTCGCGCCTCGTTTCCGTGGCCGCAGGGGGAATTGGTCTCGTCTTGATCGCCAAGGACATCTGGGAATTCCGCAACGGCGTTCTCCCGATCATCGCTGCGGAGATGAAATCGCCGGCGACCAAGCAGAAGGTGCAGGAGGAGGTCGCCTCCAGTATCGCCGAGCAGATCAACGCCCATGTGCAGGACATCGCGGCCGCCTCAGCGAGCCGCATTGTGGAAATCTGGAAGGAATTCAAGCGCGCCCATGCCGTCGTGCTGCGGCTTGCCGAGAGCGACGGCGCATTCCGCGGCTTCCTTGACGGGGTTGCGCCGGACGCCATGGTGCGCCTTGACGAAATCGTCGGACTGATCGTTGCGGAAGAAGGCGAGGCCAGTGTCAGAGCCCGCCTGGACAACGGCACGCTCAACGAGGCCGTTCATATCATGCCCCTCGAAGCGGTTCAGATCGCACGCGAAACGCGCTCGATCGATCAGGCGCTCGGCTGGACGGCCGTCGCAGGCGACAAGCTCGGCTCGGTCGTCGCCTATGACATACACAAACGCGCACAATCTCAAGAGTTTACCCGACAGTCGCTCACGCGGGTTTTGGGCCTGCAGGATCGTACCGCAATCATTCGCGTCGCGCAGATGCCCCCCAAAGCGCGCGACACGCTGTTCTCATTGCCTGACAGCGATCTCAACATGCTGGCACGCAATCTCTCGAGCAGCGAGCTCACGACACTTGCAAGCTATCTGACCGGACTGGAGCCGGCGCCGCGCGAGCGCGTCCTGCGGGCCGTTGCCGTGAGCCCGAGCAAGATGCAGGTGCTTGCCCGTGAGCGGGTGCGCGACGCCATCATCTCCAGTCACGATCAGACGGAGGCCGTGAGCATGATGCTCGAGACGACGGCGGCCTTCTCACCGCGCGTGTTTGTCCGCGACGTCAAGCTCGCAGGGGAAGGCAAAGTCGATCCCATTTTGCTATGGTACAAGCATCCAGCAGGCGTCGGCCTGCTGGCGTTCTTGTCGCTCATCGTGCTGATCTGGCTGACCCGGCTGTTCCGCCGCCCTCGCGCCGCTGCAGCACCGCCCTCCGCTGGCGCGTCCTGACAACGCTCGCGCTTTGTGCGCTTTTGCTGTCCCGCCCCGCCCCACTCACACGCCCAGGCTACACAAGGGTGGCGAACGCTCGCGGCAGGTCGCTCTGCCAAATCGGGAAGGGCCTGCGCACACGGGACTTCGTCTTGCAGGTTACATCGAGGAGCCGAGAACGAGCGTCCAGAACGACTTGAACTCGGTCTTGGGGTCCTGGACGAGCGCAATGCCCATTTGCTCGGCGTCAGGCAAAAGCAGATTCTTGTTGTGACCTGGGCTTTCCTTCCAACCCTTCATCACCTCATTGAAGTCGATCTGCCCGGTCCCGACGTTCTCGGCGGCAAGGCGTGCCTTATAGCCCGTCCGCTTGACGCGGTCCCACGGATTTGAGCCATCGGAGCCATAGTGCGAAATGCGGTCCCATTTCGCGAGATCCCGCGAATGGTTCTTGGCTGCTTCCGTCAGCTCGGCATTGAGCTTCAACGGCTTTAGGCCATGTTCCTTGCGGTACGCATTGATGACGTCGCGGGCCATCTCGGAACTGAGACGGGTGTGAGAATAGTCCCGGTCAGACAGGATCCCAGGCTCGGCGCGCTCGTAGGTGCCTGGAGGCGCCTTGTCGTCGAGCTTGGCAAGCTGGATATTGCGCGCCGCACCGGGCTCGCCGCCCAGCGCTGCGCTGCGCTGCTTGCTCACGGAAGCCGTCGCCGCGGGCGGCGTGCTCTCGGCAAAACCGGATGAGATGGAGGATGAGCCTAGGCTGCAAGCCGCCAGTACGGCGGTCAGCCCAACGCAGAGTGCGACGCGATACATTACTGCTACTCCCGGCACACAATGTGCGGAACGAGCGATCATTGACGCAAATCCCTTAACCGCACGTTAACGCTAACAAACGTCTGCGCTTCGCGTCGTCGGCCCAGTGGTCCGGAAACGGTTGCGCTCGCTGCCGCGCTCATCGTGTGTGCGAATCCCTCGAATGTGCCCGCCTGAACCAGATCCCGCGTCCCGTCGCTCCCCTCCACGAAGCCTGTTCAAGCGTCTGAATAAGCGCCACAAAATGGTGTCGCTATTTTGGCCAAGAGACGGCGAAAGCCAGACTGGCGCTCAAGCACGCGCAAATTCTTCCTCCACGGCCTAGTCAGAGCAACCGCTTGGAAGCGCGGCGGCGATCCCACAGACTGCCCACAGTATGATTCGCAATTTCGCGGGGTGTGGTTATGGCGATCGCTCATAGCAAGTCCGTGCGCGGAGCAACACGCCAAGGTCCGCGCCTTGCCATTGCAGATCTCGTCTTGCTCAGGGTGGCGGCAGGCGCGGCGACGCGTGCGCAACTGCAGAAGGATTTGTCGGCGCTGGTCGCGCCCAAGGTGCCTGGCACGGCCTTCCGGCGTTTGGCGGAGCTGGCCATCGGCCAACATACCGCCCAGAACCTGTTGACGGAGAGCAAGGGACGTCTGGCGATCACCCCTGCCGGCCTTCGCATGGCGCAAGCAAGCTTGGGCTTCGATCGTGTTGGTGATGCGACTTGGCTTGAGGTCCGTAACGGGCCGCTGGTCGCCCTCGCGCTTGGGGTCAACGGCGAGAGCGCCGCCATTGCCAAGGCACTCGATCGTGCCGACGGCCTTGCCGCGCTCGTGTTGCAACAGCACTTCCGTTTGCCGACGAGCCGCGTGCTCTCCCATAACGATCTGCGCGCTGAACTGGCCGTCATCGCCCTCGAGCGCGCCTTCGGCAACAAGATCAAGACCGGCCTGTCGAAGGGCTCTGGCCTGCCGGGCAAAACTGCGCGGCTCCTTGCCGGCCAGCTCTTCAAGAAACCGCGCGAGTTCGCATCGGACGGAAAGCTCTTTGGCGCACTCGCGGCGGACGTGGCCGGCGCGACGGGCGAGGACCTGGAGGCGTTGCGGCTCGCCCTGCTGAGGCAACTGACCTCGTCTCCCCTCGAGGAGCAGGACGCGGAGAGTAATTCCAACGGGCTTGAGGCAGCCACCGTCTTGCCGCGTGGGCCGGCCAAGGAACCCAGAGCGGCCAATGACGCGACGCCGCTCGCTGCGTCTCCCGTCAAATATACACCCCCTGACATGGCCGAATTCGCTAGCGCTGTGTTGGATGCGGCACGGCCTGTCTCTCAGGGCTGGCCAGGCAACCGGAAGGCGTTTATTTCTCAAGTATGGCAGGCGATTCGTTTGGCCCGCCGCGAGTGGGACCTCACTGAGATCGCATTCAAAAGCATGCTGGCCGAAGCACATCGCACAGGGCAGCTGGTGCTGGCGACCGCCGACCTCAAGGACAAGAGCGCTCTCAAGGAGCTGGAGGACTCCAAAATCCTCTACAAGAATACCGTTTGGCACTTCGTGCGCGTCGAAGACTGAAGATTTCTGGATTCTGTCAGGTTGGAAATGGCCGCCGAAGGCTCGCTCAAAAAGCCGGTTCTTGTGCCTTCGCTCTCGCCCGACAAGCTGAGCGAGGCGTTTGAGCACTCGATCACTTGGGAGGACGATCTGTGGCGAGCGGACCCGGTCGATGTGGCTGAGATCCACGCCAAGGCGCGCAGTAAATACAATGACTTACTGACGACCATCACCGGTGGCCGCGGCTATTTCGTGCAAGACCGCATCCTGCTGTTCCATGGCCAGTCGGGCTCCGGCAAGACGCACTTGATCCGCGCATTGCGCACCGACAGCCATCGTCAGGGCCGCGCCTACTTCGGCTATGCGCAGATGACGCCGGATGTTTCGAACTACGCCGACTTCTTCCTGCGCCGTCTCGTCCACTCCCTGGAGAAGCCCTACGATCCGGACCGCTTCGGCGAGAGCGCACTGACACGGCTCACCAACAAGATGGTTCTGGACTCCGGTGTCATCTCGGCGGCTGATTTGGAAGAGCTGCGCGACGCACAGCTCGACGACGCGAAGCTTGCCCGCCTCATCATGCGGCTGTCCGATGACATCGTGGCCAGCGAGCGCTTCCAGACGCGCGAGATGGACATCAACATCGTTCGCGCGCTGCTCTATCTGCAGCGCCACGATCCGCGCATCGACCAGCGCGTGCGCCAGTACCTGAACGGCCGCCAGCTCACACCCATTGCGCATGAGGCCGTCTGCGCCCTCGACCCCAACTCGGGCGAGGATCGCGCATTTGAAATCATCGCCGCGTTCGGCGCCCTTGTGTGGACGGTGGAACGCGCCGCCCTCGTCTTCTGCATCGATCAGGTGGAAGACCTGCGCTTCTTCGAGAACGCGGAAGAACGCTTCCAGCGCGCGTTGCGTGACGTCATCCAGATCGCCAACCGCCTGACGAATTCGATCATCGTCATCTCGTGCCTGGAAGACTTCTACGGCCAGGTGCGCAGCGTGGTGGCACAGTCGTATATCGACCGCATCGAGAAATCCGGACCCGTACTGCTTCGCGAGGGCCGTACGCCGCAAGAGGCGCGCCTCATCATCGGCAAACGTCTCGCCCATCAGGCCGAAACCTACGGCGCGGGTTTGAGCTTCCCCGATGCATCCGCCTTCTTCGGCCCGCAGTTCTTCGAAGAGTTCGCCGGGCTTTCCACCCGCCGCCTGCTGGAACACGCACAAACGCGCGTGCGGGAGATTACGGGCTTGACCTCAGAAGGCTCCGAGGCGGAGTTCGATGACAAGCCAGCCTTCGTTTCGACTTTGGCACAAGCCTTGGGGCAGGTTTCTGGTTTCGGGGATGAAGACGAAGGCTCTGCCGCCCTGTCTACCATCCAGTTCCGTGAAATGTGGGAGCGCTTCGCGAACGAGAGCGAAGCCGAGATCCCTGCCAACGATCAGGATCTTGTCGACGTGCTTGGCGCGGCGCTTCTGCTGGCGCGCGAGGAATGGGGTAAGGCGATAGAGGTGACGGTGAAGCGCCTCGAACTCGGTGAAGACCTGCCCGCGTTCGACATGACCGTACGCCACCGCACGGGCTTTGCGAGCGACGCGCGCGTCTTTATCTGCAATCGTCCCACCCAGGGCGGCGGCTTGAAAAAGCAGCTCGACAAGGTGCTGGTCTCGATGCAGGGCAAGCCCTGCTTCATGCTGCGCGCCTCCGATTATCCTCCCAACTCCAAGAACCAGACGGCGCAGGCGCTACGCAAATTCCGCGACGGCGGCGGCCGGCCGTATCTTGTGCCGATCCCTGAATGGGAGCAGATGATCACGATATGCGAGTTCGCAGCCCACCATCGCGGCGACCCCGGCTTGGCGCAGTGGCTTGAGGGCGCAAAACCCCTCGCCAGCATCATTTCCATCATCAAGCTCCTGCGTCTCGATCTGCTGGGCCGGCCGGTGCCGCGCCTCGTTCAGAAAGAGATGGACGATCCCCAGGGCGCGCTCGATGGCCTGGGCGACATGCAGCCGCCCGCGCTGCCCGGAGAGGACGGCACGGTGCACGAGCGAGGCCGGCCGGCCAACGACGACGATCTGCCGTTGTCGGTTATCCTGGACGAGAACGGCACCTATGGCTCCAGCATCGTGTCCGGCCGCGAGACGGGTCCGCGTGCACGCCCTGTGACGCTCAACAAGAGCGTTCTGAAGCGGCACGCGGCGTTCCTGGGCGGTTCGGGTTCCGGCAAGACGACCCTGGCACTGTCCATCATCGAGCAGCTTTTGCTGCGCGGAATCCCTGCCGTGCTCATCGACCGCAAGGGCGACCTTGCGAGCTATGCCAATCCGGACGTCTGGCGCGCCGACCTCAACGACAGCGCCGAGCGCAAGGCCAACCGCGAGAAACTGGCGGACGCCATCGACGTGGCCGTCTACACGCCGGGCCGTGCCTCGGGGCGCCCGATCTCGATCACGCTGCTGCCCAACGGCATCAACGAACTTCCCGATCACGAGCAGCAGTTGCTTGCCAATCTGTCGGCCGCGGCGTTGGGCGAGATGCTGCATCTGAAGAATTCCGCCACCCACCAGAAACAGTCTGGCGTGCTGGCGGTCGCCCTGCGCATCCTGGGTGCGCTGTCCACCCAGGAAGTCTCGCTCGCCGACCTCATCCACCTGCTGGAGGACGAGCACCCCGAACTGACCGACCAGACCCAGCGCATGGACCCGTCGGGCAAACTGCGCCGTGATCTCGTGGCCCAGCTCGACTCGCTGCGGCTGCGAAACTCTGCGCTGTTCGAAGGTGGCGGCGAGCCGCTGCGCATGGAGAGCCTGCTGGGGCTGGGCAAGTTCGCGCGCCCCAACCGTACGCGCCTGTCGGTCATCTACACAGGCTTCCTGGGCGACAACGAGAACATCCTGTTCTGGGTTTCGCAGTTCCTGTCGGAAGCGCTGCGTTTCTGCCAGCGCAACCCCAACGACGAACTGCAGGCCGTCGTCATGTTCGACGAAGCCGACCTCTACATCCCGGCCAATTCGAAGCCGGCCACCGCCGAGCCGCTGCAGAGCCTGTTGAAGCGCGCCCGCTCGGCGGGACTTGGCATGATGCTCGCCACCCAGTCGCCGGGCGACCTCGACTACAAGAGCCGCGACCAGATCACGAGCTGGTTCATCGGCCGCGTACGTGAGGACACGGCTCTGCGCAAACTCAAGGCCGCCTTCCAGTCGGAATCGGGCCTCGATCCCGCAAGCGCGCTTCCAGGCCAGACGGTCGGTGAGTTCCACCTCGTCCAGGAAGGCCTGGTACGCGCCATGAAGGCGAACCGCTCGCTGATCGGCGCCGAACAGGTGCCCTTCGATCGTATCGAGCAGTTGGCCTCAGAGACGCGCGGGCAGGACGAGCGCCAGCTCAGGCTCTTCGATTTGCGCTAATCGGCGCCCTATTGGACGCCTCGAGGGGGTGCGAAAGCATTAAGTTTTCCTCGGAACGTGTTGAATTGCATGTCGCATCCGGAATTGGATCTTGATCAATTCATGTTTCAAAATTCCCGAACCTTTGCGTTTTGCGCTGCAGGCAAGCCGACATGCGTCAGCCGCTCAAGGTTCAGAAAAATGACACCAACAATCTGTTTTTAAAACAATTTTAAGATTAACCCGCTTTGCGCGCACTGCCGTTGCTTCGTCTTCACGCGCGCAGCCTTGTTCTGTGCACAGATAAGCCTGAAGCACCGGTGAATCCGCTGTCAACCCCTTAAATGAAGGTGTAAGAATACTGTTGTTGAGGCGGTGGGGCTGTCTCAATCGTTCTTTCGAGGAGTTCGTGCGGAATTCCTGCGGAGAGGATGACGGGAACGAGGGCAATTAGGTTCGCAGGCGGTCTTGGGGATCGCCTTCTGAAGTGTACTGCGGGGTAGTGTGTGATGGCTGCGAAGTCATTCGTTGGTATTGTTTGTGCGACCCTCATGGGTCCAGCGATCGGCATCGGGTTGTTTGTTCTTCTGAACAACCTTTGATGGTTTGCTTTGTTTTGATGGTCCCCTTTGACCATCGATCGATGCATCGGGCGCTCTGACGCACGATTGGCAGCTTGTAATGGCAGGCATGGCCTGCCGGTCGCGTAATGCAGCCACTCTCGTGTTCTTGCGATCTTGTTCGAAACCCGCGCGGATAAGCTTAACAGCTAACGCCAGCCTTGTACGCGGACGCCGTAGTCTCACGCGTCGCTCAGGAGCTTGCTTGGCTGGTACGCTGGTCTGTGACGGACGCGTACAGCCGCATACGACAAAGAGCGCCTGCGCCCGCCACGATATAGCGGCATAGCGGCGGTCTCGCGCAGCTCCGGTCATGCAACGACAGCCGCAATGACGCCCCCGCGGGGTGTCAATGGCGCCACAAAAGCGCGCTAGCCGTGATGCGCTGCTGCCAAAGCGGGTTTTGGCGGCAATGTGCAAGTTCCGGGCGCCGTATGCTTCCCCTTCTCAGGCTGCTGACCGCCATCGCCGACGCCCTCGTGCGTGCACCCTGGCGCATCATGCGCCTTTTCGGTCAGGCCGTCGCCTTTAACCCCAAACTCGGGCCATTGCGCCACGTGGTGACCGCCTGCATCGCTTACGTGGTCTTTGCGCTGGTCCTGGTCTATGTCGTGGCGCCGCTGCGGGGCTTAGCGGGTGGCGTGACCATGCGCGACAAGCTTGGCTACGACGCCGAGCGCTGGCTCGCCACCGCCGTATACGACCCCAAGGGCAGCTTCGTAGGCACGTTCGACGCGCGCCTCGATAGCCAGCGCGACGTCAACTACACCGACAGCGCCATCGAACTTGGCGACTACGTCGCCAATCCCGATCACAAGTCTATTCCCGTCAAGGTCGTGCCTGATCACTATTGGCAGTGCCTGCTGTTCCACGAGGACCGTTATCTCGGCGGGCCGCTGAACCCCTACGGCATCGACCTACTGGGCGTTCTCAAGATCCCCTTTTCCTCCATCACCCGCACGATTGCGCAACGCAGGCCGAGCCTGGGTGTCGGCGGCTCGACGCTGCCCATGCAGTTCGCGCGCGTCATTTACAAGACCCCGCCCAGCACCTCCGAAGGCGGCTTCACGAAACTGCGCCGCAAATTCAGCGAGTGGTGGCTTGCACCCGTCATTTATCACGAGCTGACGCGCGGCGGCGACGATACGCGGCTGAAGCAATGGGCCGCCAACCACATCTGGCTGGCCCAGCGCACGGGCGGCCAGCCCCTTCACGGCGTCGAGGTGACCAGCCGCATCGTGTTCGGCAAGGAGGCCAAGGATCTTTCCATCGCCGAACAGTTCGTCCTGGCCTCTGCCGTCAACCGGCCCATCATCCTGCTGGAAGGCAGCGAGCGCCTCAACGAGGTCCGGCTCGACCGCTGGCGCTACATCACCGAAGTGCGTGCCCGCACATGCGCCGAGAAACTCATCAAGGACGAGAGCGTCAAGACGGACGTTGTCTTCGAATTGATGGCACTGGGCGGCGGCCCGCCCGATCCGAAAGTGAAGCCCAGGTTGCAGGAGGCGTTGCAGACGTACGCGCCCGCTCTGGCAAAGCGCGCCGAGGCCAATCCTGTCACGCGCGCCAACGTGCTCCTGGACACCAGCCGTTTCGGCATCCGCGAGGAGATGAAACAGCTTTACGGCTATGCATGGCGCGACTACGTGCGCGGCGTCACCACGACATTCGATGTCGTGGAGAATCTTGCCTTTCGTCAGGCGACCGATGCGCGCCTCGCCGAGATCAACGCCAAGTGGGGCAGCCGTCTGGACCCGGCCTTCACGCTCGATCCCAAGAAGGTCGGTGATGGCAAGCAGATGCCTGACGTCGTGGCCGTAGCAGCGGACGCCAACGGCCATATCGTGCGCTACTACGAGAGCGGCCAGACCGCGCCCTACTACGGCTCGCAACCTGCCCGTATCGCCGAAACGGGTCTTTACGATTCCGCTCAAGACGGCCGCATGATCGCTTCGACGGGAAAGATGATCGCCGCCATCGCCATCGCCAACCAGGGCAAGGATACGGCCGACAGCCTCTATCTCGATACCGAAGCCCCCGACCGCGGCCTGGAGACCTGTGATAAACATGGCCATGAACGGCGTGGACGGCGGGCCATCGTGACCTTCGCCTGCTCGCTCAATGCGCCGCTCGTCAATCGCGCGGCACTTGTTGGGCAGCCGCGCTTTCGCAAGCTGATCGACGGCTTTGGCTTCAACATGCCGCCGGCGGCGGCCGAAGGCGGAACGCCGCCTTCGACGGCAGCGGTCCTTGGACAGATCGCAGGTTCCCCCCGCCGGGTGCATCACATGTCGGCTGTCGTTCTCGCGGCCCTTATCGGGCGTGGAGCCTCAAGCGTGCATGCACCGGGCCTGATCCAAACCTATGACTATACCTTCAAGGGCGAGGGTGGCGCTGGCATCGCGGCGACACGCCAGCCGGACATCGTTCCAAATTCGCTGATCCGGCCTGCCGCAACGCCGCTAATCAAAACGCTGCTCGAAGCGCCCTTGTGCTATCAGGCCGATGGACAATCGCACGGGACGCTGAAATCGCTCAGCCGCTGGTGCGCGGCCCGCCGCGGCGATCTCCGCTTGCACTTCGCGAAGACAGGCACGCAGGTTTCGACCGACCCAGACGCCACCGTCGACACGTGGATTTCGGGCGGTATTCAGTTTTCCAACGGGGCGGCTTATTCCTATGTCGTCCTTGTCGGCACGGGCACGCCAACTCAACCCTGGGCGCGAGCGCTGCACGCATCTCAGGTGGCAACACCCTTACTTGATGGCTTGCTGGAAGATCTGGCCGGACACGCCAAGACACACCCTCGCCAGGACCTTCTGCCCAGGCGCCCGCTCATGACACGGCCTGCGCCTGTCGCGAGCGCTTCGAGCCACCGGCAGTTCGGTGCCGCGGCGGCCAGGCGGACTGCCGCGGAGACAACGGCAACACTCACGCCGGGCGAACAGGCGCTCCGCAGTCTGACGAGCCGCTGATCAGACGCGCTTTGTCCACAATGCGCAGCGATTTGCCATGACCGAGCCAAAGTTCAACCATCAAAAACACGCCAAGCTTTCGGACTGTCGCAAGCCAAGCTTCCTTTGCTGGGTAGGATGCAATGCGACAGGACACGCCTTTCGATCTGAACCGCGATCCCCCTAGCCTGGAGGGTGCGGGTGCGCGCGCGATCTCCTCACCGGCAGGCGACAAACGCCCGCGCGACTGGAAGCGATCGGTGCTGATCGGGGGACTTGGCACGCTATCGTGGGTCGCAACCTACGTCGGCATGCTCGAGCTCATTCAAGCCAATATGGGTGATCTGCCCTTTACCCATAAGATCATCATCGGCTTCTCGGTCGCCATGCTGATGATCATGATCATCTGGCTGCTCGACCAGATCTTCCGGCCTCACGCCTTCGTCACGAAGACTCTGTACGCATTCGGCTACGTGTTTCTGTCGCTAATTTCCGTCGGCTTCGGCTTCGGTTTTTACTGGAAGGTGCTGGAGAGCCGCGGCGAAGCCTCACGCTCCGCGGAGAGCGCGGTGGGACAAGTGCAAAGCTCCCTGCACGCGGCTTCCACCCGCCTCGAGCAGTTGCAGGCCACTCTTGTGCAACTGACGCAAGTCTCCGGCGAGAAAGCCGAACTGGAACGCACCAAAGGCACCTCTTGCCCCAACTCGCGGCCCGGCGACGGCCCGCGCCGCAAGATGCGCGAGGAAGACGCCCAGCGATTCCAGTTCTCCTCTGATTTCGTCAAGGGCCGCATCGGCACGGTCAACACCGAGCTTGCGGCATTGAACAACGACATGATCCGCATCGTGTCGGACGACCCCACGACCATCGACGCCAAGAGCGGAACCCGAAACGAGTTCATGCGCACCCTGTCGCGCAAGCTCGATATGACGGTGACGGGCTTCAATGCGTTTCGCACCGATCCCCAGCTGAAGCAGATCCGCAACGATCTCGCCGACCGCGCCGAGCGCACAACGTTCCCCGACAGCCGGGGCGGAACCATCGCGTGCCCCGACGTCCAGCTTCAGACCGCGCTGCGCGGCGTCGTCAAGGCAATCGACCAGCTGCCTGAGCTCGAGAAGCCGCAGATCGCGGTCGTCGAGGGCTCGGAAGCGACGATCGAAGCGTTCCGCCGTCTTACGGCGACACTCTATGGCGCAATGTCGTTCAAGCTGCCGCCGTCTGCCGACGAACTGCGCGATCTGCAGAAGAAGGCAATCCAGTCGGTTGAGGCGCCATCCGCAAACAGCGCGAAATGGTCCGTTGAGCAAGGCGGACTCTCCAAGCGCGATTATGTCCCCCTCGCCGTGGCGCTGTTCGTCGATTTGTGCCTGTTCCTGGTATCCATGGTGCAAGCACCGCGCAGCCGGCTCTCCGGTCTGGTGCCCAAGATGCGCGCGGCCGAGCGCGGCCCCGTCATCGACATTCTCTCGCGCTTCAAGGACATCCATGGCGACGAGGAGATCCGCAAGAATTTCGAGATCTTCCGCCATGTCGTCTTCGATATGAACGGAGACTACTACGTCGCCGTTCCGCTCGACGCGCCGCCGCGTCTCAATCCGGCCGAGCGCGAGGCTTTGCGGCTCGAGGCGCAGCTTCTCGCCAATCTTTTTGCCAGCTTCGAGAAAGAACGCATCTTCAAGCGCACGCTGCTGCCAACCACGGGTCGCATTCAAAAGCGCTTGGCGCGGCAGGGTTCGAAATTTGCCGGCTCGGAAGCGTTCCGCGTCTACAAATTTACCGACGGCGCATGGTCGGACATCATCCTGGGCGCCATCATGGGCGCGGCCAAGCGTGCCGAAAATGAAAAGCGCGTGTTCCCGGGCGCGCACCTGCGCACGCGTCAAGCGGCACATCCTCAAATGACCGAGACCGTCGCCATCAGCGCTGGCCCGCGCGAGCCGATGCCCCCGCAAGGTCCGGTTTTGACCCAGCCCGTGACAAGCCCGCGTGGACCGATGCCCGGTGGTGCGGCCGCAGCGGTGCCAGCCGCATCGGCTCGGCCTACGCCCTACCGGATGCCGCGCTTTGCACCTGAACCAAGGCCTGAACCCAGGGAGCCAACTTTCGATGCGCCGGCGCGGATGGGCACGCAAGGCGCCACCGCTGAAAGAACGGCCTCAGGCAGGCCCAGACCTGCGCCAGGCATGATGCGATCGAGCGTGTCTGAAATGAGCGCTCCCGCGCCTGCCAATGTGGCACAGTTCGAGCCCCGGAAGCCTCATGCTGCGTCAGCTGCCCACGTCGATCCCGAACACGCCGCGCGCTTCGGCCCATACGCGCCATTTGCGGCAGCGTCCTCTCGCGTCCCCGTGGACGAGCCTCCCATCATCGAGCCGGCGCCGCCGCAGGCGCCGCGCATTTCTCGTTCCCCTGCGCGGCTCGAGCAAGAGGCCGAGGTGACGGTGAAAGCCCCCTCCAACGCCAGCACGCAAGCCTACGCAGCAGCGCAGACAACGCCACCGCCCGTCCCTCATGCTGACAAGGTCGACGTGACGCTCGCGCGCGAGACGGCAACCTTCTCCATTCCGGTGGCGGACGCGATCGCCTCGGGTTCACTCAGGTCCGCGCTTTCAAAGGCGGCTGCCGTAGCCGCGGGCAAGCCTGAAGTCCCCGTGGAGGCAGCCCGCGCGCCTGCACACACCTCGCTTCTTCCCCCGGCGGCGGCGGCGCCGAAAGCCGACAGTCCAATGTTGCAATGGGTCCCCGAGGATGAGCTGGAGGAGATCGAAGTAGAGGAGCTGAAAGCCGGTGAGCTGACGCAGCGCGATCTCGCGTTCATCGGCAGGATGGCCCCGCCACCAGCTGCTGAATAACGGTTTCAATAGGTTCTGAGGCTATGAGGTGTGATTTCGGGAAGTGTGCGCATTCGCTGCGCTCCGCAACCCTCCCTTAACAGTCTTGCGTCTTAATGGGGGCGTACAACATGCCCCAGTCACGCAGGATCGATCGTCTCGCGTCTGGTTATTTGAGGAATTTCACATGCGCCTTGCGACTTCCCCGCGTCTCCAGACCATTGGCCGCGAAGAGAGGGAAGCCAAGCTCAGGGAATTTGTCGCTACGGCGCTGGTCGTGCTCCGTGCATCGGGAGACAGCGCCCCGGCCAACATCACGCTTCTCGCCCGCGCACCCGACAGCCCGGTGGCCCGTGTCATCGCCTCCATGGCGGCGGAACTGGCCGCCGCCAACATCAGCCTGACCGCGGTCTTGTTGGATCTCGACGCCTTCACCGAAGAGCCCGGCCGCCCCTCCGTTCTGGACATGAGCAACGCCGACGTTCGCGTGCTGGCCGATCCGCGCTTTACCTCCGCGCATGAGCAGATGGTTCTGAGCGCCAACATCATGTGGCTTGGCGACTGCATGCGCCGCGATCCGGCAAAGCGTGACGCCTTCGAGCTGTTCCATCACGACAACCCCGAGGCGACGAGCCACGCAGCCATTTCCTTCAACCGCCTGTGGGCCACCGCGCAGACCGTGAACCGCATACGCTCTCTTGCACCCCCGATGATGGTTACCGGCTCCTTCGGCGACGGGGCCGCTTCTCAGGCCCAACCGGTGACGCGCCGCTAACGGCCGCCACAGTCGCAATTGCGTGCCAAGATTTGCAGACAGCGGGGAGGACTTCCCCGCTGTTTTCGCATGGGCGCGCCACGGCGCTGCATCAGCGGAAAAACCCGGCATGAAAGCGGAATTCTCCGCAATACGTTAATTGCCGCCGCCGTTCGGGCTTTCGCCCTTATTAGGCTTATGATTGCAAGCCTCGCACACGATACTCTTCGCCATACGCTCACGGGTCGCGCGCAATCGTTCGCGCGGTTCCAATTCTTCCAGGGTGGCACCATGCAATATTTCTCGCGCCTCGCTCTTCTTTCCGCGCTGACGGCGGCCGGGCTAGCAGCCTCCGCCGCGCTGACCGCAACTGCGGCGTACTCCGCCGAAACGGTGTTTGCCCATGAGGGCGTCGCGGCGGATGCCAAGCGGTATGAGACGTTCCTCAAGGAAAACTGGAAATCCGAAGGCAAGACGGCCGCTGGCCTGAAGGGAGAAGCGGCCAAGGTTTTTAGTGCCGATCCGCGCGCAGCTTCCCGCTTTCTGGCCAGCGCGGTCGCCGCCGACATGAAGGATTCCGACGCCTGGACACGCCTGGCGGAAGCCCTGCTCGCCATCACGCCTGATCCCGAAAAAGGCTCGGAGCGCTACGACTTCCCGGTTCATGCCTCAGGCGCTGCCTATCGCGGCTACCAGCTCGCGACAAACAATGCGCAAAAAGCCAATGCGCTCTTTGTGCTCGGTCAGGCGCTCGAGCGCCGGTCTTACTGGCGTCCCGCCATCGACGCGCTGAAGATGAGCATGGAGCTTGCCGACAGCCAGCCCGTACGCGAAGCCTATGATCGCCTGCGCGCCGAGCACGGCTTCCGCATGACCGACTACAAGGCCGATAACGAGACGACACCTCCCCGGCTCTGCCTGGAGTTCTCCGAAGACCTGTCCCATACCCAGGGCGACGTCAGCAAATTCGTATCCGTCAACGGCAAGGACCCGCAAAACCTCGTGCAGGAAGGCAAGCAGCTCTGCATCGAGGGCTTGAAGCATGGCGAGCGCTATCAGGTGCAGCTGCGCGCCGGCCTTCCTTCCGCGGTGGGTGAAAACCTGACCAAGTCCGCCGATCTCGCTGTCTATATCCCCGACCGATCCGCGTTCGTGCGCTTCACGGGCAAATCCTACGTGCTGCCAAGCCGCGGCCAGCAGGGTATTCCGGTTGTCACCACCAACACCGGCAAGATCGAGGTCGACGTCTACCGCATCGGCGACCGCAGCCTCGCCACGCTTCTTCAATCAGGTGATTTCCAGCGCCAGCTTTCGAGCTGGGAAGTCGACAACATCCGCGACCGCACGGGCATCAAGGTTTATTCCGGCGCGATGGATATCGCCTCCAAGCTCAACGAGGAGGTGACGACGGCCGTTCCGGTCACCGACGTAACGGGTAAGCTCGAACCCGGTGCCTATGTGATGGTCGCCAAGCCATCGGAGAAATCCAAGAACGACGACACCCGCGCCACGCAGTGGTTCATCGTTTCCGACCTTGGGCTCACCGCCTTCTCGGGTTCCGAGGGCGTCCACGCCTTCGTACGCTCCATCGCCGATACCACCCCCATCGCGGGCAGCACGGTGAAGCTCGTTGCACGCAACAACGAAGTGCTGGCAACGGCCACCACGGACGACAAAGGCTACGCGAAGTTCGACGCCGCCGTCGCCAAGGGGGAAGGCGGCGTGGCGCCTGCCGTGCTCGTCGCTGAAAAGGGCGAGGGCCAGTACGCCTTCCTCGATCTCACGGCCAATGCCTTCGATCTGTCCGACCGCGGCGTGAAGGGCCGCGAAGCGCCGGGTCCCGTCGACGCCTATGTCTATACCGAGCGCGGCGTCTATCGCGGCGGCGAGGAAGTTGCCGTATCCGCGCTCGTGCGCGACTCCAAAGGCAAGTCTTCCGCAGTTCCAACAACGCTCATCGTGCAGCGCCCCGACGGCGTTGAGCACGCGCGCATCGTGCTCAACGACCAGGGTCTGGGCGGACGCTCGCACATTCTCCAGCTTGCCAAGTCCGCAATGACCGGCACATGGCGCCTGTGGCTGCATACCGATCCCCAGCAGCCGGCCATCGCCGAACGCGCCTTCCTGGTTGAGGACTTCGTGCCTGAGCGCCTCGATATGACGCTCACCTCGGCATCGCCCGCGCTGTCGCCCGAGGAGCAAGGCACCATCAATGTGTCGGGCAAATATCTCTATGGCCCACCCGCCGCCGACCTCGGGCTTGAAGGCGAGATCGTCGTCAAACCCTCCGGCAAGGATGTGCCCGGATTTGCAGGTTATTCGTTCGGCCAGGCTGACGAGTTCGTCAATGCCGTCCGCAGCGCGCTGCCTGCGAACCTCATCACCGGAGCGGATGGCAAGGCGGCCATTCCCGTCACGCTGCCCGCCATCCCCAAGACCGACAAGCCGCTCGAAGCTCAGCTCATCGTCAAGCTGCGCGAGCAAGGCGGACGCACCATCGAGCGCACGCTCACCGTACCGGTCGATATGAAATCCGAGCGCATCGGCATCAAGCCGTCGTTCGAAGGCACCATGGCGCCCGAGGACGATACCGCCTCGTTCGACGTCATCGTCGCTGGCAAGGACGGCAAGCCTGCCGCCACCCATGGCCTGACTTGGACGCTGACGCGTCTCGACACCAACTGGCAGTGGTATCGCCGCGACGGTAGCTGGACCTACGAAGCGGTGACGCTGAAGCGCAAGATAGCCAACGGCAACCTGGACACGACCGCGGACGCGCCGGCGCGCATCTCGCAGAAATTGCCGTGGGGGCGCTACCGCCTCGATGTGGCTTCCGCCGATCCCAACGGACCAGCGTCGGGCTTCCTGTTCAGCTCCGGCTGGTATACTTCCGGTGAAGCCGTCGACAGCCCCGAACAGCTGGAGCTGGCGCTTGACAAGGAAACCTATCGCGCCGGCGATACCGCCAAGCTGCGCATCGCCTCCAAGCTCGGCGGCAAGGCGCTGATCGCGGTGCTCGGCTCTGATGTGCATCTCATCGAGCAAGCCGATATCGCCAAAGGCGGCGGCGAGGTCGATATCCCCGTCGCACAAGGCTGGGGTCCGGGCGCTTACGTCACGGCGGTGCTCTACCGCCCGATCGACGAAAGCGCCAAGCGGATGCCGGGTCGCGCCATCGGCGTGAAATGGCTCGCACTCGATCAGGCTGATAACGAACTCAAAGTCAGCATGACGCTGCCCGAGAAGCTCAAGTCGGCGGCCAAGCTCACCGTGCCAGTCAAGGTCGAAGGCCTCAGGCCCGGCGAGGATGCGCGCATCACGGTGGCGGCTGTCGATCTTGGGGTACTCAACCTCACGCGATTTGAAAGCCCCGCACCGGAGAAGTGGTTCAACGCACAGTCGAAGCTCGGCTACGAGATCCGCGACTTCTACGGCCGGCTCATCGACGGCATGCGTGCCGAGCGCGGCAAGCTGCGCTCAGGAGGTGACGCAGCCGGTCCGGCCATGCAAGGCAACCCGACTGTCGAGACCGTTCTGTCGCTCTACTCGGGCATCGTGAAGGTGCGCGACGACGGCACGGCCAACGTCGATTTCGAACTGCCCGACTTCAACGGCACGGTGCGCGTGATGACGGTCGCCTGGACGGCGGACAAAGTGGGCCACGCCGCCGGCGACTTGATCGTGCGTGATGCCGTGGCGCTCGCAGTGGCCGCGCCGCGCTTCCTTACTCTGGGTGACGAGGTGCAACTGGGCTTCGACGTGCATAACGTCGAAGGCGCGGATGGAACCTACAGAATCGGTCTTGCGCAAAAACAAGGCGACGACACCGCGGAGCGGCTGACTATTCTGGCCGAGCGTGACGTTGCCCTCAAGACCGGCGCGAAGACGTTCCAGAAGATCGCCTTCAGCCCGAAAGATGTCGGCCCGGTGACGCTGAAAGCAACCGTCACGGGTCCCGGCGACATCGCGCTCAAGCGCGAGATGACGTTCGACGTACTGCCGCCTGCGGGCGACATCAAGCGCACGACCGTCTCGTCGCTGAAGCCGGCAAGCGGAAAGATCACCATCAGCTCCGACTTGGTTCGCGACCTGATCTCGTCACGCACGCGGATCAACATCTCGGTCGACCCCGCCGCCCGCCTTGATGTGCCGACCCTGCTGACTCAGCTCGACCGTTATCCCTACGGCTGCGCCGAGCAGACGGTATCGCGCGCTCTGCCTCTCGTATACGCCAACGCGGTTGCGTCCCAGATCGGCCTTGCCCAGGACAAAGCGCTGCGTGAGCGCGTGCAAGGCGCCGTCGATCGCGTATTTGAAATGCAGGACAGCTCAGGCGCGTTCGGCGTGTGGGGCCCATATTCGGGTGACCTCTGGCTGACAGGTTACGTCATGGATTTTCTGACGCGCGCCAAGGAGGCCGGCTATACTGTCAAGGCGCAAGGCTTCAACAATGGTCTCGACCGTCTGCAGAACTTCCTTGCCTACGCGGAAGATTTCCAGTCAGGCGGTGAGGATCGCGCCTACGCTCTCTACGTGCTGGCCCGCAATGGCCGCGCACCAGTGGGCGAACTGCGTTACTATGCGGACGAGCGCATCGAGCGCTTCTCCACGCCGCTTGCCAAGGCGCAAGTGGGCGCCGCGCTCTCGATGATGGGCGACAAGGAGCGGGCGGAACGCGTGTTCGCCAGCGCCCTGACGCAGATGACCGCGGCGACGCCCGACACGGCCTATCGGGCCGACTACGGCTCGACGCTGCGCGACGGCGCGGCCCTGGTGACGCTTGCCGCTGAGACCGGCATCGCGAAGGTTGAAACGCCAAGGCTCGCGAACGTGATTGCCAAGGCCTACGAAACGCGCAGCTATACCTCCACGCAGGAACAGGCGTGGATGCTGCTCGCCGCCAAGGCACTCAATGACGAAGCCAAGGGCGCCAAGCTCTCGATCGATGGCGCTCCCGTCAGCGGCCCCGTGATGCGCAGCCTCACGGCCGACTCGTTGAAGGATCATCCCGTTACGATCTTCAACAACGGCGACAGCGCGGTGGACGCCGTCATCTCCGTCATTGGCGCGGCGCTGACGCCCGAGCCTGCCGTCTCGAGGGGCTTTGGAATCGAGCGCAAGGCCTATACGCTCGATGGCAAACCCGTCGATATGGCGAGCCTCGCGGGCGGCAAGACGGATGTGAAGCAGAACGACCGCTTCGTCATGGTGCTCAAGATCACCTCCCAGGAAGCCGGTGGCCGCGTATTGGTCGTCGATCGCCTGCCCGCGGGCTTGGAGATCGAAAATCCGCGTCTCGTCGAGAGCGGCTCGATCAAGGGGCTCGACTTCATCAAGTCCGCCACGACGCCCGAGCACACGGAGTTCCGCGACGATCGCTTCGTTGCTGCGTTCAACTTCTCCAGCTCCAGTGGAAGCGACTCGCAGAACAACAACGAGAGCAACGCCGAGGGCGACGAGAGCGCAAGCAGCGAGGGCGGACCTGACAGCAACGCCCCGGCTGCGGGCGAGCCTGCGGTCAGCGCCACCCTCGCCTACATCGTACGCGCCGTCACGCCCGGAACGTTCGTTCACCCCGCCGCGACGGTGGAGGACATGTATCGTCCGGAACGCTATGCACGCACCGATGCAGGCACACTCAGCGTCGGCACGAAGGAGTAAATCCCCGTGCTGCGCTTGAAGCGAAAAGACACGCAAGAAGCGCCGCGCCCCGATGAGGGGCGCGGCGCTTGGGGAACTTGGCGGACGCGCCGGTATGCCGGGCGGATTATCACGCTCACGCTCGTCCTCGTGCTCGCCGGCGGCGCGGCTGCCTATGCTTTCTATCGCCAGGCCATAAAGGACATCGGACCTCTGTCGCTCACTGAAGCCAATCAGGTCTCGGTCGTCGTGGTGGATCGCGAAGACCGCCTGCTGCGGCCATTCACGACTACCGATGGCCGCTGGCGCCTTCCGGTCGAGATCAAGGAGGTCGATCCGCGCTATCTCAAGATGCTGTTCGCGTTCGAGGATCGCCGCTTCTACAGCCACGGCGGCGTCGATGCGCGATCTGCCGTGCGCGCAGGCGTGCAAATGATCCGCCACGGACGGCTGGTATCGGGCGCCTCCACCTTGTCGATGCAGGTTGCCCGCCTCGTGGAGGGCAAGCACGAGCGTACAGCGCCGGGCAAGCTACGCCAGATGGCGCGTACCTGGCAGCTTGAAGAAGCTCTTTCCAAGGATGAGATCCTGCGCCTCTACTTGAGGCTTGCGCCCTTCGGCGGCAATATCGAGGGCGTGCGCGCGGCGTCACTTGCCTACTTCGGCAAGGAACCACGCCGCCTTTCCATCGCACAGGCCGCCCTGCTCGTCGCACTTCCGCAATCCCCGGAATCACGGCGTCCAGATCGCCATCCCCATGCGGCGCGGTTGGCGCGCGACCGGGTGCTCGAGGTTGCGGCCACCAATGGCATCATCACCCAGGCAGAGGCCGCGCGCGCACGCGCGGAAGCCATTCCTCATGCACGATTGGAGTTTCCCAAGTTCGCGCCGCATCTGGCTGAGAGCGAAATCGCCGATACGCCGGGTAAGAACGTTCACAAGCTGACGCTGGATCGCACGCTGCAGGCCACACTCGAAAAACTCGCGGCGACGCATGCGGCTTTGCTTGGCGATAATCTTTCCGCCGCGATCCTGGTTGCTGATCATTCCACCGGAGAAATCCTCGCGCATGTGGGCTCCGCCGGCTATCTCGAAGCCGGCCGCAAAGGCGCCATCGACATGATCACCGCGGTCCGCTCGCCGGGCTCGACCTTGAAGCCGTTCATCTACGGGCTTGGCTTCGAAGCAGGCTTGGCGCATCCCGAGACCCTGATCGAGGATCGTCCCGTGCGTTTCGGCAACTACGCGCCGAAAAACTTCGATGAAGATTTTCACGGCACGGTCACGGTCCGCGAAGCGCTGTCACGCTCGCTGAATATCCCCGCCGTTCGCATGCTGGCGCGCGTTGGTCCTGGAAAACTGGTCGGACGTTTCCGCCGCGCCGGCATCGAGGCGCGCTTTCCCGACAAGTCCGAGCCGACGTTGGCGATGGCGCTCGGCGGCACGGGCCTTACCTTGCGCGATCTTGCCCAGCTTTACAGCGCACTCCCGCGCCGGGGCGAGAGCATCACGCTCACGCACCGCTGGGGCGAGCGCATTCGCGTTCTCGCACAGGCGAAGTTCAAGCCGCTCGTCAACGCGCACCGTCTCATGTCGCCGCTTGCAGCATGGTACGTCAGCGACATTCTGAAAGATGCGCCTCCGCCGCCGGATGCGAAAGGCGGCCGCTTTGCCTACAAGACGGGCACCTCTTACGGTTACCGCGATGCGTGGGCCATCGGCTACGATGGCGCGCATGTGATCGCCGTCTGGGTGGGACGTCCCGATGGCACCAGCGTACCGGGACTGATGGGCCGCACCGCTGCTGCCCCCATCCTCTTTGATGCCTTCGCGCGCCTGTCACCAAAGCGCGTACCCCTGCCCTCGCCTCCGCCTAGCGCGCTGCAAGTCGCCGGTGCTGATCTGCCGCCGCCATTGAAGCGCTGGCGTGAGCCTGGCGAGGAGGCCGCAAGTGGTCCCTACCTTTCACAGCCGCTTGTCATATCCTTTCCGCCCGACCGTTCGGAGATCGAGACGATGGATGTGGATGACGCAGGCCTTGTTCTGAAGGCCGAGGGCGGCGCGCTGCCGCTGACGTGGCTGATCGACGGCGCGCCGATCGGGTCCGATCCACACGCCCGCGAAGTGACATGGCAACCCGGGGGCCCTGGCTTTGCAAAGCTTACGGTCATAGATGCCCAAGGACGTGTGGATCGCGCATCTATCCGCGTCAAATGACCTGTACATTACTGCTTCAGCCATAGCCTTCGTGCTGGGCGCAGAGTAAGGTCCGGCCCCGAAACGGACTTGTCGGACTTTGGCGCATGACGATGGCTTTACCGAAATACCGTAGCGGTTGTGCGGGCGCGCTCATCGCAGTTGCTATAGGCCTGATTGCCGGTGCGTGCGAGCCCACCGATTCCAGCGGCGGACTGCCTCCACTTGGCGCGAAGATCGACGCCACTTCGGTTTCCGGTATTTCCTCTGGTGCCTATATGGCAGGCCAGTTCGAAATGGCGCACGCAAAAATTGTAACCGGGGCGGCGATCATCGCGGGCGGACCTTATGGCTGCTCGCAAAGCGTTTTTGCAGACACGCTGCCTGCGCCGGGTACCGAATTCCTCAATCTGTCGAAAGCCGTCAACGGCTGCATGTTGAACAATCTCGCAATGTGGGGCGTCGCCGACCCGCAAATGCTTGCCGATAGGGCGAAGGCGCGCGCGGAACGTGGAGAGATAGACCCGATTGCGGACGTGATCGACGATCGCGTTTATCTCTTCACCGGCTCGGAAGATCGCACCGTCGTTCCGGCAATCGTGAAAGCCGCGGCCGATTTCTACGCGGCGCTCGGTGTGCCCCAGGCCAGCATCAAATTCGTTGACACAGTGCCGGCAGGTCATGCCTTTGTGACCAACGATGCCGGCGCCGCCTGCTACCGATCCGGCGAACCGTACCTCGTCGATTGCGACTACGATCAGGCCGGCACGCTCCTGGCCCACATCTACGGAAAACTCGAAGCGCCCTCAGTCTCCCCGCAGGGCAAATGGGTTGAATTCGACCAGCGCCTTTATACGCAAGATCTCAATCCCGACGGCATGGCCGATCGTGGCGTTGTCTACATTCCCGAAAGCTGCCGCGCGCAAGCAGGATGCAGGATCCACGTCGCTTATCACGGTTGTGGGCAGAACCGCGAGATGGTCGGCGACGCATTCATAAAGGATACAGGATTTGCGCGGTGGGCCGATACGAACCGCATCATCGTGCTCTTTCCACAGGCACAAATCGCGCCCTTCAATCCGCAGGCCTGTTGGGACTGGTGGGGTTACACGGGATCAGCATATTTGACGCGCAAGGCACCACAGATTATCGCCGTGTATCGCATGATCGAGGCGCTCGGGCGGCAGGCGGGCGCGTGAGGATTATATAAACAAGAGATGCGGCAAATGGCGGATCCTAGTTGCTCATCTCAAGAGTAATCTCACCGCAAGGGACCGCGGGCAGGGCAATCACCGGGGGATATGGCGCAATGGCAACGACGGCGCATGGCGCAACCGCGCTCGAACCAGGCGCGCTTGAAACGTGCTTGATCAAAGCTGGCGCAACCGCTGGCGCGAAGCGCCCGAAGCAGACGCTTGCCCAAGCACTCGAACAAGCCGCTGCGATCGTCGCCGCTGGAACGCTTGTCGTGATGGCTGCGATGCCAGGCAATCGCGACCAGGTGGGCAAAGGCTCGAACGCCACAAACGGATTGGCCGCCACCGCCGCGCCGGGGCGCGAAACGACCTTTGGCGCCTATATTGGTGCGCCTTATCATTATCCGAGCGATTTTCGCCTGCAGACGGATTCGGCCAACGACGTCACCTTGAAAAAGGTGGAATGGTACACAAACCCCTTCAGCAATCCGCTTTACTACGGCGCGCGCATTCAGCGCTGGTCGGCCAACGGAACCACAGGCGCCATGATAGACTTCCTCCACTCCAAGGCGTTCGCGCCGAAGGGCCAGGACGTCAAGATGGAGGGCATGCTTAACGGCAAGCCCGTGCCTGAAAGCGGCAAGATCGGTGACGTCTTCCAGAAACTCGAGTTCTCGCACGGACACAACATGCTCACCCTCAACGGACTGTTGAGGTTTGCGCGCTTCTCAAACGTCATCGTGCCTTATGCGGGCGCCGGTGCCGGCGTATCGCTTCCCCACTCGGAAATGCAGCGCATCACGGACAAGGGGCGCACCTACGAATATCAGTACACCGGCCCCACGGCGCAGGCGCTTTTCGGTTTGGAGTTCCGCTTGCGCTCCGGATCGATCTTCCTGGAATACAAGTTCACCATCGCCGACTATCGCGCGCCGCACACCTATCGTGACGGCAGCTTGTTCCCCATTGACATGTGGAGCCAGTTCTCGCGCTGGTGGTCGGGCAACGAGCCGCCGGGAGGCTGGGGGTCGACGCGCCTCACCAGCCATCAGGTAATCGGCGGCTTCCTCGTGCGCTTCGCGCCCGAGACGGCGGCTGCGCCCTAGTCTGGTGGCTTGAGCCGTTGCACAGCCGATTGGCCAAGCAAGTGTTCGACTTCGACGAGTCTTTTCGCCGACGACACGACGGTTACCTACAAGGTCGACCGGCTGACGCGGCCTCTGGCTGATTTCGCAAATACCATCGACGCGCGCAAGCTTTGCTGGAGTCGGGCATAATCGACTTTCGAGCGATGCCGGCGATCGAGCGGGATGGCTTTGACGTGCACGAGTTCAAGGCCGGCAAAGGCATACGCTTTCTCCCGCCAATCGCCAAACCACGATCGATCGCCCTCGACGGCGAGCACCGCGCGGCCGTCCACGCCGACCAGGGCCGCGCGCGCAACGCCCGGCCATGAGCGCGCGGCAACTTCGACCGTAAAAGGATAGAGACCGGCCACACGCGCATCATGCCGGCCGAGCAGCCATAAGCGGCCCTGATCGTCAAGACGTGCCGCATCTCCGGTGCGGTGCCAGTTGCGGCCGTCGATCGCAATCTTGTTGTCGGCATCGTGGCGTGGATCGAGATACCCCTTGTTGACGTGATCGCCGGTGACGACGACCTCGTCGTCACGCAGCACCAGCGCGGCCTGTGGAATGGGATGCCCTGCAAGCAACCCCCCGCCCGTCTCCATGGCTGTCCAGTCGGCTTGCGTGATGTCGCGCACGTACAAGTGCGCGATCGGCTCGGCCTCGGTCGACCCGTAGACGGCGACGATATCTGCGTTCGGCAATAAAGCGGCTAGCCGGCGCAGGACGTCCGGAAACACCGGGCCACCACCGGTGAATACCGCGCCGAGCGGCGGCAGGGTGTCGAGCCTGCACAGCCGTTCGCAGATCGACGGCGGCAGCAGGGCCCGCGTCACGCCATGGCGGCGCATGTGGCCAGCGATCTCGGCAGCATCGGCCTTGTGATGCCGCCGCAAATTCCAGTTCGGCAGCACCGAGGTGACACCGAAACTCAGGTTGGCGACGACGAACACGGGGAAAGCCACGAGATCCACCTCGCGCCGCCCGCGCGGATCGAGCAGGTCGGCCACGCAGGCATTCTGCGCCGCGAGAAAGCCATGCGTACGAACGATCGCTTTGGGAAGCCCGGTGGAACCACTGGTGAACGATACAAGCGCAGGATGTTCGGCAGTAACGTCTTCGACGTTCTCCGGCCCAGTGCCATGATCGTTCGGTGAAAGGCGCATCGGCAAGCGTCTGAGATCGGGCAGCGCCCAGCCGAGCCAGCGATACAGTCCCGATGACAGGAGTGCCTTGGGCCGAGTCATGCGGACCGCATGGCGCAGGCCGCGCAACCCCAACGCCGGCTCCGGGAACACAACCACCGCGCCGACGCGCCACGCGGCCGCCAGCGCAACATAAAGATCGATGCCGATCCCCATCGCCAGGATCACCGTGTCGCCGGCCCGCAATCCGTTGGCGCGCCATGAGCCAGATAGCTGCGCGGAGCGCGCCACCAGCTGCGCAAAGGTGATGCGTCGTCCGTCACGATCGATGATCGCGATCTGATCGGCGCGCCGATCCGCCTCGGTGAGAAAAGCAGCAATCAGGTTCATAGTTGCCGCGCGAGGTCGCGCCCCATGAGATCGTAACGGCGAAACACACTGCCCTGATGGCGCTGGCTGCGCTCACGCGAGCGGTTGTCGACGTGCATGAGCGCATGGATGACGTGCGTGTAGCCCAGATCGCGGAACGTGCGGTGCGCCCGGTCGACGAGCATGTGTCCGACGCCCCTCACGCCACTGGCATACGTCTTTATGATCGCCGTGCGCGGCCGCGAGCCTTCCAGGAGGTCGGGTAGCGCAAACAGATACCCTGCGAGCTGATCGCCGGCATGCGCGAAGAACACGAGCCGCGGATCGATCGCCGGGATGATCGGTTGATAGAGCTCCAGAAATGCGTCGCGCGTGACCGGCTTGTAGAACGCATTATTGGCGAAAGCAGAACGCGACAGGTCGAACAGGCCGCCAATCAACGAGGCTGCGTTCTTGCCGTCCCAAGCGGTGATCGTAATGCCGTCGACGGCCGTGGCCGATTTGCCGATCGCCTCGTCGATGCCGGCACGGGCGGAAACATAGGACGAGATTGGCGCGAACCCGGCGGAAGTGAAGGCCGCAAGGTCGAACGGGCCGCTGACTGGCTCCAGGAAATAGGGTGCGCTGCCATCACTTTCTGAGACGACCCGGTACTTGTGCCACGTATCTCCGTCCATCGGACCAATCACCGCTTGGAAGCCCTCGCCTACGAGCGTCTCGCACACGTCACTCAAAAGCCGTGCACCCGCTTCCACGCTTTCGCAGGAAAATGCCCCGACGGCCGCGGTCTTCTTATCGGCCCAGGCGGGAGCATCGCGATAGACGGTACAGGCGGCTCCATCTGGGTCGCGGATCTCGACTGGCGCGGCGTTCATGACACAAGAACCTTCCATGCAAACGAAGAAAGCGGCACGAGCAGCGCGACGATGAAGGCACGCGCCGAGCGATACCGCTCAAACCAGCGCGGAACGGCAAACGCCGCCGCGGCGCATAGCCCGAGACTGACGAGCACCGCGAGCGAGAAGCCCGGCATCCACTGTGCATCGGTGCTGTTTGCGAACTGGATCGCGTAGACCGCCGCACCGAGCACCAGAGCCAACAAACCCGCGAGAGCATGCGAACGGTTATGCAGCAGCAGAACGGCGAAGGTCGCCGCAACGCCCGCAAATGTCAGGTTGTAGAGATTGATGGCATTGTGGCCGGACCACTCGCCAGCGAACAGCCACCACATCGCCGTCCCTGTCACAGCGGCCAGGAAATCCAGATCGGGATAGGTGCTACGGCAGGCATAGGCGCGCCGGAGCAGGACGAACAGTGCGAAGGCCGCCATGGGGAGCAGCGCGTTCACAGGGGAAGTCACTGACAGGATGAGAAACGCGAGCACGCCATAGCCGCGCGCCGCCTGCCGTGTCAGGTCGAGGCGCGGTGCCGCGGCGACCAGCACTGCAATGATCGCGACGTAGAGCAGCGCCGTCGCCAGCAGCCCGACGAGCGGCGTCTCGATGTTGTTTTGCAGGAACAGATGAATCCCCACCGGAACGAACAGGTTGTCGAGGCCGCGCCAGGAATCCGCCTCCAGCTGCGCACCGAACGCGGCGAGGATGAAAGACATCACGACGACGCTCGCGCGCGGAACATCGGTCATCAGGAGTAGCGTCACCATCGAAATGATGAAGGTGACGAGAAAAAACATGACAACGCCTTCGATGCTCTTTGCGCCCTGCTCCACAGGAAACAGCCGGCGGCCATAGTGGACGCCCGTCAACGCGGCTACAGCATCGGAGAAGGTGAGCACGAGCATCGGGAGGACGAACAGCACGGGACTGCCGATCGAGCGGAAGAAAAGAAAGCCGACGCTGACAGCGAGCAGGATCTCGCCGTAGGACTGGCGGTCGACAGCATGGATGGTTGAACCGATGCCTGAGCGCGCAAGCGCCGGCGTGCGCATCACCACCAACACCAGGATCGCCAGACCACACAGCAGCAGCACCGGCCATGCCTCTGAGAACGTCAGCGGAAGGGTGAGCGCATAAAGGCCAGTTGCAACATGCACGGTCTTGCGCTGCAGCTCCGCCGACCAGCCAAAACGCGGAGCGAGGAAATGCACACCGGCCATCACCGCCAGCAGGCCACCGACGGACAGAACGATCAGCACGAGCCCCAGAGCTATGCTCACGCGCGCACCTCTTCGACCACGAAGTCCGAATAGAAGAAGGCCTTGTCCATCGCCTTGCCCGCCGCCTCCAGATCGGTGCGCGTCACAATGGCGTCTTTGAACGCCTTCGGTACGCGCCGCGGCGCCATCATGTTCCAATAGACCAGCCGGGCGTTCGAATTGGCGACCTTGATGAGGTCGCGATAGACAGCCGCGAAGGTGTCTGCATCCATGTACTCGAAGATGTCCGACAGGTTGAAACCGTCGGCGCGCTCACCGGCCGCGATCAGTCCCTCGAACGAGCCGACGCGTACGTCCAGCCGGTCCAGTCTGTCGCGAATGGCGTCGTAATGCTCCGGACGCCAGGCAAGCGGCAGGGTTTCGCCCATGCCTCCCGTCAAGATCCAATGGAGATAAGGATTGTCTGCCGGATCGAGATCGACGGCGGCGTGCACGATGCGACGGGCCACATGGTCGGAGACGCTGCCCTCCACGTGATCGAAGAAGGCCGGATCGCGCCCGAGCTGCCCCATCGCCGCGCGCGAGAAAAAGACCTTTAGAAGGAGCCGCCAGCGCCAGTTGTTCCACCGCTCATCATGAAAGCGGCGCCGCTCGGCCAGCGGACGCGAGACGAAAACGTCGGCGACCGTGCTTCGTGACTGGGCGAGCGGCAGCAGCCACGTCTTCATGATGCGGAAGTAGGCCTCGAACTTGCCGACGCCACCGGCACCATGTCGCGCGACGTCATCCCGGCGCGCTGCCCAGAATGCCCGTGAGTCGTCATCCATCGTCGTCGTGACACTATCGAGGAGAGCACCGCGACGCCGAGACGGTCGGGCGCCGAGCAGCTCGAGATATTCGACATGATCGAGCGCGCGCATGGCGGCGATGCGCAGCTTCAGGCATTCGATCTGGGCCGGAGAAAGATCGACGACGATGACACGCCGCGGATCGAGCGTAAGCAGCGCCAGCGCGTTGTCACCGGCCGAGCAGATCGTTGCAAAGGTACGTCCCGGAGCCCCTGCAAGCGCATGTACCAGAACGTCCGCATCCTCCCACAGTTGGGCATAGCGGATGCGATCGAAGGCGGCTTTGGTGGCGATCTGTGCTGTCATCCGCACTTCCTCACCACGCCGGACGCACCGTCGACCTCGATCAGTTCCCCCGTCTCGATCGCCGACATGGCGCCCTTCAGCCCCACGACACAGGGCAGCCCGAGTTCACGCGCAACGATAGCCGAGTGGGACAGCAGGCTGCCGCGCTCGACGACGATGGCGGAGGCATTGGTGAAAAGCGCGATCCAGCCTGGATCTGTGTGCTGCGCGACGAGCACTTCGCCGGGTCCGAGCCGTTCGTTAGCGGGATCTCGCACGACGCGCGCCTTCGCCTTGACGACGCCAGCCGAACAGCCTGTACCCTGCAGCACATCGCCGGCGGCTTCCTGCCTCTGTGACGACATCGACGTCCGTGATTGCGCGATGACTGCGCCCGTCACGGTAATGCGCTCGCCCGGATCGGGGCTTGCGCGATCCGCCTCGAACTGCGCCTTGCGCACCGCGACGAGCGCTTTCAGATCACGGTCATGCCCGAAACCTTCGATCGCGCCCAGCACTTCCTGCACGGTGAGAAGGAAGACGTCGCGCGGCGCATCGAGCCGGTCGATTGCGTGCAACTGGCGGCCGATAGCGAGGAACACGCGGCGTGCCTGTCCGAAGATGCGCGTTCGCTCGAAGCGCAGGTTCTCCCGATCGCGCACGCGGGCTTTCGCCCAGGCGAGCGCGCGCTTGAGTACGAAGCGACGCAACGGCTTTCCCCTCATCAGCGGACTGAGGCGGTCCAGGCCCGCGCTGCGGCGCACCGGCGGCGTTGCAGGATGGCGCGCGGAGGCCGCGATCGAGGCCAGCAGGGCGCGCGGATCGGCATCGAGCGTGATGCTCTCTAGCTTCAGTTCCTCGGTGCAGCGGTCGCCGAACTTGGCGATGTAGGCGGCAATGGCGGCAGCAAGGCCAGGATCACGCTCGATGGCAGTCTGATTACCCGTGGCCAGAGCATCGATAAGCTCCGCATTGCCGGCAACCATTCGACCCATCGCCGAGATGCGCTGCGGCGGCTCGGCGGACACGATATCACCCTGGCCAATCATGATGTCGTTGTGCAGTTCGAGGCCCGCAGGGCCAATCCAGCGCTTCGCCAGCTTGCGCGAGCCGCCAAACGCCATCATGCACAGGAAGTCGTTGATGAGGGGCGCGTCCCATCGGTCGAGCAGCGTTGCCTCGATGCGCCGATAGTAGGCGGCGAGCGCGCTCAGGTTCATGGCGTCAATGGCTGCTGCATCCGTCGCGAGCGCCTTGTCGAGCCGTGCATAGAACTGCCGGATCGTGCGTGGCAGGCGGACGGCCTCGAAGACGAGCGTGCCCGCGACGCGGGCGACACGCGCGCGCTCTCGCCACGCAGCAAGCCCCCTGGCAGGCGGCGGTGCCAGAGCGTCGCCGATGTCGGACGGCAGTGGCTCTCCAACACCCATCATCGTTTCCATGTGAGCTCGGTTAAGGCTGAAGCCTGGCAGCAGAGCCAGAAGGCGATACCAGTTGACGAGGTTGTAGTAGACGCGTCCGTCGATGCGCCCCAGCATGTTCTCGAGCGCTCCGGAGTTGGCACGGATGGTATCGGCATCTACGCCGCAGATGGCGAGAAACGCGCGATAGACGCGCGCATACGCATACTGCGCGAAGCTGTAGGTCAACGGCGAGACGAAGCCAGGGTAGCTCTCGACGATATTGGAATTGTCGAAGATCGTGACGGTGGTATCCTGCCGGACCGGCGCACGCAGGCTCGTCGTAATGGCGCGCGCCTGCAGCAGATAGAGGCGGTCGCCCTCGAACGCCCATTCGATGTCCTGCGGCGACCCGGCAGCCTGTTCGACGCGCCGCGCCAGATCGACCAACGCTGCGACATCATCCTGCGAGAGGATTGCATCACCTTCAGGTGCAACCATCACCCGCCCCGTCGCCGCTTCGACAACGACATGATCGCCATCGACCTCGCCCGACACCAGCCGGTCTCCCAGTCCTTCGATCGCAGAGATGACCACACGATCGCGGCGGCCGCTGACCGGGTCGGCGGAGAATGCAACACCAGCAGCGCGCGCATCGACCATGCGCTGGACGAGGACGGCAGGCGTACCACCATCGGGATCGAGGCCGCGCGAGGTGCGATACGAGCGGAGGGTTTCCGTCGCGCCCGACTCGCAAACGTTGCGGATGGCGGACGGCACGTCGACCCCATCGACATTCAGCAGGCTCTGGAACTGACCAGCATGCGAATGCGCAGCACCATCCTCCTCGCGCCCCGACGAGCGTACCGCGTAAGGCCCCGCACCGATGCCATCGAGCGCCGCAGCCAGGTCCTCGTCCGTGATGCGGGATGCGGCCGCCGAACTGACTGCAAAGAAGGGCGGCACGTCGAAACCTTGCGCGACGAGGCGGCCGAGCGCCGCGGCCTTGCCGCCGACCACGCTCACATCGCGCGATTCTTCAGCCGAATAGACGGATTTGTCGGTCATGGACATCACATTCATTGGGCGGCGCCGGACTGGAGCAACGGCAGATAGCCCGCCGCCATGTAGCAGGTGAACACCCAAAGACCTGCGGCCGTGTCGACGAGCGCCTGGCTCCTGCTGTCGGGCCGTCTCAGGAAACGCAGCGCGACCAGGGTGACAGCGGCATAGGCCAGAACGCCGCAGATGATGATTGTCAGCGGTGCGGCGACGGCAAGGCCGACAGCGGCGAGAAGCAGGAGGGCCAGCGTCAGGCAGCCGAGCCACATGAGCGTAGCGCGGCGCAAACCCAGCAGTGCCGTGTAAGTCTCGACACCCGGCCGCTCGTTGGCCGGCGCGTAAAGCTTGCGGCCAAACTCCAGCACACAGCCGTTGACGAAGCTCAACGCAAGAAACAGCCACAGCCCATCGGGTGGCCTGCCGGCGCGCGGCAGCCATTCCGCTCCAGTGACGAAAAAATCGATCAAAGGCATGATCGCCATGTGGGAGACGAGGTAGAGCAAGGGGCGCGCCTTCAGCCACTCGGGCACGCCGAACTCCGCCGTCATTAGGGCGAGCCAGATCCACACGGCGGCCAGCGGCAGGATCATC
Organism: uncultured Hyphomicrobium sp.; assembly: GCA_964587445.1. Lineage (GTDB taxonomy): Bacteria > Pseudomonadota > Alphaproteobacteria > Rhizobiales > Hyphomicrobiaceae > Hyphomicrobium_B. Next base: position 98,560 of record CAZPLQ010000007.1, read on the forward strand.
GCTGGAGCCCGCATATACGACGCCACGATCGCAACGGGCACCAGCGCCAGTGCGATGCCGACGATCAGGCGCTGTGTGACGAGGCCACGCGGGATGGGGCGCTCGGGCCGGTAGCGGCGGTCGTCATCTGCGTCCTTTACCTCGTCGCAGGCGCGGAGCTGGAAAAAGAAGATGAAGAGGACTACGAAGGCCGCGATATACGTGGTCAAGCCCGGCAGCGGGCGACCACCCAGGAAAGCGGAAACATTGATGGAGGCCGAACTGAAGGCGGCGAGCAATATCGAAGTTTTGACGAGGGGAAAGCGCTCGGCCTGATAGATCCACAACCGGCGCCATAAAGGCAGGCCGGTTTCATGGGCGTCCACGGTTGTCATTTCGTACCTCGCGCCAGCTTGTCGTGTGCGCTGGCGAACTGGCCTGCGGATAGCGCGGCCATGATCGATATTTCGCCGCACAAACACAAGGATGCGACCACCTCGGCGATTGCTGCCGCATTGCGGGGGCCATCGAGCCCAAGGAGCGACAGGGCTGCCTTCTGGCTCGGCAACCCCGTTCCGCCACCGACCGAGCCGACCAGGATGTTGGGCATCGTCACCGACATGAAGAGATCACCTCCCCGGTCTTCCATGCGCGTCGACCCGATCGAGGATTCCGAGACACACGCAGCGTCCTGGCCGGTGGCAATGTAGAAGGCGGCAAGCCCGTTGGCATAGTGACCCTGCGCACCCACCTGGCCGTTGAGGCGCGCACCCAGATCGGCCACGCGGGCATAGTCCAGCATCGCCGCCGGCGTCGTGCGCAGATATTTCTCGATCGTCGCCCCTGAAAGCAGGACGCTCGCCGTCACCTTGCGCCCGCGCCCTGTCAGAAGCCCCAGGAACGTCGCCTTCTTGTCGCCAGAGAAGTTGCCCTCGACGTACCAGTTGCGCGGCTTGACTGGGCAGGCCTCGACCACATGGCGGCAAAGCGCATCGGTGGCGATCGTGACCATGTTCTGACCCGACGCGTCCCCGGTCGTGTAGCGGCACAGCAGGAAAACGATCTCGCCATCAATGTAGGGCTCGAGCGAGATCAGTTTGCCAAAGCGCGTCGTTCTCTCTGCGGCGGATTTCAAGGCTGCCTCATTGGCGCCGATCCAGTCGATGAAGGCACCCGCGTCCAGCAGGTTTTCGAAAACGAACGCGGGGCTACGCAGTACGCCCTCAGTCAGCAGGGCCGCACTGATGCCGCCGGAGCGCGTGGCGGCAAGCGCACCTCGTGCATACGACGCAACCAATGCGGCTTCGGTCGTGGCCAGCGGAATGAAATAGTCGCCATGCGCGTTGAGACCGTTGATGCGCAACGGGCCAACGATCCCGAACGGAACCTTTATGGTCCCGGCAAAATTCTCGATGTTCTTTGCATAGCGCTCGGCCGCAGCGATGTCGGCCTCGCTCGCCAGCAGCTCGCGGCCTGCACACGCAGCTGGATTGGCCTTGGTCAGATGCGCCCAGATGCGCTCGATCGACTTCGCCGTGGGGTGCCGCTCCAGACGCAAGGCATCGGGTAGCCGATCCTGTCGCGGCTTCAGGCGCTCTGTCGCGCGCGCAGAGTCGAACGTGGCCCGCAGCCGATCCAGACGATCGCGCACAATACTTGGCAGAAGCGACACGAAACGATACTCATCAGAACACGGCTTATAAAGTGAGTGTACGGGCCAATGGTATCCAATCTGGTAATTTAAGAATGTGTTGAGAGCGCAGCCCAATTGGGACGTCACGAGGGGTTTGGACCGTTTCGACATGCCGGGGCGAGCCAGCGCATGTTCCAATTCAGCGCGCGGATCCGCGTTATGAAAGTGCGGCTACACTTAGCAGGACAAGCAGCTGTGACGCCAACCGAAGCGTGTTCGCGGCAACGTCCTGACGCGACTGAATAGGAGTGCGGCCCCCTGGACGACAGAAAACGGGTCTGGTGGAAATGGCTCGGAGCCGGTAAGGGATCGGTTATGCCGCAGCGCTGCCCGAAATGATGAAACTCTTTTCGCCGGTGCGGATCTCCTCCTACGTAATCGCCGAGAATACCGGCACGTTTTACTCTCAGGTTTCGTGATTGCACTATTGTTGGCGCTTGGCTGGCGGGCTAAAAGCGATTCTCTAAGGAAGGTGATTAAAGGTTACACGTCCAGCCCTACTTCGCTCAGACTGATCGAGATCCGTTCGTGGACGTGAAAGCCGGTCGGCAGCGGAATTGAAAATGCAGATTAAGAAATCGTACCTAATCCTGGCATCCTTCATGGTTGCGGTCATAGCGCTGTTGTACGGGATTTCGCCTGCGTGGTTTGCCAGCACATTTCTGGGTATCGACGATCTTGGTGTGAATTTTTCACATATCCTTCGGGCCGTCATGTGCCTTTACTTGGCCCTGGGATGTTTCTGGCTTTTCGCCGCCTTCAGCGCGGAGCACAGAGACACGGCTATTCTGACAACCATTATTTTCGCGGGTGGTCTGGTGATCGGTCGGCTGATTAGCTTTATCGTAGACGGCCAACCGTCTCCGCTGTTGGTGTTCTATGCCGCAGTGGAATTTATGGTCGTTCCTGTTGCTTGCTGGGTCTACTCGCGCTCAGGCTGAAGCAACGCCGGTAAGATGGCTGACGGGCTGATGCGCGCCTTAGACGTGCGCGCGCATCAAGTCGTAGATCCCGAGCACTCAGCGAGATCCTGGAAACACCGTGCCCCAATCCGTCTTCATGTCCACGACAGCCCAGCCCTTGTCCTTCGCCTCATCAAGCGCCTTATCGAGTTTGCCGAAGTGAGACGCGCGGTCATAGGCCCACTCGCGATCGGAATCGGTGTGATGGACGAGGCCCATGAACCGCGCGCCTTTGCCTGCTGCCGTATACTGAAGCATCTGCAGATCGCCGTCCGAGTTGCCGAAGGCAAAAATAGGTCGGCGGCCGATGAAGCGGTTGATGCCGACGGGCTTGCCCGGGCCGTCGTCGATGAACTCAATCTTCGCATCCTTGACGAGCCTGGGTTCTCCATCTGTGCCCATATCGAATTTCACGACGCCCGACGAACCGATAACTTGCTCAGGCGGAATGCCGTACACTTTCTCGGCAAAGGTGCGCATAAACTCGACGCCTCCGCCCGAGACAATGAACGTTTTAAAGCCGTTTGCGCGCAGATAGGACAGAAGCTCAAGCATGGGCTGGTAGACGAGCTCCGTGTAAGGCCGCTTGAGTTTCGGGTGCTGTGTGCTGGCCAGCCAAGTCTCGACTATGCTTGCAAACTCCTCGGTCGTCATTCCTGAGTGCGTTGCGGCGACGATATCGAGAAGACCATGCTCACCGGACGCTGCCACGGCCTTGAGGTCTCCTTGGAGCACGCCTTTGAACGGCTGCGTCTCTTGCCATTCCGGATGGTCCTTGGCCAATGCAGAGATGCGATCAATCGCGAACGCGAGCTGGAAATACATCGGCTGCTCGGACCAGAGTGTTCCGTCGTTGTCGAAAACGGCGATGCGCTCGGTGAGCGGCACATAGTCCGGTCCACCCTCCTTGGTCACGCGCGCGACGAAATCCATAATCGCGGTTTTTGTTGCGCCGTCATTCCAGGAGGGAAGTGAATCCGACCGCGCCCGGGCGTGCTGAAGGGGAGCGGCAACCGCAAGCAGAAGCAAGGCGACGGTAACGGCGGTGAGGCACGCCGAGCGATAGATCATGATGGACCTCGTCATAGCTAGTGAACGGCTCGTGTTCTGGATAGACGTTGGAGTTCGCGAAGGCGCATCCAAACGCTCGTGAAGCCGGCACACAAACAAAAGATGGACAAGCTCAGGGCTGCCGGGTGAGCATGGAAAGACCACGGAACGCCAGCTGCGCAACCAGGAACCGGGCCGCATCGCCAGGTTGAGATGCGGCGCGATGTCGTGGTGCGGTTACTGCTTGCCCACGTTGCTCATCACCGCGTCCATCGCGCCCTCAAGGGTGAAGGTGCCGGGCTTTTGCCGTGGCGGAAATTCCTTGAAACTTTGCAGCCATTTTCCGATGTAGGCCCCTGCTGGCGCGATGGCGAACATGCGGTCCATGTACCAGCGCTGATAGCCCATCGCGTTCTCATGTTCCGCACGCTCAAACGGATCCATGCGCAGGTTGGTCAGCAGCGGAGCACGCAGCACCACGAAAGGCTCCTGCCACACTTTAAGTCCATCGGCGTCCTGTCTTAGGAAGGTGACCTTCCAGTTGTCATAGCGCAGAGCTGCAACGTCGCCGCCGTCCGTCCAGTACAGGAATTCCTTTCGCGGCCACTCGGTTTCTCCCCGCAGGGCTGGACCGAGATCGTAGCCGTCAAGGTGAACCTTGTAAGTCCTCTCCCCGATCTTTTTGCCCTTGAGGACCTCCTCTTTGACGTTTGGCGCCCCCGCTGCCGCCACCAGGGTCGTCAGCATATCCTCGTGGGCACAGATGTCGTTGATGACCGTTCCCGGCTTGATAACGCCCGGCCACTTAATCATGCACGGGACACGATAGCCGCCTTCCCAGTTGGTGTTCTTCTCGCCACGAAACATCGTGGTGCCGCCGTCGGGCCATGTGAAGGTTTCGGCGCCGTTATCAGTCGCGTACATCACGATGGTGTTGTCTTCCAATCCAAGCTCCTTGAGCTTGGCGAGAACCGTACCCACCATGTTGTCGTGCTCAACCATGCCATCCGCATAGATGCCAAGGCCGGTCTTGCCATCGGAGTCTTTCTTCAGGTGCGTGAAGACATGCATGCGGGTGGAGTTCCACCACATGAAGAATGGCTTGTCGGCCTTCTTCGCGCGTTCGAGGAAGTCAAGCGCTTTCTCGTTCACCTCTTCGTCGATCGTCTCCATGCGCTTGCGCGTCAAAGGACCGGTGTCCGTAATGCGGCCGTCGGCAAAACTATGAATCACGCCGCGCGGACCGAACTTCTTCTTGAAATCCGGGTTCTTGGGATAGTCGGGGTTCTCAGGTTCCTCCTCGGCATTGAGATGGTAAAGGTTGCCGAAGAATTCGTCGAAGCCGTGATTGGTCGGCAGCATGTCGTCGCGGTCGCCGAGGTGGTTCTTACCGAACTGGCCGGTCATATAGCCCAGCGGCTTGAGGAAGGTCGCGATGGTGGGATCTTCCGGCTTAAGGCCTTCAGGCGATCCGGGCAGGCCGATCTTCAACAAGCCGGTGCGGATGGGAGACTGTCCGGTGATGAATGCGGCGCGGCCTGCCGTGCAGCTTTGCTGGCCATACCAGTCGGTAAACAATGCGCCTTGCTCTGCGATGCTGTCGATATTGGGGGTGCGGTAGCCCATCATACCGCGGTTATACGCGCTGATGTTGAACTGCCCGATGTCATCGCCCCAGATGATGAGAATATTCGGCTTGCCGGCAGCCTTGGCCGCGGGCACCTCCGCATCCTTTTTCGTTTGTGCCTCGGCATTGTCTGCCGACGTGGCTGCCGCCAGTGCCAGCAACGAGCCCCCGCTGAGAAGAACGCTCCGGCGATCAAGCGCCAAGTCGGTTGTTTGGCCGGTTTGTTTTTCTGTTTTCTTGTCGCGCATTTCGCAACCTCCCAGCTTTCCTGTTTAGACGTGTTTATTCAAGGGTGATCGTGCGTGGTCGAGCCAGCGGCCGTGCGCACGACGCATCGAAAGCCGACATGGCTCGTTGAGGTGTCGATGGGCTCAGGATGGCGCGCGGCGGGCCGATAGCGGCGGCAATAGTTCGGTGCGCACAGGTGCGAGCCGCCCTTCAGCACTTTGCGCGGAATGCGGATTTTCGGCTGGCTCGGATCGTAGCTCGTTTCGCGATGCGGCCCACGCGGGTTTTCTGGAATGCAGCAGGCTTTCGCTGCATCGGCTGGATGTTTGGGCGCGTACCAGTCCGTCGTCCATTCCCACACGTTGCCGATCATATCGTAGAGACCGTAGCCGTTCGGCGGAAAGGCGCGGACGGGCGATGTGCGCTCGTAGCGATCCAGTTTCAGGTTCTCGCAGGGAAAGTTGCCCTGCCACGTGTTCGCCATGTGATGTCCGCCAGGCGTTAGTTCGTCGCCCCAGGCAAACTCGGCACCGTCAAGGCCACCGCGTGCGGCGAACTCCCATTCGGCTTCCGTCGGCAGTTCCTTGCCGACCCAGGCCGCATAGGCTTCCGCATCCCTATAGGCGATGTGCACGACGGGATGATCGTCGTGACCCTTGATCCAGCTGCCGTGGCCATAGGGCCTGCGCCAATTGGCGCCGAAACAGAACGACCACCAGCACGCGCCGTTGCGAAGGTCCACGGGACCCGCCGGCGGGGTGAAGACCAGCGAACCAGCCTTCAGCATGTGCGGCAGGGCGCCCGGATAGTCCTCGGCCTTGGGGGGAATCTCGGCGAAGGTGATGTAGCCTGTCGCTTCAACGAAGGCGCGGAACTGGGCGTTGGTGACCGGCGTCTCGTCGATCCAGAAGCTGTCGACGCTCACGCAATGAACGGGTGCTTCCTCAGGATAGTGCTTGTCTGATCCCATGCGGTACGTCCCGCCGGAGACGAACACCATGCCCGGAAAGGAACAGGTTCTCGGAGCGGATCTGTCGCGCAGTTCAACTGTCGGGACGCGATTCACGCCGGACCTCGCAATATGGCGCCGGAGGCAATATTCAAAATACAATAGCCGCCCGGGCAGGCACAAAAATACGATAGCCGCCCAGAGAGTTACCGGAGGCAGTGATGAGCGGATCTCGTATGATCAGCATAGGCTATGTCGATCCGCGGCACTTGGCATTTTGCGCCAATTTTCGTGTGTTGGAGGATTGCAGAAAAAAGGTAAAGGTTCACTGGCAGTCACCATCCATTTCGCGGATGGGAAGCTGATGCTGCAGCGCTATCGAACTATCAGTCTGTGCCGAGAGGCGTTCCATTTCGCTTCACCGCATTCGGGGGATAGCCTGCCCAGCGGCGGAATGCGCGCGAAAAGCTCGTCGCGTCGTCATATCCCAGAGAGAACGCGATCTCGGTAATGGAAGCTTGGGTCTCTTGCAGGAGTTCGGTTGCGCGCTCCATCCTCACCTGTTCGAGGACTTGACGGTACGTGACGTTTTCCTCGCTCAAGTTCCGCTGCAATGTGCGCGAACTCATTCCCAGCAAAAACGCGGCGCCCTCAACGTCCGTAAGCGGTTCGGCGACGCGCGTGCGTACGATGGCACGGGTCGCTTCGAGAAGCGTCGCCGGCGGCCGTCGCCGGGTCATGCGGTAGAGATCTTTCCACGTGATCAGCGTTTCCAATGCCATGCGGTGTGGCGGAGCTTCCTCCAAAATATGCTTCTTGAAGACAATGGCGTTTGCGGCCTTGCCGAAGGAAAGCGGAGCGCCAAACGCCTCTTCAAGCTTGCGCCAGAATTGAGGGCGTTCGTAGCTGCATTCGATGTGAATAGGATCCCAAGTAGAAGTGGTATTCCGGCGAAGCGCCGTCAGCATCGGCCACAGCAAATGTTCCGCGTGATGCCTGCGCCCGTACGTCGATGACTCGACCATGCCGTAGCGCCAAACGGCGCATTCTCCCTGCTCATCGAGAGCAAGTTCACTCCCGCTCTGGTGAAAACGCAGGCTCCTGTTCCAGCGCCGGATTTTATCTCGCAGTGTGATGCCAGACATTCCGTAGCGCGCCCAGAGACCAAAATCCTCCGGTTGCATGGCTTGGCCGACACGCAACCCGATGAGGTCATCACCCAGCATCGCGGCGGATCGTTCGAACAGACCGAGCAGACTACGTAAGGGTATCCAGTTTGCGTCGTCTGCGGCCAAACTAAGCGGAAGGCTCTCCGCTTGGAACACGCGCGCCAGCATTCGCGATCCGCCGGCCGACTCGATGAACCGCGGAAGAGGGCCAAGGCCTGAGCTGTTCGTAAATGGCAATATGGCCATTGAATACTATCTAAAGGGGAATAGCGCCTCCAGTATTACGATAAACTGGCAGTGCAAAGCACTGTTGTCGAGCGGCATTTTTTCCTGGAACGGAGCTTCAAGCATTGAGGTTTGGCGCAAAATGCCAAGCGGTCAGAGTGGGGATGCTTAAGATCAGTTTCGAATCGACTGAATAGGAGACAGCGACGGGCAAGGGCTGTCCAAAATCATATTTGAAGCGCGGGACGCGGACGTTCTGGCAGAGCGATAAGTGGGGGAACGCACAAATGCGGCATGTCTTATCGGTGCTCCTGATTTTGGGCATCGCAGGCTTGGAATCTGACCCCGCGCGAGCAGCAGAGAACGCAACCGGCTTCTATCTTCTGGGTTCAAAATCCTCAATGGCTGGCTATGTGCCGCCGCCTGGTATCTACGTCGTCAATATCAACTACGGATATTCCGGCGACGCCCGTGGCAACGCTGCGCGCGGTATCGCACTGCGACGCGCCGGCCTTACGCTTGATGCCGACCTCGAGGTTCAGGCGGACGCCTACATCAACGCACCCATTGCGACGTGGATCGCGCCGGGCAAAGTGGCCGGCGGCAACGTCGGTTTCGGCGTCATGATGCCGTGGGGCTGGAAGGGTATAGACGTCGACATTGACACGCGTGCGGCCCTGATGCTGTCCGACACCACCATCATTGGCCCCGGCCAGCATTTTTCCTTCGCGGACGACTCGACAAAACTCGGCGATCCGGTGTTCAACGCCCTGATTGGCTGGCACGAGGGTAACTGGCATTGGAACCTCGCGGCGCTTCTCAACGTGCCTATCGGCCCTTGGGATCAAGATAGCATCTCAAACATCGCCTTTCACCGGTGGGGACTCGATACCAGTGCGGCCGTGACCTACCTCGATGCTGCCAAAGGCTTCGAAGTCTCGCTAGCTGCCGGCTTTACGTTGAATGGCGAGAACTCAGATACCGACTACAAGACCGGCACGGAGTTTCACGTCGAGTGGGGCCTCATCCAGCATCTTTCAAAGACCTTCTCGCTCGGCCTCGCCGGCTATCATTACCGGCAGATTACCGGCGACAGCGGCGCGGGCGCCCAACTTGGAGATTTCGAAGGGCGCGTAACAGCCATCGGCGCGGTGATGACCTACAGCTTTGTCGTCGGAAAGCTTCCGATCAACTCCGAGTGGAAGTATCTGCACGAGGTTGACGCGAAGAACCGGCTTGAGGGTGACGTGGGGATGCTCACGGTATCCATGCCGCTCTGGGTGCCTGGACCTTGAACAGATGCAGCAGTCGCGTACGATAAGGCTGCCAGTTCCAGGCATGTCCGTCACTTGAATAGCTATTCGTTGATTTGGCTCCCGCAGTGCCCATGAGTGAACTGGCCTTAACGGTGCGCAAGGTGGCGACGGCTTCAAAAGCAAAGATTTCGAGACCGCCGATACAATCGCGCTAACCTACGGTTAGTGCGCGTCAATTTGAGATGCTAAAATAATGTGTGATATCAAGACATTATTGTTGGTGGTGGCGGCAGTCGCGAGCGAGCTGGTCTCTGCCCTTCATGAGCCATGAAATCGGGAAAAACAGGGAATTTTCGCGCTTTCCGGGCTTGAATTCTCCTCGCAGAAGCCGAAAATCACTGCTATTACAGTGCGTTACGCCAGATCTGGCCCAAAAATTAACAGGGAATTTTAAGCGCGGATCAGGGAAACCTTATCGCGGAACAGGGACGACTTCTCCTCAAAACAGGGATCGCTAAGCCGGGCTCACCCGAGTGGTCCAAGTGCAATATTGGTTCATAGCGCCTCCTTCTGCCGGATGCTGCATGCGGGTACTGTCCAGAATATTTCGCACATTTGCATTTGGCTTAAGCGGGTCCCGTCCCGGGCTCAGGCGGTTGCCGGTTCAGTGTGGTGATCTCTCAGCAGCTCCATCGACAGATACCTCTTGGTCGACCACTCGCTGCCCGCGACGTGTCTCAACCTAGCAGCTGCCAGGTTGAGACACGATTGCCCGTCCGGGAACGAGCCGACCACCTTCGTGCGCCGGCGGATTTCCTTCAGGATGCGCTCCAGCGGATTGTTGGTGCGGATGCGCCGCCAGTGCCCCTCGGGGAAGGCGTAGTACGCCAGTGTCTCGTGCAAACCCATCTCGACGATCTCCGCAGCCTTCATCATGCGCTGATCCTTGAGTTTTGCTACCACCTGCGCCGCCTTCTCGCGCGCCGCCGCGATGTCCTCGGCAGCATGGATCGCTTTGAGCATCGCCGCAACCTCACGCATCTTCGGGCGCGGAACATGGCTGAACACGTTGCGATAAAAGTGTACCGTGCAGCGCTGCCAAGCCGCGTCGGGGAAGAACTCGGCCGCGCTTTCGGCCAGCCCCATGCACGCGTCCGAGATAATCAGGCGAACGCCCTTCAGGCCACGTTCCTTCAGGTGCTTCAGGAAGCCAGACCAGCCCGACTTGTCCTCCTTCGCGCCTTCGACGATGCCCAAAATCTCGCGATATCCTTCGGCATCGACGGCAATCGCGACCAACAGCGAGACGTTGCGCACCTCGCCCGCCCACGTCCGCTTCATCACGATGCCGTCGAGATATACATACGGATGCTCGCCCTCGATCGGACGATTGCTCCACACCTCGATCGACGCGTAGATCTTCTTGTTGAGATCGGACACCGTAGAGGGCGAAACACGCGTCCCCCACACGGCTTCCGTGATATCTTCCACCCGGCGAACCGAAACGCCCGCCAGATACATCTCGATCAGCGCTTCCTCGACGGAAGCCTCGCGGCGCCGGTAGCGCTCGATGATCGCCGTCTCGAACGTCTGGCGGCGCAGCTCCGGCACTTTGAGCGTTACCTCGCCGGCCTTGGTCTCGAGGTTGCGCTCGTAATGCCCGGCGCGCGTATCGCGGCGCGCCTCGGTGCGTTCGTAGCGCTCGGCATTGCACAGCCGGTCGGCTTCGGCATCGAGAAGCGCGTTCAGCGTCTCCTCGACCGTGCCGCGAACGACGCGGTCGAGATGTCCCCTGATCCGCTCGTCATCGATCCGGATCACATTGTTGAGGTTGCCTGGAATCGGCGTATCCTCTGCAGTCCTGGTGGCTTCCTTCTCTTGATCTCTCTGTGACTTCGCAATCACCAGAAGACCCTGAGTCGGGGCCGCCAGCCTTCTTCAAATTGTGCGAAACTTTCTGTACGTCATCTGCATGCGTCACGGAGCGGGCGTAGCACCGCGAGGGAGGCCATGCAGCAAGCGCCGGAATGAATACCTCCGGTGCCGACGGTTTGTAGCTGAGATGCTGATGTGGCTTCACCGCATTGAAATGACGCCGCCAACTCTCGATGACGATCTGGACCTCGCGGAATGGACGGGATCAATTCGGTCTTGCGCGCCGCAATGTCGTGAGCTGCTTCCACCATGCGCGGCTTCCACACCGCCACATCCGAATGTCTTCCGAGTCGCAGAATCCACACGTTATGAAAAGTGCTGCCGCCGATCAATCAGGGTAGTTCGCCCACGCGTCAGACCTCTTCGGGGTTCACGGTTTCCTCGAAGTACTCGGTCATCTCCAACCAAGGCTCGTCTCTGTCCATGCGCTCGAACGCACCCCTAACCTTCTTGAAATCACTATCTGGCTCATCGTCCGTAACATCGAAAGTATCTGCAAAAAGGACGACTGCGACGCCTCCCGCTTCTCGGGTGCTTGAATACAGGATTCCATCAACGCGCCGCTCGCCTACCTTTACTACGGTTCTGAAGTACTCAGTGACAACCTGAGTCGGGACATACTCAATATGAGCGCGATCATCACGCGTGATTGGCTTCTGAAAGTCTTCAATGAAATCCTGCATGAACCGAGCCCAACTTCGGTCGCGCGCTCTTTCCAAATCAAATAGGCTGGGAACGGGACCGGCTTTGGTGAGGTGTAGCAGTGTCAATTCCCGGTTCACCTGAAACAACCCTATCGCATAAACGCCTGGATCACCGACGGTCTCTGCTAGTGCCGTCTTAGCGGTTTCAGCACCGTAGAACATCGGAATACCTGCAGGGCTCATTCGATTAGCCTGCTTTGCATACCTGATTGGTGGCGGCCCGACCTCCCTCGCAAGAAGCTTTCTGCCTGTGCCATTGGTGCGACAACGGAAGAAGGAAGAGTCAGCCGATCGAGTGGCAAACAGCCCTGCGCGCTCGCAGTAGGCCGCAAACTCTCCCAAGAGTTCGCCTATGCCAAATTCGGCTTCGTGGCTATCATACTCAGCGGTCAGCTTGTCGCTGCTATAATCTCGAAAGAAAAAGCGGCGTTCATGTTTGATCACGCGGCAGAAAAGGCGCCAGCTCTCTTTTATTGCTTGATGTCGGGATATTCTGAGTGGATCAATCGGACACCAGGACCGATCTGGTAGGGTACCAATAATGTCCGAGCGAAGTATATCGTTTTTGTCCCTCGGTAAACTCAATCCGATGCCGTGCACGATGGGCTCTTCTGTATCTATTGGCGTGTCGATCAGCCAGTCGTTTGTTTCGTCGTCTCGGGGCAGGGCGCCATCTGCATCAGTCCATTCTTGCTCTATGCATACGAGGAGAAACCCAACGATCTCACCTAGGTTCGCTGCAATCGGATGCTTGGACTTGGTGCTGCAGTAGTCACACTTTTCGCGCTCAGCTTGTTTAATGACGACAGCTTTGATGGCGTCGTTTTCAAAACAGCCTGGGCACACAAACTTCTTGGATACCTTCCCGAGATCCATACCCCCTTCGGTCATTTTCAGTTGTTGGTCGCTCCAATACCCCATCGTTTTCCCTCAGTAAGCGAACTTAGCCGGGTGTTCAGTCGCAGACCTATTAACAAGGCTATCTAATGCCTGTCTTCCTTCGGCATCGTCGACCTTACCCGCGTCGCGCGGAGCACGAAGGCCCGTCTCACTTCGCTCGACGCGATGCGGGTTCTGTCAAACGATGAGCACACGCTTGAGGCCAGCATGCATGAGGCGATCGAGCAGAACCTTTGGATCTTTGGCGCCGAATTCGCACTGCTTTCCGGCAATCAGGCGCTTCGGACAATCCTGCCGAAAGCCCTCGTGAGTCAGTTCCCCGAGCAGAAGGACGGCAAGAAACGGCCGGACCTGTTGCTCCTGAACCGGTACAAGGGACGCCATCTGCTTATCGAATTCAAGCGTCCCATAACAGACGCCATCCGCGCCACACACCACCGCAACGATGTATTGGCCGAGCGCAACACTGCGGCGCCATTGCGCAATAAATTATCAAAATACGCAACGCATATGGCTTGACACGCAACAAATGCATGCTAGTTTGCAACATGAAGGCAGCAAGCGCAACCAGGACTATTTGGATGGATCACTTCGCTATCGTGCAAGCGCTGTGCCGTGCGGCCATGGCTTCGCCAACTCCGGCGATCCGGAAGCAAATTGAAAGACTGCGTGCCGAGCTGCTCAAGCAAGGCGAGACAAAGCAAGCCTCTGCGCTGTCAGCGATCCTTGCTGCGGCGGAAGGCACCCAGGAAATGGCCCCCAGTCGAATCTCACTCTCCGGTGCCGGCTTCGCAGGTGAAGAGCTTTCAACCAAGACGCCCATTCCTACCGATCGGGAGACCTCGACGCCACTGGCCGAGGTGATCTTTCCCCAGCAGCTGTCTGGTGTCCCGCCGCTGTTTGATGAGTATCTCACAGACGCTATCGCCACGTTGATTGAGGAGTGGGCCAACATTCCCGCCTTGATGGCCATTGGTGCGCCACCTCCTAAGAGCTGCCTGATATTCGGCCCGCCTGGAACGGGGAAAACCCGCTTGGCCTTGTGGATTGCACATCAGCTAAAGCTCCCAATCGTCTTGGCCCGCCTCGACAGCCTCGTTTCGTCGTTCCTCGGCACGTCTGCGCGCAACATCGGCAATCTGTTTGCCTTTGCGAACCGCTACCGCTGCTTACTGTTGCTCGATGAATTTGATGCTATCGCCAAGCTGCGCGATGATCCCCACGAGGTTGGCGAAATCAAGCGCATCGTGAATGCACTGATGCAGCAAATCGATCTCCGCCAGCCCGTTGGCCTGACCATCAGCATTACAAATCACCCCCAATTGCTGGACCCTGCAATATGGCGCCGGTTCGAGGTTCAACTTGAACTTCCAAAGCCAGATTTCGCTGTTCGTTTGGCTATTGCTGAACGAAACATGACGCCGGTTCAGGCGGCCAACGCCCACCTCAAGGCGCTCGCTTGGTTCACCGAGGGATCGTCGGGCGCGGAAATCGAGGCATTGGTGCGTTCGTACAAGAAGGAGCTCGCCATCAATCCTGACGGTGAGCGGCAGTTCATCGCCCTGCTCAAGCGTTTCGCAACCTTGAACACCGGGCGCGTTTCCGAAATCCGCAAACAGCAAGTGAACGAGGACGAAGAGCACCTGCTCCGCATTTGGCGCGAGGATCCCAATACGACATTCAGCCTAGAAGATCTCGGCCTGCTGATGGGCAAGAACAAGTCAACCATGAGCCGCAAGTTCAGCGCGGCTGAGGGCAAGAAAGGTGCCTCCTGATGGCTGCCCCTGTCCAAGTCGTTATCAATCCCAGCAATTTTCATGAGGACCGCGAGGTCCCGGAAGGCGGTGGGCCGAAGAAGGATTTCTTCGCGCACCGCGATGCGGAGTTTGTGGCACACAGAGAAAGGATCGTTGCCGATCTTCAGACCTGCGCCCAAGCGCTCGTCCGCCGGGCCCGGGTCTTTAGCGATATCGGATACCTCAAGGTCATCCTTCGCCGAGACGCCTGGGCAAAAAGCCACCGGCCGATAAACTCTCTCTTCAAAGTTGGCGTTGCGCCGTGCGTTGGCGGGCTTGATCTTGGTGAGATGCTTTTCGAGGTGACGCCGGAAGCGCTTTACCAGGTGGCAGCCGCTGTTGCGGAAGCCGAGCCCAACACCCGCATGAAACTGAACGCTAAGACCGGTCGCGAAGAACCCAATCCTTCTGGGAAGCGCAGCGAAACGGGCGCGATCGCCAAGGTTGAGCTTTATGGACCATCGGACAAGCGGCGCTTCGACGTCGAGCAAGCGGTGGTTTGGCTTAGTGAGGCCGGTACTGGCCAGGGCTACGAAGTGGAGCTCTTTTGCGCACCGCCGCCTTTGACGTTGAGGGACACGTTGGATTTTCATCGGCGAAAGCTGTTTCAAAGCTTTCAGGATGGACTTGCGGCACTTGGAAGTGGCCTGACCGTCCAACGCCTTACTACGGATGAGCGCAAGCAGGCTCCGCTACTGTCTGTACGCGTGGAGCAGACGGCGTTACCCGCGAATATTCAACTGCTGCCCGCTCCCTCAGAGCGGGCGCGTAGCCTTGCGCCCTTCAACACATCCCTTGAGCGACATATCCATGTGCTGACCTTTTTAGAGCAGCATCCGCTGGTTCGCTCCATCAGCCTTCCAGGCAAAATTGTCAAAAGCACCGCGTCTATTCGCTCGCGGCCAACCTCTGCCAGCATTCCGACGAAAGATGCGAACCACCGATACCCAAAACTGGGTGTCATCGATGGCGGTGTCAGTGATGTTGTTGGCGATTGGGTCATCGGTCGTTGGGGCGTGCTGGACGATTCCGATGTTGATGCCGCCCACGGCACCTTTATCACCGGGCTTCTGATTGCCGGCACCGCGCACAATGACGGTGGCTGCCTCGATGAGGTAGACGGCGTTGAAATCTATGATGCGCGTGTTCACCCTCGTGAGGTATCCTTCAGCTCCTACTATCAGAACCTCGACGGTTTCTTTGACGAAGTGGAAAATGTGATTCTGGAGGCCCGAAACCAGCACGGTGTTCGCGTCTTCAACCTGAGCATGAACGTGCTTGTCCCGGTCAGCCCCAGCCACTATAGCCGCTGGGCCTCCAGGCTCGATAAGTTTGCCGATGACCACGACATTGTTATTTTCATATCGGCGGGCAACCTCTCAGACCTGCGTCCGGAGTGGCCCAGTGCCAACGAACATGCTCTCGCCATGCTGGCCGCCAGTCAGAACGACATTATCTTTACGCCAGCAGAATCCGCACGAAACGCCTCTGTTGGTGCGCTCAACCCGCCTGGCATGAACCCTGCCATCGCTCATGCCCCCGCTTGCTACTCGCGACGTGGTCCCGGTCTTCGTTCGCTCTTGAAACCGGATTACGCCCATGTCGGTGGCGCAGGTGCGCCCCAAGCCGATCTGGGGCATGGTCTTTACTCAATTTCATCCACGGGCACCGTCGCCGACGCGTGCGGTACAAGCTATGCGGCGCCATTGGTTGCAAAAACTGCGGCTCGCCTCGATCTGTTGGTGGAAGGTAGGTTATCTCGTGAAACCATGTTGGCGCTCCTTACCCACCACGCTCAACGCCCAGCAGTGCTCAAGGTTAAGGTCTTGGAACCAGTCGCGCGCCAGTTCGTCGGCCACGGTTTGCCGCCGTCTGCGGCAAGCATCCTTGAGGGCGGCAATCACGAAATCACGCTGGTGTTCGCCACGAGGCTGCCCAGGGATAAGCAGCTCATATTTCCGTTCTCGTGGCCGCCTTCTCTGACGCAAAGCGGTAACTGCCAAGGCACTGCCCGCCTGACCCTCGTTTTCTCCCCGCCGTTGGATTCCCGCTTCGGCGCAGAATTCGTGCGGATCAACTTAGAAGGCGCTCTTCAGCAGTGGAACCCCGACAAGGGGGAAAATGGCGGCTGGGAAGGCCGCATGAAACCCGTCTACTTGCCGAAGCCGTCCCCGGCTTATCCGATGGAAGCGGAGCGCATTGAACACGGGCTCAAGTGGAGCCCGGTAAAGGCCTACGAAATGAATGCACGTGGCGTTGGAAAGTCGTCGGACTGGCGGTTGACCGTGAAATACCTCACCCGTGCAGGCGAAGCCATGCCGGAAGATGGCGTCCCCTTCACCGCCATCCTCACAATCAGGGACCCCAACAAGTCCAATCCTGTCTTCACGGAGATGAAGCAGATGCTTGGTGCTCTGTCCGTACAGCTTGAAGACATCCGTACCGCGTCACAAGTCGTCACCCGCGTGTAGAGGCCGCTATAGCGATAACTGGGTGGTGCCGGTCATACGCGACCACATTGTGCGAAGTATCACGACAGGCCATATAGGTCGTCGCCCTTGTCTACCAGCCATCGGAGTTTCGAATGGGCGAACCGAGTCTCAGTGGACATACGATCGAGCACTGCATCACCAGAATTCGCTATTCGAACCGGTCTCAGTCCGCCAGCAAAACGGTCTCTTGGCTGAGCCGCGGTCCGGGTCACGGAAAAGGAATTTCGAGGCCAGAGACTTCGGGTTATCGATAACCGGCTTCGCCATGTTGAATGTCACGTTGACTTGCTCGAAACCGAAATCGTCGAGATGCACCTTGTCGTGGAAGCCAGCATGAACAGCCGCAATGATGAGCGCGCCGTTCGAGACGTAGAACGGCCTTAGGAGTGTGCCGCAGACAATTCGCACCGGCTGTTCTCAGCAGATCCCAAGAACCTGCGAAAAGTTGACAGTGCGTCTTGCCCTGGGTCGGCCGAACCGCCTCTGCGTTCAACGGAATCCAGTCTATCTGCGCCTTCATGATGCCGGTCATGGTGTCGTGGCGCTCTGGCGTGCACCATACCTGCTTCTCGGAGCGGGTAACGAGGTCGCGCCATTCCTGCACTTTGGGATGTGTGTCGAAGGCGTCGTCTGGAAGCGGCGGTCCGTAGCGATCAGCTGCATCATCGATCGGGAAGGAGTTCTCCAGCGCATCGGGCAAGGCTGATCCCAATCAGCCTTCCGTTGTCAGATTAAGTATGCTTCTCAAATCCGTGTTCATCACGATACTGAAGTATTTAAAAAAGTGTTGCAGTGTGCATCAATGCACGCGAACTCTCATGGGGGGCAAACGGTTTTTTAGGGGGAAACGCCATGGTCAGCTCATTAACAAGTAGAGCTTGTTGTCAGCATAGACTGCCGGACAACTTTTCTCAAAGTGCCGAGGGCTTTCGGAGCCGAACAAGTAGTGGAGAAGACTCTGTTCAGGTGGCGCGTTGCGCTCATCAAGGAGGCGCTACATGACCTTCTTGCTGAATTTTCTGAAGCGATTGGCTCAGGGCATCGCTTTGCTTGTCGGGGCGATCGTCCTCTATGTCGCATATTCCTATTATACGACCGTCTACCACTACAACTACAGGCTCACACTAGAAGTCGAGGCCGACGGAAAGGTCTACTCGGGCTCGAGCGTCATCTCCGTTCAAGTCGAAGACAACCGGAAGGCTCTTTGGGTCTATCCTGGTTGGGCGACATCAGCCTGGGGCGGTTCTCCTTGGGTTGATCTCAGCGAACGTGGAGTTGTGCTGGTCGCAGTTGAGCCAATCTTTTATCAGGCTCCGATAGGTTCGTCGCGGCCCTACGGCGGGGGCGCTCTCGCTTCCATCGCCTTCTTTCCCGGCAAAGAACTAGGTGCAAACGATCTTATTCAGATGAGCAAGCTCAAAGAGCGCGGCGAGATAAATCCAGATCGGGCGCAAATCATCTGGATGCCTAATCCCAACAGTCCCAGAAGCGCGGAATTCTTTCCACCGAACGATCAAGCAGAGTTCGAAACACGCGGCATCAAGGTCCGCGGGCTCTACGTCGAGATGACGAACGAGAAAGCCGACTTCACCGCGATACATGGAAAATTTCCGTGGCTCAAGACCATGTCGAAAACCAATCCGGTGGATCACCAACTTCCCAATGGCCTCAACGCCCGAACTCTTATGGGAGAGTATAAGTAATGGCAACCGATCTGGAACTCGCGCTTCTCGCGATGGATGTTTACGAGAAAAAACTACAAGAGGCGAACAGGCCTGGGCTCAACCCCGACGCGGATTTAGGAAACTTCACTTTTAGCAACCCCAAAACGGGTGGATTCGGGTTTTACGCAGGCACATACACAAGAGCCGACGAAATCGTCATTGCGTATCGTGGAACCGATGACTGGACCAGCGGCGACGTGGTCGTCGATATGCTAGGCGGTTTAGGTGTTGAAACCCCAACGTCACAAGATGAACAAGCCGCAAAGTACTATAAGGAGACAATCGGCGCGACTGAGCTGGGCACACCGGTCAGTAGCAATAGCAGTATCATCCTCACAGGCCATTCTCTCGGAGGGAGATTAGCCAGCTTCGTGGGCTCGCTCTACGGCGTCACAGCTCATACTTTCGCGAGCATCGGCGGATTCGACGAAGTCGCCGAGCATGTGCGAAGCGACAGCGAGTTCATCACCCATTATGATCCCAATGGGATAAACGACCCGTATGTCGGACCTACCAACCAATATTATTCAGATACGTATTTCAATGGCGTGGCTCCTCCAGGATCGATCTCACTCGGCAGCATATCCGGACAAGCGCTCTGGGGAGACATTGCAGGGATTTCTCGTGTAAACGACGCATTTCATCCTGCGGGAATCACGACGCCGTATTGGCCTTTTCCGTCGCAAGCGCATAGCATGTCCCTGACCGTGCTCACGATGTACGGGAATACCAAGGAAACGGCGTGGTACGCGGTCGGCCAAAGCTTGTTCGGAGCTCTGATGAGCGACGACATCGCGCATGCTTCGGGTTCAGCTGACGCAGGAGTGATGACAACAAAGATCGCGTATTCAGCGGTCCATGAAGGCTATCGGCCGTATGGTGATGTCGCAATCGATGCGATGTTCAATGACGCAACCGATCTCGCAAAGTATTTCGGACATCAGAACAACAATCCCCTGGTCGATCACGGTGCGCAAAATGCGCTAGCCGATATTGTCGTTCAATATGCTGCAACGGTTGCAAAGCCCGAATTCACCGATGCGCAGCTTCGTCAAGGCGTGATTGGTTATTCGATTGAGCAGGAAGCCCTTGTCGTCAATCTGTCGAAGGATGCTTGGCTACAGCCCACTCAAATCGTGGGACGCGACAAGCTGATCACAGGTTTGGTCGACGCTTCGGGTGCTGACGCTTCGATGTGGCATGGGAATGCTGGAGATATCGAAGCCATTGCCATTGCCGCGGGAGGCAAAGGAGTGAATTTTGGTTCTGAAAGCGTGCCTTTCGAAGGGACTCAGGATGGTGGGTTCTTGTTCGTTGGCGGGACAGCAAACGATCAGTTGCAAGGTGGCGACAAGAGCGACGTCCTGCTTGGTGGTGCTGGCGACGATTTACTGCGCGGCGGAGCAGGTCAGGACCTGCTCGTAGGTGGAGAAGGGAATGATACGTTTATTCTGGATGTCGACCACTTAAGCATCGAAGACGATGGAGATACGATTTTCGGTGGTCTTGGATCTGATAAATTTATTGTGGCCGGTCTGCGCAATTCGGGGCAGGCTCCGGTGGAGTTCATAATTGAGGACGCTGATGCGTCTGACCGTATCTATCTCGCTTACGACTTTTTCAAAGATCCTGGCTACAATTTTAATGGCATCACCTGGGAAGGATCGGAGTTGATGCCGCTGGTTGGCGGTCTCTTCCTGCCCGATGGACAAGGTGGTTTTCTAGACAATCTTGCGCGCTTTGAATGGCGCCAAATTGACGACAACATAACGACTGGTGGAGGCGAAGGTAGTTTTGAGGAGTCTATCGACCAAACACATGGCTTGTTTGATTTCTTTGGTGAAATTCTGTTCGAGTTTTCGGGGGCTGACCTCCTCATTCACGTATTTAAAGGCGATATTTTCGAAGAGACCAACTCCCACCGTGAGAGTGGCGGCAGCCCACTGTACTATGTCGAACATTTCAAGGGCATCGAATACGACCTTGGAACAGAGATTGTCATCAGGATTAAGAACTTTGAAGACGGTTATGCCGGCCTCACCACTTTCGAGCAACCCGTAGCCACGACAGACGAAGAATTCGATAACTTGATCTCGACGATCGCCAGCGGAGGCGTAGTCGACGAAGGTGTCGAAGGGTTTGATCCCGTTAGTCAGATTACGCTGACATCCAATTTAGATGGACAGCCATCTCCGGATATCACTCCATCGACAGGAACCTCAGCAAACGACAATATCCAAGGCAGTGACGACGATGACGTCATTATCGCCGGCGATGGTAGTGATAGCATCGCGGCAAAGGCAGGCGATGACTGGGTTGATGCCGGCGCAGGCGCTGATGATATTTCGGGTGGCGACGGCGACGATACAGCGTCGTTTGAGTCATCAGCCGTGGCGGTTGTCGTTCACCTCGACGGCAGCGATAACGGGGGATCGTCATCAACCGGCTATTCTTCAGAAGGCGATACACTTGCCTCCATCGAAAATCTGGTCGGCTCTGACTCTGGCGATACGCTGTTTGGTAACGATTTAGCCAATCGATTGTATGGCGGCCTGGGCAATGACATACTGGAAGGACGCGGCGGCAATGACATCCTTTCAGGTGGGGATGGAAACGACAGTCTCTATGGGGGCGCTGGAAATGATGAGATCTCTGGCGGAGACGGCATCGATACGGCCATATACTCCGGCAACCGTGCTGACTATTCGATCACGGAGTTGATGGACGGGAGCCTGTCGATTACCGACAACCGCATTGTGGGCGGGGATGGCCGAGATTGGGTGTCATATGTGGAGAACTTCGTATTCGCCGACGGCGCAGTTGTCACCCAGGATCTGCTGAATCGGGTTTCCCGGGCCATCGCAAGCGTGACGATTTCCGGTCAGATCAACGCCGTATCAACAATTGACGCATCACAGTTGTTGCCTGCGGTAAGCGATCCTGAGGAGGATCTGCTGACGATTACAGCGGTAGGCGATGCCACCGAAGGAACCGTAGCACTCGATCAGTCCGGAGCCGTCGTCTTCACACCGCGAACGGGCTTTGTTGGATTGGCAAGTTTTAGCTATGACGTCACTGACAGCGCCGGGAACACGATAACGGCGACCGGATATGTTGCGGTTCTCCCTGATGGCTCATCAAACACTGCGCCGTTGTTAGGCGACTTCGTAGCTTCGACCGTACTCGAAGACACAGCGGCGGTCATGAGCATCTCGGCTGCCGATCTCGACGGGGATGCACTCTCGTACGCGATCAAATCCGGCTTTGGTCCTACCAAGGGCACTGTTACCGTAGGCGTGGACGGGCAACTCACGTATACGCCCAACTCAAACGCGACGGGAGCTGAAACTTTCACCGTCGTTGTCAGTGATGGCCAAGGTGGTGAATCGGAACGCATTGTTTCGTTCGCTATTAAGCCGGTGAACGACCTACCCGAAGTCAGCACATCGTCCACGTCCGTGCTGGTCTTGGATGAAGATACGTTGGCCGACGGTGGAATCGCTGCGACGGACATCGACGGAGATGCGCTGAGCTATTCAATAAAGCCAGGCTTTGCACCACAGTTTGGAAAGGTGATCCTGACTTCAACGGGAACCTTTATCTACGAACCAAATTCCGATGTCTCTGGTGCCGACAGCTTTGTCATCCTGGTCAAGGATGGGCACGGCGGAGTTGCAGAGCAGGCGGTTTCAGTAACGATCAATCCCGTTGTAGACGTTCCGTACGTCAGCCACAGCTTAGAAGATCAAAACTCCGCTGAAGACACACAGGTGCTGTTTGCACTGCCTTCCGATACCTTCCACTATCCGGACGGGCCTCTTACGCTGAGTGCTGAACTTGCTTCTGGAGATACATGGCCGTCTTGGCTGACTTTCGATGCAGCAACGGCAACGTTTTCTGGCACGCCGCCGGCAGACTTTAACGGGTCACTCAATATACAAGTGATCGCGGGGGCTTCGGGTGCCTATGCAGTTGACCATTTCAAGCTCAACGTCACGCCTGTTAACGACGCTCCCATCGTGCAAAATGAGCTGTCTGACCAGACAGCGAACGAGGACGCCTTCATTAGTTTCACCGTACCTGAAGGTAGTTTCGCTGATGTTGATGGAGACAGCTTGGCACTTTCTGCGTCACTTGCAGATGGTTCGACCCTGCCAGTTTGGCTCGCTTTCGATCCGCTAACGCGCACATTTTCAGGGCAGCCGCCACTAGATTTCAATGGAACATTGCAGGTCAAAGTGCAGGCGGACGATGGTCTGGAATCAACCTTCGATACGTTCAATCTTACCATCACTCCGGTCAATGATGCGCCGGCGGTGGTGTCTGGTATTCCCAATCAAACTGTAAACGAAGACACGACGTGGAGTTATCAGGTTTCAGCGGAAACATTCGCCGATGTAGATAGTCCATCGCTCACCTATTCGGCAACGATGCAGGATGGAACACCGCTGCCGTCGTGGCTCTCTTTCACTCCTTCAACGCGAACGTTCAGCGGCACACCGCCTGCAAACTACAACGGGTCGTTGAGTCTTCGGGTAACGGCATCCGACGGTGCACTTTCGGAATCGAGCAACTTCATGCTTGCGGTGCTTCCGATCAACGATGCACCAACAAATATTTCGCTTTCAGGGTCGGCAACAGTCCAGGAACTGACTGCCAACGGCACCGTCGTCGCTATACTATCCGCCACAGATCCAGATTCTGGCGACACTTTTACCTACAGCCTTGAGGATGACGCCGACGGACGCTTCACAATAGTCAACGGCGATCAGCTGACAGTAGCCGATGGAGTTTTGCTCGACTACGAGCAAAACCTCTCCCACTCCATTACCATACGTGTCGCAGATCAGAATGGTGGTACCACCGCCCGCAACTTCACAGTCTCCGTCACCAACATTGACCCAGAGAACGTGACTGGCACCGGCGGCCATGACACGATTGTCGGCGGCACCTTGGACGACATGCTTGATGGAGCGGGCGGGGACGATATCTTGAGCGGTGGCGACGGCGACGATGTCCTCATCGGTGGGGCCGGCGCAGACACGCTGGATGGTGGTAGCGGAGAGGATACAGCAAGCTACGCTGGAGCTATGGCTCTGGTGCTCGACCGTGTGAATGCGAGCAACTCCACGGGAGATGCAGCCGGCGACACGTTTGTCAGCATCGAAAAATTTATTCTCACTGCTGGCGCTGACACCTTTGTTGGATCTGGCGCCTGGGAAACCATCTATGGCGGTTCAGGAAATGACACGCTCAATGCTGGCGCGGGCAACGACAAAATAGTTGGCGGCGCTGGCGGTGATCAGATTATCGGAGGGAGCGGAACCGATACTGCAAGCTACGAAACAAGCTCATCCGTTACCCTAAATCTGGTCATTCCTGGAAGTTCAACTGGCGATGCGGCGGGGGATACCTTCAGCTCCATCGAATGGTACGAACTATCGGCGGGCAATGACACCTTTGTCGGCAGCAATTCCATCAACCGCGTGATCGCTGGAGCTGGTAATGACACAATTACTGGAGGTTCTGCAAACGACATCCTTATTGGCGGTGCGGGTGCTGATGTGCTGAATGGCGGCGATGGAGAGGACACGGTCAGTTATGCCGGAGCCGCGGCGTTGGTATTGGATCGTGTCACATCCGGCAATTCTACCGGAGATGCGGCAGGTGACACTTTCAATAGCATTGAGCAGTTCATTCTGACATCCGGCAACGATACCTTCGTTGGTTCAGGACAATGGGAAACTGTCGACGGCGGTGACGGCAATGACATTCTCAATGCTGGCGGTGGCAATGACAAAATCATCGGTGGTGCTGGCGCCGATCAGTTTATCGGAGGCAGCGGCACGGATACTGCAAGCTACGAAACCAGCACTTCAATCACACTTGACTTGTCGACACCTACAAATTCCACCGGCGATGCCAATGGAGATACCTTCGATTCCATCGAATGGTTCGAGCTTTCAGGCGGAAACGATGTGTTTGTAGGCAGCAGCGCGGTCAACCGCGTGAAAGGCGGCGGCGGGGACGACACTATTACCGGCGGGTCAGCTGACGATACATTTATCGGTGGAGCCGGCGCCGATGCAATGGACGGCTCAGGCGGTTACGATACTGCGGCCTATGACAATGCCACGGCCGGCATTATTCTGGACATCAACGCTCCACAAAACGGCAGTGCTGATGCACTTGGGGACACCTTCACCAACATCGAAAAATTTAGGCTCACCGACTTCAACGACACGTTCTATGGTGGTTCCGCTGGCGAGAGCATCCAGGCAGCAGGTGGCAACGATCACATTGAAGGCCGGGGTGGGAATGATGATCTCTACGGCCAGGGAGGGGACGACACCTTTATATTCAACCCGTCCTTCGGCAAGGATAAGATCTACGACTTCAACACCCAAAGCGGCGAGCATGATGTCATTCAATTCAACTCAACTATTTTCGCATCCTATACGGCCATTCAATCGGCAATGACCCAGTCGGGTACCGATGTGATCATCACCGTCGATAGCAACAACTCTGTGACCATAAAGAATGTTACGCCAACAACCCTGACGTCAGATTATTTCGCGATCGCCTAACAAATATCTAATCTCCCTCGGTCCAACCGTGCTGATAGCCAGCCACTAGCCTCAGCAGGGTTGGATCGATCTGACTGTCAAATGTGGATGATGACCTGCCTCTGAACTTTCATCCAGTCGGACTTAGAGTCTGCGTTGTCGATATCGTGTCTGCCGTGATGACCGCGACAGGCCGTCTTGCGGAGCCCTGGAGGGGCGATGACGTACAGAAAGTTTCGCACAATTTGAAGAAGGCTGGCGGCCCCGACTCAGGGTCTTGTGGGTGCTGCGAGACAACCCAGACCGAGAGAAGGAAGCCACCATGAATGGCGAGGATACACAGATCTCAACAACGTGATCGGGTCGTTCGGGGCACGGTGAGGAAACGCTGTTGGCCATTCCTGACAGAGAAGAAATGACATGCAACCAAGGGGCGCCCTTCGCGAGCAGGGCGCCCTTTCTACTTCGTAAACGGATTGTGAGCCCTTCATGGCCTATGCTCGGTGACCAACCTTCCAATCTGATTTTCGCTAGGCCCATGCCAAACCGCCCCCTATCCAGAATTCGACGATCTGCTCGCAAAGAGTGGCTTGAACGACAGCCGCCCCGATTTGATGTGCCTAAGTCCTTGAAGTCCGGCCGTCCTTACGCCCTCTGGTCCAAGGGCGGACCCGGCCGGCTCTTGCGCTGGCTGGCGGTTGAAGGTGCCGGAGGCGAGATAAAGCTCACGCCAGAAGAGTTGGCGGACCTTGTCGAGTTGTTCAGCGACGAGCCGCTACCCGACAACCTTCGGGTCGCAGTCATCCAGCATCTCCGGGGCAAGCGCTTGCGCAAACAGGGCTCACGGCGGAAGCGGCAATCTGCGCTTGAGCAGGTCGAGCTCGTCATGCTGCCGGGCGCCTATGCCGAGGCGTTGAAGGATGCCGAGATCGAGCGGACCAAGCTTCGGGGTCTTGGCAAGAAAAAGGGACGCTATGACGATCCGAGCAAGCTTCCGACTGCAAGCTCGATCGCATGCGCCCTCGTCAAGAAGCGGCTGCCGACGCTGAAGGATCAGTCCGATAGAAGTCTTCTCAACCTCGTGAGCAAGGCCAAGAAGCAGCTCGTTGATGAAGACGATGACCCACCATCTCCGCAGTCGGGTCGCTGAATTCACTGAGATCGAGGGCGCCACTTTTTCACAACATCCATTTTCCTTTCAAATGAAAGGAGCGACCATAGCCCCCCACCACGTCGCCGGTTGGACTCTGTTCAAAGGAGGTTCAACCGATGTCCAAACCAGAGCTCGAAATCGAGCACCTCTCCCTTGCCGCACTCAAGCCCTATGGCGGCAGCGGCAATGCCCGCACCCATAGCCCGAAGCAGATCGCCGAGATCGCATCCAGCATCAAGGCGTTTGGCTTCAACAATCCAGTCCTGATCGACAAGGCCGGCACGATCATTGCCGGACACGGCCGCGTCGAGGCCGCCAAGAAGCTCGGTCTTGAAACCGTTCCCGTCATCCGGCTCGAGCATCTCACCGACGCGCAAAAGCGCGCCTACATTCTCGCCGACAACAAGCTTGCCGAAAAGGCCGGCTGGGATCGCGAGATCCTCGCCATCGAACTGCAGCATCTGACGAGCCTCGATATCGACTTCGACGTCACGGTAACCGGCTTTGAAATGGCCGAGATCGATCTTCTGCTCGGCGAGGTCGACGCAAAGCCTGATGCCGACGACATCGTGCCGCCGACTCAATCGGGCCCTGCCGTCACGCGTCCCGGCGATCTCTGGCAAATTGGTCCGCATCGCTTGATCTGCGGAGATGCCACCGACCTCAAGATCTCGGCCCGCCTCCTAGATGGCGAACGCGCGCAGATGATCTTCACCGACCCGCCCTACAACGTGAAGATCGACGGTCACGTCTCGGGGCTCGGCGCCGTCAAGCATCGCGAGTTCGCGTTCGCCTCGGGCGAGATGTCGGAAGCCGAGTTTACTGAGTTCCTCGAGAAGGTCTTCGCCAACCTCGCGCTCCGCGCGGCCGACGGCGCAATCCATTTCGTGTGCATGGACTGGCGGCACATGGGCGAAGTGCTCGCCGCCGGCAAGCGCACGTACTCGGATCTGAAAAACATCTGCGTTTGGAATAAGACCAACGGCGGTATGGGCTCGCTCTATCGCTCACAGCACGAAATGGTCTTCGTGTTCAAGAGCGGAACCGCGCCGCACATCAACAACGTCGAGCTCGGCAAGCATGGCCGCTATCGCACGAACGTGTGGACCTACGCCGGCGCCAACACCTTCAGTGCGACGCGCGAAGCGGACCTTGCCATGCACCCGACCGTCAAGCCGGTCGCCCTCGTAGCCGACGCTATCCTCGATTGCTCGCGCCGCAAGGGCATTGTGCTCGATGCCTTTGCCGGCTCTGGCACCACGCTTGTCGCTGCCGGGCGCACAGGTCGGCGCGGCTACGGCATCGAGCTTGATCCCCTCTACTGCGACACGATCCTCCATCGCGTGAGCGCGATCGCCAAGGCAGAAGCAAGGCTTGCCGCCACGGGTCAGTCGTTCGCTGAAGTTGCGGCCGAACGGCTGAGTTCGTCGGAGTTCGTTGCTGAGAGGGTCAGCCAATGAGCCGGAGTGATGATGACGCCATCGGCTACGGCAAGCCGCCGAAGCATTCACGCTTCAAGCCCGGCCAGTCCGGCAATCCGCGCGGCCGCCCACGCAGGAATCGCTCGATCGAAACGATGATCAAACGCGAGCTCGACCTCATGATCTCAATCTCGGAGGGCGGCCGCGAGCTGCGCATCTCCAAGCGCGAGGCCATCGTCAAGCAGTTCGTCAATCGCGCCATCAAGGGCGATGCGAAGCCGCTGCAGATGATGCTCGCCCACCTCGAAAAGCACAAGGACATCGAGCCCTTCACAGCAACCGCAGCGGATGACGCCGAGCTGTTGAAGGCACTTGCATCGGCATCAAAGGGAGACAACAGCGATGAAGGCTGAGCAGATCAAGGCCCTCTACCGTTCGAACTTCGCCGCGTTCTTGCGGTTCGCATTCCGCGACCTGAACGCAAACACGCCGTTCGTCGACACTTGGCACATCGATGTTCTGGCCGACGCTCTCGAGCGCGTCGCCAAGGGCGAGATTACGCGGTTGATCATCAATCTTCCACCGCGGTGCCTCAAGTCGCTGGCGGCATCGATCGCCCTACCCGTGTGGATGCATGGTCGCGATCCCTCGCTCAAGATCATGTCGATCGCCGGCTCCAAGGAGCTTGCCGGCGATTTCGAGCGGGCCACCCAGGACCTCATCAAGGCGCCGCGCGTCCGAGCGCTCTTTCCACACCTGAAGCCCGAGGGGCAGCGCGGCAATCTCTATTTGCCGCACGGCGGTCAGCGGATCTCGGGCGTCATTGGCGGCATCCTCGTCGGCCGCGGTGCAGACCTCATCGTGATCGACGATCCGATCGCGCCTGCACGCGCGCATGACGAGCCGAAGCGTCGCGCCGTCAATAAGTGGTTCGATGCCGAGGTGATCCAGCGCCTCAACGACAAGAAGACCGGCCGCGTCGTGGTCGTCATGCAGCGGCTGCATCATGACGACCTCTGCGGACACCTCCTCTCGGGAGAACAGCCATGGGTTCATCTGAACCTGCCCGCAATCGCGACCAAGGACGAGGAATGGAAGTTTTCGCGGGGCGGTGTCCTGACGCGCAACAAAGGTGAAGCGCTCGCGCCCGCGATCGACAGCAAGGTGACGCTCTACAAACGCATGCTGGACATCGGCGCTTACAACTTCGGAGCCCAGTACCAGCAGAAACCATTCGAGCACATGAACGACGAAGAGGTGCGCGGTGGATGCTTCGCATTGCCTGACGACGAGCGGGGCTGCCCCGACTTCTATTTCGGCACTGTGCGTGAAACGGCCATCATGGCGCACGAGGTGTTTGGCGTCGGCGATTTCCACCCGGCAACGCCGCCGCGGCGCTTTAGCGAAGCGGAATGGCGCGAGCTATTTGGAGACAAGAGGGACCCGACGCAGCCCCGCGAAGAGGAGGAATGAATCGAGACGTTGATTCAGGCGCCGCTGTCGAACTGCTTCTCTATCGCATTAACCAACGATCGGATATCATCGTGTCGAAAGGGTCGGCATCGATCCTTTGAGGTTGTCTTGAGGCTTGGAACCAGCGCGTATTTTTCTGCCTGCTCGGTCGAGACATCCGAGACCCTGTCCATTGGGATCAACCAGGACGCAGCAAGGGCCATACGCTCGGGTTCGAAAACGACCAACATCAAATACTCGCCCTGCGTCACGCTGAAGGTTTGTTTACGCACGTCGAATTGAACCGTGCCGCGGCTCGCGTTGGCGATCGCCGATTTGACCTGGATGGCAATCGTCCGCCGGGTCTTTTTGTCGAGCACGATGAGGTCTAATCCGTGATCGTCGGCCAGAGGCACGAATGGTGCCAGGCGACCATTGGAGGCGATCAGAAGAGCGCTCGCCACAAGCTGTTCTGTGACTTTGCCTTTTTGGGTCGAGGTTAGTTGGGCGCCGACTGTCACGATCCGTCCTGCATATTGGCTGGGTTTCAAGCCGAGACTCATTGTCATCGGTTCAGGACGGACACTTCGCTTCCTTTGGCTGTGAAGTCCAGAAAAATGAGACTCATCGTCTGTAGATCAATCGACTAAGGTGTCGAAACCCTTAGCCGATGGACGTGCGCCGCCGGCTAGGTCTGAATTTGAAGAAACTGCGGGAGGACCAGGGCTTCTCGCAGGAGAGCTTTGCCGACCATTGCGGCCTGCACCGGACCTACATCAGCGGCATAGAGCGCGGCGTTCGCAACCCGACGGTGCTCATTCTCGATAAGATCGCGAAGGCATTGAGAGTGCCGGCGGGGCAGCTTCTTGACGATGTTCGGCCGCCCGGAAAGCGCGGATAGCAGGTGAGCAATCCGCCGGCCCTGCGACCGAGTAGCGGCAACGCGCGAAGTCCGTGGACTTCCAGGCCATAGCAAGCGTCATTGCCTTGGATAGAGGAGGTGACGGCAGCATGAGCAAGGAACAACGCGCGTTGGTGCGGCATCTCTTTTCAGAGATCACCAGAACGCTCGAAGTGGCGCACTCCTTGGCCACCGAAGGTCAGCGACCGGATCTCAAATCCCTACGTGAGCGGGCCATTGCGCACAGGATATTGAATGCGATCGATGATGCCGCTGCCCTTGCAACGGCCATCGGCGCGCTGAATGCCCGGACAGGCGACCCCAGGTCTGCGCGAGGGGCACGATCACGGTCATTCAAACCGAGACGCCGGGTTTCGAAAACCGTTTAGCATGCTGTGGCAAATGCTCCAGAAGCCGCTGGACTTCCCCGCCACAGCAAGCATCGCTGTCGTGACTTGAGACGGCGGGCCATTCCTGGCCTGAAACAAAGCCTCGCTGATGTGCGGGGCTTCAGGCGGTGCGGGCATCGCGATCAACGCGTTGCCCGAACCCTGGAGTCCAACGATGAAATCGAAAAGTCGCAAACCGAACACCCCCAACAATCAACACGCCAAGCGCGCCGAACCTGCCGAGAAATCAGTCCGCAAGACGATAAATCCTGCCGCGAGGTCGCCCGCGCAGTCGGCCAACGTGCCGACCACGAACAAGCAGGATCGCTGCCTGGACCTGCTCGCACGCCGTGATGGCGCCGCCCTTTCGGAACTCGTCGCAGCGACGGATTGGCAACCGCACAGCGTCCGCGGATTTCTGTCCGGCGTCGTGAAGAAGAAACTTGGCCTAACGCTTCATGTCTCGTCCGATGATGAAGGCACCCGTCGGTATCGGATCGATCGTAACGGTCGGAGCCGCGGATGAGCCTTCGTCGATCCCAAACCGAGGTCAGCCAGGATTTGGCTGATCTCGCCAACCTCGATCTTGATGCTCTGAGACGCCGCTGGCGCAAGTTGACCGGTAGTCCCGCGGCCGAGCATTTGCCGCGACACCTGCTTGTTCGGCTCGTTGCGTACCGCATTCAGGCTGCCGCCTTTGGCGATCTCGACAGCCCGAGCGTCAAGCTCCTGAGGGAAATTGCCAAAAGTCGGGCGGATCGTAAAACCGGTACAGGCGTCCCGACCCTGGAGAGCCTTGAGCTCTCGGCTCGACGTACAGGACATCTCGCGCCCGGCACTGTAATTGGTCGGGAACACGACGGCACCATGCACCACGTCATGGTGCTTGCCGAAGGCTTCGGGTGGAATGGCAAGACCTATCGCAGCCTCTCAGAAGTGGCCTTCGCGATTACAGGCACCAAGTGGAACGGCCCGCGCTTCTTCGGACTGAAGGAACATCGAAGTCGGTCCAGCCGCGGCGCAACGCGAGGCAAACCTCGATGACGGTGGCCAACACAAAACCGCTGCGCTGTGCCGTCTATACGCGCGTTTCGACGGACGCTGGACTGGAGCAGGATTTCAACTCGCTCGACGCGCAACGCGAGGCCTGCGAGGCTTACATCAAGAGCCAGACCCATGAGGGTTGGCGGCTTATCAAGGCGCATTTCGATGACGGCGGGTTCTCTGGTGGAAATATGGAGCGGCCAGCCCTGCAGGCACTCCTTGCCGAGATCCGGGAGCGGCGTCTCGACATCGTCGTGGTCTACAAGGTCGACCGTCTGACCCGTTCGCTCGCCGACTTCGCCAAGCTGGTCGAGCTGTTCGATTCGCATGGCGTCTCGTTCGTGTCCGTGACGCAATCGTTCAACACGACCACGTCGATGGGGAGGTTGACGCTCAATGTTCTTCTCTCCTTTGCCCAGTTCGAGCGCGAAGTTACCGGCGAGCGCATTCGCGACAAGATCGCCGCGTCGAAAAAGAAGGGGCTGTGGATGGGTGGTGTCTTGCCACTCGGCTACCCGAGCAGCTCCGAATGGCAGATCTTGAAAATGTCCGAGTAAGATTTGTACGGGTCGGATCCACGGGGGTGCTCGGGAATATAGCTTGTGACGACGTTTGCTGGCCTCTCGGCCATATTATGCTTGAGGTACGTGTACAATCTCTGCTGTCGATGCGCCGAGATCGTTGGAGACTGCTGAAGAACGGAGACGGGGAGGCTGATGGCCGTGTCTGCGTTCGTCAGCGCGGCTTCCACATCTTCTAACGCGCCGGCCGGCGACAGTCGGGCCAGCGATTGCTTGAGTCGGCCCTGCTTCAGGTCAATAAGGAGCTGCGTGAATACCCCCTCAAGCCCCGCGGTTTCAGCGCGTTCTTGTTTTGGGTTCGTCTCCTGGATGCAGTCAAGCAGGTCGGCCTTTCGGCTGCCGACATGCTGCACAACGGTGGGTTCGATCTGAATTGCGCGGCTGGCTTCCAGCGGTTTTGCTTTCCACGTATCGTAGTCAATAAGGAAGACGTTCCCTTGGAATTCTTTGCCCAGACGGCCCGCACGTCCCGCCAAGTTCCAGAAGTCCACCGGTAGCATCGCATCACTGTCCCCTTGGCGCGGATCGCAAATGAAGAGGTTCTTGGCCGGGAAGTTAACGCCTTGCAGTAACGTGCTGGTCGTCACGAGATACTGCAAGCTCCCGTCGCTAAACGCGATCTCCACCGCCTTCCGGACCGGCGCCGGGATTCGGCCATAGTGAAAGCCGACGCGGTGCCGAACTGCATGCGCGAGTGCATAATCAGGATGGACAGCTTCCTCGACGAAGTCTGCCAGCTCCATAAGAGAGTCATCGTCCTTCTCTTCCGGCAGGCCGTTGGCCAGGCCGCCAGCGATTTTCTCGGCAACATCAGGGCCATTTGCGTACACCAACGAAGGAGCGCCGCCACCGACGGCCAGAGATACCGAGATCAGCTTTTCCGACGCCGTCGTCGGACGCTTGACAAGCGCTACTTGAGCGACCGCCGTTCCCGCCTCGGATCGTTGCGTGCGAATGCTCGCAAGCTTCTTGCGGGCGGGTGGCGAGTCTACGAACAGTATGTTTTGCGCGACAGCTTTGACAGTGGTCGTCCGGGCTCTGAACCCCTGCAATCTGAAATAAGATCCGTACACCTCCGTGTTGGATACGTTCGGGCTCGCGAACAAGACCTGGGCATTCGGGCTACGGCGTAGAGCCTCGTCCAAAGCGGCAGCCAGCAAGATGCCGCGCGGCGCTTCTGCAATGGCATGCGCCTCGTCGACCACGATCAGGTCAAAGCTCAGCGTCGGATGATTGATCTGCGTGAGATGGAGGCGCTCTTGAGTGAAGACAAAGATGGATCTGGCCGGCAAAGCCGCGTCAGCAGGCAGAGGCATAGTCAGCAGAGCAACGGGGTTCTCCGACAGCCGCAGAGCCCACGTCGAGATGCTGTCTGCTATCTGAGTAATCAAGGCTCGGGATGGAACCAGATAGACCGCTCGAAAGGCCCCGCCGATCTTCGCTCGCTCCTCGAGATGGGCCAGAACAACAAATGACTTGCCCGCTGAAGTCGGCGCCGATACGCCGACTGAGGCTCCCGACTGAAGGTCGCGCCACAGCTCTCGTTGAAAATCCGTGAGGGCGGTCGTCTTGCCGGAGACCTGCACTTCGTTCTTAGCTCGACGGTCCTGTTCTTCCGTCAGAAGGGATAGAGGCGTGAAGTTCGACACGTCAACAATCCCATTTACGAGATTGATTGCTGGAAAATTTCCCAGCCGGCTCAGGACGACACTGGCGATAGCAGGTGCGCCGGGATGGGTCGCGCGACGTAGGTCAAACGCTGAGGTCGCGATGCGGTACGCCGCATCACGCTGATTTCCATCCGTCGAAAGCGATAGCAAGGTCGCTGCTCGCAGCAGCCTTATCAGCGCCTCGTCCGCGAGTGGAGCGGCCGGATCGGCCTTGAGTTCCCGTTGGAGCCACTCGGTCTGCAGCGCGTTGAACTCATGATGGAACTTAGGATTTCTCCATATCCTTTCAACCAACTCTTCGATCATTCGGGCCATCCGATCAATTTCTGGAAGGCCCGCCTGAAGTCCTCGACCGACGGTACTGGCAAAAAAAAGAGCTCGACATTGTGCTGATCGAGCCCCGCAGCAGTGGCCGCCGCGTCAAACTCGGCGACCGCCGCCTCGATCGCCGAAAGGAGCCCCGCTCGGAATGCAGCCTCGCGGTGCTCCGGCGCATGCTCTTCGAGCGCCCTGTCGAAGTCGAACATGATTAGGCATGTCGATATGTCTTTGCGAGAATTCGATTTCTCCGAGTAAGGGTCGAGGTAGCCGAGGAGGGCTTCACGCGCCTCGCTCGACAGATCCGCCATATGATGGTGAGATTTGACGAGCATGATTTCCGCGGCTAGCTGGTCGCGGAAGAACGTCGCCATGGACGTCGTCGCGGCCCCGATTGCCTGCTTGATCGACTGATGAACTTTGGCCTCTCCCCAAAACAGCAGCAGTATCTGCTCGGACTCATCGAAGCGGACGTGAATGCCATCCGAGCCATGCACTGGCATCTGCGAATTGGTCTTCAGGCTCATCTTGGCAATGAGTTGCGGTGCGGCCAGCATCCACTCGGTCAGCAGATAGAGCAGCAGCTCGCCGGCTTCTCCGCTGCGACCTGTAGCAACCCTCGTCTTGATAAAGAGGCGCCGTGCTCGCCCGACAAGCGCACTGATCCGCTCTAAAACCTGCTGCTGGGTCAGAGTGTCAATCGGCCCCAGCGTCTCATTGATTTCAGTGCGAGGAAGACAGAAGCCGACCAGTTTAGGTTCAAGCGCGTTGATCAGTTCATCCGGCGTCGATTTTCCGTCCCTGAAAGCGAGATAGTGGAGGCGAATGCGAGTGCGCGTATGGCTGCTCGTACAGGCAGGCTCCAAAGTCCGGATCCGCGCCGCCAGTCCCGAATGGTCGCCCTGCATAGCCGCAATCGCAGACTTCAGCGCGCCATCGCCGTCTGGCAAGCTGGCATCCGGCGTTACAGATGAGGCCTGGACATCAGAAGGATTGAGCGACCCCATTCAACGGCAATCCATTCCTGGCAAACGCAGCACACCTCCATTGAGCACATCAGTCTGTGCTATTGACAGCCTTAGCCGAACCGATCGATTCGCACGAGGCCGGTTGTTCGATCCTTGTGCTGAATGGGGCGCCCCCTGATCAGACATGTCTAGTCGTGGGTCACGCTTTCCCTGCGCGTGCCGTACCGCCGAGCCGCCGGACCGGCGTCTCGGCCATCCGGGTTTGCATCTATATCAACATGACAAGTGGCAGGACGTTAGCTATCTCGAAAGCCACGCGAGCGCGCTGTTCCTCAAACCCAGGGGGAAGCGATCCGCTCTGCAAAGGAAAGCGACGACAGCTATCTCTGCCTCGCGTCGATTCATGCATCGACGATGAATCCCAAATTGCTGACCTAGCCCAATGACTGACATCGGTTGGCAGCGGCGCTCGCCCAAGGTCCGCTCTTAAAGCATGAGCGGCGTTGAATTGGAGAATGAGGCAATGTGACGAGCTTAGGACAGCGTCAGTGGACGCAATAACCCGTCTTCTCGAAGTGAGGAATGGCACTCGGTATCCAGTTACCGTTGTTTCGGATACGAGCTAGTTTGTTCAATTAGGTCAAATATCGGCATAAAGTTCAACTGCGTTGCGCGACCACCACGCGACCGCTTCGGATTATGGAGCACAATGACAATCTTGCACAACGACGGGGAAGGTGCCGCGAGCCAAAATGCCAATCGCTGCGTTTTGGGCGTGATCGTTCGCGGCAGCCGGTTCACAATGCCCCTGACCGGCAGTGACGAAACGTTTGTCAAAGCGGTGATCAACTCGCATGTCGCTCCAGCCGCTAGGTCAGCGATGGCCGCGCTGTCTTCAATGAAAAGCGTGCCATCGTCGCTTTGGGTTGTCCCAACGCGAATATGACCGAGATCGTGGACGGCCAAATTCGAATAGACATTCCCAAAGAGCTTGGTGACCTCTGTGAGCTGACGCTCGTTGGAAGCTATCTCGTCCTGATCCACAATCCAGTACACATTCTGGCCATGGCTGCTCGTTTCTCTTATGCACAAGGCAGCCAGGTACAAAATTCGTGTCAGGTGCTCATGCACGGTGGGCTTCCAAGACGAGAGCGCCGATGTCGCTGTTGCCGGTGATAGAGGTCCGAAGTCTTTGGCAATCGCAAAGACAATGAGTGAACCCTCGATCTCGTCTGCTGCTCGAAGAAACTGAGGCAGTGCACGCTGGCGCACCTTGTCGTTCAACGACTTGAACGACATTCTTCGACGGCCGAGCTGCGCCGATCTGCGCAGTGACTGTTGCAGCCAACGCCACCTGGCGTTTCGCTCCAAGTCGAGATGAAGAAAGGCGTACGTATAGAACTGCGCCCCAGTATGTAGACCCCCGAAATCGCCGATCGAAAGGTGGGTCTCACCTCGTTGTGCGTGTAGGCGGCGCCTATCGATCAGCGCATCGGCCAACATCCCCTGCAAAGCGCCTAGCAGATTGCGCGACTGGCGAGGAGCAAGCTCGTCTTCTCCAGGGTCTGCCATTGGTAGCGATCGCCTATCTCACAGGGCATCCCTGAAACCAGCGTCCCGGGTCTGAAAGGCACATACGAGCACAGCTTCCATCATCAAAGATCATCTTTGGCGCGCGCGAGTGCGATAGCTATGATATTCCTGATTCGTTCTATCGGAAATCCTTTCCGATCTAGATGTCGGAGCGCTCGTCGGCATGGCGACCACGGAGATCGAGTGGACTGATGCGACCTGGAATCCAGTGGCGGGATGCTCGATCGTGTCGAAGGGGTGCACCAACTGCTACGCCATGGCATTGGCGCGGCGGCTGGAAGCGATGGGTGTCGACAAGTACGAGGGGCTGACGCGCCAATCAGGCAAGCGCGTGGTCTGGAATGGCGTCGTCAGAGAAGACCACGCAGCGCTTGCCATTCCCTACGGGTGGAAGAAGCCCCGTACGATTTTCGTCAATTCCATGAGCGATCTGTTCCATGAGCTCGTCAGCGATCGATTCATTGAAGCGGTCTGGCGGGTCATGAGAGAGACGCCTCGACACCAGTACCAAATTCTCACCAAGCGCCCCGAGCGGATGGCGCAATTTGTGAAACAACGTGTCCGGCACGTGCTGCCCAATGTTTGGCTCGGTACCAGCGTCGAGAACGCGGAAGTGGTCGATCGTATCGGCCATCTTCGCCGTGCGCCGGCTACCATCCGCTTCATCTCCTTCGAACCGCTTATCGGCCCGGTTGGTAAAGTCAATTTGAAAAGCATCCATTGGGCAATAGTGGGTGGAGAGAGCGGTCGCGGGGCGCGCCCCATCCGCGAGGAATGGATCGACGCCGTCTATGAGCAGTGCGTGGCAAGCGACACCGCGTTCTTCTTCAAACAGTGGGGAGCCTGGGGAAAGGACGCAAAGCGTCGGTCGAAGAAGGCTAACGGCCGAGAATATCGTGGCAAGATATGGAATCAAATGCCCCTACCGGCCGCCACTGCTGACTGAGCACCGTCCCGCAAGCCAATGGTAGCCCCATGACCGAGAAGCCATATAACTGGTCGGAAGGAGCCGAGCTTGCCGAGCACTCGCATCGCAAGCACAAGATCGTGCGCGAGTATTTCTCTGACTATTTGCACGTTCGCTGCCGGTTGCCTCAACAGTCGAAGTTTCGCCTCGCCGTCGTTGACGCCTTCGCTGGTGGCGGGCGTTATGCCTGCGGAACTCCAGGCTCCCCCATCATCTTTATCCAGGAGCTAGAGCGCGTGGTCGAAGCGCTCAACGTCACGCGCGCCGCGAACGGCATGGCGACGCTGGACGTCGAGGCGCTGCTCATCTTCAACGATCGAGACGTCGCTGCCATCGCAGCCTTGAAGCAGGTTGTTGCCCCACTGGAAGCCCAGATCAAATCGTCCTGCTCCCGCCTTCATCTGCGCGTCGCGTATCGCAACGATACCTTCGAGAACGTCTACCCCGAGATCAAGGCGCTGTTGCACCGGGGTCAGTTCTCCAATGTGCTATTCAATCTTGATCAATGCGGCCACACACACGTCACCCTCTCCACGCTGACCGACATCCTTCTATCGTTCCGCTCCGCGGAGATCTTCTACACGTTCGTCATCGACACTCTAGTCAACTTCCTCAACACATCGAAACCGGCGATCTTGCAGGCCCAGCTCTCGCCTCTTGGCATCACGCCGGAGCAGATCATCTCCCTGCAGAGCGCCATGTTGAGCAGGCAAGAATGGCTTGGAGCGGCCGAACGAATTGTGTTCGATGTGTTTAGGGGTTGCGCGCCTTTCGTTAGTCCGTTCTCGATCAACAATCCCGAGGGCTGGCGCTATTGGCTCATCCACTTCGCTAACTCTCCCCGCGCCCGGCAGGTCTACAACAACGTTCTGCACGACAATAGCTCGATGCAAGCACACTTCGGCCGTTCCGGGCTCGACATGCTTGTCTACGATCCGCGCCATGATGCCCCAGATCTCTTTCTTTTCGATGGGCCGAGCCGGCAGCGTTCAATGACCCAACTTCTCGACGACATTCCGCGGCTGGTCTCTGCGCGCGGCGACGTCATCTCAGTCGAGGAGTTTTACCAGGCTGTCTACAATGTTACGCCGGCCCACTCCGATGATATCCACGCAGCCATTTCCGATCACCCGGATATGGAAGTCATCACCCCGACAGGCGGCGAGCGACGCCGAGCCAACACGATCACCATTGGTGATACCATTAGGCTAAAAAGTCAGAGAAGCTTCTTCCCGATGTTCGTTCGAACTGAGAACGACAACAAATAGGCGTGTAGCGCATTCTGCCGAATACGAATCCACAGAAACAAGGGGAAACATCGATGTGTACAGCCCGACTTTGCCGCAACGACTTAGGCTCGATCTGGCGCCTTGGTTTTTGGGGGCGTTGTCCGCCTTGGCGCCATTTTCCTGCGGAGTGGGCGTAACGCCGTGGCGGAAACCGGCAAGCAGCTCCGACTACTTCTCGGACTGCCCGCTCAGCAGGAAGTTGGATCGGTTTGCGGCGTAAAGCTGGAATCGAACCAGTCTCAGCGCGGCTGCGAACTCAGTCTCTGCGGCGTGGGGCCGAACGACGCCCGGAAAGGGAATTTCGAGGCCAGAGACAGCGGGACATTTGCCGCACGAAGACCGACTATTCGGAGCACAGAGACCGCCCGGAACATCGGTACATGTGCGCTAACCTGCGGTTAGTGAGAGTCAATTTGCGGCACTAAAATAATATTCTAAATCAAGGTTTTATGGTTGGTGGCCTCCAAAGGAATCGAACTTCGAACCTCTCTCCGATAGTTCGCAGTAAATCGCAGCTCAACCAAGATGAGGTGCGCGAAATTGCCAGTTCGACGTGATGCGGCTCGGGGATGAAGAGAGACTTCTGCTCGCGGGCGAAAAGCGTGTCGATTGTTATCGAAGAGCGTAAGGCATAGCGGATGACGAAGCACTTTCGAACCCGTCTCAGTCCGCATGCGAACCAGTCTCTCGGCGGTAGGGGCTATCGACGCGCGGAAAAGGAATTTCGCGGCCAGAGACGGCGGCCTATTTGCGGCGTGAAGACCGACAATTCAGCGCGTAGAGACCGCTCGAAACGCGGATAAATGTGCGCTAACCTGCGGTTAGTGCGCCTCAATTTGCTATGCTAAAAAATGCTGTAAAATCAATGGCTTGTTGTTGGTGGAGCCGAGGGGAATCGAACCCCTGACCTCTGCAGTGCGATTGCAGCGCTCTCCCATCTGAGCTACGGCCCCATTCGTCTTGCACTACAAGGGTTCAGGTGATGGGCACCTTACCCGCCGCACCCTATCGCGTAAGGTGCGGCTGCTGCGCGGCAAGTCCGCGAGTCTCTAACCGGCTGACGGACAAAAGGCAAGCTTGCGGCCGCCAGCCGGAGGGTTTTTCAGCGGCAGGCTAGAAGAGGCCCTGGATGAGGCCCTTGTCGTCCAACCGGATTGAATCGGCGGATGGAACCTTGGGCAGGCCCGGCATGGTCATGATCTCGCCCGTCACCACGACGACGAAACCGGCCCCTGCCGAAAGCCGCAACTCGCGGATGGGGACGATGTGCCCGGTCGGCGCGCCGCGCTTGTTGGGATCGGTGGAGAATGAATACTGGGTCTTGGCCATGCAGACCGGCAGGTGGCCGAAGCCCGCCGCTTCCAGATCCTTGAATTGCGTCTCGACAGAACCATCGCACGAGATGTCGGCCGCGCGGTAGATCTCCTTGGCGATGGTGCGCACCTTTTCCTTGAGCGGCATTTCCTCGGGGTAAAGCGGCTTGAAATCGGCCTTTCCTTCCGCGATGACGCGGACGACGTGATGTGCGAGCTGCTCTGTGCCCTTGCCGCCATCCGACCAGTGCGTGCACATGAAGGCCTTTGTACCCATGCTCTCGGCCGCCTTCATGACCTCGGCGATTTCCGCTTCCGTGTCGGTGATGAACTTGTTCACCGCAATGATCGCAGGCACGCCGAACTTATTCACGTTCTCGATGTGGCGCTTGAGGTTGTCGCAGCCCTTCGCGACGGCAGCGACGTTTTCCGCCTTGAGATCATCCTTGGCAATGCCCCCGTGCATCTTGAGCGCACGCACGGTAGCAACGATGACGACGGCAGACGGTGCGATTCCAACCTTGCGGCACTTGATGTCGAAGAATTTTTCAGCGCCCAGGTCGGCGCCGAAGCCCGCTTCCGTCACGACGTAATCGGCAAGTTTCAACGCGGTCTTGGTGGCGAGCACCGAGTTGCAGCCATGAGCGATATTGGCGAAAGGACCACCGTGGATGAACACGGGGTTGTTTTCGAGTGTCTGCACCATGTTGGGCTGCAGAGCGTCCTTCAGAAGAACGGTCATCGCGCCGTCGGCCTTAAGATCGCGGGCGCGAACCGGCTTCTTGTCGCGCGTGTAGGCGACGATGATGTTGCCGAGACGCGTTTCCAGATCCTTCAAATCCTTGGAAAGACATAGGATCGCCATCACTTCGGAGGCAACCGTGATGTCGAAGCCATCCTCGCGCGGGAAGCCGTTCGACACGCCGCCCAGCGAGTTGACGATGGAGCGCAGGGCGCGGTCGTTCATATCGAGCACGCGCTTGTACTGCACGCGGCGCTGGTCGATGCCGAGCGCATTGCCCCAGTAGATATGGTTGTCGAGCAGCGCCGCCAGCAGGTTGTGGGCGCTGGTGATGGCATGGAAATCCCCGGTAAAGTGCAGGTTGATGTCTTCCATGGGGACGACCTGCGCGTAGCCACCGCCAGCCGCGCCACCCTTCATGCCGAAGCACGGTCCAAGCGAGGGCTCGCGCAGGGCTGCGATCGCCTTCTTGCCGATGTGGTTGAGGCCATCGGCGAGCCCAACGGTGGTCGTGGTCTTGCCCTCGCCGGCCGGCGTGGGGCTGATGGCGGTGACAAGGATGAGCTTGCCGTCCGGATTGCCCTGGATCTTGTTGATGTAGTCGAACGAGACCTTCGCCTTGGTCCATCCATAGGGGATCAACGCCTCCGCCGGGACGCCGACCTTGGCAGCCACCTCGGAAATCGGCTTCAGCTTGGCTTCACGTGCAACTTCGATGTCGGACTTGACAGACACGGCTCGGTATCCTCCACGGCTTTTATGATTTTTGTCTCGGCCGATCTGCCGGGTAGACAAAGGCGGCGTACCTCCTTCGCAACCCAGCAAGCGGGCTGAAGACTGTGCGGGAGGCGGGATATTGTACTTTCGAGCAAGCCGCGCCAAGCACCCGAAGCAAAAATTACCGCTCCCGCGCGCAAAGTCGCAGGGCCCTGCGCGGCGCGGCAAGCAGTATCAAGGACGACATGAGTGAAACCGCGCGGCGGGAACGAAGCATGCGGAATCAGAGCCTTGGACGTCATAAACACAGTTTTCACCTGCGCTCTTCAGCCCCCGTGAGACAGACCCTGTCGAGAGTATTAAGATAAGCAAAGAGATATGCGCGGCTGAATGCAGCATGCGCAGGGGGGGCATTTCGGGAGGGGCAGGACGCTTGCAGGAGCTTGTGTCGAGGGTCAGGGAGCGGGGCGCCCAGGATGCGGCTGGCGAAACGCAAGATGCCGAAGCTTCTTTCGGCGCCAGGCTCCGCCGGCTGTTCAACGAACCCGGGTCTATGACGCTGCGCCGGAAGATCTA
The DNA here is from genome assembly GCA_964587445.1 of uncultured Hyphomicrobium sp. GTDB lineage: Bacteria > Pseudomonadota > Alphaproteobacteria > Rhizobiales > Hyphomicrobiaceae > Hyphomicrobium_B. The sequence goes on from CAZPLQ010000007.1 coordinate 140,909, forward strand.
TGACGTCATCGAAGGCGGCCAGGGCGAGACACGGGCCAGCCATATTTTCGATTTGGTCATCGTGGCGCTGATCGCTCTCAATGTGGCGGCCGCCATTCTCGAAACAGTGCCGTCCATCCGCGCACAGTACGGCCGCTGGCTTTCCAACTTCGAAGTCCTCACCGTCGGTGCGTTCACGATCGAGTATCTCCTGCGGCTGTGGACGGCTGTGGAAGTGCCGCTCCTGTCGCGGATGGCAGGTTGGAAGGCGCGGTTGACATGGGCGCGAAGCCCCGCGCTCGTCATCGATCTCCTGGCGATCCTGCCGTTCTACCTCAGCAGCATCATATCGGTTAATCTGGGTGTTCTGCGGGTTCTGCGCCTGCTGCGCTTCCTCAAGCTGTCGCGCTATTCGCCGGCCATGCACACGCTGATCCGCGTTTTGCATAACGAGGGCCGGGCGCTCGTCGGGGCGTGCCTGTTGCTGTTCATGGCCATCCTCTTCTCGGCCACCTTGATGTATCATCTGGAAAATGCTGCTCAGCCCGACAAGTTCGGCTCGATCCCGGAAGCAGCCTGGTGGTCGATCGCAACCTTGACCACCGTGGGCTACGGCGACGTCGTGCCGATCACACCGCTGGGCCGCTTCATCGGCGGTCTCACCACGATCATCGGCTTGAGCATCCTTGCCCTTCCGATCGCGATCATCTCGACGGGGTTCGCTCAGGAGTTGCAGCGGCGCGACTTCGTCGTGACCTGGTCGATGATGTCGCGCATTCCGATTCTATCGGGGCTCGAAGCCAAGCAAGCGGTCGAAATCATGCCCATGCTGCAGGCTCACAATTTGCCGCCGAATGCGGAGGTGGTGCCGAATGGCGGACCGGGAGACGCGATGTACTTCGTTGCCTCCGGGAAGGTCGATCATCTCCACGCGGAGGGCCGCACGACATACTCGGCGGGAGAGTTCTTCGGCGCATACGCCATGCTGCAGAACGACGTACATCTGGGTTCGTTCGTCACCGTGTCCAAGACGCGGCTGCTCAAGCTGCACAAGGAAGACTTCCACCGCATCGAGATCAAGCACCCCAACGTGGCCGCGCACATTCGTAAAATCGTGGAAGCAGGCAGGCCAGAGACGACTGCAAAATTCTGAAAGCCACCGGTGGCCGTCAGCGGAAAATGTGCGAAGCCTAATCTAATGCACGCACCACCAGCACGGTGGCGTTGTCCTGATAGGGCTCACGCAAAGCTTCCACACCGCGAATGATGGCTTTGGCCACCGCCTCGGCGCCGTCGTTGGCATAGCCTTGAATGATGCGCGCGATCTCGACCGAATCCAGCGTCTCGACGCCGTCGCTCGCCAGAACGACGTAGTCGCCGGGCTCGAGCGCCAGCGGCCGTCGCGAGACATCGATCATGTCGATCTCCTCGCCGGTCACGGCCGAACGCAGCATATGCCGGCGGGGATCGCGCCGCGCCTCTTCTTCCGTGAGGCGCCCTGCAGCGACCAGGCGATCCAGCTCCGGCGCCAGCGAATGATCCTCATTGAGAACGGCGACCTCACCGCGGCGATAGAGATAAAGCGGGCTGTCGCCGACGCTGATCCACTGCACGCCATCGTTCGAGAACGCGGCGCCGATCAATGTCGATCCCATCCCTGAGAGAAGCGGATTGTCATCAACCTTTGCAGCCAAAGCGCCATTGGCGGCTTCAAGACCTGCCTTCAAACGCGATGGCAGATCGAGATCGTCCGCCTCGGACGCGGAGGCCGCCGCGAGAAACTCTTCGCACACGGTGCGGCTGGCCAATGCTCCACCCGTGTGGCCGCCCATTCCGTCGGCAAGCACGGCAAAGCCGCCGTCCCCGTTGGGGAGGGCGGCCTTATCCGAGCCAACGGCATCAGAAACGCGAAATGCAGCCGCGCCATGTGGCCAGAACGCAGCCGTATCTTCCTGATAGTCCCGCGCGCCCTGCGTGGCGGCAACAGCATGCTCGTATGACGTCATTCGTCCTTGGCATCGGAGATCTCGGACCAGTCGAACTCCGGTCCGCAGAATGGAAGAAAGGCGACTTGCGTGCGCCCGAACGTTACGATGTCCATGGGCTTGAGTTCGATGGCGCCCGACGGACGCTTTTCATTTACGGACACGACGTTGGTTTTAGCAAGGTTCGGCACAAAGAGGAAAGAGCGATCGGTGGAATCATAGCGAATGTAGGCCTGTTCCTCCGCCGAGATGGTCTCATCGCCGAAATCCAGGGCAATCCGGTTCGAGCGGGACCGCCCGACGGTGTTGTTGCCCTCGTAGATGGCCCGCGAGGCGCCGAGGCCTGGCCCACCCACCACGATCAAGAAACCGACCACGGGGTCCTGAACGAAGGTATCGCGCACGATCGTCTGACGGCCCCGAAGGAGCTGCGTCCTGGGCTCGTCGGGTTCCACGGCGAGGGGTGGCGCGGCGGCCGGCTTGCGCTCCGGGCGCACCACACGCGTGGTCGGCGGCTCGCCCGCCCCATGGTCACGTTCCGCGTACACGGGCGGAGCGGAAATAGTTCGTGCGTGGCGCGCCGCTTCCGCCGCGCTCATCGAGGCGTGGAGCTGGGCATCACACGCTCCGTCAGTCTTGCCGTTGGCGCTCTCGTTATCTATCACGGCGGCAGGTGCCGGCGTGACCGGAATAAGCGCGACAGGCCGCACCGGCGGGATCACGACAGCGGCCGGCATGCCTTCGGCGTCTTCGCGCCCTGCGGCGCGCAGGGCATCCTTCAGCGAGCCGAGCAGACTGCCCTGCTTTTGCCCTCTCGCTGCCGCTCGTCCCGCACTCTGCTCACCCCGCTCGATAGCCATAATTCTCCTCCTGATGTTGGAAATTCAATTCGTGAACGCGGATGGCACAAAAGGTCTTTGCGGGCCGGCGTTACACGAGACCGGCATGAAAGCGCAGCCTGCCCGAACCCAATTCGATAAGATCGCCGTCACGCAAACGTACGTCTTCGCAGGGCTGGCCGTTGACGCGCACGCCGTTACCCTCGCCCCCTGACAGGTCGGTGATTCGGTAGCAACCGAAATCCTCGCGCAAAATGGCGGCGTGATAGCGGTGCACGGCGTCTTCCGAGATGCGTACGTCGTTGTCCTCCTCGCGCCCGATGCGCAGCATATCGTTGAGAATCGCGAAGCGCGCGCGAGACGAAGAAAGCGTTGGGCCGACCATCTCGACGAAAGCATGCCCCGGCAACGCGGGTGCGGGTTCGTCTTCAGCCGGTGCTCCACGTTCCGCAGCGATTCTCGCGAGCCGGGACCGGTGCTGCACGCCCAAATACAGCCAGCACACAACCGAAATCGCCGGTACGGCGACAAGCATTGCCAATCCGAGCATGAGGGCAGGCGCAGCGCGGTATCCCGCGGCAATCGCCCAGATAATGAAATCTATTCCGCGTGCCAACAGTTCACTCGCGCCTTGTTCGCTGTGAACGCTCTGACCCGGTGCGGCAGCGGCCGATGACGACGCAAACACGCCGAGCGTCGCGCCCGAAGCCAACGAGCAGGGGATGAAATAGTCGCGCGCGATGTCGTAATGAGCCCCGTGTTGCTGGCGCATGTCGTGCAGTGCTCCAAATCACCTGCAATTTGGCGCGGCGAAGCGGGCAGCAACATGGCCGGAAAGAGACACATTGAGGATTTGTTCATCTCTGGTTCATTGCCCCACTCAGTGCCATATTCGTGCGCCAAACGATTCAGGTGCGGGACCGCGTTTGTTGGGTTGCGTTGTTGCTAGGCCGTATCAAACAAGCAATAGGCTCGAGTTTGCGGAGACTTGGGCACATGCAGGGCAGACGCCGCGGATGACGACATTCAACGCGCTCGAGAGCGCGACGGAGCTGGCTGGCGATTTTCGCATCGACCGCGTTCTCGGTGCGGGCGGCTTCGGCGTGACGTATCTGGCCCATGAGATCGGGCTGGCGCGGCTTGTCACCATCAAAGAGTATTTCCCCGCGGACTTCGCAGCACGCGTCGACGGGGTGGAAGCCGCGCCGCGCTCGCAAGGCAGCGCCAAGGACTATCAATGGGGTCTGGATCGCTTCATCGAGGAAGCGCAGACGCTCGCCAAGTTCGATCACCCGAACATCGTGCGCGTCTACCGCACGTTCAATGCCAACAACACCGCCTACATGGTGTTGCAGTGGGAAGAAGGCCAAAGCCTGAAGGCGTGGCTCAAGTCGCTGGGCCGCGCGCCACGCCAGAAAGAGCTCGACCGCATCATCTCCCCCCTGCTCGATGCACTGGAAACCATCCACAGGGCGGACTTCCTGCATCGGGATATTGCGCCCGACAACATCATCATTCGCAAGTCAGGCGAGCCGGTGCTGATCGATTTCGGCGCCGCGCGCGGCGATATCGCTGCCCATTCCAAGACGAAGACGGTATCCGCGCTCGTCAAGCCGGGCTACAGCCCCTACGAGCAGTACGCTGAGACGAGCCGCCAGCAGGGCCCCTGGACCGATATCTACGCGCTCGCCGCCACGCTCTATCACGCCATCACCGGCAAGCGGCCACCGGATTCGCCCTCGCGCATGTTGACGGACGAGTTCGTCCCATCTGCTCAAGCCGCGCTGAGTTCCTATCGTTCCACGTTTCTGGAGGCGATCGACCGGGGCCTGGCGCTCGCGGTGGATGCCCGTCCTCAATCGGTTGCGGCCTGGCGTGGCGCGCTGCTTGCGCCCGAGCCCAAGAAGCCCGGCTTCCTGTCGCGCATGCGTGAAGGGGCCGAGGAGCCCAAGAAGACGCGCCGTCAGGCGGCCGCCGCGCCCTCGGATAAGGACGCCACGTCGGTGATCCCCCCGCCGCCCGATGCACCGGGCCCAGCGGGACGCCTCCTTGATTTCGTCGAGGGGTTGCGCTCGCCCTCGGAAAACTCGGGGCCGAAGGCTCCCGTGCAAGCACAGGCCAAGGCTGCACCTGCCGCGCAGGCGCCAACAGTGCTCGCGGCCTCGGCGCCCCGGCCCTCCGGCGTGGCCGCCGGCGCGCAGACACGGGCCATGGCCGCTGCTCTGGTTCCTGAGGCAAATGCGACCCCCAAGCCGTTACCCAAGGGGCTGCGTTGGTTTGGGCTGAAGAAGGAAAAGGCTTCCGCAAAGCGCGAACAAGCACCGGCGCCGGTAAAAGCCGAGCCCGTGCGCGCCCGCAAGAAGCCCAGACCCGCGCCGGATGTTGCACGCAAACGCCGCTGGACCAGGGGGCTGCCTACCAAGCTTGCCATGGCCGCCTGCATGGTGGGGGGCATCCTCGTCTTCCGCAATGACCTGCCGCGCCTCCTGTCGAACCCGCAGGCCAGCCCCATCACGACCGGCGCTATTTCTCATAGCGACATCGGTCTCAGCATGGCCGGCAGTTTCAAAGCCCATGATGGCGCTATCGAGCGGCTTGCGCTCTCGGGCGACGGCCGCCTTATCATTACCGCCGGCAGCGACCGCGTTCTCAAGCTATGGTTCCGCGAAACGCACGCACAGGCGGGAGCCATCTATTTGGACGATGGGCCCGCTACCTCGCTCGATGTTCGTAACAATCGGGCGTTGACCACCCACGCCGACGGCAGCGTCAACATCTGGGATCTGGACAAGCAGCGACGCCTCTACCGTTTCAAGCGCAACGGCGCCAGCGTCTGGTCGGGTCTCTTCGTTGGCTCTGAAGATCACTTCGCCGCTGCCGGCCATGATTGGGTTGTCGCTCTTTGGGAGACGTCATCGGAAACCGCGCCGATCCGAGTTCTGCAGGGGCATTCCAATGCCGTGCAGGCCTTGGCGGCCGATCGTTCCGGAACGTGGCTCGCCTCCGGCGGTGCCGACAAGACGGTGAAGCTGTGGAACCTCGAAACAGGCGAAGTCAAAGCCACCTACCGCAATCATTCTGATTATGTCTCCGCTCTTGCCGTGACGGACAATGGCGCCATGGTTGCATCTGGAACTCTCGACGGCGTCGTGCGGCTGTGGACGCGATCGGCACGCCGTCCCCTGCGGACCTTCACCGCCCACCGCACGCGGATCACCGCTTTGACATTTTCACCGGACGGTCAACTGCTGGCCTCCGCGGCAGAGGACGGAAGCGTGCGCGTGCGTGGCTTGAAAAGCGCGCGCCCGTATTGGACGTTCGGCAGCCTGGAACACGGCGCCAAAGCCCTGGCGTTCGATGACGAAGGCCGTCAACTTCTCACCGGTGGCCAGGATGGCGTCGTGACGCTGTGGTCTCTGCCCGTTCCCGCACTCGCCCAGCGCTAGCCAACCCCGATATTGGACGAACGGACCCCTCCAAGAGGTCTCACGCGGTCTCGACGGATGCGCGCGAACGCGTCATCATGGGTGCTCCTTGAACTCCGGTGGTTTGAGAGTGGCAGTATGGACGTCGACGCAATCTTCCTGGCGCGGATCCAGTTCGCCTTTACGATAATGTTTCATATCGTCTTCCCGAGTTTCACGATCGGGTTGGCCGCCTTCATCGCCACGCTTCTTGTCCGCTGGCGCATGACGGGAAATGACAAATTCCACCGCCTTGCGCGCTATTGGACCAAGATCTTCGCGGTTTCGTTTGCCATGGGCGTCGTCTCCGGCATCGTGCTGTCCTACCAGTTAGGCACGAACTGGAGCCGCTTTTCGGAGGTGGCGGGCAACGTCGTCGGGCCGCTTATCGGATACGAGGTGCTCACTGCATTCTTCCTGGAGGCGACGTTTCTCGGCATCATGCTGTTCGGGTGGACGCGCGTATCTCCCACCCTGCATGTGACGGCCGCCGTCCTTGTCGCGATCGGCACTTCGCTGTCCGCCTTCTGGATTCTCTCGGCCAACAGCTGGATGCAGACGCCCACAGGCTACGAAATAAAGGACGGCATCGTTCATCCGACAGACTGGATCGCCGCGATTTTCAATCCGAGCTTCCCTTACCGCTTCGCCCATATGTTCACGGCGGCCTACCTGACGACCTCGCTCGTGGTTCTCTCGGTCGGTGCGCGCTATCTGGCGGCAGGCCGCTTCATCGAGGAAGCCAAGACCATGATGCGCATGGGGCTGGGCATGGTCGCCATCCTTGCCCCGCTCCAGCTATTCATCGGCGACGCGCATGGCCTGAACACGGCCGAGCATCAGCCTGCCAAAGTGGCGGCCATGGAAGCCCACTGGGACGGTTCCGAGCCCGCCAGTCTCGTCCTCTTTGCTTGGCCCGACCAAGTCCAGGAGAAGAACCATTTCGAGATTTCCATTCCCCGTCTTGCCAGCCTGATCATCAGGCACGACCTGGACGGCACCTTCAAGGGCCTGAAGGATTTCAAACCCGATGAGCGCCCGCCGGTCGTGCCGGTCTTTTTCGCGTTCCGCATCATGGTCGGCTGTGGATTGATCATGATCGCGATCGGCCTTTTTGGCGCGTGGCAGTGGTGGCGGGGCCGGCTCTTCGACAAGAGCTGGTATTTGACCGGCCTGACCTACGCCTGGCCGCTGGGCTTCATCGCCATTCTGGCAGGCTGGTGGGTGACCGAGACCGGCCGCCAGCCGTATCTGGTCTACGGCATTTTGCGTACCGCCGACGCGGTCTCCAACGTCTCGTTCTGGCCGGTGCTCATCTCACTCATCATGTTCGTGGTGGTCTACACGGTGGTGTTCTCGATGGGGATCCTGCTCATCAACAAGCTTATCGAAAAAGGACCGGAAGGGCGAGCCGTGCAGCCTGGAGAAGGTGTGCCGTCGAGACCCCTGTCGGCTGCCGAGGAAGGCGCGCGCGAAGCCATTCGAGGAGCAAAGTAGGCCCATGGACGATATCAGCTATTGGCTGCCGCTGGTCTGGGCGGCGCTCATCGCCGTTGCCGTGACGCTCTACGTCATTCTCGACGGCTTCGATCTTGGGCTCGGCATCCTGTTTCCATCCGCGCCAGAGGAGCGCCGAAGGGACGTCATGATGAACTCGGTCGCGCCTTTCTGGGACGGCAACGAGACGTGGCTCGTCCTTGGCGGCGGGGGACTGTTCGTCGCCTTTCCCAAGGCCTACGGCATCATCATGTCGGGGCTTTATCTGCCCATCATCGTCATGTTGCTGGCCCTCGTCTTCCGGGGCGTCGCGTTCGAGTTCCGCTGGGTCGCCAAACCCAATCACGCCTTCTGGGACCGCGCCTTCACCTGGGGCTCGATCGTCGCGGCATTTTCCCAAGGCGTCGTACTGGGCGGCCTGCTGCAGGGCATCCCGGTGACGGATGGACAGTTCTCGGGCGGCGCTCTCCACTGGCTGTCAGGGTTTTCCATCATGTGCGGGCTGTCGCTTGTCGCCGGTTACGCGCTGCTCGGTTCGACGTGGCTTATCATGAAGACCGAGGGCGAGTTGCAACTGTGGGCACGCGCCCGCGCCGAGGTCGCGCTTGTTCTTACCTTGCTCGCCATCGGGATTGTCAGCTTGTGGACGGCGGTAGGCTTTCCGCGCATCGCGAACGTGTGGTTCTCCTGGCCCAACGTCCTGCTGCTCGCCCCCGTTCCGCTGCTCACGCTGTATGCTGCGCTCAAGTGCTGGTGGGGACTTCTCGAGCGCAAGGATGCCCAACCATTCTTTTCAGCGATCGCCATGTTCCTATTGGGCTTCGTCGGTCTCGTCGTATCCAACATGCCCTACTTGGTCCCCGACAGCGTGACGGTCTGGCAAGCAGCCGCGGCACCCTCCTCACAACTCTTCATGCTGGTTGGCACGCTGCTGATGCTGCCCGTCATCCTGGGCTACACGGCGTTCGTTTACTGGACGTTCCGCGGCAAGGTGAGGGAAGACGCCGGCTACCACTGACCTCGTTGAGACGCGCGAGCCTGCCGCAATCAACCTGGGGATGTTGCGTGCGCGTGCCCAAGCCTTGCCATCATTCCTCCAGACATTCGCCATCAACGATTCGACGACTGTTACGGCGGGGGTTGTTCCATGATGTTTGGATGGCGCAAACGCAACGAAGGCTTCGAATGGCGCGAGTACGTCCGCACCACGATCCTCGTGCGCCGGGCCGATCGTCAAAAACGCATGGACGATGCTCGCCTTGCCGCCCTCGCCAAGGTGCGCGATGCGCGCGATCGTGGCGTCAATGCCGGCCGTGAACAGGTCGAGGCCGTCAAGAACGGCGCGGCGGCGGCCGCGAACAAAGCCGGTAATGCCGTTGCACAGGCGGCCGCGGGCGGGGCTCGCAAAGCTGCCGGTGGACTTCACGGCGCGGCTGGCATGATCGGTCGCGCGGTTGCCGCCGTTCCCCGGCCCAACATGCCGCAAGGGCTCAAAAGATCGGCCTCTGATATCGCCATGTACGTCGCCGACATGCCCCGGCGCTGGCGGCGTCTGAAGCCCTATCTGCTGCCCATTGCAGGCGCGGGGGCCGCGATTTTCGTATTCGGTGCCGCCTTCTCGCCGGAGCGCTCCGGCCTGCAAACGGCGAACGCGGGGGCCGCCGGATCTGCGCGTACGCTCAAAGTTGGAGCGCGGAGCGCCGCCTCGGCCAACGATTCCTCCGTTGTGTCAGGACGCGCCCGTGCCGTTTCCGGCGATCTCTTGCGCGTTGACGGCAAACTCGTACGCCTGGCCGGGATCGACGCGCCACATCCCGCCCAGCCCTGCTATCGCAGCAACGGCCGCCGCTGGGGGTGCGCGGCATCCGCCGTCAGCACATTGCGGCGTCTGGTGCGTGGCCAGCGCGTGGCTTGTGAGTTGGACCCCGAAGGCGGCAAGAGCCCGCCGCAGGCGCATTGCCGCGCCGGCGAGGTGGATCTGGCCGCCGCGATGGTGCGCCAGGGTTACGCCTTCGCCAACGGCGATTCCAGAGGGGTGTATGCCGGGGAAGAAGAGACGGCTCGCGTGGAGAAGGCCGGCATTTGGCAGGGCGAGGCCGACCGTCCGGACGCCTGGCGCGCGAAGGTTTGGGACGAGGCCAAGAGAACTGCCCCCGACGGCTGCCCCATCCGGGGGGTCGTGGGCGCGCAAGGCCGCGTCTATGCGATGCCGTGGTCGGAAGGCTACGACCGCCGCAATTTACGCAAAGCCAAGGACGAGCGCTGGTTTTGCAGCGAGGAGGAAGCTCAAGCGGCTGGCTTCAAACTGACGACAAAGCTTTGAAGACGGATCATCAGCGTCCACGTACAGATATCCATCTCCGTATAGCCGCTTTCAGCACGCTGCTAAGTGCTTGAAAAACAAAATGCCCGCGGTCGGGGGAGACCGCGGGCTAACCGAATTGGCGCCACTTGGGGGGTAAGCGGGACGGCGCTCAATTCTGTTTTGACTAGATAGTAACCCCCCACGAATGGCAAGCCGCGCACAAGGACAGACAAAATTTTCGAATCAAAGTGTTGCTCAGATTCGCCATTGAACGGCGTTGTCAATCAAAGTTTTTGACGCCAGACCCCGGAAGGCGCGCTAATCTATTGGCGCTGTATTATAAATGGCGAAATGGTTAACCGGCCCCCAGCCGAGCCTTTCTGGGCGTAACCAAGGTCGGCAACCACACCCGAAAGCGATCCCTCGTTCACGCCAAGGTTGAGGCCGATTTTTTCGACGAGTAGCGCCCCGTCGATCCAAACGCGCACGAGGCCATCGGACTTGCCCGGCGCGTTCAAGACCACCTCCTGCGAGATATCCACCCATTGCCCCACCGGCCAACGCTCCTTGCGGGTACCGAGCCATGTGTTTGGAGAATCGGACGTGCGCAGGGCGACCCCAAGGGCGCCTCCCTTCTGCCAGCCGAGCCGTGAAACGAAGCCCGACTGCACTGCCTCATCATCCAGATCCGCCAATGCCCGAGTGGCGTAAAGGCCCGGCAGTTTGCCGGGGATGTCAAAGGAGAAATCCTTGGGCAGGAACAATCGGAAACTCAGGCAGGCCGCGCGTGCGCCTTCCAAACTGGGAGGGGCCCAAACGAACCCCACACCGTCGGAATGGTTCGCGTCGGCGTCATCCGCATCGTCCTGTCCGGCAGACGGCTCGCTTCGGGCTCCCGAACCGAGAGCCACCTGGAGATACTGCGCCTTCCCGTCCTGCGACTCGACCACGCGGGCATTCTTGAGCAGTCCCCATTCGCGAGTCGGCACCCTGGCTTGAAGCTCGATGTTCGACAGTTTCTTGCCGGTTGGACTTTGCAGCGAGAACTGCAGACCGTTTCCGTACCGCGCACGGCACACGGGAACCTCCTCACTGTGAAAGAAGGAGTTGGTCATATAGACGCCCAGGAACAACAGAATGCCGACCCCTGCGGCGTTGAACAGAACCGTGTTGAGACTTAGACGCATATTCAGGGGACCTCAGCCATTGAAGGCTTTGTGCACGTTGCGCATTAGGGGATCGATAAGCTGGTCGAGAAGCGTGCGCTGCCCTGTCAGCAGCAGGACTTCAGCGCGCATCCCGGGCTGCAAGGGCACCGGGTGTCCCGACGGACCGTTGCGCGCCGTTTCAGCTTCCAGTTCCACGCGCGCCACGAAGTACGCCGCTCCCGTGCGTTTGTCTTCGACGCTGTCAGGTGAAATCCACGACAGCTTCGCGAGCATCGGACGCTGCTCCCGCCAATTCAGGGCCGTAAGCCAGACTTTCGCGGGCATGCCCGGCACGACGTTCTCGATCTGATTGGGCTGCAGGCGTCCTTCGATGACGAGTTTGTCGCTTCGTGGCACGATCTCCGCAACCGTGGCGCCAGGCTGCACGACGGCGCCCGCCGCATGGACGTTAAGCGTCAGAACGCGCCCGGCGACAGGCGCCTTGATTTGCGCCTTTTCGAGTTCACCCTCGGCCGCGGCAATCCGGGCGCGCAGTCCCGCCACTTCCTTTTCTATCTCGGCAACCATTCTTTGAAGCGACAATGCCTTGGACTTGGCCGCAAGCTTGCGCTGCTCCAGATCGTCGATCGTGGCGCTCTCCTGGCGAGCCAGCATCAGCTGCCTTTCGGCAGCGACAGCCTGAGCATGCAAGGCGGTAAGTTGCTGATCGAGGTTGTCGGTATCGAGCGTGACAATGACGTCGCCTTCCTCGACCTCCTGGCCTTCGACGACGTGCACCTTCTCCACTAGGCCGCCTCTCACGTGAGCGGCCGGCTTGACCTTCGATTCCACGATGATGGTGCCGGGCAAGCCCACGCCTTTGTCGATCGGCGCGAGGGCGGCGCCCCCAATGCCAAGCAGGAAGAACAGCGAGATCACCGCCAGCCCGAGCCACACGGGCTGGGAAATGTCGAGACGCGGCGTTGGGGCCTCGCAGGCCGCGACGGGCTTTGTCATGGCGCAGCCCTCATGCTCGCTTGCGCCGGCGGCTTGTCGCCTTGTGCGACGACATGCGGTTTGCGGCGCGCAAGCTCGCTGGCATCCCCGAAGGATTGCAGCACGCCGTTGGATAGCACGGCAACCTTGTCGACGAGTGTCAACAGGCGAGGATCCTGCGTCGCAATGATCAGGCCGACGCCCTGGTTCTTGAGAAGGTCAAGATCGTGGATCAGCCGCCGCATGCTTGCGCCGTCGAGCGCGATCTCAGGCTCGTCGAGCACGATGATCTTGGGATCGCCGGCCATGGCGCGCGCCATGGCAACCGCGCGTCGTTCACGGAACGACAGATTGGAGCCTGCCGGACCAACCGGCGTATCATAGCCCGCATGCAGACCCTGCAACGTCTCGTGCATGCCCGCCCGGATAGCGGCCCGAGCCACGGATATCATGCTCATGCCGGAGAAGCGGGCAATGTTGTCGTGGACCGTGCCTTCCAGCAGCAGCGGCTCATCCGACAAATATCCAATTGGCGTCGGCCCGTCGTTTCGCTGCCATTTCACGATCGGCAGGCCATCGAGCGCGGCGCTGCCCGTGGTCGGCGCCATGGCGCCCGCCAAAATGGCCGCCAGGGTCGATTTGCCCGATCCATTGGGGCCCACGATGCCGAGGGAAACGCCCGGAGGCAGGTCGAACGAAACATTGCGCAGCGCGGGCGTCTTGCGGCCAGGATGATAGTGTGTGACCTCGCCGAGATTGATGTGTCCCGCAAGATCTTCTCCGCCGCTTGTCAATACAGGCACGATGGCATCGTCCGGTAACGCCTTGAGGCGGCGGTAAGCCGCGAACGCGATGCGGATCGCCTTGACGGAGCTGACCAGCCCTTCCAGCGGCGCAAGGGCGCGCGCAAGCAGGATGGCGGATGCCACCAAAGCGCCGGGAGCGATCTCGGTCTTGATCACAAGCCAGGCGCCCACGCCATAGATGGCGACCTGCGAGCCAATGCGCACGCTGCGCGACATCGCCTTGATGAAAGCGGCGCGCTTGCCTTGCGAGTAGGCCGCGCCAATGTGCGCGCGGTTGAAGCTTTCCCATTGGGCGGTTGCCCCACCCACGATGCCGAATGCGCCTGCAAGCTGTCCGTTATTGGCAACCGTCCGCCACCATTTCTCCGAACGTTCGTGAGCGGAGGCGCTTTCCTGCTGCAGGCGGGACGTCGCCAGCATCTGCATGACGGCCGCGCAGGCCAACAACCCCGCCGCCGTCACCGCGACCGCGCCGATTACGGGGTTGAGTGCAAAAAGCGCGACGAGGAATAGGGGCGCGAAGGGGGCGTCCATGACGACGCCGGCGGCGGGACTTGCCAGGAACTGCTGCAATTGCTCCAGCGCCCGCGCATCCTGTCTGAATTCCTGGGGCGGGGTGCCGAGCTTGAGCCCGTTCGCCAGGATGTGGCGGCCAAGCTCATGGTCGATCCAGATGCTGGCGCGCAGGAGAACCATGTCGCGCGCGATCTCGAGCAACGCGAGGCAGGCAATGGCGAGCGCGGTAACTGCGGTGATGATGAAAAGCGTTTCGAGCGAGCCAAGGGGGACGACCGTATCAAACACCTGCAAGGTGTAGAGCGGCGTCGACAACATCAGAACGTTGATGAAGGCGCTGAATAGGAACGCCGCAAACCACGCGCGACGGACATCCTTCAGCATTCGCCTTGATGTACGCATTACCCCAGTCTCACACGCTCCGGCCACGAAACCGGATACACAATCCAAGGTCTCTGCGCCCTGCTCCGCCTTATGACTTAACGGAACGTAAACAACGCATGCCTTCGGCTGGGGAGACGATAGCGTGCCGGCCTAAAGATATCGTTTATCAAACGTCAATTGGCACCGGGCAAATTCCGCCTGCCCTGCACAAGCGAAAAGCGGCTCCATGGAGGAGCCGCTTTCCGAGTGCGTTGGGTGATAGTGCGCCGCTGTCAGACGAGGATCATACCCGCCTTGTGCAGTTCGATGGCGCTGGTGCCGTGAACGTTGTCGAGCACGACGACATCGACCATCGCGGTGCCGACCTTCACCGACACGGTCGAGCCTGCGGCCGCATCAGAGACCTTGACGACATCCGAGATGCTGCCGAACTTCTGGCCCTTCAGAAGTTCGTGCAGATCGAGCTTGTCGCCTGCGCTGAAGTCGGTGATGTGGTCGATACCCGAGCCGACATCCTTGAGACCCCACACAAACGTGTCCTTGCCCAAGCCGCCCGTCATGGTATCGGCGCCGCCAAGTCCACGGATCACGTCGTTGCCAGCGCCGCCGTCGATGACGTTGGCATCCTTGCTGCCCTTGATGACGTCGTCAAAGTTCGTGCCGATCACGCGCTCGATGCCCGAGATCGTGTCTTGGCCGATACCGGAGCCGGTCGCGACATGCTTGCTCATGTCAATATTGACGCCACCGGAGGCAACCCTCGAGTAGTCGAGCGTATCGAAGCCCGAACCACCCGAGATCGTGTCATCTCCGGCGCCACCGTAGAAGAGGTCGTCACCCGATCCGCCGATCATCGTGTCGTTTCCGGCGCCGCCATCCAGAACATCGTTACCGGAGTCTCCCATGAGCACGTCGTTGCCGTCACCGCCTTCGATCGTGTCGTTGCCCGAGTTGCCGGCCAGGTAGTCGTCGCCTGCGCCGCCCATCAGGTGGTCGTCGCCCTTGCCGCCGCGCACGTCATCGTTGCCGTCGCCGCCCGACATGACGTCGTTGCCGGCGTTGCCCCACATGCGATCATTGCCCGCACCGCCATCCATTGTATCGTCGCCGGCCATACCGAACATGAGGTCATCGCCGTTATCGCCCGTCATATGATCGTTGTCGGTCGAACGTGAGACCTTGGTCGCTTCCTTGGCCAGAAGCGCCGAGTTCGTTGTACCGATCGACACGGTGAAGACGCTGTCGTCGAAATCCTTGTCGCCACCGCCCTTGAGATCTTCAAAGCCGATCTTCACGGTGCCGTCGATGTTATCGACCGTGGCGACAGCGTGCTTCAGTCCATCGCCGTTGAGGCCCTTCGTACCGTCATCGACGCTGTGGAACACGGTCGTCCCGTAAGCCGACTTGACGACCGTCTCGGTGCCATTCTTGGCGACCTGCACGAGCTTCAACTGCGACCCGGCGTTGACGTTGCCCTGCTTACCGCTGGCGTCAACGAACTTGAAAGTCGCTGTCTTGTCGGTCAGGAGCGCAGCCATTCCGCTTTGGGCGTAGCCATCCGGCACAATGAAGAAGCCGATGGTTTCTCCCGCCTTGAGTGCGACATCCAACGAGCTCACATTGGCCACCAGGTTGCCACCCGAACCTGTGAGCGACGCGTTGGCGAACATGATCTGGACGCTGGAAATGGTCCCGTCGGCCGCGATCTTGTAGAACCCGAGCGTATTCTTATAGTCAGCCGTCTCCGAGTTGAACGTGATCTTGGCGGTCGTGTCCTCGGTGATGCGGAACTTGGTCATGTCGACCTTGCCACCAACGGTCGCCGCACCGAACATGGTGTCGTTGCCATCGCCGCCCGACATGTCGTCGTCGCCCGCGCCGCCGTGGATACGGTCGTTGCCGCCGTTGCCAATCAGGACATCGTTGCCGCCTTCGCCGAAGATGATGCTATCGTGATCGTCGCCTTCAATCTTGTTGGCAGAGTTGTTGCCGATGTGAAGGTCGCTGTGATCGTGGTCGGCATCTTCCTTCTCGGCAACGGCCTTCTCGGCAGCTTCCTTCGCAGCCTTTTCAGCAGCGGCCTTCTCAGCGGCTTCCTTGGCAGCCTTTTCGGCAGCAGCCTTCTCGGCGGCTTCCTTGGCAGCCTTTTCGGCATCGGCTTTCTCAGCGGCTTCCTTGGCAGCCTTTTCGGCAGCGGCTTTCTCAGCGGC
>CAZPLQ010000007.1:157137-227563 GCA_964587445.1 uncultured Hyphomicrobium sp.
CCTTTTCGGCAGCGGCTTTCTCAGCGGCTTCCTTGGCAGCCTTTTCGGCAGCGGCCTTCTCGGCGGCTTCCTTGGCAGCCTTTTCGGCAGCGGCTTTCTCAGCGGCTTCCTTGGCAGCCTTTTCAGCAGCGGCCTTCTCAGCAGCTTCCTTGGCAGCCTTTTCGGCAGCAGCCTTCTCGGCGGCTTCCTTCGCAGCCTTTTCAGCAGCGGCCTTCTCAGCAGCTTCCTTGGCAGCCTTTTCGGCAGCAGCCTTCTCGGCGGCTTCCTTGGCTGCCTTTTCGGCAGCGACCTTCTCAGCGGCCTTCTCGGCCGTCGACAACGAGGACTTGATCAGCGACGCATTATCGATCAAGCCGCCATAGCTGTCGTTGTCGCCAGCGGACTCGCGGAATTCGATGCGATCCTGACCACCCGTGCCCACAACCTTGAACTGCGCCGTCGACCAAACGGACTTGGTGGGATCAACCGAGCCGACGAGCTTGCCGTTCCAATAGACGTTGATGGTGTCAGAGCCCGCCGCACTATCGGGGCGCTTCATGAAATCGAAATTGAAGGTGTACTCCGCGCCGGCTTCGGTCTTCACATCCTGATAGATGTTCGAGGCGCGCGTATCATAATCGAGCTCAGCGAACTGATTGCCCTCGCTTGCCTTCAGGCCGTAGAATCCCTTGCCCCACACCTCGATCTCGGTGTCAGACTTCCAACCGCCAACCTGGGCCTGGTGCGTCCATGTATCGGAGCCGACCTTCGCGCTCTCAAATCCACCGTCGATCAGCAATTGGCTGCCGATCGCCACCGTTGCCGCAGACGACTTGTCTTTCTTATCGTCGCTCATAACCACGTCTCCCACTACTTCCTCTGCGGATCCGCTTCCGCAAGCTTCCGGGTCATTTCGTCACCCAACCACCGAACGGACACACTTGCGTACGCTTCACACGCGCGGCGGACCCATTTCGACAACATCACCCTACGCGTCCGCCACAAAGATTAAGTTCAGCCCCGGGATCAAAGTTGCGAGAAATTTTATTCAAAGTATTTACGTCTCGAACGCTGCTTGAAATGAAAAGACCGGCCGGGGTAATCCGGCCGGTCTTTCAGTAGTGCAGGTTATGCGCTGTTTTCCGGTATTTTCTACCACGCGATGCCTTGATATGTGGCATCGTCGGGAAGCTCCTTGAACAGTCGCGCCAAGTCGAGCACATGCACCCTTGTTGGGCGATTGTTTACCACTGCGCGAAATTGCTCCGTGGCATGCGAGACGACCACCACATCGCACGTCTCGAGCAGATCGTTCGCGCTGGCGACGGTGATCGATTGCAGCTCATCCATCAGCTTTGCCTGGGCCGGCACCGCGTGACGCACATAATCGATCTGACCCTGCAACAAAGGACCAAAATGCAGATTGGGATCGTAGGCCATGATGGCTTCACCCCTGGCAAGCAGCGTCGCCATCACCTCCAGAGTGGGGCTCTCCCGCAGGTCGTCGGTGCCCGGCTTGAACGTGACGCCCAGGAAGCCGATCCGCTTTCCAGAAAACGGCTCGAGAAGATCGACCGCCTGCTTGATGTGGCTCTTGTTCGTCACCATCAGGCTGTCCACCAGAGGAACCTCCACGCCAAGTTCATGTGCGATATGGCTCACGGCGCGAACTTCCTTGGGAAGGCAGGAGCCGCCGAACGCAAATCCAGGCTTCAAGTAGTAGGGCGAAAGGTTCAGCTTCAGATCCTTGACGAAGATGTTCATCACGTCATGGCTGTCGATCGAGAGCTTCTTGCACAACCGCCCGACCTCGTTGGCGAAGGCTACTTTCGTTGCATGCCAAACGTTATCGACATATTTCACCATCTCGGCCGCTTCGATGGAGGTGAAGATGACGTTCCTATCGACGGCCTCGTAGATCGCAGTAACGGTTGATTCAGCGCGCTTGTCGGAAGCGCCTACAACCGTTTTGGGAGGCGCGAAGAAGTCTGCAACGGCGACACCTTCACGAAGGAATTCGGGATTGAAACACACACCGAAATCCAACCCGAGCTTTTTGCCGGAAGCTCTTTCGATCTCCGGCACGACGACATCGAGCGTGGTTCCCGGCGGAACCGAGCAGCGCAGAACGACGACGTGATAGGCGGACTTCAGAGAAATTGCCTGGCCGATCGCCCGGCTGGCTTGGCGCACATACGTAAAATCGCAGCCGCCGTCCTTGGAGGTCGGCGTGCCCACGGAGAGGAACGTAACGTCCGTGTCGAGCACCGCGGCAACAAGGTTCTGCGTTGCGTCGATCAACCCGCAGCTTG
Organism: uncultured Hyphomicrobium sp.; assembly: GCA_964587445.1. Classification (GTDB taxonomy): domain Bacteria; phylum Pseudomonadota; class Alphaproteobacteria; order Rhizobiales; family Hyphomicrobiaceae; genus Hyphomicrobium_B. Next base: position 159,429 of record CAZPLQ010000007.1, read on the forward strand.
CACCCTCGTGCAACAACTCGCCCAGACGCTCCTCGACAATCGGCGAGGCGCCTGCGCGGATCGCATCGACCTTCTCGCGCGAGACGTCGACGCCAACCATGCGGAAGCCCAGATGCGACAGGCATGCCATCGACACGGCGCCGACGTAGCCCAACCCGATCACGCTGATTGCCGGCTTGGCGGCTTCGCTCTCAGCTACGAAATCGTACTCGGCACGATCAACCGACCGCTCAAGAACGGATTCGAAATTCATCTTCTGCTAACGCTCCCACTTGCAGCCTTTTCATGCTGCTTGGCCTCACCCCGCACCCGAAAGAGGCTTGGTCTAGCGTCGGCTCCCGGTGCTGGCGCCCACACCGGCTACTGCCATAGCCGGACCTCTCTCAGTGATAGGAGCGAGGTTGCCAGGGAAAGGTCGTCATCGGCTGAAGCGAACAGATATAATTTTATCGATCATCCAAATAATATTGTTTGATAAAAGCTGAACGCCTGAACCGTCAGCAACTTCGTGTAAATCATGACGATAAGAAATATCAGTGCGAAGGACAAAGCGGTCAGATACGCCGCCATGAACTCCCGAAAAACGGTGAGCAGGCTGCCGCCCGAGAAGCCCGCCTTCTGATTGCCGCGGTTCGTCCATTTCTGCTTGGCCAGGCGCCATTGCATGTAGATTTTCACGATCGCGTTGAGAAGCTGGTTGGCATAGAGCGTCCAGACGAAGTTCAAATCAACCTGGCGCGCATAGGTGAACAGCACGAGCGACAGCATCATGCGCGTGACAGCGATGTAGACCACGTAGGCCAGTATGAACGACGAGCCGAACTTGATCGTGCCGGCAATGGCCATCACCGGGCTGAACAGCATGGTCCACATGGCGATGCGCTGATCGACGCAGCACCACCAGATGAAGAACGGCATCCTGCGCGGCCCCAGCATGATGGCACGGTAGCCGTTGCGAAGCATGTTGCCCGACCAGCGCCGCAGGTTCTCCACCATGCGCCGCGTCCCTGAACCCTCCACGACTTCGATCGTGGTGCCGGACGCATCGGGAACGTACGTCATCTTCACGCCATGGCGCAGCAGCGTATACCAGGAACTCTTATCGTCGCCGGACAGGAAGCGGAATGTTCCCCAGAGCCAATGATGGAGGTAATCCGCCTCTTGCAGGCGGATGAAATCCTCCTGAACGATATGGGTTCCGCGAAAAACCGAGCAACGTCCCGTGAGTGTCAGAACACGGTTCGAAAGCGCGTGACTCTGCATGGCGAGGCGGCGCTGCGCAAAGCGCATATTGAGCCAGGATTGCATCCACCAGGGACCACGCACCATGACGTGCTCGTCGGTCGTCAAGGCATGCAGATCGGGATCGAGCGCGAAGAGTGGGAAGCTTTTCCTGACGACACCGGGATGGAGAACGAAATCGCCGTCCATGAAGATGACGATATCGTCCTTGCCGATTCCAGCCCGCGACATGGCCCGCAGGATGAGCGCGATGGCAACGCGCTTGCCGGGTTGATTCTGCCTGATGATGCGCAGCGTGATGTCGCAATCGCTGCCGACGAGCTTGAGGTGGCGGGCGATCTTGTCCTCGTCCTCACGCTCGCTGGAGCCGAGCCAGATCGTCGCCGGCACGCCCGCTTCGCGCACCTCTTCCACCAGCGCGCGAATGACCGCCTCGCTGATTTCGCGGTGCTCACGAAAGGTCGTCATCTGGACGTGGATGTGACGCGGGCGCCAGCCCGACTCCCAGAGCGCAGCCGCCCGGTCGCGTATATTCGGATAGACGATCCTTTCAAAAATCTTGGCGCGGGCCCAGTGGTTGGCCCACCACAAATAACGCCACACGCCCAGGATGCCGACAACGTAAATGATCTCGTTGTTCTCGCCATCCCAGAGCTGATTTGGCACGACCGTCAGCGCAATGAAGCAGATCGCGAAATAGGTGAGGATCTTGATCTGAACGATCGGCGACCATTTCTGAGACCGCGGCAGCGGTATCGACGGATCGACCAACTCGATGTCGCTGAGATGACGGGCGATGGCCGCAGACCCGATCACATCGACACCGCGAATTTCTTCTTGATGGCGGTCAGCAGAGAGTTCGTCGAGCGCTGCTCGAACACGACGACAACAGGAAGTCCGGCGCGATAACGATCATCATCGACGATTTTCTTGGGATCGGCGAAGTCGATGACGATTTGCGCTGACCTGTCATGAGGGCCGCGCCAGCCGTAGCCGGGGCTTTGGCGTTGGTCCTGCTCGCGAACGAAGCCGGAGGTCCGGTCAATGGAAACGACACGGCCCTTCACGGTCTCGCTCAAGGAAGGAATGTAAACGAGTGCGTCGTCGCCGAGGCCGACTTTGAGGATCTCATCCTGATCGAGGAACGCCGTGACCTGCCGGTCGCGGCGCTGTTCGATGACGGCCAGCGTGTCGCCGCGGCGTATGCTGCCCCCGTTGATGCGCGGTATCTGGAGCACCGTACCATCGAAAGGCGCGACGACAGACACGCGTTCGCGCTGCTTCTCATAGGATTGGCGCCGTTCCTCGGCGAGAGCGATTTCATGCTCGGCGAGACGGACCTGGGCTTCGACATCCGGCGCCTGTCCTTCGATCGTCTGACCGGTGTAAAGGCGTTTGCCGAAATTCTGTTCGGCGAGGTCCGCGCGCGATGTCAGCTCGATGCGGCGGCGCTCGATCAGGCTTTCCAGCTCGATTACCTGTTTGGCGACCTCGTCCACCTTGCTGGCCGTCATGTAGCCTTTCTCGTACAGCGACTTTATCCGATCGTGCTGTTGCTGGACGAGCTTGAGCTGCTCGCGAAGCCCTTGCAGCTCCACCTTGCTCTGCTTGACGTTCTTCATCTCGACCGTCGCGAAGCCGCGAAGCCGCTCGAGTTCTTCGGTCTGTTTCTGCTTGAGATAGGCGAGTTGCGCCTTGCGTTCCTTCACCGCGATATCGGCGAGTTCGATCTCGCGCTCGAGCTGGTTGTCGAGAACATTGACGACGACGTCGCCCGCGCGCACCTCATCGCCGGGCTTGACGCCCGTGAGCACCACCTGTCCATCACTCTGCGCCGTGACGACCTCGACGGGCGCGGAGATGACGGCAGTCTGAATTTCCATGCGGTAGAAGTTGGAATAGCCAAGCAGGCCCGCATAGCCGAAGATCACGAGTCCCGCGAGCGCGTAGAACGTCGTCATCACGACCGTTTTCACCGGCCAGCGCCGCACCGGCATGGCGCCGGGGATCTTTTTGGTGTCGGGTTCCAGACGCGCCGGCGTGACAGGGACGTCGATGCGCTGGATGGTATCCTCGACATCGGACATCGAACCGCGCACCAGCTCTTCGATGAAGTGCTGCATGAGTTCGCGTTCGCGCTCACCGATCTCAGTGTAGCGCACGGCGAACATCTTCTCGGCGGCATTCGTGCGGACCACTTCCGCCTTGATGTCGAACGAAACGTCGAAGCCCTGGAACGGCAGCGTCAGGTGAAAGGGAAGCTCGGCGCCCGCAACGGGAATCTCACCAGGGTAGCCGTCGATACGCAGGCCGCCGAGCGACCAATCGGTCGCGCGCAAGCGGTGCCCGTCCACTCTGACGAAGAGTGGGGCAGTGACCCGGTGGTGCCGCCGCTGATCGGGCCGCTCCCGCTTGATCTTGACCGCCATGGCCCAGGTTGATCCGCAAAAAACATTGTTCGCGCCAGGAAGCTCCTGGCACGTCCAACTTTCTTTGTGACATGAAGGCGTTAAGAATGACTTCTACACATCCCTAATAAAGATCGAATATGTAGGCAGATTTTTTCATCAAACTCATATCTAAGAGTATGTTTCAGCTAGAGAATTTTTCCAGGATTGAGGATATTGAGGGGATCAAGGGCCGTCTTAACGGCCTGCATCGCTCCAACCGCTGTTCCGTGCTCGTCAAGCAGGAAGCGCCGCTTGCCTTGGCCGATGCCGTGCTCGCCTGTTGCCGTGCCATCGAGTGCCAAGGCACGGGCGACGAGCCGCTCCAGAAACGCTTCGATGCGCTTGATTTCTGCCAAGTCGGCAGGGTCGAAGGCGAGGATGGCGTGGAAGTTTCCATCCCCCACATGCCCCACGATAGGCGCTACCAATCCGGAGCGCGCGACGTCCTCAGCCGTCTCGCTGACCGCTCGCGACAGGTTCGATAGCGGCACAGCCACATCGGTGACCAGCACCTGCCGGCCCGCGTACAGGGTCTTGACGGCCCAAAGCGCGTCGTGGCGCGCTCTCCAAAGCTTCCTGCGGCCGTCCTCATCGGCGGCCGAAGACAGGCTCGTCATGCCCTCTCCATCGCCAAGATCCTTAAATGTCTCAAGGTCCTGCGCACAAGCAACGGGCGATCCGTGGAACTCCAGGAACAAGGTCGGGGTCTCCTCCAAGGCAAGCTTGGAGTACTGGTTGACCGCCTTCATCTGAACGGCGTCCAGCAACTCAATCCGCGCTAGACCCAGGCCGCATTGAATGGCTGCCGTCGTAGCCCGGCAGGCGCCTTCGAGAGTCGCAAATGTGGCAACCGCCGAGACGATGTGCTCGGGCACGCCGTAGAGCTTGAGGGTCAGTTCCGTGATCAGCCCCAGTGTTCCCTCGGAGCCAACCAAGAGCCGGGTCAGGTCATAGCCCGACGAAGATTTGCGGGCGCGCCGCGCCGTGCGGATGATCGTGCCGGAAGCCAGCACGGCCGTCAGGTTGATGACGTTGTCGCGCATCGAGCCGTAGCGCACCGTGGTGGTGCCGGACGCTCGCGTCGCCGCCATGCCGCCCAGCGTCGCCTCCTCAGCCCCAGGATCGACCGGGAAGAAAAGACCCGTATCACGCAACTCCTGATTGAGCCGCCGCCGGCTGACGCCAGCCTCGATGGTGCAATCGAGGTCCTCCGGCCGAACGGCTAGGACCTTATCCATCCGGGAGAAGTCGACGCAGATGCCGCCTCTGGGCGCATTGATATGTCCCTCAAGGGACGTGCCCGCGCCGAAGGCAACGATCGGCATTCGCGCGGCCGACGCAATGGCGACGATCTCGGCCACCTCTTGGGTGCTGGTGGGCCAGACAACGCCATCGGGGAGTTCGGCGGGGTGAAAAGTGAGAGCGTTGGCGTGCTGGCGGCGGATCGCTTCGCCACGAGCAAAGCGGCCGGCAAACCGCCGCTCCAATGCCTCCAGAGCGGGTCCGAAATCCTGGGCGAGGTGCTCCGAGCACCTCTCGCCCCCGTCATCCGCAGTCATGTCCAATGCCGTCATTGCCCTTCTGTCCTTGCATCCACAGCGATGATCATTCCTGTTGAAATCCGCACAACACCCAATCGGCCAACCCTCAGAGCTGCCAGCAAGATTGGCGTGTTGCAGATTCACATCACAGCCACACCCGAACATCCGTTGGGACCCGTTCGCACTGCCTTTTCGCACGCCAGCCGCTAAACTGAAGGGCGTCTGTAGGCACGGGGCACGTGCGCACGAACCTTAGGGGAGTTCTTTCATGTTGCGAAGGCTGGTAGTGGCGTTGTGCGCCATCGTGGCCATTGGCGCGCTGAGCGCTCAGGCCCACAGGCAGCGGTATAGCGAAGGATATGGCGACAACCTCGTCGTAATTTCCGAGCAGGATATCGATCTGTCGCTCGACCAGTATTCCATAGACGTAAGCCAGGCCAAGGGCGCCTACAAGGGAATCCGCGTCAAAAACAAGAGCGGATACCTCTTCGACTTGTCCGGCGTCCAGATCGTCTACTCGGATGGCTCGACGCACAACGAAGACCGTCAAATCGACATGTACCAGGGTGAGCGCAGCCGCCTGATCAATCCCACGGGCGAGAGCCGCTTCATCGACAAGATCAACGTCACGCAGGTGCCGGGTCGCGGACGCGGCCGGCTTCAGATCCTCGGCGTGCAGGACCGCCACGGCGCCCGCATGTCGCGCACCGGCGGCGACTATGATGATCGCTACAGCCGGCGCGGGAGCAACTCCACGGTTACGCGCGTGCCCGCAACGACGACCACTCCGGTACTCGAAACGCGTCCGACGGCTCCAGAACACACCACCATGCCCGCAGGACGCGCCACTGAAGGCGGCGATGTGCTGTTTGGCGCGCAGTATGTCGGCTTTGGCGTCGATCGCGACGTCATCCGCGTCGGCCCGGAGATCGGCAAGTTCGAGCGCATCCGGTTGCGTGTTCTCGACAACGACATCTTCATCAACGAATTGAAGATCATCTACACCAATGGTGAGACTGATACGCTCGCCGTCAACGCGAACGTGCCCAAGAACTCACGCACCAACTGGATCGATCTCAAGGGCAACAGGTTCATCAAGGAAATCCAGCTGGTCTATCGCTCCAAGCCGAGCTTCCGCGGTCAGGCCCGCATCGAGGTGTTCGGCAAGTACGCGCCGGGCTGGCTCGGGCCTCAGGGCGAAGGCCGCAAGTATAACCAGGGCTGGGTGCTGCTGGGCGCACAGACGGCTGGTTTCGTCGGCTTCGACAAGGATGTGATTCCGGTCGGCGCCAACGAGGGTGGCTTCAAGCGCATCCGTGTCACCGTTCGCGACCGTGCCATTACCCTGAACGAGGTGAAGGTGATTTACACGGACGGCACGGATGAGACGATCCCTGTGCGCACCCGCGTCGATGCAGGCGGCACTTACGGGCCCATCGATCTCAAGGGCCAGCGTCGTGCGTCCATCGACCGGATCGAAGCCAAGTACCGTTCCCGCTTCTTCGACAGCTCAGCCCGGGGCAAGGGCTCGGCGATCGTCGAAATCTGGGGTCAACACTGACTTGATCTTTGCAAACACCAGAACGATACGCTCACGGGGCCGCATGTTTGCGGCCCCGTTTGTCTTTGACTGACGTCAATTTCCTGCTTGCTTTTCCACCACGGCACTGCACCCGCGCGCAATCTGAGAATAAGCAGAAGTTATCGGGAGCAAGATTCAAACTTCCTTCGCGTTGCCAACGCGAATGTGCTAACCGACTTTCACTTTCGTGCGCGCACCGCGCGCGCTGCGTAAATCTTGGGGGGACGCTCCGGTGAACCTGACGAAGCCGCTGGCCGACGATCTGCTGACAAGTGTTGACGCCGGTACGTACGACTCCACCGTTCCGCAAAAGCTCGAAGAAGCAACCAAACAAAGGGTTCGCCGGTTGGCCGCCCATTGCCAAGCCTATCGCGGCTCGGTCACCCATCTCGCACTGAGACAGCTGATAACGACTTTGATCCCGCTTGCCGTGCTCGTCGCCGCGATGTTTGCGACCGTTCGTACGCACTACTGGTTGACATTGCTCCTGGCCGTACCTGCGGGCGGCCTGTTGGTGCGCGTGTTCATCATTCAGCACGACTGCGGTCATGGCTCGTTCTTCGGATCGCGCAAGCTCAATGATTATGTCGGCCGTCTGATGAGCGTTCTGACCATGGCGCCTTACAGCCTGTGGCGCCGAGAGCATGCCTTGCACCACGCCGGCTCCGGCAATCTCGACCGCCGCGGCGTAGGCGACATCGAGACGATGACGGTCACCGAGTATCAGGCGCTGTCGCCCTTCGGCAAGCTGCGCTACCGGCTGTACCGCAATCCTCTCTTTCTCTTCGGCCTCGGCGTGCCGGTGTACTTCGTATTCATCCAACGCACACCGTGGCTCCATGGACTGTCAGTCCGCGATGCCTGGAAAAGCGTCATGGCGTTGAACCTCGCGCTCGTCGCGTTTTACGCGCCTCTCGTTTATTTCTTCGGCCTTTCGGACGTCATCTTCGTGGTCTGGCCCATGGTGCATCTGGCCTCGGCTGCTGGCGGCTGGCTGTTCTTCGTCCAGCATCAGTTCGAAGAAACCCAATGGGACCACGCGGGCGAATGGGACTTCCAGATCGCCGCCCTGCTCGGCTCGTCGTTCTACGATCTCCCGCGCATGCTGAACTGGTTCACAGGCAACATCGGCCTGCACCATATCCATCACCTCAACAGCATGATCCCCAACTACCGCTTGCAGGACTGCCTCAACGCCAGCCCCGAGCTGAAAGCGCTGAACCGCCTGACGCTGATGGAGAGCTTCAAGTGCGCGCGCTTGAAGCTGTGGGATGAAGCCAACCGCCGCATGATCCGGTTCGACGAACTGCCCGCCAAGGCTTGAGGGCGTAGCCGCGCTGTCGGCTTAGCCTGACTCACGTCCTTCTTCCCCAAAGAGAGCACGAGAAACGCCTCTCCCCTTGGGGAGAGGCCGGCGCTTCGGCGCGTCAGCGCCGGACCTTGAGCGCCGGGTGAGGGGATGGGCTCGCGATTCAATCTGCGATGCGCCGTCACGATTGTGTTGGGGCGGCAGACCACCCCCTCACCCCGACCCTCTCCCCAAGGGGAGAGGGGGCTGGCGCGATCAGCGCACGCCAAAGTTCCTCACCTGCCGCTTCGCGTCTCCCGGAACCCGGGAGAGGAAAGGAGTGGCTCTGTAAGATCGGAAATGCTCTTGGCGCAGCCGTCCTTCATGCCGCTGGGCTGCCGCCGGCCTCATCCACCCGGCCGCCGGCATAGGTACGGATGGCCGCGATCCGATCCTCGATGGAGGGATGGGTCGCGAGGAACCCGCTGACGCGATTGCGCACCGGGTTCTCGATGAAGAACGCCTCCATGCGCGAGACCACGTCCACCTTTGCGTTGCGCTCGATCTTGCGTAGCGCGGAGATCATGGCATCCGGGTTCTTTGTCAGCTCAACGGATCCGGCATCCGCCAGATACTCGCGCGACCGTGACAGAGCGAACCGGATCAGCGTCGAGATCCCCCACGTGATGACAATGATGGCAATGGCGATCAGGATCGCAAGCCCCGCACCGTTACCGCGCTCACCGTCGCGATGATCGCTACTACGGCTCCACTCGCCGGGGCCATCGCGACGCTTGTTTTGCGGAGATAATCCATAAGGGAAATCCCAACGGCGGATCGTAAGATCGCCAAAGAACGCGAATACGCCCGCGAAGATCACCGCGATAACCATGAGCTGCGTATCGCGGTTGCGGATGTGGGTCAGTTCATGCCCGAGAACCGCTTCGAGTTCCGCGTCGTTCAAGGTGTCCATCAACCCGCGCGTAACGGCGATGACGTAATCGCCGTCGCGGATACCAGCCGCGTAGGCATTGAGCGCAGGCGTTTCCATGATCTCCAACCGCGGCATGGGAATGCCGCGCGAGATGCAGAGGTTTTCAAGCGCATTGTAGAGCTTCGGCGCCTCTTGCCGCGTGACGCCCTTGGCGCGTGTCGCCCTGCGGATCATGGCTCCATGGAAGACGTAGGCGAGGGCAAACCAGACGCATGCCGCCAGCGCCGCAACGGGCCATGACCCCGCGAACTGCGCAAGGGCCTCAGCGATGATCTCGTCGAGCGAGCCGCCACGCAGGGCGCTCATGAAGAGCAAGATCGAGAACAGCAAGGCGTGCAGAAGGAGGACAAATCCTGCCAGCAGCACCACCGACTTGATCCTGTTGGCGCGGATATGCCCGTAGAGGCCATAGGCACGCATCATGGCGGCGCGCCCGGCCTAGAACTGCACTTTGGGGGCCTCGGACGCAACCTTGCGCTCGGTCTCGTCCAGGTTGAAGAACTCTTGAGGGCCGAAACCCATTGCGTTGGCAAACAGCACCGCAGGGAAGCTCTCACGCGTTGCGTTGTACTCGGAGGCCGCGTTGTTGAAGAAGCGCCGCGCGGCGGCGATCTTGTTTTCCAGATCGGCGAGTTCAGCCTGCAGTTGCTGGAAGTTTGCGTTGGCCTTGAGATCAGGATAGGCCTCCGCCACGACCATGAGCTGGCGGAGTGCTTGCGTGAGATGTCCTTCCGCTGCCGCCTGCGCCGCCGGACCCGAGGCCGCTTGGGCGGCATTGCGCCACTTGACGACGTTCTCGAGCGTTTCGCGCTCGTGCTTGACATAGCCTTTCACGGTCTCGACGAGGTTGGGGACGAGATCCTGGCGCTGTTTTAACTGGACGTCGATGTCCGCGAACGACTGCTTGACCCGCTGGCGCAGTCCGACGAGGCCGTTGTAGGTCGAAATGAGCCAGACGGCCAATAACGCGGCCGCGCCCAACAGGATCATTCCAACGACTTCCATCGCGACCTCCCTCACTTGGCTTGTAGCGGGCGGACAATAGCACTGCGAACGCCACGTACGATAGTCCGGCAAGGCCGTAAATCGCGAGGGGTGCGCCGTAGCACGGACCAGACCCCGCCCGGCCTCGGCTATTTTGCGGCTGGAGCCTCTCCTTCCTCGACCACCCCCGACAGTTCGTACAGGTCGCGCTGTCCCACATAGAGCACAAAATCATGCTCTTTCATGTAACGGCGCGCATCGGCGATGTTGGTCTTGTTCCTGAGGTATTCGATGACGAAGATGGCCTTGCCCTGCTTGCGTGCGCTATCGAGCAGCTTGGTGGAATGCTCGATATCACCTTTCGGATTGAGCCGCTCCCTGTGGCTGATGCCAAACAGGAGGTCTTCCTTGGCGATGCCGTCGATCGCCGAGATGTAATCGGCGTGATCGAGCAGTTCCTCCGCATTCTGCGCCAGGATGACGAAATCGGGTTTCCTGGCTCGCATGTATGTCGAGATTTCCTTGATGAGTTCGATCATTTGCCGGCGCCGCTCTTCGGTATCTCCGAAGTAGTAATAGGCATCCACGCGGTCGATCGAGATGCCATCGAAACCAGCGGCCAGAATGCTGTCGATCAACGAGTCGGGCGTGCCATAGATGATCTTGTGCCAGGCAGGATCCCAATACCTTACGATGTAATCGCCCTTCCAATCATGGTCGGCCTTGTAGACCCAGGACGGGCGGTTCTTGTTCCACTCAGGCTTCCAGTACTGGCGGAAGCTTTCGCATTCGCCTGCGCTGAAGTAGGCGACGACGAGACGGCGGCTTCCGTCCGGCTTCCTCTTCATGCTCTCCACCTGCTCGCGCGTCAGGCGAACTTCCTTGCCATTGGGGAACATCGAGGAATCGATGATGATCATGTCGAACGGCGAGGCAACGATCTTGTCGATCTTTTCCTGGCTCACATCCTTCAACTGGTAGGCCCAGGTCTTCACCTGCTCCAGAGCACTGGTTTGCTGCTGGGCTGAAGCGCAGGTCGCCAGCAGAGTCATCAACACAGCGGCGGCCAGAGTTTTGGCCAGGACAGAACTTATGTTCGGCATTCTACCTACGCTATCCTCATTCCAAGCTGCTCTCGAGAAGGACGGCTGCGTCCCGCGCCGGCACGACTGCCACCGTGGCCAACGCGTGCCGAACTCTTGCTTGGCTCACAGGATAGTGTGTTGGGCACGCGCCGCATAGCGCCCATGGCCGTGTGCCCATTTACCATGAACTGCCTGGCGGGCACTCTTTCGCCGTGCGCTCCGGCGTGCCGACCTCCGCCGTCAGAACGATCGGCGCCGCGGGATCCTCGCCATCAAGAGCCCGCGTCTGAAAGGTCGGCACGAAACCATACGACCTGATCTCCCGGCCGGCAGAGCGCATCGTGCGTTTGTCGGTCAGATACTCGACGGCGAAGACCGGCTTATCCTGGGCACGCAATCGCTCCAGCAGCGCCTTGGACCACGCAATATCCTCAGGCCTGTTGCGCATCCCCGTTGCCTGAAGACCATACAGCAGGCTCTCCTTGCCAAGGCCATCGATGCTGGAGTGATAGCGTGCCTCGCTCAGGAGACTCTCGGCGTTCTGCGGCACGATATAGAAGCCGGGTTTCAGGCGCCACGCGGTGTGCGCCAGATTTTCCACATAGGCGATCATGTCCTCGCGCGCACCCGCCCGGTCCTTCTGGAAGGTCTCGTAGATATCGACACGGTCGAGATAGACGCCATCGAAGCCGGCCTCGATGATGCGCTTGAGGTAGGAGTCGGGACCCGCAAAGTTGATGGCCTGCCAGCCTGGGAGCCAGTAGCGCACGCGATACGCCTGTGGCCATGCGCAGTTCTCTTCGCCCAGCCAATCAGGCGGCACTGTCTTCCATTCCGGACGCCAGTAGAAGCGATACTCCTCCGCTTCCCCGACGGATAGATAGGCAAGGATAATGCGCCCTCGCCCGTCCGGACCGGACTTGATATGCGCGACATCCTCGCGCGTCAGGGGAACCTTGCCCTGCGCCTTGGCATAGTCGATGACGAGAACATCGCCAGGGGTCGCGGCCAGGCGGTCGACATCGATATTGTCGAGTTGATAGTGCCAGGATCGCGCCCAGAACAGAGGACGGGCTTCTTTGAGAGCGACGATCCGGGCGGCCGGCACATGGCGCAGCGGCCAACCCATTACGAACAGCAAGACGATTGCCGCCGGAAACAGCCATCTCTTGTCAGCCCACATCGAGCGCCCGCATCAGTCTGTTTCATTCCTCGCCTTGCAGCTTGCAACCGAGCCGCGGTCTCCGGCAAGTCCGGGCTTTCCGCGCTGTCCGGCAGGCGGCTTTGCAAAGGCTTGCTAATCGGCCGCGGTGGCAGCAAAACGGCGCGACCAGGAGAGCCCGAGCATGACCGAGACACCCCACCACGATCCGGCCTATGAGCTTGCCAGCATCCGCGATTGGCTGAGATGGGGCGTTACCCAATTCGAGCGCGCAGGTGTTGTCTATGGCCACGGCACGGACAATGCCACGGACGAAGCTGCCTTTCTGATCTTGTCCTCCCTCAATCTGCCTATCGACGATATTGCATCCTGGCTCGATTGCCGCCTGACGCAGCCCGAACGAAGTGCGCTGCGTGACCTGATCGAGGCGCGCATCGCAACACGCAAACCCGCCGCCTATCTGACAAAAAGCGCATGGATTGGAGGGTATAAATTCTACGTCGATGAGCGCACCATCATCCCGCGCTCCTACATCGGCGAGTTGCTGCTACGCGATAGGCTTGCCAGCCTCGTCGACGAGGCTGGCGCGATCTCGAACGTGCTGGATCTGTGCACCGGGTCTGGATGCCTGGCCATTCTGGCCGCGCATGCGTTTCCCAATGCGTTCCTTACCGCCATCGACGTTTCCGAGGATGCGTTGGACGTCGCGCGCATCAATGCCGCCACTTACGAACTGCAAGACAGGATCACGCTGCTGCGCTCCGATTTGTTTGACGCAATCCCCCGACAGCGGTTCGATTTGATCTTGGCCAATCCGCCCTATGTCACCTCCGCGGCCGTCGGGGCGTTCCCTCCCGAGTACCGCGCAGAGCCCGAGCTTGCGCATCTGGGAGGAGCGGACGGGCTCGATCTCGTACGGCGGATCTTGGCTGATGCGCGAAGATATTTGAGCGACGAGGGCATTCTCGTCGTCGAGGTTGGCCAGGCACGAGCGGCACTCGAGGCGACTGATCCCGGCCTGCCGTTCTTCTGGCTCGATACCGAGGAAAGCGAAGGCGAGGTCTTCGCGCTTGGTGCGCAGGACCTCGCCTCGATTTGAACGATCCGGATCGCCCGCCGCCCGCTTCGATTTAACCGAACGCGCCGAAATGGTGGGAAATGCCGGTGCCGATCTCGCGCACGAATTCGTAAGCCTCTTCCATCGGCTGGAAAATCTCGTTCTCCAGACGTCCGTAATCGTCGATGCCGCGCGGCCGGTAGCTCGCGGGCTCATCGAACGAGGCGCTCGCGTCAGCCGCACGCTGCTCGTGCGGGAATGCCTTGCGCATGATCGATACGACTTCCGGAACCTCCAGGCTCAAGGCCATATCGAGCACCTGCTCGTAGGAGAGGCCGTCTTGCGGCGTGAACCGCGGCAACTGTGCGGCCAGGATGAAAATGCGCATGATTGCCGCGAGACGGATCGCCTGCAGAAGGTCGAGTTCGAGCCGGTGCTCGTCCGGCACCTTGCCGCCCGACATATCTTGGTTCTCCAGGATCGCGTGCAGATCGATGGCGTCAAGCCGCAAATGGTGCACGAGCTGATTGATCGAGGCGCAGCGGTCGTCCTTCAGCAAGTACGTCGCCAGCGAGCGGAACGCGGGTTCCAGCGACTCCTCACGGCCCCACGACGCACGTGACGCCCAGAACCCGGCATCAAATACCGTCGCATTGGCGCCCATGGCATTCAGGCTGGACAGCTTCTTGCCGTGTGCGATCATCCTAAGAAGAGACTGCAGGCGCGGCGAGGAGCGCGCAAGCTTTGCAAAACGGTCCCTGTCGGCACCGACACCGGCGCCCAGCCCCGCAACGACGTTGGCGATATATCCGAACTGCTGGAGAATGGCATTGTTCGGAATGGCCCGCATGCGCGCCGGGTCGCCCCGGTCCGAGGCGTGCAAGCCCTGGCGCTTCACAGGACGCGAACCTGTCTTGAACAGCAGGTTCGGACCGAAGGCGCCCAGCATGGCGCGATAGCCGTCGTGCGCGAACAGGGCCTGCTGATAGGCGCGCAGGCGCAGGAAGAAATCGAGCGACAGGTTCTGCTCGGTGTAGAACGGGTCGTTGTCGGGCTCGGGGATCTCGCCATCCATCACGATGGTCGCCAGCGTGCGCGTGGTAAGCGCGCGATGGCCGAAGAACATGTAACCATCGCCACCCTGGAAGCTCGTCTCGTGCTTGACGGGCAAGCCGGCATCGCCGAAGCGCCGGCGTGCTTCATCCGAGAAGACGTAGTGCAAACGCGTGTGCAGATCATCGGGATGGGCGCCACGGCCCATGGATTCGCCGTGGGTCGAGAACAGCAGCGTCTCGACGCCCTCCAGGCCCGCCCGATCGATCGTGGCGGCGAGCCCATGGTAGTAGCGCTCGATGGCGAGCGTCGCCGAGATCTGGCCGATGAAGCGGCCCGCATCGGAAAAGCCCGTCTGGATCGCGAGCCGCTTACGGCCGCGCACGTAATCCCGATAGGCCTCCTCCTCCAGCAGGCGCTCCATGATGCGCGTGCCGTTTTCAAGACCGAAAGGCGTCTCGAACAGCGGCGAGATGTCGGTGATGCCCTCCACGCCGAACAGCTTGGCAAAGAAGATCGCGATCAGAATCGTGGCCGGGCTTTCGCACTCCGCGATCAGGAAGCGGATAGGCGTTTCACGATCTACATGCTTGTAGATCTGCGATGCCAAGGCGAACTGGCGGATGGCGGTTGCCGTCTCCAGGTCGAGAGTTTCGAAATTCACCGTCTCGCGCGACGAGTTGCGGATCATTTCAACGATCCGTGCCAGCGCCTGTCGCTCGCTCAGGTCGCGGGTCCAGGGTTCGTGCACATATGCGCGGAAGGCGTTGTTGATCTGGAGCGCGTTGATACGCAGGTGGATGTGCGATGCCCCCAGTCCCGTTGCCTCGACGAGGCCGATGAGCGCGGCGAGCGCGCGTTTCATCTGCGGCTCTCCGGCAGCCTGGACGAGCTGGCTCATCAGCGAGGTCAGCGGCTCGACGGAGGTGATGTTGTATCCATCGGGGCGCGTGATCACGTTGGCGGCCTTGGCGAGTGCGCCAGGGCCCGTGCCGACCTCTTCCAGAGCCTTCAGCTGTTCATCGACGGCAGCGATCGCAAGGTCGAGTTTACCCGTTAATTGCCGGCTGATGCGCTGAACCCCGTCGCTGTCGCCGATCTTGTGCTTGATATTGAGGAAGCGGGCGCGCACGTCGACCAATGCAGCGCGCTTTTCCATGAGACGAACCTTGAAGGAGAACGTCCAGGCGATGTCCGTACGGCCGTCGAGATCGTAGCCCACCCACGAGGCGAAGGTCGTCAGCTTGGGGCGCAGATTGTAGGCTTCGGGGCCGAATTTCTGTGCCGCGACGCTGTAGAAACCGTGTAGCAGCTCCTCATAGGAGTTGCGCAAGTTCTGGATCGCATCCTGCGCGCACTTGTGCTCGTGTTGCAGCGTGATCTTGCCCGACGGGCGATGCGGCAACCCGATCGTTACGTCAGCGTCATTGGGATCGTGGACCGCAATTTCGACCATGCGGTGATAAAGTTCATCCGACAGCCCGAACGTCGGGTGGGCGGTCAGCACGATGCCGGTGCGTGCGTGGCCCCAGCGCTCCGCGAAAGCTTCCAGCGACCCCGCCTGATCGGCGGTCTTCTCTACGTAGGCCGTAAAATCCTTGAGCGTGGTCGCTTGATCCTGATAGCCGATGCGCTCGCGCAAGCGGCGCGCACGATGCACACACGCGCGATCCATGATCCGGCCGGCGAGATTCTTGAGTTCCTTGTACGGAATCTGACCCGATTCCAACCGCCGCGAGAGATCGAAGGCAACGTTGAGAATTGGGTTGAGCGCGGGATTGTCGGGGATCTGTGTTCGTAGGCGCTTGAGCTCATCGCGCAGAATGGAACCTTCGAGCCTCAGGGCGTCATCGGTGCTGGTCTTGTCTTGCATGGCGTAGATCCTCCGGCCTCCGTTTTCGTTTTTTGTACGAGGCATCCCGTGCGTCTTGAAGTGCCTGCATCCGGTTCCTGGACAGGAACGGGATGCAGGCTTGCCTGGGTCGCTTTATGCGACCTTCTTGGCCTTCGCGAGAACCTGGGCGACAGTGGCGCCCATTTCCGACGGCGTCGGGGCAATCGTGACGCCGCAGTTCTTCAGGATGTCGACCTTCTCAGCCGCCGACTCGCCGAACGCCGACACGATGGCGCCCGCGTGGCCCATGCGGCGGCCCTTGGGCGCCGACAGACCCGCGATATAAGCGACGACGGGCTTCTTGAAGTGGTCACGGATGAATTCACCCGCCTCGGCTTCCTGCGGTCCACCGATTTCGCCGATCATCATCACCGCGTCGGTGTCGGGATCTGCAGCGAAGTGCTCAAGAACGTCCTTGAACGAGGAACCGTTGATGGGATCGCCGCCGATGCCGACCGACGTCGACACGCCGATGCCCAGCCCCTTGAGCTGCTCGGCCGCTTCATAGCCAAGCGTACCGGAGCGGCCGACAATGCCGACGCGGCCCGGCAGGTAGATGTGCCCCGGCATGATGCCGAGCATTGCCTTGCCGGGCGAGATGGTGCCCGCGCAGTTCGGCCCGGTGAGGACCATGCGCTGTTCTTTCTTGTAACGGCGCATGTAGCGCTTCACGCGGATCATATCCTGGGCGGGAATGCCGTCGGTGATGCAGACGCAGTATTTGATGCCGGCATCGGCCGCTTCCATGATCGCGTCCGCCGCGAACGGCGGGGGCACGAACACGATGGAGGCTTCCGCGCCCGCTTCCTCGACGGCGCCCTTGACCGTGTTGAACACGGGACGGCCGAGATGGGTCGTGCCGCCCTTGCCGGGCGTCACGCCGCCGATCACGTTGGTGCCGTAGTCGATCATCTCCTGGGCATGGAACGTACCGATGCGGCCCGTAAAGCCCTGGATCAGGATGGGTGTATTCTCGTTGATGAAAATAGCCATTGGGTTCTCCTCCGGGCTCAGGCAGCGTTCTTGGCTGCGGCGACGGCCTTCTTGGCCGCTTCCGCAAGCGTATCGGCGCTGATGACCGACAGTCCGCTATGTTCGATGATCTTGCGGCCTTCCTCCACGTTGGTGCCGGCGAGGCGCACGACGACGGGCATCGTGATCTTCAGCTCCTTGATGGAATCGACGACGCCCTTGGCAACCCAGTCGCACCGGTTGATGCCGGCAAAGACGTTGACCAGGATCGCCTTCACGTTCTTGTCGCGCAGCACAGCGCGGAACGACTTGGTAACGCGCTCGGGCGAGGCGCCGCCGCCGATGTCGAGGAAGTTGGCCGGCTCGCCGCCCGCCAGCTTGATCATATCGAGTGTCGCCATGGCGAGGCCGGCGCCGTTTACGACGCAGCCGATGTCGCCGTCGAGACCGACGTATGACAGGCCGCGATCGTTGGCGTAGGTCTCGCGCGGATCCTCCTGGCTCTTGTCGCGCAATTCCGCGATGTGCGGGCGGCGGAACAGAGCGTTCTCGTCGAACGACATCTTGGCGTCGAGGGCGACGACGGTCTTCTCCTTGGTGATGACCAGCGGATTGATCTCCACCATGGTGGCATCGAGATCGCGGAATGCGCGGTAGCAGCCCATGACGGCCGGAACCAGCTTGTTGACGATCTCAGGATCGACACCGAGCCCGAACGCGATCTCGCGCGCCTGGAACTGCTGCATGCCGACGGCCGGATCAACCGAGACGCGGATGATGGTGTCGGGCTTCTTGGCCGAGATCTCCTCGATGTCCATGCCACCCGCAGCCGAAGCCACGACCATGATGCGCTCGGACGCGCGATCCATCACGAAGCCGAGATAGATCTCCTTGTCGATGTTGGTCGCTTCCTCGATGTAGAGACGCGACACCAGCTTGCCCGCGGCGCCCGTCTGATGCGTCACGAGCTTGCGGCCGAGCAGCGACTCTGCCGCGTCCTCGATCTCCTGTTCCGACTTGCACAGCTTGATGCCGCCGGCCTTGCCGCGCGCACCCGAGTGGATCTGCGCTTTGACGACGACGGGGCCTGAACCCAACTCGCTGGCGCGATAGGTGGCTTGTTCCGGGCTGTAGGCGAGACCGCCACGCGGAATGGGCACGCCGAACTTCGAAAGAAGCTCTTTGGCCTGGTATTCATGAATGTCCATCTTGGACCCTCCTTGGAAACGGTTTCCTCGACCTTAGCTCTTTGCGCGGGCTGCCTCGGCTGCCTTGATCGCAGCAGCGGTCGCCAGCATGTTGCGCGCCATCTTTTCGGATGCGGCGTCGATCATCTTGCCGTCGAGCGATGCGGCGCCTTTGCCTTGTGCTTCGGCTTCCTTCAGCGCGACGAGAATGCGCTCGGCGCGCTCGATTTCCTTGGCGGTCGGCGAATAAATCTCATTGGCCATTTCGATCTGCGAGGGATGGATCGCCCACTTGCCTTCCATGCCGAGCGCGGCGCCGCGGCGGCAGGCGGCCTTGAATCCCTCCGGATCGTCGATGCCGCCGAACGGGCCGTCGATCGGACGCAGGCCGAACGCGCGGCAGGCGACCGTCATGCGCGACAGCGGGAAGTGCCACTGGTCGCCCGGATAGTCAGGATTGAGACCGCCGATGACGACGGTACGGGCCTTGTTGAAGGCCGAGTAGTCGGCGACGCCGAAATGCATCGATTCCAGACGGCTGTTGGCGGAGGCGATGGCTTCGACGTTGGCCATGCCGAGCGGCGTTTCGATGAGAGCTTCGGTGCCGATGGTGTTCTTCAGGCCCTTGGCGACCTCGATCTGGCTGACGATGCACTCGACCGTGTAAACGTCGGCAGGAACGCCGACCTTGGGTATCAGGATCGTATCAAGCTTCGCGCCGGCCTGCTCCACGATGTCGACCACGTCACGATACATGTAATGCGTGTCGAGGCCGTTGATGCGCACCGAGACGCTCTTGCCGGCCGTCTTCCAATCGAGATCGTTCAGAGCCTGGATGATGTTCTTGCGGGCCTGCTCCTTCTCGGGCGGGGCGACGGCGTCCTCGCAGTCCAGAAAGACGAAATCGGCCGCGCTCTTGAAGGCGCGATCGATCATGGTCGGGTTGGAGCCAGGAACAGCGAGATAGGAACGCTGCAGACGCTGCTTGCGAGTGGGATAAAGCGTGAAGCTCATTGTGGGGTTACCTTCCCTTGGACGTGTTTTGATTACAGATCTGGTTCGGCCACGGCCATCCAATAGGCCGGCCTATCTATCAGGCGCGATGACGTGAGCCGGGATCTCGTGAGAATAACGGTACGCCCGGCCTTGAAAGACCGGGCGTATCGGTATTTTAAGCGGCTTTGGCGGTGACGCTGGTCGCCGACTTGGTCGCGGTCTTGGAGAAATACTCCGCAGCCGCACCCGTGCCAGAGCCGAGCTTGATCGGCACGCCACAATCCTTGAGCGTCATTTCGACAGCGAAGAGAACGCCGCCAACCATGAACTCATCGAGCGCGCCGAGGTGGCCGATGCGGAACACCCGGCCGTTGAGCTTGTTGAGGCCCGTTCCCAGCGACGTGTTGTAGCGATAGAACGCGGTCTTCAGAACGTTGTTGGCGTCGATGCCTTCGGGAACGTAGATCGCCGAGACGGTGTCGGAGTGCCACTTCTTCTCCTTGGCGCAGAGCTTCAGGCCCCACGCATCGACGGCAGCGCGCACGCCGTTGGCGAGGCGGTGATGACGGGCGAAGATGTTGTCGAGGCCTTCTTCGGCGATCAGATCCAGCGACGTGCGCAGGCCGCGGATCAGCTGCGTGGCGGGCGTGTAGGGGAAGTAGCCCAGATCGTTGGTCTTGATCATGTCTTCCCAGGAGAAGAAGCAGCGATTCATACGACCATTCTGGTTCTTGTTGATGTCGAGCGCCTTCTGGCTGACGGCGAGAATGCCAAGGCCCGTTGGCAGCATGAAACCCTTCTGCGAGCCGGAGACGCAGCAGTCCACGCCCCATTCGCCCATGCGCATGTCGAGAGAACCGACCGACGACACGCCATCCACCATGAGAAGCGCGGGATGCTTGGCCGCGTCGAGCGCCTTGCGCACACCTGCGATGTCACTTGAAACGCCCGTCGCCGTTTCGTTGTGCGTGGCAAACACGGCCTTGATTTCGTGGTTCTTATCCTTGGCCAGGATATCGGCATACTTCTCGAGCGGTACGCCCGTGCCCCACTCTTCGTCGCACAGCTCGACCTTGAGACCCATGCGCTCGGCCATATCGACCCAGAGCAGCGAGAACTGACCGAAACGCGACATCAGAACCTTGTCACCGACGGCCAGAGTGTTTTCGATGGCCGACTCCCAGGCACCCGTGCCGGAAGACGGATAGATGAAAACGCGGCCGTCCTTCATCTTGAAAGCCTTCTTGAGGTCTTCGAAGACCGGAAGTGTGAACTTCGGAAACTCGGGAGAGCGCATGTCCTCCATGGGGAGGTTCATGGAAATGCGAACTTTATCGGGAACGTTCGTCGGGCCTGGGATGAAGAGATGCGGCGTTACCAGCGTCATAGAGTAGTCCTCCCTTGGGGTTTCTTCATTAGTTCGCAATGCCTTAGGTTATAGCCCAAAGCAAAGGATCGTTGAGCTGCCTGTGCGCCGATCCATCAGATTGGGGCAGGCATTCGACTTTAGTCATAGAACACCTGAACAGAGTGCGGGAGGGGTAGCGTTCGAACAACACCCGCATGGGCGATGAACGGGTGGGGGCTGGGGGTGGGGTTTCCTACCCACCCTCACGCGGCGGCGCCCGCGCGACGCCTGGATTTCAGTCCTTGGGTGCTGACAGGTAAAGGGCGACAGCCATCGCCCGGTTCGAGACACCGAGCTTGTCGTAAAGATTTTTTAAGTGATATTTCACGGTGTTACGGGTGATTCCGGTTCGAGCGGCGATCTGCAGGTTGGTCCATCCGTTGGCAAGCGCGGCAAGCAGTTCGCGCTCACGCGTGGTCAGTACGCCAAGCGGATCGTAGTTCAGCAGGTCGATGTCGATATAAGGGAGCGACAAGCGGCCGCGCGCCACGGTGGCAACGGTTTCCAGCAGCACGGCCGGCTCCTCCGCCTTGGACACGAAGCCCCACGCGCCACCCTTGATCGCCCGGCGCAAGATGTCCGCGCTGCCCTCGCCTGTATAGATGATGACCCGGCTCGGCCACTTGCTTGCCTTGACCTCGGCGAGGATCGCGGCCGCCTCCATGTCGGGCAACGACCAGCCGACGATGGCGATCTGGGCGGGCGACTTGGCGAACTGCGCCAGAAGCGCTCCCCCGCTGGCGTAGAGGCCAGAAATTTGGAATCGCCCGTCCCGCTGAATGAGATTTTCCAGCCCCGCACGCACGACCGGGTTCTTGTCCGCAATCGCGACCTCGATCCTTGCCGTCATGCGCCTTTTGCCCGTCCTGTGCCTGTGCGGTGTTCAATCTACGCCTGCCGCCGGGTGCAGGCAGCACTGCTCGGATCATGTGGCTAACGCAGGTGTGATGGCCGCTGCGCCGGGCCCGTTGGCGACCCCGGCAGGATTCGAACCTGCGACCTACGGTTTAGGAAACCGTTGCTCTATCCGGCTGAGCTACGGGGCCAAGAGCGTCGGAAACAACACCCGACCAAGCCGCTAACCTATGCGGACAGCGGCCCTGGCCGTCAAGGCGGCCCTGACGCGCACATAAATTATTTCAATTTTAGATTGTATATATAGAAATACGCTATCTTTACGTGCAATCAGCCAGCGCGGTCTTTAGGTTGATTTCGGATCCGCCTCCCGCCAGCCGGATCAATCTGCCAGTATAGAGATCTTCCGGCTAGAAACTGTCTTAACAAATCGTGGACTGCCTTATCCTGGCATGTCCGCGCAGGGGTCATGCCATGGGTACCATCCGCGTCGAATTCGTGCCGATCAAAAAGTTCAGCCTCGGGCTTCTAGGACTGGACCATCTGCATATCGTCTACGAAGACGAGACCAGCTTCATCAACAAGCAGGACAACTGGTACGTGCTTGAAGGCACCCACGACGGGAGCCTGCTCGGCGGCCAGCTTGGCGTGTTGGGCGAGGAGTTCTTCACCGAGCTTGCGGCGGCCAACGGGAGCAACGGGGACGCGCTTGTCGCCTCCATAGGAACACCGCAATCGCGCGGCTCGCGCGTGGTCTACACCGGTTCTGATGCGCTGGCACGGTGGCAGGCCATGATGGACTACGGCAAGGAGATCCAAGCCCAGGAGTTTCCTTATGAGGGTCTGGCCTGGCCGTTCTCGCCCGGCGCCATTATGAACTCCTCCTCTGTGATCGCCACGCTGCTATTTTCCATCGGCGTCGACGTCAACGCCAACATGCCGTTCGGAATTCGCAACTCTCCCGGCACCGCCACGCTGCTCGGCACGTCGGGTATCGACGAGATCACGCTGGGCGGTAATTTCACGCAGGTCGCAGCGGGTTTTGGCAATGACACGCTGCGCGGCACCGCGACTCTCGTATGGCCGGAAAAGTTCTTTGGCGGACTCGACGACGATACCATCATCTGGTCCAAGGGAGAGAACTTCGTCCACGGTGGAGAGCCACGCACGGCCTATGCGCTCGATGGCCTCGATACGATCGATTACTCGGGCGTCGGCCATGTGCACATCATCAGCTCCCGGCACGCCGTCGAACACAAGGTCGCCGACTTCATCTCCGCGTTCGAAGGCGGATCGGACCAGCTCTTCTCCATCGAAGCCGTGTCGTGGAATCGAGAAACCGACATCGTCACCGTCGGCCAGGGGGTCAATCTGCTTGAAAAGCCTATCAAGCTCGACCTGAAGGAATCTTCCGGCGGCAAAGGCGACGAGCTCAATTTTTTTGGCGACGCATCGCCGCTGATCGTCAACGCCGTAAACGGCAACATGATCTCGGTTCAAACGATCGAGAACCAGGGGCTCGATGCCGGATACTGGGCCCAATCCGTCGAATGGCTGTCGGGCTCCGAAGGTGACGACCTCATCTATGCCGGAGCCACGCTGCGCGGCGTCGATGGCGGGCTGGGCAACGACTGCTCGATGGGCGTCTGGTGTCGCCGTTCACCCTGTCCAGCCCGCTCGGCTACGACGTGGAACTTTACGGCGGCGAGGGTGACGATATTATCGTCGCGGGCACGGGGACCTCGTTTGCCCAAGGCGGCGAAGGGGCTGACAGCTTCGTGGTCTCGACCATGGGCACGGAGGAGACAAGGCCGGAGTTCGTCATCGCCGACGCGGAGTCCCAGGACAAGCTCTACATTCCGTACAATTACTTTCAGGAAGAGCGCGGCGAATTCGAAGGCTCCCAGCTCCTTCAGTTGCGCGGCGCGCCATTCAAGTTCAACGACATCGACCCCGTGTCGCTGTTCTACTGGGGCGTGCCGGACGACGACGTGGTGGACGGCTTTATCGATTTTGTCGGTTTGATACGATACTTCATGGATGGCGGCGATCTCATCATTTCGATCATGATGGGCGACGTCGAACGCCATCAGGTCGACTACGGATCCGGCGAGCCACTTGGCCCGCTCATCACCATCGTGGCGGGCGACAACGCGACCGAAACCATCGTGCGCGTCACAGATTGGCAAGACGGCGACCTCGGCATCACCTTCCCGATCACTTACGATTACGAGACCTACAACCAATACGGCCTTGCGGACTATCCTGGCTTCGCTGAAGCAGTGCAGAATGCCGTGTCGCCGAGCGCATTGATCAATCCACTCGAGCTGCGGCCCGACGCCTACGTGCCCCAGGACATCATCGCGAGCAATCCCGATCCTATCGCGCTGCGCACATTCGGTGCGCTTTCCGTCAGCGGGACACCTGATGCTACCGAGGGCGACGATGTCATCGCCATGCCGGATGGCGGGCCGTACAAGATCTACGGACTTGGCGGCAACGACTTGATCACGGGGGGCGACTATATCGACGGCGGTACGGGCGACGACACCATGGCGGGAGGCCGTGGCAACGATAATTACGTCGTCGACAGTGCAAGTGACGTCATCATCGAGGAGGCGCGCGGCGGGTTCGATCATGTCTATGCGTCGATCGACTACGCACTTGGCGCGCAGCTTGAGCATCTGACGCTCACCGGGGACGCCATCGTGGGAGCGGGCAATGAGTTGCGCAACACCATCGTCGGCAACGATCGAGACAATATTCTCTCCGCAGGCGCGGGCGACGACACGCTCGCTGGCAATGGCGGTGACGATACCCTGATCGGGGGAGACGGCGGCGACGGCTACGTCTACGAACTTGGCGACGGCAATGACACCATCGTCGAATTGGCGAGCGACACGGGCATGGACGTCCTGGTTCTCGCGGGCGGCATCCGCCCGGAAGACATGCTATTCTTGCGCAATCCGGGCGCATTGAACGATCTCATCGTGCGCTTCGTTCAGGGCGGGAGCATCACAGTCCTGGACTATTTCGCGGCGCCTGGGACCATCGAAGGCGTGGAGTTCACCTCAGGGCTCGTCTGGGACGATGCTACTTTCAGCAGCCTCGCGCAGTCGGCGATCATATCTACCAATACCGCCCCTGTAGCTGCAAACGACGCCTTTGTCTTTGCAGGTGGCGCGACGTTCCGCCTGCCGGTCGCGGCGCTTCTCGACAACGACCGGGACGCCGACGGCGACACGCTCACGATCACCGCGATCGGCACCACGGCAGAAGGCGCTGCCGTCCTCGATGGCGACGACATCGTCGTTACGGCGAGCGCGTCTTCTCGTGCCGTCTTCACCTACATCGTTTCGGACCCGAACGGTGGCAACGCCAGCGCGATCGCCGAGATCACCTTCTGGCCAAACAGCGCGCCCGTCATCACATCCTCCACGCTCGAACCGGTCAACGCGGGAGCGTCCGCTCACGGCCAGATCAGTGCGAGCGATGCGGATGGAGACTCGCTCTTCTACGCACTCGCCGATGGCGCAGGCCCCACGCACGGCGAAATCGCGTTCGGCGAAAGCGGCGCCTTTACCTACACGGCGTTCGAGGGCGCGAGCGGCGATGAGACGTTCGCAATTTCCGTTCGCGACGCCTTCGACGCCAGCGCCACACAGACGTTCAGCTTCTCCATCGCGCCCACGTCCAACCACCCGCCCGTCATCACATCGGCAACGCTTGGTCCCGTGCAAGAGGATCAAACCGCCAACGGCGCGATCGTCGCCCATGACGTTGACGGCGGCGTGCTGACGTATGCTCTCAAGAAAGATGGGGTGCCGTCCAAAGGCACCATCGCCATCGCAATCGACGGCACATTTACCTACACGCCGAACCCGGACGCCAACAGACAGGAAGCCTTTACACTCGTTGTGATGGATGCGCTCGGCGCGTCGGCCGAGCATACGTTCGCATTCGAGATTGCTCCGGTGAACGATGCACCGGTCGCCAGGGATGATTCCGGGTTCACAGTCAAAGCCGCCGCCAGCGTCGTCCTGAAGGCTGCGGACTTGCTCCGCAATGACACTGACGCCGATGGCGATGCGCTCACGATTGCATCGGTTGCGAACGCCACCGGCGGAAGCGTGAAGCTTCTTGCCGATGGCAATGTCCAGTTCACGGCTCAGGCCGGGTTCAGCGGACAGGCCGCGTTCAACTACGTTGCAAGCGATGGTATTGCCGCGTCGAATGCAGCAAGGGTTTACATTGACGTCTCCGCCCCGCCGCCAGCCAAAGGGGTAACGCTGACCGGCACAAACTGTGCGGATCGGCTCGTCGGCACGAGCTTCGACGATATAATCAACGGGCGCAAAGGCGACGACGTCTTGATCGGACAAGCCGGCAATGACGTCTTCAAGATCAACGGAGACGATGGCACCGATAGATTCGACGGCGGTGCAGGGTACGACGTCATCAGAGGCAGCGGCGCGAACGACGTGGTGCACGTTCTATCACACCTGACCAATCTCAAGAGCATCGAGGAGATCGACGGCGGCGGCGGCAGCAACGACCGGATCGTGACAACGTCCGGCCACGATGTGCTCGACTTTTCCAAGATCAAACTGACGGGTATCGAGCAGATCGCCCTCGGGGCAGGCAATGACTGGGTGCGCGGATCAGCCGGCGGCGACCGTTTTGTGGGTGGCGCGGGCCGGGATGTGTTCGTGTTCGGCCCGGGGAGCGGCCATGACATCATTGCCGACTTCAAGGTCAACGGCTCTGGCAATGGCAAAAAAGGATGCGCGCAGAATGGCGACATCATCGACCTGCAGCTCTACGACTTTGACAACTACAGTGACGTTCGTCATGCGATGCATCAGTGCGGACGCAATGTGGTGATCAATCTCGAGGCCGGGTCTTCCGTAACGCTGGAGCAGGTGAAGATCGCCGAACTGAGCGCCTGGGACTTCCGCATCTAGCTTGCCCGCACGGCGGGCTGGTCATATCTCGCGCCGTATGCTGATCTATGGAGAGAAGCCAAGAGGCCGCCCGGAAGAACGTGCGGGGTAACGTTTGAAGAGCCGCAATATCAACGCTCGAGAGCGACGGCGCGCGATCGCGATTGTTAGCGCGCTGGCGGCCGCTGGGACGTTGTCGTTGCCCCACCTCGCAGAAGGCGAACCGGCGTCGGGCGCCACATGCGAACTCGCGCCCGGTCCCACGCGCACAGTAACGCGCGTGATCGACGGCGAGACAGTCGCGCTGGATGATGGGCGCGAGTTGCGACTCGCCGGTATCCTCGCGCCGCGCGCACGCGACGCGGATGCCGTGGAAGGCGGCTGGCCACTGGAGGAAGCTGCCCGCGTTGCGCTTGCCGATCTCGTTCTTGGCAAGCAGGTGCAGATCGCGTTCGCCACGGCCAAGCAGGACCGCTACGGCCGCCTGCTCGGCCATCTGTTCACTGCGCACGACGGGCCACGCCAGTGGATCGAGGGAGAGTTGCTCGGGCGCGGCCTGGCGCGTGCGGCTGCCCTGCCGGACGACGGCGCCTGCCTCACCGAATTGCTGGCCCATGAGCGCCTGGCGCGTGCCGATGTCTCCGGCGTCTGGCGGCTGCGCCTCTATGCACCCAAGCCGGCTTTACAGACCGCGGTTCTCGCAAGCGCGCGCAGCTCATTTCAAATCGTGCGCGGCCGCGTGGTCAATGTGGAGCGGACAAAAAGCGCGGCGTATCTGAATTTCGGCCACGACTGGCGAAGCGATTTTACCGTTCGCATTCCGCGTTCCGTGCTCCGGCGCGACGAAACCTGGGCCAAGGCGCTCGACGCGCTGAAGGACCGCACTGTCGAAGTTCGTGGCTGGATTGTGCGACGCAACGGCCCGATGATCTCCATCGCACACCCCGCCGACCTGGTCGTACCTGGCAACGACGAGGACTTGCCGGAGCCCACAATCTCCCAGCGCGCACCCACGGGCACCACGGATACGCCGGCGCCGGCCACAGCGGACGGACCAGACCGCGAGCAGCAAAAGCAAAATCGCCCGGAGCAAGGTGCTCCGGGCGATCTCAATCTCTAGCTCCTCTTGAGGCCGGCGGCCTCAGGCAGCTTCACCCACGGGCTGCTCACCCTCGCCGGACAGGCGCCGGCTCTTGGCGCTTTTCGACAGCACCTCGGTGATACGCTGCACGGCACCGCGCTCGTCGAGCTTCTCGACAGCCGCGATCTCGCGCGCCATGCGATCGAGCGCGTCCTCGTAGAGCTGACGCTCGGAGTAGGACTGCTCAGGCTGCGCCTCGGAACGATACAGGTCGCGTACCACCTCGGCGATCGAAACGAGATCGCCCGAGTTGATCTTCGCGACATACTCCTGTGCGCGGCGGCTCCACATCGTACGCTTGATGCGCGCACGGCCCTTGAGGATCTCCATCGCCTTTCGCACCACACCGTCATCGGCGAGCTTGCGCATTCCAACGCTCTCCAGCTTGCCGGTGGGAACGCGCAGCGTGAGCTTCTCCTTTTCGAAGTTGATCACGAACAGTTCCAGCGACATGCCGGCGATTTCCTGCTCTTCGATGCCGATGATGCGGCCGACCCCGTGGGCGGGATAGACAATGAATTCGTTAGCCTTGAAGCCGTGACGCTGATTGACGGGCTTCTTCTGCGCCGCCAGCATCTGGCGCGCGGCGGCAGCTTTCTCAGCGATTGCTTTAGGCGTCTGCGGGCTCTGGCCGGCAGGAGTAAGGGGTGCGGTAAGCTTCTGGCTCCCGGGCTTGGGCACGGCTGCGGGAACAGCGCGCGGGGCAGCGCCAACAGCCGACTTGGCCGCGGCGGCGACAGCAGCCTTCAGCAGGCCGGCGATTGGCTTCTTCACGGCTGAAGCAGGGGGAACGGCGGCCTTGGCCTCGGCCTTGATCGGAAGAGGGGCCTTCTTGGACTTGCCAGCCGTCACAGCCACCGGTGCTTTCGCGGGCGCGGGCTTGCCGATAGCGGCAGCCTGCGTCTTGGCCTTGACCACTCCGGCGGCCTTGGCCGGAGCGGCCGCAGCAACCTTGGCGGGCGCCTTGCGCACTGCGGCCTTGGCGGGCGCCTTGGCAGCCGACGTGACCTTCTTCTTCTGAGCCATTTCATTCATCTCACTCTAGCGTACACATCCAGCCAGCCACATCCTGGCCGGCGGGACTGGGAACGCAGCCGCGAAAGACTTTCCTTTCGCACTGGCACCCTGTTCTGCCCGAATGCCGCGCGGAACCCGGCATCGGACGCTACACGCGCAATAACCGGCCCTCGACCCGTCTGGCCGGGTGAGAGTCCTTGCGCGTTCGCTTTTGGCCTAGCTTTTCAAATCCTTAACCGGCTCTGACTTGGCCCAGCGACGCCCCACGTCGTCTTATCTGGCGGACCCTGTCAGAACAGGACCACCATTTGTTCTTGGCCGTTTTGGATTTGTGCTCACTTCTCGCCATCACGCATTGCACACTAACACAATATTGACGGGAAATGAAGGGCCGGGCAGCCGCAGGCTTCGTCCGCGCTTAACCGTTAGCGTTACGGCACGCAGAGGCTCTAGAGAAATTGAGAACAATCGTTCAAATTCTTCGGGCTTTGAGGGAAATTATTCTATCAATCCCCGCTACCCGGCTCTGGTGAGAAATATTTTTCGAACTTACCTGACTCATCCTTGAGGGCATCGGCATCATCCATCGCCGCCTTCTTCTGGGTGATGTTCGGCCACGTTTCGGCAAACTTACGGTTGAGCTCAAGCCATTTTTCAAGCCCAGGTTCTGTATCGGGCTTAATGGCGTCCGCTGGGCATTCTGGTTCGCACACGCCGCAATCGATGCACTCATCCGGATGAATGACGAGCATGTTCTCGCCCTCATAGAAGCAATCGACGGGACAGACCTCGACGCAGTCGGTGTATTTGCACATGATGCATTTGTCGTTGACGATGTAGGTCATGATCCAGTGAGTCTTCCTGCCTGCTCTCAGATCTCGCGCATCGCCAGGATGCGCCGCAATCCTTCCAAATCCTCATTCCACGCCATCCCCCTATAGTGCAAGGACCACGGGTGTGGCGGGGTGTCGTCTTCGTCGCCCCTATCTGGCTTGCGGTCAGCGGCCGCCCTTGAGCCGGTCGGTTGCGCGCCGTTCCCGCTTCGTGGGCCTGCCCGCGCCGGGAGGGCGAAGACCGGCCGGTCCAGAGTCGGATGGAACAATTCTTTGCTGGGCCGCACTGGCGTCGCTGTGACTTTGGACCAC
Source organism: uncultured Hyphomicrobium sp. (assembly GCA_964587445.1). GTDB lineage: Bacteria > Pseudomonadota > Alphaproteobacteria > Rhizobiales > Hyphomicrobiaceae > Hyphomicrobium_B. The sequence continues at coordinate 189,425 of CAZPLQ010000007.1, forward strand.
CATGCTAGCTGATTTGGTCGCTCCGGCGGATGGTGTCAATTCGACGTAGAGACGCGTAGCCTCCGAAGCCGGACCGCGCCTGGTGCTGAGCGCGGAGATCTGCAGCACCCGCACTCTCGGTCCCAGGGCGATCGTAATCACGTCTCCCGGCTTCACTTGCTGGCTCGGCTTATCGATACGCACGCGATTGATGCGGACCTTCCCGCGCTCGATCAGCGCCTGCGCCAGGGTCCGCGATTTTGCGATGCGGGCAAACCATAGCCACTGATCAACGCGCAGGCTCGACGCTCCATCTTCGGGCTGCGGCATGGGCTGCCCTATCCTTATCCTTCCCCGCGCTTGTCCATGGATGCCTTGAGCGCGGCCAGCGCTGCAAATGGGCTGTCGGGATCCACGCCTCCCCGCTTGGGCGGTGCGGCTGTGATGATCTCGGGCGCCCGTCCGCGGCGATCATCGCGCCGGTCGCGATCGCGTCCCTGCCTGGGACCGCGCCCCGCATTGTCACGGTGGCCGCCTTCGTTCCTGTTGTCGGCGCGATGTCCCTGCTGGCCCCCACCGCCAGGATGCCCGGACCGCTCTTGCCCTTCGGGCCTACGGTCACCGCCATCGCGTTTGTGCTTGTCGCGCCGATGGTGACGCTCGCGCTGCGGGTGCGCATCGCCCGGGCCAGCTTCCGGCTTGGCTTCAGCGCTCTCCCCTGCAGGCTCCGCGGAGACGCCCTTTGCAGCGGGAGCAGACTGCGCTCCACCGCGCTGACCATGCCGGGCATGATGATGGTGGCGGCCGCCACGCTCACGGCGTTCCTCGCGGCGGTGGCGGCGCGGACGCCAGACCTCTTCGTATTCGACAGCGGCCTCGTCGGCAGGAACCTCATTCCCGGCTGCCGGGACACCCTCGGCAACGTCGGCGACCGGCACAGATGCAACGTCGGCGTCGGCCAATGCGCCGGGTGGCTCATCCACGGACTGAGAAACCAGAGATGGTTCAGTCGCTAAGGCGCCATTGGCCGGCCCGGCATCGGATATCGATACCAGTTGTTCGGAGACGTCCGTGGATGCGCATTCCCCCATCCCCGGTTCAGGTTGGACGCCTGCTTGCGGTGTAACCGCTGGCGCGGCCTTAGGCGCCTGTATGGGACGCCGCTCGAGACGAAAACCCAGGGCCTTGAGAACATTCCCTAGCTCCCCGGCCGAGCAGCCCAGGATCGACATCATCTCTTCCGTCGCCTTGAACCCGCCATCACCAGTCGATCCCTTCGGCGGCATCGCCGGGCTATCGGGATTCTGACGCCAGGCCAGCAGCGGCCGGATGAGATCGGCCAAACGTTCCAGGATATCGAGACGCACCGCGCGAGGTCCGCATGTATGGAACCCGTAGGCGCGGTAATAGGCGTCGGGCACGGCTGGATCGGCCGCAACGGACGTAAGGCCCGGCCTTGGCAGGGCGGGCAGATTATCGATGTCGAGGCCGTGCTCGCCCGCGTGCTTCAAGAGAAAGAGGGTTGCGGCGAGTTCGGCTGCCGCAGGCTTCATCTGGGCGGGGAAGTAGATATTGAACGCGCCGAAGCGCAGCCCGTATTTCCGCAGGGATGCGCGCGATGGCTGGTCGAGCTGATTGATCTCGTCGGCCACGGTATCGCGCTTCAAGACGCCAAAGCCTTCCTTGAGGCGAAACGCAATGCCGCGCGCCAAGCCCTGAAGATCCTGCGCAACTGAAAGCTCGACCAGCGGCTTCAACTTTTCGCCGACGACGTCCTTGATCCACGTCTGCAGGCGGGCCGTCACCTTCTCTTTATCGGCTTCGGCCAGATGCTCGTCTGCCAAAAGTTGCACGGTCGGCGCCAGCGGATCTTCCGCCACCTCGAGCTTGGCGATCTCGTCTTCGCGCCACACGATGCGTCCATTGCGCGTAAGCTTGAACGCGTCGTTCTGAGCTGCCGCGACGCGGCGAGCGCGCATACCCAGTTCACGGGCCAGAACATGCGTTGCTGCCGCGCGGGTCGCCTTCTCGTGAATGCCCTCGGCTGAAGAATCGAGCGTGAAGCGGAAACCTTTCAGCCGTCCGACGAAATGGTTCTCAACGGTGATGGAACCGTCTTCCGCGAATTCCGCGTTGAGTTCGTCCTTGTCTCGCATGCCCTTCATCAGTGCGCTGGTCCGGCGATCCACGAAGCGCTGTGTCAGCCGCTCGTGCAAAGCATCGGATAAACTGTCTTCAATCTCTCGCGTGCGACCCTGCCAATGACCCGGGTCCTTTAACCATTCGGGCCTGTTGGACACGAAAGTCCAGGTACGGATATGCGCGATCCTGTTCGCAAGCGTATCTATATCCCCGTCGGTGCGGTCGGCGAAAGCCACCTGCTTGGAAAACCAGTCTTCAGGAATCTGCTCTTCCCCGCGGCGCAGGAACTTGTATAGCGTGGCGACCAGTTCGGCATGGCTGGAGCCGGAAATCTTGCGGTAGTCCGGCACCTGACAAACGTCCCACAACAAGGACACGGCCGCCGGCCCAATGCAAAGATCGCATACCTCGCGATCAGAGCTGACGGCCTCGAGCGCGGCGACGTCGTCGGCGGTGCGGCAGCGGGTCAGGCGCGCTTCGTGGGGCATCTCGCGCAACGAATTGTGCAGCCTGTCGAGCGTGCCGAAATCGAGCTTGCGGTTGCGCCACTGCAGAACGCGCACAGAATCGAACGAGTGCGTCTCCAGCCGTTCCACCAGTTCTGCATCAAGCGCGTCGGCGCTACCCGTGACGCCAAAGGTGCCGTCGTTCATGTGACGGCCGGCGCGGCCGGCAATCTGTCCGATTTCACCCGGCGTCAGATTGCGGTGCGTATAGCCGTCGAATTTCCGCAGCGCCGAGAAAGCGACGTGGTCGACATCGAGATTGAGGCCCATGCCGATCGCGTCGGTGGCAACCAGGAATTCGACATCACCCGACTGATAGAGCGCGACTTGCGCGTTGCGCGTGCGCGGCGAAAGCGCACCGAGCACGACGGCCGCCCCGCCGCGCTGACGGCGGATCAACTCGGCGATCGCGTACACGTCCTGCGCGGAAAACGCGACGATGGCCGAGCGGGCGGGCAGCCGCGAGATCTTCTTCTCGCCGGCGTATGTGAGCTTCGAAAGGCGCGGGCGCGAGATGAAATTGGCGCCCGGAATAAGATCGCTGATCGCCTCGCGCATGGTCTGCGAGCCCAAAAGCAGGGTCTCGGAACGCCCGCGCGCGTGCAGCAGGCGGTCGGTGAAAACGTGCCCACGCTCGGGATCACCCGCAAGCTGAACCTCGTCGATGGCGAGGAAATCCACATCGACCTCGCGCGGCATGGCCTCGACGGTCGCCACCCAATAGCGTGCACGCTCGGGCTTGATCTTCTCTTCGCCCGTGATGAGCGCGACCTTCTCGGCGCCCACGCGGGCTTTGATCTTGTCGTAGACTTCGCGCGCAAGCAGCCGCAGCGGCAGTCCGATCATGCCGCTTTCGTGGCCGAGCATCCGCTCGATTGCCAGATGGGTCTTGCCCGTATTGGTCGGTCCAAGCACCGCCGTGACGTTGCGAATGCGGGCCTCGAAATCGTTGCCCATCGCTTGCCTCCTCAACGGACACCAGCCCCGTGCATTGCAGAGCAAAGGCCTAAGATCAAGGGATTAATCGACAAGCTTCGGAAGCCGCGCAGCTCGAACCTGTCAACGCCGGAGCGTGATGGGCGGCTTGCCGTCGGCGGCGGCGATGTCGATGCTCTCAGCCGACATGACGGCCGACCCCAAAGATGTGGGGATGACGACCTGATAAGGCACCTGAAGGCCAGCCTCGGGAACCGGCCGCAGCGCGATCTCTATACCGTCGTAGTTGACCCACGGGTTCACAAAATCTTTCGGTTTATGTCCGGACACGGGCTCATACTTGACCTTGCAGACATAAAGCTCCTGCGGCTGCCCGGACGGCTTCTCCCCGGTGATCTTCTCACGTCCCTTGAACGACATAACCAGATTGAACCGCGCCTTGCCGTCGAAGATCGGCACCGTCTTGGCGCACGGATTGCCCGGTCCCGCGTGCGTCATCTTAAGGATCGCGCTCATGGGATCGAACACGGAGCGCATGTCTTCAGCCTTGACCGGAACGGCGTCGGGCGAGGGCGGTTTCTGGGGCTGCACGGCGACCGACTTGACGCCCTTCTTGTCGAATCCAAGCCGCACGAGACCGGCTTTGGACTTGGTACGGAAATTCAGCAAATAGCTCGATGGTTCGGGCCCCGTGGCGGCCAGACGCCCGCTGGCCGAGGTGTTTCCCCGCCAGCGAAACGCGCCAAACAGCGCGGAGACCTCTGCGTTGCTCGTCGCGGAGTAGTTTTGGCCTTTTGTCGAGGACTGAAACGCGAATTTGCCGACCTCGAAACCGTTGAAATAAAGACGATAGACGGTCGAGACCTGGGCGGGCCAGGTTGCCTCGGCGGCAGCCGCCGGCGCGGCCAAAGGGAGGACCGCAAAGCCCCAGACAAGCGCCGCACAGACCTGCCCTGCGCCGGCCTTCGATGCCCCATGACCCTGTGCCATGCGAAAGCTTTTCCCCCGACACCCGTAGAATACCAAGGACTTGCCGGTAACCCTCCAATGCGACCAAACTGCGGCTCACACCGTGCCGGATGGGCCATTTTTTCCCGAGTCCTGACGGCACTGCAGCGCGCCTGCGAGGGTGCAAAGACCGGAAATAGCGAGAATTCGCCGCTTGAGCGCGCCACACGGTCTGCTTGCGCTTGACGGCACCGCTTTTATGGCCTTATACACCCCGATCCTCCCCGCAGGCGAGCCGCTGGCGGGGTGCATTTTTTTGACCTCAGCCAAGATGTTCCGCTCATCCTGCCCCGCGTGCGGCATGGTTGTGGGCGAAGGAGACGACGATCATGACCAGGCGCTGCGACCTGATGGGCACCCTGCCGCTCTCGGGCCAACTGCGAAGCCACGCCGAGAACAAGACGAAGCGCAAGTTCCGCCCGAACCTGTGCAACGTCACGCTGATGAGCGACATTCTTGGCCGCAAGTTCCGTCTGCGCGTCTCGGCGCGCGCGCTGAAGTCGGTCGAGCATCGCGGCGGGCTTGACGCCTACCTGCTCAAGGCGAAGAACGATCAGCTCTCGCCGGACTGTCTCAAGATCAAGCGTGAGATCCAGAAGGCCACCGCCGCCGCAAAGGCCGCAGCCTGACGCCCAACGGCGGCTCGGCTCTCGTACGACCAGTGGCGAGCAACTGAACCTACGCAACGGAAATCTGATTCAAGGCCCGGCTGGAAATTTTCGGCCGGGCTTTTTTGCCGTCGCGGGCGATCATATTTGTCAGCGCGAACGCATCATCGCAACAGCCTTGGCCGGATCGTCCCGGTAGGCAAACTGCAGTAGGATCGTTCGCTGCAGGAAACGATTGAAGTTGTCATCGGAGATCATCGTCAGGACTAGCGTGCCATCCGGCTCGCGGCTGACGCCCAGTCCTTCCATATTGTCGATCTCGCTTGCCAGATCTGCTTCCAGCAGAACTTCTCCCTTCATCGGCTTCGATGACGCCAGATCGGCAGCCTTGATGAGCCGCAAGCGGATCTGCATGCCTTCCGTCCAGCGGAAGCGGCGCTCCAGCACGATGATGCTGCCATCCTCCAGGCTGGCAACGTCGGAAATGTCGAAATCTCCGATGTCCGTCAGCCGCACCGGCTCGACGCTTTCTCCCGCCCAAATCCAGCCCAAGCGGTTTTCATCCTCATCCTGCAGACGTTCGCCGAAGGCAATCACCGCGCCTTTGAACGGTCCGCCGCGCAACACAGTCATGGCTTCGAACCCGGTGTTGGAACGCAGCCGCTGCGCAGCCTGGGGTAAAGACAGGAACCCGCGCGTCGGCGATACGCCTCGCATGGTGAAATCATAGCGCGCGATCCGCGCGTTCTGCTCGAAGGCAACAAGCAGGCTTCCGTTGTCGAGCGTGCCGCCCGCCAACGCGACGGCTTCCGCATCGCGATCCCGGCCACGCTCCAGGCTCGTACCGCGCAACGTCAGCAGCGGGCCGATGTGGACATTCTTGAGACCCGATGGCCGCGATTTGGCGTCATAGATAATCTCACCCGACATCCACGCGCCGGCATCCGACACGGTTACGAACCGCCGGCCGCTGGGCTCCATGGCAAGCCCCGACCAGCCGCCGAAATTGCGATGGTTCGACTCCAGAAGAAGCCCGCCGCGCCATTCCAATGCGCCCGTATGACCGCCGAGACCTGCGCGCCCGAATTCCCTGATCGGCGTCGATGTCAGCGTCAGGGGGCCAACAGCAAGTTTCGTCATCTGCGGTTTGGTGTCGGCGAGCGCGAAGCCGGCTGAAATCAGAATCAGCGCGCCAAGGCTCGCCAACAGGCGCTTACGCCCTACGTTGGAGCGCATAAACCTCGCGTAGGTCAGTCCTGCAGACACCGCGGTCACGCGTCCCTTCCTCGTCTCGTTAGTGAATGCGGGATTTTCGCCTCGGTGCGAACCTGTCGGCGTGCGGCTTTTCATCGAACAGTTCGACGAGTTTCTCGGTCATCGCACCGGCAAGCTCGGAAGGATCGGAAATGGTCAACGCGCGCGCATAGTAGCGCGTCACGTCATGACCGATACCGATGGCCAGCAACTCGACGGACGAGCGCGTCTCGATTTCGTGGATGACTTGACGCAAATGCTGCTCCAGGTAGCTGCCCGAGTTCACCGATAGCGTTGAATCGTCGACCGGCGCACCATCCGAGATCATCATGAGAATGCGGCGCTGCTCGGGCCGCGCCAACAGGCGTGCGTGAGCCCAGGCCAGAGCCTCGCCATCGATGTTCTCTTTCAGGAGGCCTTCGCGCATCATCAGCGACAGTGCATTCTTGGACCGCCGCCAGGGCGCGTCCGCCGTCTTGTAGATGATGTGCCGCAGGTCGTTGAGACGCCCCGGCGAACCGGGTTTTCCGGCCGCAAGCCATTCCTCGCGCGATTGCCCGCCCTTCCAGGCCTTGGTGGTGAAGCCCAGGATTTCAACCTTCACGCCGCAACGCTCCAGCGTGCGCGCAAGAATATCGGCACAGCAGGCGGCAACCATGATGGGCCTGCCGCGCATGGAACCCGAGTTGTCGAGCAGCAAGGTGACGACCGTATCGCGGAAATCGGTATCGCGCTCGCGCTTGAACGACAGCGGATGCATGGGATCGATGACGATGCGCGGCAGGCGGGCCGCATCGAGCGTTCCCTCTTCAAGGTCGAAGTCCCAGCCGCGGTTCTGCTGCGCCAACAGCTTGCGCTGCAATTTGTTGGCAAGCCGCGCGACGACCGCCGACAGCGATTTCAATTCCTTATCGAGAAACGCGCGCAGCCGTTCCAGTTCCTCAGGGCTTGAAAGCTCCTCGGCGGAGACCTCCTCATCGTAGGCACGCGTGAAAACCTTGTAGCCGAAGGCTTCCGGGTTATCGAGGACGTTTTCGTTCGGCCTCCATGGCGAGGGCGCGTCCTCTTCGTCGAAACTCTCATCCTCCATGTCCGAGGGCTCCATGTCGGAGGTATCGGCCATCTCCTGGGTCTCGGAGGTTTCGCCGTCCGACATGTCCTGATCGCTGGACTTGTCGTCGCCTTCGCTGCTCTCGTCCTGGCTGTCGTCGGCCTCCTCCGCGCCGCCGTCGGGCGCGTTTTCCGACTCGGCTTCTTCCTCCTGTTCGGGCTTTTGGGCGTCGATGTCCTCGGCCAGGTGCAGAGCTTTGAGCAGATCGCGGATCTGCCGCCCGAACGGCTCCTGCTGCTCGCTCATGCCTTCCAGGCGTTTCAAGACGCTGGCGCCCTTGCTTTCAATGATCGGCCGCCATGCATCCACCAGCCCCTTGCACGAGGCGGGCGATGGCAAGCCGGTCAGCCGCTCGCGGATGATGAGCGCGAGCGCATCCTCAAGGGGAGCCTCCGCGCGGTCCATCGGTCCGGCGAAGCGGTTGTGGCTGTAAACTGCCTCGAGGCGCGCCGTAAGATTCTTGGCCATGCCCGCCATACGGTTGGCGCCCAGCGCCTCGACCCGCGCCTTCTCGGCAGCCTCGAACACCATGCGCCCCGCGCCCGGAGGCGGCACGATGCGCTTATGAATCTTGTTATCGTGACAGCCCAGACTGAGCGCAATGCTATCGGCCCAGCCGCGCACGACGGCGACATCCTTGGCAGATGGCACGCGCGGCGGCTCGGGAAGTTGCACGGAATTCGCCGACACTTCCGGGCGGCCAGGCCCAAATCCGACCTCGATTTCGGCTTGCCCCGCGACCGCGCGCAACGCCGGCCCCAGAACGCGCTTCAGGGGTTCGGAAGGGGCTTCTTTGCGTTTGTTGGCAGGTGGGCTCACGGGCGCTAATCGGTTGCTCGATCCAGGCGATCCTGCCGACCCAACCACAGCCCATGCGGCGCTGCAAGAGGGAGTGTCAGACACCGTTACGAGGTGGCGTCTCGCCAGACTTTTCCGGCGTGGAATCGGAAAGTCCGAGATCCAATTTCAACCATCTCTTCTCCGTGGCGTGCATGACACGGTTATAGAAAGTGGCGGAGAAAACCGCATAAGGCCTAGCGTCGCCGCGCCAGCGGTAAACCTCCATTCGCAACTCCTGACTGTAATCCTCACGCTCCGCCAAGACGCCATCACAGCCAAGCGCAACCTTGACCGCGTCGTAGCGCATTTCGAGTTGGAGCCTTGAGAGCTGGGCCTCGTTAACCTCACAAGCCGACGCAGGGAGCGTGGCGCGCAGGACCTCGAATGCGGCTACCGTCAGGGCCGCAACGAACGCAACCGGCAAGCCCAGCGGGAACATGGCTGATGATTCTCCTTGAATGATCTTCGGAGGATCATCATGGAGCCGGCGGCGGCTTTAAGCTGTTTCGTGCGCAACAGAAGGCGTGCAGTAGAAAGAGCGCGCGTTTTCAGACGATGGCCGTCTTCTCAGCCTTCTCGATCAACAATAAAGCACCCTTGCCCTCGATGTAGACGCGGCCATCCTCGCCCGTCAGCTCGCCTTCCACTTTGACGATATCACCGCCAAGCTTTCGAGCCGGTTCAATTGCGACGATGCGCCAGGTGAGAATGGCGTTAAGTCCGGAGGGAACCGCGCGCTTGAGCTTGTATCCAAATTCAAGCCCATAAGCCTCACCCTTCTTGGTGAAGTACTCAGCCAGCAACGAGACGAATATGCCCGTCGAATGTCCGGCGGACGCGATCAAGCCGCCAAAGCGCGTGCGCGCGGCCATCTCGGGATCGTGATGCGCAGGATTGCTGTCGCCAAGCCGCATCGCGACATCCGAGATAGTCTCAGCCGTAAAGAGATAGCGCTTGGTGCACGTTTCGCCGACGAACGCCATGGCACGCACGTCAACTCAAGGCGACGTTGGCTGTGCTTTCAGGCAGCTCTTCGCCAAAGCAGCGCTGATAAAATTCAGCAACAAGCGGCTTTTCGAGGTCGTCGCACTTGTTGAGGAAAGTGACGCGGAAGGCAAAGCCGATATCGCCGAAGATCTCGGCGTTCTCAGCCCACGTCATCACCGTGCGCGGGCTCATCACCGTAGACAGGTCCCCGTTGATGAATGCCGAGCGGGTAAGATCTGCGACGCGCACCATCTGCGAGACCTGCTTGCGCTTGGCCTCCGTCTTGCCGAACGCCTTGACCTTGGAGAGCACGATGCGCGCTTCGTCGTCGTGCGGCAGATAGTTGAGCGTGGCGACGATGGACCAGCGGTCCATCTGGCCCTGGTTGATCTGCTGCGTGCCGTGATAGAGGCCCGAAGTGTCGCCGAGACCGATCGTGTTCGTCGTGGCGAACAGCCGGAATGCGGGATGCGGCCGAATCACCTTTGACTGATCGAGAAGCGTCAGCTTGCCCGAGACTTCCAGCACGCGCTGGATGACGAACATCACATCCGGGCGGCCGGCGTCGTACTCGTCGAACACGAGCGCGACGTTGTTCTGCAACGCCCAGGGCAGGATACCTTCCTTGAACTCCGTGACCTGCTTGCCATCCTTCAGCACGATCGCGTCTTTACCGACGAGGTCGATACGCGAAACATGGCTGTCGAGGTTGACGCGCACGCATGGCCAGTTGAGCCGCGCGGCCACCTGCTCGATGTGCGTCGACTTGCCGGTGCCGTGATAGCCCTGGATCATCACGCGGCGGTTGTGCTTGAAACCCGCCAGAATCGCGAGCGTCACGTCGCGATTGAAGAGATAGTCGGGATCGAGATCTGGAACATGCTCATCGGCCTTGGAATAGGCCGGCACTTCAAGATCGCTGTCGATCCCGAAGACTTGCCTCACCGAAAGCTTCATGTCGGGCAGGCCTGCTGCGGGACCCGAAGCCCCTCCGCTCGCTTGTGTGCGCATGTCGTGATTACAATCCCGGCGTTGAGTGGACCGCTGCGGGTTCTGCCTGGGTTTGCCGCGCGCGGCTTGCCCTGGGTGGCCGATCGACGTCGTTCGTCAGGCCAGCCCCGCCTGTTTCAGGTAATTATAGGCTTGGATGATCTCGCGCAACTTTTCCTCCGAACGGGCGTCTCCACCGTTCGCGTCGGGATGGTGCAATTTCACCAATGCCTTGAAGCGTGTCTTTATGTCCTCCCGGCCGGCCGTATCGGGCAAATCGAGCGCGCGCAGCGATTTGCGCTCCAGCGGCTTCAGGTTCCGCCGGTACTCGGCCCGTGCCTCGGCCTTGGACGCGCGGGCGCGCGAACCGGCAGCCCGGCCGGCGCGGATGTGAGCGGCGGCTTCTTCCGAACGCACAGAATCGCGCGTACCGTGGGCCCACGCGTTGGCGCCGACCTTCCACGTCGGGCGATGGCCGGTCATCGCGTCCTTGCGGAATTCGTCGACCTGGGCGTCATTCATGCCGTCGAAATAGTTGTAGGTCTGGTTGTACTGCCGGACGTGATCCATACAGAAATGGTAATATTCGCCCTCGCGGCCGCGCCCCATCGGGGCCTTGTGGCGGCCGGGCTTGTCACAGCCTTTCCATTGACATGGCGTGTTCGTGTCCTCGCGCTTGGCCGTGGAGCCGCGCTTGCCGGAGACCCGTATGCTGTCGAAGTATTTTGACTGTAGCTTCATGGGGGCGTGAGTATGATGGTTAGAGGCGTTCTTCACAAGTCGAACATGAGTCATACATGCAGTGAGTTCAGCCTCCGTTGCCAGGGCTTAATGCCGCGTTCATGTGGGGACGAAAAATTTCAAAATTAGCCTTGACGCGCTAGAAAACGGCACAACGAAAAATCTCCGCAAGGGATAAGCCAGGAAGGATGGGAATGTCTGTAGAGCAACGTATTCGCGAAAAGCTGATGGTCGCCCTCGAGCCCACCCGGCTCGACGTCATCAACGAATCCCAGATGCATGCCGGACACCGTTCTTCGCCGGGCACCGGCGAAAGTCACTTCCGCGTTCTCGTCGTCGCGCCCGCGTTCGCAGGAAAGTCGCGCGTGGAGCGCCATCGCCTTGTCACCGAGGCTTTGAAGGGCGACGTCGGCGGCGCCATCCACGCGCTGGCGCTCGCAACTTTTGCACCGGGCGAGAAGATCCCTTAACCGGCGCGCAAGCGCGTGGGAAACCTTAAATCTTGTGGTCCTGCGCTGCGGAAGCCGGCGAGGTTTCAGGCGCGTCCGCGGACACCGCGTTCGTACCGGGTAACGGCGTGATGCGCAGCGCGGTGATCTTGTTGCGCGCCTTGCGCAGCACCTCGAAGCGGTAGCCGTGGAAGGTGAAGACCTGCCCCGGCTCTGGAATGACCTGAGCCTCGTGAATGACGAGCCCGGCAATGGTGGTCGCCTCGTCATCGGGAAGGTTCCAATCCATCTGCCGGTTGAGATCGCGAATCGCCACGGTGCCGTCGACATTGACCGTGCCATCGGGCTGAGGCCGGATATGCGTCTCCTGGATATCGTGCTCGTCGGCGATCTGTCCGACGATCTCCTCCAGGATGTCCTCCAGCGTAATGAGACCCTGCACTTCGCCGTACTCGTCGACGACAAGCGCCAACTGCGGCTTCTTCTTCAAGAACTGGTTGAGCTGCTCCCTGACGCTCGTGGTGTCCGGAACGAACCACGGCTCGGTGGCAAAACTCATGATGTCGAGCTTGGAGGGATCCCAGCCTGCGCGGCCCAGCGCGGCAAACAGGTCCTTGGTATGCAGCACGCCGACGATGTTTTCCGGTTCGTCCTTCCAGATCGGCATACGCGAATTCTGGTGCTTCAAGATCTCGGCCACGATCTTGTCGGGCGGATCGTCCGCGCACAGGGTGTCCATCTTGGTGCGGTGAACCATGATGTCGGACACCTGCAGATCGCGCAAGTCGAGCACGCCGCCCAGCATGTCGGCCGACTCCTTGGTGACAGCGCCCTCCTTCGCCTGCAGATCGATGGTGCCACGAATTTCCTCGTGCGCCGCCAGGATATTGGCCGCGTCGTCGGTCTTCGTCGGCGTCAGCTTCAAGATCTGGCGCACGAAAAACGCGATGGCGCGTGTCGCCGGAGTCAACAGAAAGATGAGCACCCGCATGATGGGGGCGACCAGCAGCGAGCCTTTATCGGCATAGGCGAACGCGTAGGTCTTTGGCAGCACCGCGCCGAAGACCACGATCACGAGCGTCATGATCACGGTCGCGTAGGCGACGCCAACGTCACCGTAGAGCTGCACCGCCAGGTTGGACGCCATCGCGGCCGCCAGAACATCGACCAGCGTGTTACCCAGAAGAACCGTGCCGATCATTCTCTCCGGCGTCGACAGCAGGCTATTGACCAGCTTTGCCCGGACATTTCCATCTTCCTCCAGCGCGTGCAGGCGCGCGCGGGAAGCTGCGGTCAAGGCCGTCTCACTGCCGTTGAAGAAAGCCGATAAGGCGACCAATACCAAGATCGCCAGAAAGCTCATTGCGATTTCGAAAGTCATGGCGAAGCGTCAAGGCCTCACGTTGCCGTTGGGGGGAGGGAATAAGATATGCAGCGTCAAGCACAGCATGGCACTCAAGCGTGATTCAGCCAGCGATTTCACGTTGGAGGAAGTCTCGCACCTGTTCGGGCGGTACATCGCGGGCGATGAAGGCCTCGCCGATGCCGCGCACCAGAATGAATGTCAGCTTGCCCTGGCGCACCTTCTTGTCCTGGCCCATCAGCGCCAGCAGCTCGCCCGCGTCGGCCTTGCCGCCGGGAATATCCTGGATGCGGGTTGGCAAACCGACCTGACGCAGGTGATGCTCCACGCGCGCGGCGCTGCCCTGCGGACAAAGCCCTCGCTCTTCGGAAAAACGGAAAGCCTGCGCCATTCCGATGGCAACGCCTTCGCCGTGCAGGAGCCGGTTGGAGTATCCGGCCCAGGCCTCGAGAGCGTGACCGAAGGTGTGCCCCAGATTGAGCAGAGCGCGATCACCCGTTTCCGTTTCGTCGCGCGCGACGATCGCCGCCTTGGCCTTGACGCTCGTCTCGACCGCATGGGCCAGCGGCGGCCCGCCGTTGGCGAACACGCCGCGCCAGTTCTTTTCCAGCCAACCGAAGAAGCCTGCGTCGCCGAGCAGCCCGTACTTGGCGACTTCCGCATAGCCCGCGCGCATCTCCCGCGCCGGCAGTGTCGTCAAAACATCGGTGTCGGCGATGACCAGCGAGGGCTGGTGGAAGACCCCAATCAGATTCTTGCCCTGAGGCGTATTGATACCCGTCTTGCCGCCAACGGAGGAATCCACCTGCGCCAGCAGCGACGTCGGGATCTGCACGAAGCGGACGCCGCGACGCAGAATTCCGGCCGAAAAACCTGCCAGATCGCCAATAACGCCGCCGCCGAACGGCACGACGATGTCGCCGCGCTCAAGACCCATTTCGAGGAGGCGCTCGCACAATGGGACCAGTTCTCGGAAGCTCTTGGTCGCCTCGCCGGGTTTCAACACGACGCTTTGCGCGGAAAGCCCCGCCGCCGCCAGGCTGCGCTCCAGTGCAGCCAGATGATGGTGGGCGACATTCTCATCGGTCACTATTGCGCACTTCACCTTGCCAAGCCGCTCGGCAATGAGCGCCCCAGCCTTGGCGAGCAGTCCTGGTCCGATCAGCACATCATAGGTGCGCTCTCCCAGTTCCACGCCGACTGTGCGGGTCGCGGATGCATCGGAAGCAGCGTCGGTCGAGGCGAACGTCATTTTTTCCATTCAACTTTAAGAAGCATTGGATGCGACGCCGGCTGCCGGAGATTTCCCGTGACCAGCCTCGTTGGCGAGGTGGGCAGCGAGCTTGTCGATCAACTCCAAGACGATCATCTCGTGTGGCTCGTCCCGGCTTTCCACCACCAGGTCTGCCAGGGCATAGACCGGATAGCGCGCTTCCATGAGCTTCTGCATGGTCGCTTCGGGGTTGGGCGTCTTGAGAAGCGGACGCGTGTCGCGTTTCGACACCCGGCGCATCAGAACACACAGATCAGCTTTGAGCCAAACGCAGATCCCGTTTGCGGAGATGGCCGCGCGTGTCTCAGGATGCATATAGGCCCCCCCTCCCGTCGCCAGAACCTGAGGACCTTGGCTCAACAACCGGCCGATCACCTTGCGCTCACGGTCGCGGAAAAATTCCTCCCCATGATCGGCGAAGATTTCGCTGATCGACTTGGCGGCGACCGTTTCAATTTCTTCATCGGCATCCACGAACGGCAGACCGAGCCGGGCCGCCAACCGCTTGCCGATGGAGGATTTTCCACAGCCCATCAGCCCCACCAACACAATGCTGCGAGAGCCAAGTCTGCGTTTCAAATCTTCGGCGGTGTCGGCGTTGCTCATCATGGTGCCAGATCGGATCCGAATCAGGGTTAGATGTGCCAAGTCCACAGCACACCCCGGTTTCGGTGAAATACCTCATGCCATGATCTCGATAACCCTGCAAATCATGCCGCGTGCTGTTGGCACGGCAAGTAACCCCAAGAGGTTGAAAGGTAGCAGTTTTAGCGTTCCGGCCCGACCTGGGGTCATATTCGCGCCAACTTGAACCCCCGTTATGGTCACGGAGGGGATTTACCAGACCATGCCAAGCCTTTTCCGCTTTCTGTTCGTGCTCACGACCATCGCCGGGGTGTTTTTCGGCGGCCTGTACGTCCTTGCGACCAAGTACGAACCTGAACAGCAACTGATCAGCAAGCCAGTTCCCAGCGTCAAGATCCGGCGTTAGAGCATGATCTGTCCCGATGAAATCGGATGTGCTCCCACTTTCTTGTCTGATGGCGTTTTCAAAGGTGAGCCTGTTCCCACTTCGCCAAAAAACGCCACAGGAGCGCCTGGCTAGGCCATGATCCCTGCAACGAGCCCCAACAACACCCGGTGGCACGGTGGCCCACCCCGAGGACCGGCGCAGGCCTGTATCGTAGGCTGTGCCCTCCTGCTCCTTATGAGCACCGGCTGCCTCGCGGGTGCCAAGCATGACGACGCCTACCGGCCGCCGGAGGGTACAGGCTCAACCTTGCAGGCTCCGGGGAGCCCTCCGCCCTCTGCCATCCTGCAAGACAGCCTTGGACCAGCCGTGGAGCGCGGCGAGCTTGCCCCCGTCATGGCAGAGGACGGCTCGGGGCTGCCATATGAACTGTGGCGCGGCGTCGATGTCGCAGGATTCGAGAAGCTCATCAGCGAAATCGAAATCCCTCCGCGCTCACCTGCTTTGCACGATCTTTGGAAGCGGCTCATCACCTCCAACGTGACGCCGCCGGCGGGCCAGACAGCGGATGTCAAATTCGCCGCCCTCCGGCTCGAAGCACTCTATCGTTCCGGGCTTGCCGCCGAAGCAGCGGCCGAGTCGGCGCTACCGGCGGGTGATCCGGTGCTGGCGCTCTTTGCAGCACGCAATGCACTCGCCAATGCCGACCGCGACAAGGCTTGCGAACTCTCCCGTCAAATTGCAGGTCTCAAACCCGACACGCCAAAGCCTGTGCTTGCACAAGCCGCTCTGCTCAATGGTTATTGCGCCGCGGTTGGCGGTGACCAGGCTGGCGCAGGCCTTGCGGCGGAACTCGCCCGCGAAGCAGGCCTTCAGCAGACGCCCGGGCTTGCAGCGCTCGATGCCATATCCATCGGGGCAAAACCGCAAGCCAAGATTGAAGGCCGCCTCGGCCTCATCGACTATCGCCTGCTGGAGGCCGCGGGAGCGCCGCCTTCAATATCCGACCTCGATAAGGCTGAGCCGGCTCTTCTGGTGGCGCTTACCAACGACGGGACGAGCTTGCCGGAACTGAGGCTTGCCGCCGCCGAGGCCGCGGCAAAGCTCAACGCCATCTCGCCCGACGCGCTCGCCGCCATCTACAGCGCGCTGGCCCCAGCGCAGACCGCCGATGCGCTTTTGTCGGGCGCTGGCGGCCTCTCAGGAGCCGCGCGGCGGGCAGCGCTGTTCAAGGCTGCGGAAGCCGAACGCACCCCGATGAAAAAGACGCGGCTGATCCGCGCCCTCGTCGACGATGCGCGCGCCAACATGCTGGCGTTTCCCGTCATGCGCATGCTGGCGCGGACGACGGCGCAAGTTCCCGTGCAGCCGGAGTTGTCCTGGTTTATCGAAACGGCGGCCGAGATCGGCCTCGCCTCGGGCAACGACAAGATGACCTACGATTGGGTCGCGCTGTCGCAAGGCGCAAGCCCCGACGGCAGCGGCTATACGCATTGGCTGGCGCTCGCCGATATCGCGGGAGCCAATCTGGAGCCGCAAGGCCAGCACCTGGGCGATCTGGAAATCCTCGCGCGTCACTCGCGCTTCTCGCCGGACGGGCTCCACCGGCTCGCCACGGTACTCGACGCGCTGCAGTACGTGGTCCCCATTCCGCTCTGGGAGGCGGCAAGTCGCACACCTCAGCCGACCGGCGGCTATCTGCCCGAAACCGGTGTTCTGCCGGAAATGCAGGATGCCGCCAAGAAGAAGGAGTTTGGCCATACGGTCCTCCTTGTAATGAAGGCGCTTGGGCCAACGGGCGCGGAAGGGGCAAACATGATCGCCCTCGGCGACAGCATTCGTGCTCTGAAGCGCGCCGGGCTGGAAGCCGATGCGCGCCGGCTGGGATTAGAGGCACTGTTTTCCGCTTGGCCACGCACGGCGACGAATTGAGGACACCGCGATGGGCCACGACCAGGGCCAGGACAACGATCGCGGCGGCGCCAGCTTTGCAGACAGCGCCGCCGAAAGCGGCGAAGCGCGTCTTCTTAAATCTTTCCTTGAGATGCTCACCGCCGAACGCGGCGCGGCGGTCAACACGATCGCTGCCTATGAGCGCGATCTATGGGACTTCTGCGTCTTCGCCAACGGCCGTGGAACGTCGCTCCAAGCCGTCACCAGCAAGGTGATCCAGGCTTACATCCAGCATCTGTCTCAGGAGGGCATGTCGCCCGCATCGCGCGCGCGCCGGCTATCGGCGATCCGCCAGCTCTACAAGTTCCTGACGAGCGAAGGCGCAATCGATACGGATCCATCGGAAGGTATTGCGGGGCCCAAGCGCGAGAGGCCGCTCCCAAAAGTCTTGAGCGTCGCCGATGTCGACCGGCTGATTACCGCCGCGCAAGCGCGCATCGAGGGACAGGAGGGCCGCACCCTCTTTCGTGCCTTGCGGCTCTATTGTCTGCTCGAATTGCTCTACGCCACCGGCATGCGCGTCAGCGAACTCGTGTCCCTGCCGCGCAGCGTGCTGAAGGGCGACCCGCGCGTGCTCACCATCAAAGGCAAAGGCGGCCGCGAGCGCCTCGTTCCCCTCAATCCGGCAGCCCGCGCCGCACTCGACCACTACCTAGCGGTGTCCGGCCGGCACGATAACTCACGCTGGCTGTTTGCATCGAAAGCGGCAGAGGGCCACGTTACGCGTCAAGGCTTCGCGCTCGACCTCAAGGATCTGGCCGAGGAGGCCGGACTCGATCCCGACCGGGTATCGCCTCACGTCCTGCGTCACGCCTTTGCGAGCCATCTGCTCGACCGGGGCGCGGATCTGCGCGCGGTGCAGCAATTGCTTGGCCACGCGGATATCTCGACGACAGAGATTTACACACACGTGCTTCAGGAACGTTTGAAAAAACTCGTCAAC
Organism: uncultured Hyphomicrobium sp.; assembly: GCA_964587445.1. GTDB lineage: Bacteria > Pseudomonadota > Alphaproteobacteria > Rhizobiales > Hyphomicrobiaceae > Hyphomicrobium_B. The sequence goes on from CAZPLQ010000007.1 coordinate 207,478, forward strand.
GATCACCATCCACTTGCCAAGCTCACAGACGATACGAAAAGCTGATGCGCGCTTTTTGTGCAGCCCCTATAGTTTCCGCGCAAAATAGATCTGGCGAAAAAGGGAACAAGCAACATGAGCCGGCTGTATGGGGAAAAGCATCGTGCGCTTCAGGACACCTTCGACACCCGCAGAATTGCGGACCGTGTCGAAGAGATCGTGGTGCGGCCCGAAATCGACGACATGGGCAAGGCCTTCATCGAAAGCCGTGACATGTTTTTCCTCTCGACGGTCGATCACAACGGCCGGCCGACCGTCTCATACAAGGGTGGCACGCCAGGCTTCGTGAAGGTCCTGGATCCTACGACAATTGCCTTTCCGACCTATGACGGCAACGGCATGTATTTCTCTATGGGCAACATCGCGGGCAATCCCGAGATCGGTTGCCTGTTCATCGATTTCGAACGGCCCTTCCGCACACGCCTGCAAGGACGCGCCGAACTGGTAAAGGACGGCCCGCTTCTGTCGCTATTCAAGGAAGCAGAACTGGTCGTGAAGGTCGCGGTCAGCGAAACCTGGATGAATTGCCCGCGCTACATCCACCGCTATCAGAAGCTTGAGCGTTCCCGCTATGCGCCGGGCGTGGAGGCCGAGACACCGTTCTGCGAATGGAAGCGCATCGACATCATGCAGGATACGCTTCGGCCTGCAGAAGTGGAAAAAGTCGCGCAGATAGGCACCGTCACGATTGACGATTGGATGGGTAAGGTCATAGCCGGCGATAAAGGCGCCTGACCCTCGCCTCGAGGTCATCCCGTCGCCGCATCATTTTCGAACCGGAACCGGACGCCCCTCTTGTGCGCAAGCACCTATTTTCTGCCCGGCCAGTTCCCTATCGAGTTGGCCGTCGAGCCATAGCGAGAACATCTTCAAGTCTGCCCGCAACGACCACCAGGGATATGTGAACGTGGCAGGCTTGTTGTGCTCGACAACCGCATGTGACAGCCACGCCGGCCCGTAGGAACCCGCCAGCGCGCTGACGAGAAATCCCGGGCGGCGCGTCACCGCATAGGCAGCGAGGCTGCCGATAGCCACCGCCGTGCCGAAAATATGCAACTGCCGGGTTCTGGGATCGCGATGCTCACCCAGATAATAGGGCCAGAACTCCTCGAACGTCTCGATCGCGCGCGCGTTTTGCTGCGGTTGCGGTGACTGTGACACTTTCTGATCCATAGCCTCGGCCTCCGAACTCCGCAGCGCTTTGCACTCCAACCCGCACAAACACGCTTCCTCTAACCCGAATGTGGCAACTTGGGCTGAAACTCACCACATCGCGCAGAGGTTCCAAACACGCTGGACCAATGCCGGGCTCCGCCATGGCCGAGTCCACCGCCATCTCTTGTTTCTGCGTGAGTCATCCCCATCTCTAGACGGCTCGAAAAGGCAGATTGTCCAAGAGAGGATCTCGCCAGCTTGTACACTGCTCACGCCTCCACCCGTTTCAGCCGTTCTCACGAGCGCGCACGCCATCAAGCGCCTGCTTCGCGACACGAGGATGTGCAGGCGACGCTCGCAAGGCTTGAGACAATCGCGACCATCATGGATAGCGCCGTGCGCATCCCAGGCACGACAATCGTCATGGGTCTGGACGCGCTGCTTGGCCTGCTGCCCGTGGTGGGCGATGCCATCTCGGGCGCTATCGGCAGCTATCTGATCTGGGAGGCCCGCCGTCTTGGCGCTTCTCGAGTGCTCATTGCACGCATGGCTACCAACACGACGATCGACACGGTGCTCGGCAGCATTCCCATTGTCGGCGACGTGCTTGACGTCTTCTACAAATCGAACCGCAAGAACATAGATCTCCTCAAGGCGCATCTGGAAAAGCACGGCGTGCGCACAACGGGCGCCAACGGCAAGATCATCGACGCCACATACCGGGCCGAGACCCTTCGTGGTTAACGCTACTGACCCGATGCGGGCATTGCATGCTGAGCCTTTTGATCTTGCCGCCTCGAATGACCAGATCGCTTTCCGATCCTGCGGAATCGTATGTGCTACAGCCGGTTGCGATCATGGAATGACTTCCTTCTCCCGCGGGGAGAAGGTGCCCCGAAGGGGCGGATGAGGGGCTCGCCCAATCAGCGTTGCAGGCTGGAATTCCTCACCTGTCGCTTCTCGACAATCTCTCCCGCGAAACGGGAGAGCAAAAGAGTTGCCCTGTATGATCGCAAAACGCTCTACATTGCGGGCAAAAGACGCTTCGTGCGCCGAGCTGACGCAATCGCACGCGCGCTGATCGGATCAGAGGAGTTGATTAAGTCATGAAAGTTGCAAATGCCGGGGCAGTGAAGGGATTGATCAGGCTCGTTGCCATCGCTGCCCTGCCGTTCATGGCCGCGCTGTCAGCCGGCCAAGCCTACGCTGACAACGACGAACAGGCGCTGCGCTTGCGCGATACGGTTGCCGACCCCAGCGTCCCTCTCGCATGGGACCGCCGCCACCACCCTGAAACGTGGCGTTATCGCACGCCCAAGCGCCACCACGCGAGCCGGTGCGGCAAGCGCTCCTATTGGGACGGAGACAAGTGCGTTCGCAAACGCCGCTACCGCTGAGGCAGGCCGGCAAACAGGCAATGCAACGAAAAAGGCGGCCACGACGGGGCCGCCTTTCTCCGAAAAGCCGTTTGTTCTCGCGATGAGAGTACATATCGGAAAAGTGGGAACCGGTTTCCGATAAGAAGCACGACAAACAAAAGCCTAGAGCCGTTCCGCGATTCCGTCAAAAACGGAACGGCCCTAGACGTCCAGGTTGGAAACGTTCAGCGCATTGTCCTGAATGAACTCGCGTCGCGGCTCCACGGTATCGCCCATAAGCCTCGAGAAGATCTCGTCGGCTTCTGATAGATCGCCGAGCTTCACCTGAAGCAGCGTGCGAACTTCCGGATCGAGCGTCGTCTCCCACAATTGCTCCGGGTTCATCTCGCCCAGACCTTTGTAGCGCTGCAACTCCACGCCTTTGCGGCCGTGCTCGTAAACCGCATCGAGCAGCGCGCGCGGCCCCGAGATGCTATCGACCTTGTCCTTGCGCTTGAGCTTGGGTGGGGTTCCATAAACCTCTGCAAGATGGCCCAGGCGCTCATTGAGCCGGCGCGCCTCCTGAGACCCGAGCAGATTGCGGTCGATGGCGTGGACCTCTGTCACGCCGCGCACCTCGCGCTTGAATACGTACCCATCGTTCCCGTAGCGGCCTTCCCAGCCCGTTTCCATTTCCTCCGCGATCGCGTCGAGCCGCTTGGCGATGCGCGCGGCAACCGCGTGGGCCTTTTCCACGTTCGGGTTGCCGAGAATGGAGGCATCGAAGATACCGCCGATCGCACCCTGTTCGACAACCGAGCGATTGTAGCGCGAATGCAATCCGTTGATCGCGTTCGTGATGGCCCGCGCCTGATCGAGAATATCGCGCAAATCACGACCGGCACGCTCCATGCCTCCGCCCGTCACGAGGACCGCATCGCTGATCCCGGTGTCGATCAGGTAGTCCTCCAGAGCGCGCTGATCCTTCAGGTACTGATGCTGTTTGCCCTTCTGCACTTTGTAGAGCGGCGGCTGGGCGATATAGACATGCCCTTTCTCCATCAGCTCATGCATCTGGCGGTAAAAGAACGTCAGCAGCAATGTGCGGATGTGTGCGCCGTCGACGTCGGCGTCGGTCATGATGATGATCTTGTGATAGCGCAACTTGTCGAGCTTGAAGTCGTCGGAGCCAATGCCCGTGCCCAGCGCGCCGATGATGTTTGTTACCTGCTCGGAGGACAACATCTTGTCGGGGCGCGCGCGCTCCACGTTGAGGATCTTGCCGCGAATGGGAAGGACGGCCTGGAACTCGCGTTTGCGGCCCTGCTTAGCGGATCCGCCGGCCGAGTCGCCCTCGACGATGAACAGCTCGGTCTTGGAGGCATCGCGGTCTTGGCATTCGGCCAAACCGCCGGGCAGACGCAAGCCATCCAGCGCGCCCTTGCGCCGGGTCTCACGCGCCTTGCGTGCGGCCTCACGCGCAAACGCCGCCTCAACGATCTTGGTGATGATCGTCTTGGCCTCCTTGGGATGCTCCTCGAACCACGCGCCAAGCTGATCGCCGACGATCGCCTCAACCACGGGCTTGACTTCCGATGAGACAAGCTTGTCCTTGGTTTGGGAAGAAAACTTGGGATCGGGAACCTTGACCGATAGCACGCAGGTCAGCGCTTCACGCGCGTCTTCACCCGTCAGCGCAACCTTTTCCTTTTTGGTGATCCCGCTTTCTTCGGCATACTTGTTGATGACGCGCGTCAAAGCTCCGCGGAAACCGGCCAGATGCGTGCCGCCGTCGCGCTGCGGAATGTTGTTGGTGAAGCAAAGCATGTTCTCGTGGTAGCTGTTGTTCCACCACAGCGCGACCTCAACGCCAATGCCGTCGCGCTCGCCCTTGATCATGATCGGATCGGAGAACGCTGCGTCTTTGGAGCGATCGAGATAGCGCACGAAGGCCGCCGCGCCGCCCTCGTATATGAATTCTTCGCGCTTGATGTCCGCATGGCGTGCATCAGTGAGCACGATCTTCGCGCCGGAGTTCAAGAACGCCAGCTCGCGCAGGCGATGCTCCAGCGTTCCATAATCGAATTCGACGACGTTATGGAACGTCTCGGTGGAGGGAAGGAAAGTGACCTCCGTGCCGCGTTCGCCGTTGGCTTCGCCAACCACCTTGAGCGGCGCCACGGCATTGCCGTTGCGAAACTCGATGACGTGTTCCTTGCCTTCGCGCCAGATGCGGCAGCGCAGCCAGGAAGAGAGCGCGTTGACGACGGATACGCCGACGCCGTGCAGGCCGCCTGAGACCTTGTAGGAGTTCTGGTCGAACTTGCCGCCGGCGTGCAGCTCGGTGAATACGATCTCGGCCGCCGAGCGCTTGGGGTCGTGATCGTCGTCCTTCTTGATGCCGGTTGGGATGCCGCGGCCGTCGTCGCGGACCGTGCAGGATCCATCGGCGTTGAGCGTCACCTGGCAGCTCTGCGCTTGTCCGGCAAGGACCTCATCGATGGCGTTGTCGACGACCTCGTAGATCATGTGGTGCAGGCCCGAGCCGTCATCGGTATCGCCGATGTACATGCCCGGACGCTTGCGCACGGCATCGAGGCCTTTCAGCATCTTGATGCTGTCCTCGCCGTACTCTTCCGGCATCGGAGTCTTCTTCGCGCTCTGGGGGCTCATAAGGGACCTGTGCTGGGTGGAAATCTGATTGCGAATTTATAGCACAAAGCGCCTGGAATTGCGTCAGAAAACCATCATGGGACTGCACTTTAACGGGTGTCGTTTCTCGAACAAATTCAACGATTTGCGTGCGGCGGATTGCCGCCTGCCTGGAAGGCTCAGACCGCCCTCAATCCGCCCTCGTCAACGGCCCACATCTGCGCCCGCCCGGCAAGGTCCTCGAAAGCAGACGCATCGGTACCCGTCATCCACGCTTGCGCGCCCAGACGCAGAACCTCCTCGAATAGCGCCGCCCGGCGGTGGCGATCGAGATGCGCGGTGATTTCATCGAGCAGCAGGATCGGCGCCGCGCCCTCCTGTCGCGCGGTCAGCAATTCCGCATGCGCCAGCACCAGCCCGATCAGCAACGCCTTCTGCTCGCCCGTGGAACATAGCCGGGCTGCGATCTGCTTTGGCCCGTGAACCACCGCAAGATCCGAGCGATGCGGCCCTTCCAGGGTGCGGCCCGCCGCGCGATCGCGTTCGCGCATGACGCGAAGGGTGTGCGCATAGGCGTTCTCCGCTTCGAGCGCGGGCATGGCGGCCAGGTCGTCCTCGATCCGGCCTTCGATGGCAAGACCGCTCCAGGGAAAGGCCGAGTCGGGATCTCGCGCGCGCCGCTCCGCGATGATACGCGCCATGGCGGCCACCGCTTCAAGCCGCGCGGCGGCAACCGCTACGCCCGTCTCCGCCATCACCAACTCGAACCCGGAAAGTTGCGCGTCCTCGCGCACACCATCCGACAGCAGCCGGTTACGGGCCGTCATCGCGCGCTCGAAACGCCCGGCGAGGGTGCGATAGGCCGGATCGAAGCACAAAATGAGACGGTCGAGAAACCGGCGGCGCTCCGTGCCCGAGCCCGTGAACAGCCCATCCATGGCCGGCGTCAGCCAGACGATTTCGAGATAGTCGGCCAGCACGCCGGAGCCCGGCTGCTGCACGCCATCGATGCGCACGATGCGGCCGCGCTCGGAGCTTGCCGCGCCGGGTTGAAGTCCAGTCCCGATGTCGGCTGGGCCGTTCAGCGTATGGACATGCGCCGCGACCGCAAATCCGCCATCGCCCCCGGCGCGGGGGATTTCGTTGAAGGGCGCGCGCCGCAGGCCCTGTCCCGGAGCGAGCAGCGAGAGCGCTTCGAGCAGGTTCGTCTTGCCCGAGCCGTTCGCGCCCGCGATCACCTGCGGCCGCGCCGTCGCCTCGAGCGTCACGCTGGGATAGTTGCGATAATTCGTCAGGCTGAGCCGCTCGACCCACAGGCCGCTGGTGTCACTGGTCATAGGCGACCTACCGCCCGCAGCACCGCCGCATCGCAAATACAGACATCTGCATTTGTGCCGTCAGGAGCAAAAATGACATTACACCCGCATCGGCATCAGCACGTAGAGCGCGCCTTCCGAGCCGGTGTCTTTCACCATCGTGGGCGAGCCGGGATCAGCCAGCAGGAAGCGGGCTTCCTCGCCTTCAAGCTGACCGGCGATATCGAGCAGATAACGAGCGTTGAAGCCGATCTCCAGAGGAGAGGCCCCGTAGGCCACCGCGATCTCTTCCGTGGCGCTGCCGCCCTCCGGGTTGTTGACCGAGAGCACGAGCTTGTTCTTGTCGAGGTTGAGCTTCACCGCGCGCCCGCGCTCGCTCGCAATGGTCGAAACGCGATCGACCGCACTCATGAAGGCGGCGTTCGCCACCTTCAATTCCTTGTCGTTGTTGTGGGGGATGACCCGCCCATAGTCGGGGAACGTGCCGTCGATCAGCTTGGAAGTCAGCACCACGTTGCCGATCTCGAAACGCACCTTGGTCTGCGATACGCCGATCTTCACCTTGGCGCTCGAATCTTCCAGCAGGCGTGCAAGCTCATGCACTGTCTTTCTGGGAATGATCACGCCGGGCATGCCATCCGCGCCCGCAGGGCAGGGCAGTTCCACCTGCGCAAGGCGATGGCCGTCGGTAGCGACCGCGCGCAGCGTCTTCGTCTTGCCCGTCTCGGCTGTGTGGAAGTAGATGCCGTTCAGGTAGTAGCGTGTCTCTTCCGTGGAGATGGCAAAGCGCGTCTTCTCGATCAGCCGCTTCAGGTCCGCGGCATCGATCGTGAACTCATGCCCGATCTCGCCCACGGCAAGGTCCGGGAAATCCTCCGCCGACAGCGTCTGCAGCGAGAAGCGCGATTGCCCCGACGTCAGCGTCAGCCGCTCTTTGTCGCCGTCGCGCTTCATCTCGATCTCGGCGCCTTCCGGCAGCTTGCGCACGATGTCGTGCAGCATGTGGGCCGGGACTGTCAGCGTACCACCCTGGCCGACCTTGGCCTCGACACTTTCCGAAACCTCGCGTTCCAGATCGGTCGCCTTGAATTGCAAGGTCGAACCGGACGCCTTCAGCATCACGTTGGAGAGAATGGGAATCGTCGTCCGCCGTTCGACGACGCTCGTCACATGGCTCAGCGCCTTCAACAACTCTCCGCGTTCGATCTCGAGACGCATGGGGCTCCCCGGTCTTTGTTATTGGGCGCGCGCATGGCTCCGGCAGGATTGCCGTCATGCCAGCCGCGCAAGGAGGATCGTCTAAACAGGCCGCGCGCGCTTGTTGGCTGAATCGCCCGCGGTGGGGGCAGATGAGAGCCGAACGGCGGGGATATTTCAAGCCACGATCGCGTCGCAAGGCCGCCAAATAGCCCGCAATTTGCGGTCTGCCGGCGATAAGCCGGTGATAAAATGGGCCGAAGACGCGCTCTTGGCGCATCTTCAGCCCATCCGGCGGCCAGCTACCCCACTGCCGGTCAATGGTTCAAGAGCTTTTTCAGCTCTTCAAGCTCATCGCGCAGACGCGGATTGTCGTTGATCTCGCCTTCGATCTTCCGGATGGCGTGCAGCACGGTCGTATGATCGCGGTTGCCGAAACGGCGGCCGATCTCAGGCAGCGAACGGGCCGTCAACTGCTTGGCGAGATACATGCCGATCTGACGGGGCCACACAACCGAACGATGGCGGCGCTGCGACAGCAGATCGCCCTTCGAGACACCGTAATGGCGCGAGATGATGCGCAGGATGTCCTCGATCTTCGGGCGGCGCGGCTCCAGGCTCTGCACCAGATCGCGGATCACCGACTCGGCAATGTCGAGGCTGATCGGCGTGCGCATGTACTGCCACGTCGCGTAAAGGCGCGTGACGGCGCCCTCCAGTTCGCGGCCGTTCTCCGTGAGCCGGGAGGCAAGCAGATCCAGGACTTCCCGCGACAGCGCGAACGACGGATCGGCTCCGCGTTTTTCCGCGAGGCGTTTCTCGAGAACCTTGAGACGCAGCTCGTGGTCGAAGGGCCCAAGCTCGGTGACAAGGCCGCGCTGCAGACGCGAGCGCATACGCTCGTTCAGCCGGTCGATATGGTTGGGCGCACGCGCCGAGGCTACGACAACCTGCCGGCCGCCATCGAGCAATGCGTTGATGATATGATCGAACTCCTGCTCGGTCTTCTCGCCATGGAGAAACTCCAAATCGTCGATCAGCAGCAGGCTGACGTTGCGGAACTTCTCCTTGAACGCCAGCGGGTCGGAAGACCGCAGCGCCTCGACGAACTGATAACGGAAACGTTCAGCCGTCAGATACAGCACCGGAGCCTGGGGCGCGCGGCGCTTCACTTCCCACGCAATGGCGTGCAGCAAATGGGTTTTCCCAAGGCCGACGGACGAATGGATATACAGCGGGTTGAAGCCCGGCTGATCGGAAAGCACCGTTTCGGCCACCTGCGTAGCACCGGCATGCGACATCCGGTTTGATGAGCCGATCACGAAGCTCTCGAAAGTGTAACGCGGATCCAACGGCGACCCCTCGAGACCGCCTGCCGACGTACGCACGGTGGCAGGGATGGCGGGGCGCATCAGTGGAGCAGGCGCGGACTTCGCCGCCAGATCCCCCGAACCGTTTGCGGACTGCTGGACATTGATCCCTTCGGCGCTTTCGCTTTGGCGAGCGCCATCCCCCGAACGGATTGTGACGCTCCCTGGCTGACGCCAGAGCACCTCAACACGCTCGGCAGTCTTGAACTCCGCCTTGCATGCCGCAAGCAGCTGTTCGGAATAATGGGCCTGGATCCAGGTGCGCAGGAACTTCACCGGCACCGATACCTTGACGACCCTGCCATCGAAACCATCGAACTCCATGGCGTTGAACCAGCTGGAGTAGATGTCCTCGCCAAGCTGTGCCTTGAGCATCGCGCGCGCCTTGGTCCCTCTTCCCTCGGCGCCCTGCGAAGCTTCCGCCTCGATGGTCTTTTTGATTGGCTGCATTTTCGTGTCCCCGCTCTACTAGCTTTAAGTCTTGAATTCCGTACTCTGCACCCGGCACGCAACGCCGGAAGCATCGGCCTCAATGGCCGGGTCGTGCCTTGCAAACGCCCCTAAAGATCCTCCCTCATGTCTCCCCGCTTTACCCTTGCACCCACGGCAAGCCCGCGGCCTTCCAGCCGGCGAGCCGTCCCCGGTGGCGGCCCGGATCGAGCGGCCCCTCGAAGCCTTCCGCCACATTCCGGCAATGCCGGAAGCCGTTTGCCGCGAGCGCCTCTGCCGCCATCCGGCTGCGGCCGCCCGACCGGCAGATAAAGAAAATCTCGTCGTCTTCTTTCACCCCTGCGGCCTTCAGAGTGCCCCCCAGATGCTGCGCGAAGGCCGGATCAACCCGGCTGTCGGGGAAAGTCTGCCACTCCTGCGTCAGCAGCCGCTTGCCTAGGCTCGACAGATCGGGAAGCCCGACGAATGCCCATTCAGCCCGGGTCCGCACATCGACAAGGACGGCACGCTGATCGGCTTTCAGGCGCTCCCATGCGTCCGTCACCGCGACGTCATCGATGTGGACAACTCCAAAGCCTTCCAACACCGTCCTCCCACGCTGCTCACGCCCTTGAAAAACGTGAAACTAGCTACCCCGCAAAAAAACACCTTCAAAAAGAGGCATTTTTCTTAGAGACTCCAAAGATGAGCCAAGTAGAACTGCATTCCATTTGAAGCTTTGACGATGAGCCCATCAGGCCAATCTTTGGGATTGCGCCAAGGGATACTACGCACGCCGACACACTTGGATGTTTGTTTAGCCCTCAATCATCCGCGCCATGTTTACTATCCATTAACCCTTCGTCGGGCAAGCCTCCGGGGCCGCACGTGGCACGCCTCCAAAGTGGCGAAAATGTTTCCACAGGATTGTGAATAACCGCCCGCCGCACCTCATGAGATGTGGACAAAGGGTCTGACTCTCAGGGGAAAAAGCTGTGTGCCGTGCGAGGGCAACAGCTAGATGACACCCCGTCTCGCCGTTGTCACTTGAACGTCGTTTTATTGTTGCGGCCGTTTTTTGCCGGAACCTCTCGACGGAAGAGCGACGTCGGGCGATGCCGTCAGACTCGCGGGAATCCAGCGCCTTAGCGCCGCCAAAAAACAAAAGCGGGCCCAAAGGACCCGCTCTTTACTATTGCGAACGTGCAACAGGGAGAAAAAGTCGATCTTCTTCTCTGTGACCGGCTCAGACCGCAAGGGCCTTGACGCGGCGTGCAAGCCTGGAAACCTTGCGTGCGGCGGTCTTTTTGTGGACCGCGCCCTTCTGGGCCGTCCGCATCAGAATGGGCTGCGCGGCCTTGAGCGCGGCGGCCGCCTTCTCGGCATCTCCGGAAGCGATCGCTTCCTCGACGGCGCGAACGTTACTCTTCATGCGCGTGGTGCGGGCCTTGTTGACCTTGGTCCGGCGGATCATCTGGCGCTCGGCTTTCTTTGCCGACGACGTATTGGCCATGTTTCACAGTCCTTGTTGTGTCTGGTGCGCGCACGCCGGACGTGGCCCTGCAAATTGGGCCATGCCCCAGTTTAACGGGTGTCCGGATGGGCTTTAAATACCTTTACCGCCCGGAACTGGAGTTCCGAGCGGCGCTTGGGTTTCCTATACCGTTGGGCCAGCCAACGGTCAATTCCTGAAACGGCTGGCTGGGACGGCAATTTCGAAAGCCCTCTTCCTGTTCGCAAGCCCCTCAAGCCGGGCATGGTGTTTTCCCAGATTCATGTATGTTCTGCCGTTCAACGGGATTCGCTTTAACTTTGCCCGGCAGCGGCGGGCCAGCCTTTGGGGGAAATTCGAAATGTCTTCGTTGAGCGCCTGGATGATCAGCCTGACGCTTGGGCTGTGCGCCGTCATTCTTACCGCTGGGGCCAACCAACCCTTCCTCAACCTGCTCTCGACCGGCCTCGTTTCGGCAGCCTTCGCCAGCCTGGGTATTCGCGAAAACCGCAAGCTCATCGAGGAAGGTGCGCATAAAAGCGCGATCGCTGCGTCCACCGCGCGCTACATCGGACTGGTTTGGACGTGGGGTGCACTCGCCTTGCTGGTCATCTACGCGCTGGTCTTCGACAATGCCTGGAAGGAGTGGTGGCAGTTCTTCTTGAGCTTCGCTGCAGCCGCGATCGGTTCGATCATCTTTGCCAACATGCTTGGCCGGGACGCCGAGCAGGGCAAACACGACGACTCGGTGATGGGCCTTGGCCGCCTGCTTGTCAAAGTTCAGCTCATCGGCATGATGGTCGGCGTCATCAGCTTGCTGATCGATGGCAAGTTCCCCCGCGATACCTCCCACATGGATTGGGCGGCGTGCAACATCTTCTTCTTCGGGGGGCTAGCTATCGCAGCCATATGCGCGAATGCGCTTGCCGCCTCGCGCAGCTAAGGCCCGCGATATGGGGCGCCCTGCAAATCTCCTCGCAATCGCGGCATTCTTGACCCTCGCCGGCATCATGTGGTGCGCGGCGCATGGCAATATCTTAGCGATCAATGCGATTGCCTTGGCGTTCGCGCTCGCCGCGATCTGGGCGGCCTGGCGACTGAATGCGTCACGGTTCTCGCAAGTGAGGCAGGGCGCCGCCGATTGGCCGGCCGCCGCCACACAACTCAAGGCCACGTCCCTCGTCACGGCGTCCGTATATGCGTGGGGCGGCCTTGCCATGTTGCTGGTTTATGAACTCACCCGATTGCATTGGCGGCATGGCTGGCAATACGGCTCTATCATGCTGCTGATCGCCGCGGGGCTGTTTGTCTATGTCAGGGCGCTCCAGAACCCTTCCTCGCGCCTTGCCAGCCCTTCCGCTGTCGAGCGTACCGTGCAGCTTGCCGCCGCTCATGGCATCGCTGCTGCGGCGGCCCTCGGCTGGCTCGTCCTGTCAGGGAAGCTCGTAACCTACAAAGGTGACTGGGCGGCCAACGCCATCTTTCTCGCCGGTGGCCTGGCCATCGTCTTCATTTCGGCGATCGCGGTGCTGACACATCGCAGGCTCACGCGCCCTTCGTTCTGAGGGTCATGCGATTTCTAGAGCCGTTCCGCTTCCGATGGAATCGTGGAACGGCGTACTTCCTAGCGGAAAACCGGTTCCCACTTTTCCGCAAATCGCTCTAGCGTTGACACACCGGGCAAAAGAAAGTCGCCCGCCCCTGATGAACCGCACGCCCGATAACGCCCCTGCATCCTGGCTGGCGGCATCGCTCGCCATCCCGGTCATAGACAAAGAACTTTTCCTGGAACCCGCCGCGAGAGCCGTCAGCGTGGCGATAGTCGCGCAAGGTCGATCCGCCAGCGGCAATGGCATCCTCCAGCACATCCTTGATCGCCTGGACGAGACGCACGCTTCGTGCCGCGCCCCCGCGCGTTGCCAGACTGCCGGCAACCCTATCCGGCAAGAGCTGGGCACGATGAAGCGCTTCAGAGACGTAGATGTTCCCGAGCCCCGCAACGGCACGCTGATCCATGAGCAGGGCCTTCAGATTGACCTTCCTGCCGGCAGCACGTGCCGACAGGTAATCCGCCGTCAAAGCGTCCGACAACGGCTCGGGTCCCAGCCCGCGCATCAAGGGATGGTCATCCAGTTCACGCGCCGGCGTCATGACCATGAAACCGAACCGGCGCGCATCGTTGTAGACGACGGCGACATCGTCGGGAAAATGGAAAAGGACGTGATCGTGACGCGGGTCTGCGGACTGGCCGTAAACGTACTGCCCGAGCGTCTCGGCACCCTTTCGTGCGGCGATGGTAAACCGGCCCGTCATGCCCAGATGCATGATGAGCGCATCGCCGCCCTCCAGATGACCGATGAGATACTTGGCGCGGCGGTCCAGCCGTTCGAACGCGCGGCCCTTAAGCCTCGCGGCGAAACGCTCCGGCAAGGGGAAGCGCAGATCCGGCCGGCGGGCTTCCACGCGCAATAAAGGCCGGCCCACAAGGACAGGCGCCAATCCGCGGCGAACGGTTTCGACTTCGGGTAATTCTGGCATTGATCCTCTGAGCCAAACACCGGCGGACGGACCCCGTCTATCTTGCTGAGATGTATGAAAGGCGGCGCGTTTTGGCCAGTGGCGCGGGCTAGCCGCCTCGGCTATTGTTCCTTCAATGACCAGAAGCACCGCACATTCCGCCGCTGGCACGGGGTCCGATGACACCGTGTCGTTCGGTTTCCGCGAGGTCCCTGAAGGCGAACGCCAGGGCCTCGTCAACTCCGTGTTCGCCAGCGTGGCTCAGCGCTACGACCTCATGAACGACCTGATGTCGGGCGGATTGCACCGGCTCTGGAAGGCAGACTTCGTATCCTGGCTCAATCCGCCCAAAGGCATCGATCCGTTCCGCCTGCTCGACGTCGCCGGGGGCACGGGCGACATCGCCATGCGCTACGCACGCGCCAGCGGCGAGAACGCGACGGCGGTCATTTGCGATATCTCACCTGAAATGCTGGACGTCGGCAGGCGGCGCATCCAAGAAGCGCATCTGGATCACCGCATCCGCTGCGTGGAAGGGAACGCCGAAGCGCTTCCCTTCGAAGCCGGCACCTTCGACGCTTATACGATCGCCTTCGGCATCCGCAACGTCACCCATATCGACAAAGCGCTCTCAGAGGCATACCGCGTGCTGCGGCCCGGAGGCCGCTTTCTCTGCCTGGAATTCTCCGAGTGCCGCGTACCCCTGCTCGACACCCTTTACGATTTCCATTCCTTCGAGGTCATCCCGCGGCTCGGCAAGCTGACGGCCGGCGCAGCCGAGCCCTACCAATATCTCGTGGAGAGCATCCGCAAGTTCCCCAAGCAGGAGGCTTTCGCCGGCATGATTCGCGCGAGCGGCTTTGCCAAGGTGAGCTATCGCAACTTGACCGGTGGCGTTGCCGCCATGCACTCGGGCTGGAAGATCTAGAGCACTCTCAAATCGTTGCGGATTTCTCTCAGTGCTGTTGAAAGCTCCAATTGACCGTCTGCGCATTGCCAGCTTAGCCTCCGCCTCGGACCCCGCGGGGAGGGGCCGTTTGATTGGGGAGACTCGCTTTATGAAAGCAATCCGTATTGCGTCGCTGGCTCTGGCCGCGACGCTTGCCTTTGGCGTCTCGGGCGCTTCGGCTGGTTGTGTGAACAAGGGTGCCGTAGCAACCGCCGGCACGGCGAAAGAGGCCAAGTGGTTTGCCATGGAAACCATGGTGCAGGCCGTATCGTGGTCGCTGTGGCCGGGCTGGCTGTCGACCGGCAAGGTCGAGGGATATTCGGTGCGCAATGAGCGTTACCGCTGCAACCCCGAGGGCGGTCAGGTGACCTGCCATGGGCGTGCGACGTTCTGCACGAAAGGTTGAAAGTAGAATTTGAAGGACGAAGGCGGCGGTCTCCGGCAAATTTCGCCGGTGGCCGCCGCTTTGCATTGCGAGTAGGACAAAGGCCTCCCGCATCGAGACGCGGCTTACTTAACAGATTGAGACCGGCAAGCACCGAAATATGGCCAACGCACTCACCAATACACTCCGCCTGTCCCGTGCCGGCCTGGTTCTCGCCCAGCATGGCGTGCGCTTCGTGCCCAAGGGCATGGCGGTGCCGCTCCCCTTACGCATCGCGCGCGTTGCGACTGCGCCCATCCGCTGGCTGTCCGCGCCCTTTCGCATCCGCGAGCCAAAAGCGGCACGCGTCTCGGCGGCGCTGACTCAGCTCGGTCCCAGCTACATCAAGCTCGGACAGTTTCTCGCCACCCGCGCGGATATTCTGGGGCCCGAACTTACGACCGACCTTCGCCATCTGCAGGACCGGCTTCCGCCCTTCTCCCAAGCCGAGGCCCGCGCGGCCATCGAGCAGGCCCTGGGCGGCAAGCTTGAAGATCATTTCGTCGAATTCGGCCCACCCGTCGCCGCGGCCTCGATCGCGCAAGTCCACAAGGCCTACGTTCTGGAAAACGGCGTCAAGAAAGCCGTCGCGGTCAAGATCCTGCGTCCGAACATCGAGAAGCGTTTTCGGCGCGATCTCGACAGCTACTATTTCGCGGCCCAGTTGATAGAGCGTTTTCACGAACCCTCGCGGCGGCTGAAACCTGTCGCCGTCGTCGATAACCTCAAGCATACGACGGACCTGGAGATGGATTTGCGGCTGGAGGCCGCGGCCATTTCCGAGATGGCCGACAACATCGCAGAAGATGAAGGCTTCCGCGTTCCCCACGTCGATTGGCGCCGCACCTCCAAGCGCGTGATGACGCTGGAATGGATCGACGGCACGCCGATATCCGATCATGCCACGCTCAAGGCTCGCGGTCTTGATCTGGAGGCGCTCGGCCTTGTTGTGATGCGCTCGTTTCTGCGCCACGCCATGCGCGACGGCTTTTTTCACGCCGACATGCACCAAGGCAACCTGTTCGTCGACCCCGAGGGCAAGGTCGTCGCCGTCGATTTCGGCATCATGGGAAGGCTCGGCAGAACCGAGCGGCGGTTCCTTGCAGAAATCCTGCACGGCCTTATCACGCGTGACTACTACCGCGCGGCCGCCATCCACTTCGAAGCTGGCTACGTGCCGCCCCATCACACCGTGGAGGAGTTCGCCCAGGCCATGCGCGCCATCGGCGAACCCATTCACGGCCGCATCGCCGAAGAAATCTCGATGGCGGACCTGCTCGGGCAGCTCTTTGCCTATACCGACGTGTTCGACATGCAGACACGGCCCGAATTGATCCTGCTGCAAAAGAGTATGGTGATCGTGGAAGGCGTGGCGCGCGGTCTCGATACCAAGCTCAATGTGTGGACTGCCTCAGAACCGGTCGCGCGCCAATGGGTCGAGGAGAACCTTAGTCCGATCGCCAAGCTCAAGGAAGCCGGCGGCGGGTTTGCAACGCTGGGCGAATTGCTGGCGAAGTCTCCAGGACTGCTCAACCTGGCCGAAACGGCTGCGCGCGATCTCGCGCAAATGGTGCACACAGGTCTGCGGCTCGACGACGCGACGGTGGCGCGGCTTGCGCAAGCGCAGGCGAAAGAGGCACGCAAAGGAATGTGGGCGCGTTTCGCAATCGGCATGATTGCGGCGCTTGCGCTCGCAGCCATCTATCTCAAACACATCGGTGTGTTTCACTAAAATAGTTTCACCTGAATGCTGTGGGCTCTGCGGAACGCTCACGGCGATCTGTTCGTTTGCCTTTGAGAAGATCTCAAAATGGCAAAGGAGCAGCCTTTCCTATGAACGCCACTCCTGCGAAGTCAGCCAACGTACCCGGCCGTCCGCGCAATCCGGAACAACCGCCGGCCACGCCCGATGGCCGTCCGCCCCGCAGGCCGGGACCGGCAAATCAGCCAATCAATCCCGAGCCGGCGACGCCGTCTCCCGATCCTCAGCCCATGCCGGTGCGCGAACCGGAGCCCGATCCCGCTACGCCAGACCGCTGAACCCCACCTCAACGGGAGCAGGAGGCTGCGATCAGGGCTTTTTTCCAACAAGATGCGTACCGTGAGCGATTGCCGCAGTAGCCTGCATGGCCGCCGAAATGAAGACGGCTTCGGCGATCTCGGTTTCCGTCACGCCGGCGTTGAGCGCGTTCGTGCGATGGACTTCCAGGCTGTAGGGACACTGCGTTGTCACCGCGACGGCAAGTGCGATGAGTTCCTTATAACGGCGCGGAATTGTGCCGGGCGCCATTGCCGCACGATCGAACGTCTCGAAAGCCTGCATCGACGAAGGCGCGGCGTGACGCAGGTTTTGCAGTTTCGACAGGTTGGTTGTGTCGTACATGCCCCGGATCTCCCTATTGCTGTCTTGAGCAAGGGTAGCAAATCGGCGGCTGGTTCAGGTGGTGAAGATTTTTGCCTTGTCATGGCGCGACGAAGAGCGTTGCAGCCCTGGTCTGAAGCGCGATAAGGCTCGTAGTGGAGAATATAAAGGCGCGCATAAACCGTTTTGATCTTCGCACCGGGAGACATGCCTCGATGTCCGACAAGCCGCCACTGCCACCCTTCACGCGAGAAACCGCCATTATCAAGGTTAGAAAGGCCGAAGACGCCTGGAATTCGCGTGATCCGGTCGCGGTTTCGCTCGCCTATACGCCAGACAGCCAATGGCGCAATCGCGCGGAATTTCCGGCTGGCCGCGCGCAGATCGTGGAATTCCTCCAGCGCAAATGGGCCCGCGAGCTGGAATACCGGCTCATCAAGGAGCTGTGGACTTTTGCCGAAAATCGGATCGCCGTCCGCTTTGCCTACGAATGGCATGACGACAGCGGACAGTGGTATCGCTCGTACGGCAACGAAAACTGGGAGTTCGACGCCCATGGGCTGATGGCACGCCGCTTTGCTTCGATCAACGATCTGCCGATCCGCGAGGCGGATCGCAAATACCACTGGCCGCAAGGGCGCAGGCCCGATGATCATCCTGGCCTGAGTGATCTTGGCCTTTGAAGAACAGTAAGTAGCCTCGATGTAGGAACAGTCAGACCGCCATGCCGCGTACCCTCGTCAAGTGCATGATCGCCATCGGAAGGTCCGGCCAGCTCGGGCTCAACGGGCACCTCCCATGGGAGGGCAATAGTGAGCCGGACTATGTTGCGGACGTTGCGCGCTTCTTCGAGTTGACGCGCGGTCATGTCCTGCTCGCAGGCCCCAGGACGATCGGGGCCGTGCCCGAATTCGCCTATCGAGACCGCACGATCCAGATCCTGCGCTCGAACATGAATCCGGAGCAGGTACTCTTGCATTATATTGGCCGCACGGTTTTCATCGGCGGCGGCCCGGCGGTGTGGGATGTCTACGCGCCCTATATCGAGCACTGGGACATCAACCGGCTACCCTACGACGGCCCGGCCGACACCTGGTTCAAACCGGAATGGCTGATCGCGGGCGGCAAGCAGCCACGCGGGTAAGGAAGTGCTTTCGCAGCATCGCACTTCGCAGCAATGGCACTATGGCGCGGGAAACAGCGCCGCCGTCTACGCCTCCTTCAGGAATGCCACCAGCGCCCCGTGGCAGTCTCGACGATCCCAGTTCAAAGAACTGCTCGATGAGGCCGCGTCTCTCGAACAAGTCGGATAGACGCGAGTTGTATCTTGACGCGGCGCGATGGCATCGCCTCCGCCAACTTTGCAACCACGGCCAAACGGGGCCGCCCAAACGCAAAAACGCGCCGCTGGCATAAGGCACAGCGGCGCGTTTTGAGTTTCATAAAGAGTTGATTGACTTCTTTGGTTGCGCATCGTGGCCGACTCCCGGAACGGGAGCCGCGATGCGCGAAAGTGAAGTTCACATGACGTCTCGGCAGACCTGGCAACGACCTACTCTCCCGCGTCTTAAGACGAAGTACCATCGGCGCTGGGGCGTTTCACGGCCGAGTTCGGAATGGGATCGGGTGCAGCCACCCCGCCATAATCACCAGGTCGGCGGAGACGTCATATGACTTCTGTTTTCTGGTCTTTCGTTTGAGCCCTACGCTCATCGAACTCGCGCGCTTGCCAGCTGCGCGAGACACGCAATTATGAGTTCCAGACACGCCTTGCGAGCGCGAATGTTCTTTCATGAGCGATATCGATGAGCATTGCTTAATGAGAGCAATCAAGCCAATCGAGTTATTAGTACCGGTAAGCTACACGCCTTGCAGCGCTTCCACACCCGGCCTATCAACGTGGTGGTCTTCCACGACTCTCGAGGGAGAACTTGTTTTGAGGTGGGTTTCCCGCTTAGATGCCTTCAGCGGTTATCCCGTCCGCACATAGCTACCCTGCTGTGCCGTTGGCACGACAACAGGTCCACCAGAGGTGCGTCCAACTCGGTCCTCTCGTACTAGAGTTAGATCCTCTCAATTCTCCTACACCTACGGCAGATAGGGACCGAACTGTCTCGCGACGTTCTGAACCCAGCTCACGTACCACTTTAAATGGCGAACAGCCATACCCTTGGGACCTGCTCCAGCCCCAGGATGTGATGAGCCGACATCGAGGTGCCAAACGACGCCGTCGATATGGACTCTTGGGCGTCATCAGCCTGTTATCCCCGGCGTACCTTTTATCCGTTGAGCGATGGCCCTCTCACAAAGAACCACCGGATCACTATGACCTACTTTCGTATCTGCTCGACTTGTCA
The DNA here is from genome assembly GCA_964587445.1 of uncultured Hyphomicrobium sp. Classification (GTDB taxonomy): domain Bacteria; phylum Pseudomonadota; class Alphaproteobacteria; order Rhizobiales; family Hyphomicrobiaceae; genus Hyphomicrobium_B. The sequence continues at coordinate 227,095 of CAZPLQ010000007.1, forward strand.
GTCTCGCAGTCAGGCTGGCTTATGCCATTGCACTCGACGAGTGATTTCCGACCACTCTGAGCCAACCTTCGCACGCCTCCGTTACGATTTAGGAGGCGACCGCCCCAGTCAAACTGCCCACCATGCGCTGTCCCGGATCCGGCTTACGGACCGCGGTTAGACAACCATAATCGCTAGGGTGGTATTTCACATTGCGGCTCCACAAGAGCTGACGCCCCTGCTTCAAAGCCTACCACCTATCCTACACAAGCAGTCACGATTGCCAGTGCAAAGTTGCAGTAAAGGTGCACGGGGTCTTTCCGTCTAACCGCAGGAACCCCGCATCTTCACGGGGAATTCAATTTCACTGAGTGTGTGCTGGAGACAGTGGGGAAGTCGTTACGCCATTCGTGCAGGTCGGAACTTACCCGACAAGGAATTTCGCTACCTTAGGACCGTTATAGTTACGGCCGCCGTTTACCGGGGCTTC
>CAZPLQ010000008.1:0-211191 GCA_964587445.1 uncultured Hyphomicrobium sp.
AGTGGAGCGAACAGCTTTGTTCGACTTGAGTGCATTCGTTTTATCGAGCGCAAGGCCGTGGCCATGGGAAACATGCCGACGATTGTCTTAGCGATTTCCATCAGTTTTCCTCCTTCGCGAGATCGTTTTTTTCAGTGTTGCAACGACGTTTATGGCCGCGGTGGCAGGTGATCTCGCCCTACCTATCCGTGGAGTTGGCAATGTGGATTCGGTTTCGGACAAACGGCGGCGGTCGGTCTGATGGAGGTTCGAATGCAGCGGACACGCAGGTGTCTACAGCGGACACGCAGGCATCAAAATTTGCTGCAATCGCAAAATCCCCATCCGGCGCACGCGCGCTTAGGTGTCAGTCCTCCCGCTCCTCGTTTCTCAGGATCACTCTTTACCGAATTATCCTGTTTTATTTTGCCGTTTATCTGCAGCAATAGGCGTGCCAGTTCCCGAAACGTGATAAAGCCGCCGAGTTTTGGACCGATTTCAAAATTGCCGGAGGGCGTGTGTCGCGCGTGTGCGACACGCGTAACATTTGACGGCAAAGCCGCGTGGAAAACTGCAACGGATGGAGCGTTCACATGATTCGACGCCATGCGCCATGCGCCATGCGCCATGCGCCGTGCGCCCTGTCGCGCGACAGCAGAACTGCGGCGCAGCATCCGGTTGCGGATGCGAACGGCAAGACATACCCACGATGAAAGATATATTAGGGATGTACAAAATTCGAGCTGACTTCGACGGGGCCATGCGGCCAACACAGGTGAACCCGCCTTCCTGTTGAGGAAGCTTGCGGATGGTCGCTGCCAGTTCCTTGGCCTGCTGCGCGTTGGAAACCATCGTCCACGGCACGGCGAGCTTTGATTTGTCGGCCCACGTCACCATCGAAATCAGGATCGCACCGTTGGCGCCGCTCAACCACTCAGGTTGGCGGCTTCCATCCATAGAGCCAGTCGTATTGGCGCATGAGAAGCGTGGCGGGCGACCTTCGAAGGACATTGTCGCGCGCCTTCGCCAAGGCCCCTGCCAGATGATAGATGCGGCCGTTGCGTCGGGACGCACTTTGTACGCGAAGCGCGCGCGCCCTGCGTTTGTCCTCGTAGCGAGTCAAGGCGCCCGAGACAGAGCCGGAATTCTGGGAGAGTTCATACGCAAGCACGCTGGCGTCCTCCAGCGCGAGAACCGCGCCTTGGGCAAGGAAAGGCAGCACGGGATGGGCCGCGTCGCCTAGGAGGCTGATGCGGCCATCACTCCAGCGGTACGGCATCGCCAGTTCGTGGAGCGACCAGACCCGCCAGTTCTCCCCGGCTTCCAGCAGCACGCGCAACGACGGCGCGAGCCGCTGCGCACGTGCGCGCACGAACGCAGCCTCAACTTGCGTGCTCCAGCCAAGCGTGTGCTGCGGCTCCTCGAAGATAATGACAAAGGCGTGCTCGCAGCCCGCGCGCACGGGGTAGTGCACGACATGTGCGCCTGCGGTGAGCCAGATGTGGACGTCGTTGACAGCCAATCCTTCGGGCAGTCTCGAGACAGGAACCACGGTGCGATAGGCATTCTTTCCGGTTGGACGGGCGGGCGCCGGATCGAAATGCTTGGCGCGCAACATGGACCACAAGCCGTCGGCTGCGATCAACGCGCTACCTGCCAGAGTTGTGCCGCTCTCGGCACAACGCAGCGTTACGCCGGTGGTGGATTGCGTGACCGCCTCGGCCGTCGTGCCCGTTGTGAGGGTTATGTTGGGCGCGGCGCGAGCGGCTTGGAGCAGTGCGGCATGCAGATCCTGCCGATGCGCCGTCCAATAGGGCGATCCGTGCCGTTTGGCGATCCAGCCGCCCAGCGGCATACGCGTAATTTTCTCGCCCGTCAGTGCGTCGCGGACCTGCAACGTATCGGGCGCGGCCACATGCTCGCGAAGCCAAGACGCCGCGCCGATCGCTTCTAGAACGCGGGTTCCGTTGGGGCCGATCTGGATGCCGGCACCCGCTTCGCTGAAATCGGCGCGCCGTTCGACCACCTGGCTTGCGATACCGGCCTTGCTCAAGGCCAGCGCTGCCGCCAAGCCACCGATACCGCCGCCGGCGATCAACACAGGGCTGTCAGACGACGCGGTCATGGCGATGTTGGATATGAACGATCAGGCCGCGTCGTGAACGAGACTGCCCTTAGGCTCGCTCTCCTCCGCGCCAAGGCGGGGATCGTGGATATAGAGCGTTGAGCAATAAGGACACAGGATCTGGCCATCGCTCCCCATGTCCAGATAGATGTGCGGATGATCGTAGGGCGCACGCGCGCCCATGCACTGGAATTCCTTGACGCCGATGAAAATGCGTTCAGCGCCCGTATCATTTGCGAAGTGCGGAATTTGCGCATGGGCCATGGCGGCGCCTTCCCCTCGGTCATTGTTCTTGCCTAGTAAACCCGCGCGCTTTCCATCATGGGTGCTCCGCGCGAGTTCCTGCCGGATAATTCTTTTGGAAGATACCGCCCTGCGCACCGCAATGGTAGGGGAAGAAGAACCGCCTTTCGCCGCAGGGATCTACAACCATGCCACATTTCGACAGCGCCGGCGTTGAACTCGCCTACCTCGATACGGGCGAGGAGTCCGAAAAGGCGCCGATCCTGCTCATACACGGCTTTGCATCGAACATCGCGACGAACTGGGTCACAACGGGCTGGGTCGACGTTCTGAAGCGCGCAGGCCATCGAGTCGTCGCCATCGATAATCGCGGTCATGGGGCGAGCGCGAAGCTCTACGATCAGGCTGAGTATGGAGCGCCCGTGATGGCCGAGGATGCGCGCCACCTCCTCGATCACTTGTCGATCCCCGAGGCGCATGTCATGGGCTTCTCCATGGGCGCGCGCATCTCGGCGTTCCTTGCGCTGGCGCATCCCGCGCGAGTCAAGAGCCTGGTGTTCGGCGGCCTCGGGATCAATATGGTCAGAGGCTTGGCCGGTACGGGGCCGATCGCACGGGCGCTCGAAGCCGAGAGCCTTGATGAGGTGACGAACCCGACGGCACGCACCTTCCGCATCTTCGCGGAGCAAACGCGATCGGATCTCAAGGCGCTCGCCGCATGCATACGGTCGGCGCGCGCACCGATCTCCGCGGACATGGTTTCACTTATCCGCGCGCCCGTGCTCGTGGCAGTTGGCTCAGATGATGTCGTGGGAGGCTCGCCCGAGGAACTGGCCGCCCTCATTCCGACAGCCCGGGCCTTGGTCATCGAAGGCCGCGATCACATGAAGTCGGTGGGCGACAAACGCTACAAGGATGCGGTCGTGCGATTTCTGGCGGAGGTGGAGTCTAATCAGGACTAGCGGCTGGTACGTCCCGCGCGAAGGCAAAGAAAGGCCCCGGCAAGCTGTCCAAGAACGATCTGGAGAGGACAACGTTTAGCGGGGTTGTCGTCAGATCGCAGAACTGCGAACGGCCAGGGCCTTTCAAGAAACGTGAGCCTACCAGTGCTCCCTGGAAGCGGTACAAACCAGAAAGAGCGACGCAACCGTACGCGACTACCAAGTCAGTTACGCTACGCGGTGAACTTACCCACTCAGCCGATACGCGACACTATCCGGCTGAACTCCGCACTTTCAGAGCACCCTCAGGCTAGCGCGGTTTTCCAACGGCGCCATTCAAGAATCGCAAAGCACGCCAGACTCTTGTGGATAAAAACTACTGTTGCGGACACGCAATAGACAAGGCATGCCATCGCAGATTGCGAGCAACTCCTTTGACCCGGCCTCGTCTTTGTCCTTCCCAAGACTTTCCCCGAACGGAGTTTTGCCGCTCCCGCCTTGGGGCCGCCGCTCGGCAGCCGCAATAGAGCCTGGAATCTCCGGCACATAAGAGCGGGCTTGGGGAAAGATGTTAACCGGGCATTAAGCTTAGCGGCCGTAGCGTCTCGCCTCATGTATGTGCGTCGCGTCAGCGTTTTTGTGCTCATTTCGGTGCTTTGGCTGGGTTGCCTGGTGCTGCTGTGGGGCTGTGGCGGATCGGTGCCTGGCACGAATTTCGTGGCCAAGGACGAGCCGTGGCGCAACGCTGAAGAGAGCTCCTGCTTGGCGGCGGGTGCGGTCCGGCGCACAAGTTTCATCCAACCACATTCTTCTCTCGGGGGCCCCAGCGTCTGCGGAACCGAGCATCCCTTCGAAATGTCCGCGGCCATGGGTGGCCGTGTGGCTATGCGCCCGCCCGCGCTCCTGCGCTGTCCGATGATTCCATCGGTGGATCGCTGGGTCGCCGAGGTCGTTGAACCTGCCGCGCGCTTCCACTTCGGCAGTTCCATCGTAGAGCTGCGTGTCGCCGCATCCTATTCGTGCCGGCCCATGAATCATGTCAGCGGCGCGCGCCTCTCGGAGCACGGGTATGCCAACGCGCTCGATGTCTCGGCATTCACGCTCGCCAATGGCTATACGATAACCGTGAAGGGCGGCTGGTATGGCGACCGCCAGGAGCGCGCCTTCCTACGAGCGGTCCACGACGGGACATGCCGGCATTTCACGACAGTTCTCGGCCCCAACTACGACGCCAACCATCGCGATCACTTCCATATGGACCTTGCCCGCCACGGCCGTGACGGCTTGATGAATATCTGCAAGTAAACGGCCAATGATCCCTTGGTCGCCGGCGCACAGCTCCAGCACGCGGGCCTTTGTTTTATCGTGCTTCCAATTGGAAAACCGGTTCCCACCTTTCCGGAAGCCATCTAGAAGCGTTCCCATGAGCTGGCATCGCGACACCGGCCCCGGTTCCAAGCGGGGTTATCATCACGGCAACCTGCGCGAGGCGCTGATCAAGGCGGCGCTTGACCTGATCTCGCAGAAAGGGCCTGCAGGCTTCACGTTTGCGGAGGCCGCGCGGGCGGCCGGCGTCTCTGCGGCCGCGCCCTATCGCCACTACCGCGATCGCGACGCCTTGCTCGCCGATGTCGCCCGCCGCGGCTACGATCTGTTTGAGGAAAGCCTCGCCAAGGCTTGGAACGGCTGCAAGCCGGATGTGCACACGGCATTCCATGCCTTGGGCCGTGCTTATCTTGCCTTTGCCAAGCGCGAGCCGGCCTATTTCGCGGCGATGTTCGAAGCCGGCTTGGCGTTCGACGCATTTCCCGAGTTGCGGGAAGCGGGCGATCGCGCTTTTGCTATTCTGCGCGACGCGTGCGCGGCTCTGATCGAGACACTTCCATCCGAAAGACGTCCGCCCGTACTGATGATGGCGCTGCACATCTGGTCGCTGTCGCACGGCATCGCGGCGCTGTTTGCTCGCGGCGACGGTGCGCGCCGGGCTATTCCCATGCCACCTGAAGATCTGCTCGAAGCGGCGGTTCTCGTCTATTTCGATGGGCTAGGCCTCCGGGCAGGCAAGTAGGAGCGAGGAAAAAATAGCGAGCTTTTGCGGGCTCTTCCCACGCAAAGGCAGCTTTGGCTTGGTTCGATCATAATTTCTGCCATGATTGAGCGGGAACCTTCCGGTTGAGAGGGCTTCATCATCATAGGGGAGCAACCCGGGGGCGCTATTGTCTTTCGTGTACGCAACATGCCGGCCGCGCCGCGCGAGCCATGCCTTTGCCATTGCGCTATCCGTCATGGCAGGGCTTGTGCCCGCAAGGGACGCCCGTGCCGAACCTTCCGCCGCATCATGCCCGCAAGCGTCTGATATCGCCGTTTTGGCGTCGCCGCTCGCCGCTTGGAAGGGCGCGCCGCTTCGTGTCGTGTTCGCCGCCGACCAGCCGCTCGAGGGCGAGCTATCCCTGGTCGCGCCCGATGGCAGCGTCGTGTCTGCATCCCGCGAGCGGCGCGGGGGTCCGCCGTACTTCTGGCTGGCGGAGACCTCATCTCCCGCGGTGGGCGCATGGCATGCGAAGCTCGCCCTTAAAAGTGCAACGGCCGATTGCGCCCCCTTGACGCGTGAGATCAAGGTGCGTGGCGCGAGCCCCGGTGGTCCGGGCAACGTCGCAGGCAGTATCTGGCCGGTGCGCGATAATTGGAACCGCGCGAACGAGAACCTCTATTCGGCGTGGATCGAGAAACTGTTCGATGCACCGCTCGACGCCGCGCCGTCCTGGGCCGCTCTGCACGAGGTGCTGCGCGATCCCGCCCGCAACGTGCTGTTCAATCACTTGGGCTTGCGCGAGGACGAGAAGGGTATGGTCATCCGGCCCGATTGCGCCGACCTTCCCTATTTCCTGCGCGCCTACTTCGCCTTCAAGATGGGCTTGCCCTACGGCTACTCGAAGTGCTCGCGCGGGGGCGGCGGCAAGCCGCCGCGCTGCAGTTCGTGGTGGAACATCCAAAAGGAAGAGCCGTCGGCCTCGCCGGAGGAGGAATCGGAAGCCTCCGGCGGCCTGATGGCCATATTCGATGGAGGCTCGTCGAAATCCAGGAAGCAGTCCAAGCCTTCGGCGGGAAGGCAAGGATTGGCTGCTGGCTTTGGAACCTACTTGCGCTCGACAGTTGCCAATTCCGTGCATTCCGGCTCCGGACGAACGCGCGCCGAAGATGAAAATACCGACTACTATCCCGTTCCGCTGAACCAGGACACGTTGCGGCCGGGCACCGTGTACGCGGACCCCTACGGCCATGTGCTGGTCATCGCCAAGCGCGTGCCTCAGACATCCGATGGCGCTGGCGTCTTTCTGGCGGTGGACGGCCAGCCCGATGGCACGGTGGCGCGCAAGCGCTTCTGGCGCGGAAACTTCCTTTTTGCGCAAGATCCGGCCATGGGCAGCGCCGGCTTCAAGAACTTCCGTCCCGTGGTGCGTGGCAAAGGTGGTGCCCTGCGGCGGCTTTCCAATGCCGAGATCACAAAGAGCGCTGATTACGGCAACTTCTCTCTCGACCAGGCAAAGCTCGACGTCGAAGGTTTTTACGACAGGATGGACGACGTGATGTCGCCCGAGCCGCTCGATCCGGTGCGGGCTTTGAATGAAGCCATCGCCTCGCTCGAAGAGCAGGTCAAGGCGCGCGTCACATCGGTTGAGAACGGGCGCAAGTATCATGTGGGCGGCGGCAAGGACGTCGGAATGCCCGATGGCGCCTCGATCTTCGAGACGACCGGAGCGTGGGAGGATTTCGCCACGCCCTCGCGCGATCTGCGCCTCCTGATCGCGATCGATGTCGTACGCGGCTTTCCCGAGCGCGTAGCGCGCCGGCCGGAGCGCTACGCCATGCCGAAGGATAAGAGCGCCGCGGACGTGAAGGCCCAGCTTGACGGCGTGCTTGCCTCCGAGCTTGCCGCGCGCAAGTTCACCTACACACGCACCGACGGGTCGGAATGGACCTTGGCGCTCAAGGATGTCGTAGACCGCATGGGCGATCTGGAGATGGCCTACAACATCAACGATTGCGTCGAGCGGCGGTGGGGGGCCGGCGAGAAGAGCGATGAAGCGTCCACCTGCAAGCGCCGCGCATCCGAGGGTCAACGCAAGAAGATGGCGGAGTATCGCGCCTGGTTCCACGAGCGCCGCCGGCCGCCGCGCGGCTAGGCACTTCGTGATCCAACAGGGCCACACTGTTCCTCTCCCGGATCCCGTGAGAGGATGTCGCGAAGCGACAGGTGGGGACTTCAGCGTGCGCCGCTGATTGGGCCAGTCCCCCCTCTCCCCTTGGGGAGAGGGTCGGGGTGAGGGGGTGATCTGCCGCCCCAACACAATCGTGACGGCGCGTCGCAGATTGAATCGCTGGTCCATCCCCTCACCCGGCGCTCAAAGGTCCGGCGCTGACGCGCCGGAGCGCCAGCCTCTCCCCAAGGGGAGAGGCGTTTCTCGTACTCCCTTCGGGGCACCTTCTCTCCGCGTGAAAAGAAAGTGAGACGGTCGCATCCGGCGCGCGTTCCGCTCCCAAACTTGACCGTTTTTGCGAGCGTCTGCCAATGGCCACTTGATCAAGCGCCTCTTGACCCCCACATATGTGAATGTTAAATACATTTACATTGAACGAGCCGGTTTCTTTCGGGCTCGTTCAAGTTCTTGGAGCTGCAAGAAAAAGCGGAGGGTCGCGATGGCGGAAATGGTTCAGAGGCTCGACGACTACGGCAAGGGCGCCTGGATCGCTGTGATGGTGCTTGGCTTCGTGCTGTTCTGGCCCGTGGGTCTTGCAATTCTTGCCTATCTTATATGGAGTGGTCGCATGAGCTGCGGATGGTATGGTGGACGAGCAAGTGGACGTGGCGATTGGCGCCGCCGTTTCAGGGGTGATTTCGACAAGGCGCGCTCGCGAGTGGAAGACGAGTTCCGCGCCTTCACGCAGAGCTATTCGAGCGGCAACGCGGCCTTCGATGAGTACCGGGCTGAAACCTTGAAGCGGCTGGAAGAGGAGGAGCGCGAGTTCCGCGCGTTCCTGGACAAGCTGCGCGCCGCCAAGGACAAGTCCGAGTTCGAGCAGTTCATGTCGGACCGGCGCAACCGTGGCTCCGAGCCCGCGCCGGAAGGTCCCGCCAACTGACGTTGAGTTGATTGACATCGATCCTGCGGCGCAGGTCAAACCTGCGCCGCAGCCCTTTACACCTCTCCAACGCAACGGGTCAGCACATGCCATTCTTTCATTTCGGCCCGCCGCACGTGCATGGGTTTGCGATGTTGGCAACCGGGCTCCTCGCTGGCGCGGCGCTGACGTTCGCTTACGCGCGCATGCGGCTTGCGCTTGTGCGCCAGAACGAGGCTGGTCCGGGTAATCCTGGTGGTCCGGCCCATGAGGCCTCGCGCAGACCCGCTTTCTTCGTCGCGCCCTTCGATTTGACAAGCCGCTTTGCGCGCAAACCTCGCAACGCCACGCCTGCGCATCAGGCCAATGAGAATGCCGCGTTCCAAGACTACAAAAAGGAAACCATGCAGCGGCTTGAGGCGGAAGGCGCGGAGTTTTCCGCTTATCTTGCGCGTCTCAAGCATGCGGCTGACCGGGCGGAGTTCGAACAGTTCATGGCCCAGCGGCGTGCGCGACGGGCCACTCCGCCGGCAAATTGAGCTCTGCCGAAAGCCCCTCCACTGCGGAGGGGCTTTTTTATGGGTTATTTCTCCATCGTGACGGAGAAGGCCCCGCGCAGGTCACCCTCTTTGAAGCCGGTGGCCTGATCGGTGGGATAGAGTTTATCGATCGTCTCCTTCAGTTCACCCGAGACGCCGCTGCCGTGGCACACAAGGCATGGTGCAGCGGCAGTCGGGATCGCCTTGAAGTAGCGAACGGTCGTCTTGCCATCCCCGGTGACTTCCTCGATATGCTCAAGCGTGTTGGCGTCCGCACCCGCAGCGAGGCGGGCGGCGAAATCCTCGAGCACCTTGCGCTCCAGGGCATCGGGCGCGTTGTCCGGATTGCGGACTTTCAAGGCCGTGCGCCGGATCGTCATGCCGGCAGCCTTGGACTGCTCTTTGGCAATTTCCGGCGCGATCGTCTTGCACACCTGAACGGCTGCGATAGGTCCATCAGCCACCAGCGCCTCCTTGAGCTTGGTCTGCAACGCGCCGCCCATGGCCTTGACGGCGCCGCGTGCCTTCACCGCGTAAGGCTCGAGATCGGCGGCGGAGTCCGATCGCGCTGCACCAGCGCTGAACATGAGGACGGCGGCGAGGGGAGCAAGCAATGTCGTGAAGCGCTTGATCATGGCGGGTCTCCTGATGTGCAACGGGGTTTGCACGATTTATCCTAGAATGGTGTCGCATCCGTGCAATGACGCAAGCCAACGCGCAATGCGAAAGCCCATCAAGTCGGTGCACCAAAACCGCCGCCCGTTGGCGTCTCGATGATGATCGCTTCGCCGGGCGCGAGCTTGGTCTGCGCGCAACCGCCGATGTCTTCCAGGCGGCCATCGCGCCGACGCACGAGGTTACGGCCTCTCTGGCCCGGTTCACCGCCTGCAAGGCCGAAGGGGCGCACGTTGCGAAAGCCTGACAGGATGGCGAGGTCCATGGCTTCAAGAAAGCGGATGATACGGCGGATGCCGTCGCCCGCGCGCCAGCGCCCGATGCCGCCCGAACCCCGCCGTATGGAGAACTCCTCCACCAGAACGGGATAGCGCAACTCCAGGATCTCAGGGTCGGTCAGCCGCGTGTTGGTCATATGAACGTGCACCGCCGCCGCGCCGTCGAAGCCGTGGCCGTCCTTGTCGAGACCCGCTGGCGCGCCCGCGCAGATCGTCTCGTAATACTGCACGCGCGCGTTGCCGAAGGTCAGATTGTTCATGGTGCCTTGCGCCGAGGCCAACACGCCGAGTGCACCAAACAGCGCATTGGTCACGATCTGGCTCGTCTCCGTATTGCCTGCGACGACGGCCGCTGGGTAGCGCGGCGACAGCATCGATCCTTCAGGGATGACGATGTCGAGAGGTCGCAGGCAGCCCGCGTTGATCGGAATGGGCGCGTCCACCATGACCCGGAAGACATAGAGCACGGCGGCGCGCGTCACGGGCTCGGGCGCGTTGAAGTTGTTGGGCTGCTGTGGGCTCGTGCCGGTGAAATCGATGCGCGCGGAGCGCTTCTCCCGGTTCACGGTAATCGTGACCTCGATGGCTGTGCCTTGATCGGTTTCGACGCGGAAACGTCCATCGCTCAAATTCGATATCAGGTGGCGCACGCTCTCTTCCGCGTTGTCCTGCACATGCGCCATGTAGGCTTGCACGACGTCAAGGCCATACTGGGCGATCATGCGCCCGATCTCGTGGGCGCCGCGCGCGTTGGCGGCTACTTGCGCCTTGAGATCGGCAATGTTCTTGTCCGGCTGGCGCGCGGGATAAAGCCCCCCGGAAAGAACGGAGCGCACTTCGCTTTCCAGAAAGCGCCCCTGATCCACCAGTTTCACGTTGTCGATCAGAACGCCCTCTTCCTCGATGCGGGTCGCGCGTGGTGTCATGGAGCCGGGCGTCAGGCCGCCGACATCCTCGTGATGCCCACGGCTCGCCACGAAGAAGAGAATGGTTTTTCCGCCTGCATCAAACACAGGCGTGACGACGGTAATGTCAGGCAGATGCGTGCCGCCGTTGTAAGGCGCGTTGAGCATGTAGACGTCGCCCGGCTTGAGATCGCCGCCGCGCGCGCGGATCACGCTTTCCACCGAGCGGTCCATGGATCCCAGGTGCACCGGCAGGTGCGGCGCATTGGAGACGAGACCGCCGGAGGCGTCGAATACGGCGCAGGAGAAGTCCAGCCGTTCCTTGATGTTGACGCTCTGCGCCGTTGCGCGCAGGGCTTCGCCCATCTGCTCGGCGATGCCCATGAACAGGTTGTTGAAGATCTCAAGCAGGCCCGGGTCGGGCTTGGTGGAAAGCGTCTCGCGCTGGCGTGGCGCAATGCGCGTCATGACCAGATCATCACGGGGCGTGACTTCGAGGCGCCAGCCGTCATCGACGACGACGGTCTGATGCGGTTCGATCACAAGCGCCGGGCCGGTGATGCGGTGGCCGGCGCAAAGATGATCCCGCATATAGATGCCGGCGTCGTGCCACGCGCCGCGCGCAAAAAAGCGCGTTCTCCCGGCGCTGCGCGGCGGGCCTTCGATCTCGTTCCGAGGAATGTTGTCTCGAACCTCGCTATCCCTGGCGGGTTCCGCCACGGCTTCCACGTCAACCGCTGCGATGATGAGAGGCTTTCGGGGAGCCAGAAACCCAAACCGGCTGCGGTGCGCCTCTTCGAACGCCGTGCGCATATCTTCAAGACTGCCCAGGCCAACCGGCAGCATCGTGTCACTGCCCGCGTAGCGCAGATGAAGGCGCGCCGTCGTGACAATGCTGCAGGCGGGAATGTCCTGCGCGGCGAGTTCGTCGTTGACTTCAGCCGTCATGGCCGCCGCGATCGCCTCAGCCTGCCCAAGCCCGGCCGCGTCGAGTGCTGTTTCCAGGCTGCGCTCGCGCGAGGCGCGTGCCGCCGCGAGCCCCATGCCGTAGGCGGAGAGCACGCCCGAGCAAGGATGAATGAGGATTGCGTGCATATCGAGAATGTCGGCGATCAGGCAGGCATGTTGACCACCTGCCGAGCCGAAGCAGTTCAGTACATAGGTGCTGACATCATAGCCGCGCTCCACCGAGATCTTCTTGATGGCGCCTGCCATCGTCTCGCAGGCAATGCGGATGAAACTGTCGGCAACCTCTTCCGCGCTGTGTCCGCCGACTTCTCGCGCCAGATCCTCGAATGCGGCCCGCACCGCATCCACGTCGATCGGCTCCGTCCCGCTGGCGCCGAAGACCTTGGGGAAGTGCTGGGGCAGGATCTTTCCGGTGAGCACGTTGGCATCCGTCACGGTCAGCGGTCCGCCGCGCCGGTAGCACTTCGGGCCAGGATTGGAGCCGGCGCTCTCGGGGCCCGCCCGAAGACGCGTGCCATCGAACGTCAGGATCGAGCCGCCGCCCGCCGCAACCGTGTGGATATTCAGCATCGGCGTCGCCAGGCGCACCCCGGCGATGTGCGTTTCGAGCGTACGTTCATAAGTCCCCGCAAAGTGGGCGACGTCCGTCGAAGTGCCACCCATGTCGAAGCCGATGACACGATCGAAGCCTGCGCGTCGCGCCGTCTGCGCCATTGCGACGACGCCTCCCGCCGGCCCCGACAGGATGGCATCGCGGCCGCGGAAGGTCTCGGCGGACGTCAAGCCGCCTGCCGATGTCATGAAGTAGAGCTTGGGTGCATCCAGCATTCGCCCTGCGCCGAGTTTGGCTGCCACACGGTCGATGTAGCGGCGCAACCCCGGGGTCAGATAAGCGTCGGCGACGGTCGTGTCGGCACGGGGAAGAATACGGATGAGCGGCGAGATCTCGTGACTGGTTGAGATCTGCGCAAAGCCGATCCGGCGCGCCACTTGCGCCGCAATGCGCTCATGCTCGGGGAAGGCGTAGGCGTGCAGGAACGCGATGGCGACGCTATCGATGCCTGCGGCCCGCACCAGGCGCAGTTCGGAGTCGAGATGCGCCACATCGAGGGGAGTTTCGATTGTGCCATCCGCCCGCACCCGCTCACGCGCGCCAATGACGCGTGCATGCAACACCTGCGGTTTGACGATCCGGCGCGCAAAGATGTCGGGCCGCGCTTGCGTCCCGATCTCGAGCTGATCATCGAAGCCTGCCGTGATGACAAGTGCCGTTGCATCGCCCTTGCGCTCCAAAAGAGCATTGGTGGCGACGGTCGTTCCCATCTTGACGCTCGAAATCGTGCCGCGGGCACTGGAGCTGGCCATCAGCCTCTCCATGCCCGCGAGTGCGGCATCGGCATAGGCTTTCGGATTTTCCGACAGCAGTTTGAGTATGTGCCGCCGCCCGGCGGGGTCCAACCCCACGATGTCGGTGAACGTGCCGCCGCGGTCGATCCAAAATTGCCACGCGGCCTCGGCCATTGGCGGAATTCTCCGTTTCTTTCCGTAAATTTAGGGGTGTTGGTGGGCGCCCTCCGCTATGATGACCCATACGTCAGGACTTTGGGAACTTAAACCCCTGGCGAGAGCCCTTTCTCATGCCTTGGAAAATATTGGGCAAGATGCTCGGATTGGACGAAGGCGGCGCGGTGCGCAGCGCCTTCGAGCAGATATTGGCCGCGTTCGGCTTCGACCGCTCGGCATCGGGAACGCCCGCCCAAAACCGCGTCGCCTTCACCATCTCCGTCGTCACCCTGGCGGCGAAGATGAGCAAGGCGGATGGAATTTCCTCGGAAGTGGAGGTGGCTGCCTTTGAACGGCTGTTCGATGTGCCGGAGGGCGAGCGCAACAATCTGCGGCGCGTTTTCGATCTGGCGCGCCAAGATGTTGCTGGATACGAGACCTATGCGCAGCGCATAGGCGCCATGCTCGATGCCGAGCCAGACCTCAAGATCTTCGTGCTCGAGTCTCTTCTGCATATGGCGACCGCAGATGGCATCCACCACCCGGCCGAGGAGGTGTTTCTTTCGACCGTCGCGGACTTGATGGGTGTGCCCAGGTTCGCCTATCTGGCGGTTCGCCGCGCGTTCGTGCAGGACCCCGATTGCGCCTACGAGATTCTGGGAGTTGCCCCGGATGCGAGCGATGCCGAGATCAAGGCGCGCTACCGCGAACTCGCCCGTGAGCATCATCCCGATTTGCTCATAGCCAAAGGCGTGCCTGAAGAGTTCCTTGCCGCGTCGGGGCGGCGGCTTGCTGCCATCAACGAAGCTTACGAACAGATCATGGCGCAGCGCCGCGAAGCAGCTTCGCCGCGGCTGGAGCACTCGTCTTGAACGTAGCGCTTGCCCCCTTCAAACCCGACAGCCGCTATGTCGAGCACGTCCGTCCTGCCGTGAACCGCGAGGAGCGCAGGGATGGTGTTCGGCCGCGTCTGGTGATCCTGCACTATACCGGGATGGCCAGTGCACAGAAGGCCATCGACTGGCTCTCGCGTGAAGAGAGCAGGGTGTCGTGCCACTACGTCATCGACGAGAAGGGCGCGGTGGTGCAACTGGTGCCGGAGTCGCTGCGCGCCTGGCATGCCGGCGTCGCCTCCTGGCGGGGCGAAACCGACATCAACTCGCATTCCGTGGGTATCGAGATCCAAAATCCCGGGCACTCGGACGGATATCCGGCCTTTTCACGGCATCAGGTCTCGTCGGTCATCGCGTTGACGCGAGATATTTGCGAGCGCCACGCGATCGCGCCACGGGATGTCCTGGGGCATTCGGACGTGGCGGTCGGGCGCAAGATCGACCCTGGCGAGAGGTTTCCGTGGCCGGTGCTTGCACGCCATGGCGTTGGACATTGGGTGCGCCCCGCTCCGGTGCGGGCGGACGATTTGGGTCTGGGGCTCGGCGGGATGGGGCCGCAGGTGAAGGAAGCGGGTTCGCTTCTGGCGGACTACGGCTACGACCTCGAACGTTGTGTTCAGATCGACGACAAGATGGTCAAAGTGCTGACCGCATTTCAGCGCCATTTTCGTCCGCGCCGGATCGACGGCCGTCTCGACATTTCAACTTTGAAAACTTTGCGGCGTCTCGTCCAGTCTGCGGACTCTTGACCTTTGTCTATTGTCGCCGGCGATGAAGACCCTGCGCGCACAACGGTGCGGGCGGGATGTCGATATTGAGGATCCGCGCGGGTATTCGGGTCACTCCATTCCAATATGCCGGATAGATTGGAAGCCTGATGTCAACGCGCCGGACGCCAGAGGCTGTCAGTTTCGTTCTGGCGCTGTTTGTCGTCGCAATCCTGAATATTCCCTTCTGGCGACTGTTCTACCGGGTTCTCGCGCCGCAGTCGGCCTACGAATGGGGCTTCATGGCGGCCGTGTTCGTCGCGCTGCTCGCCGCAGCCTATTTGAGCTTCCTGCTTCTGGCTGTTCGGCCGCTGCTGCGTCCTCTCGCCGGCCTGCTTCTCGTCATGACGGCGGCGGCGAGTTATTTCATGCTCGAGTACGGCACGGTCATCGACGTCAATATGGTGCGCAACGTGTTCGAGACGAACTCGGCCGAGGCGGGCGATCTCATGACGGCCAAGCTTCTCGCCTTTGTTGCCGTTCTCGGGCTGTTGCCTGCAGCGCTGCTCTGGTTCGTGCCGATCGAATGGCCAGGGATGCGCGAAGATTTCTGGCGCAAGTTGAAGTCGGCCGCGATCGTCCTGCCCGTTATAGCGGTAACCCTCTTTCCCTTCGTTCCGGCCCTGACCTCGACATTTCGCGAGAACACGGCGTTGCGACTGACGCTCACACCGTCGAATTTCATTGACGCGCTCAATAAGTACGCCAGATCAAAATACCAGGTCGCCAGGATGAATGTGGTGCAGCCGATCGGCACCGATGCCGTGCGCACTCCGCCTGCCGGGTCTCGTCCCGCGCTGTTCGTTGTCGTCGTTGGCGAGACGGCCCGTGCGGACCATTTCTCTCTCAATGGCTATGAGCGAGCCACGAATCCAAGGCTGTCCGAGGTCGCGGATCTGATCAACTATCCCTATGCGTCGTCGTGCGGAACCGACACGGCCGAGTCGGTGCCCTGCATGTTTTCAGGGCTGGGGCGGGAGAACTTTTCAAACAGCGAGGCTGCAAGCCGGCAGAACCTGCTCGATGTCCTGGCGCGCGTCGGATTTGACGTGATCTGGAGAGAAAACCAGGCCGGCTGCAAGGGCGTGTGCGACCGTATCAAGACCGAGATCCTGACCGGGCTGAAGCACCCGGCGTTCTACGCTCACACCGAGAACCACGATGATGTCCTCGTCGATGGGCTCGCTGAACTGATCAAGGGTCTGAAGAAGGATACCGTGATCGTCATGCACATGATGGGCAGCCACGGACCGGCCTACTGGGAGCGTTATCCGCCACAGTTCGAGACGTTCAAGCCCGTATGCCGCGAAAGCCAGTTCAGCCGCTGCACGCGTGAGGCCATTGTCAATGCCTATGACAACACCATCGTCTATTCAGACCATGTGTTGGCGCGATTGATCGGCATATTGCAAACGGGAGCCGGCACCGCCGACACAGGTGTGATCTACATGTCGGATCATGGCGAGAGCCTGGGCGAGAACAACATCTATCTTCATGGCATGCCCTACGCCATGGCGCCTGAAGCGCAAACGCACGTGCCTATGGTCGCGTGGCTGTCGGAGCCTTTGCGCAAGCGCACGTCATCCGATATCGGTTGTCTCAAACACAGCGCCGAAAGAAAACGCTCGCACGACAATCTCTTTCATTCCGTTCTTGGCATTCTTGATGTAAAAACGAACATCTATGATTCATCGCTCGATCTGTTCGCGCCATGCCGAAATAGAAAGGTGCTTGGCGCAGGGGGCGTAGCGACTCCTGTTTCCTTGCATTAGTTCAAGAAGAGTGGCGCAAGTTGTCTCCGTTGTTTCCCAGGTGACTTCCACGCAACTCGTTCTCCGGTAGCTTCGAGTAAACTCAGGCAAATGGAGATTGCCATGTCTACACCTTGCACAGCCTCGAAGCCGCTTGTGCCGTTCTCATACCGCAGTGCAGTCATGGCCGCGTTGACCCTGGCGTCGTGCTCCCTGGTCGCGCAAGAGGTTTCTGCCGCGAGCGCCCGCGTCCGGATTGCCTGCGCAAGCGATTACTTCGCCTATTGCCGTGCCCATGCCCCCGATTCACCCGGCGTGCGCCAATGCATGCGGGCTGCCGGTCCCAAGCTTTCCAAGCGTTGTGTCAACGCTCTGATCGCGGCAGGTGAGGTCTCGGAGGCAGAAGTGTCCCGGCGCGCCGCCCAGCTTCGCGACTAGGCGTAACTGGAGCACAATCCCGGCTTTGGTCTTCCAGACGTCGCGTGACGGCATTAGAGTCCGTCCATCGGCTATGGAATGTCTTCGAGGCCACGAAAGATGAACCCCCTGCTCGCGCTAGGGCAGCTCATGCCACTTGATGAGCTGTCCAGGGAATTGAAGCACCGGATTGAAGAACGCGGCCTTGGCCCCCCGCGGGCCTTCGAGAGACTTGCTGGGCATATCCTGGTCGATCATCCGGAAGGCAAAGCCCTGGTTTTGAGCGCCACGACGGCACTGCCCGATAACGTTACCATAGACTATGAGGGGCTCATCGAGCACGGCGTGACGACCGTCGCGGTCCTTGGAGATTTCGCGGTTCAAGGCCGGCTGATCAATGCCGATAGCGACGGCGGACCGTTCTTCTTCGTCGATGGCGACCTCAATGCCGGCGAGATCGTCAAGGGCGGCGCAAGCTTTGTCATCCTTGGATCGGTCGTCTGCCGTGGCATCTTGTTCTGTGACTACAACCACGGCGCATTTCTCATCGGCAAGGACCTGTCGGCCGCAGCCATCATCACGTGCGATTCGGATCTTCATGCCGGTGGGGATATCAAAGGTCCGGTCATCAGCGATGAGCTTGGCAATATGCGTGAGATGCTGGTGCCGGAGGTATTCGAGGATCCTGACGATCCGCAGGACGAGTTCGTCGACGCCGGGGCATTGCGCGCACGCCTTGAAGCCGGCCAGCCGGTGTTGAAGGGCTGAGCCACCGGACCTGTCCGATTTGTCATGGTCCCTTTAGGCTTTCGTCGTGTCGTCAAACGCATACCTCCAACTATATTATATATATGCTGAGTTTTTGATTGGGATCGATTCGATGCGTCGTCGCTGTTGTGCGATGCCGAGATTGCTGACTGTAGCGGCGGCAGGGATATTCCTGGCGCAACTGGTTTCTTTGCACGCCATCCAAGCCGCCAGTGCCGAACCGCTCAACCAGCCCTGGACGGGTAAGCCCGATTACACGGCCCGTCAGGTCACGACGATCCTTTTCAATGCGCAGTCCGGTGGCAAACCGGATCTGTCGCGGCGCGATCTGACCTATCTTGACCTTGCCGGTCTCGACTTCAAAGGCGCAAGCTTGGAGTTCTCCGACCTTTACGGGGCGGATCTGACAGGTGCGACGCTGACCGGAGCAAAGCTCTCCCGGTCTCGCCTCGACCGTGCCGTGTTGATCCGCGCGGATCTATCGGAGGCCAATCTGTCGGACGCAACGATTCTGCGCCCCACGGTCTATTCGGATCTGAACAACAATCTCACCGACGCGCCGCGCTTTTCGGGCGCCAATCTCTCACATATCCGCGTGCAGGCGGACCTGTCTGGCGCGGACTTCCGCGGGGCCGATCTCACGGGTGCGCATTTTGATCCCTTGGAAGCGCGCCCCGGGCAGGGCACGCTCGTGACCCAGCCAAGCAATGTTCTCAAGTCGTGCGACTTCTCCGGCGTGCGCGCCAAGGATGCGGACTTCACGCGCGCGATCATGACGTTCTCGCGATTCACGGGCGCCGATCTGAGGAGCGCCCATTTCGTCGCCGCCGATCTGTCCATGGTCGACTTCTCGGGCTCCGATTTGACCGGTGCGGATATGACGGGCGCCGATCTCTACGGCGCAACGCTGACGGGGGCGAAGGGCCTCGACACGGTGATAGGCCTGGAAAACGCCGTCAACCTCGACAAGGCGCGGCGTTAGCTCAGCTTTGCGCCCCGCTCTAAAACCCGACTTGGTCGCCGCCCTTGAGCTCCAGGATCTCACGCGCCTCGTCGGCGGTCGCAATGCCAAGACCCATGCCTTCCAGGATGCCGCGCACGGTTTTCACCTGTTCGGCGTTGGATGTGGCGAGCCGGCCCGGACCCGCCCACAAGCTGTCCTCCAGACCAACCCGCACGTTGCCGCCCATGGCGGCTGCGGTTGCGGCGATGCGCATCTGGTTGGCGCCCGCGCCCAGCACGCTCCAGTGATAGTCCTTGCCGAACAGGCGGTCGGCGGTGCGCTTCATGTGGGCGACGTCTTCCGGGTGGCCTGCGATGCCGCCCAGGATGCCGAACACCGACTGCACGAAGAACGGCGGCTTCACGACGCCACGGTCTGCGAAGTGGGCCAGCGTATAGAGGTGGCCGATGTCGTAGCACTCGATCTCGAACCGCGTACCGTTGGCCGCGCACGTGGTCAGAATGTACTCGATGTCGGCGAAGGTGTTCTTGAAGAAGCCGGCACGCGAGCTTTCCAGGTAAGGCCTCTCCCAGTCGTGTTTGAACTCCTTCTGGCGCGCCAGCATGGGAAACAGTCCGAAGTTCATGGTGCCCATGTTGAGGGAGGCGATCTCGGGCCTGAAGACGGCTGCGGGCTTTACGCGCTCCTCGATGCTCATGGTCGGCGCGCCGCCAGTAGTGATGTTAACCACCACGTTCGCGCGCTGCTTTATGATCTTGAGAAACGGTGTGAATGCCTCCGGGGTCTGGTCGGGCCGGCCGTCCTGCGGATTGCGCGCGTGCAGGTGCACGATGGCCGCTCCAGCCTCCGCCGCGCCTATGGCTGCGCCGTCACGGGCAGGTGGGGGGACATTGACGGCGTGTGGATTGACCCCGTCACCGCGCAGGTGATGATGACTTTTCTCTGGCTTGCCATGGCGTTCCCTTTTTGCCGCGGATCATGCAGGCAACGCTCGTGTCCGCCAAGCGCGCATTGGTCTTGACGCGGGGCACCCCGCTCCCCTTATTGGGGGTGACCAGCCGGCCGGACGGCCGCTGCCGGCATTCGAGGCGAAGTCCTCCCTAAAGGAGCGGCGAGCTGCATTCCGGCAGAGGAAAGTCCGGGCTCCCAGAGGACACGGTGGCGGCTAACGGCCGCCGGGGGCAACCCCAGGGAAAGTGCCACAGAAAACAAACCGCCTACCGGCGCGCGTCGCCAGCGGGTAAGGGTGAAAAGGTGCGGTAAGAGCGCACCGCGCTGCTGGTAACAGCAGCGGCAGGGCAAACCCCACCGGGAGCAAGATCAAATAGGGGCGGGCGTGCGGGCCGGGTCACCGGTGCCGCAGAACGCGTCCACTCGTTCCCGCCCGGGTTGATTGCACGAGGCGCTTGGCGACAGGCGTCCCAGATGAATGGCCGTCCAGAAGGGCGCGAGCTCTTCGGACAGAACCCGGCTTACAGGCCGGCTGGTCTCCATTCGTTGCGTCTTGCCAGCCCGCTCTCTCTTACTGCGCTCCGGATGCCCACCAGCATCCGCGCTTGTTACGCTCCGGATACTCACCGTCTCGGTTGCGCTAACTAAATACATGGCGTTTCTTGACATTGACACGCGCGCGCCTCACATCGCACGCCTGAGCAGAATGCACCGCGCCGCAACATCATCGAGGCCGTCTTGACCACCAACGACCCTGCGCCCGTCCTCACTGTTCCCGCCGAATGGGCGCCGCAGAAGGCGATCTGGACGGCGTGGCCGGCGAACGCAAACGAATGGAATGGCGACCTCGCCGCGCCACGCGCCGACATCGCGGGTCTCGTCACGGCGCTGCACGCGGCGGGCAACACGGTGCGTGTCCTTGTCAACGGCGCGGAAGCCGAGAGCAGCGCCCGCGTCGCGCTGGGCGATGCGGCCGAGCTTGTTTCCGCCAGGTACGGCGACATCTGGCTGCGGGATACGGGTCCGATTTTCGCACGCGATGCCGAGGGGAGCGGGGTGGCGCTGCGCTTTGCCACCAACAGTTGGGGCGGCAAGTACGATCTGCCCGACGATGCAACGGTGGGGGATGAAGTTGCGCGGGGCGCAGCGGCGAACATTCGCCGCTTCGACTTCGTGCTGGAAGGCGGCGCCATCGACCACGATGGCGAGGGCACGATCCTCACCACCCGGCAAACGCTGCTCAATCCCAACCGCAACGGGTGGACCAAGGAGCAGGCGGAAGCATCCCTGACGAAGGCGTTCGGAGCGCGCAAGATCATCTGGATCGACGAAGGCCTGAAGAACGACCATACGGACGGGCACATCGATAACATTGCCCGCTTCGTGGCCCCTGGCCGCGTCGTATGTCAGGCCCCGGCAGGGCCCGATGACCCGAACGCCGGCACGCTGAATGCGATTGCCGCCGTGCTTGAAGCCGCGACCGACGCGGCCGGACGCAAGCTCGACGTGGTGCGCATTCCCGGCGTGGGCCTCTATCGCAATCCGGCCGGCGAAATCTCGCCCGCCTCGCACATGAACTTCATCATCGCCAACGGCGTCGTTGTCGTGCCCGTCTATGGCACGCCCACCCAGGCGGCCGCGCTCGAAGCGCTGCGCACCGTGTTCCCCGGCCGCAAGGTCGTAGGTGTATCCTCTCGCGGTCTGCTGGGTTCGGGCGAAGCGGGTGGCGGCTCGTTCCATTGCATCACGCAACAGGAGCCTGTTTGAGATGAAATCCCGTTCACTCTCGGTCGGCGCAATCCAGACGTCGTACGGCGACGACCTCAAGGATAACATCGCCCGAACCGAGGGCTTCATCCGCGAGGCCGCCAAGGCGGGCGCGCAGGTCATCCTGCCGTCCGAGCTGTTCCAAGGCATCTATTTTTGCACCGAGCAGAACCCGAAGTGGTTCGCGACGGCCTATCCCGCCGACCAACATCCGTGCGTGCTGGCGCTGACGAAGCTCGCTAAGGCGTTGAAGGTCGTTATCCCGATCTCGATCTTCGAGAAGGACGGGCCGCGCTACTACAATTCCGTCGTCATCGCGGACGCGGATGGCGAGATCCTCGGCACCTATCGCAAGAGCCATATTCCCGACGGTCCGGGCTATCAAGAGAAGTACTATTTCCGTCCCGGCGACACCGGTTTCAAGGCGTGGACCACCAAACATGGCCGCATCGGCGTCGGCATCTGCTGGGATCAATGGTATCCCGAGTGCGCGCGCGCCATGGCGTTGCAGGGTGCGGAGGTGCTGTTTTATCCCACCGCGATCGGGTCCGAGCCCTACGATGGCGCGCTCGATACGCACCGCCGCTGGCAGCGCGCGATGCAAGGGCACGCGGTCTCCAATGCCATCCCTGTCGTCGCGGCAAACCGCATCGGCCTCGAAGACAACGGGGGCGCCAAGCAGCGCTTCTACGGTCACTCGTTCATTGCCGATCATACCGGGGAACTCGTCAAGAGCTTCGGCGGCAAGGACGAGGGAATCCTGGTGCACACGTTCGATCTCGCCGAGATCGAGAGTTATCGCGCTGATTGGGGTTTCTTTCGCGACCGGCGTACCGACCTTTATGCCAAGAGCATCATCTGACGGACGTGCCTTCAGCCGGTCAGGTTCGGCAGCAGGTAGTTGTCGAGCAGATACGTGAGGCTTCGCCGCCAGCTCTCGTCCGTGTTGCCGCGAATGTCGACGCTGTGCACGAAGGTGAGCTTTCCGCTTTTGACGTCACCGACGTAGACGTTCATGTTCAGGATCAGGTTGGAGACCTTTTGCACCTTGATCCAGGCGACCTGAGAAGCGCCTACCTGGCGCGCATAATCGAACTCGCAGCCATGACACTCGCCAATTGTCTGGCCCGCTTCGATCTGCTTGCGCATTGCATCGGGGATGTCGGCGAAGGTTGCGACACTGGCTGACGAAAGCGCCGTCTTGAATTGCGCTTCGAGCGCGGACATCCGCGCCCGCTCGGCATCGGTGGTCGGCTCCAGCGCCTCGTTGTCATTCTGGAAGGTAACGGCGAGGAAGGCCATTTTCGGCTCTGCCCCAGCCGCGCCGCCCTGGGGTGCCGCCAATGCGGTCCAACCCCAGGTCAGCATAATCGCCAGGAGGAAAGCGATCGTTTTGCGTGCCGGCATGACCTCGCAAGCCCGTGTCGCGTGCGTCAGTGGCCCGTGCGATCGGCCGCGCGGGCGGTTTCGAACAGGAACCAGATGCGCCGTTCGGTTTCGTCGATATAGACTTCAAGAAGGCTTGCAGTGCCTACGTCATCGGCGTCATCGCAAAGCTTGTGCGCCTTGCGCATCGCTTCCACGACGGTGCGGTTGTCGGCGAGCAACTCCTTGATCATCTCACCGGGCGGTACGAAATCGGCGTCGTTGTCCTTGATACTGGACAGGCGGTGGACCTCTCCAACGGAGCGCACCGTCTTCTCGCCCAACTTGCGCACGCGCTCGGCCAGAGGGTCGAGGGCGGCGAAAATCTGCGTGGCGTGCTCATCGAGCAGAAGATGGTAGTCGCGGAAGTTGGGCCCGCTCATGTGCCAGTGGAAGTTCTTGGTCTTGAGGTAGAGCGCGAAGGCGTCGGAAACCAGGCCGTTCAAGGCCTCGGCAACCTGCTTGACGCCGCGCTTATCGAGATCGGTGGGAGTGGAGAGATCGGCGACGCCCTTCTGGTCGCCATTGGCCTTAGAGGGCTTGCGCGGCGCGCGCGCTTCCTGCTCTTGAGCTTTGTCCATTTCGGACTCCTAAAAATGAAGAGGGTACGTCACGCCGCGCATGGGCGCGGCCGTGCGTCTGCAAAACGCAAGCGCAAGACACCCGGTTCCCCAGGTCGTTGCCGCATATGGCATTGCCGCTGGCGCCTCCAGCCGTGCCCATTCGGCGCCCGTTTCTACTCCGAACGAGACCAACTGTTTCCTAGGGTTGCGTGCAGGGCTCAGTCCCGGTTTTTCCCAGATGAATCTATTAACATTCCATTGACGCCCATAATATTCCATGCCATCCCATAAATACCCGACCGCACCGGGTAGGGATCGTGGCTGGGCGCCGTTCCGGAAAGAGGGCCTGGAACCGAGCGACCGCCACGCCCACCGATGCGGATGAAGACAAACGATTTGGGCCTGCGCTGTATCGGCCTTTGCGGCAAACGCAGCGGAAGACCCACGGCGTAACGAGCAAAGTGACGTTCCGGTCCGGCGTTTTGTGACGGGCCAAGGTGAGAGTGGAGGGTGCAGCAGCTCAAACAGGGATGGATCGCTTTGTCTCGACATATTCCAACAAAATCGACGCCAAGGGACGGGTCTCCATTCCAGCGCCATTCCGCGCCGTGCTCGAGCGCGATGGCTACGCCGGCGGCATCTACTGCTACCCCTCGCTCGACGCTCCTGCGCTCGATGCAGGCGGCGAGAGACTTGCGAAAAAAATCGATGGGCTTCTCTCGGGCTTGCCGGACTATTCGGACGAGCGAGATGAGCTCTCTGTCGCGCTCTACGGCGACGTCCAGGTTCTCAGCATCGATGGGGACGGCCGCATCGTCCTTCCTGAAGCGCTTCGCCGCCACGCCGGCCTCGAGGGTCAAGTCACTTTTGTCGGCCTTGGCGACAAGTTTCAAATGTGGGAGCCAGCTGCGTTCGAAAAACGCCGGGCGCTCGCCCGCAGCAAAGTGCAATCCACTCGCAAGCTTTTCGGCGCGGGGAGCCGTCACGCGCTCGGCGATGACGGTGACGAGGGAGCACGGGAATGACGCGGCCCAAGTCGTCCGGGGACGCGTCGGACGCCACTGAGAGGGACAGTCGGCGCCATATTCCCGTGCTGCTCTCGGAAGTACTCGAGAGCCTTGCGCCCAAGGACGGCGACCTCATCATCGATGGCACGTTCGGCGCCGGTGGCTATACGTCTGCAATTCTTGACGCCGCGGATTGCCGTGTGCTGGCGCTCGATCGCGATCCCCGTGCGGTGCATGAGGGCGCGGCCATCGTCGCGCGTTACCAAGGCCGTCTGACGCTTGTCGAAGCTCCGTTCAGTGAATTGGCGCACGTCGCCGCCGAGACGTTGAGCCCGGAAGGAGATGACGCTCGGGGAGGATTGGCCGACGCTGTCGTACTCGACATCGGCGTATCCTCCATGCAGCTCGACGAGGCCGAGCGCGGCTTCTCGTTTCAGCAAGACGGGCCTCTCGACATGCGCATGAGCCAAAAAGGCGAAAGCGCCGCCGATTTCCTCAACACTGCCGGAGAAGAGACAATCGCCAACGTCATCTATGTCTACGGCGAGGAGCGCCGCTCGCGAGCCATCGCGCGCGCCATCGTGAAACAGCGGGCGCAAAAGCCCTTCAGCCGCACACGGGAATTGGCGGATCTGGTATTGCGCGTCTTTCATGGCCGCAAGGTGGACGGCAGGCATCCCGCGACCCGTACCTTTCAGGCCCTGCGGATCCATGTGAACGATGAGCTGGGCGAGCTTGCGCGCGCGTTGTCTGCCGCCGAGCAGATCCTGAAGGCGGATGGCCGGCTGGTGGTCGTCACCTTCCATTCCCTGGAGGACCGCATTGTTAAGAAATTTTTTGCGGCCCGCACGGGCAAGGAAATGGGCGTTTCCCGCCATTTACCTGCGCAATCGATAAAATCCACACCTGCAAGTTTTCGCTTTCTTAACTCTCGAGCGTTAACACCTTCTAAAGGTGAATTGGATCTGAACCCGCGTGCCCGCTCGGCACGGTTGAGGTGGGCGATCCGGACCGGCGAGCCCGCCCACCCGCTCGATCTCGCCGCGCTCGAAGTCCCCTCGCCGCCTGATTGAAGCCCGCCCGGTTCCCCAAAGGGGTCGTGCCATGCGTGTGTTGAACTTCGCAGCGTTTTTCCTCGCTCTGTCCAGCGCCTTCCTGCTCTACAGCTTGAGCTATGATACGCGCCGGCTGGAGGCGCGTGTGCTGGAGAAGGAACAGCTTGCGCGGCGCGCGCGCAGCGACATCGCGGTGCTCAAGGCTGAGAAGGGTCATTTGAGCCGGCCCGACCGGATCGATCCTTATGCGCGCGCCCTCAAGCTTGCACCGCCGCGTCCAGATCAAATGTCATCGTCCGCGAGTCTTGCCGTAACCCAGCCGGTTGAGGGCCACCGCTGAGATGCGCCGGCGCGTCGTCATCACACCCAACAGTGCGCCGTGCCTGCCGTCGAACGGCCGTCCCGGCAGGTCGCGGATCGCCAATGGCCTGCTTGCTCTTGGCGTGACGCTGGCGTTCGGCGCTGTCGGGGTCCAACTTGTGCTGTTGGGAGCGCGCGCCAACGCCGTGCGCGCGACGCTTGCTGTCACGGAAGCTGCGCCTACGAACTTTGCGCGACCCGACATCATCGATCGCAACGGCCGACTTCTCGCGACAGACGTCGAAGTGCCATCCTTGTTCGCGGATCCTGCGCTGGTGCTTGATCGTGACGAGCTTGTCGAGAAATTGTCGACGGTACTGCCCGACATCGACCCGAGTCAGCTGCGCGGCGAGCTTTCCGATCGCGCGCGGCGCTTCGTGTGGATCCGGCGTGGCCTGTCACCGAAAATCGCGCAGAAGATCCATGATCTCGGCCTGCCAAGCCTCGCCTTCCGTAAGGAGTTGCGGCGTGCCTATCCGGGCGGAAAGCTGGCAGGTCACGCGCTCGGCGGTGTCAACATCGACAACAAAGGCGTCGCGGGAATCGAGAAATGGATCGACGAGAATGTCGGCGTCGAAGGCGTGCATACGGCTGAATTCTCCGATCATGCGCCAGTCCGTCTGTCTCTCGACATCGGCGTGCAGCACTCGTTGGAAGACGAACTCGACAGCGCCGCGCGGCGTTACAAGACGCACGCTGCCGCAGGCCTTGTCATGGATATTCGGACGGGCGAGGTCATCGCCAGTGCCTCGCTGCCGCGCGTCGATCCGCTGTTTCCGCAGACGGCATACGATCCCGGCCACATCGACAGGCTGCTCACGGGAACCTACGAGCTGGGTTCGGTATTCAAGACGCTGACGGTTGCCATGGCGCTCGACGACGGACTGGCCACGAGTGCGACAGTGCTCGACGTGCGCCAACCGTTGACCGCGAGCGGGTTCACCATTGCCGATCTTCACCCCGCCGGGCGGCCCCTGTCGGTCGAGGAGGTGTTCACACGCTCCTCCAACGTCGGCGCCGCCATGCTCGCCGTGCAGGCGGGTACGGATCGCTTCATGAGCTTCATGAAGCGCATCGGCGTGACGGGGCCGATGAAGACAGAAGTGGGGCCGGTGAGCGCGCCGCTGATCCCAAAGCGCGTTGATCAGATCGAACTGATGACGATGAGCTACGGCCACGGCATCGCGGTGGCGCCGCTGCAGTTCGCGGCCGCGACCGCCAGCATTCTGAACGGTGGCAAGCGGGTGCAGCCGCGCTATGTGCGCTTCGCCGATGCGCCCGCCAAGCCCGAGGCCGTGACGTCGGAGCTCACCAGCCGCGAGATTGCCCGGCTGTTTCGCCTCAATGTTCTGGATCCTTCAGGGACTGGCGATCGCGCCGAAGTTCCAGGCTACCGGGTTGGCGGAAAAACAGGCACCGCTGAGCGCGCCGACAACGGACGATATAAGGAGAAGGCTGTTATTTCGTCGTTTATCGGAGCCTTCCCCATGGATCAGCCGCAGTATTTGACGTTCGTCGTGCTGTTTGAGCCCGAGGCCAACGAGGAAAGTGGCGGCCATCGCACGGCGTCGAGCAATGCCGCTCCCACGACAGCCAGGATCATCGCGCGCATCGCCCCGCAGCTTGGCGTCGCACCTCTTGCCGTCTCAACGACGCAATAAGGGTGTGCGTTTGACGGCTCGAAGAACGCCAACTATAGCCGATTGCGATCTCATGGATTCACTTGCGTCTCCCGTGGAGAGAAGGTGCCCGAAGGGAGTACGAGAAACGCCTCTCCCCTTGGGGAGAGGCCGGCGCTCCGGCGCGTCAGCGCCGGACCTTGAGCGCCGGGTGAGGGGGTGGACTCTCGGTTCAATCTTCCACTCGCGCCATCACGATTTTTTTCCGCGTGCCATTACGATTGTGTCGAAGGCGACAGCCCATCCCCTCACCCCAGCCCGCTCCCCAAGGGGAGAGGGGGAACAAGAAACGCCTCTCCCCTTGGGGAGAGGCCGGCGCTCCGGCGCGTCAGCGCCGGACCTTGAGCGCCGGGTGAGGGGGTGGACTCTCGGTTCAATCTTCCACTCGCGCCATCACGATTTTTTTCCGCGTGCCATTACGATTGTGTCGAAGGCGACAACCCACCCTCTCACCCCAACCCTCTCCCCAAGGGGAGAGGGGGCCGGCGCAAATCCGCTGCGCGTGCCGAATGATCACCTGTCGCTTCGCGACATCCTGCCTTCCGGGAGAGGAAAGAGTGGCTCTGTATGATCGGAAAATGCTGTAATGAGCTGCCAACAGCCACGCGATCACGCGTGACCGTCGACAGGGGCTTGGAGACTTCATGCGCTTGCAAGACGCCGTGCCGGCCGGAGTAGCCGTTCCCCAGGATGCGCGGGAGATGGAGATCCGCGGCATCACCGCCTCCAGCATCAATGCCGGTCCCGGCATCATCTTCGCTGCCCTGCCCGGCGCGAAAACCGATGGAGCGCTTTTCATTCCTGATGCGGTTGCGCGCGGGGCGGCCGCCATTCTTCTCGGTGCCGATAAGCAGGTCGCGGATGCTGGCGGGACCGTTCTGTTGCGCGTCGCCAATCCGCGCCGCGTGCTCGCGCAGATCGCCGCGCGCCTTCATCCCGGACAGCCCTCCACGGCCGTCGCCGTCACGGGCACGAGCGGAAAGACGTCTGTTGCCGATTTCACGCGCCAGATTTTCGCCGCGCTCGGCCGCCAGGCGGCTTCTCTCGGGACGATCGGTCTCATCAAGCCGCGTGAAGCCATCTACGGATCGTTGACGACGCCCGATCCCGTGACGTTACACGCCACACTCGATGCGCTGGCGCGCGAGGGCATCACCCATCTGGCCTTCGAGGCTTCATCCCATGGTCTCGATCAGCATCGCCTCGACGGCGTGAAGCTGACCGCCGCCGCCTTCACCAATCTCGGCCGCGATCACATGGACTACCACCCAAGCGTCGAGGACTACCTTGCAGCGAAGCTGCGGCTCTTCAATGAGCTTCTGGAGCCCGGACAAACGGCCGTCGTCAATGCCGACGGGGCATTTTCGGATCGCGTGATTGCGGCAGCCAAGGCGCGCGGGCTGCGCATCATCAGCACGGGCGCGAAAGGTGAAACGTTACGCCGTGTGTCGCTGAAGAATGATGGCTTCGCGCAGGCGATGGAGGTCGAGGCCTTCGGCAAGATATATGACGTGCGCCTGCCGCTTGTCGGCGCCTATCAGGCGGAAAACGCTTTGACCGCCGCAGGGCTTGCCATTGCTGCCGGTGAGGAACCGGGCGCTGTGCTTGCGAGCCTTGAGCATCTGCGCGGTGTGCCAGGGCGTCTTGAGATCGTGGGCGAAGCCAACGGCGGGTTGGCCATCGTCGATTATGCGCACAAGCCCGAGGCGCTCGCGGCTGCGCTCGATGCGTGCCGGCCGTTTGCAACCGGCAAGCTCATTTCGGTGTTCGGCTGCGGCGGCGACCGCGACAAGGGCAAACGTCCGATTATGGGGCAGATTTCGGTTGAGAAGGCCGATGTGTCGATCGTGACCGACGACAATCCGCGCACCGAGGTTCCTGCCGCCATCCGTGCGGAAATTCTCGCCGGCGCGAAAGGCGCGATCGAAATTGGCGACCGCGCCGAGGCCATCACGGCCGCTGTCAAAATGATGGGCAAGGGCGACGTCGTGCTGGTTGCCGGCAAGGGTCATGAAACCGGCCAGATCATCGGCACAAAGGTCGTTCCGTTTTCGGATCATGAGGCGCTGCGCGCCGCACTCGACGAGGTTCGCGCCGATGGCGGCTGAGCAGAACGAAAATCCGCTTTGGACATTTGATGAGCTGATGGAGGCCATTCCCTTCGCCATCGCAGAAGGCCAGGCGGACCTGCCGATCACCGGGTTTTCCATCGACACGCGCTCGCTCAGGCCCGGCGAAGTCTTCGTCGCACTGAAGGATCAGCGCGACGGGCATGACTTTGTTACGGCGGCATTCAAGGCTGGTGCCGCAGCAGCGATCGTCGAGGCGGGCTATGAACGCAAGGACGGGGATGGTGCACTGATCCGGTGTGACATGAGCGACTATCGCGAGATCAACGCGCAGCTCGACCGCGAGACCGCCAGCGATACGCTCGTCGCCTTGCAGTGGATCGGCGATAGCGCTCGTCAGAGGCTGCAGCCCTCCGCGCGCGTTATCGCGGTGACGGGCAGTGCAGGCAAGACCGGTACAAAGGAGATGCTGCGCGCGTGCCTGGCCCGGTTCGGCAAGGTCCACGCGTCGGAAAAGTCGTTCAACAATCACTGGGGCGTGCCGCTGACGCTCGCCAACATGCCGCGCGATGTCGATTTTGCCGTGCTCGAGATCGGCATGAATCACGCGGGCGAGATCGCGGCGCTCGTGCCGTGGGTTTCGCCGCACGCAGCCATCGTGACCACGGTGGAGGCCGTGCATCTGGAGCACTTCGAGAACGTGGAGGCCATCGCCAACGCCAAGGCCGAAATCTTCTCTGGCCTGGTGCCTGGCGGGGCGGCGATCATCAAACGCGATAGCCCCCACTTCGACCTGTTGCGCGTTCGCGCCCAGGCGGAAGCAGCCCGCGTCATCAGCTTCGGGCTCGACGAGCGGGCGGATGTGCATGCGGATGCGCTGGAAATGGATGAGGAGGGCAGCGTGGTCCTGGCGCTGGCGAACGGCCGGCGTGTCGACTACCGGCTGGCCATTCCCGGACGGCATATCATTGAGAACTCGCTTGCCGTCGTTGCCGCACTCCAGGCTGTCGATGTGGACCCGGCCGAGGCGGCCAAGGCGCTTGCAACGCTCCCTGCGCCTCCGGGCCGCGGTGCGCGCTCGGTGCTCAAGGCGGCCGGGGGCGATATTTTGCTCATTGATGAGAGTTACAACGCAAATCCAGCTTCCATGCGTGCGGCCCTGGCCACGCTCGCAGGCGTGCCAAGAGAGAAATTTGCAAGAAGAATCGCGGTGTTAGGCGATATGTTGGAACTTGGGGCCGGCTCGGGGGAATTGCACCGGAACCTCATTGATGCCGTTATTGGGGCTTCCGTCGACCGGCTCTTTGTCTGTGGGCCACACATGAAGGGCCTTTATGATGCCGCGCCTGCCGCTATCAAGGGAGGCTACGCGGAGACGGCGGAGGGACTGACGGATCTCGTCGCGGGCGCCTTGCGGGCGGGTGACGCCGTGATGGTCAAGGCCTCGAACGGCACGCGACTGGGGCCGCTCACAGCGGCTCTTCGCACGCGGTTTGCCGTCTAGGGCGCGTGAGGGCGGTTCCGGGCCGCCGGCATATTTGGGGAATTGGAGCCGCATGCTCTACGAACTCGTCAATCTCAGCGATCAGATCAACGCTCTCAATATCTTCAAGTACATCACCTTCCGCACTGGCATGGCGATCCCGACAGCGTTCCTGTTCGTGATGATGTTTGGTCCGGCGATCATCGATCTTTTGCGCATAAAGCAGGGTAAGGGCCAGCCGATCCGCGAGGATGGGCCGCAGTCGCACTACGTCAAACGCGGCACGCCTACCATGGGCGGCCTGATGATCCTGGCCGGTGTCACCGTCTCCACGCTGCTATGGGCGCAGCTCGCCAATCCGTATGTGTGGATCGTGCTGTTCGTGACGCTGAGCTTCGGCGCCATCGGCTTTTACGACGACTTCCTCAAGGTGACGAAGCGCTCGTCCAACGGGTTCGCAGGCCGCACGCGGTTGGCTCTGGAGATCTCTGTGGCGGCGTTTGCGACCTTGCTTCTCATGCGCGTCAGCTCGCCCGGTCCCTGGAACCCCTTCGAGATGGCTTTCTGGGACACGCTGAGCACAGGGCTGTCGAGCTCGCTGTCGGTGCCCTTTTTCAAGAGCGTGTTGATCCCGTTCGGGCTGTTCTTCATCTTCGTCGGCGCGCTCATCATCGCGGGCGCGGGCAACGCGGTGAACCTCACGGATGGCTTGGACGGCCTTGCTATCGTGCCCGTGATGATTGCGGCGGCAACCTTTGGGCTCATCTCCTACGTCGTCGGCAACGTCAATTTCGCCGACTACCTCAAGCTGCATTACGTTGCCGGCACCGGCGAGCTTTCGGTGCTGTGCGGCGCGCTGATCGGCGCGGGGCTCGGCTTCTTGTGGTTCAATGCTCCGCCGGCCATGATCTTCATGGGTGATACGGGCTCGCTGGCGCTGGGCGGATGCCTGGGTACCATTGCCGTTGCAACAAAGCACGAGATCGTGCTGGCCATCGTCGGCGGGTTGTTCGTGCTGGAGACGCTCTCGGTCATTATCCAGGTCGTGTCGTTCAAGTGGACGGGCAAGCGCGTATTCCGTATGGCCCCGCTCCATCACCATTACGAGCAGAAGGGCTGGAAGGAATCCACCGTCGTCATCCGCTTCTGGATCATCGCCGTGCTGCTCGCCCTGGCGGGGCTCGCCACACTCAAGCTGCGCTAGGTCTTCTGTGATCGGGCGCGAACTAGGCTAGATTCTGCGGTAATGATTCGCGCCACGACCTTTGCCGGAAAGTCTGTCGCCGTGTTCGGGCTCGCCGCCTCGGGCAACGCGACGGTGCGCGCGCTGCTGGACGGCGGCGCGCAGGTCGCGGCCTGGGACGATAGCGAAGCCGGGCGCGAAGCCGCCGCCAAAGCCGGTATCCCGCTCGTCGATCTTCAAAGCGCCGACTGGTCGCGCTTTTCAAGCCTGGTCCTGGCGCCTGGCGTGCCGTTGACCCATCCCGAGCCCCATTGGACCGTCAAGAAGGCCAAGGCTGCAGGGATCGAGATCATCGGCGACATCGAAATTTTCAGCCGCGAGCGCGCCGCCCAATGTCCCGATGCGCCGTTCATTGCCATCACCGGCACCAACGGCAAATCGACGACGACGGCGCTCGTTGCCCACATCCTGCGCCATGCGGGTCTTCACGTTCAAATGGGCGGCAACATCGGCCGTGCTGTCCTCACGCTGGAGCCACCGGCGCGCGACACGTTCCACGTGGTGGAGATGAGCTCGTTTCAGATCGATCTCACGCCTTCGCTGCAACCTTCCATCGGCGTTCTGCTCAACGTCACGCCCGACCACCTCGACCGGCACGGCACCATGGAGAACTACGCGGCCATCAAGGAGCGGCTGGTTCGGGGCTCAATCGTGGCTTGCGTAGGCATTGACGACGACTACAGCCGCGCCATTCTGAAGCGGCGTATTGCGCAAGGCGCCGCGTGTGCGTTCTCGGTGGAACGCAAGCTTGCGCCGGGATACAGCCTGGATGGCGATACGCTCGTTTGCGCCAATCGCGATGGACTTGCGGTGAAAATTGCAAGCCTGCGGGGGATTGGCGCGCTGCGCGGCGCGCACAATGCGCAAAACGCCTTGGCCGCCGTCGCGGCCGTCCGCGAATGCCTCAACCTCTATGGCCGTTCCAGCGAGATTGATTGGCAAGGCGCGGTCACGTCGTTCCCTGGCCTTGCACATCGCTGCGAGGAGATCGGCCGGCGCGGCAAGGTTCTCTTCATCAACGACAGCAAGGCGACGAACGCGGAGTCGACCGAGAAGGCCCTGCAATCGTTCCCGCGTGACGTTCATTGGATCCTGGGCGGCAAGCCCAAGGAGGGCGGCATTGCCGCGCTCGCTCCCTATTTCAAGGGCATTGCCCGCGCCTATCTCATCGGCGAGTCGAGTGACGCCTTTGCCGAAACGCTGACCCTTGGGCATGTGCCCTTCGTGCGTTCCAGCACGCTGGACAAGGCCCTCGCCCAGGCTGCGCAGGACGCAAGTGAAAGCACGGCATCAGAGCCCGTCGTTCTGCTCTCGCCCGCATGCGCGTCCTACGATCAGTTCAAGAATTTCGAGTTGCGCGGCGACGCCTTCCGCGCGCTGGTCGCGGCTCTGCCCGGCATGGCGCTCAAGGGCCTATCATGAAGCTGACGCGCACCGACACAAGCCGGCTCGCAAAGTGGTGGTTCACCGTGGACCACGTTCTGCTGTCGGCTTTCGTCGTGTTGATTGCGATCGGCGTTGTGCTTTCGCTTGCAGCCTCGCCTGCGGTCGCCATGAAGAAGGGCCTGCCGACATATTACTTCGTCGAGCGCCACGTGTTGTTTGCGGCGCTCAGTTCCATCGTGCTCGTCGCGGTTTCGTTTCTGTCACCTTCGGGCGTGCGGCGCCTGGCGCTGGTCCTGACGGGATTGGCGCTTCTCGCCATGGGCGCTGTCATTCTCACAGGCCAGGAGATGAATGGCGCGCGGCGCTGGCTTTCCATCCTGGGGTATTCGTTCCAGCCTTCGGAACTCGCAAAGCCCGGCTTCGTCGTTCTTATGGCGTGGCTGTTCTCGGAAGCCGCGGTGCGCAAGGACGTGCCCGCGCTGCCTTTGGCGATCGTCCTGTGGGGCACGTTCGGCGCGCTGCTCATAATGCAACCCGACGTGGGGCAGACCGTCCTTGTCAGCGCAACGGCGGGAACGCTTTATCTGCTGGCAGGCCTCCCGTTGGCCGGCGCGCTTCTGCTGTTGCTGGCGGGTGGCATCGGACTGTGGTTTGCCTACCAGAATTTCCCTCATGTGCAGATGCGCATCGATGGCTTCTTCCACACGCTCCCCTTCGAGAACTTTCAAGGCGACCGTGCCCTTCAATCGTTTTCGGAGGGCGGGTTCTTCGGCCGTGGGCCAGGCGAGGGCACGATCAAATCGGTGCTGCCCGATGCGCACACCGACTACATCTTCGCCGTCGTGGCGGAGGAATATGGGGTTGTCGCCTGCCTCGTGCTGCTGGGTATTTTTGCCTTCATCGTGCTGCGTTCCTTGAGCCGTGCGGGCTTGGAAGGCGACCCACCCATCCGGCTCGCCATACAGGGATTGGCGGTAGTGTTTGGCTTGCAGGCGCTTATCAATATGGCCGTAAACGTCGGCCTGCTTCCGCCAAAGGGCATGACGCTGCCCTTTATTTCGGCAGGCGGCTCATCGATGTTGGCGCTCGCGGTGACGGCGGGCATGCTGCTCGCGTTGACGCGGCGCAGGCCGGATGTCCAGCGCCTTAAAAAGCCGCGATTGATGCCGACAATTTCGAGAGCCGAAATCGAGGGGACGACCGGTCAACGATGACAGCCGAATTTTCCGTGATGCTGGCGGCCGGAGGTACCGGCGGTCATCTGTTTCCTGCGTTTGCACTGGCGGAAGAGCTGGGCCGCCGGGGCATCGCAATCGATCTCATCACGGACATGCGTGGCGACAGGTACGGGTCTGGTTTTCCGGCGCGCAACGTGTATCAGGTACCAGCCGCGACGCTCGCGGGCCGGTCGCCTGTTGCAGTGGCGCAAACCGTGCTGGCGCTGGCGCGGGGCACAAAGGCGGCGCACGCAATCCTGGGCAAGGTGAAGCCTGCGGTGGTGCTGGGCTTCGGCGGATATCCGACCTATCCGCCACTTGTTGCGGCCCGTCTGCGTGGTATTCCGACCGCGGTTCATGAGCAGAACGCGGTTCTCGGCCGGGCCAACAAGATGCTGGCCAAGCAGGTCACGGCCATCGCAACCTCGTTCGACAAGGTGAAGTATCTGGAGGGCGCGCTCGCGGCCAAGGCAACGCTGACGGGAAACCCTGTTCGCCAGGCCGTCATCGCCGCCGCCGCACAGCCTTACGAGCCGCCTGCCGTCGAAGGCAAACTGCGCATTCTCGTTTTCGGCGGCAGCCAAGGCGCCCGCTATTTCACGGATGCCGTGCCGCCTGCGCTGGCCGCGCTACCCGCCCCCATGCGTGCGCGGCTCGAGGTCGTGCAGCAGGCGCGCGAAGAGGATCTCGAGCGGGCGCGCGCGGCCTATGCAAAGGCCGGCATCGCCGCCGAAGTTGCGCCGTTCTTCACGGACCTTCCCGGCAGGATGGCCAATGCGCATCTGGTTATTGGACGCGCAGGCGCCTCGACAGTGGCGGAACTGACGGTTATCGGACGGCCGGGTCTGCTGGTGCCTTTGCCGCACGCGCTGGACAACGATCAGCTCAACAATGCCCGCAGACTTGCCGAATCGGGGGGCGGCTGGTGTATCGAGCAGAAGGATCTGACGCCGGAACGGCTTTCCGCCGAGATCGCCCGGCTACTCGACGCGCCTCACGTTCTTGCGGAGGCGGCCGCAGCCGCTAAAAAGGCCGGGCGGGCCGACGCCGTCGTGCGGCTTGCGGATTTTGTCCTGCGTCTGGCGGGCAAGGCCTGATACACGCGCAGGCGTAATCGAAGGACGCGGCCGCCAGATCGGTCCGCCGGAAAGGACACGGGGATAAGACGCCATGCAGATGCCGCGCGATATCGGACCGTTTCACGTCATCGGCATCGGTGGCATCGGCATGAGCGCGATTGCCGAGATCCTGGTGGCGAAAGGCTACACCGTTCAGGGCAGCGACCAGAAGGAAAGCGCCAACGTGCGCCGGCTGCGCGCCAAGGGCATTCGTGTTTTCGTCGGGCATGACGCGGTCAATCTGATCGGCGCGCGCTATGTGGTCATCTCGACGGCCGTCAAGGCATCCAACCCGGAGCTTGCGGCCGCGCGTGCCAAGAACCTGCCCATCATTCGCCGCGCGGAAATGCTTGCCGAGCTGATGCGTCTCTACTCGACCGTCTCCGTCACCGGCACGCACGGCAAGACGACGACAACGTCTCTCTTGTCTCACATTTTCACCGAGGCCGGATTGGAGCCGACCGTCATTACCGGCGGCATCATCAATTCCTGGGGCTCCAATGCACGCCTGGGCAGCGGCAAATGGATGATCGTGGAAGCCGATGAGAGCGACGGCACCTTCACGCGGTTGCCGACAGAGATCGGAGTGGTCACCAACATCGATCCCGAGCATCTGGATTATTTCGGCTCGGTGGAGGCCATGCATCACGAGTACGCCACGTTCATGAAGAACATCCCGTTCTTTGGACTTGCCGTGGTCTGCATCGATCACCCCGTCGTGCGCGACATGGTCATGCGCCTCGGCTTGCGCGCCGACGGCCGGCGGCTGCTCACCTACGGCGCCAGCCGCGATGCGGACCTCGTCCTCGAGAACGTGCGGATCGATGGCGCTATGACGCTTTTTGATGCGGAGCTGGCGGCTTCCGTCAAAGGCGGCTCGCGCCGCCTGGATGGCTGGACGGTACCGATACCCGGCACGCACAACGCACTCAATGCGCTGGCCGCCATTGCGGTGGCCATGGAAGCGGGCGTCGATGACGCCAAAATCAAAGCCGCGATGGCTTCGTTCTCGGGCGTCAAGCGCCGTTTCCAGTTTACCGGCGAATGGAACGGTGTTTCGATCTACGACGACTATGGCCATCATCCCGCTGAAATCTCCGCCGTTCTGTCCGCCGCCCGCCGTGGTGCCAAGGGCAGGGTGCTCGCCATCGTCGAGCCGCACCGTTACACGCGCGTGCGGGATCTCTTTGCGGATTTCTCAAGCTGCTTTGCGGACGCCGACAGCGTGATCGTGGCGCCGCTCTACACGGCGGGCGAGAGCCCCATTGACGGCGTCGACAGTCATTCGCTTGCCGCGGGCATCCGCAAGGCCGGTCACCGCTCGGTGCGCTCGGTCGATGCGGCGGGAGATCTCGTGCCCGCGATCAAAGAGCTGTGCCGCCCGGGCGATACGGTTGTCTGCCTGGGCGCGGGCAATTCCACCGAGTGGGCCCACGCCTTGCCGCAGTGGCTGTCGCAACAGGCGGGGAGCGCGGCATGAACTTCGAAGATATGACCGGCAACCTGAAGGAGCTCATGCCGGATCTGCGCGGGCGGCTCTCCTGCAACGCGCTGCTGTCGGAGATCACGTGGTTTCGCGTCGGCGGTCCCGCACAGGTTCTGTTCACGCCCGCCGATGAAGCGGATCTGTCCTACTTTCTCAAAATACTGCCTGACGGCGTGCCGATCAACGTCATCGGACTCGGGTCCAACCTGCTCGTGCGCGATGGCGGCGTGCCCGGCGTCGTCATCAGGCTCGGACGCGGGTTCAATCAGATCAACGTCGAGCCCAACGCGACGCTGCGCGCCGGAACCGCCGTGCCGGACGTGAAAGTCGCGCGCGCCGCCGCCGAGGCGGGCATCGCCGGCTTGGCGTTCTATCGCGGCATTCCAGGTTCGATCGGCGGCGCGCTGCGCATGAATGCGGGCGCGCACGGCAGCGAAACAAAGGACGTGCTGTCGAGCGCACGCGCCGTCGACCTGGATGGCAACATCCATGTTTTCACGAATGCCGATATGGGCTTCACCTATCGCCATTGCGGCGTGCAAGATGGCTGGATCTTCACAGAAGCGACGTTCCGCGGAACACCGGGCGATCCTGCCGAGATTTCCAAAGCCATGGACGAGGTGGCTGAGTACCGCGAAAAGAACCAGCCGATCAAGGAGCGCACGGGCGGCTCGACATTCAAGAACCCGCCCGGCAAGAGCGCGTGGAAGCTCATTGATGAAGCCGGCTGCCGCGGCTTTCGTGTTGGCGGCGCCAAAGTCTCCGAGATGCACTGCAACTTCCTGATCAACGACGCGCACGCGACGGGCGAAGACGTCGAGCAGTTGGGCGAGACGGTGCGCGCGCGTGTGAAGGCCAAATCCGGCATCACGCTCAACTGGGAGATCATCCGCCTGGGCGTGCCTGAGAAGGGGCACAAGATCGGAGAAGATCTCGCGCTTCAGATCCCCGCCGATGCGAAGCCCTCCTGACGTCTTTCGCCGACACTTTTCCTGACTACGAACGCCTTCATGACTTGAGGCCAGATCCATGAACAAGCTCGGTACGCCGCCCAAGCGGTCACGCGATCACGTTGCTGTTTTGAAGGGTGGATTGTCGGCCGAACGCGAGGTGTCTTTGCGCTCGGGCGCGGCGGTGGCGGAAGCGTTGCGCTCGCAAGGCTACAGCGTCACCGAGATCGACGTTGGCCGCGATCTTGCCGAACAGTTGACGCGCGTGAAGCCGCAGGCCTGCTTCAACGCCTTGCACGGCAAGTTCGGTGAGGACGGCTGCGTGCAGGGCGTGCTGGAGCTTCTTGAGATTCC
Source organism: uncultured Hyphomicrobium sp. (assembly GCA_964587445.1). Taxonomy (GTDB): domain Bacteria; phylum Pseudomonadota; class Alphaproteobacteria; order Rhizobiales; family Hyphomicrobiaceae; genus Hyphomicrobium_B. The sequence continues at coordinate 38,952 of CAZPLQ010000008.1, forward strand.
CTACACGCATTCGGGCGTGCTCGCCTCCGCCCTTGCCATGCACAAGGAGCGCGCGAAAGACATCATGAAGGCAAGCGGCGTGCCGGTTGCCGAGGCACGCCTCGTCACGCGCCAGCAGGCGCTCGAGGCTCACGCGATCCCGCCGCCCTATGTTGTGAAGCCCGTCGCGGAAGGCTCCAGCGTTGGGGTCGTGATCGTCATGCCGGGCGCGGAACGGCCACCCAATTCCATCGCGGCGGGCGGATCGCTCGAGGACATCGTGATGGTGGAGCGCTACGTCGCCGGACGGGAACTGACGTGCGCGGTCATCGGCGATTTCGCGACCGACGTCATCGAGATCGTTCCGCTCAAGGGGCTGGAATTCTACGATTACGAGGCCAAGTACGCCCCTGGCGGCTCAAAACACGAGCTGCCGGCACAACTTTTACCTGAAATTTACCAATCACTACGGAAGTTGACACTTACGGCGCATCAGGCCCTGGGCTGCCGGGGGGTGAGCCGTGCGGACTTCCGGTTTGACGATACGCCCGGTGGAACGGGTGAGTTGGTTTGCCTGGAGGTCAACACACAGCCCGGCATGACAGGCACGTCGCTTGTGCCGGAGCTGGCGGGATATGCCGGATGGGATTTCGGCACGCTCGTCAGATGGATCATTGAGGACGCGAGTTGCAACAGGTAGGTGCGCAATCGAGGTTTTGGTGGCGAGCGCTGGACGCGCAATCGCCCGCCGAGCCTCATTCTGCTGCTTCTGCTCCAACTTCGCGCTTTGCCAGCGGCTGGCACTTTCCAACACGCCGCCCCACAACGGCCGCTTCTTCGCAAGCATCGACAAGCATCTCGCTCAAACTTGAGGTTCCAAAGGGGGAGAGGCGTTCGCAGCGCCGTGGCACCAGCGGGCGCCGTGCTGGACGCGGTAGCGTGGGCTGGGCTCTGGTTCTCATGCTTGCCACGGCGGGCGCAGCCGGCGCCGTGCTATCGGGTGCTCTCGAAACGGAAGGATTGAAAACGCTGGCGGCGGAGAAGACTGAAGAGGCGTTGCTGGGCCTCGGTTTTGGCATTGATCAGGTCAGCCTCTACGGACATCGCTTCACGTCCGACCGGGACGTCTTCCGGGCCCTAGATATGGAACACGCGCGCACCTTCGCAGATTTCGACGCCGCGGCCGCGCTTCGGCGCGTCGAGAATTTGCCGTGGGTGGAGACGGCGCAAATCACGCGGCTCTACCCCGGCGGGCTGAAGGTCGAGGTTCGCGAACGCCGGCCTGCGGCGCTGTGGGATTACAAGGGTAAGACCTATCTCATCGACGATACCGGCCGGGCGCTGGGCGCCGCCGCCCCCAACGGCTGGCAGCTTCCCCGCGTCGCGGGTGATGGCGCCAACAGCGAGGCAGCGATGCTGTTCACAGCGCTCGCCCGTCACCCCGACATTGTGAAGGCCGTGGCTCGGGCGGATCGCATCGGCGCGCGCCGCTGGTCGCTTCTGCTCAAGAACGGCTCGCGGCTGGAGCTTGCTGCGGATCGCGAGGTCGAGGGCCTGGAGCAGATTTCAAGTAACCCCGTTTTGCGCCGTGCGCTGGGTGGACCCGCCTATGCCGTCGATGTGCGCACCCCGGGACGGCTTGCCATGCGTCCGCTGACCCTGGCGCGGGCCGGCACTCAAAGCAGTATGGAGCGCCTGCAATGACGCAACGCCGCTCCAGATATGCCAGCCGCCGCAGCGGAATTACCGGACTGCTCGACATCGGCACCAGCAAGGTTGCCGTAGCCATCGTTGCCGACAGCGGCGACGATGCCCAGAGCCTGCGCGTGCTTGGCGTCGGGCTGCAGCGTTCGCGCGGTGTAAAGGCCGGCGTGCTGACCGACCTCGACCAAGCGGAAATCGCCGTTCGTGCCGCCATTGCTCAAGCCGAGCGCGCGGCGGGGGTGACGCTCGACGCCGTGATCGTTTCGCTGGCTGCCGGTCGCATCAAGTCCCAGCATTTCTCGGCCCGCACGGATGTGCTCAGCGGGCATGTCGGCAACGATGACCTCGCCCGCGTCAACCAGGCCGCGCGAGATTACGCGGAGCGGGACGGACGCTCGCTGGTCCATATGAATGAGCTGGGCTATCGCCTCGATGGCCTGCCGGGCGGCATCGAGGTGCGCGGGCTCGCGGCGCGCCAGCTTGCGGCCGACTTCCACGCCGTCACGGCCGACGAAGCGCCGATGCGCAACCTGCTCTTGCTCATCGAGCGTTGCTATCTCGCCTGCGAGGGTATCTTCGCCGCGCCCTACGCCAGCGCGTTGTCTGTGACGAGCCGGGAAGAGCGCGAGCTGGGCGTCACCGTGGTGGACATCGGCGCCGGTACGGCCTCGATCGCGGTGTTTGCAGAGGGGCATTTCGTCGGTGCGGATGTCGTTCCGGTCGGCTCGCAGCACATCACGTTCGACATCGCCCGGGCGTTGCAGACACCACTCTCCGAAGCTGAGCGAATCAAAACGCTTTATGGCACACTGATCTCTGCCCAATCGGATGAACACGAGACGTTTTCCTATCCGCTTGCCGGCGAAGAGGATGGCGCCGCGTACCAGACGACGAAAGCGCGCCTGACCGAAATTATCAGACCGCGCTTTGCACAAATTTTCGCTCTTCTGCGTGAGCGGCTCGCTGAGAATGCGGCGAGCACCTACGCAGGCGAGAAGGTTGTCCTGACCGGAGGGGCTTGTCAGCTTCTCGGGTCGGCGGAGTTCGCAGCCAACGAGCTGGGCCGTCCCGTGCGTTTGGGCAAGCCAGCGCCCTTGGCGGGATTTCCAGGCTCGGTGACGGGACCGCACTTCGCGACCCTGTGCGGCTTGGCGGCCGCGGCTGAGGAAGCCGGCGACAGTTTTTATGGCGCCGGCGATAGTTCGGGACAGGGCTACCTGGGCCGCGTGGGAAAGTGGCTGAGTTCGAGTTTCTAGGTGCGCCGCCTGTTAAGCGGCGCAAGCTGGCGTGTAGGCACAAGGCGCGCGACGCGTCCCGTGCCGTTGTGTGCGTACCTGACCCTGAACGGGTCGGGCCGATCAACTCAAGGATGACCCGCGGAGAGGCCAAATGAGCCTGAAGCTAGAGTTGCCGAAACTGGTCGACGTGAAGCCACGCCTGACGGTCATTGGAGTGGGCGGCGCCGGCTGCAATGCGGTCAACAACATGATCGCCGCCGGGCTGCAAGGCGTCGAATTCGTCGTGGCGAACACGGATGCCCAATGTCTGGCCGCCTCCAGCGCGGAGCATCGCATCCAGCTCGGCTCGAACCTGACCGAAGGGCTGGGCGCAGGCTCCAAACCCGAGATCGGCGAAGCGGCCGCCGAGGAGGCATTGGAAGAAATCCGCACGCATGTCGCGGGATCGCACATGGTCTTCATCGCGGCCGGCATGGGGGGCGGCACGGGCACGGGCGCGGCCGCCGTCATCGCGCGCGCGGCCCGCGAACTCGGCATCCTGACCGTCGGTATCGTGACCCGGCCGTTCCAGTTCGAGGGAGCGCGCCGCATGCGCATCGCCGAGGCGGGTGTGCAGACGCTGCGCCATCACGTCGATACGCTGATCGTCATTCCGAACCAGAACCTGTTCCGCATTGCTAACGAGCGCACGACGTTCGCCGAAGCGTTCGTGCTCGCCGACCAGGTTCTCTATTCGGGCGTCGCCTGCATTGTCGACCTTGTCCTCAAGGAAGGCCTGATCAACCTCGATTTCGCCGATGTCCGCACCGTCATGAGCGGCATGGGAACCGCGATGATGGGGACGGGCGAAGCATCAGGCGATCGCCGCGCCATACTGGCCGCGGAGGAAGCCATCGCCAACCCATTGCTCGACGACGTTACGCTGCGCGGTGCGCGAGGACTCCTGCTGGCGATTACCGGCGGCCGGGATCTGACGCTCTATGAGGTCGACGAGGCGGCGAGCCGTGTGCGCGAGGAGGTCGACCCGGATTGCAATATCATCGTCGGCGCGACGTTCGATGAGAACCTGGGCGAGCGCGTGCGCGTTTCGATCGTGGCGTCCGGTATGGGGCGCATCGGGGCTGAACAAGCAACCCCCGCAGCCCATCAAGTTCAACCTGCACAAAGCGCTCCCGCGCCCCATCCCGCCGCCGCGGGTGGCTTGGGCGCGTTCAACGGGCCGGGTCAGCAAGGCTTCAATATGCCAAGCCCGCACGCAGCCACTCCGCCGGCGGCTGCGCCTCCCATGGTTGGTCAGGGTCACGTCGGCGCCGGTTCGGACGAGGTTCACCGCAGACTTGCCGATGCGCTCAAAATGCCTGGTCCTCCTCCTCCGCCCGTACAGCTGCAATCTGCTGATTCTGCGCAAATCACGCGCGAGCAGCGCTGGCATACCGCGAGCAACGTGACCATCGAGGATGGCTTCAAGCCGTTTGCCCATCATCCAGGGCATCCGGCGGTCCGGCCGTCCGATATTCAGCCGTCGCACGAGCCATCGCCTGGCTTTCCACCCGTGCCGGGTTTCGAGCCTGCGGCTCCCGCGCAGGCACGCCGCACGCACCGCCGCATGCCCGCCATCGAGGACCTTCCAGAAATCGGCCAGCGCGAATGGCGTGCTCGCCAGTCAAGCAGCGCTTCAATTCCGCAAGCCAGCGACGACTCGCGCAAGCGCGGCTTCTTCGACAGGCTGACAGGTAAGGGGAGACGACCGGCCGATACGTCCCAACAGGTGCCTTCAAATGCTGACGATGATGACACGCCATTACCTGTTTTCTTCGGTCGCGAACGCCGTTAAATCAGCTGCTGCATCAGATTGAAAAATTCGTCGAGCAGGGTTGCTAAATCGTAACAGAGTGAAAGAAACCGTGATTTGTCCGAGAACGGCGAAGCAGTTAGCGTTAAATCAACGAGCCGGTTAGAGACCTAACAACCCTTGAGTTTGAAGACCAAAAAACGAGACGGCAATGACCGTTGAAGCTCTGGGGGGTCACATACAAGTTTAGGGGATTAGGCGGGCTCTGGGGGTGGTCGATCGCACATGCTGGGGAGCAGCGATTGACCAAAGTGGCAACGAGGGACGGCGCAGAATGTCGAATCGATTCATCGGCGCGCGGCAAACGACGCTTGCTCGCGAGATCCTTTTGACAGGCACGGGGGTGCACAGCGGAGCTCCGGTATCATTGACTTTGCATCCGGCAGAGGCAGATACTGGACTCCGCTTTCTCGTCACGAAACGTGGACGCGTAGTGGCCGAGATCCCCGCAAATGTCGCGAACGTAAAGAATCTCACCCTGTGTACCGTTATCGGTGACGATACGGGTGTCACCGTCGGTACGGTGGAGCATCTTCTGGCCGCGCTGCGCGGCTTGTCGATCGACAACTGCTACATTGAGATCGACAGCAAGGAAGTCCCGATCATGGACGGGAGTTCCGCAGAATTCGTCGAGGCGATCGACCGCGCCGGCATCCGCGAACTCACTGAATCGCGCAAATATATCAAGGTTTTGAAGCCGGTTCGTGTTGAAGAGGGTGGGTGTTGGGGGCAGATCGTTCCGCACTCGGGCTTTCGTCTCGATGTCGAGATCGACTTCGAGAGTTCCATCATCGGCCGCCAGCGCATTGCCTTCGAGATGAGCCCTGGCGTCTTCCGTCACGAACTATCCCGCGCCCGCACGTTCGGCTTCATGAGCGACGTCGAGAAGCTGTGGAAAATGGGTCTGGCGCTCGGCGCTGATCTGACCAATACCGTCGCCATCGGCGAAGACAAGATCATGAACCGCGAGGGCCTGCGTTACGAGCAGGAATTCGTCCGCCACAAGATGCTTGATGCAGTGGGTGATCTTTCGCTGGCCGGCGCGCCGCTGCTTGGAGCCTATAGCTCTTACAAGGGTGGCCATCGTTTGAACTCGCTGGTTTTGCAGGCTCTGTTCGCCGACGCTTCCAACTGGACGATGGTGCAGGCTCCCAAGATGCGTCAGACGCGCGCGCCGATGTCCGTTGGCGCCCGTCCAGCCGTTGCCGCAGCGGAGTAGCCGCGCGAATCGCGCGTTGTCGCGCTCCGCTTTGAACGGCGTCCATCTTACGGCTTTCCTGTGTCGTCAGGCCGAACTGGGGACACATTTGCCCGCTAGCCATGTTCGAGTTGGGGACAGCCCGAATAATCACTGGGGTCAGAAGGCTGGGCGGCTTACGTTCGCCTCTGGGAACGTGCTACTCAGACGGCCGCATGGCCCGATGTCGGCGCCGGAAAATATGGGTCAGGGCACTTCGAGGATGACAACGCGAGCACGACACGCGTCGAAAGTCGCCAGAGCACGCCGGCCGCTCTACGCCGCGTTGGGCCTGACGCTCGGCCTCATCCTTGCAGGGTGTTCTACGACCTCCATCGATACCACCCAGGCTCTCAATCCAGATCCGCCGAGCAAGATGTACGCGGACGCGGACAATCTGATGAACGCCGGAAGTTTCAGCGACGCGGCTGCCAAGTTCGAGGCGCTGGATCGCGAGCATCCCTATTCGCCGGAAGCGCGCCGCGCCATCGTGATGGCGGCGTATGCCTACTACCGTGCCGGCAAGACGCCGGAGGCCATTGCTTCCGCCGAGCGTTACGTGGCGCTTCATCCCGGTACGAAGGAAGCGCCGCTCGCCCATCACATCATTGCGTCAGCGTACTTCGATGAGATGAAGGGACCCAACCGCGACCAGCAGGCGACCCGCAAGGCGTTGGAGCAGCTCAAGACGCTCAAGACTCGCTATCCTGACAGTGAGTACGCGCAGGACGCCGATAAGCGCATCCGCCTGGCCGAGGACAACCTGGCGGCCAGCGAGATGGAGGTTGGCCGTTATTATCTTAAGCGGCACAACCACGTGGCGGCGATCAACCGGTTCAAAACGGTCGTTACCGACTACCAGACGACCGCGCATGTGGAAGAGGCCCTCATGCGTCTGACCGAGTGCTACATGGCGCTCGGCATTACCAAGGAAGCCCAGAATGCGGCGGCTGTTCTGGGGCACAACTTCCCCGACAGCAAGTGGTATCGGGACGCCTACGCGTTGCTGAAATCGGGCGGACTTACGCCGCAAGGCGATGACGAATCCTGGATTTCCAAGGCTTGGAAGTCCGTGCCCAGCCTGTCGCTCAGCTCGGGCTGACACGCGATCAACTCTCATTGCGGATTTGTGCGCGCGGCAGATTCATCTGCCGCGCTAGGGCCGTTCCGCTTCTGATGGACTCGCGGAACGGCCCTAGGCTTTTGTTTTGTCGTGCTTCTTATTGGAAAATCGGTTCCCACTTTTCTGGAAGCACTCTAGTTCGTTATGGATATCTGGCGCGCGAAATAGAATGCAGTCCGACATGATCAAGAAGAGCACATCGAAAAACCCCTCAAAGGGCGCATCCAAGGTCGGGGCCGCATCCGGGTCCGCCGTGCCGGTCGATGCGCTTGATGAAACCGCCGCGCGCGACGAACTCGAACGGCTCGCTGCGCAAATAGCCCGGCATGACGCGCTCTATTACCGCGAAGACGCTCCGGAGATCTCCGACGCCGAGTACGATGCGCTCCGCGGGCGCAACGAAGCGATCGAGGCCCGGTTTCCTGAACTCGTTCGCGACGACAGCCCCTCACGCCGTGTCGGTGCGGCTCCGGTCGCAGCATTCGGCAAGGTTCGCCACACGGTGCCGATGCTGTCGCTGGGAAACGCTTTCGATGATGAGGCCGTCACCGCCTTTGGCGAGCGCGTGCGCCGCTTCTTGAAGCTAGGTGAAGGCGATCTCCTCGAGATCACGGCCGAGCCCAAGATCGACGGTTTGTCGATTTCCATTCGCTATGAGGCCGGCCAGCTTGTTCAGGCGGCGACCCGCGGAGATGGGACGGAAGGTGAGAACGTCACGGCGAACGTCAAGACGATCAAGGATATTCCCAAGACGCTGCACGGCAAGGACGTGCCAGAGGTCATAGACGTGCGCGGCGAGATCTATCTGGGTCACGCCGACTTTGCCCATCTCAATGCGCGCCAGGCTGAAGCGGGCGGCAAGATCTTCGCCAATCCGCGCAACGCGGCCGCGGGCTCCTTGCGCCAGCTCGATTCATCGATCACTGCGCGGCGTCCGCTCCGCTTCTTTGCTTATGCGTGGGGTGAAGCATCGCAATTGCCCGATGAGACGCAATCTGGCGTGGTCGCCGCCTTCAAGCGCTGGGGGTTCCCTGTAAATCTTCTGATGCGCACGTGCAAAAGCGCAGACGAGCTCGTTGCGTATTACCGAGACATGCAGGAAAGGCGCTCGAAGCTCGGTTACGATATCGACGGCGTCGTCTACAAGGTGAACCGTCTCGATTACCAGGAGCGGCTTGGTTTCGTGTCGCGCTCGCCGCGTTGGGCGATCGCGCATAAGTTCCCTGCCGAGCAGGCGACCACGGTCCTGCGCGACATTGAAATTCAGGTCGGGCGCACGGGCGCGCTGACGCCGGTTGCGAAGCTTGAGCCTGTCACCGTGGGCGGCGTCGTCGTCTCCAACGCCACGCTGCACAACGAAGACGAGATCGCGCGCAAGGATATCCGCATCGGCGACACCGTCGTCATCCAGCGCGCGGGCGACGTCATCCCGCAAGTCGTCGGCGTCGTGGAGGACAAGCGGCCGAAGAATGCCGCGCCGTTCCAGTTCCCGCACGTGTGCCCCGTTTGCCAGAGCCACGCGGTACGCGAAAGCGACGAAAAGGGCGGTGAGGATGTCGTGCGCCGTTGTACGGGCGGGCTGATCTGTCCGGCGCAGGCCAAGGAACGTTTGAAGCATTTCGTATCGCGCAATGCGCTCGACATCGAGGGCCTGGGCGAGGAGAAGATCGAACTCTTCTACGACGAGGGGCTCATCCGGCGCCCCGCTGACATCTTCACGCTGCAGGCGCGCGACGAGAAAAGCGCCAATCCGCTGGCCGGCCGCAAGGGCTTCGGAAAAAAATCGGTCGAGAAGATGTTTGCGGCCATCGAGGCGCGCCGTCGCGTGCCGCTGGAGCGCTTTGTCTATGCGCTCGGCATCCGTCATATCGGCGAGACGACCGCGAAGGATCTGGCGCGCGCCTATGGCACCTGGGAGGCGCTGCGCACCAGTGTCGATGCGGCGGTGAAAGACGGCAAAGGCGGCGAAGCTTATGCCGAGATCGACAACATAGAAGGCATTGGCGAAACGGTCGTCGATGCGCTGATCGATTTCTTCAGCGAGGAGCACAACACGCAAGCTCTTGGAAAGCTCTTGGAGCAGATCGAAGTTGCGCCCTTTGAACGCGTCAGCACGACGCGATCCCCTGTCACCGGCAAGACGGTCGTGTTCACCGGCACGCTTGTGCGCCTGACGCGCAACGAGGCAAAGGCCCAAGCCGAGCGCTTCGGCGCCAAGGTGGCGGGATCGGTTTCAAAGAAGACGGATTATGTGATCGCAGGCGCGGACGCCGGGTCGAAACTCGATAAGGCGCGCGAGCTCGGTGTGGCGGTGCTGACCGAAGACGCCTGGCTGGAGCTGATCGGACAAGGATAGAGCGCCGCGTTGAACGAGGCCAATCCGTGACCTCACCCATCGTCATCTCCGCGCAAGAACGCCGGGTGAGGGGATGGACTCGCGTTTCAGTCATCCGCTCGCAATTCGCCATCGCCTTGCGTTCGCTACCGGGCATCATGTCGAGAGCGACAGACCACCCCCCTCCACCCCAACCCTCTCCCCAGGGGGAGAGGGGGAATAAGAACGCCTCTCCCCCTGGGGAGAGGCCGGCGCTCCGGCGCGCCAGCGCCGAACCTTCGAGCGCCGGGTGAGGGGATGGACTCTCGGTTCAGTCATCCGCTCGCCGTTCGCCATCGCATCGCGTTCGCCACCGGGCATCATGTCGGAGACGACAGACCACCCCCTCACCCCAGCCCTCTCCCCAAGGGGAGAGGGGGAGTGAGAAACGCCTCCGCTCATCCTGGCCGGATATGACGTCACTCGGACGTGATGGGATGGGAGACGAGGCGAAGCTCGCCGTTTTCTTCGATCACTTCAATTTCGGCGAGGGCTTCCCATGCACTGACGAAGGCGAACGGCGCCGCGCCGCGCCCGGCGGCAGGAAGCATAGCCTGAGGAAAATGCGGCGCGGCGGAAATCTCTGCAGCAATGGTCATCATCATGTGCTCTCCTCGGCATGAGGGTTCAAATGACCAATCTTTAAAGCATTCCTGTGACGCGCCTTGTTCCCTGTGGAACGTTTAAGCTTGCGTGCATCACAGTGGATTTGTGGCCGCTTTCAGCCAATTTCTGGTGGCTGTATCGAGTTCGGGGCTGAGGACCTTGAAGATTGTCTTGTGATAGGCGTTGAGCCAGTCACGCTCGGCATCCGTCAGCATATTTGCAACGATGAGCCGCCGATCGATGGGCGCGAGGGTGAGCGTTTCAAAGCTCATCATCTCGCGCTCGCCGCCTCCGGGAATTTTCTGCAGCGGCGTCACGAGCACGACGTTCTCGATCCGGATGCCGTAGGCGCCTTCCTTGTAAAAGCCCGGCTCGTTCGACAGCAGCATGCCCGGCTGCAGTGGGACCATGCCGGCACGAGAAATCGATTGAGGACCTTCATGGACCGACAGATAGCTGCCGATGCCGTGGCCCGTGCCGTGGTCGTAGTCGGCGCCCATGTCCCACAGCGCGCGCCGTGCGAAAGGGTCGAGATCGATGCCGCGCGTCCCCTTGGGGAAGCGCGCGGTGGCGATGGCGATATGTCCTTTCAAGACGGCGGTGAAGCGCTGCTTCATTTCCGAGGTTGGCGTTCCGACGGGAATCGTGCGGGTGATATCGGTCGTGCCGTCCTGATACTGCGCGCCGCTATCGAGCAGGAACAACTCGCCCGGCTGCAAGATGCGGTTCGACGCTTCACTCACACGGTAGTGCACGATAGCGCCATGCGGGCCGGAGCCGGAAATCGTCGGGAAACTGATTTCGCGCAGCATATTGGTGGCGCGGCGGAACTCTTCGAGTTTCTTGACCGCGCTGATCTCATCGAGCGTCCCGTGCGCGGCTGCGCTGTCAAGCCACGCAAGATAGCGCACGACGGCCGCGCCATCGCGGATATGGGCGGCACGCGCGCCCGAAATTTCGGCTGGGTTCTTGATGGCCTTGGGCAGGATACAAGGATCAGCTCCCTTGACGGCGCACTTGGGTCCAAGCGCGCGTTCCAATGCGAACGCGGCCGTGTCGCTGTCGAGGCGGACGGGCTTGCCGGCGGATTTCAGCTCGCGCAGACGCCGCTGTAAATCTTTCGGGGCCAGAACTTTCGCAAAGGGATCGAGATGCGCACGCACGGCAGGCGTGATTTTCGCGGGTGTAATGAACAGTTCCACCTTGCCGCTCGCAGGCACGATCGCAAACGCGCGTACGACGGGATTGTGCGCCACGTCCGCGCCCCGGATGTTCAGCAGCCAGCAGATACTGTCAGCCAGCGTCAGAACGGCTGCGCTTTGCCCCGCCTCCTTCAACGATCTCTGAACGTCTGCGATCTTCTCGGCAGGTGCTTGTCCGGCCAGTGCCAGGGGCTGCACGATGACATCGGCCTCAGGCGGTGCCGGTCGCTCCTTTCCCCACAGTTCGTCGACAAGGTTTTTTGAAACAGGTCTGAGCGCAATATCACGCGCGGCGAGCGCCACCTTGAGCCGCGCAACTTCCGACGCCGTATGCAGCCAGGGATCGAAGCCCACAACGGCGCCTTTGGGAAGCTTTCCGATAAGCCATTCCGAAAGACGGGGCCGCGGCAGCAGGGCGACTTCGAAGACATCCGTATCGGTTTCGGCGCGCGCCTGCACGGTGTAACGGCCATCGATCATCAGCAGGGCGGCTTTGCGCGTCACGGCGGCGAGGCCCGCAGAGCCGGAAAATCCCGTGAGCCATTTGAGGCGCTCCGCACACGCGGGCACGTACTCGCCTTGAAACTCGTCGCTGCGCGGGACGAGGAACGCATCGATCCTGTGCTTGGCCAGAAGCCCCCGCAAAGCCTTGATGCGGGTGGCGACGTGTTCCGGTCCGCCTGCCGTTTCAAATGTCTGGAACATGGTCAATCCGGATGAGCGAGTGCTTGGACAAGCCTAGAGTCTAGCGCCGGTGCAGAACGAGAGTCGACCAACCCGTGATGCGGTCGTGACTGACAAGTTGGAAGCCCGCGGCACGGTAAGCTGCGATGACCTGCGGGGCCTGAGGAATGAGAATGCCCGAGAGCACCAGCGTGCCGGCGCGCCGCACGGTTCGTGCCAGCTCAGGCGCGAGGCGTATGAGGGGACCTGCCAGAATGTTGGCGATGACGAGATCGAATGGCTTCAACTGCCGCAGCCACGTATGGCGTACGCCATTGGCTTGCGTGGCGGCGATGCGCATGTCAACTCCGTTGAGGCGGATGTTCTCGCGCGCCACCTTCACCGATTGCGCGTCGAGATCGGTTGCGATGATGTCGGCGTGCGGCAGCGCGCGGGCGATCGCGATGGCCAGGACTCCCGAGCCGGTACCAAGATCAAGGACGTTGTGGAACTCCTCGCGCCGCGTCAGCCGGTCGATTGCCATGAGGCAGCCGAGCGTGGTCGCATGATGAGCCGTGCCAAAGGCTTCGCCCGCATCGATCAGGATGGCGTTGGGGCCACGCGCGACGCGCGCGCGGTCGTGGCTGCCGTGGACCCTGAAGCGCCCCGCAGCGACGGGTGGGAGTGCCGCTTGTGACATTGCCACCCAATTGAGATCTGGCACGGCACCGGATTCAAATCTCGGCAGCGGGGCAGCGATGTAGGGCGCCAGTTCGTCGGTCAAATCGCGGCCGTCGAGACCGTCGTTGAAGTAAGCCTCGAGCCGCCAGGATGCTGCGCCATTCTCGAACACGGTCAGGGCATCGGGAGCGGGTTCGAGGAAATCCTGCAGCGCTGCGGCCGTTTGCATAGCAAGAGCGCGGTCTGAGAAATCGGCAGTGATTTTTTCGAGCGCCATAGGCGAGTGTTCCCGCAGATGAGTGTACGGCTCCTCCATCGCCGCTTTGCTCTTGCCGGTCAAGCGTTCGCACGTGGGTCTGGCGGGTCAGCCTCTCAGGGCAACTTGACCTGGCCGCTTCCGCCGTACTCGTACCCTTCCGCGCTGATGGGGTCAGGCAGGTGATCGAGGAACAGGTCCCACTTGTCGTCGATGTGCCGGGCGGCGTCGGCGGGCGCGAGCGTGTGCAACGTACCGTCCTCATTCTCGCGTACGAGTTCGTCGCGGATCAGCCGGTCCAACGCATCCTCCAGATCGAAATCGACGGTGACGCCGAAGGTGCGCTGCAGGTATTGCTCGATCGCCGCGTCGATGGCCGGCAAATCCGCCCGGTTAGCCTTCTCTTTGGCGAGCACGGAATAAAGCAGCATCTCTTCCTTGATGTCCTCCTCGGCGGCGCGCGCGGCGATCTTGAGGATGACACCGCGGTTGTCGGCCATGGCATGGAAATAGAGGTTCTGCGCCATCACGACCATGTAGCGCTGCTTCTGATTGAGAAACCCCATGGCTTGGCGGAACGCCACCGCGCCAAGGCCCGCTGCGGCGCCTACGGCAGCGATGGGGTTCGTGGTGAGCAACGCGAGCTTGCCCGCCGCGCCTACGGCGCCCAAGCCAAGTCCCGCGCTCGAGGACACCCCAAGGCGCAGCTTATCGAACAGCCGGAAGCGCACCTGCGTATTGGGAAAGACCATCTCCAGATCGGTGCGCGGGATGTTCTTGAAGAGCTTCAGATAGATGTTGGAGTCTTTCAGGCCTGGTGGCAGCGCGGAGCGAATCTTCTTCACCTTGCGCTCGGCGGCCTCGCGATCAAGGCCCTTGGCGCGCATGATCTCCTGCACGCGTATGTCGAACGGCTTCAGCTTGAACATGATGAACAGGCGCTGGAAGATCGGAACGTCAAACTCTTCCTTGCGCATGAATCGTTTGTAGCTGCGCTTCTCATGCTTGGCGTTGGAGGCGCCCCGGTAATAGATCACGATCTCGTCGAAGGCTTCCATGTCGACGAAGAGATCGAGGCCGTAGTGGCTTTCGCGCGTCAGGATGAGCTGGACGTCGGTCGGGTCGATGCGTTCGTAGTTGGCGCGCACGAGCAACGCTTCGATGCTTTTGACAACGCGGTGCTGAAGCGTCGCCTTCTCGTCGCTCGTAAACTGGCGTGTCATCAGAAGGTCGCTGTCGGGGGAGAACGGCTCATAGAGCTGCTCGATCTCGAGAAGTTCGGAATTGTACTGCTGCTGGCGCCAGTAATCGAGGTAACGGAAGAAGCGGCGGGCCTCCGCAGCTTGGCCGGGCGGCCATGCGAGCGGCTGGCTCAAGCGTTCAAAAAGCGCAAATCGCGTGACCGGAATGAACTTCTCGCGCTTGCGGATCGCGTCGGGCGCGATAATTCCTCCCGAGGTCTCCTGCGCGCGCACGCCAACGGTTGCGCTCTGCTGTTGCTGGCGCTGTGCCGCCTCTCTCTCCTCCTTGCGCCTGCGCTTGTGTGCACCGGTCAAGAGATCGATGAGTCCCGGCGTCCCCTCGGGCTCGGATGCGCGAATGTCAGCCGCAGTCATACGCTCAGACCCTCCCAAACGCTGGCGCAGCATAAGCCTCGCCCGCCCGCAATTTATGGCAGCCCGTAAGCCGCGTCGTCTTTCTGGCGGTCCTCGCCCGCCACCCGTGCCAAATTCTACGGCGCCGGGATCGTCATTGTCGAGCCTAAGCCGTTCTATCGACGCCTATTTACCGGGGAAGCTGTGGCCGGGGCGTGGCAATCGCGAAGCATGAGCCAGAAAAGTTGTCCGTCTCCCCGCAAGGTAGTGCCCGCGCGGAAAATTTCGCGGCGCAAAAATCAAAACCGTTCATAACCTTGTGGATGGCCCTTTTGGTGCCTGAGAGAGCAAGAGGGTGATGTGCTCTACTTGGTCGGGAACCTGGGAGGGAGGACAAGGTGAGGCCGTACGGGGGAAATGTGTGGGCGGGTATCGCGTTGGCGGTTCGCGCGTTTGGGGTAGCGAGGATGGGTTGGCTGGCGGCGATTGCCGCGATGGCAACGGCGTTGGCTAGTCCCGGTGCCAAGGCCGAAGAACTCGTCATGCCTTACGCATGCAGCGTCGAGGCCGGTCAGGTCCTGCTGACGCCATCGGCTCCGTTGTCCTATCCCGTGGCCGGCCCGCGCGAGGAGGTTCCGTTCACCGAATGCGCCGGGCGAGGACCGCAGTCCGCATGCACCACCCTGACGGTGCACCGCTTCGAGTTGCCCTGCGGTGGCGTCAAAGTCACCTGGGCACAGGTCGCAGCCGCCGCGCTCTCCGCGGGCGTCTCACTCCCGGCCGGCTTGCCAAAGGGCTTTGCTCCGGTGGGCGCGTTGAATGCGCGTTTGGTTTTTCCCGCACTTGCGCGCTTCTCGTCCCACAAGGATCGCGTCGTCAGCGAAACCTTGAGCGCCGACAGTGTAATCGAGCCTGCGTCGCGCGCAGGTCGAGGACCAAGAAAATCGGCGGAACCTCAACCATGGCAAACCGTCGTCACGGCCGAAATGCGCGCCGAGACGCCAGGGACAGCTCTGCGGCTCGCCGGCGTGGCGGGCGGGTTGCTGGCGTTGGTGTTTGCGATTGGATTGGTAGCGGCGCGGCGAAACGTTGCCCATGCGTGGGCGCACCAGGCGGAAGCATTCTCGTCATCATTGCCTCAACGTATGAGCGAAGGAGCCCTCCGCATGGTGCGCGCGATATCCCGCCGCATCGCAGATCGGTTCAGCCGAAAGCCCAAGATGGTGACCTCGGAGCGCGACCGCACGGCTTTGATGAACGCGTTGGCGATGTCGATTGCGCGCTTGGCGGAGGCAGAGCTTCAGGTTGGGTCGTTGCCGCGTACCCTCCTGCTGCGTGAGGTCATGCAGTCCGAACTCGACCAGCTGCGTGGCCGCGTGGATGATATCGCGCGTGCCATTGACCAGCGGCCCATGCAGAAATCAGCGGCTATGGTGCGCGGTATTCTCCGGGAGCTGGATCGCGTATCGCGGATTGCCCAAGGGGCGGCGCAAGATACCTCAGCGGCGAGGGACGAACAGCAAGAGCCGCAGGCAGCGGCGAACGCCCCGGGATCTCCATTCCAGGCGCGAGGCGGAATGCGGGTGCCGCAAAGCGTGCAGGAGGCCTACCAGATGCTGGGCATCAACGACGACGCGGCGCCCAATGTCGCCAAGAAACTCGTCGATGCCCTGCGCATGAGCTGGCATCCCGACTTTGCACGCGACGAGGCCGACCGGCAGGTGCGCGAGTCACGCATGAAGCAGATCAACGCAGCTTGGGATCTCATCAGGACCCCTCGCGAGGCGGCCTGAGCTGCAGCCTATGCGGGAACGGCTTCGGCTAGGGACGGTTGCGGCCGAACAGTCCGGCCGGGCCCTCGAACGCGAAGACGATGATGCCCGCCATCACGCTGCAGCCCGCGAAGCCGAGCGCCAAGGGCAGAACCGTTCCATCGAACGCCGCGCCGATGATCCCGCCCGCGCTGGCACCGATCGCCGTGCTGAGCGCGCCGGTCACGGACGAGGCCATGCCCGCGTTCTCGCCCTGCTGCTCCATGGCGAGCGTATTGAAGTTCGGTGTAATCAAGCCGAAGCAGAAGAATGCGCCGGCAACCAGGATCGCGAAAACGCCGAGCGAGGCATGGCCCGTCAAGGACGCAAGCGCCAAGGCCAGTCCGACGGCAATGAAGATGACGAGCGCCGTGTGAGCGACGCGGCGCATCCCGAGCCGCTCCACCAGGTTGGCGTTCAGGAACGACGCAACCGCCATCACCGAGGCCACTGCGCCAAACAGCAATGGGAAATTGGCGCCAGCGTCGAAGACCTCCGTGAAGACCTGCTGTGAGCTGGCGACATAGGACAGCAGACAGCCGAACATCAGTCCGGTCGCAATGCCGTAAGCCATGGTCTGGCGGCAAAGGATGGCTTCTTTGAATGAAGCCAGCAACGTGGGAGCGCGCGTGTGCTGGGTGATCCTGTGGGCGGTTTCAGGCAACCGCAAACCGGCCCACACCGCGACCGCCACGCCGAGGATCAACAGAACGTCGAACGTCAGCCGCCAGTCGCCGATGTGCATCAGGCCTTGGCCAATCGAGGGCGCCAGAACCGGGATGAGGATAAACACCATCATGGCGAGAGACATGACGCGCGCCATATGGCGGCCGCTGTAAATGTCACGCACGACCGCAATGGCGATGACGCGCGGCGAGGCGGCGCCCAGGCCTTGGACCAGCCGTGCCGCGAGCAAGGTCGTGAAGGATTGCGACAGCAGCGCCGCGAAGGAGCCTGCGATGAACAACGCAAGCCCGCCAAGCAACACAGGCTTGCGGCCGAGTCGGTCGGACAAGGGGCCGTAGACGAGCTGACCGGCTGCAAAGCCGGCCATGTACAGGATGACGATTTTCTGGCGATCGTTTTCGCTGGTGACACCGAGCGCGTTGCCGATCTGGGGCAGCGCGGGCAGCATGATGTCGATCGACAGGGCCGTCAGCGCCATCAACACCGCCGTCAGCGTGACGAACTCGATGAAGGAGATTTTCAGAATGGCATCCGGCGTGCGCGCGAGGGTCTGTTGCGCGGTCAACGGGGGTTGGTGGGAGGTATCCATGATGGTCTCTATTGGAGGGGCGCCAGCCTGTTTTAGGGGATGGACCTGCGATTCAATCTTTCCCACGCCATCGTGTCGAAGGCGACAGACCATCCCCTCACCCAACCCTCTCCCCTCGAGGAGAGGGGGAATAAGAAACGCCTCTCCCCTTGGGGAGAGGCCGGCGCTCCGGCGCGTTAGCGCCGGACCTTAAGCGCCGGGTGAGGGGGTGGACCAGCGATATTTTTTTTCCGGTTTGTTTGGCTATTGCGGTTGCCGCACCATGGCGTCAACGCCCTTCCGGCACACCCGGTTCCTTGAAGAAACAGCGCGCCGTCTAGACAACCCATATGGTCGAAAAACGGCCGTCAGCCAAGAAGATCCACGAAGCTCGCCACGACTCGCTTCGTATCACCGGCGTCGAAGTCGATCGTGAGCTTGTTGCCATCGACGTGCGTCACGGTGCCAGCGCCGAATTTTTCGTGCGACACGCGCGTGCCCGCCTTGAACTGCGGCGCGCTGGCCGAGGAGGCCGCTACCAGCTCGCCTTCGATTGTCGCCGGCGTGCGCGCCGGCTTCTTCTTTTTGGTGTCGGAGCGCGACCAGGTTTGTTGTGCACGTTGCCAGCCGGGCGTCTGATAGTTCGATTTCGATGGCCCAGGATCGCGATCGAAACGGCTTGGCCCGAAGGGGTTGCCATATCCGAAGCCGCCGCGGCCATACGAAACGCCGCCATACGGCGCCGGGTTCTCGACGACATCGACGTTGGCGACGGGCAACTCGTCGACGAAGCGCGAAGGGATCGCGGACTGATAAAGGCCATGTGTGCGCCGGTTCTGCGCAAACGAGATTTTCGCGCGGCGCTTGGCGCGCGTGAGACCCACGTAGGCAAGGCGGCGTTCCTCCTCGAGCCCCGCTTTGCCGCTCTCGTCGAGCGCACGCTGGTGGGGAAAGAGCCCTTCCTCCCATCCGGGCAAAAACACGGTTTCGAATTCCAGCCCCTTGGCGGCGTGCATGGTCATCAGCGAGACGCGGTCGCCGTCACTGCCCTGGTCTGCGTCCATGACGAGCGCGACGTGCTCGAGGAATCCGCCGAGCGTGTCGAAATCATGCATGAAGCGCACGAGTTCCTTGAGGTTTTCAAGCCGCGCCTGCGCTTGCGGGCTCTTATCCGCCTGCCACATGGCGGTATAGCCGCTTTCGTCCAGAATCTGCTCGGCAAGGTCGGTGTGGCGCATGGCGTCGAGTTGTCCGCGCCAGCGTTCGAACTGGCGCAGCAGATCGTAAAGCGACTTTCGGGCCTTGCCGGCCAGCTCGTCGGTTTCCACCATCTCGCGGGCGGCGGCGTAAAGCGGGATGGCGCGCGCGCGCGCCAATTCGTGGATGCGCTTGATGGACGTATCGCCGAGTCCGCGCTTGGGCACGTTGACGATGCGCTCGAATTTCAGGTCGTTTGAAGGATTGGCGGCCACTTCGAGATAGGCAATGGCGTCCTTGATTTCCTGGCGCTCGTAGAAGCGCGGACCGCCGATGACGCGGTAAGGCAACCCCAGCGTGATGAACCGTTCTTCGATGACGCGCATCTGGAAGGAGGCGCGCACCAGAACCGCGATCTCGTTCAGCTTATGGCGCGCGCGCTGGAGGCTCTCGATGTCATCGCCGATGGAGCGGGCTTCCGCCTCGTCGTCCCAGAAACTCGCCACCGCAACGCGCTCGCCCGCGCTGCCGTCGGTGAACAGCGTCTTGCCGAGCCGCCCCTCGTTGTGCGTGATGAGGCCCGAGGCCGCCGCGAGGATATGGCTGGTAGAGCGGTAATTGCGCTCCAGGCGAATGACGCGTGCGCCAGGGAAGTCGGCTTCGAAGCGCAGGATGTTCTCCACCTCCGCGCCTCGCCAGCCGTAGATCGACTGGTCATCGTCGCCCACGCAGCAGATGTTCGCGATACCCTGCGCCAACAGCCGCAGCCATAGATACTGGGCCACGTTGGTGTCCTGGTATTCATCGACCAGGATGTAACGGAAGCGGCGATGATAGTCGGCCAGCACGTCCGGATTGTCGCGGAACAGCCGCAGGCACTCCAGCAGCAGATCGCCGAAGTCGCAGGCGTTGAGATCCTTCAGCCGGCTCTGGTAGGCGGCATAGAGGTCTTTCCCCTTGCCTTCCGCAAAGGCGAATGCTTCGCCGGCCGGCACCTTGTCCGGCGTCAGGCCGCGGTTCTTCCAGCCGTCGATGAGGGCGGCGAGCTGGCGTGCTGGCCAGCGCTCCTTGTCGATGCCCGCCACTTCGATCACCTGCTTCAGCAGACGTTTGGTGTCGTCGTCGTCGAGAATCGTGAAGCCGGACTTGAGGCCGACGAGTTCCGCGTGGCGCCGCAGGATCTTGACGCCGATGGAGTGAAACGTGCCGAGCCACGCCATGCCCTCGACCGTCGTGCCGATCGCGGCGCCGATGCGGTCCTTCATCTCGCGCGCGGCCTTGTTGGTGAAGGTGACCGCGAGGATCTGGGATGGCCAGGCCTTGTTCTGAGCCAGGATATGGGCAATGCGCGTGGTCAGCACGCGCGTCTTGCCGGTGCCCGCGCCTGCCAGAACCAGCAGCGGGCCCTCGGTATGTTCGACTGCGGCGCGTTGCTCGGGGTTCAAGCCCTCCAGATACACAGGTGCGGGGCGCGACGCCGCCAGGGCGCGCGCGGAGATCGAACCTTGACGGACGCCGGTCCCTTCCTCGGGAGCAGCCTCAGGCGTAGCCTGTGGCAAATCAAAAGGCGGCTCTTCGAATTCGTCAGAGGGATGTGGGGGCGGCGACATTTTGCGACTCGCTGTCATTCCAATCAGGTAGCGTACCGTATCCGCTCCTACAACCCAGCCGCGGCGCTGTGCACAGCGCCGGTAAAATGCCTGATGGTTGCTGCAAAACCTGGGCAAAGTTCTGGAATTGCGCCCAAATTCGGGTTCAGACTTATCCCCGGCTATGCGATAGAATGCAATTATTGGCGTGCGGGCTGATTGTGCGCATGCCGGTCGGCGCGAGAGCGGGCTTGCGCCGGTAAGAGAGCTTTGGGCGGATGAATAACGGACTCCTGTATCTTGGCGGCTTTCTGGCGTTGGTCCTGGCAACCTTGTTTGGTGCGCCGTATGTGATCGACTGGAACGGCTATCGCGGTGTTTTCGAGGAGGAAGCCTCCAAGGTGCTCGGCCGCGACGTTCGCGTCGGCGGCGCCGTAAACGTCCGCTTTTTGCCGATGCCCTTCGTGAGCTTCGAGAAGGTTCGGCTTGCCGACACCACCGGGCAGACGGGCGAGCCCTTCATTCGTGCGGACAGCTTCACGATGCGGCTTGCCGTCTCGCCCCTGCTGCGCGGCGCGTTCGAGGCCAACGAGATCGAATTGAACAAGCCCGTGCTGTCACTCGTGTTCGATGGCGCGGGCAGCGGCAACTGGTCGACTTTGTCGCTGAAGCCCGCAGAGCTTCCCTTCGTGCCGCAGAACGTAGCCTTGCATTCGGTGCGGCTGATCGATGGGGCGGTTGCGATCCATCGCGCCGACGGCAAGCTCATCAACACGGTCGGCGCCATCAACGGCGAGCTTTCGGCTGAGAGCCTGGCAGGCCCCTTCAAATTCAAGGGTAGCGCGCGCATCGGGAGTACCGCGCGCGAGGTGCGTTTTTCGACGGGGCGCGCGGATGCCGACGGCGCGGTGGACGTCAAGGCCGTGATGCATGGAGACGCCGCCTCCAACTCGTACATATTCGATGGCGAGTTGCGGGACCTGACCACTGCTCCGAAAGTCACGGGCGATCTCACGGGCAAGATCTACCTGCCGGGTGCGGCCTCAGCCGATGCGCCGGCGAACCCGGACGAGCCGCGCGTCCTCAATCTCAAGGCCGCAACAGCGGCCGATGCCCTCGGCGCGACATTCGACAATGTCGAGTTGGAACTGGATAGTGCGGCCGAGGCGCAAATCCTGACCGGCAAGGCGTCGGCGAAATGGGGCGAGGCGCTGCAATTCGATACCAGGCTTGCCGCCAAGTGGCTCGATCTCGATATGCTCGCGGCGCCGCATGGCCAGCAGGCGGGGATCGAGGGGTTGCGGCAGTTGTTCGTTGCGCTGGTCGAAGGCCTGGGTGGCGATGGTTCGGCAAGCGTGCAGGTCGACATCGAGCAAGCGAAGTTTGCAGGTGAACAGTCGGGCGCCCTCAATCTCGAAGCCGAACGTCATCGGGATGTCGTGACGCTGCGCCGTCTCTCCGGTGGATTGCCCGGCGGCGCGCGGTTCGATCTGTCGGGTGAAATTTCCAGCGCAAAGAGCGCTGAAAAAACCTTCAAGGGCGAGGGCGCGGTGCGCGGTGCTAATTTTGCTCGCGTTAAAGCCTTTGCCAAGAAGTCCGGCATCGACATCGATTTGAAGACGGAGGGTCCGTTCTGGGTGGCGGGTCAGGTTGCCATGGGTCCAGGCAGCTTTGCGTTGACCAACGCCAAGGCGCAGATCTCGGGCCAGCCGGTTGCAGGAGACGTGTGGATCGAAAGCGCTCCGCGTCATCACATCACCGTGCGGCTCGATGGCGACGAGATCGACAGCGCCGTCTTCTTCCCGGAGCAAGCGGGCCATGTGAGCCAAGTGTGGCGGCAGGCGCTGGGACTGGCAGGACCCGATCCGGATGAGCCCGCCGCCGCGGCCGAAACATCAGGACAGGGAACCACGGTCGAGTTGTCGGCGCGCCGCCTGAAGCATGGCGGCCATGTCTACAGGGATGTCGATGCCCAGATCGTCATCGATGCCAAGACGCTTGCGGTACCGAGAGCGCGGCTCACTACGGAAGCGGGCGCGCGCCTTGCAACGTCGGGGCGCATTGCGCGCCCGGGTCAAGACGGTGGCTCGGCAAAGGGCACATTGGCCTATGAGGTCGACGCCGCCGAAAGCCGCGCCATTGCCGAGGTGAGCAGGCTGCTCGGGTTCGAAGACAGTCTCGACAAGCAGCTTACGGCCTTGCCGTCGGCGCGCGTCGCCGGGCTTGTCCTGATCGGCAAGCGACAGCCGGGTGCGGCGGACGTTACGTTTGACGGCCTGATCGGCGGCGCGCGCGTAACCGGCGAGGGATTGTTTGACAGCGGGTTCACCGCATGGCGGACCGCGCCTGCCCGGATGACCGCGACGCTCAGAGCGGGCGACCTTGGAGAAATTCTCAAGCTCGCCGGTGCGGGACCGCAACTGCTCGGCGGTCTGAAATCGCGGCCCGGCGAGGCCAGCCTGGCGATATCGGGTCTTTTGGCGCAAGGCGCGAAGTCTTTGGCCGAGGTCAGCGCGGAGGGCTTATCGGCGACGCTGCGGGGCACGCTGATGGCGCAAGACAATCAGACATTTGCCTACGACGCCGAGGGTGATGTCGATGCGCAGGATGCGCGCGAAGCCCTCGTGCTGGCCGGCATTGTGGCGCCGGCAGGCGTCACACGCGACACTCTGGCCGGACCCGTCGCCATCAGTGCGAAAGACGGCGTCACCACACTGTCGAGCCACGGTTTGAAATCGGCTTCGAATGTGATCAAGGGCAGCATCAAGCTGACGCGGTCGCAGGGCGCTTCAGATGTCGATGCCGACCTCGAGACGGATCGTGCGTCGGTGGCCGGACTGTTGAGCTGGGTGAGCGAGGCGGCCGGTGCCGCCGCGGCGGAAGACGTGGAAGAGAATATCTGGCCAAGCGCGCAATTCGATCTTCAGCCGTTCGCGCACAATCGCGGCAAAATGCGCCTCAAGATCGCGCGGCTGGAGTTGGCGGACGGTCTGGTTGCGCAAGATGCCGTGGCAGGACTTGAGTTCGGAGAGGGCAGAGTTGCGGTCGGGAACATGAAGGCCCGCGCAGCCGGAGGCGACCTCACGCTGGCCGCTGCCATCGAAAAGGCCCCGGGCGGCTTCACGCTGTCGGGCAATCTTGGACTCGATGCCGATCTGGCTGCACTCAATGCAAATGCTTCAGGCCGCGCCCAGCTTCACTTCGAAGGATCCGGCCGGGCGTTGAGCCCTGCGAAAATCATCGACGCGCTTGCCGGCAAGGGTACGATCAAGCTGCAAGACGTGCGCCATCCGGGGCCGGCGCCCGCGCTCATTGCCGATGCGAGCGATGCCGTCATTGCCGGCAGGATGGAGAACGATGCCGGCGTCATCGCATCCTCGCTCGTTTCGTCTCTCGACTCGGCCGCCCTCGTGGCGGGTGACAAGACCATATCGTTCGATGTGGCGGGCGGTGTGGTGAAGGTCGAACCCTTCACGCTCTCAACGCCCCAGGGGACGGCACGGAACACGACGACAGCCAGCCTTTCATCCCTCGCTCTCGATAGCCAATGGCAGGTGAGCGCGGTTGCCGCGTCTCTGCCTCCACCCGCCGAAGCCGGCCCCGCCTGGAAGCCCGTCCCCAAGGGGCCGTTGCCCGCGGTCGAGTTCATCTACACGGGGGCACTGGGCGATCTCGCAGGGCTCGAGGTCAAGGCCGACGCCAGCGATCTCCAGCGCGAACTTGCCGTTCGCCAGATGGAACGCAAGGTTGACGAGCTAGAAAGCCTCCGCAAGCGAGACGACGACCGCCAGCGCCAGGAAATCGAACGCCGCAAGGCGTTGGAGGCGGAACGGGTCCAGGCGGCAGCTGCCGCCGCTGCGCGCGAAGCCGCCAAGCAGCACAAAGCGCAACAGCTCAAGCAAGAGGAACTTCCGCCTGTGCTGCCGGAATCGAACCGGTCGGATGCGATCGTTCCTCAGAACGGCCCTCCCGACGAGGATTTGCCGGCCGAGGAGGATCGAGCCGCCGATGCCGTGCCTAAGGCGATGCCTCCTGCACGCGTGTCCGTTCCACGCCCGCAACCGCGTGTCCAACGCGAGCGGCGCACGACGTCCGACGAAATCAATAGAGCCTTTGGCAGTTGGCCATAGAATTCAAGTTCCCCTCCATCCCCATGCGTTGACTTGGCTGCATGCCCGTACGCATGGGCTTTGCAGCATTGGTGTCGTGCTTGGGACACGCGCGCCGTCTCGTGCGAATTGCCATGTGACGCCTTTATGACAAGCGTTGCGGGAGATGCTATGCCCCTGGCGCCTGACAGAGCAGCGCCGGAGTGGAAATGGGGCAACCTTCGCTGGATAAGGACCTGAAAAAGGTCGCCCATATCGAAAAAGCCGCCGAATCCCTAGGACGTTCGCTAGCCAAACCAGGACTTCTCGCGGTCTTCATGGCCGGCTGCATCGCAGTCGCCAGCCATTTCATCGATGAGAGCTCTCACGCCAGTCTCGTCATTACGGCCGCCGGCATTGCCGCCTACATGGCGCTCAACATCGGCGCCAACGATGTCGCCAACAATATGGGCCCGGCAGTCGGAAGCCGTGTGCTCAGTATGTCCGGTGCGATTGCAATCGCAGCCCTGTGTGAAGTGTCCGGCGCCATCCTTGCCGGCGGTGATGTGGTGAGCACGGTTGCCAATGATCTGCTGGTCACGGATCACGGGCTGAGGACGATTTCCTTTATCCACGTCATGATAGCCGCGCTGCTGGCCGCGTCGCTGTGGACACATCTGGCCACCTATTTGGGAGCGCCGGTGTCAACGACACATGCGATCGTTGGCGGCGTCATGGGCAGCGGCGCGATAGCGGCAGGCATCGATACAGTCAATTGGTCCGTGATGGGGCGGATCTCGGCGAGTTGGGTGATTTCGCCGGCTGCCGGAGGTCTTATAGCGGCGATGCTGCTGGGGCTCATCAAGTGGCTGATCATCTACCGCGAAGATCGCATCGCGGCTGCGCGGCGCTGGGTGCCTCCGCTCGTCGCGCTGATGGCAGGTGTGTTCGCGATGTATATCGTGAGCAAAGGATTGCAACGCGTGTGGACGCCGTCGATGGCCGCCGTTCTTGCTTTCGGGCTTGCATTCTTCGCGTTCGGCTTTGCCGTTACGACCCCGTGGATCAACCGCCGCGCCGCCGTCATCCCCAACACGCGCAAGGCAATCGCCCAGTGCTTCACCATTCCATTGATCTTTGCCGTGGGTCTTTTGTCGTTTGCTCATGGTGCAAACGACGTCGCCAATGCAGTGGGACCGCTGGCGGCCATCGTGTCAGCCGCGCAGGCCGGCACGAATGCCGATCAGGATGTCGCCTTGCCGCTTTGGGTGTTGGCGATCGGCGCGTTCGGCATCTCACTCGGCTTGACGCTGTTTGGTCCCAAGCTCATTCGCACCGTGGGCGAGAAGATTACCAAGATGGACCCGATACGCGCCTATTGCGTGGCGCTGTCGGCGGCCGTCACCGTGCTCGTCGCTTCCGCGATGGGGCTGCCCGTCTCATCGACGCACATCGCCATCGGTGCCGTGTTCGGCGTTGGCTATTTGCGGGAGCTGCTGACCAACAAGGGCGTGCCCAACCCGGCGGTCAAGCCGCGATCGGTCTTTCTCGAGCCTTCCCGCCTCAACCGGACTCCGGAGGAGGCTGTCGAGAACTATCAGAAAAAAGAAAAGCGCCGGCTCGTGCGCCGTCAGCATGTGTACGGCATCGCGGCGGCGTGGATCATCACCGTGCCGGCCGCCGCGCTATTGTCTGCGGGCTGCTATATGGCGATGCGCGCCTTGACCGACTGAACCCCTGGGGCGCCGGCAAAGAGCACGCGCCGGCTCAGTTCCGTTGTAAGACCGGCCAGGACCGGATCGTGCAAGAGCCGCTTTGCTTCGCGCAAGAGTACCCAGTGGCGCTGTCTGTTGGCCTGTTCGGGCCAGGTCTCGTGCTGGTGCGTGACGCGCATGGGGTAGAGGTCGACCTCGACCACCTTGCGCGCGATGCTGCCCTTCTTGATCGTGCGGTAGGTGCCGATGGGGGTACAGTCGATTTCTCCCTCCACGCCGCCCTCTTCCAATGCCTCCTGCTGCGCGCTCTCCCAGGGCGTCTTGCCCTCGATCACAGAGCCCTTGGGAAAGATCCAGCGCCCGCTGCGTCGCGATGTAATGAGCAGGAAAGCCATCCGGCCATCGACGACCGCATAAGGCAGTGCGGCGACCTGACGGGTCAGGCCGGGTGAGCGCACGTGCAGAAAAATGCGGTCCAGAATGTACTGCGAATAGCTTTGCATGGAGGATGACACCCCTCTCTGCCTTGACGGCGGTTCGGCTCGCCAGGATTGCGGAACCCTGATCCTGCACGCAGGGAATGAATAAAGAGCAAGCCGGTGCGCAATTCAAGGATCAAGCTGCAAACAAAGCGCCGCCTCGCGCATGTGCACTATCGTCATGACCCTTCAGACCGGGGTTGAGCGCGCGCCCGGTAGCGCTCGAGCAGCCAGATGCGCACGGCACTCGACAATCCGGACGCACCACGGCTGCCGTCAATGCCGGCCACCAACCCTGCGAGCGTGGTGCCATCCTCCGCCGCAGCTTCCTTCAGCGCGTCCCAGAAGGGCTTTTCCAAGGAGATCGACGTGCGATGGCCCTTGATCGCAAACGATCGCTTAACCGGGCGGCTCATGGGTCTGCGCCGGTGTCCGGATCGGCTTCGTCCCCGCGTGCGCCCTTGTGGTCTTGGCCGGCTTCGCGCGGTTGAAGCTTCGCGTCATCGAGCAATTTTTCGCCCCGTATGCGTTCCCCGTCATCAAGCATCCGTTCGCACTTTGTGCGACCGTACTTGGCGCGGTTCTGTTCGGCTTGTCTTTCTCGTGCAGCACGCTTCTTCGACTTGCGGAATTTATTCAGGTTCACGATTTCGGCGGGCATGTCGTCAGGTCCATGGGATCAAATTGAACATTGCATGGAGCTTCTCGCCCCGCGCCGGATTAAGGCTTGCCGCCCATGCAATTCGTCCACGCAAATGTTCTTCGAAATTTGCGACGCCCAGCAAGTTCTGTGTGTTGGGACCGAACTTGCGGCAGTTATGCAAGATAGCCTTGAGTTCGTCGAAGGTACCACGGGGCAGGTTGATGTGGTCGTTAACGGTCACGCCGATGATGCGCTGGCTCTGGGAGCGGCGCATGATGCGTGTCTTTGCGGCGTTGAGCGTGAAGCCCTCGTCCACCGCAATCATTGCGACATGCTCCAAGAAGGTATCAATCCGACGGTCAAAAATTTCATCACCCGAGAATGCCAGATCGTCCGCATATCTTGTGTACTTAGCCTCGAAACGAGCTGCGAGTCCACTGATGCGGCGATCCAGCGAGAAGCTGACAAGGTTCGCCAACGCCGGCGATGTGGGAGCTCCCTGAGGCAGATGAGGTTGCTCATAGAGCTTTCTGGTCTGCCAGTCGCACATCCCGCCGCCTGGCCGGCTTGCGAACACGCTGGCTGGCGTACCTGACGTGCACAATCCTGTCAGCAGCCGCGCCACGCTGTTTGGATATCCGATCGCGCGAAAGATGCCTTGAATACGTGCGGCAGGTATACTTGTAAAATAGTCCTTGAGATCGGCGGCCAAGACGACGAACTCTCCGCAGTGCGCTTGGGCCGAGGTGACGCAAGAGCGTTTTGCAACGAAGCCGTGTGCGCACGCATGCGCCGGAACCCGATCGAGTATCTCGCGCAATATGCGTCGCTGTATCGTCTTCAACCGCGGTTTGGGTTCTTCAATCAGGCGTGGAGGACCGTGCTTCTTCAGCACGAAGATATATCGGTAGTTCTGCAGAACAGGGATCGCAGTACGGCTATGTTGCCTG
Source organism: uncultured Hyphomicrobium sp. (assembly GCA_964587445.1). GTDB lineage: Bacteria > Pseudomonadota > Alphaproteobacteria > Rhizobiales > Hyphomicrobiaceae > Hyphomicrobium_B. The sequence continues at coordinate 67,189 of CAZPLQ010000008.1, forward strand.
CGCGTATCGCTGAGCCATTCCAAATGCTCGTTCGATAATCCCAGCCACGCTGCCAAGTCACCGCTCGAATTGATCTTCGGCACATTAAGACCGGCAAATTTCTTTGCCGGCGCGAATTTGGCGGGTTTGAGCACACAGTGCAGAATCTGTGGCTCCTTGAGAATGTGCGCAACCGCGCCGTTGAACTCGGGCGCAGCGAGAAAGAAATCAGTGAGCCAATCAAGCGAGGGCGGTTGCTCGGAATGATCTGCAAATGCCGCGAGCCTTCGCAACAAAGCGGTTCGCTCGCGGCTATTCTGTGTCCCCAACAGGAGCCGCGCGCGGTCCGACCTGGCGCGTGGGGACCATTTACCGCAGAGCATTGCCGCCGCGAGGTTCCGAGCGATCCATTCTCGCGTATTCATCTTGCCTGCGGTGATCGAAAGGGGCGTCCTGTGAGCGGCCGGACACTTCAACCCAACGTGTCGGACGCGATGTAACGTAGGGCGGACCTACCGGGCATCGCGTTGCGGGCTGAGCACAATAATGAAATGTCCCTGGGGTAGCCCCAAAGAGACCCGACGGTACCGAAGTGATCGATCGGGCCTGTCTTGAAGTGTCCAGCCGCTCACCCGCGATGAAACGTCAGCACCAAGAGACTGTCAATGGTGGGCTCGTCCGAGACTACGGTAAACGGGCCCGAACGTGGCCGCGGCCACCTCTTTCGGTTGCGATCACGCGGGATCGGGGCCGATCATCTTGGCGGGGACGACGATCCGGTCGAAGTCCTCTGCCGGGATTCCGTCGGCAATGGCCTCCTCGCGCAATGTCGTGCCGTTCTTGTGTGCGGTCTTGGCGATCTTGGCGGCCCGGTCGTAGCCGTATTTCTCTTTCAGCGGCGTCACGAGCATCAGCGAGTTGGCAAGGCCCTTCTCTATGTTGTCGAGACGCGGTTCGATGCCCACGACGCAATTGTCGGTGAACGAAACCACCGCATCGGCCAGCAGGCGCACCGACTGCAGGAAGTTGTACGCCATCATAGGATTGAACACGTTCAATTCGAAGTGCCCCTGGCTCCCCGCAAAGGCGAGGCCTGCGTTGTTGCCATGGATATGCGCGGCGACCTGGGTCAGGGCTTCGCATTGGGTGGGGTTCACCTTGCCCGGCATGATGGAGGAGCCGGGCTCGTTCTCGGGCAGCGCCAACTCGCCGAGGCCTGCGCGCGGGCCGCTGCCCAGGAAACGGATATCGTTGGCGATCTTGAAGCAGCTCATGGCGACGGTGTGGATCGCGCCATGCGTCATCACCATCGCGTCGTGCGCGGCGAGCGCTTCGAACTTGTTGGGTGCCGTGGTGAAGGGCAGCTTCGTGATCGCCGCGATGCGCTCGGCGACTTTGCTCGCAAATCCCTGCGGCGAGGCAAGGCCGGTGCCGACCGCGGTGCCGCCCTGTGCGAGTTCCATGAGCGCGGGCAGCGTGATCTCGATGCGCTTTATGCCGTTTTCGATCTGCTTGGCGTAGCCTGAGAACTCCTGACCCAGCGTCAGGGGCGTGGCGTCCTGGGTATGCGTGCGGCCGATCTTGATGATGTCCTTCCAGGCACGCGCCTTGGCTTCGAGTGCCTCCTGGAGATGCTTCAAGGCGGGCAGCAGCCGGTTCACCACCTCTTCGGCGCACGCGATATGCATCGCGGTCGGGAACGTGTCGTTCGACGACTGGCTCATGTTGACATGGTCGTTGGGATGCACGGGCTTCTTGGTGCCCATCTCGCCGCCGAGCAATTCGATCGCGCGGTTCGAGATCACCTCGTTGGCATTCATGTTGGACTGCGTGCCCGATCCGGTCTGCCATACGACAAGCGGGAAATGCGCGTCGAGCTTGCCGTCGATCACCTCCTGCGCGGCCTTCACGATGGCGTCTGCGATCTTGGGGTCGAGCTTGCCGAGCGCCATGTTTGTCTCTGCTGCGGCACGCTTGACGATGCCGAGCGCGCGCACGATCGGCTGAGGCTGCTTCTCCCAGCCGATCTTGAAGTTGCCGAGCGAGCGCTGCGCCTGCGCACCCCAATAGCTTTCGGAAGGAACGTCGATGGGGCCGAACGTGTCGGTCTCGGTGCGATAAGAGGTCATGGCTGGCTTGCTCGAGGATGTTCGGTTTGCGTTGCAGCATGCCGCTTAGCACGTCCCCGGCCCAAGTACAAAATGGGCTTTTGCGGGTGCTCGTGCTCCCCGCCGCCCTCACTATTTCATGAAACTTCCGGCGAATGCCTTTACGTATCAAATTGTGCAACAAATCTGACTCTTCGGGGATGATGCCGCGCAAAAAAGGTGTGCCAGAGAATGACGTTGGATATGCAGAAGCTCGAGCCGCTGCTCGGCATGATGGTGAGCGAAATCGGTGCGGCGGCCAACGCGGCGCTCGTGCTTGTGGGCGACAAACTCGGGCTCTACAAGGCGCTCGCAGCGCACGGCCCTATGTCATCGGACGACCTTGCCAACAAGACGAACACCGCACCGCGCTATGTGCGGGAATGGTTGAGCGCGCAGGCGACATCCGGATTTATCACGTACGACGCGGCGGCCGATAGGTTCTCCTTGAGTCCCGAGCAGGCGGCCGTGCTTGCTGACGACGACAGCGTTGTCAACATGACGGGCGGGTTCTACGCGCTTGCGGCGGTCTATGCGGACGAGCCGCGGCTGACGGAAGCTTTCAAAACCGGAAAGGGAATCGGCTGGGGCGAGCACTGCAATTGTCTGTTCTGCGGCACGGAGCGCTTCTTCCGGCCCGGATACAAGGGCCATCTGGTGGCGGAATGGCTACCCGCACTCGATGATGTTGTCGCCAAACTGGAAGGCGGTGCAAAGGTGGCCGACATCGGCTGCGGACACGGAGCATCGACGCTTATCATGGCGCAGGCGTTCCCCAAATCGCACTTCACCGGCTTTGACTTTCACGAGCCGTCCGTTGTCCGGGCGCGCGAAGTCGGCGCAGGTCATAAGAACCTCACGTTCGAGCAGGCCCGTGCGCAGGATTTCCCCGGCAGCGGTTTCGATCTCGTCACCATCTTCGATGCGTTGCACGACATGGGCGATCCGGTTGGCGCGGCGCGTCGCGTGCGCGAATGCCTGAAGGACGACGGCACCTTCATGGTCGTCGAGCCCATGGCGGGCGACAGCTTGCAGGAGAACATGAACCCAGTGGGGCGTGTATATTATGCGTTCTCGACCAACGTATGCGTGCCGGCCTCGCTCAATCAGGAAGTCGGCGCCGCACTGGGCGCGCAGGCAGGCGAGGCGAGGCTGGCGCGCGTGCTGCGCGAAGGTGGGTTCACGCGCATTCGCCGCGCCGTATCGGCGCCCTTCAACATGGTGCTCGAAGCCCGCCCGTGAGCGCCGGAGCCGAACACCGTGCGTCCCCTGCGGCGGCCAAGCCGCATTAGGCGGATTATGAGCCAAACCCAACCTGAATATTGCCGCTTTTAGTTCGTTGTGTTGCTAGGCTTTGCGTAAATGAGTCGATCCGGTGTGTCGGTCGTGGAACGGGCGGATGTTCCATTGAGACGCCGTTTCCGGGCCGGCTGCGGGTGATGTGGGAAAGCCTCTATTCCAAGTGTGCGTGACCCTTGCCTTCAGAAGCGATCTGGCAAGGGCGGTGCTCAAACCCGGGGTGAACACGCCATGGAATCGAAAATCATCGTCATGATCGTTCAACTCGCCATGCCCAACGGCGATGCAGACGTGCAGGTGAAGCCGATGGACAACGTGCAAGCCTGCCGCAGCGCGGCCGAGATCGAGGCAAGCGACCCTTACGTCGCCAATGTCCAATGCTCGGAGTTGGTCGGCGGAGTTCTCAAGCCGGACTTCAAGCCGCGCGACCTGAGACGCAAGCCGGGCGAAACGACGAATTTCAAATCGACGGGATGAGACGAGCCCACAGGCGGAAGGCTACTTCTTGCGGAAGGAGTCCAGGCTGACGACCTTGGAGCCGGACTTGTCATCACCCCCTTGCGCGGCATCCTTGGACTCTTCTTCGGAACTCATTTTGGCCGATGCGGCCGACGCAGGTTCGGGCTGGGGTGGAAGCGGTGTTTCATTGAACGAAATGCCGGCGCCCGCCGGGGCGATGTCGGGTGCAGCTTCCTTTTCGGCGCGCGGTTTGCGTGGGCTGCGGGGCTTCTTGGTCAGTGTCGCGCGCGGACTGTCGGGACGCACGCCGCTCACGGCGTCGTAGGCAGCGTCCATGCTTACCGAGCGCCGCGCCGCCGTTTGCGGGCGATCCGTCGCGTCCTCGAACTGCAATCCGAAATGAACTGAAGGATCGATGAACACCTTGATGGCCGATAGCGGCACGACGAGCCGTTCCGGTACGCCGTCGAACGTCAGCTTCACCTCGAAGCGATCGTCCGAAACGATCAGGTCCCAGAAACGATGCTGGAGCACGATTGTCATCTCGTGCGGGTATTTCTCCTTGAGGCGCTTGGAAAGAACAACTCCCGGCGCCTGGGTCATGAAAGAGATGTAAAAGTGGTGCTCGCCAGGAAGCCCGGTCTTGGCAATCTGCTGCAGGGCGGCGCGAACAATCCCGCGCAATGCATCCTGTTGGAGCGCTTCGTAGTCGATCATTGGCCCGCTTGCCATCGGTTCAGCCGCTCTTTAGCTGTCTTGCCGCACCTTTCGCCCGCGAGACGCAATGTACGATCGAGGACGAGCCTTCCCGTATAACGCACGTCATACCTCATAAAAGAGCATAGTTTGACGCGGACGAGAAGTGGAGGGCTTCTGTTGCCCGGTGCCCTCCGAACCGCGCCTTACCCGGCTAGGGGTAAGGGCTTGAGTTTAGGCATTTCGCGCCGCATTACGCAGCGAGAGCAGCCTCAGCATAGTTGTCATTGGCAACTATTCTGAATGACCCGATAACGGTGGTATCATGCCGGGCAAAAGCTAAACCCTTTACACCCTCGTCGATCCTAGTTCGCCCCCATTCCGGTCGCATTCTGGGGCTTCCCTTCGGGAACCGGCCGCAGAGTGCGGAAAAGAATTGGTGGAGGCGCCGGGTACCGCCCCCGGGTCCGAATGGCTTATTACGGTCGCGTTTATCGCCATAGCCGGACGAATCCGGCACCTTGAATATAAGGGGGCGGGAATGAAAAAAGAAGTCGCTGATCGCTGTGCTTTGCAACCAAAATAGGCTCGGGCGCGGGTTCAGCGAGGATTTCGCGGCGGCATAGCGTCACGAGAGCCACGTTTGATCGAGAGGATGGGTGTGGATCAAAACACATTCGGCGAGGCAGGCCTCCATAAGCGGACATGGCGCGATTGGGTGCCGGCTGTTGCCGCGTTGCTACTGGCGCTGGCAATCGTGCAGCTTGCGATGTTTGCAGGCCTGAACGCCGCGGCCTTGTTCGATGCGTCGTCGGACTACGGCGCGCCGGGGGCCCATCCGCCGGGACATTTCGAGACGCTCGCAGCCGAGCGGATGGCGGCGTATTTTTTCGCCTTTCAGGCGAGCATCGTGGCGCTCACGCTTGTAGCTGCGGGCCTCGTTCCGGTCTTGCGCCTGCGCGCCCTCGCGTTGGCGTACCCGCGTGGCGGACTTGCCGCTATTGCTGTGGCCGTGGTGGGGCTGCTCGTGGGATCGGCGGCAATCGGTTCGCTGATCTACCATTGGGATCGCGCGTCTTTCATGCACGACTTGAGGCCTTTCGCTCAGATGGCGCGCTCTGACAATTGGTGGATGCTGCTCGCGGCGGCGGGCGCCGGGGCGCCGCTGGCCGAGGAGATGCTGTTTCGCGGCTTGTTGTTTGGCGGCCTGCGCGCCTCGCCCCTGGGGTTCTTGGGAGCGGCGGGGATCAGTGCAGGCTTCTGGACGGCGCTCCATGCCAACTACTCGATCTATGCGTTGGGACTGTTATTCGTCATCGGTGTCTATTTCGCCTGGCTGCGCGAGCGCACGCAAAGCTTGTGGCCGTCCATCGTGGCGCATGCCGTCTATAATAGTGCGATCGTGGTGGCGCTCGCATTGGCCCCCGAGACGGCGCTGCAATAAACACTTGCGGGGTTCAACATCTTGCCCACCCTGTCGGCAGGGAGCGGGAATCGGCTTAAGAACGCGAGCTATGGAGCAGTATCTCGAACTTCTCGCCCGCGTGCGCAATTCGGGCGCCCAAAAGACCGACCGCACCGGGACGGGGACGTTGAGCGTCTTCGGACACCAGATGCGCTTCGATCTTTCGCAAGGCTTTCCGCTGCTGACGACCAAGAAGCTGCACGTCAAGTCGATCGTCCACGAACTGATCTGGTTTCTCGCTGGCGATACCAATATCGCCTACCTCAAGGACAATGGCGTGCGCATCTGGGACGAATGGGCGGACGCGCGCGGCAACCTCGGGCCCGTCTATGGCAAGCAGTGGCGGTCGTGGGCCGCGCCCGATGGCCGAACGATCGATCAGATTTCTGAGGTCGTGAGCACACTCAAGACCGATCCCGACAGCCGCCGTATGATCGTGTCGGCCTGGAACCCTGCCGACATTCCCGACATGGCGCTCGCGCCCTGTCACTGTCTGTTCCAGTTCTACGTGGCGGACGGCAAGCTCTCCTGTCAGCTCTATCAGCGTTCCGCCGACGTGTTCCTCGGCGTGCCGTTCAATATCGCGAGCTACGCGTTGCTGACCATGATGATGGCGCAGGTGTCGGGGCTGAAGCCCGGCGATTTCGTGCACACCTTCGGCGACGCGCACCTCTACCTCAATCACCTCGAGCAGGCGGATCTGCAATTGTCGCGTTCGCCAAGGCCGTTACCCGTCATGCATATCAATCGGGACGTGACGTCGATTTTCGGCTTTCGCTATGACGATTTCAGGCTCGGGGGTTACTATCCCCATTCCCATATCGCCGCGCCCGTGGCTGTTTGATATCAGTCAACTGAATACATTTTGCAGGATTTCAGGGGATAGAGCATCTCTGCATCTCGACGTGTACGGTACGTCGCGTGTAGCAGCACGCCAGATCAGCGGGGGTGCGCATATGAAACGTACATGTCTAGGCCTGTTGGCCGCAGTCTCTCTCGGAGTGGCGGGCTGCGCTTCCATCACCAAGGGCACGACGCAGTTGATATCGCTCGATACCCCTGGCGCACCCGGGTCGAGCTGCACGCTGACGTCCGAGGGCATCGGCACCAAGACTCTCGTCACCCCGGGCACCCTGGTCCTCGACAAGAGCCAGTACAATGTTGGGGTGACGTGTAAAAAAGAGTGCTATCAGGATGGCGTCGGCGTCGGCGTCATCGCTTCATCGACCGAGGCCATGGCAGCCGGTAACCTGATTGCAGGCGGCGTGGTCGGGCTTGCGGTCGATGCCGCGAGCGGCGCCATGAACAAATACAACGAGGTCAATCAGATCGCGATGGTGCCCATTGCGGGCTGCAGGCCGACAAAGGGTGCCTAGCACCGGCGGAAGCGATACGTACGTGATCATCTCTCTTATCGTTGCGGTTGCGGAAAATGGTGTCATCGGCCGCGATGGCGGGCTGCCGTGGCATCTGTCCTCGGATTTGAAGACTTTCCGGCGGCTCACCATGGGCAAGCCCATGATCATGGGACGGCGCACCTTTCAGTCCATCGGCAAGCCGCTCGATGGCCGCGACAACATCGTGGTCACACGCGATCCCTTTTTCGCTCATGAGGGCGTGTCGACGGCCGAAAGCGTTGGCGATGCGTTGACACTCGCGCGCGTGCTGGCGCGCACACGCGGGGCCAGCGAGATCATGGTGATCGGTGGGGCCGAGATCTATGCAGGCGTCATGTCCCAGGCCGACCGTATCTATTTGACCCGCGTCCACGCCGCCCCGGAGGGCGACAAGCACTTCGCGACCCCCGATCCTGCCCTCTGGCGCGAGGTCTCCCGTGAGGTCCTCCCGCAGGGACCCAGGGATGAATATGCCTCGACCCTTATCGTTTTCGAACGGACCGCGGCGGCATCCTCTTAACCGCGATTGGCCCGGACGCTTGAACGGACCGGAAAAGCCACCATTTCTAGGGCTCTGTATCCGCAAAGCGAGCGCCCGGGCCCGGGTGTTTGCGTGGGGGAACCGCCCTGTCCTATAAGCGAGCCTGATGATTTGAAGAAAAGCCCCTGAACGGGACGGGAACATGCAGTCGCTCCATGACGGGCGGCTGGCCCACGCGCACACACAAACGCGCGGGCGCGTGGAAACTTTATTATTTGCAAGGTGAGGCTGAAGAATGCCCTGGAGCAATCAAGGCGGTGGCGGCGGCCGTAAAGGCGGCGGCAACGGCGGTGGGCCGTGGGGACAAGGTCCCTGGGGACAGGGCGGAGGAGGCGGTAGCGGCCAGCCTCCCGATCTCGATGAGATCCTGCGGCGCGGCCAGGACAAGGTAAAGCAGGTCATCCGCGGCGGCGGTGGCGGCCGGAGCGGCGATGGCGGAGGCATACCCAAGCCGTTCCTGTTCTTGGTAGCCGTTCTGGCCCTCATGGCCTTCGCGTTCTATGGCTTCTTCTTCCGGGTCAATCCCGATGAGCAGGGCATCGTCCTTCGCTTTGGCAAGTTCGATCGCTGGCAAGGCCCAGGCCTCCATTTCCGCCTGCCCTACCCGATCGAGGAAGTACGCACACCTCAAGTCACGCAGCAGCGGACCATCGAGGTGGGAACGGGCCGGGCCGGCTCGCGCATCAGCTCCGTTGACGGTCCTGACAGCGGCTTGATGCTGACGGGCGACGGCAACGTCGTCGATGTCCGCTTCGTCGTGTTCTGGCGCATCAATACGGAGACCGACAAGAAGACCGGTCAAACGGGCGTCGAGCAGTATCTGTTCAACATCGCCCAACCCGAGACGACGGTGCGCGAAGTGGCCGAAAGCGCCATGCGCGAGGTCGTGGGCCAATCGAGCCTGCAGCCGCTGCTGACCAGCGGCCGCCAGAAGGCCCAGGAAGAAGTGCAGGCATTGATGCAACGCATGCTCAACGACTACGGCGCGGGCATCAAAATAGATCAGGTCCAGCTGCGTGAAGTCGACCCGCCCGCCGAGGTGATCTCCGCCTTCCGTGACGTGGCGGCTGCGGGGCAGGACAAAGAGCGCCTGATCAAGGAAGCGCAAACCTATGCCGATCAGATCGTGCCTCAAGCCAAGGGCGAGGCCGATCGTATTCTGGCGAACGCGGAAGGCTTCAGGCAGCAGACCATTGCCGAGGCGACAGGTCAGGCCGCGCGCTTCCTCAAGGTCTATGAGGAATACAAAAAAGCACCCGAGGTGACCCGCCAGCGCCTGTTCCTGGAAATGCAGGAGCATGTGCTTTCGGGCGCCGACAAGATCATTCTGGATAGCAGCAAGGGTGGCTCCGGCGTCGTGCCGTTCCTTCCGCTCGACCAGCTCCAACAGCGCAAATCCCAGCCGTCAGCGGGAGGGCAGAAATAATGCGCGCATTCTTCGCATTCCTCGCCATTCTTCTGGGCGTTGCCGCTGTCGGCCTCTATACCTCGGCCTTCATCGTGCATCAGAACGAGCAGGCGCTCGTGCTGCGGTTCGGCGAGCCCAAGCAGGTCATCACGACGCCTGGTCTCAAATGGAAGGTGCCGTTCGTCGACACGGTTGATATCTTCGACAAGCGCATCCTCGACCTCGATACGAGCGCACAGGAGCTCAACGCGGCCGACCAGCAACGCATCATCGTCGATGCGTTTGCGCGTTACCGCATCACCGACCCGCTCAAGTTCTATCAGAACGTGCGCTATGAGGAGCGCGTGAGACAGGTTGTCGGGCCGTTGGTGGAGTCGGAAATTCGCCGCGTCCTGGGCGGCGCCACGCTGCCTGAAATCGTGAAGACCAAACGCGAAAGCCTGATGAAAGAGATCGCCGCCAAGGTGAACTCGGAAGGCCGCGACTACGGCCTTGAAGTCGTCGACGTGCGTATCAAGCGCGCGGATCTTCCCAAGGATAACCTTGCCAAAGTGTTCGATCGCATGAAGGCGGACCGTGTGCGCGAGGCGACCGAGCTGCGTGCGCAGGGCGAAGGAGAAAAGAACCGCATCAGCGCCAACGCCGAGCGTCAGGTTACGGTCATCAAGGCCGAAGCGACGCAGAAGTCGGATCAGATCCGGGGCGAGGGCGAGGCGGAGCGCAACCGTATCTTTGCCGAAGCCTTCGGCCAGGATCAGGACTTCTTCCGCTTCTATCGCTCCATGCAGGCCTACACACAGGCGCTGAAGCCGGGCGACACGCGGATGCTGCTGTCTCCGGACAGCGAGTTCTTCCGCTATTTCGAAGATCCGTTGGGCAAGGGCCGCCAGTCACGTCCCGCGCCAGTCACAGCGGAGCAATGAATTGGGTAGATCTCCGCCGGACGCGGGGATGACGACTGCGGTGAGGTCACGGCTTCATTTCGTTCAGACGGCCGCAAAACAAATGCGGGGCTGTTCGGCCCCGCATTCTCATTTTACGTCTGGCGAGTGCCAGGCGTGCCGGGACCGTGGTCAGTTATGGTGCGCCGACACGGCCTGGAGGACCTCGCCGGGCAGATCCCCGGATTTGCGGGCGTGCGAAATGTCGCCGAGGCTCAGCATGCCCACCATGCGTTTGTTCTCGTCGATCACGGGCAGTCTGCGGATACGCTTGCTTTCCATGATGCGGGTTGCATCATCGAGGTCCTCTTCCGAGCGGCACCAGATGATGGCCGGCGTCATGACATCGCGCGCGGTAAGCTTGGAGGGCTCCTTGCCGTTGGCGAGACCCCGGCAAACGATATCGCGATCGGTCACCATGCCGACCAGCTTGTCGTCTTGGCCTACGGGAAGCGCGCCAATGTCATACTCGCGCATACGTTTGGCGCATTCGGACAGAGGTGCGTCGGGCGAGACCCACTCGACTCCGCGGTGCATCGCGTCTTTGACTTTCATGGGTTGAGCTCCTTTCGTTGCGGGCCGGTCGGTTCGAACGGCCGTTCCTTCCAAGGATGGCGCCTTCCCCTCCGTGGCTTCTGAGCGTCTTCTCCCTCAAGGTTGCAATTGTCGGCCCGCCAGATGGCGGGAGCGTGGCTTACTCAGCGCGACGGACGAAGCCGGAGCTTATAGGTATTTATGATCTCAAGCATTGCATCGCGAATCCGTGCCGATCGGTTGACGTAAACGACCACGGGCCATGCCAGGTAGCTGTTGATGCCCTCCACGTTGGCAAGACCCGGCGTGCCTGCTACCGCCAAGCCTCCCTTGAACGTCACTTCCGGGGCGAAGGTTGCGGTGATGGGAAAACCGCCGTTCTTGGTCTTAATGTCGCATTTTACAGGTTGCGGAGGGGATTGGAAGACGTGGTCCTGGGCGGTGAGGGCCGGCTCGACGAGGCTGCGCGCGATGCGGATTTTGACGAGGCAACTGGCGTCCTGAAGAAGCCCGCGTGAGATGCGGCGCATGTCATCGCGCTCTTCGGTCGTAAGCAAGGCCATATAATCACACAAGATTTCGTCGCCTTGCTGATGGGCGACAGCCTTCAGGCACGAACCAAGCGTGCCGTAGCCCTTGGGCTCGGCCGCCAATCGCGCCGGACCGACCCAGATGACGAACGTCAAGCCGCAAGCAGCCAGTCTTGCCAAGCCCTTGTACCAGGCCAAGATCTTGATCCGCGCTCGGGACGAGAAAGGCATTTGCGCATCCTGAGAAACATTGTCATTGTCCGAAAGATAATTGCGCATTGTCTTGCTGAGATCAGGGCGTTGCGTTACCAAAAGTGGCCTGAATGGGCCTTTCCAATTTTAAGGAGGACAAGGACGTGGGTGTTGATTCGACGGGCGGGCATCCCGCCATGGACTATGCCGAGCATCGCCGGACGTATGAGGGCTTCCTCCGCTTGACGAAGTTTACAATAGCAGCTCTTGCCGTGTTGCTTATCGGCATGAAGATTTTCTTGGTTTGAGCGTTGCCGGTCCGTTACGGGCCGTTGAGCACGATCTCAATCCAGGGCAGGTCCAGAGCGCGACCTGCCCAAATCGTTTCTGAAGCCTCATCCCAAACCGTAATCGGAAGCTTTCATGGTCACGATCGCTGTTACCCGTGAGCCGGCAGAAGAGCCGCGCGTTGCAGTCTCGCCCGAGACGGTCAAGAAGCTGTCGGCAGCCGGCGCCACCGTCCGCGTCGAAAGCGGTGCGGGCCTGCGCTCGCGCTTTTCAGATGAAGCGTTGAAGACGGCCGGCGCCGAGATCGTCTCCCGCGAGGCGGCGCTCAACGGCGCCGACATTCTTCTCGCCGTGCGCCGTCCCTCGCCTGACGACGTCAAGGCCCTGAAGCCAGGCGCCCTCGTGATCGCCGGCCTCAATCCCTACGACGACCGTGCCGGGCTCGATGCCCTTGCGGCGACAGGGGCCTCGGTCTTCGCCATGGAGTTCATGCCGCGCACCACCCGCGCGCAGTCCATGGATATTCTCTCTTCTCAGGCAAACCTTGCAGGCTATAAGGCCGTGGTCGATGCCGGCGCCATGTTCGGTCAGGCGCTGCCGATGATGATGACGCCGGCCGGCACCGTGCCCGCGGCCAAGGCCTTCATCATGGGCGTAGGCGTTGCCGGCCTTCAAGCCATTGCCACCGCGCGCCGCCTCGGCGCCCAGGTGACGGCAACGGACGTGCGGCCCGCCACCAAGGAACAGGTGCAGTCGCTCGGCGCGAAGTTCATCGCCGTCGAGGATGAAGAGTTCAAGCAGGCGCAGACCGCTGCCGGTTACGCCAAGCCCATGAGTGCCGAATATCAAGCCAAACAGGCCGAACTCGTCGCCAACCACATCAAGATCCAGGACATCGTCATCACCACCGCGCTCATTCCGGGCCGTCCGGCGCCGCGCCTCATCACGCGCGCCATGGTCGAGAGCATGAAGCCGGGGTCGGTGATCGTCGATCTTGCCGCCGAGCGCGGCGGCAATTGCGAACTGACCGAGGCAGGCAAGGTCATCGAGACGCCCAACGGCGTGAAGATCGCCGGCCCGCTCAATCTTGCGAGCACCATTGCGGTCAACGCGTCGTCGCTTTTCGCCAAGAACCTGTTCGCCTTCCTCGAGATCATGCTCGACAAGAAGGAAAAGAAGCTAGCCATCAATTGGGATGACGAACTCGTCAAAGGCACGTTGGTGGCCAAAGACGCCAAGATCGTTCACCCCAATCTCGCGCAGCAATCCTGAACAAGATGAAAACTGGGAGACACCCAATGCGTCATTTCCAAGCGCTGGTCCTGGTTGGCCTCGCGATGCTCCTCGTGCCGGCAAGCGCCTTTGCGTCCGAGGGCCTGGGCGGAGCCGTCGATCCCTTCGTCTACCGCCTCATGGTCTTCGTGATGGCGATCTTCGTCGGCTACTACGTCGTATGGTCGGTGACGCCCGCGCTGCACACGCCGCTGATGAGCGTGACCAACGCGATTTCGTCGGTGATCGTGGTCGGCGCCCTGCTGGCGGTCGGCGTCAACCTCACTGCTTCCGATAGCGTGCTTGCCAAGCTCTTCGGCTTCCTCGCGCTAGCCATGGCGTCCGTGAACATCTTCGGCGGCTTCCTCGTCACGCAGCGCATGCTCGCGATGTACAAGAAAAAGGACGCGCCCGCCAAAAAGCAGGGCTCGTGAGACATGACGTTCCGCCCCGCCTCAAGACTGATTGCCGATAGAGGAAATTGCCTATGAACGCCAATCTCGCAGCCTTTTTGTACCTTGTCGCGGGTGTTCTGTTCATTCTCGCGCTGCGTGGTCTGTCGAGCCCGGCGACGTCCCGCCAAGGCAACATGTTCGGCATGATCGGCATGACAATCGCGATCCTCACGACGATCGCGCAGCTTGGCGATTACGGCTTCTGGACCTGGGCCCTGATATTGCTTGGCATGGGAGTTGGCGGCTTCATCGGTGCCAAGACGGCCCGTGAGATCCCGATGACCATGATGCCGGAACTGGTCGCCGCGTTCCACTCCCTGGTCGGTCTCGCCGCTGTGTTCGTGGCTGCCGGCGCGCTTTATGCGCCCTCCGCCTTCGGCATTCTGAATGATCCCACGAACGCCGCAGCCGGCGTCAAGGCCGCGAGCCTTCTGGAAATGTCGCTGGGTGTCGCGATCGGCGCCATCACCTTCACCGGGTCGGTGATCGCGTTCGCCAAGCTGTCGGGACGCATGTCCGGCAAGCCCATCATTCTGCCCTCGCGCCACCTGATTAACGCCGCGCTCGGGGTGTTCATCATCCTGCTGATCTACTGGTTCATGCAGTCGGGTGGCTCCTCGTTCCTGTTCTGGCTGATCGTGCTGGCAAGCCTCGCCTTCGGTGCTCTGATCATCATCCCGATCGGCGGCGCGGATATGCCCGTCGTCGTCTCGATGCTGAACTCGTACTCGGGCTGGGCCGCCGCAGGCATCGGCTTCACGCTCGGCAACATCGCGCTCATCATCACCGGCGCGCTGGTCGGTTCGTCGGGCGCCATCCTGTCCTACATCATGTGCAAAGGCATGAACCGTCAGTTCCTGTCGGTCATTGCCGGCGGTTTCGGTGGTGAGACGGCAGGCCCTGCTGGCGGTGGCGGCGAGCAGAAGCCGGTCAAGCTCGGCTCGGCGGAAGACGCGGCCTACGTCATGAAGAACGCATCGAAGGTGATTATCGTGCCGGGCTACGGCATGGCGGTTGCCCAGGCCCAGCACGCGCTGCGCGAAATGGCCGACGCTCTCAAGAAGGCGGGCGTTGAAGTCAAGTACGCCATCCATCCCGTGGCGGGCCGTATGCCGGGCCACATGAACGTGCTGCTTGCGGAAGCCAACGTGCCTTACGACGAGGTGTTCGAGCTGGAAGACATCAACGCGGAGTTCGCGCAGGCCGACGCCGTGTATGTCATCGGCGCCAACGACGTCGTCAATCCGAGCGCGGAGGAGGACAAATCCTCGCCCATCTACGGCATGCCGGTGCTCCAGGTGTGGAAGGCGGCGACGGTGTTCTTCAACAAGCGCTCGCTGGCGTCGGGCTATGCTGGTATCGACAACCCTGTGTTCTACAAGGACAACACCGTCATGGTGCTTGGCGATGCCAAGAAGATGACGGAAGAAATCGCCAAGGCGCTCGCGCACTGACAAACAAGCAGCTCGCGCAGACACTTTGACGGCGACCCTGGTCAATCCGGCCAGGGTCGCCGTTGTGCTATTGAAGGGGCGAGGCGGGTTCCCCTGATATGGATCGGCCATGCCGGCCGGTGAGGCGGCGTTCTCGGCGACATTCCTGGAGGGACAAGGCGCCCGCGGTGTGGCCCTTAAGACGCTTTCTGCCGGAATCCCTTTGGTATAGTCCGGCCCAGAGGGTTTCCTGGAGTTCAAGTCGTGTTGTCCGCCGCCGGTCCACAGTCGTCCTATGAGCATGATCTTGCGGTGATCGAACGGCTGTCGGCAACGCCGGCAGAGAAGGCGTACGAGCTCGAAAAGGCGCTGAAGCTCATCTACAGTCGCGCCGCCACCGCAAACCTCGATGCCTACGACGTGCGCGAGGTCGCCAAGGACGCCGTTTCGATCCAATACCGCTTGTTCGACGTGCGCATGCGCCTGCGCGACCGCCTGGGTGAATTCGAAGACAAGGGCATGATGTCTCCCGGCGTTCAGAAGGGCTTGCGCGATGTGTTCCGCATCCTGCGCTATGTGAACGATATGGTCGGCGAGGTGGCGCTGGCGCAGGGCAAGCATGTGGCGACGGGCGAGGGCTTGCGCGGCTTCACGGGCGGGCAAACCAATACGCTCGTCAACTGGCGCTTCTTTGCGCCCAAAAAGGGACGCGACGTCGCCTTTCGCTCGGGCGATGTGATCCTGGTGCGCGGCGAGCACCACAACAGCGCGGCGATTGCCCGCATCGGCGACGTCGACAGCCAGTTCTCGCACATCTGCATGGCGTACCTCGACGACGGCGGCACACACTTCGTTGTCGAAAGCCTGATCGAGGATGGCGCGGTCTTCGGCTCCCTTGCTCAGGCGCTCGATCACAGCATTGCGCGCGCGGTTCTTTATCGCCACAAGGACCATGAGCTTGCCGCCCGCGCCGCCAAGCTCATTTATGAGCATGTGAAGGCGTCGCGCGACGGCATCGGCAAGCGCATCCTGTATGATTTCTCAATGCAGCTCGACGCACGCAAGCGCCTGTTCTGTTCCAAGCTCGTGCGCCTCGCCTTCGACATGGCGAGTGACGGCGCGGTGAAGCTTCCGCGCTATCCAACCCATATCGGCATGCAGAACCGCGATTTCCTCAAGCGCATCGGCGTGAAGGCGACGGAGACGTTCGCGCCGGCCGATATCGACATGCAGAAGGAGTTCGATCTCGTCTGCGAATGGCAGGACTACACCAAGACGGCCAGCGTGCGCTTGCAGGACTTCACGTGCGACAAGCTCTTTGAATGGATGGACACCTACGATTATCGCTTCAAGGATACCGCCTTGATCCGCGCAGTTGCGTTCTTCGGGCGGTTGTCGGCGTACTTCTCAGACAGCGCCAAGGACATCCTGTCCTCCATCGCACCCAAGGTTCCGATCAATATGCGCCGCAGCGCCGTTGCGGCGGTGGCCATGCTGCACAAGACGGCCGATCCCATCTATCATGAGCTTCTCGCCGCCAACGATGTGCGCATGGTGAAGCAAGGCCGTCCGCTGCACGGCAATGAGGTCTTCGATCTGCTGGAAAACATCCGCCGGCGGGAAGGCCGGCACATTGGATATCTGTCGGTAGATTGAAGGGCGCCGCGAGTGGCGGTTGAGGTTAGAACGGTGCGCCGGCAAGCAACGAGAAGGGGAGGATGGTGCGTTTGAAGACCGCTTTGATCATCGCAGTCGGAATCTACCTCGTGGTCGGGCTCGCCATGTATCTCGGCCAACGCAAGCTCATATATCTGCCGGAGACGCAGCGCCGGCTTCCAGCCGATGCAGGCCTTGACGGTGTCGCTGAGCGCGTGATCGAAACGCATGACGGCGAGCGCGTTATCGCCTGGTACGCGAAGGCGCGCGCCGGACAACCGACGCTGCTCTACTTTCACGGCAACGCAGGTTCGCTCGACTCCCGGTCGGAGCGCATACGCAAGTACAGAAACGGTGGCCGCGGCATCTTCATGATGAGTTATCGCGGCTATTCGGGCTCCACCGGATCGCCCTCCGAACAGGCCAACGTCGCCGACGGCAAGCGCGCATTCGACGCTCTCGTGGCTGAGGGGATCGCGCCGCACGATATCGTCATCTATGGCGAGAGCCTGGGCAGCGGCGTTGCGGTCCAGGTCGCCGCCGCCAGATCGCCGGGGGGCGTGATCCTCGACGCGCCCTATACCTCGATCGTCGACATTGCGGCGGGCCAATATCCCTGGCTCCCCGTGCGGCCCATGCTGCGCGACCGCTACGAAAGCGATGCGTATATCGGCAGTGTGCATTGTCCGCTGCTGGTCGTGCATGGCGAGAAGGATGAGGTGATCCCCGTCGCCATGGGGCGCAAGATGTATGAGCTGGCAAATGCGCCAAAGGACATTGTGACCTTCAAGTCCGCCGGACACGCCGATCACTACCTGTATGGGTCCTACGACGCGATCAACGCGTGGATCGACAAGCTGTGGCCCGCAAAGCTCCAAGAGCAGGATCGGCGGGCAGGCCGGCAGCAGCCATGACGGCAAAAGCAAACGGCCCGCCTCTCAGGAGGCAGGCCGTACTCTCAAGTCGAGAAAAGAGGACGCCCTAACGCTCAGCGCCCCGAAAAACCACCGCTACCCTGGCCGCCACCATTCTGGCCACCGAAGCCACTGCCCTGGCCACTGCCAAAGCCGCCGCTCTGTCCGCCACCGAAACCGCCACGGCCAGGGCCCTTGGCGCCACGTGCGGGTGCTGCGGGCTTGCCGGGCAGAAGACCTTCGCGCTGGGCTTTCTTGCGGGCCAGCTTGCGGGCGCGGCGCACGGCCTCCGCCTTCTCGCGGGCTTTCTTCTCGGACGGCTTTTCAAAGTAGTTCCGCAGCTTCATCTCGCGGAAGATGCCCTCGCGCTGCATCTTTTTCTTGAGGGCTTTGAGCGCTTGATCGACGTTGTTGTCGCGGACGAGAACCTGCACGCGGTGTGTTCCTCTGATGTGCGGTGTGGATGTTAAAGCAAAAAACCACGGAGCCCGGGGCTGCTGCCTCCGGGTCCCGCGCTCGATTTCTTGGGGTGCGTATACCAAAGCCGTGCGGGGTTGTCTATCGCCGCCTGGGGGCTAGGGGAGTTAAGTGTTGCAAACCGGCAAGAGCAGCGCCGTACCTCCTTGTGCGGCGACCTGACGCGGCACCCGGCGGGGGGCATGGAAAGGACCGGGCGGGCTCAATCCGGCAGCGGCAGGGAGGACAGAAGGCGGTTGACGTGGCCCATCTTGCGTCCGGCGCGAGCGTCCTTCTTACCGTAGTGGTGGAAGAAGGCGCCGGTGTCGGCGGCGATCTCCCTCCAGGCGTGAATGTCGTCGCCGATGAGGTTGATCATCTCGACGGCGGGCGCCTTGCGTGCGGTGGAACCCAGAGGCCAGCCTGCGACGGCACGCATATGCTGCTCGAACTGGGAAGTCACGGCGCCATCGATGGTCCAATGACCGGAGTTGTGGACCCGCGGCGCCATTTCATTGACGTAGAGCACGTCCTTGCCGGTTTCGTGCAGGGCGAAGAACTCGATGGCGAAGACCCCGACGTAATCGAGCGCGATGGCGATCTTCTCGGCAATCGCGATAGCCTCCTTGGCAGCCTGCTCGGTGATGCGCGCGGGCGCGAGCGAGCGGTGCAGGATGTGGTCGCGATGCTCGTTCTCCGTCACGTCGTAGGCACGGAACTCGCCATCCACGCTGCGCGCGGCAATGACGGACACTTCGAGCTGAAAGTTGACGAAAGATTCCAGAATGGATGGCTGATCGCGCATGGCCTCCCAGGCTGCGGATGCGTCCTTGGGCTTGAGGATCTTGGCCTGCCCCTTGCCATCGTACCCGAAGCGGCGCGTTTTCAGCACGCATGGCGGGGCAATGGTCTGCAAGGCTTTGAGAAGATCCTCCTGGCTGCCGATGGCGGCGAACTCCGCCGTCATGGCGCCGAGACTGCGCGCGAGCGTCTTTTCGTTGATGCGGTCCTGGGCGCAGGCCAGCGCCTTGGCGCCAGGGCGCACGGGGATGTGCTTCGATAGGAACTCAACGGTCGGGACGGGGATGTTCTCGAATTCATAGGTTGCAGCCTCTATGCCGGATGCAAAGCGCTCCAGTGCTGCTTCGTCGTCATAGGCGCCAATCGTATGCCGGGCGGCGACGTCGAAGGCGGGACTATCGGCTTCCGGTGCGTAGACGTGGCATTTCAAGCCAAGGCGGGCGGCGGCCATGGCAAGCATGCGGCCAAGCTGGCCGCCACCTAGAATGCCGATGGTTGAACCCGGTGAAATTACTGGTGCCGACATCGCGATTGTTGCCTCAGCCGTCCGTGGGCGTCTCGCTGACGCTGCGCGTGTTGGCCTCGCGCCAGGCCTGGACGCGCTTGGCAAGGGCGGCATCGCTGAGGGCGAGAATTTGCGCGGCAAGCAGCCCGGCATTCTTGGCGCCGGCTTCGCCGATGGCAAGCGTGCCGACGGGAATGCCGCCTGGCATCTGCACGATAGACAGCAGGCTGTCGTGCCCTTTGAGGGCTTTGCTTTCTATGGGCACCCCAAGCACGGGGAGCGGCGTCATGGACGCAGTCATGCCGGGAAGGTGCGCCGCCCCGCCTGCGCCCGCGATAATGACATGGAGACCGCGCTCCTTGGCGGTTTTGGCGTAATCATAGAGGCGGTCGGGCGTGCGGTGCGCCGAGACGATTTTCGTCTCGTAGGAAACGCCCAGCTCGTCGAGGATTTCGGCGGCGCGCTTCATGGTGGGCCAGTCCGACTGGCTGCCCATGATGATACCGACGCGTGGCCTGCTGCCCGTCATAACCTGATACCGCCCGTCTCAACGTGTTAGAACGCCACGGAAATGCCGGGGTTTAATTGAGGGTAAGGCGGATGACAAGGCCCCAGCTTACTGCTCTCTTGACGCGAGGAGGCCGCCGGATCGCCATCAGGCAATGATGTCTGGCAACAATTTATCTTCGACCGCGGTGATCCGATCCTTCAAGGCAAGCTTTTTCTTTTTCAGCCGCTTGATAAGCAACTGATCTGCCATTGGGTTGGCTTCGAGAGACACGATCTCGTCATCGAGCACCCGATGCTCGGTCTTGAGCTTGACCAGTTCTTCCCGAAGCTCGCGCTCGTCGCGCCGCTGCATATAAGTGATCCCGCCCCCGCTTAAGGCTCACGACGATTGTTTTTCATCAGTGTAGCCGAATTTGACCACGTTCGACAAATTGTCTCGCACGCAACTGCCAACTTAATGAAAAAACATAATAATTTTAAAGGACTAGACCGGCAAGCATTTGATCCGCATAAAGCAAAACACAATTATGTTAGCCTTGAATCGTTGGACATTATTACAGTCT
The DNA here is from genome assembly GCA_964587445.1 of uncultured Hyphomicrobium sp. Taxonomy (GTDB): domain Bacteria; phylum Pseudomonadota; class Alphaproteobacteria; order Rhizobiales; family Hyphomicrobiaceae; genus Hyphomicrobium_B. Next base: position 87,630 of record CAZPLQ010000008.1, read on the forward strand.
TGTGGCACCTTTTTGCAGTCTGCAACTTTCGTGAGGAGAGGACTAGATGGCGATGGCAGCTCATCTTGCAGAATTAGCGGAAAAGCACCGGCTTCTCGATCAGCGGATCGAAGAAGCCATCGCAAGCCCCGGAACCGACGACACCGAAATCCGGCGGTTGAAGCAAGAGAAGCTAAAATTGAAAGACGAAATGGAGAGGTTGAGTAAAGTGACGCGCCACTAGCGCCCACTCACAAAAGGTTAGCTTGGATCAGCCCTGCCCGCGGCCCAAGGCCGCCGAGCGGGGCTTTTATATTTTTACGGCCGTTTCCCATGTCGCCGCCGGCACACCGTTCGTCTCACCGAAAAAGCGGTTCCACCAGGGATCGGCTCCGCTGGGTTTTGTGGTCAGCCAGTGGAGGCTCTTGGCGCCGCCGAAGCACTGCCCCCGCTCGCGCGCGACCGGGGCAGGTCGATGCGCCAGATGCGCTCGATGATCCCAAACAGCCGCGCTTCGCGATCCTCGATCTCGATCTTGCCCCACTTTGCATAGCCCAGGATGTCGCGAGTCACAGGCAAAACCGTGCCGGCCGAGAAGATAGCCCTTTTTTCAGCAAACAGTGCGTTTCGCGCCTTGTCGTTTTGCGACTGGGTGACGAGGACCAAATTGCCAAGGTTCTCGATGCATTGCGCGCGTTCGTCGGCAGCCGGGAACCACCGGAGCCATTCGCTCGACTTGGGCGGCCGCTGAGGCAGGACGTGCTCGATGGTGAATTTGTCGGGATCGATGTCGCTGACGCGGCTGGCCATCTCGTCGTTGAGACGCAACAGCAGCAGTTTGCAGACCTTCTGGTTGCGCTTGTGGAGATCCTTGAGATGGAATGCGATGTTGCGCATCTCCTCGCGGCTGATCGCCAAGGCGCGATGGGTGGGGGAAAGATGCCCGTCTTGCCGGATGGCCTCCGCGATCTCGCTAAAGCGCTTCTTGCGGCGCCCTGCACCCAGGCACAGAAGACGCAACAGATGCGCCATCCGGTCGATTTCGCCCAGCAGCCGTTCGCATGCTGCCGGGTTCACGCGGCGGTCCTTCAGGGCCAGCATGGCGGCGGGAGCCCAGTCGCCATCGGCGAGGCGGTTCAGATAGTGGAGATACCAGCGCATCCGCGGCGTGAGATCGCCGCTGTGGGCGCTATTGCGGCGGATGGCCGAGAAGGTTCCTGCCAGTGGCAACAGCGCGTTCTGGATGAAAGCCGCCCCGCCCCCTTCTTCGTTGACCACCGCGCGCACGGCCGAGACGATTTGGGGCCGGGTGTGACCGTAGATCGTGCGCAAGTGAGAGAAGAAGGTCTCGAAATCGTCGCCCAGCTCGGCACTCGTCTCGTCCCAGGCCTTGACCCCCCATTCGACCTCTATGGGCCGCAGTCGGCTGATGACGTCGGCTTTCAGAATGTCGTTGCGCTGTAGCTTCTTGCCCCGCTCGTTCAAAACGATGAACATGCGGTAGGCGCGGTCGATCTCGCTGCTCAGGATGACGACGATTTCGCAATGATCGAGTATGTAGTCGCACAGGCGCGTGCGCTCGGCTTGCGAGTAGGTGGAAAGCTGGGCGGCGAAGTGATCGCGCACCTCCAGCAATGCCGCCGCGGCGCCCTCGGGATCCGTTTCGGGCGTCAACAGAGTGCCGCCCGGCTGACTGATGTAGCGGGCGAAGAAGGCTTGGTCGCGCTCGGCCAGATGGATGCGCGGCGAGAACGCCGGAAAAAAGCCCCGGTTGGTGCGGGCCGTCATGATCGCGGCTGCGCGCCGGGAAATCTTGCTTATCGAATTACGTTCCAGATCACGCAATACCGCGATCAACGTGACAAGCGTGACAAGCCGCTGCTGCCCGTCGACGATGTCCAGAGAACGCGGCGGCATGGAGGCCGACAGCTTGGCCTTCTCTGCCTTGTGCTGCGACTCCATCAGCAGCACCGCCCCCAGAAAATAGTCTGGGTCCGGCGCGTTGCCGGTTTCTATTCCCGCCGCGTCCAGAAGATCGTCGAGAAGTTGCCCTGCTTCCTCCGCGCCCCAGGAATAGGGGCGCTGATACACTGGTACGTTAAGTTGAAATGGGCCGGAAAGAATATCGGAAATGGAAAACGAGGACGCTTGAAGACCAGACGGCATGAGGACACAGATTCTTCTGCGGCTGCGTGGCCTGACGCAACGCACCACGAGCTGCACATTTGCTTGTTTGGTCCCTTATAGCATGTCGATAGCATCTGTTCCGTGGCAAAAATTCCAGATTCGTATCAGATCCGTTCTCAACACAATCAACGAGTGGCTTGTCGAACGGCGAAATTTCGTCACGTTTAGGGCTATGTCGCCTTCCCCATCCTGAAAGGAGGTTTTTGGTGTCCCAGCAACACCGCGATCGCAAAGACGGCGAAAGCGATTTGGCGAAGCCGCCGGTCGTATTCAAGGTTCTTGCGCGCGCCGACTGGGACGAGGCGCGTGTGGACGGCTTGTATCTCGGGTCGCCCGACGACAGGCGCGATGGGTTCATTCATTTCTCGGCCGCCCACCAGCTCGAGGGCACGCTGGCGAAGTATTTTCGCGGCAAGGCGGATCACCTCCTTGTCGCCTTCGATACCGATGCGCTGGGGCCGGAGCTGAAGTGGGAGCCATCGCGGGGCGGAGATTTGTTTCCGCATCTTTATGGCCCATTGCCAGTGGCGCTGGCCCTCTGGCAAAGGCCCTTGGAGCTTGGGGCGGACGGCGTCCCGAACCTGCAAGGGGAATGGCTGGAATGCTGAACTGGCTCTATCCGGCGGCGCGCGCGGGTCTGTTCATGTTGAGCCCGGAAGAGGCTCATGCGGCGACCATCGCCGCCATGGAGGCAGGGCTTTATCCCAGGGCCTCCAGGGACGACCCGCCGGAGCTGGCGCAGGATGTCATGGGCCTGCGCTTTCATAACCCCATCGGTATTGCGGCCGGCTTCGACAAGGACGCCCGCGTGCCGGATGCCGTTTTGGGAATGGGCTGCGGGTTTGCCGAAATTGGAACCGTTACGCCCAAGCCCCAGGACGGCAATGCCAAGCCGCGCGTCTTCCGCCTCGTTGACGACCGGGCCATGATCAACCGTCTCGGGTTCAACAACGCCGGTCATGCGGCTGCCCTGGCGCGTCTGCAGGCACGCGCGAGCAAAGGCGGCATCGTCGGCGTGAATATCGGCGCCAACAAGGACGCGGCCGACCGCGCGGCGGATTATGTTGCCGGCCTGAAGACGTTCAATCATCTGGCGAGCTATTTCACCGTCAACATCTCATCGCCCAACACGCCCGGTCTGCGTGATCTTCAGGCGCCTGCCGCGCTCGATGATCTGCTGTCGCGTCTTGGGGCGGCGCGCGCTGATCTCGAGGCGCAGGGCCTGCCGAGGCGGCCGCTGGTCGTCAAGATTGCCCCAGATATCGCGGAGGCCGATGTCCCCGCGATCGTGGAGCGGCTCGTGGCGCACGAGGTGGATGCCATCGCGGTTTCGAATACGACGCTGGCGCGCCCGGGCCTCAAGGACCGCAATGCGCGCGAGGCAGGCGGCCTGTCGGGTCGTCCGCTGTTCGACCGCGCAACGGCGATGCTGGCGCGGGTCTACCAGGAGAGCAAGGGCGCGGTGCCGTTGATCGGCATCGGCGGGATCGACAGTCCGCAGACCGCGCTCGCAAAGATCGAAGCCGGAGCCACATTGCTGCAGCTTTATACGGGTCTGGTCTACGAGGGCCCCGGGCTCATCGGCGCCATCAAGGAGCGATTGGCGGATGCGGTGCGCAGTGCCGGAGCGACGTCCCTTGCGGGGATCCGAGGCCGCAAGGCGCAGGAATGGGCTCAGCGCCCGCTGGGCTGAGCCACACAATGTTTCGCGATCAATCCGTCTTGATGCCGCGTGAGCGCAACAGACGGGCGATAAGCCAGATGGGCACGACGATCATCGCGCCGAGCAGCATGTAGTCGAGCAGCCATTCGATGGAGGCAAAGCCCATGTCGTAGATGCGCCGGGCGAGGTCGTCGAGCGTCTGGAAGAAGTTCGCCGGAGTAATGCCGAACACCGAGAGCACGATGCCCGTGAGCACGGACAGAATTGCCAAGCGCACGAACACCGCGAACGGGTGTCCGCCAAGAAAGCCGCGCAAATCCATATGTAACGTTCTCCTGCCGGTGGCGACGCTACGAATTGGCTTTGGGTGAAGCGGATGCGACGCCGCCCTTTCCAAGACCCGCCTTGCCCGTCTAGATCGTAATTGCCAACATGTCCACAAAACGGCCATCGCCACGCGCCCTCCAAGCCCGCCATCAGACGGGGCACGAGGCGTCAGCCTTGCCCATGCTGCCTGAACCCTTCGCGGCTTGGTTTGCAGCGCGCGGCTGGACGCCCAGACCGCATCAGCTTGCGCTGCTTGAAGCTTCGCAAAAACGCTGCTCCACGCTGCTCATCGCGCCGACGGGTGCGGGCAAGACGCTGGCGGGATTTCTCCCCTCGCTCGTGCGGCTGTCCGAGCCGGGCAAGCGGCCGCGCAAGGGCGCGGGGTTGCGCACGCTCTACATATCGCCACTCAAGGCGCTCGCTTGCGACGTTGCCCGAAATCTCGAAACGCCGATTGCCGAAATGGGCCTCAAGATCCGGACCGAGACGCGCTCGGCCGACACCACGCTCGCCCGCCGCCAGCGCCAGCGCCGCAGCCCGCCCGATATTCTTCTGACGACGCCGGAACAGGTTGCGCTGTTGCTCAGCCATCCGGACGCGACCTTTCTATTTGCTGATCTGGAAACCGTCATCCTGGATGAGCTTCATGCCCTTGCGCCCTCCAAGCGGGGCGATCTGCTCGCGCTCGATCTGGCACGGCTTCAATCCCTGGCGCCCGGTCACATCCGGGTCGGCCTTTCTGCCACCGTGGCACGGCCAAGCGAATTGCGTGCCTATCTGATGGCGCAGACGGAGCCCGACGTCGGGGCGGACCTCGCGCACGTCATTGAAATTCAGGGCGGCGCCAAGCCAGACATCAAGATCCTGGAGGCGGAGGAAGGCGTGCCCTGGTCGGGTCACACGGCGCGCTACGCCATCGGCGAGATCTACGAGGCGATTGTGGCTCATCGCTTGAGCCTGGTTTTCGTCAACACACGAATGCAGGCCGAATTGCTGTTCCAGGAGTTGTGGCGGGTGAACGGGCAGAACCTGCCAATCGCGCTCCACCACGGCTCGCTGGCGGCGCCGCAGCGGCGCAAGGTGGAAAGCGCCATGGCGGCGGGGCAGCTCAAGGCGGTGGTTGCAACCTCCACGCTCGATCTCGGCATCGACTGGGGCGATGTCGATCTCGTCATTCATGTCGGCGCGCCCAAGGGCGCCAGCCGCCTGACACAGCGGATCGGGCGCGCGAACCATCGTCTTGACGAACCCTCAAAGGCAATCCTGGTGCCGGGAAACCGCTTTGAGCTTCTGGAATGCCGCGCCGCGTTGCAGGCGGCGGAGGCTGGCGCCCAGGATGCGGTCTTGTCGCGATCGGGCGCGCTCGACGTGCTGGCCCAGCACGTCCTCGGCATGGCCTGTCAGGCGCCCTTCGATCCAGACGTTCTTTATGAAGAGGTGCGCACTGCATTGCCTTATGCGGGTTTGACGCGCGCCCACTTCGACCGCGTCATCTCGTTTGTATCGACGGGCGGATATGCGCTCAAGGCGTACGAGCGCTTCGCCAAGCTGCGCCCAGCCGAGGGTGGGAAGCTGCGCGTCGCGAACGCCAAGGTGGCGCAACAGTACCGCCTCAACGCCGGTACGATCGTGGACTCGCCGCTCATCAAGGTTCGGCTGGTTTCTGGAGGCAAGCGCAAGTCCGGGGAGGCGCGCACGCTGCAGGGCGGGCGCGTGCTGGGAGAGGTCGATGAATATTTCATCGAGCAGTTGCCGCGGGGCACGACGTTCGCCTTCGCGGGCGAGGTCGTGCGTTTCGAGGGCTTGCGCGATACGGAAGCCTTCGTGTCGCGCACAACCGCGCAGGATCCGATGATCCCGAGCTATTCCGGCGGCAAGTTTCCGCTGTCGACGCATCTGGCCGCGCGCGTGCGCGCGATCCTGTCGGAGCCCAAGTCGTGGCGTGCATTGCCGCCGCCGGTCGCCCAGTGGCTGCGTCTGCAGCAACGCCGGTCTCAACTGCCCGGACGCGAGGACGTTCTGATCGAGACGTTCGCGCGGTCGCAACGTCACTATCTCGTCGCCTATCCGTTCGAGGGCAGGCTCGTGCATCAGACGCTGGGCATGCTGCTGACACGGCGTCTCCACCGCGCCGGGGCGCAGCCGTTGGGCTTCGTCGCCAATGACTATGGGCTCGCGGTCTGGGGCAACGGCGATATTTCCCAACTTATTGCAGACAGCCGTCTGGGCCTGGCGGAGCTGTTCGACGAGGACATGCTCGGAGACGATCTCGACGCCTGGCTCGCGGAAAGCAGCCTCATGAAGCGCACGTTCCGCATGGCCGCGGTGATCGCAGGGCTCATCGAGCGCCGCCATCCCGGCAGGGAGAAATCGGGCCGCCAGGTCACGATGTCGACGGATCTGATCTACGATGTGCTGCGCCGCCATGATCCCGGCCACATTCTGTTGGAAGCGGCATGGGCGGATGCCGCGACCGGATTGCTCGATCTTGCCCGCCTGGGGGAGTTTCTCGCCCGCATCAGGGGGCGAATCAGGCATCAAGCTTTGGAGCGCGTTTCGCCGCTGTCGGTGCCGATACTTCTGGAGATCGGCCGGGAGCAGGTGTTCGGCGCGCATGAGGACGTTTTGCGCTCCGCCGCCCAGGATCTCATCGAGGAGGCGACAGGGGCTTAGACATGACACGGGGGAGCACCATGGCCGGGCTCAGGCCTGAAAGTCTCGTCTTGAGCGATTTTTCCGATCGGCCGATGTCGGTGTGCGGTAAAGCCTTCCGCGCGCACATGTCGGGCGCACTTTACTGGCCGGCGGAAGATGCGCTGATCGTGGCCGACCTGCACCTGGAAAAGGGCTCCCACTTTGCAGCCCGCGGCCAGATGCTGCCGCCCTACGACACACGCGAGACGTTGCGCAAGCTCGCCGAGGTCATCGACGTGTACGATGCTGCGAGCATCATCGCGCTGGGTGACAGCTTCCACGACGCTGATGCGCTGGAGCGCATGGACGAGGCGGACCGCGAAACGCTCGCCATCATGCTGGCGGACCGCGAATGGATCTGGATCACCGGCAATCACGACGGCGAGGCGGGCGGTGCGCTCGGCGGTCATGTGCTCGATGAACTGGTCGTCGAAGGCATCACCTTCCGCCATGAACCTGCGGCGGGCGCGCGCACGCACGAGGTCGCCGGGCACATGCATCCGGCGGCGCGGCTGGTGATGAACGGCACGGCGCTGCGGCGTCCATGTTTTGTGGGCAACGGTCTGCGCCTGGTGCTGCCCGCCTTTGGCGCCTACACCGGCGGGCTCAATGTCATGGATGACGCATTCATTCCGGTGTTCGGGGAAGAGGGACTGTCTGTCTGGATGCTTGGCCAGGAGGGCGTCTACCCGGTCGCGGCGCGTTTGTTACGCGAGGATTAGAGCGCTTTGCGCTACCCTTTCCTCTCCCGGATACCGGGATAGGATGTCGCGAAGCGACAGGCACCTCATCCGCCCCTTCAGGGCACCTTCTCCCCCGGGAGAAGGAAGTCATTCCATGAGATAGCAACCGGCTTAAAGAATATCTCAGCGCGGCGAGCGGCGGAAGGCAAAGGCTGCGAACAACCCGGCAGCAGCCGCCACAAATACGGTCGAGATCCCGTAGAGCAGCGGAGAATCGTAGGCTTTATCGTGCAGGAAGCGTTCAAGGCCCGTTCGCTCCATCATGACCTCGCTCTTGTATTGAGAGAGCATCTTGCCGTCCTTGAACAGGAACAGGCGCGCGGTGAGCGGCCCCACGGGCACGGTGGGCGGCAGTGAAATCGTGGCGCGAAACAGCGAGCGTCCCCGGAAGGTTACGCCGTAGTCCGACTGGACAAAGAGACCATCTCTCTTCTTCAGCCGGATCGCGGCGGCGCGGTATTCTTCAGCCTCCTCGGGCGTCGAGGGTGCCCAGCGGATACTTCCCGAGGGCACCATCCGCACGTATTCAAAGCCGATCTGATACGTGCCGAGCGTTTCAGGCTCGGCGATCTCCTCGAGTGGGCGCGTCGTGGCAATTCCATAGAAGCTCGGAAACGAGGAGAAGCGCACCGAACGGGTGTTGATCCACAGTCCCGCGACGCGCGACTTGCGCCGCACGACGGCGGGCAGCGACATTCCCTCCACCACGGCAACGACGTCATAGGTGCCGGCTTCGGCGCTGGGCTGGCGGCTGTGCTCGACCGTGCCAAAGATGAGGATCTCCGTGCCAGTGTAGTTGGAGGTGATGGACACGCTGCGCGTGGAGACGTCGGCTTCCACGGTTTCGGGTGGTTGTGTTTGAGCGCGTGCGGGTAGAGCAGAGAAGATGAGCGCGGCGGCGACCAACGCATGAGACAATGGGCGCAGGTGCATCACGGCCCCCGCTGCAGGACGCCGAAGGAATAGAGGTCGGCCGGAGTCGCCATCAGGTCGAAGCTCATGCGGAAGCAGACCGCCAGGACCAGCACGGCAAGACCCAACCGCCAGTGGTCACCGCGCAGCTTGTCACCCACGACCGTGCCATATTGCGCACCGAACACGCCCCCCGCCATCAGCGCCAGCGCGAGCATCACGTCCACGGTCTTGTTCTGCATGGCATGCAGGACGGTGGCGAGCGCGGCAACAAACACGATCTGAAACAAGGACGTGCCGACCACAACGTTGGTCGACATGCGCAGCAGGTAGATCATGGCCGGAATGACGACGAAGCCGCCGCCGATGCCCATGACGGCGGCCATGAACCCGACGAACATGCCTATGCACACGGGCGGAATGGCGCTGATGTAAAGCTTGGAGCGATGAAAGCGCATCTTGAACGGCAGCCCGTCGACCCAGCTATGCTGCCCGGACTTGCGGCCCGTGGGCACGCCGCCCGCCTGGGTTTTGCGCCAGGTGTTGATGCTTTCGATCAGCATCAATGCGCCGATGACGCCAAGGAAGGTCACATAGGTCAGCGAGATGACGAGGTCGAACTGGCCGGCCTTGCGCAACACGCGTACCGTCTCGACGCCCACGATCGTGCCGACGAGACCGCCCAGGCACATGATGAGGCCCATCTTGATGTCGACATTGTTGCGCTGGTATTGCGCGACGGCTCCGGAAACGGAGGAGGCCACGACGTGCGCCGTGCCCGTCGCGACCGCGACCGCCGGCGAGATGCCGAGGAACATGAGCAACGGCGTCATCAGAAATCCGCCGCCGACACCGAACAAGCCGGAGAGAAACCCAACCGCAGCGCCTAGTCCCAGCAATACCAGGACATTCACCGACATTTCTGCGATCGGCAGGTAAACGTACATTACCTTCTAGGTCCGCTTGCAAGCCGCGTTCGTGGTCGCGCGCCCACCGCGCCAAGTCCACGAGTCGCTTGGACTTGCCTATAGACGGGTCGGAGCCCCATGAGAAGGGAAAGACGCCAGCAATATTACGGCATTACGGCGTGGCGGGATAAAATCCGCTCGCATTGTGTCAACTTTGGTCGGGGGCATTCTTCTTCCATGCCTCCCCTGCGGTGCGGGCGTCGTTGATCATCGGGTCGGATGGACGGGGGCGGAAGCCATTGGCCAGTTTTTCCGCCTCGGCGAGTTCGCCGGCCGTAAGCTTGCCCTTCATGATATCCCGGCGGCGCACCGCTTCCTTGTCGCCGCGGCTGGCGGCCAGCGACAGCCACTTGTAGGACTGGTGCATATCAGCGGGCACGCCGAGGCCGTTCTCATAGAGCACGGCCAGGTTGAACTGGCTATCGGCCAGTCCGCCTTCCGCGGCTTGCGTGAACCAGCGCGCGGCAAGCTCATAATCGGGCGAGCCGGTCTTGCCGTTGGCGCTCAACACCGCAAGATTATGCATGGCCTTGATGTTGCCCTGCTCGGCCGCGCGGGCATACCATTCCTTGGCGCGCGCCTCATCGGCCTTCACCCCAAGCCCGCGCTCATACAGGGTACCAAGGCGATATTGCGCCTGGGCGAAACCCCTGGAGGCGGACCTCTGGTACCATTTTGCGGCTTCTTTGAAGTTCTGATCTGGTCCTTTGCCTTCCGCGATACGGGCGCCGACTTCGAATTCGGCCGAGGCATCGCCGTTGGCGGCGGCAAGGCGCAACGAAAGCGGGCCGACCATGGCCGGAGGCAAATCCAGCGCGCTACGCTTGCCCGCTTGCACCGAGGAGGCATCGGCCGTGCCGTTCCGGGCGACGGCGTTGAGATCGAGCGCGGCGGGGGATACGACGGCCGGATTTTCCGCAGCAACCTGTCCCAGGCGTGTCGACAGGCTGGCCATGGCATGGTCGCGGCGGACGCGCTCCAATTCGTCGGGCGTGGTCACCTGGTGCGCGACCGCGACGCCGTTCAAGGGACGCATCGCGCCGAGTGTGCCGCCGTCGATCTGTCCTTCCATCTGATGGAGGTTGAACTGCGCGGGCTTATCGGGACTAGTGAAATCGGCGTTCGGAGGCGGGGCTTCGGATGCAGCTCCCGCGGCCTGCGTCGCAGACTCGCGCGCTTTCTTGGGTACGGTCGATGCGCCCGCGATGGGTGCGGACGTCTGGCTCATCATCCCCGCGCCGGGCGCGCTGGATTTTCCAAAGGGCAGGAAAAGATACGCGCCGCTCGCGACGGCGAGCGCAACCGACAGCGCGACGACTCGCGGCGAGACGGCTGATGCAATGCGTTCGGCAACAGTCGGTGCTGTGGGCTTTGCCGGCTTCCCACCCCTGGGCGCGGGAGCGGTGGCGGCGAGTTCACGCGGCGCGGTCGTAAGAACGATGGTGTCATCGCCCGTCTCCGCGGCAAGACGCATCTTGGCGCGGCGGGCGTCGGCGATGAAGTCCTGGCGCAGCTTCTCGGACGGGCGCGGTTCCGCTCTCGGGGCGGGCGCATCGAGATCCTCTTCATCACTGACATACTGGCGATAGGATGGAGCGGCCGTTCTGCTTGCGGCGACGGCCGCGACAGCTTCGTCGAGCCCGGTTGGTTCGAGGTCGCGCGTGACGCCGCGCGCGGGATGCTCATCAAACACCGGATCGTCGTCCATCATGGCGCCCGCCAGCGGTTCTGCGCTCTGCGGCACCGGGGAGCGGGACTGATGGATCGTTGTGTTGGCGCTGTGATGCTGATTGAACTCGATGGCGTCCATGCGGTCGAGCAAACGGATCATGGCCTGCTGCAGCATGTCGAGCAGCGCGGTGGTGTTCTCCTCGCTTTGGCGCGCATTTGACATCGACTCTTCAAGCAGTGCGCGCATGTCATGAAGTCCGGCGACTTCGGTGCCCGGTTGTGCAAGCGCCGAAAGGCGCGCCGCGGTCTCATCGGCAACGGCCTTTGCGACGGCCGCAATGTTGATGGGGGCGGCGGGCCCGGCGTACTCTTGATCAGATGACGCGCCCGCAGCGTTCGCCAGGGCGTGAATTTCGTTCAGCCGTTCGCCGATGCCGGCGATCTGGGCTTCGATACTCTCGATGCGCACAAAGTGAGACTGGCTGGATTCCAGATGCTCCACCATTTCGATCATGTGGGCTTCAATGAGCCGTATCGATTCCACATCGTTGCGCGTGGCGACGTTTTCGAACGCCTGCGCGAAGCTGCGTTCGATCTGATCGAGACGCTGGCCGAGCGCGAAGAAGGACTGGTCGGGACGGATTTCGGCAATCGAGGCCTCGATCCGCTCGGAAATTTCGGCGAAGCGCTTTTCCAGCCAGGAATGATCGATGCTCGTGTCCAGGCTTGCCGCGCCGGCCGGGGCATAGGTACGTGGGGTTTCCGTGGAAGGTTGAACGTAGGCTCCCTGCGGGAATGCCGCAGGCTCATCGTCGTAGACGCTGGCTAGCGCGCTGGCAGAGTCGCTGTCCCAGGGATCGGCGACATCGCCGGGCAGGCTCTCGATGACGTCAAAGGTGTCGACTCCGGACGCGACCTTGCTGGCGCTATCCTCGTGCCGCCAGCTCGCGCTTGTGGTGGCGGAACGCAATGCGACCGGAGGCTCCGCCGCCGCGTCAGACGTGTGCGAAGCGGGCTGATGGGATGCCGAAAGGGGAAGCTCCGTTTCGAAGGCCGCAGGGGATATCAACGCATGGGGCTCCGCCTCGCTCGAGGAGGGGACAAATCCAGTTTCGGAAATACGTGTGGCCAGCTCGGCCATGCCTGCTTCGATGCGCTCGAACGCAACCTGGAACTTGTCCGGCACCTTGTCGCGCAGCGAACGCGCGTCGCGGCCCATGGTGGCAAGGCGGTCCTGCAATTGATTGAGCGTGTCCGACTGGCGGCGGTCCGCTTCGGAAATCTGGCTGACGATGGCGTTCAGCAATCCCTTGAGGTTGTCGGCCTGACAACTGGGATTAGCGGCGGCCTCGAAACGGGCGTCGGCATCGCTCAGGTTGCTCTCATTCCAGTCGATCTTAGACATCGGCGTCCCTCAGGGCGTACCGGTATCCGGTCTGTTCGACGATCAGCAGCCAGGGGGAGAAGCCTCAAACCGCCCCTTGCGCGCAGCGCGCTGCTAGGCCCGTGGAAAATCCGGACTCGGTACGATTCGAACTCTGAGAAGGAAGCTGTCAGTGCGAAGTAAATGCCGGGTTAATTGTTGTCTTGCAATAAGATCATTCAAAATTCATAAATAGAAACATACGGTTATGCATTCATGTCGGGTCGCGCTCAGCGTGCCTGACAGGCAGGCCCGAGGCGGCATTCGAAGTGATTCGGTTTTTTGCGGGAGCCTTTCCATCGGACCCGCATGGACGGGCGGCGGCGGCCGGAGCGAGGCGTCGCTTGCAGCAACGTCCGAACGGCTTTCAGGGCCGGGCGTGCTTCTTGAGTTCCAAGCGGCGCATCTCGCGGTCGTAGATGATTTCGCCGCCCGGAACGCGGATGTCGCGGACGATCTCGAGATCGTGGCGGCTCGTTTCGGGAAATGCCAATGATAGCGCAGACGCCACGGCTGCGGCGAATGGCATGCCAAGAACGCCCGCAATGGCGCTCGGCAACCCCAAGACGTCCGCTTCCGAAAGGAAAATCGACAAGGCCGCAACCATGAAGCCGGTCAACATGCCGGCAAGGGCGCCATTGCGCGTAAGGCGTTTCCACCAGATCGACAATACGAGCAGCGGAAACAGGCTTGAACTGGTCAGCGCCAAGGCCCAAAGCAAAAGCCGCAGCGGGTCCGTGGGTGCAAGCAGCGTCAGGATCGCGCCGCACAGCAGCGTCACGCCGACGAACGCGCGGGCGATCCACACGCGTGAGGGGCTGGCGGCAGGCTCCCACGTTGCGCCTTGAACCACGTCCTCCGCGAGGATGGCCGACAACGCCATGGTCGTGGCGCAAATCGAAGCGAGGCAGGCCGCCAGCGCGCCTGCCATGCCCAGGTACATATAGGACCGCGGCAGTCCGACCGCGACGCCGGCAGCAAAGAGGATGCCGTCGCGATCGAATGACATCGCGTCGTAGCCAATCGGGCCGCCGTTATCGGCGCCTTCGGCCAAGGACATAAAGCCCAAGCTCATGAGATCGGTGATCGACTGAGGCAGCGCGCCGACACGTTCCGTCATAATAAAGTCAAGCACGTAATCACGCATGAAAACGGCGATCGAGGAGATCGTCAGCAGCACGATCCCAAACAGTACGGTTGCCCAGCCGAGCGATTTGCGGGCGTCGTAGACAGATGGAGTGGCCGCCACGCGCGGCAGCAGCCAGGGCGCCGCCGCAAGTCCCGTGGCGATCATCAGGACGCCGAGCGTGAAGCCGGTCACGCCGACTGAGCCAAAGGGCTGGGTGTATGGCTTGACGAGACGCTGGAAGCCTTCCCCGGGAAGGTCGAAAGCGAATGGCGCAGCGCTGATGACGGACAGGCCTTGGGGGATTTCGTTGCGCACCATGTTGCGCACCAGCGGGCCGTGCGTGAGCTGGGGCACGGGCAGGCTCGTCACCAGAGTGGCAATGGTCGCCGCGACGATGGCGAGCCCCAGAAGCACCGCCACCGACTGCGCGACGGCGGCCCAGGTAAAACTGCGCTTGCCTCCGGGCGATACAATAACCATCACCGTGGCAACGAGGATGGCCGTCGTCAATCCGGGCCCGTAGCCCGTAAGCCGGGAAGCGAGGCTTGCGCCGACGTGCAGTTCCGCAGACAGCACGAGCAGGATCGGCACGGCCGTGACCATCGCGGCAGCGATACGCAGTGACTTGCTGTCGAACCGCCGCCCCAGATAGCTCGGCACGGTATAGGCGCCAAACTTGCGATAGAAGGGCGCCAGCAGCATCGCCATGAAGACGAAGCCTGCAAGTCCACCCATCATCAGCACGAGCGCGTCGAAGCCCGAAAAGAAGAAGGCGCCCGTCCCTGCGACAAGCAATGTCCCTCCGCAGGCGATGATGGCAAGCAGCAGCCCCGTGTAGCCCGCCGGCACGCGGCGGCCGGCGGCGAAATATTCCAAGGGCTCCTTTGACGTCACCGCGATGCCGATCGCCATATAGAGAAGCAAGGGACCGGCGAACAGGCCCAGACGCAGAAGGCTTTCATCGACGCTGAGCTCCTCGAAGATCAGCGACAGCAGGAAGAGCGCGCCGAACAGGGCGGCGAAAATACTGAAATAGGTGCCGAGGCGCGGATTGATCAGGCGTGTTCGCGAGGGAAATGACATCGGTTCGTGGCTGTCTTTGGCTTGCGTGAGCGTGGAGGCTTTTGATTATCGCGTGCTTGTCGCGCGGGGCTGAGGATGCGCCCTAGAGATCCTCGTGCGCCCCGTGCCAATGATCGATGGCGTTCTGGCGGTTGACGTAACTCGCCACGGTGATCACCGCGATGAGGAAGAAGCCATGGGCGGCGAGAAAATAGCCTAGCGGAAAGCCCAGGAAGCGGTTTGTGTTGAACTGCTCGGCATAGAGCGGCAGCACGAACATGACGCACAAGAAGGGCACGAGGCTCGCGATGAGCTGCCATTTGGTCGAGCGCCAGTAGGGCTTTCGTTCCTTGCGTTCCATGACGTTACCTCGTTGTGGCGGCTCTTGACCCGCTGCCGGCCGCAAAAATCGCCGCCCCGCAGGATGGCTGTAGCAGTCTCAAACCCCCGCGTCAGCGCCGGTTCGCGCGCCATTCACAGCCCTCCTGGGCATTCGAAGCCCGAATCGACCGGGAGGGAGGGCGTGCCACCGCCGCCCGGCCGGAGCGTTGTGACCTCAATTCATGGCCGGATAATGGGCTTCAAGGAAAGAGACTTCCGCTCAAAGTGCGGCTAGTTGCAGGGCTCGTTCGATTGTTCTTCGGACGGATGTATTCTAGCCTCGCGGGCGAATCGTCCGGGGGAATATTGCCGGGCTGTTCGCGCCTGAGGGGCGGCGGGATCCGGCCCTGCCGGAGGCCCGGTATCCCCAAATAAGATCGAAGCAGATCATCACACGCACCAGGGGAAGGACCTTCAAACATGAGCATGTTGCAGGAATTCAAAGAATTCGCCATGCGCGGCAACGTCGTGGATCTCGCCATCGGCGTGATCATGGGCGCCGCGTTCTCGCCAATCGTCTCGACGCTGGTTGAAAACATCATCATGCCGCCCATCGGCTACCTGATGGCGGGAGTCGATTTTTCCGATCTTGCAGTCGCCTTGCCGACGCCAACCGATCCAATCGAAATCAGATATGGGCTGTTCCTCAACGCCATCATCAAGTTTGCGATCACGGCCTTCGCCATCTTCCTGCTGATCAAGGCGATCAACTCGATGAAGAAGCCCGCCGAAGCTGCAGCTGCCGCGCCGCCGCCGACAGAAGTCTACCTGAAGGAGATCCGCGACCTGCTGGCGAAGAAATGATTCCCCGTATGGCTGCACGGAAGCCCCGGCCCCGAGGCCGGGGCTTCTTGCTCTTTCACCATCAGGTCCTGGCGTTGCAGCAACCTGCCTTTGCGCCCTGTGGGAGTTGTGCTAGAGGACCGGGTAGCGCGGGCGTAGTTCAATGGTAGAACGGCAGCTTCCCAAGCTGCATACGAGGGTTCGATTCCCTTCGCCCGCTCCATCCGCCTCCGCCAAGGCTTCGGCGGGACATCCGCCTCCTGCACCGAATTCTTGGCGCCACTTGTGCAGGACCGATCCCGCCGTAGCCTTGGCGGAGGCGGACTGTCTCCATGACCTTCGTCTATATCCTGCAAAGCGAACTTGACCCCGAGCGATACTACACGGGAATATCCGACGATCCATCTCGGCGGCTGACCGAGCACAACAGCGGACATTCCACTCACACGAACAAGTTCCGGCCATGGAAATTGATCGTGACGATCGCCTTCGATGATCCCGCGAAGGCCGTCGCGTTCGAGCGCTATCTCAAATCAGGATCAGGCCGCGCCTTCGCGAAGAAACATTTTTGACTTCGCACTCAGGTACAATTAGGTGCAAAAATAATCTCCATGACCTTCGCCGCAGAACCCCACCATCGCTCACGCAATTCGCCACCGCTTCGCGCGGGCGTGTGCGTCTCGATCGCAACACCGTCAGATCATTATCTCATGCGAGCCGAGATCCCGGCCGTCATCGGCTCTTGCTGTAGGTGAAGCTGCGCGCGCGAGAATCCCCTCAATCCTTTAACAAAATAGCCAGTTGGCTATGTCTAAGCGGTGGCGATGCTCGCGTCCGGTGCCGCATCTGCCCCACTTGTGAACTCATCGATTCCATTATAGCCGTTGGACTATCTTGATGGGGAGCTGGTCTTGGGGGAATGGCGATGAAAGTGAGCAAGTATGCTTTGTTGGCGAGTGTAGCTTTCGTCGGGGGATTTGGTGCGAACGCGCATGCACAAGAGGCCGTCGAAGCGGAGGCGACGCTGCCCCCCGTCGTGATCACCGCGCCGAAGGAAGCCATCACGAGCAGGCCGCGCGCCGTAGCAAAGAAACCCAAACCAGTTCCTGTCGCGAGCGATGCGCCGGCTCCGCAAAAGAAAGCGAAGGCCAAGGCGGCGGCGTCCGCCGAGCCGGGAGATGGTTCGGGTGGGGCCGGCCAGGATGCCACGGGCGTCGCGGGTGGCGATGGCGGGCTGGGCGAGGCCGCCGCCTCGACGAGCGCGATTCCCAGCGTCTTTACGCTGGGACAGATCGACATGGTGGGCGGCACCACCATTTCGAGCGACGCCATGCGGACCTTTTCGAAGGTCACACTCGATCAGGCCCTTGCCCTTGCGCCCGGCGTTGCCGCCTCCAACTCCGGAGGCAGCCGCAACGAGCAACTCATCTTCGTGCGCGGCTTCGACCGCTGGCAGGTTCCCCTGTCGATCGACGGGATTCGCATCTACCGCCCGGCCGACAACCGGATCGACTACTCGAACTTCCTGACAGCGGACCTGTCGGAGATTCAGATCGCCAAGGGATACACCTCGGTTCTCAATGGTCCGGGCGGTCTCGGCGGCGCCATCAACCTGGTGAGCCGCAAGCCCGAACGGCCGGTCGAAGGCGAGGTGCAAGGTGGCCTCATGTTCGGCACGGACGGCCAATACGAGGGCTACAAGACCTACGCTTCGCTCGGCACCAGGCAGACAGGCTACTACGCCCAGGCCAGCGGCGTGCTGATCGATAGCGATGGCTGGCATCTCTCCAATGATTTCCAGCCGACCCCGATAGAAGACGGCGGCGAGCGCGATCACTCCTACAAGGACAACTGGCAGGTCAGCCTCAAGGCCGGCGTCACGCCGAACGCAACGGACGACTATTCCATAAACTACCAGCGCATCAACTCAGCCAAGGGCGCGCCCTATCACGTCACCGACCCTCTGGCCAACCAGCGTTATTGGGACTGGCCGGAGACGCAGTTGGAGAACCTGTACTGGCTGTCGCACACGAAGCTGGGAGACAGCTCGTTCGTCGAGACGAAATTTTATTATACCACCTACACCGACAAGTTGTTCAGCTATGACGATCCCGACCAGACGACACAGACGAGACCATATGCGTTTCGCAGCTACTATGACGATTGGGCGGCGGGCGGCAGCGTAACGGCTGGCACCGATATCACCACATGGGATACGCTCAAGGCGGCGTTCCATTTCCGGCGTGACGACCACGCCGAGCTGAATGACTATAACGTCAGAGGCGTGTCGTGCGGCTCAATTGAGCCATGCTTGGTGGAGCCCGATCAGACGACGATCGAGGACACCTACTCCGTCGCGCTGGAGAACACATTCCACGCGACCAGTCGCATAGATATCGTTGCGGGTATCAGCTACGATTGGCGCAATCTGCAGAAGGCGGAGGATTTCGCCGACGGTGCGATGATCAATTACGAGCTGAGAGACACACACGCCTTCAACTGGCAGACGGCGGCGGTCTATCGCTATACCGATACCGAGACACTGCACGCCAGCATTTCCGACCGCACGCGCTTTCCGACCATTTTCGAGCGGTTCAGTTCGCGGTTCGGTGGCGCGACCTCCAATCCCGCTCTGGCGCCGGAGAGAGGGCGGAACTACGAAATTGGCTGGTCGACCTTGTTTGCACCCAGCAGCCAGTTCGCGACCGCCGTATTCTACAGCGACGTGACCGACGTCATCCAGTCGGTTCCGATCGGCCTCGGGCCCGACGGCAGACCCGTCAGCCAGAGCCAAAACGTCGGCAAAGGCGACTATTACGGCGCAGAAGCCTCGGTCGATTACGCGGTCAGCGCTCAAATGCTGGTCGGCGGCAACATCACCTGGGTTCATCGCGACATCACAAACCCAACCAATCCCCAGTTCGAACTGACCGGCCTGCCCGAGGTCAAGGGCATCGCCTACATGACGTACAGGTTCACCGATGAATTCAGCATCACGCCAAGCGTGGAGTTTGCTAGCGAGCGTTGGACGGTGACGACCGACGGCAGTTTGTATTACAAGACAGGTGCGTTCGGATTGCTTAACTTCCAGGCCGAATATGATTTCGACCAGCACACGAGTCTGATGGTGGCGGCGCGCAATATTCTTGATGAAAATTACGTGCTGACCGATGGCTATCCCGAGGCTGGCCGAACCTTCTTTGTCAATCTGCGCTCGAAGTTCTAGACGAGGCGCTTGTGTAGAGGTCATGAAGATGAGTGTAATGAGATATAGCGTAGGCTGCCGCTTGGCGGCGCTGGCCGCCAGCGGGGGCCTGCTGTTGCTGGCGTCCGCACCGGGTTTTGCGCAAGAGGCGTGCACGGGCTTCAAGTGGCCGGTCGATACCGAGATTGGTTGGATGAGCGCGGCCGACAGCGAGGCCGTTGCAACCGGCGCAACGATACCCGCACCCTTGGCCAAGGCGGTGACACTTACCTTGAAGCCAAGCAAGTCGGAGACGCTGCCCGTGGTATCGGGCGTCAAGAAGCAGGCCGTCGGCAGCGAGAGCTTCTCCGGCTGGTTCACGATCGACAACATCGAGAAGGCTGGAACGTATCAGGTCTCTCTGTCGCAAAACGGCTGGATCGACGTGGCGCAAGACGGCAAACTCGTGGACTCGACTGCGTTTACGGGAGCTCATGAGTGCAAGAGCATCCGCAAGAGCGTGCGCTATGAGTTTGCACCCGGCTCCGCTCTCATTCAGATCGTCGGTGCGCCGGCCGAGACCATCAAGGTGACGGTGCGCGAGGCCAACTGAGATGGCTGCGACCGGCCCAGACCGTCAGCTTCGCACGGGCGTGGTTCTTCTGGTGCTGCTTGAAGTCTGCTTCTGGCCAAGTGCGCGTGCGCAGCAAACGTCTGTGCCTGCCGCGATCGAGACAAAAGAAGATCTCGGCGGAGAGCTGTTTGCCGATCGTAACCTGTCCTTCAGCCGCAGGCAGAACTGCGTCAGTTGCCACTCGCCAGAGCTGGCCTTTACCGATCCGCGACAGCTGGGAGCGGTGCAGGGAGCAGTCTCCAGGGGCAACGACGGACGCGCGCTTGGCGACCGCAATGCGCCGACGCTGGGCTATGCCTCCTTGACGCCGCCGTTCCATTTCAATTCTGCGGGCCAGCCGGTTGGAGGCATGTTTCATGACGGCCGCGCGGCCGACATGCCGGTGCAGGCCGGGGATCCCTTGATCAATCCGGTGGAGATGGGCATGCCGGACAGAGCAAGCGTGGTGGCGCGGCTGAGAGAGAACCCGTCCTATCTCGCCGCGTTCACCCGCTTGTTCGGCCCATCGGCGCTCGATGACGAGGACAAGGCCTTCGCCGCGTTCGGAGAAGCGCTTGCCGCGTTCGAGAGTTCCCAAACTTTTGCTCCCTTCGATTCGAAATACGATCGCGCTCTGCGTGGCGAAGCTGTTCTCAGCGACGAGGAAGAGGCAGGCCGCGCCCTCTTTTTTGAGTCCCAACGCAGCAGTTGCAGCCGCTGCCATACCAAGTTGTCCGGAGCCAGGTTGCCGGAAGACAAGGATAGAGAGACGTTCTCCAACGCGCGCTATTTCAATCTCGGCGTTCCGGAAAACACGAATGTGCGCAGCCTGAATGGCAAGGCGGGATCCGTGGATCAGGGCCTGATGCAGAATCCGGCCGCCGCAACGCAAAGTTCCGCGGGCAAGTTCAAGGTTCCGACGTTGCGCAATGTCGCGATTACCGGTCCTTATATGCACAACGGCGTCTTTCAGGAGTTGCGCACAGCCATCTTGTTCCATGACCGGTTCAATGGCGGCGCGCAGCAGGAAGCCCGCAATCCGGAAACCGGCCAGCCCTGGGCCGCGCCTGAGGTTGCCGCGAACGTCGAGACTGGGATGCTCGCCGCGCCGCCGCTGGGCGAGACCGAGATCAAGGCGTTGATCGCGTTTCTCTCCACCCTCACCGACCAGCGCTATGAGCACTTGGTTTCGGTCCCTTGACGCCAGCGCGCTTTCTGATTCCTGCAGAGCCACTCTTTCCTCTCCCGGATTCTTGGAAGTCGCGAAGCGACAGGTGAGGGACTTCAGCCTGCAGCGTTGATTGCGCCAGCCCCCTCTCCCCTCGGGGAGAGGGTTGGGGTGAGGGGGTGGTCCTCAACACAATCGTGCTGACGCGTGGAAGATGAATCGCTGGTCCATCCCCTCACCCGGCGCTCCAAGGTTCGGCGCTTGCGCGCCGGAGCGCCGGCCTCTCCCCAAGGGGAGAGGCGTTTCTCTACTCCCTTCAGGGCACCTTCTCCCCGCGGGAGAAGGAAGTTCGGCACGAGGCTTCCTGACAGCGCGCGCAAGGGTTTCGGACACGATGCCGCCCGTCTTGTGCGCCAAGTCTCAGGTCTCTGGTTTTGGCATTGACGCTCCCCGCACCCCGGCCCTAAGCCAGACAGGCAAAACCGCCGCGTGTCCGGCGGCATCGTCAGGAGCCAGGTCATATGCGACAAGTCATTCGTATTATTGCCGTTCTAGCGCTGATCCTGGGGGCATCGCCGGCTATGGCCGAGGGCCCCGCCTCGCTGGCGCCATTGGCAAAGAAGCTGTCGGATGCCGTCGTCAATATCTCCACCACGCAGACCGTGAAAGGGCCGCAGGGTGTGCCTCTGCCCAAGGTGCCCAAGGGCTCCCCATTCGAGGAGTTCTTCGAGGACTTCTTCAACAAGAAGGGCGGCGGGCCGCGCGTGGACCGCAAGGTTTCCTCGCTTGGCTCGGGCTTTGTCATAGATGGCACGGAAGGCCTGATCGTCACCAACAACCACGTCATCGATGGCGCGGACGAGATCATCGTCAATTTCCACGACGGCACCAAGCTGACGGTCGAGAAGGTGCTCGGCAAGGACGTCAAGTCGGACATCGCCCTGCTCAAGGTCAACCCGAAGAAACCGCTCGTCGATGTGAAATTCGGCTCGTCGACGGCACTGGAGGTCGGCGATTGGGTGCTCGCCATCGGCAATCCGTTCGGCCTTGGCGGTTCGGTCTCCGTTGGCATCATCTCGGCCAAGAGCCGCGATATCAACTCAGGCCCCTACGATGACTACCTGCAGACGGATGCGGCCATCAACAAGGGCAATTCGGGCGGGCCATTGTTCAACATGGACGGCGAGGTCGTTGGGGTGAACACCGCCATCATCTCCCCGACGGGCGGCTCCATCGGCATCGGTTTTGCGGTGCCTTCCGACACCGTCGTCGCGGTTGTCGATCAGCTCAAGCAGTACGGCGAGACACGGCGCGGCTGGCTCGGCGTGAAGATCCAGACGGTGACCGACGACATCGCCGAGACACTCAGCGTACCCGAAAGCCGCGGCGCGCTCGTGTCGGCGGTGACGCCGGGCAGCCCGGCGGCGGAGGGTGGACTCGAGACGGGCGACGTCATCATGAAGTTCGACGGCAAGGAGGTCACGACGATGCGCGGCCTGCCCAAGATCGTCGCGCAGACGCAGATCGGCAAGACGGTTGACGTCGAGGTGCTGCGCAAGGGCGCCACCAAGACGTTACAGATCAAGGTCGGACTTCTTCAGGATGAAATCGCTGGCGAGTCCAAGCTAGAGGATGATGAGAGCGACAGCCCGCAGGGCGCGCCGCCGGTCGTATCGGAGGTCATCGGTTTGAAGCTCGTGCCGCTGACGGACGAGATACGGCGCAAATATGGTCTGGATGAAAAGGTCACCGGCGCGGTGATCGACGATATCGATCCCGACAGTCCGGCCGCCCAGAAGGGCCTGAAACCCGGCGACGTGGTCGTGGAAGCGGGGCAGAACCCGGTCTCCAACCCCGACGACGTTGTAAAAAGCGTGGAAAAAGTGAAAAAGAGCGGCCGCAAAGCGGTACTGTTGCGGGTGGAAGATGGCAAGGGGGATCTACGATTTGTTGCCGTACCGCTCGATGCCAAGCCGGAGTAGCACGCGGCCGCGTGGGGCAAACGTTTCAACCAAAGCCGTCCCAAGGACCGCGTGCGCCCGGCCGGGCTCGTTGGATCTTTCGTGACAAGCATTTTCGCAAGGTGACCTTAAGTGTCGGAACGCCACGGCATTCTTGAAACCATCTTTGATACGCTCGCACCCGTGCATTCCGACGGCCACAAATTCGTGGGCGCGGGTGCGCTCGCCGCGTTGCTCTTCTTCGTGCTGTGGCCGCCGTTAGGCTGGATCCTGGCGGGCATCACCGCGTGGATCGTCTACTTCTTCCGTGACCCTGCCCGTGTCACACCGATGCGCGACGGCCTCGTCATCTCTGCGGCCGATGGCAAGATCTCGTCCATCGACAAAGTGCGCCCGCCGCCGGAGCTTGCGCTGGGGCCGCAAGAGCGGGTGCGCATCTCGACGTTTCTGTCGATCTTCGACGTCCACATACAGCGTGCGCCCGTGTCGGGCCGCATCGTGCGCTCGATCTATATTCCCGGCGCGTTTCTGAATGCCGCCCTCGACAAAGCCAGCGAGGAAAACGAGCGGCGCGCCATCGTTATCGAAATGCCGGGCGGTGGCGAGATCGGCGTCGTTCAGATTGCGGGCCTCGTCGCAAGGCGTATTGTAACGTTCTCGCGTGAGGGTGATAGTTTGGCGGCCGGACAGCGCTACGGTCTCATCCGTTTTGGCTCGCGTGTCGATGTATTCCTGCCGCCCGGCGCTCAGCCTTTGGTCAGCGTCGGCCAGCGCGCGATCGCGGGGGAGACTGTGTTCGCCGATCTCAAGTCGGCCGA
Organism: uncultured Hyphomicrobium sp.; assembly: GCA_964587445.1. Taxonomy (GTDB): domain Bacteria; phylum Pseudomonadota; class Alphaproteobacteria; order Rhizobiales; family Hyphomicrobiaceae; genus Hyphomicrobium_B. The sequence goes on from CAZPLQ010000008.1 coordinate 111,296, forward strand.
ACCCGAGCGGGAAGCACGCATGGCTTGACAGCGGCGTCCATCAAGAACAATCGATGCAAGGTGGACCTTGAACGCATTCTATTTCTGAACATGGAGGCTGACATGGACCCAGAACTGCCGACTATCGAGCAGGAAACGAGCCGCCGGCGCAGGCGTCCCATGTTTCGCCATGCGCGCGTACCGGTGCGATTGCTGGTGCCAAATTTTGTCACGCTGCTGGGGCTGTGCGCAGGCCTTACCTCGATTCGCATGGGCATTGAGGGACGTTACGATCTTGCGCTTGCGGCAATCGTGTTCGCCGCCGCGCTCGATGGCGTTGATGGACGCATCGCGCGCGCGCTCAAGGCGTCGTCGCGCTTTGGCGCGGAACTCGACAGCCTTGCCGACTTCGTCAATTTCGGTGTGGCGCCGGCCTTCCTCGTGTTCACCTGGGGTCTTGGCGATCTCAAGAGCGCCGGATGGATCTGCGTGATGATCTTCGCTCTGTCTTCAGCCCTGCGCCTGGCGCGCTTCAATACGGCGCTCGATGACGAAAAGCCAAAGTGGCAATCGAACTATTTCGTCGGAATGCCGACGCCCGCCGCGGCGATCGTCGTGATGCTGCCGGTCTATCTGCATCATTTGGGTCTTGACTGGCTGAAGTCGCCCTGGATGCTGAAGATCGTGATGCTCTACACGCTCTTCATCGCGTTCATGATGGTCTCCACCATCCCGACGTATTCGGGCAAGCTGATGGGTGAGCGCGTCGGCCGCGAATGGGTGCTGCCGATCTTCATCCTGGCGGCGGCCTATGTCGCCATGCTGTTCACCTACCCATACGAGACGCTCGCGATTTCGACGCTCGCCTATCTCGCGATGATCCCCGTGAGCTGGAAACGCTTCCAGACCAAGGCGCTCGAGCAGGGGCAGTCTGATCCGCAAGCAGCCGGAGAGCCGGGCGCTGCGGCCGGGGCTGTCACGACAGCGGCTGCGCCGCCTGCGCCGGGGGAGCCAACGACGCCGCAAGGTGGATCGGCGCGGGTTTTTCCGCTTCGACCGGGCGATCCCCCGCGCTGAACGCGTAACGCTGCAACAAACAGGATCAGATGCGCGCAACATGAAGTTCGAACGGCTTGCCATTCCCGACGTGGTGCTCATCACGCCGTCCATCTATCGCGACGACCGGGGTTTCTTCTCCGAGGTCTGGAACGCGCGCGCTCTTGGCGAGGCGGGCCTCAATCTCGACTTCGTACAGGACAATCACGCCTACTCGCAGCCCGTGGGAACCGTGCGCGGCCTGCATTTTCAAGTGCCGCCGATGGCGCAGGACAAGCTGGTGCGGTGTCCGCGCGGAGCCATTCTTGACGTTGCGGTGGACATCCGGCGCTCGTCCCCGACGTTCGGAAAATACGTGAGCGCTGTTCTGTCGGATGAGAACTGGCAGCAATTGCTCGTGCCCAAGGGTTTCGCGCATGGCTATATTACGCTCAAGCCCGATAGCGAAGTCCTCTACAAGGTGACGGAGTACTATTCGCCCGCCCATGACAAGGGCATCGCCTGGAATGATCCGGACATAGGAATCGATTGGGGTGAACCCGCGGCCAATGCGGTTCTGTCCAACAAGGACAAGAGGCAGCCTAGGCTTAAGGAAGCTGCCCAACTCTTCGACTAGGTCCAATCGACATTCAGGATTCCCATCGGGAATCGGTTCTGCTTCATTGCGCTTATTCGGAGCGCAGCGCATGGCGAAGCGGTACGAGCTCAATGACGGACAGTGTGATCCCGTCAAACCGCAGCCGCAAGACCATCATTCCGCATGACGCCATGCTCGACCGCGCGCGCAATAACATCGAGCGTTGCTTCAACAAACTGAAGCATTTTCGACGCCTCGCCACGCGCCATGATCGCCGCGCCGCTCACCCACCCCAGGGAAACAGCGTGCCCACGGCATAACCCGAGCCGCGCAGGAAGAACGGCGTCGCGGAGAGGTCATAGACAGCGCGCACGCCAACCTTGCGCGGTCGGATCTTCTATTCATCCCATGAGGCGTTGAGCCGTCATCCAGAACTGGCGTGGCTACTTTGCGGTAAGGATGCATCAATCCTTCTGATGCCGGGTCCACGACCTGGAGCAGTTGCCTCTGCTGGTGTCACAAGATCAGTTCTGACCTTGTTAATAAAGCGCTCGAGGACTTCAAGATATGCGGCTGCTTCGGCGTTCGTGAGTGGAGCAGGAGAATCGGGCACTCGCAGAAGATCCAACGAACCAATATCCCAATCTTTGTCGGGATAATTGCTGGAAAGGAACCGTCCGATATCTCCTTCGAGAAGCGGCAGCGTAGCCCGCGAATTCGCGAACGTTTTCAGATACGCGACGTTCACCTTGTTAAGGTCAAAACCGTCAAGACATTTCAGTACTTCGTTTACGATGAGAGCACTCACGAGATCGAAAGACGCGTTCACACCACGGCATTTAGCAATCGCTGCCTCACTGGGTGAAAGATCAAAGACTGTTTCGAAAAACCGGCTAAGAAATGGCCTGCCATCAGCGGCCTCATAAGGCACAACCAAGACATTTTCACGCCCGAAATGCTTCTGCCAGTTTTGAAGTACCTGTGAGGGGTTAAAGCGCATCTGGCGGCAAAAGTCTGTCACGCCAATGGGCTGCTTTGTGTGGCGAAGGTAATGATTGTAATGCGAGATGAGGTATCTGTACTTGCTGCGAAGCACTAAGACGATACGAACTTCTTCAAAATGTTGAACAGCCGCGCGGTGCAGTCGCTCGATATCCGAGCTGCCGCATCCGCACATGTCCTCGCCGGATAAAAACACGCCACTCTGTCCAGCTTTTGATGAGAGTTCGGCGACTTGGCGCATTATTGCGTCAAGGCTTGCATCGGCATTTGCCCTCGTTAGCGCAGCCAGCTCGGAATGCTGTGCTGCATATCTCGGAAACAGCCCAACCGGATAAAACACGTTTTTCGCGGCGAGTTCATCGCATGCGACGGAGCAGAATTTCTGTATCGCCGTGCTTCCTGCCTTGTGGGAGCCGATATGGATCGTCAGCTTCATTGAAAACCCCGCCATGACAATTGGTTTCTATCTTCGATGTATCAATGTGGGTGCGAAGAGTCGCGACGAGAGATCGACATCAATACCATCAGGGAGTCTTCGACCACTCTACAACCAACCTTGGTTGTTATTTGGAGTGCTCTTCTCCACCAGGGCAACAATAGCTCACGGAAGCAGCCCGCCCTTCCCGAGTGGCCCGGCGCCAAGGTTTGCGCGTGACGCAATTTGGCGCTGACCAGATTTTTGGGCCGCTCGCCATAAAAACTTCCGGCTCTGTTTATCTGCGCAGCGAACACTTCCGACACCAAATGCAAGCTCAAGGGGACCTTCAGAATTGCAATCGATTCTCCAGGCCTCCACCGTTGGGTCAGCTACAAGCTTCCCTGTTTCAGCCTGTTATTGAACCGCTTCGATAAACACAGTAATTGTCGGATGCCATCCCGCCCGCGAGTGCCCTGAGTTACGCATTGAGGCGGTCATCAAATTCAGCGACCTGTATGCCGAAGATACTTCGACTTGGTCCTTGGTGGGCGAGGTCGGCGAGTTCGTCCACAAGTTAATCGGAGAGAGGGTGGCAACGGGTTGGGGTTTCTCCAAAATGCCGTTGCATTCAAACCTCAGATGAAGGCCGTGATGCGGCGTGTGGGTCCACCGTAGCAAGATCCCGAATCTTCGATGAAATCGAAACTTTGTCTACGATACCATGAAAGGAAACGGCTGGAGAAGTTATCCGCGTGTCATGCACAGGTGCGTTGTAACTGTTTGCAGAACTTCGGCCCTTCTTGGCGAAGCGAGCGGCGTAATAAGGACGTCGCTGGACCGCACCTTCACCACCGCATAATGCGAACCCGATGTCGTGATATCCGTCGACATCTACCGTAACATCGCCGTCTCCTGCGGCGAACGGTCGCCGCACTTGACGGAAGGAACGGACACTGACATTAACAAACACAGATGCGGCACCCTGCGACTGGGTCAGCTTGGCATCGTTATTTCACGCGTGGATCAGGGTTGTTGACGGGCGCGCTCGCGATGTAGGGAGATCGTCGAGGGCATAACACCAAGTTTTGGCCCATCAGAACCAACGCTGTGTCGAAAACAAATTTCTGCGCACTGCTCGCGTGTTGGATATCCACTCGTTTTTTTTGACATCAGGAGGCAGTCGCGTATGTCGCACTTAAACTCATCCTGCCCTCGGGTGGTTTTCGTCGGCCACCCCTACACCACAATCGGAAAAGGGCAAGAGCTGCGCTCCAATATGGCGGCATATAAGTTCCTCAGTGGAGATTGTGGTATCTACGATATTTTCCGCTATGCGAACTCTGACGACAAAGACCATCACGCCGCGTGCGGGGGTAGCGAAACGGCGACACTGGGAGACGGGATCCGGATATTTCACATCAACGGCGATGAAGTCGAGCGTGTCATCTCGGTTCTGGAACATCGGGGTCAAGACTTCGAAAAGGGCTATAACGTCATCGTTCCTGCTTGGGAGTTGCCGCGCTATCCAGACGCCTGGGTTAGTGCGTTGCGCCGTTTCAACGAGGTTTGGGCGATTTCTAGGTTTGTTGAAGAATCGCTGCGCCAAGCCAACGTGGAAAGTCATTATGTCGGGCAGTCAGTTGAACTTCCGCACCGCCCTTTATTGCCGAGACGCAGTTTCGGTATTCGGGATTCGTCCTTTGTATTTCTGACCTTTGTGGACCTGACTTCCTATGCGGCCCGCAAGAACCCTCAGGCGGCCATAGAGGTCTATCGCCGATTACGGCGCAAACATCCCTACGAGGACATGCAGCTCGTGGTGAAGGTAAAAGACGGCGACCACGACGCAACGGAAGCCGCCAAGTCGCTCCTCGGCGAGTTGGCGTCGGACATCATTTTTTTGGATAAACCACTCACGGGGCACGAAACTCACAGCTTGCTGGCCGCATGTGATTGCTTCATTTCGTTGCACCGTTCGGAGGGATTTGGACGGGTGGCCGGTGAGGCAATGTGGCTTGGCAGGACGGCGCTTGCTACGGGCTGGTCGGGGAACCTTGACTACATGGACGGTCACCCTTGCGCGGTAGACTACAGTCTCGTGCCTGTAGAGGAAGGGCAATACCCGCATTACCAGGGACAGGTGTGGGCAGAACCCGATCTCGATCATGCATCAGCAATTGCTGAGCGCCTCGTTGCCGATCACAACTTTTGGTCCGCAGCCCGACGCAGCGGTGAATTGGCTGTCAAGCGGAATTGCTCGCATCGAGCTGTCGGTCTGCGTATAGACGCACGGATCTGCGCGATTGTTGGAGGCGGTACGTGAGTGTGATCAAGATTGCGGCCGAGATCGTTGGTGCGGCCGTTTCATCGAATGCCAAGATCAGAGCCGGTTCGTGGTACGGCGACGGCTGGGTTTCTCCATTCGTCCGCGCGTCCTTTCCCGTCCGCGGGGCGAGAGCCTGGCTCAAACTCTCTCTCTTCAACCCAGATTCGGATGAGACCGCGTCGATTGCAGTGAGGGTTGGGCAAAGGCTCTTGGCAGTTCTGCCAGATATCGGACCCCGACAGGTGCTCGACTGGCGGTGCGAACTCGATCTTTCCGAATCCGGCTCTGGCGATGAGCGCGGTTGGGTTTCGATATCGCTGAGGGTCAAGGAGCCGCACCGCCCCCCCACAAAAGACGAGCGATCATTGGGTGTCATAGTCACAGACTGGAACGTCACCGCGCGGCCGGGAAGTGATCAGTTCATCCCGGCCAAATACCGGCCGAGACTCCGAAATCTCCTCAAGCGCACCGGCGGTGCCTCGATCATATCGGACGAGCACCGCACGGTTTCAAATGGCGCTCAGCTCTTCATCGCCGAATACTTGAAGAGTTCACTTTTCGATCAGCAGCTAGCGAAGTCGCTGACCGGTACAGAGGCTCTCTACCCCGAGGAGTTCATCGACCTTTTCAGCCTAATGAATAAGGATGACAGACAGAGGTTTCTGCCGATTTTTGATTTTGAGCATTATCGCCAACAGGTCGGATCGACCCGAAAATGCGACGATGCAGGCGATGCGTTGTGTGATTTCTTCGCGCGCGGCATTAGCGAGCGTCTCTCACCTCACCCGCTGGTGGATCTTGGGTTCGTCGAGTTCCTGGCACCCAACATAAATTTAGCATCGCCTGATGAATTCTGGAGTTTCTTCGAGAAGGATCTCGCCGATCCAAGTCCGTTCTTTGATGTCACTCACTACACCAAGTCGATCGAGCGTGGTGACCGGGCGAGTCCTTCGGCGCTTTTTGATTTTCTCATCCGGGGTGCAGAAGCAGGTGGCGTTGCCACCCCCCATATCGACGTCGATCAATATCGTGCATCGTATGCCGACGTGCCTGCCGGGGCGCTCGATGCCCTCCTGCATTTCGTGCAAAAGGGCGACGCAGAATCGAGGAAGCCTGGCTCGGATTTCGATCCAGAGTGGTATGAAAAGTACTATCAAAATGATTCTGAGATAATTGATCGGCCGCTTTGGCACTACCTGCGCTATGGCCGTTACGCTGGCCGTGCCAAGAACGAAACCGGCGCCATGTCAGCGGTGCTGACCGGCACGGACACCGCCAGGGCACAGGCAATAACTTACCAACCAAATTCCAATCAGATCCTGTCAAACTACCACGATATGGACGCGCGTAGAGACAGATTGAATAAAACAACCGGTCATGTGCATGAGAACATGCTGCCGGTTAGATTGAAAGACTTTGATCGGGCGCTCAGTAATTTGGCATTCGACTCAACCGAAAATCCAGAAATTGATATCGTTATACCTTTCCACGACGAGTTTGAGCTAACAGTTGAATGCCTTGTGTCGCTGAAATCGTCCCTTCAAGGCTTGTCCTATCGGGTTCATCTCATTGACGACAGATCCAAAGATCCACGGTGCAAGCGGCTCGCGGATATTTCCGGCGCCACCTATCACGTGAACAAGGAAAACCTTCACTTTCTTAGAAGTGTCAACGGGTATTTCCTACGCTTGACCGGGCGATACGTGCTCATTCTCAACAACGATACGCAGATCATCGGCGCTGCGATTCACAGACTCTTCGATGCTCTGAACGACGATGCAGAGATAGGCATCGCAGTGCCAAAGTTTATTTTCCCCAACGGGCTCCTTCAGGAGGCCGGCTGTACAATTTTGTCCGACGGCACAACGACGATGGTTGGCTGCTTCGACGATGCGAGCAAGCCGCAATTTTCCTACAGCAGAGATATCCTGTATGGTTCGGGTGCATGTATCCTTATCCGGCGTAGCGCAGTAAAGGACAATCTATTCGACGAAGTGTTCGCTCCTGCATACTGCGAGGACGTCGACCTTTGCTTGCGGATAAGGTCGAAGGGCTGGCGGATCCGCTACGTTGCAGACGCGGTAGTTGCCCATCATCTGAGCGCCTCAACCTCGAAACTTGGCAAGCAACGGCGGTTGCGTATGATCCGCCACAACCAGCAAATTTTGGAGGAGAAGTGGGGCGAGCAGCTCCGATCGGACGTGGATATGCGCTTCCTTGCGTTCTACCTGCCGCAGTTCCATCCCATCCCGGAGAACGATTACTGGTGGGGGAAGGGTTTCACCGAGTGGACAAATGTCACCCGCGCACAGCCCTCGTTCGTCGGTCACTATCAGCCGCATATGCCATCCGATCTTGGTTTTTACGATCTCAGGCTCACTGAGACCATGGAACAGCAGATGCAGCTGGCTCGGCGGTACGGTATTTCCGGCTTCGTCATGTACTACTACAATTTCCAAGGGCGACGAATTCTCAATACGCCGCTGGACAATCTGATCAAGCGCGGTGATGTCGATTTCAATTTCTGTTTGTGTTGGGCAAACGAAAACTGGACCAAACATTGGGATGGCGGCAGCCAGAAGCACGCCCTAATGACCCAGGACTACGGACCCGAAACCTATGACTCGCTGATCACGGACGTTCTTGCGGCAGCGAAGTTGCCAGGAGCGATAAAAATCCACGGCAAACCCTTGTTCATGATCTACCGGCCGAAGCTAATTCCGAATGTCGAGCAGTTGTGTGACCGTATTCGGCACGCATTCGCCAAAGCCGGCTTTCCAGGCGTGTATCTGGCATATGTTGAAAGCATGGAGTTGGCTCAGGCCGGGGTTGCGCCTCAGTCCATGGGCTTTGACGCTTCCGTAGAGTTTCCACCTCAAGGCGTCGCATCCCAGTATCGCGGAAAAATGGTTCCCCTTAAGTCTGCCTTCCTAGGGCAAGTCTATGACTATCCTGAAACAGTGATCAACGCGGTTGTCCGTGAAAAGCCGGCTTATAAGAGATTTCCCGGTGTCTTCCCAAGTTGGGACAATACCCCGCGCCAGCCATTTTCGCATACCACTCTGCAAGGAGCGACTCCGGCTGTCTTTCAATGGTACGTGGAGCAAAAGATGCGTTATGCCCACGAATACTTCTGCGGGGACGAGAGGTTGATTTTCGTGAATGCCTGGAACGAGTGGGCAGAGGGCGCCCACCTTGAGCCCGACCAACGTTTTGGTCATTCTTGGCTGGAGGCACTGCGTAACGCTCGTCTGCATATCTAGTTCGGATTTGAGGCAGATCAGCTGCAGGCTTGGTGCATGTTCAATGGCCGGAGGGAAGTCATATGAACGCGTCTGCTCGGCGGCTCGTTCTTCATATTGGCACTCAAAAGACCGGAACGAGCGCGGTGCAGAAGTGGCTCAATGAGAACCAGCAACAACTTCTCAAGAGCGGCTACTATTACCCGTTGACAGGTCAATGGACCGATCACTCGCATCACCACTGGGCAATTGCCTTATGGGATGCTATCCGCACCAGCGAACCCACGGCGCTGCATAAACTTATTGCCAATCTCATCACGGAACTGCGCTCTGCTGACCTTGGTGAAACCGCTGTCATTCTCTCTTCAGAAATATTCGAAAAACTCCCTATCCACGCGAAGGGGAGGAAGGTTCTTGAAGAATTTTTCGATCTCCTAGACGTGGATGTCGAGGTCATCGCCTTTCTGAGAAGGCAGGACCTGCTGATCGAATCTTGGTTCAAGCAATGGGTCAAGGACATCAACCGACGTATCAGTGTGCCGCCAGAGCGTTTCATTGGCGAGCAGTCCCGTTTCCTCGATTATAACGAGCTACTCTCAATGTGGCGGTCTCTCCCGCGCGTCAGAAATCTGAAGGTTGCCACCAACGCGCTGCTACACAATCCAATCGACGAGATGGAGCGGCTGCTCGATTTGGACATCGTAGATAGGAAAGGCAATCGGTTTGAAGTCGTCAATGCGTCGCTCGATGGCGAGGCGTTGAGGCTCAAATACTTCGTGAACCGGTTTCCTCTCACCCCGGAGGAAGATCTGGAGGTTCTTTCCTGCATCGACCGAATGGATCTAAGCCGGGAGCGTCTCAATCTGTTTTCCGACGAGGAACGGGCAACCTTCGTAGGACGGTTCGCGCGGTCAAACGCGCTGTTAGCCAAAACATATCGCGTCGATGATTTCGAAACTCCAGCCATCGGGCGGCCTGTTCCCAGATTTTCGGCAGAGTTCGATGGGGTGGCTCGCAATAACTTGCTTCGCCTTGGATCGATGAATCTTCGTTTCGCGAAACTGATGGAAGAACGCGATTGAAGCGTATGGGTTTTTTCGGGTGATCTTCTCAGCACCACGCCCTTTCCATCCACGCCATGGTTTTGCCCCTTGGAATCCTGACCCATGGAATTATCGGCAGAACTGCACGGGCAGTGGCTTGGACGGTCTGCTCCACGCAGCACGGCGCTTCCGAAACAGGCTATGATATATGCGGAAAACGCATAACTGGTTTCGGCATTCAGGTCTTTTGCGATGCAGAGCGCGGGTCTAAAAATAGTTCAACCCTCTTGAACTATTTCCCGTCGAGCGAGACCGATTGGCCATGTGGCGAACGCTGCGTAAGGCTTTGAAAGACTGGGCTTCGACGCAACTTTCGCTGAATTGTCGTGGTGATGACCCGCACTATATCTTCGGGCAACAGAAGTGACTTCCGACCGCACAGCCTTGATCCGATATTCAATTTTGCAGCGCTGGCTCTTCGACTGTTGAAGGATGTGCGCCTGCAAGTCCTCTTTAATGCAAGCCACCTGGAGAAACAGAATGAGATTCAAAAAACCCTGCTTTGCTCTCGCCGCAGTCATGACGCTCGCCCTTGCGGGTGCCAGCGGCGTCCGCGCGGAAGGCGCTGAAAAGGTCTGGGAGGCGACCGGCTTGGCGGGGCCGGAAAGTGCACTGTATGACGCCAACGCAGGTGTCATCTACGTGTCGAACGTCGACGGCGAACCCCTGGGCAAGGACGGCAAGGGCTGGATTGCCAAGGTTTCCCTCGACGGAAAGACGATCGACAAGGACTTCGTGACAGGGCTCAACGCCCCGATGGGACTTGCGATCTCGGGAGGCAAGCTGTTCGTGGCCGATATCGACGAATTCGTGGAGATCAATCTCGCCGACGGCAAAGTCATCGCCAAATATCCCGCGGCCGGGGCCAAGCGCCTCAACGACGCAGCCGCCGATAACAATGGCAACGTCTACTCTACGGACACTTTGACCAACACCGTCTACCGGCTCGCCGGAGGAAAGGTCGATGTCGTCGTGAAGGATGACCGTCTCGCAGGTCCCAACGGTATTCTCGTCGAAGGTGACAACCTGATCGTCAATACCTGGGGCGTTTTGACGGGCGAGGGCTGGGCCACCAAAACGCCAGGCGGAATGTTCAAGGTTTCGCTCGCCGATAAGAGCATCACGGCAATGGGTGACGGCAAGCTCTTCGGCAATCTCGACGGCATGATCGCGCTCGGTGATGGCGCTTATGTTCTCACCGACTGGATGGCCGGAAAGGTCTTGAAATACAGCAACGACGGCAAGGTCGACCTCCTCCTCGACGTGGGACAGGGCGCTGCGGATCTCGGCTACGACCCTGCCTCGAAGACCTTGTACATCCCGCAAATGCTGAAGGGCGAACTTTACGCTGTGAAGCTGCAGTAGGGCTTCCACCGCGTCCCCGATTTTCAAAGACGACAAAACAAAATCGTTTGTGTACGAACAAACATCCAGGCAATTGGAAGGGGTGCTTCGAGGAGCGCCCCTCCTTCATTCACCTGAAGCCCCGCGTGCGAGAGTACTTTGCAGGAAAAACCGACCATCCCGAATTTTCGCACTGCGGATATTATGAACGCGCTATGCTGCAGGGGCCGATCCAGGTTTCGCGGTGTGCATTGGCTCTTACTGCCGTCTTGGCTTAGTTAGGCAGATTGCGTCCAATGCTTCAGTTAGCGCCTGCAATGGAGAACATTGACGCAATGACCAACGCACTCTTCGCTCCGCTTCGTCTCGGCTCAATGGTCCTGCCCAACCGCATCGTGGTCGCCCCAATGACCCGGTCACGGGCGACAGCCGCAGGCGTGCCGCAGCCTATCATGGCGCAATACTACGCGGACCGTGCCTCAGCCGGGTTGATTGTCACGGAAGCAACCCAGATCTCTTATGAGGGGTGGGGATATCCACGCACGCCTGGCGTTCAAACGCCGGACCAAATCGAAGGATGGCGCATGGTCGTGAAGGCGGTACACGCCGCCGGCGGGCGCATCTTCCTGCAGTTGTTTCACGGCGGCCGTATTGCCAGCCGCCTCAATCGGCCGATTGACGCCGATGTCGTTGCACCAAGTGCAATCAAAGCTCCGGGGCAGATGTGGACGGATGCCAAGGGCGCCCTCGATCACGACGAGCCGCGCGCGCTTGAAACCGAGGAAATCAAACGCGTCGCCTCCGATTTTGCGCAGGCGGCGAAGTCGGCGATCGAAGCCGGCTTCGACGGCGTCGAGATCCATTCGGCCAACGGCTACCTGATGCACCAGTTCCTGTCGTCGAACGTGAACCAGCGCACCGACCGGTACGGCGGCACCATCGAAAACCGAATTCGGATGCCGCTCGAAGTCGTCGAAGCGGTGGTCGCGACCGTCGGCCCCGGCAAGACCGGCGTCCGCATCAGCCCAGGCCATAAATTCAATGACATCGAAGAACACGACATCGAACCGTTGTACGGTGCATACATCTCAGCGCTCGATAAGTTTGGCCTCGCCTATCTGCACGTCATGCGCCCCCTGCATGAGCATGCGATAGATCCGGTGACGATGGCGCGCGGCATGTTCTCCGGTTCGCTCATCGCAGCTGGAAATTATACACCCGCGGATGCCGAGAAACTCATCGCAGAGTCGGGCGCCGACGCCGTGGCGTTCGGCAAAGCCTATATTGCAAACCCTGATCTTGTGGAGCGCATCAAGCGAGGGGTATCGCTCAACGTCGCGGACGAGGCGACGTTCTATACGCCGGGGCCGGAGGGCTATGTGGACTATCCGGCCCTCGTGTCCTGATAGCGCATAGAGCATGACCGAGAAGCCCAGCCTCACGGTCAGCGTTATCGGAGCTGGCGTCACGGGGGCTTGGCAAGCGCTCATGCTGGCCCGGCGCGGGCACTCCGTAACCTTGAGGGAAGCGGCCTGCGAGGAGACAACGGGCGCGGCGAGCCGAATGGCCGGCGCCATGCTTGCACCCTACTGCGAGGCGGAGCTTGCCGGACGCGTGGTGCAGGATCTCGGCATTCGGGGACTCAAGCTCTGGCACGACGCCGGGCTCGGCGCCCAGTGGCGCGGCACCCTCGTTCTCGCCAAGCTACGCGACGAAGCCGATCTGGTGCGTTTCGGACAAAAGACCCTTGGCCACCAGGTTGTGCACGAAGCCGAGATCGTTCGTCTTGAACCGGAGCTCCAGGGGCGCTTCCGCTGGGGTCTCTTTTTCCCTGACGAAGGCCATATGGCGCCGCGGCGCGCGCTTGCCGCTATCACCGGGCGTGTGCGCGGCATTGGAGGTCAAGTCACCTTCTCGGCTCCGGTTCCCGAGCCCGTCTGGATGGCGGCGGGGGCAGGAGAAATCGTGATCGATTGCCGTGGCATTGCAGCTCGCGAGGAGTTGAAAGGACTGAGAGGCGTACGCGGTGAAATGGCGGTTGTGCACGCCGAGGGTCTCGGCCTTTCGCGCCCCATCCGCCTCCTGCATCCAAGGTCTGCGATCTATGTCGTCCCTTGGGGAGGGGACATCTACATGATCGGCGCCACGTCGATCGAAAGCGAATACGCAGGCCCCGTCACACTGCGCTCAAGCCTCGATCTCCTCGGGACGGCTTGCGCTCTCCATCCCGGCTTCGCCCAGGCGCGGATCATCGAACTGTCGGCCGGCGTGCGGCCGGCATTTCCAGATAACATTCCAAAGATCATAAAGCGTGGCCGCCGTCTCATTGTGAACGGAGCGTATCGGCACGGCTTCTTATTGGCGCCGGTTCTTGCGGAAGCTGTTGCCAACCATTTGGAGCACGACGCACCGCTGCCGGATGCGTTCGTTCTTCGCGATGCAGGAACAGATGGCGCGATGGACTGAGTCCAGGAACCAGCGTGGCACCACTCGCAGTGGTTGCCGGCCCATGGGCCCAGGTCCTGTTGCTTTCCGGCCGGCGGGGCGCATTTTTTCATGCACGGTCCAAAAAACTTAGCGGCGCTTGCGTTTCGTTAAGTCCCTACCTGCGCGTTCGGGAGAGACTGGCGCGCGGCGAGCATATGGCGCGCAATAGTCGGCGGTGCGTGCCTGTGATGTGCTGCCAATTTGGCCTCACACGCTGTTGAAATTCGATCGAGGATCGACCGGGATGACATCTGAAGTTCAGTCTGCGACCGAGCTAACTCGGGTAAGGACAAGCACATTAAATATAGCCAGGGCAGGAGGGTTTCATGGCCGATGAACCACGATCCGAAAGTGCGGCGCTACCGCTAGAGCGAATTCCCTTCATGCAGCGGCTTCTCGATAATCCATTCATGCTTCTGTTCATCGGCGTCGTGGTGCCGACCGTCGTCTACATTCTATGGGGTGTGATGGAAATCACCCAGATTCCTCTGGCAAAATAGGGGCACACAATGGCGATTTTCCCTCCTCGATCCCGCATCTGGTGGAATGAGCCGGTGGCCAAGGCCGAACTCGTTTGGATCGCCGTTGCTTTCGTCTGGGGCCTCATCATGTTCTTCATGATGATCTACTGGCATATTTACGGGAAGCAGAACCTGTCACCCCTGGTCGGGCGCATCGACCCTGCTGTGTTCGAGCAAAGAACAAACGAGTTTGCCGAAAAGTTCAAGATTCGCGAGGAAGGCAACCTGGGTATTCCCGTGGTCAGGCCGACCGATGAAGGCGATGCCTACATGCTGGCGCGCACCTTCGAATGGTGGCCGGTCCTCGAACTCGAAAAGGGCAAATCCTACAAACTGCATCTTTCTGCGGTGGACGTGCAGCATGGTTTCTCACTGCAACCCATCAACATGAACATTCAGGTGCATCCGGGTCTTGAACACATCATCACGTTCACACCCATGGAAACCGGAACCTTCGGGATTATTTGCAATGAATACTGCGGCCTTGGTCATCACGTGATGACCGGCCGTATCTATGTCGTCGAACCAGGTCAGGGGCGCTGATATGACTGATGCTGCCATTCCGGCCAATGTGCTCGGTACACTTGCCACCAAATTCCGCACCTGTCCGGCGACAGGCCTAAAGGTTGATCTTGCTGCAGAGCGGCTGATCAAGGCGAATGCTGTCGCTGCCGTCGTGTTTCTGATGATCGGCGGAATATTCGGCTTGCTCGTCGCGCTGACGCGCTGGCCCGCGGTCCACCTTCTGTCGTCGGATATGTTCTACCTCGTTCTGACCGCCCACGGTCTGGACGTGCTTCTTTTGTGGATCATCTTCTTCGAAATCGCGATCCTCTACTTTGCCTCCGCCATCATCCTCAGTAGCCGCATCGCGGCGCCTCGATGGGGTTGGGTCGCATTCGCCCTGATGATTATCGGCGGCGTGATGACCAATGTTGCTGTGCTGCAGGGCGACTCGAGCGTGATGTTCACCTCGTATCCGCCGCTGAAGGCCCAGCCGCATTTCTATCTCGGGCTGATCCTGTTCGCGGTCGGTGCACTCATTGGCTGCTTTATATTCCTGGGCACGCTGGTGATTGCCAAGGAAGAGAGAACCTATGAAGGTTCAATCCCCCTCGTTACGTTCGGCGCGCTGACGGCATGCATTATCGCGGTCTTCACCATCGCCTCCGGTGCCATCATTCTGATCCCGACTTTCTTGTGGTCGGTAGGCTACATCAGTCACATCGACACCTTGACCTACAAGCTGGTCTGGTGGGGAATGGGTCACTCTTCCCAGCAGATCAACGTCTCGGCTCATGTGGCGATCTGGTATCTGATTGGCGCGGTGACGGTCGGTGCAAAGCCCCTTTCAGAGAAGGTAAGCCGTGGCGCCTTCCTCCTGTATATTTTCTTCCTTCAGTTGGCTTCGGCGCACCACTTGCTGGTCGAGCCCGGTCTCAGCTCGGAATGGAAAATCGTCAACACGTCCTACATGATGTACCTGGCGGTGCTGGGCAGCATGATTCACGGCATGACCGTGCCGGGATCGATCGAGGCGGCGCAGCGCAAGAACGGCTACACGCGCGGCGTGTTCGAATGGTTGCGCAAGGCCCCCTGGGGCAATCCAGCCTTCGCCGGCATGTTCCTGTCGCTGGTGATGTTCGGCTTTCTGGGCGGTATCTCGGGCGTCATACTCGGCACCGAGCAGCTCAACATCATGATGCACAACACAATATATGTGCCAGGTCATTTCCATGCCACGGTGGTCACCGGAACGACGCTCGCCTTCATGGCTGTGACCTATCTTGTTGTGCCGCTGATATTCCAGCGCCAGATCATCTGGCCCAAACTGGCGCGGCTGCAGCCTTATCTGTTCGGCCTCGGAGCGGCAGGCATCTCTGTCTTCATGATGGGTGCAGGGACGTTGGGTGTTGCGCGTCGTCATTGGGACATCACCTTCCCGGCGTCTGACGTGATGTTGCCCTACGGCTATCCGCCAATGGCGTCTTTGATGATGGGGCTGAACGGCCTATCGGCAATACTCGCGGCAACCGGCGGTGCTCTCTATATCGCTATCACGGTCGGAAGCATCCTGTTCGGCAAGAAGGTCGACGCAAGTAATGCCGCGGCATCGCTTGGTCCGATGCCCAAGAAAATAGTGCGTGACGCCGTCTCCAAGTATGGGGATGCCGGCACGTGGCACCTTCCCGGCACCTATGTGTTGGTCGCTCTCTTCTTCACGACGTTCGTTCTCTACTACTTCGTGAACTGGAAATACCTGTCGGAGCTCTGGCCGATGCAGTGAAGGGAATAAGGGAATAGAAGAAGATGACCACAGCCACCGCCGGTCCGCTGATCAAGGATGTGCTTTCGATCTTCAAGCTGAGGATTGGGATTGCCATAATGTTGAGCGCGATCGGCGGCATGGCGATAACACCGGGAAAATTGCCAGGCTTTGCGCAAGCGAGCATCCTCGCGCTGGCCGTGCTCCTCGCCTCGGCAAGCGCAGGTGCCTTCAACCAATGGGCTGAAGCGGATCTCGACGTGCGAATGAAGCGGACGGCGTCGCGTCCATTCGCATCGGGACGCTTCCGGGCGGACCTGCCTTGGCTGGGCGCCATTCTCGGCCTTCTTGCCATCGCCGTCTTGATGGCTGCATGGTCGGCAAATTGGTGGGCCGCTTTCCATACCTTCATGGGCGCCTTCGTTTACGGCATCATCTATACCGTGTGGCTGAAGCGCCGGAGCTGGGTCAACATCGTTGTCGGCGGATTGGCGGGGAGTTTTGCCGTTCTGGCCGGTGCGGCTCTCGTCCATCCGGGATGGCATGCAGAGCCGATCATCCTGTCGCTCGTCCTGTTCCTGTGGACTCCGCCCCATTTCTGGAGTCTCGCGATCGCGTCCCATGAGGATTATGCGGCGGCCGGCGTTCCCATGTTGCCGGTGGTCGCGGGGGACGCACTGACGAGCAGGGTCATCCTGGCCCACACGATTTTGCTGGTGGGGCTCTCGCTGCTTCCCACATTCTGGTCAATGGGTCCGATCTATTTCATCGGTGCCGCGACCGGTGGCGCCCTCTTTGTCGGAACGAGCATCCGCCTGGCGCAGGCGCCGAGCCCCAAGCGGGCAATCCAGAATTTCCTGGCCTCGCTCGTGCAACTCGTTTTGCTGCTGTCGGGAACGGTCTTGGATCGTGCCGTTGGGTTCCTCTGATGTTGCGTCATACTATTGCAGTTGCAGGCTTTCTCCTGCTGGGTCTGACGTTGCCTGGCGCAGCCGACACGCGAAGCGACATGGCACTGCAAGCCTCGCAAGGGGCTATCGGGAGCAGCGTCCCGGATTTCACGTTTCGGAGCGCCGACGGCGGTAAGGTCGCCTTGGCTGATCTTCGCGGCAAGCCGCTCCTTATCACGATGATCTACACGGGCTGTGCCGATGTCTGCCCGACCATCATCGAGAGCCTTGCGTCCGCCGCCGAGACGGCGGAAGAGACCTTCGGCAAGGGCAGTTTCAACATTCTCACCATCGGCTTTGACACACGCCACGACACGCCCGGGCGAATGCGTTCGTTTGCCCGCGCCCACAATGCAGGGGGCGATAACTGGCATTTCGTCGGCTCCGACGATGAAACCGTGAAGCAACTCAGCACCGCTGTCGGCTTCAATTTCTTCGCATCTGCTGGTGGCTTCGCTCACATAGGTCAAGTGACGGTCCTGGATAAGAATGGCGCCATCTTCCAGCAGGTGTACGGCAGCACATTCGAACCCCCGGCCATTGTGGAGCCGTTGAAACAACTGATGTTCGGCTACGAGCGTTCGGTTTTCTCGTTGGCGGGTCTTGGTGATCGCGTGAAGCTCTTCTGCACGGTCTACGATCCCAAGTCGGGCCGTTACTACTTCGATTATTCACTACCCCTTACAGTCCTCATTGGAGTGGGATGCCTGCTGGGAATGCTTGCCTTCCTTGTCCGCGAGCTCCGGAAAACACAACGTCCCGGGGGGATCTGATCGAATGGACCTTCTGAGGCGAGCCCTTCGTTATGGCTTCGACGCCAGCGAAAAACTTCTGGCACTGGTGTTCCCAGCGAACTGGAACCCGCTGCTCAATCTGGGAGCGCTCGGCTTTTTCTTTTACTGGATCGTTACGGCAAGCGGGATTTACGTCTATATTTTCTTCGACACCGGCGTTGCTCAGGCCTTCACCTCCGTCGAATACATGACCAACGACCAATGGTATGCGGCCGGCCTCATGCGGAGTCTTCACCGCTACGCCTCCGACGGTCTTGTCGCTGTCATGTTGCTCCACATCCTGCGTGAGTTTGCACTCGATCACTATCGCGGGGTGCGCTGGTTCAGCTGGGCGACGGGTATCCCCGTTCTGGTGCTGGTCTACATTGCGGGGATCAGCGGGTATTGGCTGGTCTGGGACAAGCTCGCTCAGTACGTGGCTATCGTTTCGACCGAGTGGTTGGACCACCTGCCCTTCTTCGGACAACCGCTGGCGCGCAACTTCCTGTCTCCCGATACATTGGAGAGCCGCTTTTTCACTCTGATGATCTTCATGCATATCGCGGTTCCGCTGATTGCGCTGGTGGTGCTGTGGCTGCACCTGCAGCGCATCGTCAAGCCGCGCATCAACCCGCCGATCGGTCTGGCAATTGGAACGGGTCTGTCGTTACTGGTGCTCTCCGCCGTGGCGCCGGCGACCAGTCAGGGTGCGGCAAACCTCGCGATGGTTCCAGGCAACATTGGCCTCGACTGGTTTTATCTCGGAGCCTATCCGCTGCTGGAAAAACTGCCGGGGCCGGTGACGTGGAGCGCGGCGGTAACGCTGTTTATCGTCATGGCCGCAATTCCCTGGCTTCCGCCAATGAAAAGGCAGCGGGCGGCAAGCGTCGATCTTGCCAATTGCAACGGCTGCAGCCGTTGCATGCACGATTGTCCCTATAGTGCCATCACCATGCAGTTGCGCAGCGATGGCCGGCCCTTCGAGGGCGAGGCCGTCGTGGACCCCGACCTTTGCGTTTCTTGTGGCATATGTGCGGGAGCCTGCCCCACGTCGACGCCGTTCCGCCGTCTCTCCGAGCTGGTGCCGGGCATCGATCTACCCGACCGGACCATTGCAGACATCCGTACCGACACCGAGGCGGAAGGAGCGCGCATCGCCGGCCCTGCCCGGATCATGGTTTACGGCTGTATCAACGCAGGCGTGGCAACCGCCTGCCGATCATCCAACGTCGGCGTCGTGACGCTGAACTGTACCGGGCAATTGCCGCCCTCATTTATCGACTACGTCATCAGCATGAAGCTCGCCGATGGTGTCGTCATTGCTGGTTGCACCGAGAATGGTTGCTACAATCGGTTTGGCGGCAAATGGACCATCGACCGGCTTGCCAGCCGGCGCGACCCGCATCTGCGGGCGCGTGTTCCGCGCGAAAGGATCAAAGCGGTCTGGGCGGGCAGACTTGGAACTGCGAAGCTTCGCCGTGAAATCGCCGATCTGGAGACCCGTCTCAAAGGACTTGGCCCCTACAGCGTGAAACATCACACCGACCGTGCCGCAATGCCGGAGGACCGGGCAGATGCCTAGCTACGTGAAATTCGCCGGACAGGCTCTCTTCTTTGCAGCGTTCGTGACCGTTATCGGAGCCTTTTCGGCCTGGCCCATCTACCGGCAAATGCCCGAAGGCTCCGCGCAGATCAAACTTTCGTTCAACCACGGTGGTGTGCGCCTGCAAGACTGTCGCAAGCTCACGTCGGAGGAACTGGCGAAACTGCCAAGCACTCAGCGGCGGCCGAACAATTGCGCGCGTGAGCGCCAGCCGATCACGGTCCAGATGCTTGTTGATGGTGCTCCCATTTACGATGCCGTCCTCAAACCCAGTGGCCTTTCCGGCGATGGGCAGGCCGAGACCTACAAGAAATTCATAGTACCCGCCGGAAAGCATACGATTGTCGCGCGCCTGCGTGACAGCAAGCGGGCGGAGGGGTTCGACTATGAGAGCAGCTTCGACGTCGACCTGGCTCCTCACCAAAATCTTGCCATCGATTTCAAAGCTGAACAGGGAGGCTTCCTTTTCAGGTAGCAAAGCACAATGGTCCTCATCGAATGGCGCAAGGAATTCGAAACTGGAATCCCCGACATCGATCACGAGCACAAGGAGCTGGTGGACATCATCAACAGCTTGCACGCGCACGTGGAAAGCGGTGTCGATCCCGGCCGGACAAAGGCCTTTCTCGGTGAGGTCTTCGCCCGCATCGCGGCTCATTTCGCGCTCGAAGAATCCATCATGCGCAAATATGCCTACGATGAATACGAGGCCCACAAGGCCGAGCATGAAAAGTTGCTCGACGACATCCGGGATATCATGGACGGAGCGACGACCGAATACGCCAACTCGTTATCGTCCGTGGTCCGCGACTGGTTTGTGAACCACTTCAAGTCGAAAGACGCACGGCTGCACAAAAAGCTCGGTGTCTAAAGTGCTTCCGGAAAAGTGTGAACGGGTTTTCCGATAAGCAGCACGACAAAACAAAAACGGAACGGCTCTAGTCGAGGATCTGACGCGGATACCGTGCGACTATTGTTCTGCGGGAGATCACCGCCGGCGCTGTCCGTCGCAAGCTCACGCAGCCGCAGCGGCGAGCTTGCCCGCGTCTTCTCCTTGCCATCGGGCAGCCGGTCGAGACGCTTGATGAGTTTGCGCGCCTCCTCGAAGGGCCAGGCCTTCGCGTCGGGAAGTGCGGCAGAGATGTCGGCGGAAAGGGTGGTGCCACTTAGCCATACCATCCTGTCCCCACGCAATCATGCATTGTTCATGAAATGTTCAGGTGGAAATAAGCACATGTGACGCACACTTACGGACCGAAGAAATGCCAAAAAGGTCCAATAAACAAAGGCTGTTAGAATGGTGCTGCCGGAGGGGATTGAACTCTCGACCTCTCCCTTACCAAGGGAGTGCTCTACCACTGAGCTACGGCAGCTAAACTGAATGTGGCGGCCAAAAAACATAACGCACCATGCTTCCGGAGGATGACTGCCGGAGCATTGCGGTTGTGCCGGGCACACTCGAAAGCGGGCGGACACTGCCATAACCCGTCCTGGCGGGCAAGCGGTTAACGGTTGAGCATTTTGCCCAGTTGCGGGCAGGCTGCCTCGCCATTTTACGCGGCACCGGGCTATCCTGGGCGGCGGACGCGCAAAGGAGCGTATGGCATGGCCAAGGATCGCGAGGGTAAGAGCAGTGACCGGGAGACCGCCCTGAGCCGGGCGGAGCGGCTCGCGGCTGAATTGCGGGCCAATCTGCGCAAACGGAAGTCAGTCGCCCGGGCGCGCAGCGGGGTGAAAAGCGGAAAAGCCGGCGCGCCCGAACCCCCTGGTGACGAGGAAACGCACGAGTGATGGGCACAACAGAGCGCTCTTTGGCCCATGCCGGGCAGTCTCAGGCGCTTTTGCCCGGCTTGGCTGTTAGGTAAACGGCGGTCATCGTCACGCCCTCTTGCCCCGGCACAGCGCCTGCGACTAATCATGCGCGCAAATTGCTTCAAACGAATCGGGGACGCGTGCCTGTGGGGCCGTTCTCGCGCGGCCAAGTCTCAATTCGGCGAGGATGCCCAAGCTGCCTCGCCGCCCTCCTAGGACCCATCCATGGATCGCATCCAGATTACCGGCGGCCAGCAACTCAACGGCATCATCCCGATCTCGGGCGCAAAGAACGCTGCCTTGCCTTTGCTGATCGCCAGCTTGCTGACCGACGACCGGCTGACACTGAAGAACGTGCCGAATCTGGCCGACGTCAATCTGCTGGTGCGCATCCTGCGCAATCATGGCGTCGATCTGGCCGTTGACGGAAAGCGCACGGGGCCCATTCAGCACCTGGGCGAGACCTTCCATCTGACGGCTCGCGACATCGTCGATACGACCGCGCCCTACGAGATGGTCTCGCGCATGCGTGCCAGCTTCTGGGTGCTTGGGCCACTGATCGCGCGCATGCGGGTTGCGAAAGTCTCGCTGCCGGGTGGCTGCGCCATTGGCACACGGCCCGTCGATCTCCATCTCATGGGCCTCAAGGCGCTGGGGGCGGAGATCGAAATCGAGAGCGGGTATGTCATTGCCAAGGCGCCCAAGGGGCTGCGCGGCGCGCATATCGTCTTCCCCAAGGTTTCGGTCGGCGCGACCCTCAACGTCCTGCTGGCGGCTGCGCTTGCGCGCGGCGAAACCGTCATCGAGAATGCAGCGCGCGAGCCGGAGATCGGGGACGTGGCCGACTGCCTGGTGAAGATGGGCGCACGGATCGACGGCATCGGCACGTCCGTGTTGCGCATCCAGGGGCGCGAACGGCTCGAAGGTGCGGTTCACACGGTTCTGCCTGACCGCATCGAGACAGGCACCTTCGCCTTCGCCGTGGCGGCAACGGGCGGCGACGTCCTGCTTGAAGGCGCCAAGACCACACACCTCAAGACGGCGCTCGACGTATTGGTTGAGACCGGTGCACGCGTGGAGGAAACACCCAGGGGCATCCGCGTCGCGCGCACCGATGGCGACATCGCGCCGGTATCGGTCGAGACGCAGCCGTTCCCCGGGTTCCCCACGGACCTGCAAGCCCAGCTCATGGCGCTCGTGACGCGCGCCGGCGGCACCAGCGTGATCCGCGAGACGATTTTCGAGAACCGCTTCATGCACGTTCAGGAGCTGGCGCGGCTTGGCGCGGACATTCACCTGCACGGCGATGCCGCGACGATCAAAGGCGTGAAGACGTTGACGGGCGCGCCGGTGATGGCGACGGACCTGCGCGCGTCGGTGTCTCTGGTCATCGCCGGCCTCATGGCCGAGGGCACGACGACCATCAATCGCGTCTACCATCTGGATCGCGGTTTCGAGCAATTGGAACAGAAGCTGACGCGCTGCGGAGCGTTGGTAGAACGTATCGCCAGCGGTTGAACGATCCCGCCCAACATCCTTAAATTCCTGGCCGCCAGCCAAGTCTGCCGTTACGCGGTTACCGATCCATCCCGGCGTTGACCATTTCTTTACAATTTTCGGTCTGCGGAGCGTGACCGTGTAATTTACCACTCCGGGCACAGCATTCAGGGGCTGGAGAAGAGTATGTTGCGCCAGATTTTGCGCATGGGATTGGCGCTCGCCGCAGCCATGCTCGCGGGCGTAGGGGCAGGCTCTGCGCCGTTGAAGTTCGTCGCAATGGGGGCTGTGGGCGGTCTCGTCTATTGGCTGTTGGATGGAGGGCGCACCCGCGACCTCGCCGATGCGGCCGGATGGCTCCAGGACACGCGCGATCGCGATGCCAAACAGGAACGGCGCCGGTGCGTAGTGTGCGCGGCTGTATGGCTCCTGCTGGGGTTGATCCCTCTTGGTCTGCTGGGTTGGCAAATGCTGCACAGGGGCGATGCGCCGCTGGCCGTCCGGCTCACGCAAAATGCCGAAGCCGAGGCAACGCATCTGCTGTCGTTGGCGGGGCTGAATGGGGTCTCGCTGCGAGTGGACGATCACACGGGGCATGTGCTTGGCACGGTGCCTGACGCCACCACCAAGGCAAAGACGTTCGACAAGGCGAAAGCCGCGCTGGCGCCGATCATCGGTCTGCCGGGCATCGTGGCCGCTTTGCAGAATGATTTGCAGGCGAGCGACGACACGATTCCTGCCGTTGCGCAAGAGAATGCCCGCATCACAGCGGCTCAGGAAGCCACACGCAAGGCGGAGGAAGAAGAAGGGGCACGCAAGAAGGCTGAGGAGGAGCGTCTTGCGGCCGAAGCCGAAGCCAAGCGCAAGGCGGAGGAAGAAGAAGCCGTACGTAAGAAAGCCGAGGAAGAGCGTCTCGTCGCCGAAGTCGAAGCCAAGCGCAAGGCAGAGGAAGAAGCGGCGCTCAAGAAGGCTGAGGAAGAACGTCTTGCTGCCGAAGCCGAAGCCAAGCACAAGGCCGAGGAAGAAGAAGCGGCACGCAAGAAGGCTGAGGAGGAGCGTCTTGCGGCCGAAGCCGAAGCCAAGCGCAAGGCCGAGGAAGAAGAAGCGGCACGCAAGAAGGCTGAGGAGGAGCGTCTTGCGGCCGAAGCCGAAGCCAAGCGCAAGGCCGAGGAAGAAGAAGCCGTACGCAAGAAGGCAGAGGAAGAGCGTCTCGCCGCCGAAGCCGAAGCCAGGCGCAAGGCTGAGGAAGAAGCGGCACGTAAGAAAGCCGAGGAAGAGCGTCTTGCGGCCGAAGCCGAAGCCAAGCGCAAGGCTGAGGAAGAAGCCGCACGCAAGAAGGCGGAGGAAGAGCGTCTTGCGGCCGAGGCCGAAGCCAGGCGCAAGGCCGAGGAAGAAGAAGCCGCGCGCAAGAAGGCGGAGGAAGAGCGTCTTGCGGCCGAGGCCGAAGCCAGGCGCAAGGCCGAGGAAGAAGAAGCCGCACGCAAGAAGGCGGAGGAAGAGCGTCTTGCGGCCGAGGCCGAAGCCAGGCGCAAGGCCGAGGAAGAAGAAGCCGCGCGCAAGAAAGCCGAGGAAGAACGTCTTTCCGCCGAGGCCGAAGCCAAGCGCAAGGCTGAGCAAGAAGAAGCCGCACGCAAGAAGGCTGAAGAAGATCGTCGTGCCGCTGAGCGCAACGAACAGTTCCAGGCGTGCGCGGCCGGTCTGGCCAATCTTACCGGCAAATATAACATTCTATTCCGCAGCGGCTCGGCCGATCTGCGGCCCAAGCACGCAAAGTTCCTGGATGCCGTCGCCGCGCTCTCCAAGAGCTGTGAGATCATGACGATCGTCATTGGCGGACATTCCGACTATACAGGCGGAGAACACCTCAATCAGGTTCTGTCGGAGGATCGGGCGGAAACCGTGCGCGCCGCGCTCGTCGAGCGCGGCGTGGATGCCAAGCAGCTGGAAACGCGCGCCTACTCGTATCGTCAGCCTATCGACGGCATTCTGCGCCCATACGCTCGCAAGATAGAACGCCGTGCAGGCCTGAAGGCTGCGCTGCGGTCGCCCCAGGTTACCCAATAGAGCGCCGGAGGACGATGATGTATCTCATGCAGCAACTGTGGTGGTTCCTGCTCCTGGCGTTTCTGCTGGGGACGTTGCTGGGCTACGTTCTGTGGCGCGTCTGTGGCCGCCGCCATGTGCAAGCCAGCTACGAGCGCCAGCACAAGGATGCATCGGCGCGCATTGCAGTGCTCGAAAAGGAACGCGACCGCTTCTCCGCTTCCGCCCTTGACGCTGAACGCGAGATCGCGCGCCTCCGGTCCGAATTGGACAAGGTGCGGGGCTCTGCTGGCCCGTGAATTTAATCTCGCCCGGCTGCCCCGCGTGCAGAAAGCATGGGGCCTTCCCAAGCAAATCGTCCCATGCGGCGAGGTATGGTTGCACCGCGGTCCGGGCAAGGTTATCACTCGATCGACGGCCTGCAATTGGGGGCAGCGGCGACGCAGATTCGATGCCTGATCTCAAGCTAATCGCTCTCGACCCGGACGACCTGAACGTCATTTCGGCGCATCTTCAGGATGCGGTTTTGCGCGTCGGCGACATGGCCTTTCTACCCCGTGAACGCCGCTTCGCCGTTATCGTCAACCGTTTCGATTGGGAAACGGCGGCCGGCAAGGTAAAATCAGGCGCAAAGACCAGCCTGGAGCGGCGCCGGTCCGGCCTGCGCTTTGAGCGCGTTCTGGGCGCCAAGGTCCACAACATCGACCTTCTGGACAGGAGCGCCGCCTTGGCGCTGCTCGCCATCATGTTTGAACCTTCGGCCGAACCCGAGAGCGCTGCAGGCAATGTCACGTTGACATTTTCCGGCGGGGCCGCCATCCGGCTGACTGTCGAATGCGTGGAAGCGGAGATGAAGGACCTCGGCGCCGTCTGGAAGGCGCGGCGGGCTCCGAGCCACGGCGGCGACGAGAGCTGAGGATGAGACCTTAAAGAGGAGGACGGCTCGAGGCCGAGCCGAAGCATTTCACGATGCCGATGCATCTCAAAAGCACCGCCGCCAATTTCGAGACGGACTTCAGGGCGCTGCTGGCACAGAAGCGCGAAGTCTCCGAGGACGTCGACCAGGCGGTGCGCGCCATCATCGATGACGTGCGTGCGCGCGGCGATGCGGCCCTCATCGATCTTTCGAAAAAGTTCGATGGTGTGGATCTGGGCGCTGCCGGCATCAAGATAAGCGCCGCCGAAATCGAGGCGGCGGTCTCGCAGTGTGCGCCTGAGACCATCGAGGCGCTGGAATTCGCCAGGGACCGTATCCGCGATCATCACGCACGTCAGCTTCCTCAGGATGACCGCTACCGCGACGCTGCGGGCGTGGAGCTTGGCCATCGCTGGACGGCGGTCGAGAGCGTGGGACTGTACGTGCCGGGCGGTCTTGCGTCCTATCCAAGCTCCGTTCTCATGAACGCGGTGCCTGCCAAAGTTGCCGGCGTGCCGCGCATCGTCATGGTGGTGCCTGCGCCGCGCGGCGAACTCAATCCGCTGGTGCTGGCCGCCGCGCAGCTTTCAGGCGTCGAAGAGATCTATCGCGTCGGTGGCGCGCAGGCCGTTGCCGCCCTTGCTTACGGCACCAAGACCATTGCCCCCGTCGTCAAAATCGTGGGGCCGGGCAACGCCTACGTGGCAGCCGCCAAGCGGCAGGTGTTCGGCACTGTCGGCATCGACTCCATCGCGGGACCTTCGGAAGTCTTGGTGATCGCCGATAAGAACAACGATCCCGACTGGATTGCCGCCGACCTGCTCGCCCAGGCCGAACATGACACCGCTGCCCAGTCGATCCTTATGACCGACGATGCGGGCTTTGCGGCCGACGTCATCAAAGCTGTCGAGCGCCAGCTTAAAACGCTGACGCGCGGCAATATCGCTGGCGAGAGCTGGAACGTCTTTGGCGCGACAATCGTATTATCCTCCCTGGATGATGCTCCGCCCCTTGCCGACCGCATTGCGGCCGAACATCTGGAGATTGCCACCGCCGATTGCGAGGGGCTCGCCAAGCGCATCCGCAACGCAGGCGCCATCTTTCTTGGATCCATGACGCCGGAAGTGATCGGTGATTACGTTTCGGGTTCAAACCATGTGCTGCCGACGGCCCGCAGTGCGCGGTTCTCGTCGGGCCTTGGCGTGCTCGATTATATGAAGCGGACGTCGCTCTTGAAGCTCGACGGCGCGGCATTGAAGGCGCTTGGGCCGGCAGCCATGATGCTCGCGCGCGCCGAGGGGCTCGAGGCCCACCGCCGTTCCGTCGAAGTGCGGCTGGAAAGCTGAGAGGCAATGGCGGGATCATGACGAGTGAAGCGAACAAAGGCCGCGATCGACTCGTCGAGATTACGCTCGACCAGCGTTCGCTGGGGCCCGCCAACGCCAACATCGAGCATGAGCGCGAGGTCGCCATCTTCGATATCCTCGACGGCAATGCGTTCGCCGTCGATGGCATGGATGTGGGCCCCTACCGCCTCAATCTCGCCATCGCGGACGATCGCCTGCAACTGACCGTGCGCGACGAGGACTCCGAGCCTGTCGCCTCCCATCAGGTGCCGCTGACGCCGCTGAAGCGCGTCATGAAGGATTACTTTCTCGTTTGCGACGATTACTACGACGCGGTGCGTACGGCGCCGCCTGCACGGATCCAGGCCATCGACCTGAATCGGCGCACGCTGCACGATGAAGGCAGCAAGATCCTGGCAGAAAAGCTCTCGGGCAAGGTGACTGTGGACGCCGACACGGCGCGCCGCATGTTCACCCTTCTGTGCGCTCTGCACTGGAAGGGCTGACGTCCGCGATCCGTGCCCGCAACATCACCCCAAGCCCTTCTAGAGCTGATTGCGATCGCATGGACTCAAGCGTGAGAACGCCTCTCCCCTTGGGGAGAGGCCGGCGCTCCGGCGCGTTAGCGCCGGACATCGAGCGCCGGGTGAGGGGATGGACTCGCGTTTCAATCTTCCACGCGCCATCACGATTGTTTTCCCCGCGCCATTACGATTGTGTCGAAGGCGACAGACCACCCCCTCACCCCAACCCTCTCCCCAAGGGGAGAGGGGGCTGGCGCAATGAGCGTCGCGTACGGAAGTCCCTCACCAATCGCTTCGCGACGTCATCTCCTGGTCCGCGAGTGAAAAAGAGTGGCTCTGCAGGATCGCAAAGCGCGCTAGCGGCGCGCGTTGAGATACCAGGTCTCCTGAGCGCCGACGCCTTTGATCTCGATGGCGCCGTGCTGTTCGAGCACGAAGTCGTTCTCGAGCGCGGCCTTGCAGTTCGGGCAGAGCAGGATGCGGCCCGGTTTGCTCGCCTGTTCCAGCCGGCTGGCGAGATTGACCGGATCGCCCCACACATCGTAGCTGAACTTCCGCTTCCCGATGATGCCGGCCATCATCGGGCCCGACGCCATTCCTGCGCGTACGGTGAGGGGCAGATCGAGTTCGCGCGCAATATCCTGAACGGCCTCTAGCATGTCGAGCGCCATGGCGGCCAGTGCGACGGCGTGATCGGCGCGCGGCTCGGGCACGCCTGAGGCTACCATGTAAGCGTCGCCGATGGTCTTGATCTTCTCCACGCGATGCTTCGCCGCCAACTCGTCGAAACGGCTGACGAGCCTGTTCAACATCGCAACGGTGCGTTCCGGCCCCAGGCTGCGCGCGATGGCGACGAAGCCCGAGATGTCCGCAAACAGCACCGAGGCTTCCGTGAAGCCGTCGGCGATGGCGGTGTCGGGCTGCGCCTTCAGGCGTTCGACGACTTTGTCCGGCAGCACGTTGCGCAGCACATTTTCCGTTTCGGCTTTGGCGCGTTCGGCGAGGCTGAAGGCATAGTAGACCGAGGCAGCTATGAGGCCGAACGTCGTCACCGCGCCCTGCAGATAGTTGGCGTTGAGGAATGCATCATCCATGGCCAGCAATGCGACGGACCGGGGAAAGGAGAACCATGCATACAAGTGCAGGGCGAGCGCGGCGAACACGGTTGCAAGAACGAGCCGGATGCGTCCCAGTCCGAAGACGACGAAGGGGGCTGCGGAGAATGCAACATACATCAGCGGCGTGCCGGCCGAGCGGCCGAAATAGACCGTGAAGAACAGCAGCGCGAACAATTCCGCCACGGCGATCAGCAGCGCCCCGGCGATATCGTTGATCCGGTGCGCCAGCGGTACGAGCATCGCGATGCCTGCAAGCAGCAGGTTCATCAGGATGACGGGGCGCATCTTTTCGTAGTCCGCCGCGGCTTGCTGGGCCGCAAAAACCAGCGTGGAGATCACGATGATCACCGAGATCATGTTGATGATCTTCAATCGGCGCTGGGTGTCGGGCGGGTAGCCCGCCGTGCCGAGCGCAGCGAGCCACGACAGGAGGTGTCCGGCCGGCGAGAGCAGCGTGCGCAGCGCTCCGCGAATGCCGCGCCACATGCTCCGGATCGTTCTCATGGGGGAGGCCGACGAGCGCACAGGGGAGCGCGCGTTCGCGTTCACCGGCGGTGTAACGGGCGCGTGCGCCTCCCCGCGCGCAGAGGGTGCATGAGCAGGCGCATGTTCATCCAACGGCGGCCGCACATCTCCTCTCCTCGTTGGACCGGCTCCCATTCGGCGTTTTCTCAATCGGCTGTGCCGGTGCTGGCGCCGGAGCGCCACCTCCCGGCTTCCCTGCGCCGTTCTAGCATGGTGTGCGGGTCTTAAGGCCCCTTCCAAAAGACCTAATCGACCGCGCCCAGTCCCGTCAGCGCCACGATATCGCAAACGACGATGGCGCCCCGTCGCTCGATGGCGCCTTCCGCTTCCAGCAGGGCGAGCGCGGCATTGACCTTGGGACGGCTGGCGCCAACCAGCAGGGCCAGCTCGCTTTGCGAAATCGGCAGGGACACGCTGACTCGTTCGGACTTGCCATTGGGATCCTTCTGGCGGGCTGCAGCGAGAAAGAAGCGCGCCAAGCGTGCTTCAATAGGATGCAGAGCGATGGCTTCCAGTTGTTCGTCCGCATCGCGCAGGCGGGCAGAGAGGAAACGCACGGCCGCCTCGGCAACTTGGGGCCGCTCGCCCAAAAGACGCGAGAAGGCAGCCTTCGAGAGCGTCAGCGTCTGCACCTTGTTGACGGCGGTCGCATCCGCCGAGCGCGGCCGCCCGTCGAATACGGCAAGCTCGCCAAAAATCGATGGCGGTTCCACATGCGCGAAGGACAGCTCCCGCCCGTCCGGCGTCAGCACGGACAGACGCACGCGGCCCTTGATGACGATATGCAAGTCGGTCCCGGGATCGCCCCGCGAGAAAATATTCTGCCCCGAATCGAAGCTTGCCTCGCGCAGTTCCTGCGCAACGGCCGCCAGCCCGGTCTCATCCAGAGTTCCGAACAAAGGAGCCTTGGCCAAGGCGTCCAGAGCTTCGTTTCGCGCCACCATGACAGCCTTCAAATTTCCAGATTTTGGACATTAAGAGGATGCCCTGTTTCCCAGGTGTCTGCAACGAGGGACCCCCCTTGCTTTCCGCGTTAAGGCTGAGCATTGTCGGGCGCTCTTGCCCGTCAGCGGGCGCGGCGGATTGAAAACCCATGATCTCTTCGTTGAAAGCAGCCCTTCTTCCGGCTTTTGGCAAATCTTCGACGCCCGCGCGCGAGAGCCTGCGCAAGGTTTTGGCGCGCGACCGGGCTGCCGACAAGGAGAACACGGAGCGTCCGCGCCTCGTTCTGGCCAGCGCCAGCCCCCGCAGGATGACGCTGCTCGCCCAGGTCGGGATCACGCCCGATGCTCTGCGTCCGACATCCATAGACGAAAGCGCCAAGCGCGGTGAGATGCCTCGCCGTCTGGCTTCTCGCCTGGCCCGCACCAAGGCCGAAGCCGCGCGCGACCAGATCGCCAACGACCGGGATCTCGCCGACGCCTACGTCCTGGCCGCCGATACGGTGGTTGCGGTGGGCCGCAAGATCCTCATGAAGCCCAACCACGTGGAGGAGGCCATGGCCTCGCTCCAGTTGTTGTCCGGGCGCACGCATCGCGTGTTGACGTCGGTCTGCCTCATCACACCCGATGACCATGTGCGCACCAAGATCGTCGATACGCGTGTGCGCTTCCGCTATCTTCAGCGAGCGGAAATGGAGGCCTACATCGCCTCGCGCGAGTGGCGCGGCAAAGCTGGCGGATACGCCATTCAGGGTCTCGCGGGCGCCTTCGTGCAACGGATCGTGGGCTCCTACACCAACGTCGTCGGCCTGCCGGTGACCGAGGTGGTCGGCATGCTCACGGCCGAAGGCTTCCCGATTCTCTACAACTGGCTGAAATTCGCGGAAGTCGACCGCGGCTAGGCTAACGATTCGCGTCGCCCGCTTGCGTCGAAGGGTTGAAGGAACGAGCATCAGTGGCTGAGCCCAAAACAGGCAAATGCCCCATCTGCCAGCAGTCGGCTGTTCCTCGCTACAGGCCGTTCTGCTCCAAACGGTGCGCGGATATCGATCTGGGCCGCTGGCTCACGGGCGGCTATGTAATCGCTGGAGACAACGTGGACGCCGATGAAGACGGAGATGAGCCGCAGGCCCCTGGCGAACCGGAAACGAAGCCTTCCGGCAGGTAATTCGCGCGGATTATCCGCTGGTGCGAAGTGCCGCTTGCCAGGGCGCGGATCGCCCCCTATAAGGGCCCGTCTTCGCCCGCCGCGCACGGCGCAGGCAGACAACGCCCAGGTAGCTCAGTTGGTAGAGCATGCGACTGAAAATCGCAGTGTCGCTGGTTCAATTCCGGCCCTGGGCACCACATCCCAAGACAAAAACCTAACGCACCTTTCCGAATTCCTGCAGAGGCACTCTTTTTCTCTCCGGGGTCCCGGGAGAAGATATCACGAAGCGACAGGTGAGGGACTTCCGTACGCGACGCTCATTGCGCCAGCTCCCTCTCCCCTCGGGGAGAGGGTTGGGGTGAGGGGGTGGTCAGTCGCCTTCGACACAATCGTGATGGCGCGCGGAAAATAATCGTGCTGACGCGAGGAAGATTGAATCGCTGGTCCATCCCCTCACCCGGCGCTCGAGGTCCGGCGCTGACGCGCCGGAGCGCCGGCCTCTCCCCAAGGGGAGAGGCGTTTCTTAGTCCCCCTCTCCCCCTGGGGAGAGGGTCGGGGTGAGGGGAAGGTCTGTCGCCCTCGGCATGATGCCGATGGCGAACGCGACGCGATGGCGAATGGTGAGCGGATAACTGAACCGCGCACACCCCCCCTCACCCGGCGCTCGATGTCCGGCGCTAACGCGCCGGAGCGCCGGCCTCTCCCCAAGGGGAGAGACGTTCTCACACTTGAGTCCATGCGATCGCAATCAGCTGTAGCGCGCATCCGATTCCGCAGGATTGCAAGGCGATCCATAGTGCTTTGCGGAAAAGTGGAACCGGTTTTCCGATAAGAAGCACGGCAAAACAAAAAGCCTGGAGCCGTTCCGCGATTTCCATCAAAACGGAATGGCTCTAGTCGAAATCCAGCACCGACATCACGCGAAACGTGCGTGATCGGCCGTCGTGCTCGGCAAAGGAAACGTACTCGCCCGGCACAAGGCGATGCTTGTCGAGCTTGAAGCCGGCCTCGTCATCCGATGTCTCGGTGGGGTCGTAGTCGAACGCCCAGCTTCCGCCCCTTCGGTGGACGAGCCGGCCGATCTCGTCTTTTTCGCCGGGCCAGAAGCGGCGCACGCGGCAGCGGTCGCGGTTCTTCTTCCATTCCTCGGCGATCAGGTGTCCGCTATCGTCCAGCGGCGCGATGAAATCATAGCCGCGCTCGCGGCTGCCTTCGGGGAATTCGTGATCGCGGGCCAATTCGATACGGATGCGCTTCAACGCCATGGAGTCCTCCGGCCTTTCTTGCTGAGAGAGCTTTGTCGTTCCTAATCAGTGCGAAAACAATACAGGCAGCGTCATGTCACGCATAGTGTTGCGCGTCGCGCCGCCGAGCACGAATTCCCGCAGACGCGAGTGTCCATAGGCGCCCATGACCAGCAGGCCCGAGGCGCTGCGTCGCGCCTCTTCGCGCAGAGCGGCAGCAACGCCTTCGTCCTCGGCTTGAATGGCCCGCGCGTCAGTTTTCACACCATGCCGGGCGATCGTTACGGCGAGTTCGGCACATGGCAGATCGCCGGCCGCCTGGCTGCCGGTGCGCGGGTCGATCCAGACGATATCGGCATGCCCGGCCTTCTCGATGATGGGCAAGGCATCGAACGCGGCGCGGGTGGATTCCTTGCGCCCGTTCCAGGCGATCGTGACGTGCGAGGGAGTGGGTTGCGGGTCGCCTTGGTTGGGCACGACGAGAACCGGCCGGCCGCTCTCCATGATGGCGGTTTCCGCGCCGTCGAGCGTGTGCGTGAGATGCCAGGACAGATCGGCTTGCGGCGCGATCACGATGTCGGCCATGCGCGCGTTCTGAACCAGCGCCTCGGCCACGGTCGCATATTGGCTTTCCAGTTGCCGCCATTCCGCAGGGCGGGAAAGAAAGTTCGTCTTCTCCTTGAAGATTTCGGCGATGCGCCCGCCTTCCTCGCGATAGGATTTGCGCTGCGCCTCGATCATCTCGGCAATGGCGATATCGGGCCATTCGTTGAGCACCACGGGGAGCGGCACCACGAACAGGCCGATCAAATGCGCATCATGAGCCTTGGCAAAGAGTGCGGCGAACTCGATCAGCCGGGCGGCGCGGCGCTCGTCGTTAACGTGCGCGAGAACGGTTTTATAGGACATTTGGGAATCCTTTGTTCTGCAAATCATTCCAGGCGCCGCGGCCGCCCGTCGGCCGCTCGTGCAACTAGGACTTCTTGACCTCGATCTTACGTTCTGGCGACGTCGCGCCGGAACGTTTAGCCGCTGTAATCTTGAGCACACCCTTGTCGATGCGCGCCTCGATCTTGGCCTCGTCCACGCTGTCGGGCAAACGGATAGCGCGCTCGAAGCGGCCGTAGGATCGCTCGCTCACGTAATAATTCTGGTCCTTCTGCTCGTGCTCTGATTTCTTCTTCCCCTTCACCGACAACACGCCATTGGTGAAAGTAACCGAAACGTCCTTGTCGTCGACACCGGGAAGCTCGGCCTCGATGACGAAGGCTTTATCGGTTTCGCGGACATCGAGCTGGGGTGCGATGGCGTGTCCTTCAATGCCGGCGAGCAGCGCGGGCCATTCCTGCGGGCGCAGATCGAGCGTTCCAAAGATCTTGTTCATTTCGCGGCGCATGGCGTCGAACACGGTGTGCGGGGCGGCAAACGGAGCGTTGGAGGATTTGGACAATTGATTTTCGGCCATGGGGACCTCACACATTGCTTACCAAGCCGGAGCGGCCGCAGCGAAAAATGAACTCGCCGGGCTGCCCCCAGGCGGATCATATCAGAACCGGACCGGTCCTGTGGCAGGTATGCCAGCGATTGGAATGTTGGAATTGGAGTGCGTACCTGCAATGATCCGGGGCAACAATCTGGTGTGAAAAATTGCGCAGTGCGAAAGATCGTATCAGTGGGTGATTGTTTGATCGTGATCAAGGGAAGGCACTCTCCCCGCACCCATATTGAAAACGCAAATCGTCCGGAGGCGTTAACATGAAATGGGGAATTTCGAGAGCCGCAGGCTTGACGGCTGTGGCCGCGATCACGGCACTGTTTGGCGCGGGCAGCATTCGCGCTCAGCAGGACGGTGGATCCACCGAGGAGGGTGAACCGTGGGCGCTGTCGCTGGCCGCCCAGCTTCACGCTGAAAAGCGCTGCGACGTGCAGGCCACCTATTTCGTCCGCGAGTTGCCATCGGCGGAGGGAACGCTCTATTCGGGCCGCGTGCGCTGCATCGATGGGCGCGAGTTCGATTTTTCTCAATCCAAGCCGCATCTCAAGTTCGATCTGAAGGCATGCGAGCCTGCGGCCTGCTGAATCTCGCCGCAGCCGGCCTCTGAAAATGGGTGCGCGAGCGCGTACCCATTGCATAAACGTGTTCACTCGTGAGAAACATGCCGTCCCTCGACCGGCAGGCAGAAGGCATGAGCGAAGGCAACAACAACGATAGCGGCGAGCTTGCGGAGCTTTATGCAGGAATAGGCACCCTGCTGAGCATCGCTGCGGATGCCATCATTGCTATAGACGCGGATCACAAGATCACGTTGTTCAACGAAGGCGCGGAGCAGATCTTCGGCTACAGCAAGGCCGAGATCCTGGGTCAGCCGCTGAGCACCTTGATACCCGATCGATACCGCATGCTGCATACCCATCACATTGCCGCGCTGCAGATGGGGCAGAAGGCGTCGCGCCTCATGGGTGAGCGCCAGGAGATTTTCGGACTGAAGAAGGGCGGAGCGGAATTCCCGGCCGAAGCCTCCATCGCCATGGTCGGGGGCAGCGAGAAAAAATCCTTCCTGGCGGTGCTGCGAGATATTACCGAAAGGAAGCGAACTGAGGAAATTCTCGCCAACTATGCCCGCGAGCTGGAGCTGCGCGTGCGCGAGCGCACCGCGGAACTCGAAGCCGAGATTGCGCGCCGCGAGGAGGCCCAGGCTCAGCTCATCCAATCGCAGCGCATGGAGGCTTTCGGGCAGTTGACGGGCGGCGTCGCCCACGACTTCAACAACCTGCTCACAATCATTACAGGCAATCTCGAGCTGATGTTTCCGGAGCTCGAAACCCAAAAATCGCGCGGGCACATCAAGCGGGCGCTCGATGCGAGCGAAATGGCCTCCCGGCTCACGTCAAGGCTGCTGACCTTCGCGCGCCGCCGGCGTCTCGAGCCACGCGTGATCGATATGAACGAGTTGGTGCTGGGCATGTCCGAGATTGTTCAGCGGACCATCGGCGCACATCTCTCTCTCTCGACCATTCTCACCCCGGAGCTGTGGCTGACGCGCGCCGACCCCAGCGAAGTGGAAAATGCGGTCCTCAACCTCGTCATCAATGCGCGGGACGCCATGCCCAGAGGCGGACGCATGGTTGTGGAGACGCGCAACGCCGTATTCGGCGACGACGAAATCGCATCTGGCGTCCGCAAAGGACAGTTTGTCGTGATCTCGGTCACCGATACCGGTGTCGGCATGCTGCCTGAAGTGGCGGCGCGCGCGTTCGAACCCTTCTTTACCACCAAGCCTACCGGGCGCGGCACCGGCCTTGGCTTGAGCACGATTTATGGCTTCGCCCAGCAGACCGGCGGGCATGTGACGCTTTACAGCGAAGTCGGCAAGGGCACGACGGTGAGCCTGTATCTGCCGCGCGCGGCCGGTCCGATGGACCCTGGTGAAATCCAGGTCCAGGAAGACGAGATCATTTTTGCGCGCAATAGCGAGACGGTTCTCGTCGTCGAAGACAATCCCGATGTGCGCGAGGTAACGCTGGAGCGGATCGAAGGGCTCGGCTATGTCGTCCTGGAGGCGGCAAGCGCGCCCGAAGCGATCAAGGTTCTCGAGACCAGCCCCGACGTGCAGCTCGTTCTCACGGACGTTGTCATGCCCGGCGGCATGTCGGGGTTCGAGCTGGCGCAATGGATCGGCGAGAACAGACCGGGCGTCGCCGTGGTCTGCACATCGGGCTTCGCGGAGGGGGCCAGCGGACAGCAGGGATATACGCCTGCGTGCGCAATGCTGCACAAGCCCTACGGGCGCGCCGAGCTGTCGAAGGTTTTGGGCGCCGCCCTGATGGCCAAGGAAGAGGCGGCCAAGGAGGGGAGGGCCTGATCGCGGCTACAGGCGCCGCACCGTGCCGGCGAATGCGTATCCCACGCCGCGCACCGTCTTGATGAGCATCGGGCGCTCGCTGTGCGGCTCTATTTTCTTGCGCAGCCGGGCAACAAGCGCGTCGATGGAGCGGTCGAGCGGGCTCCAGTCGTGACCCTTCAACTGGTCCATCAGTTCATCGCGCGAGAGCACCCGGCCGGGCCGCTCCAGCAGGATGCCGAGCAGGTTGAACTCCGCCGTCGTCAGATCGCAGACATCGCCGGCCGGATTGCGGACCTCGCGGCGCGCCTTGTCGAAGCGCCAGCCGTCGAATTCATAGCAGGGCTTGTCAGGGGGAGCATTGTCGGCCGGCGCCGCCTGGCTTGCCTCGTAGCGCCTCAGAACGGCCCGCACGCGGGCAACCACCTCGCGCATGTGAAAAGGCTTTACGATGTAATCGTCGGCGCCCAGTTCGAGCCCCACGATCCGGTCGATGGGGTCGGCCTTGCCGGTAATCATGACGATCGGCACGTTGCGGCGCGCACGAAGCTCACGCGCGATCCGCAAGCCATCCTCGCCCCCCAGATTGAGATCGAGCGTCACCAGATCGATGGGTTCGCGCGCCAGCAAGTCGGCGCATTCCGAGCCCTGAGAGGCTTCGTGCACCTGCATCCCTTCGGCTTCGAACGCGGAACGCAGGAGCTGGCGGATTTCGGCAGCGTCGTCGACGACGAGGATATGGTGGGGTGGGGCGGCCATGGGGAAGGTGTATCTATATGTATTTGCTAATGGAAGAGGGAACTGTGCCGTTCATGCGGCCCGGATCCCGGACCGGGCTGGCTAGGGCGCCCTGTTACAAACCGTTACAAATTCGAACACAACCTGCAAACCACCGTATCCGATCCCGTTTTTGATGCGGATCAGATTTCAGCATCCTAGGGGACGGAAAAACCTCCATGTTGACCATGTCTTTGTACAGCGGTGAAAGCCACTCCGGTTTGGAAGGTGCGCTTGCCAAGAAGTCTGATACGGACGTCCGCCGGGGCGTGGAAGGGATCAGCAATTCCACCGTCCGCCGTCTTGAGCCGCGCGAGCATGTCTGCCGCGAAGGCGAGACCAAGCACTACGTCTATCAGGTCGAGAGCGGGGCGGTATGTCTCTACCGCTCGATGCCCGACGGCCACCGCCAGATCATGGACTTCGCGTATCCTGGAGATTTCGTAGGGCTGGGCACCTCCGAGCGCCATTTGCTGAGCGGGCAGGCTATCGGACCGACGCGCCTGCGCTGCATTCCGGTCAGCGCCATCCGCCAGCTTGCGGGCCGTAATCCCGAGTTCTGTTTCCAGCTTTATGAGGCGCTGTCTGCCGAATTGACGGCTGCGCGCGACCTGCTGGCGACCGTCGGCACCCGCAGCGCAACCGAGCGTCTTGCCTCGTTCCTGATTGCACTTGCCCGCCGTAACGAGCGCGCCGGGTTCAATGCCAATCGTATCGTCCTTCCGATGTTGCGTTCCGACATTGCCGATTTTCTCAGTCTGACCGTTGAAACCGTCAGCCGCACGTTCACGCGGTTGAAGCAGCGCGGGATTATCGATCTGCCTCAGAGCACCCTTGTGATCATCAACGACCGGGATGAGTTGGAGCAGGTTGCGGGATTGACGCAGCAGGCCTGCGCCTGAAGATACGGTGCGCAACAAAAAACCAGGGTGAACTGGAGCGGGCCAAGATGGCTCAGGCAGATCCTCAGTGGGATAAGGCGGGATTGGTCGTCGGGCTGTGTCCCGATACGGCGGTTTATCTGAAGCTCGCACGCGTCGCGAACGCGAGCGGTCTTGCTCCCGCCTCGGTGCGCGCGGCCGGAACGATTGCTGCGGTTCACGCTGTCGAAGATGGGTTGGCGCATGCCGAGAGCGCAGTGGCCAAGGCGTGGCATGACCGTGTGGTGGCGCTCAATCAGTTCGAACATGAGCCCTACTTCACCGTCGCCGAAGAGCCGTTGCTCAAGGCGTGCTTCTCCTGCTTGTCGAACATTCCCGCAGGCGGCGCGCCGTGGCAGGGATCATGGCGTGGAGACAAGCTGAGCGAGGTTCTCCGCGCGCTCGAAGAGGGTGCGATCCTGCTCGCTGTCGAAGCCCATTCCCTCGATGAGCAGCGAAGCTGGGCGCGAACGCTGCTCAAGAGCGGTTGCGCTTTCGTCCA
The DNA here is from genome assembly GCA_964587445.1 of uncultured Hyphomicrobium sp. Lineage (GTDB taxonomy): Bacteria > Pseudomonadota > Alphaproteobacteria > Rhizobiales > Hyphomicrobiaceae > Hyphomicrobium_B. Next base: position 150,100 of record CAZPLQ010000008.1, read on the forward strand.
GACACACGAAGATGCGCACTGTCCGCACGGCGCACACAATCCATCGCCCATAGAAAATGGACACCGCCTAACCTGATCGCATCATGGGTTGGCTGTCCGGCGCGCCGGGCCGGCAGCGCTCTCGAGCATGTGAGCTTCGACCGCTTGCTCGATTCCGGCGGCATCGATGCCGTTGATGCGGTAAAGATCGCCCACGCTGCCGGACTCTCCAAATTTTCGCACGCCAAGCGCCGTGGTGCGATGACCACAGACGCTCCCCATCCAGGCGAGTGCGGAAGGGTGCCCGTCGATGACCGTGAACAGCCGCGCGCCCGTGGGAACGGCGTCCAGCAGAGTTTGCACCCGAGACGGCGTGGGGTCCGCGTTTGACCAGCCTTCGTAAAGCCGGTCGTAGGAGGTGATGGCCAGCAGCGCTGTTGGAATGCCGCGGGTGTTGAGCGCACGGGCCGCTTCGGCGGCTTCGGGCGCCACCGTACCCGTGTAGGCGATCACGGCCTGCGTGTGCGTATCGGGCGCGGTACGCCAGTAGCCGCCTTCCACGATGTCATGCGTCAGTTCGGGCGTCATGGTGCGCTGGATTTGCGCGATGGTGCGCGTAGACAACCGCAAATAGACCGAGCCGCCGTCCTGCTTCTGAATGTGCGCGAAACCCCAGGCCATGATGGCGGCGAGTTCGTCGGCATAGGCGGGTTCGAAAGAGGAAAGCCCCGGCTGTCCCATTCCGATCAATGGCGTCTTGAGCGACTGATGGGCGCCGCCTTCGGGTGCGAGCGTGATGCCGGCCGGCGTGCCCGCAAGCATGAAGCGCGCATCCTGGTAGCAGGCATAATTCAGCGCATCTAATCCGCGCTCGATGAACGGATCGTACACGGTGCCCACGGGAATGAGCCGCTCTGCGTTGATGTCATGCGACAGCCCGAGTGCGGCGAGCAGGATGAACAGGTTCATCTCCGCGATACCGAGTTCGAAGTGCTGCCCCTTGGCGGAGAAATCCCAGGTGTAGCTCGAAGGGATCTTCTCCTGGCGGAAGACGTCCACCAGTTCCTCACGGGCATAAAGGCCGCGCCGGTTCACCCAAGACCCGAGATTGGTCGAGACTGTCACGTCCGGAGACGTCGTCACGAGGCGAGATGCGAGTTCGCTGTCGGCGCGTGCGAGCGCGTTCAGGATCAATCCGAAAGCCTGCTGCGTGGACATGGACGACAGGGCCGGGTAGTCGAGCGTCTGCGGCGTGGGGATCAGGCGCGCCTCATGCCGGCGGGTCTTCTCCTGGGCGAAAGGCACGTCGGCGAGGAACGCCTTGATCTCGTCGCGAGGAATCTCGATTCCTTCCAGCGCGTCCCATTCGTGGCCGGCGCGCACGTTCTGCCTGAGGCGATAGGCCTCCATCTGGGCCGGCGACATGAGACCGGCGTGGTTGTCTTTATGGCCTTGGAAGGGAAGCCCGATCCCCTTGATGGTGTAGGCAATGAAGCAGGTTGGCCGGTCGTGATCGATGGCGTGGAACGCCTCCAGCAGGCTGGCCATGTCGTGCCCGCCGAGGTTCGACATCAGCGCGATCAGCTCGGCGTCAGAGCGCTTGGCGATCAGGGCGCGCGCGGGGCTATTGTCCGGCAGCTCGCTCAGGAGGCGTTTGCGGAAGGCGGCTCCTCCCTGGAAGCACAGCGCGGCGTAGAGCTGATTTGGACAGGCCTCTATCCAGCTCTTCAGGTCCTCTCCGCCCAGTTCGGCGAATGCCGCCTGCAGGAGCTTGCCGAACTTGATGACGACCACGTCCCAGCCGTAGTTGGTGAACATCGTCTCGAACTTCTTGTAGAGATCCTCGTGCACGACGGCGTCGAGGCTCTGGCGGTTGTAGTCGATGATCCACCAGGTATTGCGAAGGCCCTGCTTCCAACCTTCGATCAGCGCTTCGTGAATGTTGCCTTCGTCAAGCTCCGCATCGCCCACGATGGCGATCATGCGTCCCTCCGGGCGGCCCCGCATCAGCCCGTGTGACCGCACGTAGTCCTGCACCAGAGAGGCAAACAGCGTCTGCGCCACGCCAAGCCCCACCGAGCCCGTCGAGAAGTCCACATCATCGGTGTCCTTGGTGCGCGATGGATAGGACTGCGCCCCCTTGATCGCGCGAAAATTCTCGATCTTCTCCCGCGTCTGGCGGCCAAGCAGGTACTGGATCGCATGAAAGGCGGGGGAGGCGTGCGGTTTCACGGCGACGCGGTCCTGCGGGCGCAGCACATCGAAGTAGAGCGCGCTGAGTATGGTCGCGGAGGAGGCGGACGAGGCCTGATGACCGCCGACCTTGAGCCCGTCGGTGCTCTTGCGAATATGGTTGGCGTTATGGATCATCCACGTCGACAGCCACTGCACCTTCTGGTCCAGCGCATTCAGGATCTCGAGCTTGCGATGTGCAATGGCCATGGCTCCGCTCCGCTATGATTACGTGCGGCAACTCTAGACATGGAAGCGTGGCGATGGATTCCAATTTCGACCATGTTGCCAATAATTTTTGGCACAATGTTCTATTATTTATGTTATATTTGGTGATATGAACCAACTTATCAGCTTTGACGCGAGCCGTGTTCGTTATCGCGCATAGGGCAAGAACGGCTCGACGCTTTGCACGTCTTCTCCGTCAGCGGGTAGGTCTTTCAGGGGGCCGGCCTTTCTGGTTTCCGACCAGACTGCACCATCCTTGAAATTGATCCGCGTTTCGATTGCCTTGAGGCCGCCTGTCACCGCGGATTCGGTACGCACCGTTTCGATCCGCCCAGCCGACACGGCATCGGCGATGGCGCCAAACAACGCGAAATCCTCGATCGGCCGCTCCTCGAATCGCTCGCGCGCGAGCCCAAGGTCAAACTTCTGATCGTTCCGCAACACCAGTGTCATGGAGCAAGCGCCGGGCGTCGCGGGCCGCGCGCTGATGCGCCAATGGCCAGTGCCTTCCTTGATGTCGAAATGCGCCACGTCTTTCAGGCGGTAGGCCCAGTCCGACAAGGTGCGCGTGACCGCAGCCAGCTCGTTGCGGAAAACGTCATCGGGATACATTCAACCCCCACTGCTTGAGCATCGGCCACGCCGTGCTGGAGCCGTTCCGCTTCCAGCTGCATCGCAGACCGCTTCTGGATCGTTGTTTTATTGTGCGTCTCATCGGAAAGGAAGTAGCGTGGTGCTTGCCGAAGCGCCATCCCTGATAATCCCGAGTGGTGGTTGGATACGGCTGATCGCGCCTTGGACGGATCCCGGCCTTTCGCCAGGATGACGGTCTTTGAGCGGCAGGCATTATCCGCACAACGTCATGCGGGAACCACGGCGACGAGGCCCTCCACGCTGTCATCCCGGGCAAGCGAAGCCGGATGCAATCCAGGCGAGCGCAGACCCGGGACCCAGCATATATGGGCGAAGCGCAAAATATCTCACCGCAACATCACGCCAAGCCCTCCTAGGTCCCGGCTCTCGCTGAGCTCGGCCGGGATGACAACGAGAGAAATACGCTCAGGCCGGATGCAATCACATGAACTCTCCCGGCGGGAGAAGGTGCCCCGAAGGGGCGGATAAGAAACGCCTCTCCCCTTGGGGAGAGGCCGGCGCTCCGGCGCGTCAGCGCCGGACCTCGAGCGCCGGGTGAGGGGTTGGGCGCGCGTTTCAATCATCCGCTCGCCATCGCATCGAGGGCGGCAGACCACCCCCTCACCCCAACCCTCTCCCCAAGGGGAGAGGGGGCTGGCGCAATCAGCGGCGCGTGCCGAAGTGCCCTCACTGTCGCTTCGCGACATCCTCTCACGGGACCCTGGGAGAGGAGAAGAGTGCCCCTTGTATGGTCGCAAGGCACTCTAGGTCGCAAGCGCGCCCTTGTGCGCCACCTTATGATCGAGCGCGGCCGCCAGCAACGCGCGCGTATAATCTTCCCTGGGGTGGGAAAACACATCGGCGGCCGGACCTTCCTCGACGACCTTGCCGTTGCGCATCACGATGACATAGTTCGACAACGCCCGAACCACCTTGAGATCGTGGCTGATGAAGAGGTAGGCGAGACTGCGTTTCTTCTGCAAGTCGCGCAGCAGATCCACGATTTGCGCCTGCACGCTCATGTCGAGTGCGCTCGTGGGTTCGTCCAGCATCACGAATTTCGGCTCCAGCACCATGGCGCGCGCAATGGCGATGCGCTGGCGCTGGCCGCCGGAGAACTCGTGCGGATAGCGGTCCTGCGCAGCCGGGTCCAGGCCGACTTCGACCAGCGCCTGGGAGACGCGCGCGCGCCGGCCGTCCTCATCCAGCTCCGGCTGCAGGATGACGAGGCCCTCCTCGATGATCTGGCCGACCGTCAGTCGTGGCGAGAGCGAGCCGTAGGGATCCTGGAAAACGATCTGCATCTGCTTGCGCAGCGGCCGCATCTCCTTTGAGGAGAAGCTGTCGATGCGCTGGCCCACGTAGGCAATGGGGCCTTTCGAGGAGATGAGACGCAGGATGGCAAGTCCGAGCGTCGTCTTGCCCGAGCCCGACTCGCCCACGACGCCCAGTGTCTCGCCCGCGCGCAGTTTCATCGACAGGCCATCGACGGCCTTCACGTAATCGACGGTTCGCTGCAGCAGGCCGCGCTTGATCGGAAACCAGACTTTGAGATCGTCCGTCTCGACTACCACGGGCGCGTCGGGATTGGCCGCGGGCGGCTGGCCCTTGGGCTCCGCGGCGAGCAGGTGGCGCGTGTAGGGATGTTGAGGCTTCTCGAAGACATCGCGCGCGCTGCCGTTTTCCACGATGACGCCGTCCTGCATGACGTAGACGCGGTCGGCCATGCGCCGCACGATTCCAAGATCGTGCGTGATGAGCAGCATGGCCATGCCCATCTCCTTCTGAAGCTGCTTCAGTAGCTCCAGAATCTGCGCCTGGATGGTGACGTCGAGCGCGGTCGTCGGTTCGTCCGCGATCAACAGATCGGGCTCGTTGGCGAGTGCGATTGCGATCATGACGCGCTGGCGCTGGCCGCCCGAAAGCTGATGCGGATAGGACGTCAGGCGCTTCTCGGGATCGCGTATGCCGACCTTCGTGAGAAGCTCGATCACACGCGGGCGGGCCTGCGCATCGTTGAGGCCCTTATGCAGTTTGATGATCTCGCCAACCTGCGTCTCGATGGTGTGCAGCGGGTTGAGCGTCGTCATCGGCTCCTGAAAGATGATCGAGATGCGGTCGCCGCGAATGGCGCGCATGTCTTTCTCGGGGAGCTTCAGGATGTCCTTCCCCTCGAACACAATCGTGCCCGTGGGATGGGACGCCGATTGCGGCAGCAGGCGCAGAATGGAGAGCGCGGATACCGTCTTGCCCGAACCCGATTCGCCGACCAGCGCCACCGTCTCGCCGTCGGCGATATTGAACGACACGCCCCTGACGACGCGGGCGGCTTGCGCGCCTTCGCCGAATTCGACGGACAGGTCTTTGACGTCGATGAGAGGGGCGGTTGTCATCGCTTACTTCGCCTGTCTGAAGGTTTTGCGCGGATCGAGCGCGTCACGCACGGCTTCGCCCATGAAGATCGCCAGCGAAAGAATGATCGACACGGCGATGAAGCCCGAAATGCCGAGCCAGGGCGCTTCGACGTGCTTCTTGCCCTGAAGCAGAAGCTCCCCGAGCGACGGCGAGCCGATGGGCATGCCAAGCCCGAGGAAGTCGAGCGCGGTCAGCGCCGAGATCGCGCCCGAGAGCCGGAAGGGCAGGAAGGTGAGGGTGGCGACCATGGCATTGGGCAGCAGATGCTTGAACATGATCTGCCAGTCGGTGAGCCCGAGCGCACGCGCCGCGCGCACGTATTCCAGATTGCGCCCGCGCAGGAACTCCGCGCGCACGACGCCGACGAGCGAGGTCCACGAGAAGAGCAATAGGATGCCGAGCAGCGTCCAGAATCCGGGGATGAACATTGACGAGATGATGAGCAGCACGAAGAGCTCAGGGATTGAATTCCAGATCTCCAGGATGCGCTGGAATATGAGGTCCGTGCGCCCTCCGAAGTAGCCCTGCACGGCGCCTGCGAAGACGCCGATGATGGACGACAGGATCGTCAGCAGCAGGCCGAACAGGACCGAAACCCTGAACCCGTAGATGACGCGGGCGAGCACATCGCGGCCTTGGTCGTCGAGCCCCAGCCAGTTGGTGTTGCCCAGGGCCTTGAAGCGCGCGATCTGGTCGGCGGGCGCCTCGCACAGCGGCATCGACGTCGCCCAGGGTGGCGGCGCGGGATAGCCCAGGCACGTCCCGTTGTCCTTCATGCGGCCTGGGAAGTCGCGGTTGATCGTATCGTAGGAGTAGCGGATCGGCGGCCATACCATCCAGCCGTTGGCGTTGATCTCCTCGATGATGTGCGGTGCCTTGTAGTCTGTGACCGCGAGGAAGCCGCCGAATTTCTCTTCCGGGTAATCGACGAGAACGGGAAAGAGGATCTCGCCCTTGTAGCTGACGAGCAGCGGCCGGTCGTTGGCGATGAACTCGGCAAACAGCGTCACGAAGAACAGCGTCGCGAAGATCAGGAAGCTGCGATAGCCGGCTTTGTGCGCCTTGAACCGTTCCAGGCGCCTGCGGTTGACCGGCGACAGCGAGAGCCACGAGCGCTTGGGCTTGGCAGGCTCGGTGGGCAGTGGCGCGATGTCGATGGTTTCGGAGATCTTCTTGTCCATGCTCAGACCTCGCGCGTCTCAAAGTCGATGCGCGGATCGACCAGCGTATAGAGAAAATCCGAGAGGATGCCGACCACGAGACCCACCAGCGAGAAGATGTAAAGAGAGGCAAACACCACCGGGTAATCGCGCTTTTCGATGCTTTCCATGGACAGCAGTCCAAGCCCATCGAGGGAGAAAATCGTCTCGATCAGAAGCGATCCGGAGAAAAACGCACTGATGAAGGCTGCGGGGAAGCCGGCAATGATGAGCAGCATGGCATTGCGGAAGACGTGGCCGTAGAGCACCTGCGGTTCGCTCAATCCCTTGGCGCGCGCCGCGACCACGTACTGCTTGCGGATCTCGTCCAGGAAGGAGTTCTTGGTCAGGAACGTCATGGTCGTGAACGAGCCGATGGCCATGGCGATCATCGGCAGAGTCAGGTGCCAGAAATAGTCCTTGATCTTTCCGAACAACGAAAGGTCGTCCCAGTTGTCGGAGAACAGGCCACGCGAGGGAAACCACTGGAAGAACGATGAACCCGCGAACAAAATGAGAAGCAGCACGGCGAACAGGAAGCCTGGAATGGCGTATCCGACCACCAGCACGCCACTGGTCCATGTGTCGAAGCGGGTTCCGTCGTTGACGGCCTTTCGAATGCCGAGCGGAATGGAAATCAGATAGGTGAGCAGAGTCATCCAGAGCCCAAGCGAGATGGAGACGGGTAACTTCTCCTTGATCAGGTCTAGAACCGGAATATCGCGGAAGTAGCTCTTGCCAAAATCGAAGGTGAGATAGTTCTTCATCATCAGGAAGAACCGCTCATGCGCCGGTTTGTCGAAGCCGAACTGCTTTTCAAGACTCTTGATGAAGGCGGGGTCGAGGCCCTGCGCGCCGCGGTACTTCGAGGTGACCGCATCCGCCGCGCCCTGGCCCAGGGCGCCCGCCTGCCCGGCGCCAAGGCCGTCTCCCGTGCCGCCGCCCATGCGTCCGGCGATGGAGGAGGAATGCCCCATCAGCTGCGCGATCATGCGCTCAACGGGCCCGCCCGGTGCGAACTGGATGATGACGAACGCAAACAGCATGATCCCCAACAGGGTCGGAAAGATCAGCAGAAAGCGTTTGAGCAGATAGGTGGCCATTGGCGCGCTACTCTTCCCTTTGCTCTATGTCTTTGCTCTAGTTCTTCTCGCTGCCCGGCGCGAGCTTGCTGGCCAGTGTCTCAGCCTTGGCCTTATCATACCACCACGTGTCGAGCACGCCGGGATCGTACTTCGCGCTGATCGCGGGTCGCGCATACTTATTCCAGTACGCAACGTTATGAGAAGCTTTGTACCAATGCGGCACCCAATAGTGGGAAGCCCGCAGGACGCGGTCGATGGCCCGCGTCGCCGTGACGAGTTCTTCGCGCGAACCAGCGCCCGTGACCTTGTCGATGAGCGCGTCGATGACGGGATCGGCAATGCCTGACAGGTTCTGGGAGCCGTCCATGGTGGCAGCCTGCGAGCCCCAGTAGCCTTTCATTTCCACGCCCGGCGTCAGCCGCAAGGCGTAGCGTTGCACCGTGATGTCGAAATCGAACGATTTCATGCGCCGTTCGTACTGGGCGGGGTCCACGCGCCGTGCGGTGGCGTTGACGCCGATCTTACGCAGGTTTTCGATGTAGGGCAGAATGATGCGCTCGAAGGCGTCTTCGAAAAAGAGAATCTCCACATCGAGCGTCGCGCCCTTGGCGTCATGCAGCAGCCGGTCTTGGCCAATCGTCCAGCCGGCGGCTTTGAGGAGTTCGAACGCCTTCTTCAGGTTGTCGCGGTTGTTGCCGCTGCCGTCGGTGACGGGCGACGTGTACACCTCGCCGAATACCTCTTCGGGGACTTTGTCCTTGTAAGGCTCCAGCAAGGCCAGTTCTTGTGGCGAGGGGGTTCCCGAAGCCTTCATGTCGGAGTTTTCAAAGAAACTCTGCGTGCGCGTATAAAGATTGTAGAACAGCTTCTTGTTGGACCATTCGAAGTCGAACACCTGATCCAGCGCCTTGCGCACGCGCGCGTCCTTGAACTTGTCGCGGCGCGTGTTGAGAAAGAAGCCCTGCGCGCCGGAGGGATTCTCGTCAGGCAGTGTGTCGCGGATCAGCCGGCCATCGGCAACGGCCGGAACGTTGTAGCCCGTCGCCCAACTGACAGAGGTGAATTCCTCGCGGTAGTCGAGGCCACCCGACTTGATCGATTCAAGCTCGGCCGTGCGATCACGGAAAGAGTCGAAGCGGATCTCATCGAAATTATAGCGCCCGCGGTTGACGGGCAGATCCTTGGCCCAATAGTCGTCGCGCCGCTTGTAGGTGACGTACGTGCCGGCCTTGAAGTTCGAGATCAGATAAGGACCCGAACCCAGAGGCGGCTCCAGGCTCGTCTCATCGAACGGCTTCTTGTCGTAGTAGGCCTTGGACAGCACGGGCAGTCCGGCGAGGATCACAGGCAGGTCGCGGACCAGCGCGCCCTGGAACGTGTAGATCACGGTATGATCGTCGGGCGCCTCAGCCTTCACCACCTCGCGCAGCGCCAAACCGATGGCAGGCGTGCCCTTCTCCTTCAGAAGCGTGAATGAGTTGACGACGTCGGCGGCGGTGACGGGAGCGCCGTCCGAGAACTTCGCTTCCTTGCGCAGCTTGAAGGTGACGGACATGCCGTCTGCCGCAACATCCGCTGTTTCTGCAACCAGGCCGTACATGGCGTCGGGCTCGTCTTGCGCGCGCGCCATGAGGCTGTCGAACAGCAAATCCGTTCCCAGTGCCGGATCGCCTTTGATGATGAAGGCGTTGAACGTGTCGTAGGTCGGCGGCCCGTTGGTGACGAGCCGCCCGCCTTTGGGCGCGTCGGGATTGACGTAGTCGAAATGCGCAAAGCCTGCCGGATATTTCAACTCGCCGAATACCGACAATCCATGAAGAGGCTTGGCGACCGCGTCCGCGAGCGGCAGGACGGCGCTCATTGCCGCCGCCAGTACAGCCCCCACCAGTCCGTGCCGCATGCTCGCCCGTGCGGCCCTCGCGTGAGTCGTATGCATCTGGTGCGGCATCCTCGGCTAGAGTGCTTTGCGGAAAAGTGGAAACCGGTTTTCCGATAAGAAGCACGACAAAACAAAAGCCTAGAGCCGTTCCGCGCTTCTATCTGAAGCGGAACGGCTCTAGCGTCCGCGCGCCGCCTGCAGCGTCTGGTCCTTGGCGGCATCCAGCCACCACGTGAGAACAGGCGTCGCGGGGGATTGAGAGGGCAGCTTCTCGGGGCGGCCGAATTTGTCCCAGTTCGCGATGCGGTCCACGTTCAGATACCATTGCGGCACCATGTAGTAGTTCCACATGAGCACGCGGTCGAGCGCGCGGGTCGCTGCAACGAGCTCGTCGCGATCCTTGGCGGCGATGATGCGCTCAACGATCTTGTCGACGGCCGGGTTCTTGATGCCGCCGACGTTGGCGTTGCCCTCCCGGTCCGCGGCGGCCGAACCGAAGAAGTAGCGCTGCTCGTTGCCCGGCGAGTGCGACTGGCCGATGCTGTGCACGACGATGTCGAAGTCGAAGCTCTTCACCCGCCGCTCGTACTGCGAGCTGTCGACCATGCGCGCGGTTGCATTCACGCCGATCTTCTTGAGGTTCTCGATGTAGGGCAGCACCACTCTCTCGAAGTCGGGCTGCACGAGAAGGAACTCCACATCCAGAGTCTGACCGGCCGCGTTGGTCAGCTTGCCGCCCTTGAGCGTCCAGCCTGCGGCGGCCAACAGCTTCACGGCTTCGCCCAGCTTCTTGTGCAGGTCGGATGGGGAATTGTAGACCGGGTTCTTGTATTCCGTCGTGAAGACTTCGGGCGGCACCTCGCTCTTCACCTCGTTGAGTATCTCGAACTCCTTGCCCTGGGGCAGGCCTTTGGCGGCAAGCTCGGAGTTGGCGAAGTAGCTGTCGAGACGCGTATAGGCGCCATAGAACAGCTTGCGGTTCATCTCCTCGAAATCCATGGCGTAGGTGAAGGCCTGGCGCACCCGCGGGTCCTGGAACTTGTCGCGGCGCAGATTGAACGCAAAGCCTTGCATGCCGGCAACACGGCCTTCCGGCAGCATCTCCTGTTTGACGAGGCCCTTCTTCTTGGCATCGAAATCGTACTGCGTGGCCCATGCGGAGGCTGAGCTTTCCGACCAAGTGTCGATCAAGCCGGATTTGAAGGCTTCGAAAGCGGGAACGCGGTCACGGAAATACTCGTAGCGGATCTCGTCGAAGTTCCACAGGCCCTTGGCGACGGGCAGATCCTTCGCCCAGTAATCGGGATCGCGCGCGTAGATGACGTTACGTCCAGCCTCGAATGACTTGATCTTGTAGGGGCCGCTGCCGACCGGCACTTCGAGCGAGGACTTGGTAATGTCGCGCGTTTTGCCCGAGGCGTCGGTACCCTTCCAATAGTGCTCGGGCAGAACGTTCAACTGGCTGACGATGAGGGGCAGTTCACGGTTGCCCTTCATGTCGAAGGAGAACTTCACCTCGTGCTCTCCGGTTTTCTCGGCCTTGACGACGTTCTTGTAGTAGAGCGCAGACTGCGGATTTGCGGCCTTGAGCGCGTCGAGCGAGAAAATCACGTCCTCGGGCCGTATGGGCTTTCCATCATGGAAGCGCGCCTCGGGACGCAGCTTGAATGTGACGGACGAAAAGTCCTCCGGATAGGACAGGCATTCGGCGACCAGACCATATTCCGCCGATGGTTCGTCAGGGCTGCTGAAGAACAGGCTGTCGTAGAGCAGGGTCAGTCCGGCGGCCTCGGACCCCTGGATGGTGAAGTTGTTGAAGCTGTCATACCCGCCCATGGACCACTGGCGCAGGGTGCCACCCTTGGGCGCGTCGGGATTGACCCAATCGAAATTTTTGTAATCCGCGGGCATCTGGGCCGCTCCCAGAAGTGAGACGCCGTGGCGGCATTCGCCGGCGGGCGCATCTGAGGCGGGCACAGCGGCGGCCGCAGGTTGCCCGTTGTCGGGGTTGGGTGCGTCCTGAGCGTAGGCGGAAGGAAACGCGATTGCGAGTTGCGACATCAGCCAGAGTGTAGCGGCGCCGTTGAATAGGGGCTTCAAGCGCATGTCCGGTGTCAATCCTCCGATACCCTCGATCAATCCGTTCCTCAGTGCCTTGCCACGCACGCAAGGTAGCATTTGCGCGTGATGCGGGCATAACTCGGGCACATCCTGGCAACGTGCATCTCTTGAACGAAAACGACCCTGCCGAGGCTCGGCAGGGTCGCAGGTTTTCCAGGCTGTCGCGAGTTAACTCGCTGTCATTTTGGTAACTCGGCGGGAGTATCCGACTGGCTCGCCAGATAGGCAATCACATCAGCCGCGTCGGTGGCGCCCGGCAGGCCATTGAAGACCATCTTCGTGCCCGGAATGAAGCCCTTCGGATTGCTGATGAATGCCGCAAGATCCTCGAACGTCCAATTGCCGCCTTTTTCCTTCATGGCGGGCGAATACTCGAAACCCTCGAAGCTCGCCTTGGGACGGTTGACGATGCCCCACAGGTTGGGGCCAACGCCTTTGGGCTTGCCCTTTTCGATGGTGTGGCAGGCCTTGCACTTGGAAAACAGAGCCTTGCCGTTATCGGCGGAGGCCTTGGAGAGGTCAGCGATCACGGCGGCAGGACCGGAGGCCGCATCGGCTGGGGCCGCCGCGCCTTCTGCCGCCTTGGCATCGCCGCCGGCGTCGGCTTGGGCGACGGGCAGCGTGAAGCCGGGTGTGGCCGGCGGGCCTGGCATGCGCGCCTCGATCAGGACCCTTGTGCCAAATATCAAAAGAAGGGCCGACAGGACGGCGCCCGCGATCTTGGTGAATTCAAAAGAGTCCATGAACCCCGATCCTCGTTTTTTTCTTAAAGTAGGTCGCAACGCTCTGGGCATAGCCCGCCGCCAGCGCTAAGGGAACCTCCCTCGCTCTTGCAATAGACGAAAAGTGTGGTCTAGAGCCTAGCCGCGAGACCAATTGTCACGAAGGGGCCGAAAGATCGCTGCATGCCGCGCGTCATCACCATCATCCCGGCCCGTATGCAGGCCACCCGGCTTCCCGGTAAGCCGCTGGCGGATATAGCGGGCAAGCCCATGATCGTTCATGTGTGGGAGCGCGCCATGGCAGCCGAGACCGGCCGCGTTGCGGTTGCGACCGACAGTGACGAGATTGCCGCAGCCGTCAGGGACGCGGGCGGGGAAGCGGTCATGACGCGCGCCGGCCATGCCTCGGGGTCCGATCGCGTCTTCGAGGCCGCCTCGAGGCTCGATCCGGACGGCGACGCCGATACCATCGTCAATCTGCAGGGTGATCTGCCAACTCTCGACCCCTTGCTCGTGCGCGCCTGCCTTGCGCCCTTGAGCGGCACGAAGCTGACCGATATTGCAACGCTCGCCGCCGAGATTACGGTCGAGGAGGAAAAGACCAACCCCAACGTCGTAAAGGCCGTCGGGACACCGCTTTCTGCGCGCAACCATTTGCGTGCGCTCTATTTTACGCGCGCCACCGCACCCTATGGCGAGGGGCCGCTCTATCACCACATCGGCATCTATGCCTATCGCCGTCAGGCTCTCGAACGCTTCGTCTCTCTGGCGCCCTCGCCCTTGGAGACGCGTGAGAAGCTCGAACAGCTGCGCGCGCTCGAGGCGGGGATGCGGATCGATATCGCGATCGTCGACACCGTCCCTCTGGGCGTGGATACGCCCGCAGACCTGGAGCGGGCCCGCCACGTCATTGCCGGCGCCGGCATCCCAAACCCCCAATCATAAAAAGGCCGGAACGGACCGCATGTCCCACACCCCAAGCACAGCCGATACGCGCGCACGCATTTCCTACCAGGGCGAACCCGGTGCCAATTCCCACCTTGCCGCGCAAGAGGCATTTCCGGAGCTGGAAGCCGTTGCCTGCCCGACGTTCGAGGATGCGCTGGCGGCGGTGAAATCGGGGGAGGCGCTCTATGCCATGATCCCCATCGAGAATTCGGTGGCGGGGCGGGTCGCGGACATTCACCACCTCCTACCCGGCGCAGGGCTGTTCATCGTCGCGGAGCACTTTCTGCGCGTGCGTCACCAGTTGATGGCGCTTCCGGGTGCCACGCTCGACACGATCAAGCGCGTGATGAGCCACACCCAGGCGCTGGGTCAGTGCCGCAATACGCTGCGCAAGCTCGGTCTCAAGCCCGTGCCTGAAGCCGACACCGCAGGGTCCGCGCGCATGGTCTCGGAAAGCAACGACTTGTCAATCGCGGCCCTCGCCTCGCGGCTGGCGGCCGAGATCTATGGCCTCAGGATCCTCAAGCCGGATATGGAGGATCAAAAGCACAACACGACGCGCTTCGTCGTGCTCGCCAAGGATCCTGACGACGCCGAGCCCGACGAGGGTCCGGTCATCACGACGTTCCTGTTTCGCGTGCGCAACGTGCCGGCCGCCCTCTACAAGGCGCTGGGCGGCTTTGCCACCAACGGCGTCAACATGACGAAGCTTGAGAGCTACCAGGAAGAAGGCACCTTCAACGCAACGATGTTCTTTGCTGACATCGAAGGCCATCCGGCGGAGCGCTCCGTGCAATTGGCGCTCGAAGAGCTGTCGTTCTTCTCGACCGAGATCAAGGTGCTCGGCACCTATCCCGCAAGTCCGTACCGCAAGGAAGCGGCCGAACTGGTGAGGTCGGGTCTCGAGGCGTGAGCTGGCAGCCGCAGCAGGGGATTGGCAGGTCATGCGACTCATCGGCAAAATCGCCATCGTCACGGGCGCCGCCTCGGGGTTCGGACGCGGCATCGCGGAACTGTTCGCAGAGCAGGGAGCAAAGGTCGTCATCGCCGATCGCAACGGTGAAGGCGCGGCGCAAGTGGCAAGCGCTATCGGCGCCCAGGCTATCCCCGTCGAGGTGGACGTGACGCGAAAGGCCGGCGTCGAGGCCATGGTAGGAACTGCAACCGGTCACTTCGGCGGGCTCGATATTCTCGTCAACAACGCCGGCTACACGCACAAAAATCAGAGCCTCATGACGGTGAGTGAGGAGGATTTCGACCGCATCTATGCGGTGAACGTGAAGTCCATCTACCTGGCGACGCTCGCGGCGGTGCCGCAGATGGAAAAGCGCGGCGGCGGCTCGATCATCAATACGGCCTCCACGGCGGGCGTGCGCCCGCGTCCGGGTTTGACCTGGTACAATGGTTCGAAGGGCGCGGTGATCACGTTGACAAAATCAATGGCGGTAGAACTCGCGCCCCTGAACATCCGTGTCAACGCCATCAATCCCGTGATCGGGGAGACAGGATTGCTCGAGCAGTTCATGGGAATGCCCGACACGCCCGAGAACCGCGCCATGTTTCTGGCCGGCATTCCATTGGGCCGCTTTTCAACGCCGCGCGACATTGCCAACGTAGCGTTGTTTCTGGCCGATCCCGACAGTGCGTTCCTCACCGGCGTCGCGATCGAGGCCGACGGCGGGCGCTGCATTTGAGCCGCAAAGATTTCGATCCACGCAATCTTTCTTGCGCGTTTCTTTACGCTGAGGTGTTGAATAACTTTCGCATGCCGCGCGCAGCGTTAACGGATCATGAGTTTGCCGAGCGTAGAGTCGTCTTGACGTCGCACTTCGCTAAGGACCCATTGGGCCATGCTCAAACGCACCGACTTTGCCGACAAGCGCCAGTTTGGCCGCCGACACACGCAGGTGCGCGCCTGGGTGCGTATTGCCGGCCGCCCGGCCGTGCAATGCATCGTACGCAATCTTTCGGACGGCGGCGCCTTGCTGGAGTTCGATGAGGAAGTCTGGGTGCCGTTCTCGTTCCGGCTGGTGAGCGACGATCAGAGCATCGACAAGGTCTGCGAGGTTCGGCATCAGACAGGCCCTCGCATCGGCGTGCAGTTCGTCGAAGCGGCCGAGGCCTTGGATCATGGCCGCACGATCGGGAACGACCGCGACACCTGGATGGGCAGCGCACCTTTGCGCCGTTGAAACGGTTTTCGGCCGCATTCCTGGAGGACCGCCCGATGCGGCCTTTGGCTGCATTGCGGCATCCAGAAGGCCCCATCCGCAGCAAAGTCGTCCGGCCGGGGTTGTGCGCCAAAAAATTAGGCCCCATTATACCAGCCGGGAGGTTGGCGGTGGACGCTTCGTTCGCCAACCGGGTCAGGTCCGGAAGGAAGCAGCCCTAACGAAACTGACGCGGGTCGTTCGTCAGCCTCCTTGGTTTTCTCTTTTGGACCGCACGCGCGTTGCGCTTCGCGTAAGGGCGGTCTTTTTGCGCAGGTCCGGCGCTTGCCGCCAGGACATGCGCGACCTCAAGGTCCGGTTCGGACCGCAGGGACATTCGGCGCCACGCGGACATCATGGCCAAGAAGAAATCGACAGGGGGCGAGGACATGGGTGCGGGTGGCGATATCGCCGCCAAGCCCTATGTCGTCCTGGCGCGCAAATACCGGCCTCAGACCTTCGACGATTTGATCGGCCAGGATGCCCTGGTCAAGACGCTCAAGAACGCATTCGCGGCCGGGCGCATCGCGCAAGGCTACATGCTGACGGGCGTGCGCGGCGTCGGCAAGACAACGACGGCGCGCATCCTGGCGCGGGCTCTCAACTACGAGGCGCCGGGCCTCGACCGGCCGACCATCGACATGCCAGGACTTGGCAGGCATTGCTCCGAGATCATGGAGGGCCGGCACCCCGACGTGTTCGAAATGGATGCTGCCTCCAACACCGGCGTCGACAATATCCGCGAGATCATCGAAAGCGCACAGTACACGCCGCTCATCGCTCGGACCAAGGTGTTCATTATCGACGAGGTTCACATGCTCTCCAAGGGCGCGTTCAACGCGCTTTTGAAGACGCTCGAGGAGCCGCCAGGGCATGTGAAGTTCATCTTTGCCACCACCGAGATCCGCAAGGTGCCCGTTACTGTGCTGTCGCGCTGCCAGCGTTTCGATCTGCGCCGCGTCGAGCAACCTGTGCTGTGCGCCCACTTCAAGAAGATCGTGGCCAACGAGGGGGCAGAGGCAGACGACGATGCGCTTGCGCTCATTGCGCGCGCGGCGGAAGGCTCCGTACGCGATGGCTTGTCGATCCTCGATCAGGCGATTGCCATGGGCCAGGGGCATGTCACGGCGCCGAGTGTGCGTGCGATGCTGGGTCTTGCCGATCGCGCGCGCATTTTCGACCTGGCGGAGGCGCTTTTGAAAGGCGATGCCGCGACGGCGCTGTCCAGCCTGAAGGCCTTGCATCAGGACAGTGCGGAGCCCACCCAGATCATCTCCGATCTGGCGGAGGCGGTGCACATCGTTGCCCGCATCAAGGCGGTCGGCGAGGAGCCTGCGGGTGAGGCGCTCTCGCGAGAGGAAAAGGCACGGGGGGCCGCGCTCGCAGAACGGCTGTCCATGGCGTATCTGGCCCGCGCATGGCAGATGCTGCTGAAGGGCATCGAAGAGACGCAGCGCGCACCCGCTCCTTACGCCGCAGCCGAGATGCTGCTCATTCGTCTCGCCTACACCGCCGATCTGCCGACGCCCGACGATCTCATCGCGCGCCTGGGCGGCGGAGCGATCCCCTCGCGATTACCCTCGGCGCCACAGGCCGGCTCCCGCGAGCAACGCGGTCCGCTCAACCATGATGCCGCGGAAGGCCCGCAGGCGGCTCTTGCTCTTGGAGTGCCGGGCGCGGCGAGCCAGGATCACGGCGCCGATGCGGCAGAGGGCGAACTTTTCCCGGTGCGCGACCCGGAGGCCGATGCCGCAGAGTTCACGGACCCTGGAGAGTTCATCGAGGACGACGGCCCCGTTGCACCCGCGCAGCCCGCCATGATGCCCGACCCGCGCTCGTTTGCGGAGGTGGTGGCGCTGGCCGGCACGAAACGCGACATGATGCTGAAGGTCCATTTGGAGGACCATGTCAGTCTCGTGAAATTCGATGCCGCGACAGGCTCCATCGATCTGCATCTGCTGACCGGCGCGCCCGCCGAGCTGGCCAACGATCTGCGTGAGAAGCTCAATCTGTGGACCGGCCGGCGCTGGATGGTGATGCTGTCGAAGAGCGCCGGCGCGCCAGCGATCGGGGCCGTCCGCCGTGAACGCGAGGCCGCCGAGCTGGCCGCTATCAAGGGTCATCCGGCGGTACGCGCGCTGCTCGAAGCGTTCCCCGATGCGAAAATCGCGGATATACGGCGCATGGCCGGTAGCGATCTGGATGGCGCACCCGGCGATGGCGAGGCCGGCGACGAAAGCAAGGCTGTCTGATCGAGACGGCTGGTTACCAGGAACAAGAGCGACACGACGAACCGCGAGGCTGCGATGAAAGACGTAATGGGTTTGATGAAGCAGATGGGCCAGATCCAGGCTCGCATGAAGCAGGCGCAGGACGAGCTTGCCGCCCTCGAAATCGAGGGCCAATCCGGCGGCGGGTTAGTCAAGGTGACGCTCGATGGGAAGGGTGAGGTCAAGCGCGTTCGCATCGACCCCTCGCTGGCCAAACCCGAAGAGGTGGAGATCCTCGAAGACCTCATTATCGCGGCGGCGGCGGATGCAAAGTCCAAATCCGACGCCGCGATGCAATCGAAGATGGCGGAAGTGACGGGCGGCATGCTTCCGCCCGGCATGAAGCTCTTCTGATCGCGGTCCCATTGACAGCCAAGCCGGCACACGCGCGCGGAAAAGCGTTTCGATGTCCAAGAAAATCGCAGGGCCAGAGATCGAGCGCCTGGTGCAGTTGCTGAGCCGCCTTCCCGGTTTGGGACCGCGATCCGGGCGCAAGGCCGTGTTGGCGCTTCTCAAGCGCCGCAATGATCTGCTTCTCCCTTTGAGCGAAGCTCTCAACGCCGCAGTCGAAAAGATTGCCGAGTGTCCCAAGTGCGGCAACCTCGATACGGTCTCACCTTGCAGCATCTGCCAGGATCAGCGCCGCGCCGCCGGATTGATCGTGGTGGTCGAGGAGGTCGGTGATCTATGGGCGCTGGAACGCGCGGGCGTCGTCACGGGACGCTATCACGTCCTGGGCGGACACCTCTCGCCGCTCGATGGCATCGGACCCGACAAGCTGAATATCGCGAGCCTGGTCGAGAGGGCGCGTGCAGGAGAGGCGAGCGAGATTTTGCTGGCGTTGAACGCTACCGTGGAAGGGCAATCGACTGCGCATTACGTCTCCGAGCAGTTGGCGCCCCTTGGTGTCGCCGTTTCGCGGCTCGCCCAAGGGGTGCCGATCGGCGGCGAACTCGATTATCTCGACGAAGGAACACTTGCGGCGGCGATCAAATCGCGCCGCAGGCTATGAGGGCGACGCCGGCGTGAAGGTCAGCGGCCGGGATCAGGGCGAAAAGAGCGGCACGCGCGAATAAGGACAATTCGATATGACATCGCCGAGCCGCCCGCGCCGCGCGAGCGGGACGCCCAAATTCGTGACCGGGTCGGTGCTGCGCCACATCCTGGAAATGACCGGGGCGGGCGCGATCGGCCTCATGGCCATTTTTCTTGGTGATCTCGCCAACATCTATTTTCTGAGCATCTCAGGCGACCATACGGTCGTCGCCTCGATCGGCTATGCGAGTTCGATCCTCTTTTTTTCCACTTCTGTCGGCATTGGGCTGTCGATTGCGGCCTCCACGATGGTGTCGCCAGCGGTCGGCGCAAACGTGCGATCCAAGGCACGGCGATTGTCGACCCACGCGCACGTGCTGGCGTTTGGGATGTCGGCTGTGTTCAGCATCGTTTTATGGTTCTTCATTCCGTGGTTGTTGGATCTGCTGGGTGCAACGGGGCGTGCCCATGCTCTGGCCAGCGTTTATCTCGCCATCCTCATTCCAACGCTGCCGCTGCTTGCGCTCGGCATGACGTCGTCGGCTGTGTTGCGATCTCTGGGCGATGCCAAGCGCGCCATGTTCGTGACGCTCACGGGCGCGGCCGTGAACACAGTCCTCGATGCGATCCTCGTTCTCAAGATGGGGCTTGGCGTCGAAGGCGCCGCCATCTCGACGGCATTGGCGCGGTGCGCCATCGTCGCCATGGGGCTCTACGGCGTCATCGGAGTCCATCGCCTGTGGGGGGCGATCAAGCCGAACACGCTCGAGGATGATGCGCGCGCTTACTTCCTGGTCGCCTTCCCGGCCGTGCTGACCAACATCGCCACGCCCGTCGGCAACGCCTATGTGACGACCGCGGTCGCCCCCTTCGGGGATGACGCCGTCGCGGGATGGGCCGTTATAGGGAGAATTATTCCCGTGGCATTTGGGGCGATCTACGCGCTGTCGGGCACCGTCGGCCCCATCATCGGGCAGAACCTGGGCGCCCGCCAGCCTGCGCGCATGAGCATGATCCTGACCCAGTCCTTGCTGGTGATGGGCGCGTTTACGCTAGTGGCGTGGCTGCTGCTCGTCATCCTTGCGGAGCCGCTGGCGGCGGCATTCAATGCCTCGGGAGAGACGCGCGCGCTGATCGTCTTCTTCTGCCGCTGGCTCTCGCCTATGTTTGTTTTTCTGGGTGGGGTGTTCATAGCCAACGCCGCGTTCAACGTGCTCGGCAAACCCCACTTTTCCACAGCGGTGAATTGGGCGAGGGCCACCTTGGGGACGATTCCGTTTGTCGCGGTGGGCGCCAGCATGGACGGCGCCCGGGGGGCACTGACTGGTCAAATGCTCGGCGGCGTACTTTTTGGGCTGCTTGCGGTCGTTCTTGCCTATAGACTTATCAACAGAATTGCTTTTCGTATGCGTGAAGCCACGCCGTGATCATAAATCGCGAATGTTGTGGAGGTGCGCCATTCGACGGTCATATTCGCCTTGGCAGTAGGCATACGGTCGATTAGCTGAGGTTGGGACGATCCTGTTAGTCTTTATCGTCCCGGAAAGTGCTTGCACCGGTTGATTTGTGGACGGGGAAAACGTGAGCGGGTCAGCAGACGACAACTCGGCCACGGTGCGGATTCGGCACTGGTTGCTGGAGCTCACGAGGCATCAAAAGCGCGCCATCCTCGCCGCGACAGATCTCATCGCTCTGATCGGGATACTCTGGCTGCTCACGTCACTGCGCTACAGCTACGCGTTCTGGCCTAACTCCTGGTTCGGCCATATCGTGTATTGGTCCGGGCCGTTCATCACGGTCGTCGCCTTCGCGTATATGGGGCTCTACCGCTTCGTCACGCGATATCTGGGGTCGCAAGCGAACACGCGTATCATCGGGGGCGTGGCGGTCTCGGTGCTCATATGGGCGCTGCTGGTCTTCATGGCGGGCCAGCACGGGACGCCGCGCTCGGTCATTCTCAGCTACGGCGTGTTCGCCGCCATCGCGGTGATCGCCATCCGCTACGTCGTTGCGCGCTTCCTGCAATCTTCGGGCATCGAGTTGCCGAAGGTGAAGCAGGGGCAGGCCTCCCATCCCGTGTTGATCTATGGCGCAGGCGAGCGCGGCGTCGACCTCGCCATCGCGCTGCGCCGTAGCGCGGACCGCGATGTCGTCGGCTTTTGCGACAACTCGCCTTCCTTGTGGGGGCAGTACATCGCGGGCTATCGCGTGTATCGCCCGGAGAAGCTCGGCTATATCATCGAGCGCTACGGCATCAAGGAAATCCTGCTTGCGATGCCCGCAGGTGCCCGCCACGAGCGGCGTATGGTGCTCAAGCAGCTTGAAACCTTTCCCGTCACGGTCAAGGTGCTTCCCTCGCTTGCTGAAATCGCTTCCGGCAAGGTGGCCCTGGCAGATCTGCGGCCGCTCGAGGTGGAAGATCTTTTGGGCCGCGATTCCGTACCGCCCAACATGGAACTGCTGTCGCGCGATACGAGGGATAAGAGCGTGCTCGTGACAGGTGCGGGCGGCTCCGTCGGCTCCGAACTGGTGCGTCAGGTTTTGCGCCAGGGACCACGCCGCCTGGTGCTTTTCGACGTCTCGGAACCGGCGCTTTACGAGATCGAAATAGAAGTACGCGGCATCGTGAACGCAATGCCCTCCAGCGCGCGAAGACCCGAGATCGCCGTGATCCTCGGCTCTGTGCTTGATCCCACCCTTGTCACGGAAGTTCTGCGCAAGTGCGCGGTGGATACGATCTATCACGCCGCAGCCTACAAGCACGTGCCGATTGTTGAACATAATGCGGCTGTGGGGCTGACCAACAACGTGCGGGGCACGGAAATCGTCGCGGATGCCGCGATGACGTGTGGAGTCGATCGCATGGTTCTGATTTCCACAGACAAGGCCGTGCGGCCAACCAATGTGATGGGAGCCTCCAAGCGCCTCGCTGAACTCGTGCTGCAGGCGCGCGCGGCTCAGCAAGGCACGACCGTTTTTACAATGGTGCGCTTTGGCAATGTGCTTGGCAGTTCCGGATCGGTCGTGCAACGCTTCCGCCGCCAGATCGAATCCGGTGGACCCGTCACCGTCACGCACCCGGAAGTCATCCGCTATTTCATGTCGATTCCCGAAGCGGCGGAACTCGTCATCCAAGCCGGCGCCATGGCGCGTGGTGG
Organism: uncultured Hyphomicrobium sp.; assembly: GCA_964587445.1. Taxonomy (GTDB): domain Bacteria; phylum Pseudomonadota; class Alphaproteobacteria; order Rhizobiales; family Hyphomicrobiaceae; genus Hyphomicrobium_B. The sequence goes on from CAZPLQ010000008.1 coordinate 172,214, forward strand.
CGAAGTATTCGTGCTCGACATGGGTGAGCCGGTGAAAATCAGGGATCTCGCAGAACTCATGATCCATCTGAGCGGCCTGGAGGTCAGCTCCGAGACAAACCCCGAAGGCGATATCGAGATCGTCTATACGGGCTTGCGCGCGGGCGAGAAGCTGTATGAAGAGCTGCTGATCGGGGGCATGCACACGTCCGCGACGGAGCATCCCAGAATTCTGCGCTCCGACGAGCCCGCGCTCGCGGCGAAAGATCTGCGGCGCGAACTCGATCTGCTCGAGGTCGCCACGAAAACCCGCGACATGGAGACCATTCAGGCCGTCCTGATGCGCACCGTCGAGGGCTACCAGCCTGACCCGGTGCTTACCAAGGCGCCCTTGTCGTCCTGGGTCCTGCCCGGGCGTACGCTCCATTAAGGCGAAGAGGCTGGGCTCATGACAATTGACGCGCCGCGCGGCAACTCGAGGCGGCTGGTCGTCGTGGGGCCGTCGGTGCGCGCCCTGGCGCGGCTGCGTGGCCGGTTCATTGGTTCGTGCGTTGCGCGCGGGGTGGACGTGCTGGCGCTCGCTCCGGAATCCACAGCCAGCGGCTCGGAGAGCCTGGTGCGGCTGGGGGCCCAGGCGGGCATAATTCCTCAGGGACCGGAAGGCTTCACCCTGTTTCGCGCCCGCAAGGCTGCGCGCGCCTTTGCAGAGCAGGTTCGTCAGTTTCATCCCAACGCCGTTTTGGCCTTCGGCGCGCACGTCGCACCTGCCGCTGTCGCTGCAGCGCGCCGGGCGGGCGTGGAGCGCGTCGCCCTTCTGGTCAACGAGATGCCCGCGAACGGTGCCGCAAAGCGCTTGGTGCGTGCCTTGAAAGGCGCGAACGTCGTGATCGTCCACAACGCCGCCGATGCGCAGACTGTGAAGAACGATCTGGGAGCACTCCATGTCGTGCGCGTTCAAGGCGCAGGCGCCGATTTGGCGCTTCCCATCGGCGTGCCTATGCCCGCCGCCGGCGAGGCGGTCGTATTTCTCGCCGCTGCCCGTCTCGACCGCATCAAAGGCATTTACGACTACCTGGAGGCCGCCCGCATCGCGCATGAGCGCGGGCTCGACGCGCGCTTCCTGCTGACCGGCCCGGACGGTCTTGAGACCGGGTCCGTCAAGTCCGACACGCTGGCGCGTTACGCGCCGTTCGTGACGTATATGGGGGATGCGGCAAACCTCGCCGACGTGGTTGGCCAGTGCCATGTTTTCGTGTGTCCCTCCCATCGCGAGGGAATGCCGGGCGCGGTCCTGTCAGCCATGGCAGCCGGCCGCGTCATCATCGCAACGGACATCCCAGGGGCACGCGAGACGGTGGATGAAATGGTCAACGGCACGCTGTGTCCGCCGGGCGACCCCGCAGCGCTTGCGGATGCTTTCGCCCGCGTCGTGCGCAACCGGGCGCTGTTGGCTCCCATGAGCCGCGCCAGCCGGGCAAAGGCCGAGCGGAGTTATTCCGACACTGACGTGCACGAAGCCTTGCTCGACGCACTCCACCTTGTTTGATGGGAGGCGTGAGATGCGCGTGCTCGTGACGGGCGCAACGGGATTTGTCGGGCGGGCGCTCGTGCAAGATCTGGCGCGGCGCGGTTATCACGTCGTTGCTGGTGTAAGGGCGCCCCATGCAGCCGCCGATAAGATCGTGGCGGGGGCAGCCGGCACAGTGGCCATGCCCGAACTCTCAGCGTCTTTCGATGCCGGTTCCCTCGTCGAAGGCGTGGACGGCGTGGTCCATCTTGCAGGTCTTGCGCATTCCTCCGCCGAGATCCCCGAAGCGATCTATCAGGCGATCAACTGCGCCGCTGCGCGCACGCTGGCGCAGGCCGCACGTGAGGCCGGCGTGCGGCGCTTCATCTACGTGTCGTCCGTGCGGGCGCAGTCCGGGCCGAGCGCCAAGGCCGTTCTGACCGAGGACGACGTGCCCGCGCCCAGTGACGCCTACGGCCGCTCCAAGCTCGCAGGCGAAAGGGCCGTCGCCGGCGTGCTGGAGGGATCGCAATGCGAGGCCGTCATCCTGCGCCCTGTCCTGATGTATGGTCCCAACCCGAAGGGAAACATGGCCACGCTGGAGCGGCTGGCGCGCAGCCCTGCTCCGTTGCCGCTGGGCAGCCTGCCTGCGCGCCGTTCCTTGCTCGGGCTTGCCAACTTCAACGATGCGGTCGCCTTTGCGCTCAACGCGCCGCAGGCCGCTGGAGGGACGTTCCTGCTCGCCGACGCCGGCCCGCCGTTGACGGTGGGCGAGATGGTGGCAGCGCTTCGGGCCGGGCTGGGGCGAAAGCCGGGCATCGTCCCGCTGCCGTTGTTCGGGGTGCGCGCCTTGCTGGCCCAGGCCGGCAAGGGGGATACCGCAGCCCGTCTGTTTGAGGATCTTGTCGTGTCGACCGGCAAACTGGCAGCGGCGGGCTGGCGCGCGCCGTTGACCAGCACCCAGGGGCTGGCTGCGGCGATCCTGGGTTCGCAGGGCGATTGACCACGGCTTGCGTTGTGCCTATTTGACCCCCATGAGCATCCTGCCGATCATCACCGTCCCCGATCCTGTCCTGAGGAAGATTTCCGAGCCCGTCGAGCGTGTCGACGCGCAGACCCTCCGGTTGATGGACGACATGCTGGAGACCATGTACGCGGCGCCCGGCGTCGGCCTGGCGGCGATCCAGGTTGGCGTGCCCAGGCGCGTGGTCGTGATCGACACCTCCGAGGAGGATGAGGAAAAGAAACCGCTTTGTCTCATCAATCCCGAGATCGTTGGGCTTGGGCAGAAGACGAGGCTCTACGAGGAAGGCTGCTTGTCCATTCCGGATGTACGCGTCGAGATCGAGCGCCCCGAAACGGTGACGATCCGCTACATCGATCGCGGGGGCCAGCCGCAGGAGCTGTCGGCGGACGGGCTTCTTGCAACGGCGATCCAGCATGAGCTCGACCATCTCGACGGTCAGCTCATCATCGATTTTCTGTCGCGGCTGAAGCGGGATATGATCATCCGCAAGTTCAAGAAAGCCAAGCGCGAGTAGTCTCGATACGCGAAGGCTCATGCGGCTCCACGCGCCCCGTTTCAGGGACAAGCCCAAGGCTTCTAAGGGAATACGGCACAATGGCGTTGCGCATCGTGTTCATGGGCACGCCCCAGTTTTCGGTCCCGGTTCTTGAAGCAATCATCGCGGCCGGCCATGAGGTGATTGCCGTCTACACGCAGCCCCCCCGTCCCGCGGGTCGCGGCATGGCGGAGCAGAAATCGCCGGTGCACCTGGCTGCCGAGGCCCATGGGATCAGTGTTCGCACGCCACGCAATTTCAAAGCCGAGGATGATCGCGCCGCCTTTAAAGCTCTGAAGGCGGATGCCGCGGTCGTCGTCGCCTATGGGTTGCTGCTGCCGAAGGACATTCTCGATGCGCCGCGCCTGGGCTGCTTCAATGTGCACGCCTCACGTTTGCCGCGCTGGCGTGGCGCCGCACCCATTCAGCGCGCCATCATGGCTGGGGATGAGGACACGGCCGTCATGGTGATGCGCATGGAGGAGGGGCTCGACACCGGACCCATCTGCCTGTCGAGGATCATTCCAATCGGGCCCGCGATGACGGCGGGTGAGCTTCACGATGAGCTTTCCGCAGCCGGTGCGCCGTTGATGGTGGAAGCGCTCGCGCAACTGGAGGCCGGGACGCTTACTCAAACGGCACAGCCTGAAGACGGCGTCACATATGCGGCCAAGATCGACAAACGGGAAGCGCGCATCGACTTCGCGCGGCCAGCCAAACTCGTGGCCGCACACATCCGCGGCCTGTCGCCTTTTCCGGGGGCGTGGCTTGAACTGCCTGCACCCGCGTCCGAGCGCCTGAAAGTCTTGAATGCTGTCGAGGTGCCCGGCACAGGAGAGCCGGGAGAAGTCATCGGCAACGATCTCACGATCGCATGCGCGACCGGCGCGGTGCGGCTTACCCGCGTCCAGCGGGCTGGAAAAAAAGCAGTGACGGCTGAGGAATTCCTGCGCGGGTTTTCGTTACCCCTAGGCACGCGCTTCATCTGATAGGGTTGATATTAAGCATAGCCCGAAATCCTCCCCTCTTGCCGGCGCACAAGCCTTTAGAGTTGCCTTAGAAGGCTTCGTGCCGCGTCCAAGTCGCATAAGGATAAGATCCATGCTTCGCGCTCTCAGCATCTGCGTCGCCGCTGCTGCCGGTTTGACACTTTCCACTGCTGCTACGCTCGCTCAGAGCACGACGCGCATCGAGACGCGCCCCTTCTACGGCGCAACGGTCACGCTGGAATCCGGCGTGCGTGTGTTCCGCCCGCTGCCGCCGGAGCGGCAGGTCATCATCAATCCCGAAGGCAAGACGCCGCTGTCGCTCGGGTTCAACGAGACCAACATCTACGAGCGCCGCGTGATCAAGAGCTACAATTACACGGACAATGGCCGGGCCAGCGCGCCGCGCGACAACGCCGTGGGCGGCGTTTGGGGCTGGGGTGCGCCTTATGGCTATAACCGCGGATATGGTGGTTATGGCAACCGCCATGGCCGGCCCAACGGCCATGGCGTGGGCAGCGTTCCCTAAAGTGCTTTGCGGAAAAAATGAAAGTTTAGAGCCGTTCCGCAAAAACGGAACGGCTTGAAGCGGACGCACCACCGTCTCGCTGATCTGGTTTCTTGAGCCTGCGGCCGGGAGCGGGTAGGGATGGGCCCCGCTCATCCTCGAATGCCGCTCATTCAGCCATGCCGCGCTATCGCATCACAATCGAGTATGACGGAACGTCCTTCGTGGGCTGGCAAGCTCAGGCGCAGGGCGTCTCCGTGCAAAGTGCGTTGCAGGAGGCGATCCAGCGCTTCTGTGGCGAAAGTCCGATTGTCAAGGGCGCGGGACGCACGGATGCCGGTGTGCATGCGTGGGGGCAGGTCGCGCATTTCGATCTGCTCAAAAGCTGGGACTCGTTCCGCGTTCAGGAGGCCGTCAATTTCCACCTGAAGCCCTACGCGGCAGTCGTACTCGATTGTGCGGTCGTGGGCGAAGACTTCGATGCGCGATTCAGTGCCGTTCAGCGCCACTATGTCTATCGTATCCTGTGCCGGCGGGCGCGCCCGGTTCTGGATGCCAACCGCGTGTGGTGGCTATCGCACGATTTGGATCATGATGCCATGGCGGCCGCCGCGTCCATGTTCGTGGGACGGCATGACTTCACCACGTTTCGTGCCGCGCAGTGTCAGGCGCAGTCGCCGCTCAAGACGCTCGACGCCTTCGCGGTCGTAAGGTCGGGCCGGGAGATTTGCCTGTCGGTTTCGGCCAGGTCATTTCTGCACAATCAGGTGCGATCCATGGTTGGCAGCCTCAAGCTCGTCGGCGAGGGCAAGTGGCGCAGAGCGGACCTCGCAGCCGCTCTCGAAGCGCGCGATCGAACGCGTTGTGGTCCAGTCGCCCCGGCTGCGGGGCTCTATCTTGCGCGTGTCGATTATCCCGCGCCAGCCAGCGATGCTGACAGTGTATTGCGGGCAACGCAGCACCCGCCCGAAGATACGGCGGGCAATTAGAGCCGTTCCGTTTTTGATGGAATCCCGGAGCGCTCAGCGCTCGAGGTCGTCCGTCACCATGGCCAGGAACTCCTGGCGCGTCATGGGATTGTCGCGGAACGCTCCAAGCATGCGGCTTGTCACCATGTCGGTGCCGTGCTTGTGCACGCCGCGTGTTGTCATGCAGTGATGCTCGGCCTTGATCACAACACCAACGCCGTCGGGCTGCAGCACCGCGTCGACGGTATTGGCAATTTGAGCCGTCATTTTTTCTTGGATCTGCAACCGCTTTGCGAAGGCGTCGACAACGCGCGCCAGCTTGGAGATGCCGACCACGCGGCCCTTGGGAATATAGGCAACCCAGGCCCTCCCGACGATGGGCGCCATGTGGTGTTCGCAATGGCTCTCGAAACGAATGCCGCGCAGCACGATCATTTCGTCATAGCCTTCGATTTCCTCGAAGGTCTTTTTCAGAATTGCTTCTGGGTCATCATTGTAGCCCTTGAAGAACTCCTGATAGGCACGGGCGACCCGCCCCGGCGTATCCCGCAGGCCATCCCGCGAGGGATCATCGCCAGTCCAGCGAATAAGTGTCTTGATGGCAGATTCAACCTCTGCGCGGCTTGGCTTCTTATCCGTGGCCATCTTACCTCTGGATTTTAGTTTGAAGGGCTTGAATAATCGAACCCTATGTCACATTGGCACTACCGTGTACCATGCGTACCCGCTACTACAAGCCGGTAGAGCATGAAGGCTGGTCTCGTCAGGGCCGGGGGAATATAAGGCCTTGGTCTTTACTCATGAACTCGATCGTTCGCGCCATCCCGTCGGCACGCGCTTGTGGGGGATTTGCATTGGCACGTGGCTGATGGGCGCCGTCGCGGTGTGCATGGTCAGTCCACGCACCGTCGCGTTCACGTTGCCGGTGTTGCTCGCCGGGTTGATCCTGTCCCATTTCGTGCGTGAAGGCGCGGCCTTCGATGCATTTCCAGGTGTGATGCGTCTGTCCGCCGCCGCATTGACCTTCGGCGCGTTCGCGCTTCTGAGTGCGGCGTGGGCCGAGGACGCCGCGGCTTCGCTTACGGCTGCCGGCGCGGCGTTCGCCTGGCTCCTGGTGGCGATCGTGGGCACAGCGCTCATCCGCACCGAGCCACGGCATAATGAATTCCATATGGCCGAGGGGCTTTGGATCGGGCTGATGGCCGGGCTTGCATACCTGCTCGTGGAGATCCTGAGCGAACAGGCCATCAAGATCTTTCTTTACAACACGCTCCACGTGCCCAAGTCATGGCTGCGCCCACCGTCCGCTTTTACCTGGGCAGGCGGCCGTGTCGTCGCCATATCGCCATTTGATCTGACGCGCTCCATCGCGCCCGTCACGCTACTGCTGTGGTCCGCGCTGCTGTGTCTGCGTGTGACGGCGCCGCGCGATAACGCGCGGCTATGGGGCTGGCTGGTTTATGCTCTGGCCGTCGCGGTCGTCATGGTATCCGAGCACGAAACCTCCAAGGTTGCGATTGTGGTGGCGTCTCTCGTGTTCCTGTTGTCGCGATGGAATGCGACGGCCGCAGCCTGGCTATTGCGCATCGGCTGGGTGACAGCATGTCTGGCGGTAATTCCTGTGGCCCTGAGCCTTTACAGAGCCAACCTTCATATCGCGCCATGGTTGCAGGTTACCGCGCAGCACCGGATCATTATCTGGAACAACACCGCAGAACACGCGCTGAAAGCGCCGGTGGCGGGGATCGGTGCCGGGATGATGTACCAGCTTGACGAGGAAGGCGCCATGAGCGCCCAAAGAAAGGACAATCTTCCGGCAAATGCACCGCACGCCCACAACGTCTTCCTGCAGACATGGTTCGAGCTTGGCGCCATTGGCGCGGCGCTGCTCGCTCTGTTCGGCTTGAGCCTCATCGAGGCGATACAAAGAGGCGGACGGTGGGCCCAACCCTACGGGCATGCGACGATGGCGGCGGCCATGTGTCTGACGGCCGCGAGCTACGGCATGTGGCAAGCATGGTTCCTGGCCATGTTTGCCTTGGCGGTCATTTGCTACACGCTCGCAGTGCGCGTCAACGCGCGGGGAGCGTCATAACGCCTGCCGGGGCAGGCGCATTGCCGCGCACCGCCCTTCTCTTGCTCAGATGATACTCTGTGGAGTTGCAAAAAAAGGCGGGCAAATGCCCGCCTGATTTGTTCTTGCGTTCGAGCGGGAAATTTTGCGCTCGATCATTCTCCTGCGATCGTCATGCTGTGACCGTTGGCACCATTCAAGTGGCCGTTGGCCTTCTTGATGCTGTCGGTCCCCGGCGCAATCGTGCGGGAGCCTTTCTTGCGGCGATGCTCGACCGTCCGGATGAACTCGCGAATTCGCGGCTGGATCTCCGTGCGCCAGCGCGTGCCGTTGAATACGCCATAATGGCCGACACCCGGCTGCACGTAGTGCACCTTCATATCGTCCGGAATCCGCGAACAAAGCTCCTGCGCGGCCTCGGTCTGGCCAAGACCGCAAATGTCGTCCCTCTCGCCTTCGACCGTCATGAGCGCACAGGTCCTGATCGCGCCGCAATCCACGTACTCGTTGCGGTGGTACAGCGTGCGGTCGGGAAGAGAGTGGTCCTGGAATACGGTCTTCACGGTCTGCAGATAGAACTCGGCGGTCAGATCCATGACCGAAAGATACTCTTCATAGAACTCCTGGTGCTGCTTGACGCTGTCGCAGTCGCCTTGCACCAAGTTCTTGAACAGATCCATGTGCGCATTCATGTGCCGCTCGAGGTTCATCGTCATGAACCCGGTAAGCTGCATAAAGCCCGGATAGACCGGACGCAGGAAGCCGGCGTGAGGGAACGGTACGGTGGAAATGACGTTGTTTTCAAACCAGTCGATCGAACGCGTCGCCGCCAGTTCGTTGACCTTGGTCGGATTACGGCGCGTATCGATCGGGCCGCCCATCAGCACCAGCGAAGCAGGCTGAATGTCGTCGTTTCGTGAGGCCATCACGGCAGCGGCGACGAGAGAGGGAACCGCTGGCTGGCAAACCGCGATGACGTGCGTGTCGGGCCCAATGAAGCGCACCATATCGATGACGTAGTCGACGAAGTCGTTGAAATCGAACCGGCCCAGGGCGAGAGGAATGTCTCGTGCATCGACCCAATCGGTAACGTAGACCTCGTGCTCACGCAGCATGGCCTCAACTGTGCCACGCAGCAGGGTGGCGTAATGGCCTGACATAGGCGCTACGATCAGGACCTTGGGATCGTTGCGTCGCGCCGTCACATCGGGGTCACGACGGAAGTGTACAAGATTGCAGAACGGCTTAGCGAGAACGATTTCCTCGGCCACGGAGGACGTGATGCCGTCGATTTGGGTACTTCTGATTGCGAATTCGGGCTTGCCGTAACGGCGCGTTACATTCTCGAAGACCTCGCAGGCTGCCCGCACATTCTTCCCGATCGACGTATGCGCCATTGGGTTGAACGGCCAGTCAAGTGTATGGCGTAACGCCTGCATGCTGAACCGCAACGGCGATACAACGGCGTGTGCCATTTCATAGGCGTAGTAGTGCATCCGGACGCCCTTCCCAATTTTGATTCCCGCTTAAGTTAGGCGAAGCAGCACGTTGTTGCTGCATCGCGACAGTATAACCGATCCCTGTTCATCACAATTGGTAAAACGTTGGACTGACTAATGTTCCACCATTGATAGGCGCAAATAGCACACTCCGCACTCGAAATTTGCACAGCGTCTCCCGCTGTGCACTCGCTGCCGTGCAGCGCGTCCCCCTTTTGGTAGACTGATTCCTTCCGGGCATCCCGCCTAGAAAGCCAGCCGATGCCGTCTATCAACGATTCTTCCGGTCAAGTTGCCGCACATCCTCTTTCGCGTCTGGTCGCCGTGGAGCGCCATGAAATATCTGGGCTTCTGGCATCGTTTGCCATGTTCTTCGCGTTGCTGGCCGCCTACTACATCGTGCGGCCGGTTCGCGACGAAATGGGAGTGGCGGTCGGCGAGAATGGCATTCACCGCCTGTTCACGGTGGTTTTCTTTGTGATGCTGGCGGCCGTACCGGCCTTTGGCCTGGTAGCGTCCCGCTTTCCTCGCCGGCTCGTCCTGCCCGGGCTCTATGCGTTTTTTGCATTCAATCTCATGGGCTTCTGGGCGGTCTTTCGCTTCTGGGGGACGAGCAGCGCGGCGGCGGCTACGTTTTTCGTATGGGCGAGCGTGTTCAACCTGTTCGTCGTATCGCTGTTCTGGAGCCTCATGTCGGAGCTGTGGTCGACCCAGGAAGCAAAGCGGCTTTACGGCTTCATTGGCGCGGGCGGAACGGCTGGCGCGCTTGCCGGTCCTCTGCTGGCGCAAGGGCTGCTCACCCTTTTGCAGCCGGTCGATCTTCTTCCGGTGTCGGCCGCACTTCTCCTGGCCGCGCTCGTGGCAAGCCTTCTGTTGCGCGCCGTCCGGCCGGGACATGGAGATCACGAGACGGAGCCGGCAGGTGGCGGCATTCTGGATGGCGCGGTCAAGGTCTTCACGGACCCGTTCTTTGCGCGCATCGCCGCGTACGTGTTGCTGGCCAACATTGTCGGCACTTTCTTTTATATGGAGCAGTCGCGGCTGGTCGGTGCGACGATTGCAGACAGCGCCGAGCGGGTGAGGTTCTTTGCCAGCCGCGATCTTGCCGTGAGCGTGTTGACGCTCACCATCGAGGTGATCGGCACGGCCTATGTTCTCAACAGGCTCGGAGTGGCGGTGGCGCTGATGGCGCTGCCTGTCATCGCTACGCTCGGTACCCTCGCGCTTGGCAATCACGCGACGCTATGGGTGGTGGCCGCCGTCATGGTCGCCGAGCGTGTGGTTGCCTTCTCGCTCTCCAGCCCTGCCATCAAGCTCATGTACACGCTCGCTGGGCCAGCGGAGAAATACAAGGTTCAGAGCTTCATCGACACGGTGGTCTACCGTGGCGGCGATGCGGCGTCGGGCTGGGCATTTGCTTTGCTGGGCGCGGGCGCCGGGTTTGCAGGCGCGATGCTTCCGGCCATTGCCTTGGGTTTCACGGCTCTATGGCTGTGGGACGCGCGTGCGCTTGCGGCAACTTACAACGAGCGCACGCGGTCGCTGGCGCAACATTGACATTATAACTTGGAATTTGGCGCTTTCCTCAGCGCCGGCGATGGCCGCCTGGAGGTCCGCTGGAAGGTGGCGCGCCACCGCCCGCACGTGCGTCCTTGTGGCGGAACGTAATACGGCCCTTGGTCAGGTCGTAGGGCGTCATGGTGATGGTAACCCGGTCGCCGGCAAGAATGCGGATCCTGTTTTTCTTCATGCGGCCGGATGTGTAGGCAACGACCATGTGGCCGTTGTCGAGCTTCACGCGGCAGCGGGCATCGGGCAGAACCTCGTCCACCACGCCCTCGAATTCCAGTTCCTCTTCTTTAGCCATTCAATCTCCCTCGCCCTCGGGCGGAATGTTTCGGTCGTCTTACTGCGCGCGCTGGTGCCGAAGCGCAACCTGTTGCCGCGTCGCATGAATGCAAAAGCTCGTGACCCCGGTGGCGCCCGGCCAAGTAAAACGGGGAGCAGACTGCTCTGCCCCCCGCGCAATCTGCAGTGGCTCCAGAAAATCAGAGCGGACGCAGGTTGACGGCTGCGATCTTGCCATTGCGGCCACGCTCGGTCTCGAAGTAGATCTTCTGACCTTCGCGCAGCGACTGCAGGCCAGCGCGCTCAACCGCGGAGATGTGGACGAACACGTCGCTGCCACCCTCTTCCGGTTGAATGAAGCCGTAACCCTTTTGACCGTTGAACCACTTAACAGTGCCGTTTGCCATTCATGCCTCCAAAGCCTTTAGGCATCCCTCGAGGCGGAAATACCTCAAGGGCCATCAAATCGCGCAATGGAGACGTCTTAGGGCAGGCGGTAGCGCTGTCTTAGAGTGAGCCAAGGCGTGTTCGACGGTGCATATATGCCCCGGATGGCATTGGAACGCAAGAAGTCAACCCCTCTGCAACCTAGAAATCGGATGCAAAAGGCGTTTCAGACCAGCGCAACGAGTTCATTAGTGATGCAGCGCTCAATTCGATACGGAGCACTGCCAAAGATAGCTGCATCTTAGGACCAACCTCCGCCTCGCCGCAATCCAATTCGTCCCCCTCGTGGAGCGACAAAGAGTTACGCCGCTGGACTGGGCAGGTCCGTGCGGTCCGCAGGGCGGCCAGATTCAGTCCGGCCGCCCTGTTTATCGTGAAGGTTCAGAGGGCTCAGTGGCCGCTGGGACGGTTAAGAGCGACGAAGCGGTAACCCACGTCGACATGAATGTGATCCATGTCGGAGTATGTCATCGTGCCGCCGGAGCGATGGTTGGCGGTCAGCCACTTCACCACCTCGCTCTTTCGGCCTGGAACGCGGAAATCGACGGCCTGTCCCGAAGCATGCTTGGAAGGGCGGCCCGAGGTGGCGATGCGCGCGCCGGGGCGGCAGGTGGAAATCACTTGCACGTTGCCGAATTTCGCCTGGATGCGCCCCAGGAGTGCGCGTGCCTCAGACGTCAGGCAACTTCGGCTGGAACTCGCATGACCGCGGCCCCGCGTGGACCGCTTGGCGTATTTTCCCGACGACTTGGAATGGGCGTGGCCGGTCATGGTGCGATGCTTGCGTACCCCGTCCCCGTAGTAGGGCTTGGCCTCGGCGGCGATAGGGGCAAAAAGAACGGCGAACGCGACAAGCATCAAAGACATGCTCTTACGCATGGGAACTCCTCTCGAAAGTGCGGATTTTTGACTGGATTGCGCCGGGCCTGTGCGGAGATTGGCCAAGCGTTCACCCCTCGTGGTTTTGAGGGGCATCTGCCATCATGGGGAGACCGCAAGCGCCAGCCCACCCCCGTTTGCCGAGGAGCACCAGCCGCCGGACATCCCTCGTCCCTCTTGGCGGCCGGTTCGGGGATCGCGCGGCCATGTGCCTGCTGCGCTCCCGTCGGCGGCCCACGTGCTCGTCAACAGGTGCGGCCAAAATGTGGCCAAGAGGCCGATTCAGCCCTATGGTGCGACCACCCGGCGCAAGAGCGACGTGCGCGGAAGGTTCGTTTGTCGCGAACTTTCCCGAGAACGCTGCACTTCGAACGCCGGTTAGGGGCTGAATGGGGAAGATGCCTCAGCGTCAAGATGCGCAAAAAAGCGCGGCCGTCTGGGGAAGCAGAAGGGAGCAAAGACAATGAACATGCTGAAGGCAATGGTGCTTGGCTTCATTGCCGGCCTGATCGCGTATGTGACGTTCCACGAGATCGTCAATGCATTCTTCAATAACACCACCTACTGGACGGGTTGGGAGCGTCCATCGTGGGATATGTCGCCCAACGCGCATGGCGTCCCGTTCCTGGCGAGCGGCGCCCTCGTTGGCGGTGCCTGGGGCGCGCTCTTCCCGCTCCTGTTCGGAACGATGCCGAAAGGATCGCTGACGTTCAAAGGCCTGTTTTATGGGCTCATCGGGCCCGCCTTGATCGGTGCCATGATCGTCTATCCGCTGGCGATGCAGTACAGCGCTCAGTACGAGAGCCTCGCGCAGGGCCTTTTTCTCGATGGTCAGGCAGCCGCGATCATTCCGACGCTGGCAAAGTATGGCGCGTTCGGCGCTCTGCTGGGTTGGCTTTATGGTTTGTTCGCCTACAAACGCCTGCCGTGCTGAAGCGCTCTGCCGTGCAACAAGGCTTCAAGGGTGGAAGGCGGTCCTGCGGGGCCGCCTTTCTTCGTTATAAGAGAGAGAACGGTCTCACGGGTGTCTGAGACCATGGTCGCACTGGACCGAGCACGCTCCGCCATCGCCGTGCTCTATCTGCAGCGTCGCGTGTGCGATTGAGAAGTCGTGATTCAGTGTCTCGTTGGCGATGCGCAGAAAATCATCGCCCGGGTGACCGGCCGGCATGACAAGGTGCGCGCTGAGCGCGGTCTGCGTGGTGCTGAGCGGCCAGATGTGCAGATCGTGCACGCTCACCACGCCCGGCATATCTGTCAGAGCCCGGCGCACCTGATCCACGTCGATGCCTAGCGGCACGCCGTGAACGGAAAGACGCACCGAATCGCGGAACAAACCCCACGTTGCCCAGACGATGACGGCCGCGATGGCCAGGCTGACCGCCGGATCGAGCCAAGTGTAGCCCCAGGCCATCATCGCCAGCGCTGTAATGACCACTCCGAGAGAGACTGCCGCATCGGCCGCCATGTGCAGGAACGCGCCTCGCACGTTGAGGTCATGCTTGATGCCCGAGTAAAACAGCATGGCTGTCGCAGCATTGATGACGATGCCAATGGCGGCAACCCAGAGTACGATGTGAGCGTCGACGTGCTGGGGTGTTACAATTCGCTCTATAGCTGCCCACACGATGGCCGCCACCGCGATGAACAGCAACACCGCGTTGATAAGCGCTGCGAGAATGGACGCGGTGCCTAGTCCGTAGGTGAAGCTTGTCGAGGGTGGCCGCCTTGCCAGAACGACAGCGGCCCAAGCCACGACGAGACCCGCCACGTCGCTCAAGTTATGGCCCGCGTCCGCCAGCAGCGCCATGGAGTTGGCATAGAACCCATAGGCGGCTTCGACGGCCACGAAGATAAGGTTGAGCACAGTCCCTATCGCGAAGGCGCGTCCGAAGTCGGCCGGTCCGTGCCCATGGCCATGGGAATGGTGATGATGGTCGTGGCGATGCCGGTGATGGTCGCCGGGCGGGGGGGCATCGCCGCGAGACTGCGCATGGGAAGCTTGATTGGAGGCAGGATTTGTCATCGTGGCCAATCTATAGCGTCTTGCGCGCGTGCGCCCCTTCTAAAAGGCCTCCGCCCACGGCCGCAGATCTGCTTCCTGGGTCCAGGCGTTTCGTGGTTGCTTCAGGACCGACGTGTAGGCTGCTGCAATGGCATCGGGATCGAGCATCGCGTCGGGACACGTTGGGTCGGCCGGACGCGCCGGTGACGCCACCAGTCCATCGATGATGAAATGCGCGACGTGAATCCCCTTGGGATGGAGTTCGCGCGCCAGGCTCTGCGCCAGGCCGCGCAACGCGAATTTGCCCATCGCGAAGGGCGCTGACTGTGCGTAGCCCTTTATGCTGGCGGACGCTCCGGTGAAGAAGATCGCGCCGTGACCCTTTTGAACCATGCGGCGCGCAGCCTCCTGAGCCACGAGAAAGCCGGCGTAGGCGGAAACGATGAGCGATTGCTCAACGGCCTCGGGATCGAGATCGAGAAAAGGCCCGCGCAGCCTTGCACTGGCGTTGAACAGGACGAAGTCCGGCGTCCGCCCGCTCTTCTCCAGCGCGGTAAAAAGTGCAGCAACGTCGCCGGGCTTGGTGGCATCGCAGACATGGCGGGTCGCTGTATCGGCGCCCTCGATGGTCTTGCCCTCAATGGTGCGGGAGGCAAGCGCCACGCTCCATCCTTCGGCGAGAAGGGCGCGCGCCACGGCCGCGGATATTCCGCTTCCTGCTCCCACGATCAGGGCATGAGACGACATGGGCATGCTCCAGTGTATGCAAAGCCATGTTGCGTCATCCCATATCGCTGGGTTGCTGTCACCTGTCGCGCGGTCGATCGCTGCGCCGTAATGATGTGTGCGATGCCATCGACCACATGCTCGTGCCGTCTGTGAAAGAACGCATCCCGTGCGATCTGGGTTTCTTTGGAGGCTGATTGCAACTCAGCACGGCGAATATGCCGAACGCGGCAAAACGCGTTGCTGGGAACCATGAGTTGCAGATGGCGTTCCTTCAACACAGGTCGTGAAGACAACCGGCAAGGAGAGTTATTCTTATGTACAAACTTGTTTCGGCGACGGCCCTCGCGGCTGTTTTCGCGCTCACGCCTCTTTGTGGGGCAAGCGCG
Source organism: uncultured Hyphomicrobium sp. (assembly GCA_964587445.1). GTDB lineage: Bacteria > Pseudomonadota > Alphaproteobacteria > Rhizobiales > Hyphomicrobiaceae > Hyphomicrobium_B. Next base: position 187,591 of record CAZPLQ010000008.1, read on the forward strand.
GAGTCCAAGACACAGGCAAATGCGCCGGCAGATATGAAGCTCACGTCGCAGCAATGCGCGACCTTGTGGAATAAAGCGCGGGGTGGCGGCAGCGGCGATCTTTCTCTGGATAAGGCGAAGCCCTTCGTGAAGGAGTCCGACAAGGCGGACGTCAACAAGGACAAGAAAGTGTCTTCAGAAGAGTGGTCTTCTGCATGCCAGAAGGGTTGGGTGATGAGCGAGACGACCGTTCCGGCCGCTCAAGGAACGGTCTCCCCCAGTGCGGCAAAGCCTGAGGGCGCAACCTCGGATCGCACGCCTGGCGGCGCTAAGAACCGTGAGCCTGGCTCGACTGCCGCCGGTGCGCCAGGGGTTGAGGGCGGAAAAACCCCTGAAGGCACGTCAGACCGCACACCCACCCACAACTGACGCTATTGGGCTTTATCTGGAGTGAGCAAAAAGAGAGGCGGCGCCACGATAGTGGGCCGCCTCTTCTTTGTTGACGGTGGTGATGACAGATCAGTTGTCATCCATCTTGAGTGCGTTGATGAAGGCTTCCTGCGGAATCTCCACCTTGCCGAATTCACGCATCTTCTTCTTGCCGGCCTTCTGCTTTTCAAGCAGCTTGCGCTTTCGCGTGATGTCGCCGCCGTAGCACTTGGCAAGCACGTCCTTGCGCAGGGCCCTGATGGTCTCGCGCGCAATCACCTTGGCGCCGATGGCGGCCTGGATGGGGATCTGGAAAAGGTGCGGCGGGATCAGCTCCTTGAGCTTTTCGCACATCGAGCGGCCGCGGCTCTCGGCCCGCTGACGATGAACGATGATCGAGAGTGCATCGACCGGCTCGCCGTTGACGAGGATCGAAAGCTTGACGAGATCGCCTTCCTCATACCCCTTGATGTGATAGTCGAACGAGGCATAGCCACGCGACACGCTCTTTAGACGGTCGTAGAAGTCGAACACGACCTCGTTGAGCGGCAGATCGTAGATCACCATCGCGCGCGAGCCCGCGTAGGTCAGCTGCTTCTGGCGGCCGCGCCGGTCCTGGCACAACTTCAGCACTGCGCCCAAGTGCTCGTCGGGAACCAGGATGGTGGCTTCGATCCACGGTTCCTCGATGTGGTCGATCTTGACGACGTCCGGCATGTCGGCCGGGTTGTGCATTTCGATGACGGAACCGTCGTTCATGTGCAGATGGTAGATGACCGAAGGCGCGGTCGTGATGAGATCGAGGTTGAACTCGCGTTCCAGGCGTTCGGTGATGATCTCAAGATGCAGCAGGCCGAGGAAGCCGCAGCGGAAGCCGAAACCGAGCGCGGCAGAAGTTTCCATCTCGAAGGAGAACGACGCATCGTTGAGGCGCAGTTTCGCCATGGCGTCGCGCAGATCCTCGAAGTCCGCCGCATCGACGGGGAAGAGACCGCAGAACACGACCGGCTGGGCCGGCTTGAAGCCGGGCAGAGGCTCTGAGGTTGGGTTCTTCTCGTCGGTAACGGTATCGCCGACGCGCGTGTCTGCCACCTCTTTGATGGCTGCGGTGAAGAAGCCGATCTCGCCGGGCCCGAGCTGATCGAGCATCTGCTGCTTGGGCCGGAAGATGCCCACGCGCTCGAGCTGGTAAGAGGCGCCCGTCGACATCAGCTTGACGCGCTGGCCCTTCTTCATCACGCCGTCGATGATGCGCACGAGAACGATCACGCCGAGGTAGGCATCGTACCAGCTGTCGATCAGCATCGCCTTGAGCGGCTTTGCCGCGTCGCCCTTGGGCGGCGGCAGGCGCTCGACAATGGCTTCGAGCACGGCTTCGACGTTGAGACCGGTCTTGGCCGACACGCCGACCGCGTGCGAGGCATCGAGCCCGATGACGTCCTCGATCTGCTGCTTCACGCGGTCAGCGTCAGCCGAAGGCAGATCGATCTTGTTCAGGACGGGGAGAATTTCCAGGTTGTTGTCGAGAGCCTGATAAACATTGGCCAGCGTCTGGGCCTCGACGCCCTGGGAGGTGTCTACGACAAGGATGGCCCCCTCGCAGGCCGCAAGGGAGCGCGAGACTTCGTAGGCGAAGTCCACGTGCCCTGGCGTATCCATCAGGTTGAGTTGATACGTTTTTCCGTCTGCGGCCTTATAATCGAGGCGCACGGTTTGCGCCTTGATGGTGATGCCGCGCTCGCGCTCGATATCCATCGAGTCGAGGATCTGCTCCTTCATCTCGCGGTTGGTCACGTTTCCGCACAACTGGATCAACCGGTCCGACAAGGTGCTCTTGCCGTGGTCGATATGGGCGATGATGGAGAAGTTGCGAATATGGGAAGTATCGGTCATGGCCCGGCTCATAGCAGGCGGAACCCGTGGGTAAAAGAGGCGTTTTGGCCGTCGGCGGGGCTCTTGTAGCGCCATCCGGCCCGCAGGGCGGCATTTGTCCCACAACTGTGCTATAGCCACCGGCAAGGGCTTGTGTCAGGGTCACATTCTGCCCCCCACGGACAGTGTATTCATCGGAGAGAAACGATATGTCGAATGAGTCCTCGAAATCTCGCTTTACCGTTGCCGGCGGCGGCGTCAGCGAGGACGCCCGCAAGGCGATGAACAACGCCATCGACGCTTTCTCGGGGTGGCGCGACGACATCGCGCAGCAATCGGAAAGGAACTCCAAAGCCGTTTTCGACCAGATGGCTTCCGCCGCCAAGGCATTTGGTTGGCCTGCCGAATTCGTCGATATGACCCGCCAGCAGATGCAGAATGCCTCGCGCATGCAGATCCAGTTCATGGATCAGGTCATGGATGTGTGGGAGAAACAGCTCAAGAACCCGGGCAGTTTCGAGATTCCCGGGGCCTGGACCGATGCCATGAAGAAGCTGACCGGGGGCCAGGGCTTCAGCTTCCCCGGCGCACCGAATTTTCCAGGAATGCCCAACTTCCCCGGCATGCAGGGTATGAATTTTCCGGGCATGGGCTCCATGTCTGGCATTCCTGCAAATCCGTTCCAGTTCTGGATGCAGACCGCCGAGATGTGGCAGAAGTCCTGGGAGCAGGGCATGAAGGCCTGGATGGATGCGCAGGCGAACATGACCGGCCGCAAGTGATCTGTCCGCGCGTGGCGGTCGCAATGTAACCTCGACGCTCAATCCCCTGGATCGATCCAGTACGGGCACGCGGCATTCGCTGACGTGCCCGTTTTGCGCATTTACACTCTGTCGCATCCCCCGCCCTGCGCGGGGCCATTGTGTTTTCTTTCACGTCCCTTCAGAAACGCTGATCATCATCCAACCAAAGACGCCCGACTAAAGACGGGCGCCAACGGTCCACTGAGGCCCGGGGTACGGAGCACACATGAGCGACATCACCGCGATCAATCCGGCAAAGGACCCCTCTACGATCGGGCGGGACTTTCTCGCTTCGATCGTCGTATTTCTGGTGGCGCTGCCTTTGTGCATGGGCGTCGCCCTGGCATCGGGCATGCCGCCGACCTCAGGCATCATCACCGGAATCATTGGCGGTCTCATCGTCGGCGTCATTTCGGGCTCGCCTTTGCAGGTGAGCGGCCCGGCCGCGGGACTTGCGGTTCTGGTTTATCAGCTTGTGAAGGACTTCGGGCCGGAAATGCTCGGCACCATCGTGCTGTTTGCGGGCATCCTGCAGTTCATCGCAGGTACGTTGAAACTCGGGCAGTGGTTTCGCGCGGTCTCTCCGGCTGTGATTCACGGCATGCTCGCCGGTATCGGCGTGCTGATTTTCGCGGCACAGTTCCACGTCATGCTGGACGGCAAACCCATCGGCACCGGTATCCAGAACCTTCTTGGGATTCCTGGCGCCATAATGGATGCCGTCAGCGCCGGCGACAGCAGATTGACGGCCGGCGAGGTGGGAGCCCTCACCATCGCCGCGATCGGGCTTTGGGCATCGTTTGCACCCAAATCCCTGCGCATGATCCCCGCGCCGCTCGTCGGCGTGCTGGTCGGTGTTGCGGCCGCCGCCATCTTCAACCTCGATCAGATCAAGTATGTCAATGTGCCCGAGAACTTCTGGTCCACGGTCATCTTTCCGACGCCGGAACGGGTCGGCGCATTCTTCAGCGACTATCACCTGATCGTCGGCGCGGTTGCGATTGCGTTTATCGCCTCCGCCGAGACGCTGCTTTGCGCAACCGCCGTCGATCAGATGCATTCGGGCGTGCGCACCAAGTACGATCGCGAGCTGTCCGCGCAAGGTATCGGAAATGCGCTGTGCGGCGCACTGGGTGTGTTGCCGATGACTGGGGTTATCGTGCGTTCGGGCGCCAACGTGGAGGCGGGCGCCAAGACCCGGCTATCTGCAATTCTGCATGGCGCCTGGCTCTTGCTGTTCGCAAGCCTTCTGCCTTGGACGCTGACATACGTGCCGCTATCGACGCTTGCCGCTGTGCTCGTTTATACCGGCTATAAGCTCGCCTACCCCAAGGCCGTTCCGATGCTGATGAAGTATGGCAACGCCAAGGTCTTCATCTATGCCGTGACCGTCGTGATGATCGTCGCGACGGATCTGCTGAAGGGCGTCCTGACCGGGTTGGCGCTGTCGCTTGCGCGCATCTTCTATGCGCTTTCGCGCCTCGACATCCGCAAGGAGCAGGAGCCGGGCTCCAACCGTATCGACCTCTATCTTGATGGCACGGCGACTTTGCTCCGTTTGCCGCGCCTGGCACAGGAGCTCGAGACGATGCCGGCAGGATCACAGGTGCACGTCCACATCAAGCAGCTCGACTACATCGATCACGCCTGTCTCGATCTGATGTCCAATTGGGACAAGCAGCACCATGCGACCGGCGGATCGCTGACGATCGAGTGGGAAGATCTTGCGAAGAAATACCATGAGCGCCACGGCACGGGGAACGGCGGCGTCAAGGCCGCCGCGAGTTGAGCCGTTGGTCTGCCGGCGTTCGCAACCCGGCTCTCGCTTTGAGACGATTATCGCAAAACGCATAACGGGCGGCCGTTAAAGCCGCCCGTTATGAAAATCGCCTCCGGTCACGAGCATCCGCTCGTCGATCCGCAGGTGTCGCACTTCAGGCAGGTGCCGTTGCGCACCATCGTGAAGTTCGCGCACTCGGGGCAGGAGACGCCCTCGTAGCCGCGCAGCTTGGCGTCCGCGATGCGCTGCCTGAACAGCTCCGTCTTGCTCAGCATGGGCTCGACCGCGACAGAGAGCGTCGAATACACTTCCATGTCGGCGTTCGTTTTCATCACGGTAGTACCAACCACCTGCATCGCCGGTCCGGTGCTTGCCGGGGCCGTGGCGGAGCGCATGGTGCCGGCAGCGTCCGCCAGCGCCGAAGCCGGGCTCTCGCCATAGCCCGCACTGGCGCCATTGGCGTGCGCGCCGTGATGGCTGTGGCCGTTGCGGCTGGAAGCCAGACGCAGCGGGTTGCCGCGCATGAAGCCCTTGGACACAACCTTCGATACTTCCGGGAACTCCAGAGCGAGCTGCTCGTCCGTTTCGGCGTCCGATGAGCCAAGGCCCGTCTCGCCCACGATCTCGCGCGGATCGACGTGCGCAAGGTCGTGGCGGGCAAGATAGGAGACCGCGAGTTCGCGGAAGATGTAGTCGAGGATCGAGGTGGCGTTCTTGATCGTCTCGTTGCCCTGCACGAGGCCGGCAGGCTCGAAGCGCGTGAAAGTGAAGGCCTCCACGTATTCCTCCAGCGGCACGCCGTACTGCAGGCCAAGCGAGATCGCGATGGCAAAGTTGTTCATCAACGAGCGGAAGGCGGCGCCTTCCTTGTGCATGTCGATGAAGATCTCGCCCACGCGGCCGTCGTCGTATTCGCCGGTGCGCAGATACACCTTGTGACCGCCGACGGAGGCCTTCTGGGTGTAACCCTTGCGGCGGGTGGGGAGTTTCTCGCGCTCCTGCTGCTTCATATAGACGACGCGCTCGACGATCTTCTCCACGATCTTCTCGGTGACGACGGCGGTCCGCTGGGCCTGCGGAGCAGCCGCCAGAGCTTCGGCCACCTCTTCGCCCGCATCGTCGTCGCCAAGCACTTGAGCATTGAGCGGCTGGGACAGCTTGGAGCCATCGCGATAGAGCGCGTTGGCTTTCAAGGCCAGCCTCCACGACAGCATGTAGGATTGCTTGCAATCCTCCACGGAGGCGTCGTTGGGCATGTTGATGGTCTTGGAGATCGCACCCGAGATGAAAGGTTGCGAGGCCGCCATCATAAGGATGTGGCTATCGACCGACAGGAAGCGCTTGCCCTTGCGGCCGCACGGGTTGGCACAGTCGAACACCGGCAGATGCTCGGCTTTGAGGTGCGGCGCGCCTTCGAGCGTCATGGCGCCGCAGACGTGCTCGTTGGCGGCTTCCACGTCCTTCTTGGAGAAGCCCAGGTGTGCGAACAGATCGAATGCCGGGTCAGACAGTTTGTCGGAGGGAACATTGAGCGTGCCGGTCAGGAACTGATCGCCCAGCGTCCAGCGGTTGAAGACGAACTTGATGTCGAAGGCGGACGCCAGTCCGCTCTCGATCTTGGCAAGCGCGTCCTCGGTAAAGCCCTTCGCCTTCAAGGTCGTATGGTTGATGGCAGGTGACTGGCGCAGCGACGCATGCCCCACTGCATAAACCTCGATCTCCGCGATCTGGTTCTCCTTGTAGCCGAGCGCGCGCAAGGCTTCCGGAACCGACTGGTTGATGATCTTGAAGTAGCCGCCGCCGGCCAGTTTCTTGAACTTCACGAGCGCGAAGTCGGGCTCGATGCCGGTCGTGTCGCAATCCATGACGAGGCCGATGGTGCCGGTCGGCGCAACGACGGTGGCTTGCGCGTTGCGGTAGCCATACTGTTCGCCAAGCGCGAGTGCGCGGTCCCATGCCGCCTGGGAGGCATCCACGAGACGCTTGTCCTTGATCGAGGCGTGATCGAGCGGAACCGGGGTGACGGAAAGCTTCTCGTACCCGTTGGGCTGGCCGTAGGCGGCACGGCGATGGTTGCGCATCACGCGCAGCATGTCTTGGGCGTTCGGCGCATAGCCTGGGAAGGGGCCGAGCTCCTTGGCCATTTCGGCGCTCGTGGCGTAGGAGATGCCGGTCATGATGGCGGAGATGGCGCCGCAAATTGCGCGCCCTTCAGCCGAGTCGTAGGCAATGCCAGCCGACATCAGCAGGCCGCCGATGTTGGCGAAGCCCAGGCCCAGCGTGCGGTAGCGGTAGGACCGCTCCGCAATCTGGCGCGAGGGGAATTGCGCCATAAGCACGGAGATTTCGAGCACGACGGTCCATAGCCGGCAGGCATGCTCGTAGGCCTCGATGTCGAAGGATTTGTCCGCGCGGCGGAACCGCAGCAGGTTCATCGAGGCGAGGTTGCAGGCCGTGTCGTCGAGAAACATGTACTCCGAGCACGGGTTGGATGCGCGGATCTCGCCCGACTGCGGGCAGGTGTGCCAATCGTTGATGGTGGTGTGGAACTGGATGCCCGGATCGGCGGAGGCCCAGGCGGCATAGCCGATCTGCTCCCACAGGTCGCGAGCCTTGACGGTCTTCGTCACCTTGCCGCTGACGCGCGCGATGAGATTCCAGTCCTTGTCTTCCGTTACCGCGTTGAGGAAATCGTCCGTCACGCGCACCGAGTTGTTGGAGTTCTGGCCCGAAACCGTGAGGTAGGCTTCGCTATCCCAATCGGTATCGTAGGTGTCGAAGGTGATCTCGGTGTAGCCCTGCTTGGCGAACTGGATGACGCGCAGAATGTAGTTCTGCGGTACGCCATCCCGTTTGGCTTCGCGAATGGCGACCTTGAGCTTGGGATTGCGGGCAGCATCGAAACATGCATCGCCGTCGGCCTCGCAGTTCACGCAAGCCGCCATCACGGCCTTGAGGCGCTTCTGGCAGATCTTGGAGCCTGTGACGAGGGCTGCAACCTTCTGCTCCTCGCGCACTTTCCAGGTGATGTATTCCTCGATATCGGGATGATCGGCATCGACGACGACCATCTTGGCCGCGCGACGGGTCGTGCCGCCCGACTTGATGGCGCCCGCGGCCCGATCGCCGATCTTCAAAAAGCTCATGAGGCCGGAGGAGCGCCCGCCGCCGGACAGGCGCTCGTTCGCGCCGCGTAGCGAGGAGAAGTTGGACCCCGTGCCCGAGCCATATTTGAACAGGCGCGCTTCACGCACCCAAAGATCCATGATGCCGTTCTCGTTGACGAGATCGTCGTTGACGGACTGGATGAAGCAGGCGTGCGGCTGGGGATGCTCGTAAGCCGACTGGGAGTTGGTGAGTTCACCCGTGCGGTAGTCGACATACATATGGCCCTGGCCAGGACCATCGATGCCGTAGGCCCAGTGCAAGCCGGTATTGAACCACTGCGGCGAGTTGGGGGCGGCCATCTGGTTGGCCAGCATGTAGCGGTGTTCGTCGTAGAAGGCCCGGGCATCCTCTTCAGACGAGAAGTAGCCGCCCTTCCAGCCCCAGTACGTCCACGTGCCGGCGAGCCGGTCGAACACCTGGCGGGCATCGGTCTCACCTGCGAAGCGCTCTTTCTCGGGCAGATCGGCGAGTGCGGCTTCATCGGGAATCGAGCGCCACAGCCACGAGGGAACCTGCGTTTCCTCGAACTTCTTCAGCGCACAGGCAACGCCAGCCTTGCGAAAATACTTCTGGGCGAGGATGTCTGCGGCGACCTGACTCCAATGCTCGGGCACTTCAAAGCCTTCCAGACGGAAGACGACCGAGCCGTCGGGATTCTTGATCTCCGATGTGGCCCGGCGGAAAGGAATGGTGGCGTAGGGTGATTGTCCGGCTTGGGTAAAGCGCCGCGTGATCTTCATGGATTGAGTGCCCCCGGTGCTATTGCGGGGGTGTTGCAGTACGCGGCACGAGGGCTGGAACACCCGAATGGTTGTTTTCGTTTGGATGGTGCGCCTCTCCCCATATCCGAAGCGCAAATCCTGCTTGTGGTCGTGACCGCCAGGGGCGCGAGCGCCCTGTGCAGTGGGTCTTCAGCATGCACGTCTTAAAAGCTGCGGGTGCAAGGCATAAGGCCCCTGCACAAGACACAACCCCGCTGCTCCTTCCGGATGCTCATCGCATCCGGCCGGCACACTCGAACGGTTTGACGACAAAACGAACCTGGGAGGTCCGGTTCGACACGGCACGAAACGCTTTGCTGGAAGCCACAGTCGTGTGGCCGAAAACGCCTCACTGCCCTCGGTCTCGACAGAGCGCGTAATGTCCCCACACGCTGCTGCCGTGAGATGAAAACTAGGACGATTCGAGACGCGCGTCACCCGGTAGATCTACATATTGTGGTAGCAGAGGCAACCAACATCTAGATGTAGGGGTGTGGGCAGGCTGTGAATTGAACACCCGAAAGCGCTAGGAATTTCCGTGAGAAGCGCTGTATCCGGCCTTTTGGCAGGGTGTTGAAAGGCCCAATTTCATGGGCTGGCTGCCTACACGCTCTTGAGCTTAGAGTGATTCCGCAGTCAGAGTGTTGCGCGCTCGCCTCGGTGATTGTGCCGTATGGACAGCCGCGATCCTTCGGGGGTAAGCCACATCCACGGCGGCGTGCCAATTCTCTAAATGAGGCTTTCAGAAATATGGGACTGTTCACCGAGATCTTTTCATGGTGGGGCGGCAACACCTGGGGCACGCGGTTCTTCACGTGGCGAAAGGGCAAGCTCGTCGGCGAGGATGAGTTCGGCAACCGCTATTATGTGCAGCGCTCAGGCGTGGGTCCTCTCGGCGTTCCCGCGCGCTGGGTCACTTACAAGACTCTGTCCGAAGCCTCCCAGGTGCCGCCCGAGTGGCACGGCTGGCTGCATTACACGGTGGACGAGCCTCCCACTCAAGAGCGCTATGAACCCAGGCCCTGGCAGAAGCCCCACAAAATGAACATGACGGGTACGCCGCAGGCTTACCGGCCGCAAGGCTCCATTCTGGGTCCGGGTCCGCGCGCCAAAACAACCAGCGACTACCGGCCTTGGACGCCGCAGTGACATAAACTGTCTTGCGGGCCGGATAGCCGGCAACGCCCAAAGGTCATGTTCACGCCACCATTGGCGTGAATGGAACGGAACATGGAATTGACAGGTTGAAACCGGGGTGTCGGCGACCTTGAAGACTGACCGCAGGCGATCGCGCAGCCGCGTGGAGAGATCGAGCGCCGTGGTGCTCGGTGCGGTGGTTGTTGCCGCCAGCGCGTTGCCGGCATTCGCGGAGCGCATCCCAAACCAGGTCGCCGTCTTCTCCGCGCTCGACAAGGTGACGGCGCGCATTTCCAAATTCGAGGTCGAACTCAACAAGTCGGTCGAGTTCGGGTCGATCAAGGTGACGCCGCGCGTTTGTTATTCGCGGCCTGCGACGGAACTTCCCAAGACCACCACGTTCGTCGAGGTGGACGAGACCCAACTCGATGGCACCCAAAAGCGAATCTTCACTGGCTGGATGTTTGCAGAAAGCCCCGGAATTTTTGGTGTGGAGCATCCCACCATCGATGTGTGGCTGACCGAGTGCAAGACTCCGGTCAAATCTACCGCACAACGCGCCGCGCCCCCGCCTCCACCTGCGGACGCTCAGGGCGCGGCCGCGAGCGGCGAGAGTTGGGCGCCATCGGAAGAGCCCGCCGAAGTTCCCCGCCGCCGCGTGCGCCGCTAACCGCATCGGCATCGACATACGCAGGGGGGTACCCGTGGCGCACGTTGACGCGACGGCTTTGGCGCGCCACTTTCCTTGCCGTCATGACGAAAATCGCCGATATCGCTGCCATTGCCGCGCGTGGCGCGCCCTTGCGCCGTCTCGAGGCGGGCGAGCCTTTGTTCTTTGAACACCGCGCCGGCACGGAGATGTATGCCATCGTCTCGGGCCGCATCGATGTGCTGACTTATGGCAAAGTGCTCGAACAGGTGGGGCCCGGCGGCATCGTCGGCGAGATGGCATTGATCGACGATGGTCCGCGCAGCGCCGCTGCGCTCGCGGCAGAGCCAAGCGAAGTACTCGTCATTTCACGCGATCTGTTCCTGACGCTGGTACGCGAAGATCCTGCCTTCGCGCTGTACGTCATGAGCGTGCTGGCTGGGCGCGTGCGCCAGCGGTGAGGGGACGGAATAACGCTGCCTACTCGGGCTTGCCGGAAGCGCGCATTTCCATGGCGCGGCCGAAGCCCGCCAGCAGCGAGCCGATGGCGAACAGGCCGATCACGATGATCTGCAGGTAGTTTTCCACCTGCTCCTTGTCGATCAGGTAATCGGAGATGTTGGCGTTTGCCGTACGAAACCGCGCCAGCGTGGCATCGCGCTCTGTTTCTGCTGCCTTGATGCCGGCTTGTGGCGCGTTCAGCGTCTTCAGCGTGGCGATATGCGTGCCGTAGGTTGCCTCGATCTGCACCTGAGCGTTCTGCTGCATGGCGAAGGCGGCAAGCCGCCATTCGATCTCGCGCCTCAAGGGCTCGACATAGAAGATTTGCGCCGCCGTGGAGGCGAGCAGGAACAGGATGCCGAGGAGTTCGCCCCACTGGTAGGCTTTGAACTTCATTGCGCGCACTCCTCATGGTGGGCCGGTTACGCGCCAGCGCTCAGTCGGGCGGCGCGGAGAAGGTGAGAATTGCCTGCCGCTCACCGTATCTGGAAGAACTCCTGATGGAACTCGCGTGGCGATAGTCCGGCCGTAACGAAGTCATCGCGCAGGCTCTTTCCGAATCCTTGCGGTCCACAGAACCAGAAGTCGGCGTCTTTCCAGTTCGGAACGGCGGCCATAATATCCATGGCGCGCAAGAACCCTTTTTGCGGCGACTGAAGGACGTGAAGGATGACTCCTGCCGCGTCGGCCAGTTGCTGCAGACGCGGCAGGAAGTCTGCGAGATTTTCCGCTGCCGTGGAAAAGAACAGATCGACGGGAGTATGGGGCTCCTGTCCGGCGGGTGCGGGTTCAGCGAGGCGCTGCATGCGCGCGATGAACGGCGTTATGCCGATGCCGCCGGCAATCCACACCTGGCGCGGCTTGCCCGTACTGAAGTCGAAACGGCCGAACGGACCTTCGATCTTCACGGGTTGACCGGCCTTGAGCGTGTCCGGCAGCGAGCCCGTGTAATCGCCGAGTTCCTTGATGAAGAACATCAACAGTCCATCATTCTGCCACGCCGACGCAATCGTGAAGGGATGCGCACCTTCCGCGTCGTCGAACGTGAGAAAGGCGAACTGTCCCGCGTCGTGACCGGGCCAGCGGCCGTCGAGTTTCACGTTGATTTCCAAGACGCGGTTTGGCGCATGGTGCTCCACCTCCTTGACGACACCCATGACGGGCCGCGAGAGGCCGGCGCTTTTGACCAAAAGCAGGATTGCAGAAACCGTGCCTGCGGCGAGCAGAAGACCCATCACAGGGCCGATCGCTTCGCTCCAATAGCCGAACCTCATGAGCACGACAGCGTGGAACACGAGGACGAGATAGACAACGGCAAGCCAGATGTGCGTCTTGTAGAAGAAGCGGTAGGGGATGCGCTTGATGAGCGCCAGAACGATGAGCACGACGGCGGCATAGAACGCCCACTCGCCCAAGCTTTCGGCGAGTCCGCGCTGCTCGCGAAGGAACTGCGCTATCGGGTTCGTGATTTCGGGCCGCGGACCGCGTGCGCGCGGCTCCATCAGGCCCAGGTCCACGAGCCAATGTGGGGCATTAGCCGCGATCCAGTGCGAGATGGCGAAAATCAGTCCGGCGATACCGAGCCACTTGTGCAGCCGGTACATCTTGTCGAGGCCGCCGAACCATGTCTCGGCGAGCACCGGGCGCGTTGCGAGCACCAAGGCAATGCTCATCGCGGCGATGCCGACAATGCCGGTGTAGTTGAGCAGCGCCATACGCACGGGCCCGAACTCCGCCGGAATATTCAAGATTGGATCGGCGAGAAGCCAAAGGGCAGAGAGGACGGCCAAGCCCGCCCAGGGCATGATTTTTATCCGCGTCATGCTCGTGCATCCTTAGGTTCTGCGAAGACGCGCATCTCGCCGATGGATGCCGACCCATGCAGCAGCGAAACGCCAGACGAGAGAGGAATCCGCTGCATCCGAATTGACGCAGGCAAAACGTGGCCGATCGAGGCACTTCTTCGAGCGCGAAAAAAAGGTGCCTCAACCTTGGGTCAGAAGCCTTGCCGCGCGCGGTGCAAAATAGGTGAGGATGCCCGATGCGCCGGCGCGTTTGAATGCCATGAGCGATTCCATCATCACCTTGTCGCAGTCGAAACATCCAGCTTCCGCTGCACGCACGATCATCGCGTACTCGCCCGAGACCTGATAGGCGAAGGTCGGCAGCTTGAACGTCTCCGACACGCGGCGCACGATGTCCAGATAAGGCATGCCGGGCTTGACCATCACCATGTCCGCGCCCTCCGCAATGTCGAGGGCAACCTCTCGGATCGCTTCTTCCGTGTTGGCCGGATCCATCTGGTAGGTGCGCTTGTCGCCTTTGAGAAAGCCGGAAGAACCCACGGCATCACGGAATGGACCATAGAATGCGCTCGCATACTTGGCGGCGTACGACATGATTTGCGTATTCTGGTAGCCCGCGTTCTCCAAGGCCGTGCGGATGGCTCCGATGCGGCCATCCATCATGTCGGACGGTGCGAGGACGTCGGCGCCGGCTTCGGCCTGTACGAGGCTTTGCCTGACGAGTGCGGCAATGGTCTCGTCGTTGGCGATCTCATCGCCAACCAGCAGGCCGTCATGTCCGTGGCTGGTGTAGGGATCGAGCGCCACATCGAGAACGACGCCGATGTCGAGGCCGGTTTGTTTGATCGCGCGCGTCGCGCGGCACACGAGGTTATCGGGATTGAATGCTTCGCGGCCGTCGTCGGTTCTCAATTCAGGATCGGTGTAGGGAAAAAGCGCTAGAGCCGGAATGCCGAGTTGCGCGGCCTCGCGCGCGCTCTCGACGGCCTGGTCGATACTCAGTCTTTCCACACCGGGCATGGACGCGACCGGTTCGCGCTTGGCGACGCCTTCGAGGACGAAAATCGGCCAGATGAGATCGGAAGGCGTGATGACGTTCTCCGCCACCATGCGGCGCGTCCAGTTTGCCTTGCGGTTGCGGCGCGGGCGGATGGCCGGATAGTCACCCCTCGTCAGTCGCGAAGCGTCACGCGATGAGGTTGAACTGACAGGCGGCGCCGGTTTGGGCGCGCGGGGTTTGCGGTCTGACATGGAAAATGTGGATCCGGTTGACTTCGGTCCGCACCTTGGGCCAGCCGGGGCGGGTTTGACAAGTCCGCTTCGCGCTGCATGTCCTTCTGGCGAAGGTTAGTCGCAGATCTTGGTATGTTTGCGCGGCGCCATGTCGACATGCAAATGGTTGCGATGCGCGGCGTTTGCTTCGGGCCCGAGCGTCGTGCCGAAAAGACGGCAGCCTGCCGCGTGGACGGCATGCAGGAATGCTTCCTTACGCTCCGCCTCGCTCAGGGTCTCGCTCTTGGCTGCTGTAGCGCTCTTTGCCTCGCTGCCCTTCGCCGCTTTACCCTGAGCGTCCTTGCTTGCAGCCTGGGCTTGCGTTGGCTCGTTGGCCCGCGTGGCCGATTTGCGGTTCTCCTCCTTGGGGCCGCCGAGGCGGCTTGGCGCCATGGAAAAGCCGCTGTCGAGGTCCGAGCCGCCTGACGAGGCGCCCGGCAGCGTCACGGTGAGTTTCGGCGTGCCTTCCACGATCGTGGAACGGGCAATGCCGCCGGCAGGTTCGCCTGCGGTTGATGCGGTGGACGAGGGCGGCGTCTCTTTTGAAGGCTTGCCGGCTGCCTGCATGGTCTGGGCCGCCTTCTCGGCCGCCTGTGCAGCGGCCTGCGCCTTGGCGGCCTTTGCTTTCTCGGCGGCGATGCGGGCCAGTATTTCCCGCTGCGGAGTGCCCCAGTCCTCCAGCACGTAAGCCTGACGGCCGCTGGCAGTGACGAAGCCGCGAATGTCGAGCGCATTGGCAAGCGCGTGTTCGCTGAGCCTGCTGGCCGTGCGGCCGTAGGCGTTGCGGCAAGAGTAGGAGCTCATCACCTCGATCTTGATGACCTTGTTGGAGAAGTATTTCTGCGCCAGCGGCTGCACGTCGTTCTGCATCCAGGTCTGCAGGGCCTCCGCGAAATCGCAATTCACGATCGGCGGCGGGGACAACGCAACTTCCGGATTGTGCCCGATACTGATGAGCTGGATGGGAGCAGGCGTCCCGCAATTGCCTTCCTTCAAAGGCTCCTGAGGAATTGCGATGGCGTCGATGCGGCCCAGAATGGCGGTGCAACGCGCCTTGGCGGTGGCGATCTCTTCGGGAGACCATTTCGCGGGCGGGGCATTTTTGGCGTTCTTTTCCGCCTCTGCTTCCGGAACGGTCTTGGGCCACGATTTGCTGCCGGACTTGGAGCCGGTGAGGCCGGGGATCTGGGGAACCTTCAATTCGATGCGCACGCCTTTGCGGGGCTTCCCGGCGCTGTTGGCACTGCCGGCTGTTCCGTCCGGCGTGGCGCCGGCCTGCTTGGAGACATCCGTCTTGCTGTCATCTGTCTTGGAAATATCCGTCTTCGCACCCTCTCGTGCTCCTGCCTCCGGCGCCACCGTGACGGCCAGGACAATTGCGAGAGCGCCAAGCGACGCGATACCGATAGCCGAACAGGCTTTGAACATCTGCTCCAACATCCCCCCGGATGATTGTGTGGATCAGCATGGAAAACGCCTTGACACCACCCCGCGTTCCGCATGAGCGAATCAATGCTTTATAGAGTGTGGCGAGAACTAGGGTGAGTATAGTACTAAATTGTGGCGTGGCCTGTCTTTTGCCCATGTTACGGGCCGGGCGTGGGATAAAGACTTTCGCGGATATGGGGATGAGCGACATCGACACTGCCACAGAAGGCGCCGTTGCGGCGCCGCCGAAGATCGACGTCGTGCGCCGTGGTGCGCTCATGAATTTCGTCCTCAACCGGCCACGTGCGCTCAATGCGTTCGACGACGACATGCGCGCGGTGCTGGCGGCCGAGATCCCCCGCACTGCGCGTAATCCTGACATCTATATCGGCGCGTTCACCTCCGCGAGCGACCGGGCGTTCTGTGCCGGAGGCGACGTGCGCGCGCTGGTTGCGATGGCCAAGATCGACATGGGTCGCGCGCGGAGCATGTTCGCGGCCGAGTATCGGCTCGATTGGCTGTTGGACTGCTTTTCCAAGCCTACCGTCTCATTCATCAATGGACTGTGCATGGGCTCAGGGGCAGGGCTCACGTGCTTCAATACCCATCGCGTTGCGGGTGAGAAATATTCCTTTGCGATGCCCGAAACGGCGATAGGGCTGTTTCCCGATGTCGGCGTCTCCCACAGGCTGGCCGCTATGCCATGGCCTGTCGGGCTCTATCTGGGACTGACGGGCCGCAGCATCACCCGCGCTGACGCCTATTGGCTGGGTCTGGCGACCCATTGTATTCCCGCGGCCCGGTTCGAAGGCGTTCTGGAGGCTCTTTCGCAGGCCGAGCCCGTCGATCCGTTGCTCGATGGCCTTCACGAAGATCCGGGCCACGGCGAGGTGGAGGAGAACCTCGCCCTGATCCGCGATCACTTCTCCGGCGAGACGCTCAAGGAGATCATCAACGCGCTTGCCGCCGCCTCAGGCGCCGCCAAGCCCTGGGCGGAAAAGGTGGAGCAGGAATTGGCGGCTCGTTCGCCCATGTCCCTGGCGATTACCGACCGCCATATTCGCTCCTGCCGTGCGCTCGACCTGCGCGAAACGCTCATTCAGGATTATCGCCTGGCATGGCGCTGCCTGGAGGGGCATGACTTTCTTGAAGGCGTACGCGCCGCGCTTATCGACAAGGACCACGCGCCGCGCTGGGTGCCGGCGGAAATCGATGCAACCCAAGAGGCGGAGGTTGCACGCTATTTCGAGCCGCTTGGTGCGGATGATCTTGCGCTGCCCACGCGCGAGCAGATGCAGGCTGCGCGCGTGTAGAGGGCTGAATATCCGTATTGCATCTAATTTGATGAAATACATTTTCCAACAATTCGCTTTAAATGATGTCCTGCGCGTTGATCATTAAAATTGCGTGGTTTTGAGGGGCTATTACTATTCTTTTACTATATCTATTTAGTCGCTCTTTATTCATCTGCGTTACCGTCATCGCAACCCGAGAATAATCGGGAAGCGTAATGGTAAAGAGGCAGGGTTATGAGTATTGCGTTCGATATGGCGCGCAAGGCGCCGGTTCAGGACGAGGCGTTCCGCTCGGAGTATCTGCAGGCGCTGCGCCTGATCGAGCGTCTCCATCGTCTTCTCCTCGATGTCATCAAGGACGAGTTCGACCGTCAGGGCGGCGCCGAGCTCAACAGCGTCCAGGCTCTGCTGCTGTACAACATCGGCGAGAGCGAACTGACCGCAGGGGAGCTGAAAACCCGCGGCTACTATCTGGGCTCCAACGTCTCCTACAACCTCAAGAAGCTCGTTGACATGGGCTACATTCACTACAAGCGCTCTGATACGGACCGTCGCTCGGTGCGTGTCAGCCTTACCGATAAGGGCCTGGATGCCTGTGACGTCGTGAGCAAGCTTTACCACCGTCAACTCGGCTCCGTGCAGAGCGTCGGCGAAGTCTCCACCGACGACATCAGGGGCCTCAACAAGGCTCTGGTGCGTTTGGAGCGCTTCTGGTCGGATCAGATCCGCTATCGCCTCTAACCGGGCGAACTGGGTTGCAGCCGGCAGGGCCGGGGGGCTTGAAGGGACGGTTGCACTTCGATGAGCCGTCCGGCGCAAACGCCGGGCGGCTCTTCGCTTTTTAGGGCAGTCAGGCTCCTGGGGGTTCTGGGCGCCGCGCTCCTGCCTCGGCTGGCGCGCTCCAAGGGATGTGGAGCGGTGTGGCGCGAACGGCGCGGCGGCACAAAATGAGCACATTGCGCGGCAAAAGTCGGCCAGCCGCACCATTCCCACCTTACACTTCGCGCTGGCGTTGATTGGGGCGGGCAGCAACGTTTGCTTAAGCCAAATGAGCGAGGTGTTAGGTATGATGCCTTCGGGCACGGATGCGCCATCGAGGAACGCGAAAGGCGCGACAGCTTTGTAACAGGGGCCAAGCCGGAGATGATTGTGCGACGCGTACGTCAGACCATCAGGGCAACACGAGCCGCCACATACGGGCTGGCAACGATGCTTTTAATGTTCCTGGGCGCGCTTTTGCCGATGGCGGCGATGCAGCCCGCCAACGCGCAAGGCATGGCCTACTTCCAGCAGACGTATGCCAACAGCGGCGGGGAGGTGTCACCTCCGAGCACCGACCGCAGCTTCATTCGCGAATGGGAGGCCAATCCGCCCAAAGGCTTTGCCACCCTCTCCAAATCCAACATCGAGCCGACCAAGGCAGCCATCAAGCTCTATTCCGATATCGTGGCCCGCGGGGGCTGGGCGCCCGTTCCCGAGCAGCCGTTGCAGGCGGGCTCGCACGACGCGGGCGTGGCGTTCCTGCGCTCGCGGCTGGCGGCCTCGGGCGATTTCAAGGGTGAGAATGACGGCTCCACCGTCTTCGATTACGAGTTGGAGAAAGCCCTGAAGCGCTTCCAGGCGGCCAATGGCCTGACGCCGACAGGCGTTCTGGATAAACGCACCATCGCCGCCTTGAACGTACCTGCGGATGTGCGCTTGAAGCAGCTCAAGGTAAACCTCACGCGGCTCCAAGGCTATGTGGGACAGGTCGGCAAGCGCTATGTCCTCGTCAACATCCCTGCCGCTCAGATCGAGGCCGTGGAGAACGGGCAGATCGTGGCGCGCTACGCCGCTGTCGTCGGTAAGCCCGACCGGGCAACGCCGCTGCTGCGCTCATCGATCACCGATCTCAACTTCAACCCCGTCTGGCGCATGCCCCCAACCGTGGAATCGGAAGATCTCATTCCCCGCGGCCGAGAGATGCAGAAGAAGGGCCAGAGCGTCCTGGAGAAGTTTCATATCGACGCCTACGACGGCGCGGGCAAGAAGGTCGACCCGGGCAAGATCGACTGGAACAAGGTGCGGCCGGGAACGTACGCCTACAGCCAACAGCCGGGAAAAGAAAATCCGTTGGGATTTTTGAAGATAAACTTCGCCAGCGCCCATTCCGTCTACATGCACGATACGCCGTCGGACACGATCTTCGGGCGCAACTTCCGCTCCGCCAGTTCGGGCTGCATCCGCGTACGCAACATCGCCCACCTGGCCGAGTGGCTCCTACGCGGTCAGGATGGCTGGGGTGAAGAGGCGATCGCGGCCATGAAGGACAGGGGTACGCGGCGCGATGTGCGCCTGAAGAAGCCCGTCGATCTCCATTTCGTCTACATCACAGCGTGGGCGACTGCCGATGGTGTCGTGCAGTTCCGCCGCGATCTCTACCAGCGCGACAGCGTGGGCGAAGTGGCGGCCAACTACTGAGCCGCCTATAGGATGCGCATTTCAGGCGCTGATCCAACGCAGAGTTAACTTGGGCTTGGTCGTACCGTGTGCTACACGAGACCCAAGGTCGAGCGGTCTTAGGCAACATCATGAAATATCTAAGAAATAGTGGGGTCGTGGGCGCAGGTCGTCCCCATCCCGCTCATGTCCGCTCAAGGGTGCGCCATAGTGTCGAATGTTGACCTAGCGCAATGTTTCGCCGCTTGCATGTGGTGAAGATGGTTTTTGTGTTTCCCCCCAAAGGCAGGACCCGGCGGGAAGAAACAGCCGGATCAGGATAAGGTGCGTTTCTCTCCGAGAAACAAATACGCGACGAAAGTACGCTTTGATTGCAGGGCGCCTCCCCGGCATACTTGATCACAAAATGAAAGAACCCTTGGGGAGTGGAAAAGAGCTTCATGGATTACGAGCAGAAGCTAGGTGCGGCCCTGGAGGCTGTAAAGCGCGAAGGCCGTTATAGAGTTTTCGCAGACCTGAAGCGCCATCGCGGCGACTTCCCCAAAGCCGATTTCATCAAGGCGGAGGCGACACGGCCCATTACTGTTTGGTGCTCGAACGATTACCTCGGCATGGGGCAGAACCCCAAGGTGATCGCGGCCATGCACGAGGCGCTCGACCGCGTCGGCGCAGGCTCGGGTGGCACCCGTAATATTTCCGGCACCACGCACTACCACGTTGAACTTGAGCATGAAATCTCTGATCTGCACGGCAAGGAAGCAGCTCTGCTGTTCACCTCCGCGTTCGTGGCCAACGAAGCCGCGCTGTCGACGCTCGTTCAATTGTTGCCTGGCTGCATTGTCTTCTCCGATGAGAAGAACCACGCGTCCATGATCGCCGGCATCCGCAACGGCCGCGGGCCCAAGCAGATCTTCCTGCATAACGACCTTGCCGACCTCGAGGCCAAGCTGAAGCGTGTGCCGCTGGACGTGCCCAAGATCATCGCCTTCGAGAGCGTCTACTCGATGGATGGTCACGTCTCGAACATTGCGGCCGTCTGTGATCTTGCCAAGAAATACAACGCGCTGACCTATCTCGATGAAGTCCATGCGGTTGGCATGTACGGGCCCCGCGGCGGCGGCATCGCCGAGCGCGACGGCGTCATGGACCGCATCGACGTCATCAACGGCACGCTGGCCAAGGGTTTTGGCGTGATGGGCGGCTACATTGCGGCTTCCAGGACGCTCTGCGACGCGGTTCGCTCTTATGCGCCCGGTTTCATCTTCACCACGTCGTTGGCTCCCGTCATCGCGGCTGGCGCGCTGGCGTCGATCCGCCACCTCAAGTCATCGAACGTGGAGCGCGAGCGCCACCAGGAGCGTGCGCGCACCTTGAAGCGCCGCCTCGCTGCTGCGGACCTGCCAGTGATCTCAGGCCCCAGCCATATCGTGCCGGTGCTGGTCGCCGACCCCGTGCGTTGCAAGCAGCTGTCTGACATTCTGCTCGACGAGTATGGGATCTACGTTCAACCGATCAACTATCCGACGGTACCCCGCGGCACGGAGCGTTTGCGCCTCACGCCGACGCCGCTGCACACGGACAAGGACATGGACCACCTCGTGGCCGCCATGACCGAGCTGTGGGCCAAGTGCCCGCTGCAGGTCGAGATGGGCAAGCAGCAGGCCGCCGAGTGAGCTTGTACGGCGGATGGGTCAAACCGTCCGCCACACCGCTACCCATTGGTGTGGGCCGATATAATCCCGCGCCCATATTACACGGGGGGCGTGTATCATCTGCCCATTGAGCGGTTGCACGCGCCCTCATACTATGGTCGCAATGTTCTCCGCTAGACCAAGTTGAGATCCTACGGAAATCACTTCCTTCTCCCGTGGGAGGAGGTGCACCGGAGGGGCGGATGAGGGGCTGCCGCAATACGCAGTACCTATCGAAGTCCCTCACCTGTCGCTTCGCGACACCCTCTCCCTTTCCGGAAGAGGCAAAGAGGCCCGTATGATCGCGTTTTGCTCTGGATGGGGTTCGCACGCCTCACGCGCAGACTCACGTCATACCCAATTAGCAAAAACAGGGAAACGCCCATGTCGAACGCTCCGGCCACTGCGGCCAATTCCGCTACTTCGCGCTTTTTCAAGTCGCATCTTTCTGAGACCGACCCGGAGGTCTTCAGCGCCATCCAGAAGGAATTCGGCCGCCAGCAGCACGAGATCGAGCTGATTGCCTCGGAGAACATCGTGTCCCAGGCCGTGCTCGATGCCGCCGGCTCGGTGCTTACCAACAAATACGCAGAAGGTTATCCCGGCAGGCGCTACTACGGCGGTTGCCAGTATGTGGACGTCGCCGAGGAACTTGCCATCGAGCGCGCCAAGAAGCTGTTTGGCTGCTCGTTCGCCAACGTACAGCCCAATTCCGGCTCGCAGGCCAACCAGGGCGTGTTCAACGCGCTCGCCAAGCCGGGTGACACCATTCTAGGCCTGTCGCTTGCCGCCGGTGGCCATTTGACCCACGGCGCGCCCGTCAATCAGTCGGGCAAGTGGTTCAAGGCCGTCCACTACATGGTCAAGCCCGACACGCACCTCATCGACATGGACGAGGTGAAGAAGCTGGCGCACGAGCATAAGCCGCGCATCATCATCGCGGGCGGCTCGGCCTATCCCCGCAAGATCGACTTTGCCGGTTTCCGCAAGATCGCCGATGAGGTTGGCGCGCACTTCCTGGTCGATATGGCCCACTTCGCCGGCTTGGTCGCCGCCGGGCTTTATCCCAGCCCCTTCCCGCACGCCCATGTCGTCACGACCACGACGCACAAGACATTGCGCGGTCCGCGCGGCGGCATGATCCTCACCAACGACGAGGAGATCGCCAAGAAGGTCAACTCCGCGATCTTCCCCGGCATCCAAGGCGGCCCGCTCATGCACGTGATCGCCGCCAAGGCGGTTGCCTTCGGCGAGGCGCTGCGCCCCGATTACAAGGTCTACATCAAGAACGTCATGGACAACGCCCGCGCGATGGGTGAGGTCCTCGTCCAGAACGGCTTCGCGCTGGTCTCGGGCGGCACCGACAGCCACCTGATCCTGGTCGACCTGCGGCCCAAGAAGATCACCGGCAACATCGCCGAGAAGGCGCTGGGCCGCGCCAACATCACCTGCAACAAGAACGGTATTCCCTTCGACCCGGAAAAGCCCATGGTCACCTCGGGCATCCGCCTGGGCTCGCCCGCGGGCACCACGCGCGGTTTCGGCGTCGCCGAGTTCCAGGAGATCGGCCGCCTGATCGCGGAAGTTCTCGAAGGGTTGGCCAAGAACGGCGAGGGCGGCAACGCCACCGTCGAGGCGGCCGTGCGCGCCAAGGCCATGGCGCTGTGCGCCAAGTTCCCGATCTACTCGTAAAACGCTCTTCGCGTCGAAACGAACAGGTTACGTTGAAGCTCCCGGCGTCCGCGCCGGGAGCTTTTTGCTTTGGGCGTTTGACCGGGATGTTCGATTGCGGCAGTGGCCGGTCCCGGAACGATCGTGGTCGTCAAGAGTGTACGTTGGAACGCCGTGTGCTGTTGCCGGCACTTCCTGTAGTGCAATACAGTCGGGTCGCCGTGCCAATGGAAACCGACCAACGCGATCAAGGCAGGGCCGAAATATTGACTGAGCATCGCCGGGCGCAAGGACTGCCCGCGCCCATCTTGTGAGGCTTCATGCTGCCCATCCCCGCCGACATCTTTACGGAGCCAGAGGTCTCTCCGAACGACCTCGAAAACCTGGGGCCGCTGCGGCGGCTAGCTGGCGTCTGGGAGGCCAACAAGGGCGTAGACATCAATCCCAAGGCAAAGGGACCGGAGCGCCGCGTTTTTCGTGAGCATATCCGTATGGATCCCATCGACCCGCAGACCAACGGCCCTCAGCTCTTCTACGGCCTGCGCTATCACATCCATATCAACACGCCGGAGGAGAAAATTACCTTCCACGACCAGGTCGGATATTGGCTGTGGGAGCCTGCAACCGGACTCATCATGCAAAGCGTAACGATTCCACGCGGTCAGGTTGTTCTGGCATCAGGGCTTGCGAAGCCCGGCGACAAGACGATTTCCGTCACGGCAAAGCGGGGCGACACGCGCTACGGCATCTGCTCAACCGAATTCCTGGATGAAGCCTTCCGCACGACCAGCTATCGCTGCGACATCACGTTCAACGATGACGGCAGTTGGACGTACGAGATTCAGACGGAGCTTCAAGTCAAAGGCCAGCCGTTCGATCATCACGACACCAACACACTGAAGCTGATAGAGCCGCCGAGAC
>CAZPLQ010000009.1:0-104077 GCA_964587445.1 uncultured Hyphomicrobium sp.
AAACCATGGCAAAACGCTTGACATCCAAGACAGTCGCTCTCCCCTTGGGGAGAGGCCGGCGCTCCGGCGCGCCAGCGCCGAACCTTCGAGCGCCGGGTGAGGGGGTGGACGCGCGATACAATCAGCCGCTCGCCATTCGCCATCGCCTCGCGTTCGCCACTGGCCTCATGTCGCGGGTGGCGGACCATCCCCTCACACCCCCTCTCCCCAGGGGGAGAGGGGATGTGAGAAACGCCTCTCCCAGGGGGAGGGGGGGCTTCTCTTGCTACGGCTACCATCAGGTTGCAGCTCCCTTACGGCGCGCTCCTGCCTTAGGCTTCGTTACGGAGATCTTGACACGCGCTTGCCGGACATCCGCCCGCGTGATCCGAATTGTTTGGAAATTCCCGCTACGCTTGCCCGCGAGATTCCTGCGTCAGCGTATCGTGCGAGGTTCCTTGATGTTGTCACGCGCCGCCTCGAAGACATCCCATCCCTCTCAGCGGCCGCTGACACGCGGGGAGCGCGCGCTGGCTGAAACGGCTGCGCGCACCGCGGCCATCATGAACACGCGCGCAACCCGCCCCAGCGCGGTCATCGCGCAACCAACAGCCGCCCAGACACTCAGCGCGAATGCAGCGGCGGCCCTCACCCAAGCGAAGGCCACGCTGCACAACGCGCCGCGCACGGCCCTGCGCTTCTTTCAGTTTCTGCGCGCCTACATGCGCGCCTTTGCTGCCGGCTTCGGTGTCTTCCTGTTGGCCAGCGAACTGGCGAGCGGTCACTTCAACGTGTTCGCGGCGCTTTTGACCCACGTCTTCGCGATCGTTGCCGCCCCGTTCTACGCCTTGATGCTCGCCCCGGCCATCTATGGCTTTTACGGGATGACCGGCATGCTGCCGGTTCGCGACGAACATCGTGCCTACATTCTTGGAACCGGCCTTGGCGCCCTGATGCTGGCAAGCATCGCCATGAAGGGCGACCTTGGCTCGCAGAGCGCTATCCGCGGCATCCTTTTCGCTCTTGCGGTCACCGCCGCCGGCGCAGTCGCGGCTTATACCTTCAACCGCGCCGTCACCCGCTTACGAGAGACGACACGAACCGCGCCACCACGCACATGAGGAAGATCGCAAACGCGATCTCCAGTTTGCGTTTGGACAAGGCGTGTGCCGCCCTCACGCCGAAAGGCGCGGCGAACAAACTCGCGGGCATGATCAGCAGCGCGGCCGGAATGTTCACGTATCCGATCGAGTACGGCGGGCGCAGCGGCATGCCCCATCCCGCCCACATGAAGCCCAGCGTGCCAGGCACCGCGATCACCGGCCCGAAGCCTGCCGACGTCGCAACCGCGCGATGGATCGGCACGCCGTACAGCGTCAGCAAAGAGACGATAAACATGCCTCCGCCGATGCTCATCAACGCGGACACCAGCCCGATGATGACGGCGGCAACCTCCAGGCCCCTGCTGCGCGGCAGTTCACGCCCCAGCCGCCACTCGTCCCGGCCGAACGCGAACTTCAACGCGACGATCGAGCCCGCCACGATCCACACCCACTTTAGTCCCGCCGTGCTCGAGACTTTCGCTGTCAGAACGCCCAGGACGACGCCCAGCGCTACCCACGGCGCCATGCGCCGCCAGACCGCCATATCGACGGCCCCCTTGGCATAGTGCCCCGCAAACGAGCGCAGCGATGTCGGCACGATGACGGCGAGCGAGGTGCCAAGCACCATGTGCATGCGCACGCTCTCATCGACGCCGAAATGCGAAAACAGCTCGTAGAGGACCGGTACGAGAAACGCCCCGCCGCCGACGCCCAGAAGCCCCGCGAGGAAGCCGGTCGCAACCCCTGCGCCCGTCAACCCGGCGATCAGCATCGCCGCGGCGCCTGCCGTCAAGGAGACTTCCATGGGTTCCCGTCACTCCGCTGCGGCCGCACCTTGCCGTGCCATGTGCGCCCCGCCCTCCGCAAGCGACAACGCGTCTTTCAGGACATTTATACCAGCATCCGCCCTGACGCCCTGTTCGCTCAAATGGCGGCGGAACAGACGCCCGCGCGGCCGCCCATGATAAAGACCCAGGACATGGCGGGTTATGTTCGAAAGACGTCCGCCATGCGCGATATGCGCTCCCGCATACTCCAGCATGCCGGTCAAGGCGTCAGCGCGCGACGGCACCGCGGCTGTGGAATCAAAATACCGCCGATCCACCTGCGCCAGCACATAGGGATCGTGATACGCCGCGCGACCCAGCATGACGCCATCGACATGC
The DNA here is from genome assembly GCA_964587445.1 of uncultured Hyphomicrobium sp. GTDB lineage: Bacteria > Pseudomonadota > Alphaproteobacteria > Rhizobiales > Hyphomicrobiaceae > Hyphomicrobium_B. Next base: position 2,249 of record CAZPLQ010000009.1, read on the forward strand.
TGCAAATGCATATCGCACGCCTCCAGTGTCTCGATACCGCCGTTGACGATGATCTCCAGGCCGGGATGCGCGGCCTTGAGCCGGTAGACGCGCGCGTAGTCGAGCGGCGGGACCTCGCGGTTCTCTTTCGGCGACAGGCCCCGCAACCACGCCTTGCGCGCATGCACGATGAACGTACGGCACCCCGCCTCCGCCACCGTTTCGATGAAGCGCTGGAAATCGGCCTCCCCATCCTGGTCGTCGATGCCAATCCGGCACTTCACGGTCACCGGGATTTTGACGCGCGCTTGCATGGCCGCGACGCAGCCGGCGACAAGGTGCGGCTCAGCCATGAGACAGGCACCGAAGCGGCCCTCCTGTACGCGATCCGATGGGCAGCCGACGTTGAGATTGATCTCATCATAGCCGAAGGCTTCGCCGATGGACGCCGCCTCCGCCAGACGCCGGGGCTCCGCGCCGCCAAGTTGAAGCGCAACGGGGTGCTCTTGGCTCGAAAAGCCGAGCAGCCTTTCGCGCCGGCCGTGGATCACGGCTTCGGCTGTGACCATCTCCGTATAGAGCAGCGCATGGCGCGACAGTTGACGGTGGAACATCCGGCAATGCCGGTCAGTCCAATCCATCATGGGGGCTACGCAGAACCTATGAAGTTGAAATTGCACGTACTTTCCTAATCTATTGGCATGCTCGCAGGAGAGCGTGCCATTTGCGCCCGCGTCTCAATGCCGTGTTCGGCCGCGTGTCATGAGCAGCGGGCGGGAAGCAAGAGAAGCGTTGCCGCAGGCTAGCAAAGAGACCCGGTCAGGATGACGAGATCCCGGCCGAATACCGTTGTTTCAACCACAAGCCGGCCAATACGATGAATGACCCGCAGACGGCTGCAACAACGTCCCGCAACGAGATCGTGATCTGATCAAGGTTGGGGAAAAGCCCCAAAACGCGGAAAAGCAAACCGCCGATGACCGCACCGGCCAATCCCAGCACGAGGTTCCAAACAAGGCCAAAGCCTTTGCGTTCCCTTGTCACAACAAGCCCGACCAGGCTGCCCGCAAGCAGGCCGATCAAGCCCCAGACAAGAAGTTGAGCGAGAGAAAATGACATGCGCACCTCCGTCGGATGTTTAAGAGGAGATCTCTCTTTCGCCTATGATGGCATCACTATTTTCTCCGGCACATCGGAGTCTGTCAAAATGGTTTCGCTATAGCGTGCGCCTGGGAGATGGACCAGACGCATGCCAAGGGATCCGGCGCATCCGGGACGCAGTGTTGTACAGCGGGTTCAGTTGCGGTCCGTCACCGCAAGACGTACCCGCGTCCACGAACGGTCTGGATGAGCTTGCGGGTATAGGGATCATCCACTTTCGCCCGGATGCGGCGGATGTTGACGTCAACGACGTTGCTGTCGGCGTCGTGCTTCATGTCCCAGATCTGCTCTGCAATGTACGTCCGTGTCAGGATTTCTCCCTGCCGCCGGACCAGAAGCGCCAGCAGCAGCATTTCCTTGTTCGACAACTCCAACGGCCGATCGGCGCGGTAGGCCTTGTGGCGGGCGAGATCGACGCGCAGCGTCTCAAACTGCAAAATATCCGGAACGGCGCCCGGCACGCGCCGCAGAACCGTGCGAATACGCGCCACCAGCTCGGCAAACGCGAACGGCTTCACGATGTAATCATCCGCTCCGAGCGAGAGACCTTGAACGCGCTGATCGACCGCATCGCGCGCCGTCACCAACAGAACCGGCGTACGCACACCCTTCTCCCGCAAGCGTGATAGAACGGTCCAGCCGTCGATCTTGGGAAGCATGACGTCGAGCACGATCAGATCGTGATGGCGCGAATACGCCGTTTGAAGTCCCCGCTCTCCATCATGGCATACCTCGACGGAGAAACCTTCCGAGCTCAACCCCTTCTGCATCAGAAGCGATGTCTTGAGGTCATCCTCGATTACGAGCAGCTTCATCGGATTTCCGCAATCAGTCATTGCTGGCAACTCTTCGTGGACCCGAACGCGGCGAAGTTACGACGGCAGCTCGTCCAATTCTACGGCCGTGCGAGATCCCGCGCGATGGCCAACCGAGGCCGGGCCCGCTGTGAGATCTTGATGACAACTTTGTAATTCATGCGCGCCGGCCCTGCTCCACCGGCACTGGTCACATCGCCAAGCAGGTGAGGAGAGCCGTTGCGGAAAGGTGCATCGCTTCGCGCATTACGGCTGCGGGGGAAGTTTGGTCAGCAATGGCTGACCCTTCTCCAGCACGTAGGTGTTGACCATCACCGCGCCCTTCGGCCCGACCTTGGCGGCGTGGACGGTGCCCATCGGAAAACTGATTGAACCGCCTGAGGACAATTGAAGGGGCGGCTGGCCATCGACCATGTATGTGACATCTCCCTCCAGGAGATAGCTGATCTCCGGACCTGGATGCGTATGGCGGCCAATCTCGAAATTGGGCGCCAGGTCCAATCGCAACACCGTGGCTTCATAGCTCGTGCCGGGCACGTCTGTCTTTTGCAGGATGGTGCGTTTCAGGCCTGGAGCGGCCTCAGTCACAGCCGGAGGTTTGGGCTCGTCGGCCAATACCTCCGCCGCAAGTCCCCATGGCACCAAGGCCAGACATGAGACCGCAGCAAAAAGCCGATTGCGGCTATCTCTTCTGCTCACCATATTTCAAGCCTCCCGGATACGAGGCGTCCGTGCGCCGTTCATCCATCAGTTGAACTTGCCAGACCCCAACGCCCCACTCATACTTCAAGAAGCTTGAACCAAGCGAGGACATGCAAGGGTGCCGAATGAAGATCGATCTTAGCGGAAAAACAGCACTCGTCACGGGTTCAACGGGCGGCATCGGCTTTGCCATCGCCAAAGGCCTGGCGGGGGCGGGTGCGAAGGTGCTCATCAACGGGCGCAAGGCCGACAAGGTTACGGCCGCGATCAACCGGCTTCAATCGCAGGTTCCTGGAGCCAAGTTCGTTGCCGCCGCAGGCGATGTCTCCACTGCCGAGGGATGTGCCGCCATCGTCGAAGGCAAGGGCGATATCGACATCCTCGTCAACAACGCCGCCACGTTTGAGCCCAAGGACTTTTTCGACATCCCCGACGCGGACTGGACGCGCTACTTCGAAATCAACGTATTGTCCGGCATCCGCCTGTCTCGCGCGCTGATGCCCGCCATGCTGAAACGGAACTGGGGCCGTATCGTCTTCATCTCCTCGGAGTCCGCCGTACAGATCCCCAAGGAGTTCATTCACTACGGCTTCACCAAAACGGCCGAGCTTGCGATCTCACGCGGACTGGCCGAGCTCTCGGCAGGGTCCAACGTCACCGTGAACTCCGTGCTTCCCGGGCCGACGCGTTCCGACGGCGTGGAAGGCTTCTTGGAAGCGCTTGCCAAGCAAGCCGGCATCAGCGCCGACGAGATGGCAAAGACCTTCGTGCAGACGCACCGCCCCTCCTCTCTGATCCAGAGATTCGCGACCGTCGATGAGGTCGCCAACATGGTGGTCTATGTATGCTCGAAGGAAGCCTCCGCGACCAACGGCGCAGCCTTGCGCGTTGACGGCGGCGTCGTGCGCTCGATCGTGTAGCGCTTGATCATGTCAAGAGGCGATGACGGCGGAGGCGAGCGCCGCCCGTCAGCCGATCGTCTCGATCTCTGCTCGCCCCTGACCTGCCGTCACGTCATCGCCAACCCGCCGCCCCATCAAAGCTTGTGCCAGAGGCGAGACATAGGACAGCGTCCCCTTGGACGGATTCGCCTCATCCTCGCCGACGATGCGATAGGTTTGGCGCCGGCCGTCGTCGCGCCGGATCGTCACGCGGGAGCCGAAATGCACGATGCCGTCCGCCGGCGGCTCGCTTTGAACCTCTGCCGAGGCACGCCGCGCGCTCCAGTAGCGCATTTCGCGCGCAATGCGTTGCAGCTCGATCCGGTCGGCTGCGCCCTGCGCTTTCGCGTAGGCTGCACTGATCGTCTCGAGTTCAGCCTCGATCATGTCAAGGCCCGAAGCGGTCACGAGATTGCGGTGGGGTGAGATCAGGCGGTCAGGAAGATCTTCCCTCCCTTCTCCCCCATCATCGTCCCTGACAAACGCACGGCTCAACAGCATGCCCTTTCTTGATTGTTCGTGATCTGGCGGGCGCTATGCTGGCTGGGTTCCAGCCGGTCTGCAGCCAGCGCGGGTACAAGGGTGCACGACACAAGGCTTGCGACGCAAGTGGCAAGTGCCCGCCGCATCCGCCAACGGCTAAGGGTAAAGTCTCCCCTTACGAGATCTGAATGATGCGGCAATTTCAAGAGACGCTCTCGATTGCGACGCGCGGACCGGGGCTTTATGAGTTCACGCAGCAAGCCGCGCGCTTCACCTCCGAAACCGGAATACCGGTAGGGCTGCTGCACATCTTCTGCCGCCACACTTCCGCATCTTTGTTGATCCAAGAGAATGCGGACCCCGACATCCAACGCGACCTGACGGCATTCTTCAAGAGGCTGGTGCCCGATGGCGACCCGCTGTTCCTTCACACCTGCGAAGGCCCCGACGACATGCCGGCTCACGTCAAGGCCGCTTTGACCCAGACGACGCTGACGATCCCCGTCGCACAAGGAAAACTGATGCTTGGAACATGGCAGGGGATCTATCTCTTCGAGCACCGCACCGCGCCGCATGCCAGGCACGTCGTGCTGCATGCGTGCGGCACTTGAGCAATAGGGAGCAAGCGACAGGAGCGAAGGATGACAAGGCTCACTGCTCCAGCGCCCGGATGACCGCCTTGGTGATGGACGGCACCGGCTCTTTGGTGAGATCCTTGCCGATCCAGGCAGACACGCGTGCGCTCAGCCCGTCGCTGGCGGCCTTGCGCATCTCGCCCAGGGCTACGGGTGGCGCGACGATGACGACGTTTGTGAACGCATTGCCATCGGCATCCCTCGCAAGGTCGGCGATGATATCGGCAACAAACCGGTCCTCGGCGCGCTGATGAAGGTCCGGCCCTTCGGCGGCCGATCTGCGCGTGCCTACGGATTCAAACGTGCGGGCGGGTTTGTCGCGGCCCTGCTCGCTCGTCTTGGGATTGTCTTGGCCATAGGTGCGCACCGTGCTCAACGCCGGTTCCAATGCCGTCCCAGCGTTGACGAGTACGATGCCGCGCGCGCCATCCGCCACCACAACCCAATCGCCCGTCTTTAAACGCTTCATGGCAAACCTCTCAACAAACCGCATCCTGATGCCGTATTGCTCAGATATGGCGCTCCAAGCTGATTGCAACATCGTGCAGCTGTCAATTGCCGCGACGCAGTCGCGCCAGCCGTACCAGTGGGCTTGCCGCTGACAGGAGAGGTCTCGAACCTGGGCGCGATCGCGCGGGCCCGCAACAGGCGTTTCATCCGCGCTTTGCCCGGCTGACTGGGACAAAATGTCAAAACGTGCGTGAACGCACGGCATGTGGCGGCTGCGTCAAGTACGCGGCTTGCGTCGCGCACTCTTATTGTATACTGTTTTAGTACAGTTTAACCAACCAACGAGAGCGCTCATGAGCCGGTCAAATCGAAACCTTTTAGCTTTTGCCTTCGCGTCCGCCCTGACGATCGCCAGCATCGTCCTCTCGGCAGTGTCTTACGCCGCCGAGCACACCATCGAGATGCGCAACAAAGACGACCAAGGACAGACGATGGCGTTCCAGCCAGACTTCCTCAAGGTCGCAGTGGGCGACACCGTGAAATTCGTCCCCACCGACAAGAGCCATAACGCTGAAAGCGTGAAGGATGTATGGGTTGAAGGCGCCGCCCCGGTGAAAGGAGCGCTCAGCGCAGCGGTCGAATTCAAGGCCGAAAAAGAAGGCGTGTACGTTTTCAAGTGTCTGCCCCATTTCGCCATGGGCATGATCGCCGTCGTGCAGGTCGGCAAGCCGGAAAACCTCGATAAGGTCAAGGCATTCGTGCCGCCCGGCGTGGCCAAGGCGCGGCTGGCCAAGATTCTTGAAGGCGTCACGCCATAACTCGTGGACGGCGCGTAGCGGAGGGAAGGCCGCAGCCGTTGCCGCCTTCGTCTCCCTCGCGCGCAGGGGTCAGAGATCCGTCCGGTTTATCAAGCTTCAAGCGCGAGAGTCTCCCCTCGCGTTTTGGAGAGGGTCCCGAAGGGCGAGCGAGGCGAGTCCCGCATCGATCCACCACCGGCGTCCGCAATTGTCCGCTTGCTCTTATCAAACTCCACGAGCCGGCCGCCCGTTGCATGGCCCAGGTCGCCGCGATAGATTCGCGGCACGCATACGTGTTGATCTTTCCCATAGGACGCGCACGATAGCGCCGGAGGAACCCTGAAAATCCTCCTTGCCCGTCAGGCTTGAAACAGGCGCGGGAGATCCCATGCCGCAATCGCGAGACCCTGCAAGACGCCATTCTGCCCTTGCACCCCGGCGCGTGTTTCTCCAGCGCCTCGCCAAGAACGGGGCTTTCGCCGCCCTGCTCATTCTCCTGTCTCTGGCGGCCGGTATTGCAGGTTACGTCCACTTCGCGCACATGCAGCCTGTGGATGCGTTCCTGAACGCCGCCATGATCCTGTCCGGCATGGGGCCGGTGGGCGATCTGCCGACCGCGTCCGCCAAGATCTTTGCCGGGCTTTACGCCATCTACTCCGGCATCGTGATCATCGCCACGACCGGCGCGATCCTGGGGCCGGTCCTGCACCGGATGATGCACAGCTTTCACCTCTCGGACGACCGCGACAGCTGAGGTGGAGACGTTAATATCTGCCCGCGTTCACCCGCCGCAGCAACGGCGCACGACCGGGGCTTGTACGAAAGCCCTAACCTGCTAATCACACTCCCGATACCTTGAAGGAGACGCCCATGAAACCGACCGAAGTCACCCCCGAGACCCCGGCCGAGAGCGCCGCGCGCGCCGAAGCCGCCGCGCTGATCCGCGATTACTACGCCGCCTTCAATCGCGGCGATACCGAGGGCATGCTGAAGTATCTGACCGAGGATGTCATCCATGACATCAACCAGGGCGAGCGGCGCCAGGGCAAGGATAAGTTTCGCGCCTTCAACGCCCGCATGTCTCACAACTACAAGGAAGAACTCAAAGACATCGTCGTGATGGTGTCGAAGGACGCTTCACGCGCAGCCGCCGAGTTCAATGTCCACGGCGTCTATAAGAACACGGACGAAGGTCTCCCACCCGCTACCGGACAGAAGTACGTTCTGCCCGCCGGTACCTTTTTTGCGATCCGCGACGGGAAGATCTCGCGTGTCACGACATATTACAATCTGACCGACTGGATCACCCAAGTCGCAGGCTGAACAGATGAAGCCTGACGCCAAGAACATCTCCGTGGAAAGCCTCACGGGAGACGCGATCAAGTCCGTGCTCCCCGATTTGGCACGGCTGAGAATCGTCGTGTTTCGCGATTGGCCCTACCTCTACGATGGCTCGCTTGCCTACGAAGAGGACTATCTTGCCAAGTTCGCGGCCGCAAAAGGCGCGGTGTGTGTCGTGGCTCGTGATGGCGACACCATCATCGGCGCTTCCACCGGAGCGCCGATGATCGAGCATGCCGACGAGTTCGGCGAGCCGTTCAAGAAAGCGGGCTACGACATTTCCAAGATCTTCTACTGCGGTGAAAGCGTGCTGCTGACCTCCCATCGCGGCTTCGGGCTTGGGCATGCCTTCTTCGATCATCGCGAAGCGCAGGCGCGCAAGCTTGGCGGCTTCACGCATTCCACCTTCTGCCGCGTCGTGCGCCCCGATGATCATCCGTTGAAACCGAAGGAGTATCTTCCTCTCGACGGCTTCTGGAGGAAACGAGGCTACGCACCAGCCGATGGCATCGTAGCCACCTATAACTGGAAAGACGTCGACCAGGACGAAGAGACGGTCCACCGTATGCAATTCTGGATGAAGACGCTTTAGACGGTGTTTCATCTTGTTGCCAACCCAATGTTTTAGCTCTCCTCACTCCAGGCCGTCTTGATGACCAGCACCTCGATCCTGAAAGTTGCAGCCGCCCAGTACCCGATTGGACAACCCAAGTCGCTCGCCGAATGGGAAACCAAGATCGCCCTGTGGGTGAAGAATGGCGCGGCAACCGGCGCCTCTCTTCTTGTCTTCCCCGAATACGCGGCAATCGAACAGGCCGCGACCTTCGGCCCCGAGGTCTACGGCGATCTGCAGACCACGCTGCGCAAGGTCGCCGCGCTAGCCGATAGCCGCGTCGCACTTCATGCCGATCTCGCGCGCACACACGGCGTCCATATATTGGCCGGCTCCGGGCCGGTGCTCAAGGAAGATGGCCGCTTCGTCAATGCGGCCCAGCTCGTAACGCCACGCGGCAACGTGGGCGTTCAGGAGAAGCTGGTCATGACGCCCTTCGAGCATGACTGGGGTATCTCGGCAGGCGGTCCGGTAAGAGTTTTCAAGACGGCCATTGGCACGTTCGGCATTGCGATTTGCTACGACAGCGAATTCCCTCTCCTGGTTCATGCGATGGCGCAGGCCGGTGCGGGCGTCGTTCTCGTCCCCTCATGCACCGAGCGGATCTCCGGCTATCATCGCGTGCGCACCGGCTCCAAGGCACGCGCCCTGGAAAACACGATCGCGACCGTTCAGAGCCCGACCGTGGGGGATGCGCCCTGGTCTCCGGCCGTCGACTTCAACGCCGGGGCCGCTGGCATTTATGTCCCCTCCGAGCATGGCGTTTCTGACACCGGCGTTCTTGCCGAGGGCCGCCTAAATGAAGCCGCCTGGGTGACGGGCGCGATCGATATGGGCCGGCTGGCGCGGGTGCGCGAGACGGGTGAGATGCGCAATGTGCATGATTGGGCTTTGCAGCCTGGTGCGCCCGCGTCCAAGGTGGCGGTCGAGACCGTAAACCTCCCCTGATCGGCTCAGATCCCTTGGGATAATGGAGTGTCATCAAGGCCGCCCCAATGGCGCCGTTTCCGGCTGCATGATGATGCCGCGACGGATCTGCTCCAGTCCGACGTTCTACTGCCTGCACGACGAAATCCAGCCAACTCAGCTCATATGAGTGCTGAGCGCTGCGCGCCGGGGGGCCTGATGGAGAAGCATTCTTTTAAGCCGGTTGCGGAACCATGGCTCTACTGCTGCCGTGGCGCTCTTGCGCTGGCAGCCATTCTGCTGCTGCCCATCGGAAGTGGCGCGCAAGACTTGACACGGCGTCCAGATTCCGAGGCGCACGCGGTTGAAAAAGCGCCAGCACAGGATGGCAATGCCTCATGCACCGGGTTGGACAAGTCAATGGAGAAGCGCGTCGCGGAGATCAACACGCTGCAAGAAGGTATCGAAAAGGACAAAACAGGACCTGCACCCAGTGTGCTTGGCATGATCAAGAATTGGATGGGTGAGCCCTATACGGCCGAGTCTATCAAGAAGAAGCAAGAACAGCTCGAGCGGGCGCGGCGCAGGGCTGATGCTATAAACGATCTGCGCGCGGCATCCGGTTGCGCACACATCGATATCGACGACGAGGTCCGCAAGATCGCGGCAAAGAAGCCTGTGCCCGCAAGCCACCCGGAAAATTGATAAGGATCAATCCCACGCTATTTTCTGACCGTCACATTCGAATGCAGATCGACATCAGAAACCGGCACGAGGGGATTGATAAAGCCATGACCGCCATCGAAGAGCCCGGCACAGCAGAACAACCCGCGATGCCCCCGCCAGCGGCAACGCTGCCTGCGACGCCGCAAATCGAGGCCCCGCCTGCGCACACCCCGACGCTCTCGCCTGCACGCATGCGCCACGACCCCGACGCGATCCGCCATGCCTTTGAGACTGGCGAATATCCCTACCAAACCCGCATGTCGATCAAGGTCTACGAAGCGGCGATGGCAGACCTTCAGGTGGAGTTGTTGAAGGCCCAAAGCTGGGTCAAGGAGACAGGTGAACGGATTATTGTGCTGTTTGAAGGCCGTGACGCGGCCGGCAAAGGCGGCACCATCAAGCGCTATATGGAGCATCTTAATCCGCGCGGCGCACGCGTGGTGGCACTGGAAAAACCCACCGAGCGCGAAAGAACCCAATGGTACTTTCAACGCTATATCGAGAACCTGCCCGCAGGTGGGGAAATCGTCTTCTTCGACCGCTCCTGGTACAATCGTGCAGGCGTCGAACGCGTGATGGGCTTTTGCTCGCCCAACGACTATCTGGAATTCATGCGTCAGTGCCCTGAACTGGAGCGGATGCTGGTCCGTTCGGGCATCCGTCTCTTCAAGTATTGGTTCTCCGTGACGCGCGAGGAGCAATTGCGCCGATTCAAATCGCGCGAGCACGATCCTTTGAAACAGTGGAAGCTCTCGCCCATCGACAAGGCGTCTCTCGACAAATGGGACGACTACACGGAAGCCAAGGAGGCCATGTTCTTCTATACCGATACAGCGGATGCCCCCTGGACGATCGTGAAATCCGACGACAAGAAGCGTGCCCGTTTGGGCTGTATGCAGCACTTCCTGTCAAGTCTCGACTATCCGAAGAAAAATACCCGGATCGTCACCGGCCCCGATCCGCTCATTGTGGGATCGACGAGCCATGTGATCGGGCGCGATGAGTCCATTTTGGGAAAGACGCTCCATCCCGAGAAACGCCGCGGAAGCCACAAGAGGTAAATCCTCCCGCCGAGGGTGTGCGCTTTGTCACGGTAATTCTGATGGTCACCAGAAGCACCCCACTCGGCCGGCCTCTTAACTCTTAATTTAAAGCTTGTTTGAAGCGGCGTGGCCTTGGAAGGGCCACGCCGCTTCCTTTTGCACGTTTCCTGCCGAGCCCCGTCCGAGAGCCGCACCAGTGTGCGGATTTGGGACGCGGAGCAAGCCGGCATTAGCCCCCGCGTCGTCACACAAGCGCGAGGCGTAGGGCAATGGGACTAGGTGTTTGGAGTAACGTATTCGAGTGGCCGGTTATTGGTATTCAGTCCATCTTGACTCCGGACGGCCGGGTTCTCAGCTTCGGAACAAACGAACTCGGCCAACAGGGCGGTATGCACATCTTCGATGTGTGGGACCCCGTCACCAATACCCATCTGACGCTCGAGCACACCGTTCATACCGACCTGTTCTGCTCTGCCGCGATCATCGTGCCCGAAACGGGTGAAATCCTCATTGCCGGCGGCGATACGCGGCCCCTGGGACTTATCAACGGCGGCGTCGCCGATTCCAACACTTTCAACTATATGGACAACTCCCTTGTGCCGACGCCGACAGGGGATATGACTTATGCGCGCTGGTACCCGACTGAAATCACTCTCGCCAACGGCAAGATTCTGGCGCTTGGCGGGCGCGATGGCGATCTCAACGGCGTCGCTACGCCAGAACTCTATACGCCAGGCGTCGGCTGGACTACGCTCAATGGCGCCACGACGGATATGTTTGCCAGAGGGTGGTTCTATCCCCAAACCTGGCTCGCCAGCGACGGACGTGCGGTGGCCATTACGACAGCCGGTCCGAAGAACTACAGCAACGTTGTCACCTTCGATCCATCGGGCGAAGGCCGCATTCTGTCGACGAACGCGATGCCCTTCAGGAGATCCTTCGATCAGCCCGGCATCATGTACGACCAGGACAAAGTCCTGCTGATGGCCAACAACGGCTTCTGGATCGCCGACATCAGCGGGCAAACCCCCAAGTTCACGCAGGTTGCAACGCCGCGCGGGGGACATTCGTGGTCGAACATGGTCCTGCTCGCCGACGGCACCGTCATGCTGTCGGGCGGCAGCGCGGTGATCAACAAGTTGGAGGGTGTGACATACGAAGTCGCCCTTTGGCACCCCGAGACGAAAGCGTGGACTTATGGTGACTCGGCGGCGGTTCCGCGCCTCTATCATTCGACGACCCTGCTGCTCCCAGACGCAACTGTGTTGTCGCTTGGCGGCGGCGCGCCCGGCCCGCTCAAAAACCTCAATGGCGAAATCTACAAGCCTGATTATCTGTTCAACGATGACGGTACTCTTGCCGCGCGGCCGACCATTCTCGATGCTCCTGACAAGGTTGAGCAGCGCGAAACGTTCACCGTCAGCGTCACCAATCCGAATTCGATTACCAAGTTGACACTGGTGAAGAACGGCTCGACAACGCACTCGACCAATTCGGATACGCGCATCATCAATCTCGACTTCAAGGTCGGCGCCGACGGACTTCTGCATGTCGATCTGCCTGACAACGCTAACGTCGTAACGCCTGGTTATTGGATGCTTTTTGCATTCAACAACAAGGGCACGCCTTCAGTGGCTTCGATCATCAACGTTGAACCTGGTGGTGAGCTATTCGTGCCCCAGGCCGATAACTTCATGACGCTCAATGGCGCTGCCTCGTTCGATAATCCAAACAAGATTTTCACATTGACCGGAAATCAGGCGTGGCAGAAGGGCGACGTGATTTCCAACTCAGCGATTGATCTGACGCACAACTTCGCGATCAACGCCGCCATCCGCTTCGGCGCGAAGGAAGCAGGAACCGGCGGCATCTCCTTCATCTTGCACAACGATCCACTAAAGGGCGATGTGCTAGGGGGCACCGGCGGCCATTTCGGCGCCTATGGCATCAATAAAGGCATCGGGATCGAGCTCGATGTCTCAAATGATGGCCCAAAGTTCCGCGACATCGGCGCGGATCACACCGGCTTCTTCGATACCGACGCGACGGTGGCCCTTCGGCAGATCACACCCGCCAAGAGCCTTGGCAATATCGAAGACAACACCTGGCATGCATTCCAGATCTTCTGGGATGCGAATGCCAAGACGCTGAGCTATAAGGTCGACGGACAGGTCATGGGAACGCTGCAGCGTGACATCGCGCAGATGTACCTCGGCGGTGAGAAACAGGCCTACTTCGGCTTTACCGGTTCGACCGGCGCCGTTGGCAACGTCCAACAAGTGCGCATCTACTCCACCAACATTACCTATGCCGATACCCACACATCACCGGCTCACGACATGGGCGCGATGGACGCCATGATGGGCTCCATGACCTACACCAAGTTTGATATCGGAAGCATGGAGCACCTGATCACGTTGTCAGGCGGCGCGCGCTACAATTCCAGTACCAATATCGTTCAGCTTACGTCTGATACGCCCAAGAAGACCGGCGGCGTCATGAGCAATATGCGTATCGACGTCTCTAAAGACTTCGTTCTCGACTTTGACGTCTACCTGGGTGCCAAAGACAAGGGCGCGGACGGGCTTGCATTCGTTCTCCACAACGATCCCCTTGGGGAGCGCGCGCTTGGCGGTGGTGGCAATACGCTGGGAGCGGAAGGCATTCGCAAAGGCCTGGCAATCGAGTTCGACACCTACAACAACGGAAAGGGGTCCGGCGATATCGGCGCCGATCACACCCAAATTGTGGATACGGACGCCGCCGGCAACGCCCGGTTCCTCACGCAGGCCGTCGGGCTTGGCGACGTGGCGGACGGCTTCTGGCATTCCGTCCGCGTCTATTGGGATGTCGACACCAAGACGCTGAACTATAGTTTCGACGGACGCACCGTCGGCATTATCCATCAAGATATTTCCACAGCCTTCCTGGGCGGCTCCAAACTGGCCTATTTCGGGTTCACCGCAGCCACTGGCGGCTTCTCCAATCTGCATCAGGTTCGGCTCAACGAAGCGAGAGCAGTATTCGAGCCTATAACGGTCAATCATGACGACATGGGCGGTATGCACGGCGCGCCCGCCTTTGCGATGCTGGGTTGGGCCGGTTACAACCGTACCGGCGGTGCCGTGCAGCTGACGCCCGACCAGGCGAATAAAGTGGGCGGCATCATGTCGGAAGACATGATCGATATCACCCACGACTTCAACATCAAGTTCGACGTGTTTCTCGGCCGCAAGGACGCGGCCGGTGCGGACGGCTTGGCATTCGTTCTGCACAATGATGCACGCGGCAGCGCCGCGATAGGCGCCGGGACCGCAAACCTGGGAGCCGCTGGCATCAAGAACGGATTGGGTATCGAGTTCGATACTTACTACAATCCAGCGTTCAAAGACATTGCTGCCGACCACACCAACTTCTTCGATACGGATGCTTCCCTGGCCAACCGAGCCATCACGGCTGCCCACAGCCTGGGCAACATCGAGGATGGCCGCTGGCACGCTGTCCAGGTCAAGTGGAACGCGGCAGCCCACACGCTGTCCTATTCCTTCGATGGCGTTCAGGTGGGCTCTCTGACCCAGGACATTGCAGCCGCGTACTTCGCCTCGTCGGAGGAGGTTCACTTCGGTGTCACGGCATCGACCGGCGGCCTGGCAAATCTCCAGCAGGTCCGTTTCGTCTCGGTGGATGCGATGTTCGTCTAAGCGGCAAGCAGATCTCGAGCGGATGTGTCGGCACAAGGCCGCATGGGGCGCCCCATGCGGCCTTGATTATATCCAAGGGGCCATGCGGCAACCTTCGCCAATTGACACCCCCCCTGCGCCACTTATGGTGCGCGCCACACGCATATCTTCCGCCAGACAAGAAGGACACTGCCGGATGGCTATTACCCGCACACCCGCCAAGCATTTCGCTCCCCTCGCCATCGGCGCCCCCGACCCCTACCGCCAATTGCCCGTGCGGCTGGAACGGATGATCCACTTCATCCCTCCGCACAATGAGAAGATCCGCGCCAAACTGAAGGACACGATCAAGCAGGTTGACGTCGTGCTTGGCAACCTGGAGGACGCGATCGCCGTTGGCGAGAAGGAGGCGGCGCGCAAGGGTTTCATTTCCATGGCGCGCGAGTTCGACTTCGGCACGACGGGCCTGTGGACCCGCATCAACTGCCTCAACTCGCCCTGGATGCTTGACGACGTGACGGAGATCGTCGCCAACGCGGGCGACAAGGTCGACGTCATCATGCTGCCCAAGGTGGAAGGCCCCTGGGACATCCATTATCTCGACCAGCTCCTGGCGCAGCTCGAAGCCAAGCACAAAGTCTCAAAACCCATCCTCATTCACGCGATTCTTGAAACCGCCGAAGGCGTCAACAACGTGGAAGCGATCGCGGCGGCTTCTCCACGCATGCATGGCATGAGCCTTGGTCCTGCCGACCTGGCGGCTTCGCGTGGCATGAAGACCACGCGCGTCGGCGGCGGTCATCCAGGCTACGGCGTGCTGGCTGATCCGGGCGAAGACAAGGCCGCCGCGCGCACATTCCATCAGCAGGACTTGTGGCACTACACCGTCGGCAAAATGGTGGATGCGTGTCTCGCCTATGGCTTGAAGCCGTTCTACGGACCGTTCGGCGACTTTGCCGACAGCGCCGCCTGCGAGGCGCAGTTCCGCAACGCGTTCCTCCAGGGCTGCCTGGGCGCGTGGTCTCTCCACCCCTCGCAGATCGAGATCGCCAAACGCGTATTCTCACCCGATCCCGGCGAAGTCCTGTTCGCCAAGCGGATTCTGGAGGCGATGCCCGACGGCACCGGCGCCGTAATGATCGACGGCAAGATGCAGGACGATGCCACCTGGAAGCAGGCCAAGGTGATCGTCGACCTCGCCAAGATCGTCGCCTCCAAGGACCCTGAACGCGCCGCTCAATACGCACTGTGAGTGCAAAGCCCTGGCCCACGCGCCATTGCACCGCGTAACGCATCAAAGCCCACTGCCAATTCCGCAGTGGGCCCTTGAGCGTTTTGAAGCCGCCGCGTCATTGCTCAGCTGGGTCTTACCCGGTCTTGCCGCGCAGGCGGATAAGCGCCTTGTCGCGTCCGATCAAAGGCAGAAGCCCCTTCAGCTCGGGGCCCTGGTCCGCTCCGGTCAGGGCAAGGCGCAAGGGATGAAAGAGCGCGCGTCCCTTTATGCCCGTGGCAGCTTTCACCGCGTTGGTCCACGCGCCCCAGGTTTCTTGCGAGAAGGGTTCTTCGGGTAGCAACGCGGCCGCCTTGGAGAGAAACTCGGCGTCCTCGATCACGGGCGCAATGTTACCCGCCACCACCTGCCACCACGCTTGCGCGTCCGCCAGCACGCCAACGTTCCCGCGCACCACTTCCCAGAATGCGGCGCCGCCGCCAACCCCCATCGCAGCGAGGCGATCCGCGACGTCCTCGTAGGGAAGCTTGTGCAGCAGTTTGGCATTGAGGCCCTTGAGTTCCTCGATGTCGAAACGGCCTGGTGCGGTGGAAATTTTGCTCAGATCCAGTTTGGCTGCGAGTTCCTCGCGCGTGCGGATCGGCTCGATCGCATCGGAGGAGCCGACAAGCGCGGCATGGCTCAACACCGCCATCGGTTCGAGGCCGGCCTCGCGGAAGCTTTGCACCGAAAGCGCGCCCAGGCGTTTCGACAACGCGTTTCCGTCTGCGTCGATCAGGAGGCTGTGGTGGCCGAACGCAGGCGCTTCCCCGCCCAGCGCTTCGAAAATGGCCAACTGCACGCCTGTGTTGGTGACGTGATCCTCGCCACGGATGACATGCGTGATGGCGAACGCGATATCGTCGACGACGCTGGTGAACGTATAGAGATACGTGCCATCCGCGCGGATGAGAACGGGGTCGGACAACGAGCCGATATCGACGATCTGATCGCCGCGGATGAGATCGTTCCAGCTGACAATCGTCGGCTGGGGTGCCAGGCCCTGCCCCGAAGCGGTGTTGGGCAAGCGGAACCGCCAGTGGGGGGTGCGTCCCTCGGCTTCGAGCCTGCGGCGCTCCTCTTCGCTCAGCTGCAGCGCGGCACGGTCGTAGATCGGCGGCTTGCCGAGCGCGCGTTGGCGACTGCGCTTGCGCGCGAGTTCGTCCTCCGTCTCATAGCAGGGATAAAGAAGCCCTCGCGCTTTCAGGCGGTCGGCTGCCGCATCATAGAATTGCGTGCGGTCGGACTGCCTTTCCTCCCGGTCCCAGGTGAGTCCGAGCCACGCCAGGTCGTCCCGAATGCCTTGTGCGAACTCTTGCGTGGAGCGCTCCAGGTCGGTGTCGTCAAGCCGCAGAATGAAGCTGCCTGCGTACTTGCGCGCAAACAGCCAGTTGAGCGTTGCGGTACGCACGTTGCCGATGTGGAGACGGCCAGTCGGGCTCGGTGCGAAGCGGAGAATGGGGTTCATGTATAACTCGAGGCTTGGGCAAATTTCGAGCGGCACCCTAGCGCGCTTTGCGGAAAAGTGGGAACCGGTTTTCCGACAAGAAGCACGACAAAACAAAAGCCTGGAGCCGTTCCGCGATTCCATCAAAAACCTGGAACGGCTTTAAAAGGGCTTGGGCGGAGAAACAGGTCCGCGAACCCGGCCGTTCCGCGGCACCTCAGCCCGCCTCGCCCAGTTCGGCCGCAAGACGCAGCGCCAATGCCTGGATGTCGGCGCGGTCGGCGCTGGCAAATACGACACGCTCGCCGTCCACCAGCGTAATCGTCAGCTCGTAGTGGCGAACGGCCTTGAGACGGCTCGCCTCGATCAGCCCGGCCACCCCGAGCCCGCCCAGAAAGAACGTGCCGATCAGGAAGCGTGCCATCGCCCCTTGCTCGAAGACGAAATAGGCAAAGACACTGGCTGCGAAGACGAATGCCGTCGCCGCTACGAACAAGCCCATGGCTTGCCGGTTGCGCACTTCTTCCAGAGACAAACCGGCAATCTGGGATAACGCAATTCGCTTGTGGCCGAAGCGCACAAAAGCGCTGACCCCGGCGCGCGCAACGGACCTTTCGATTTCCCACATGGGAGGACGCGCTGCTTCCAGTATTGCTTTGCCCATGCCTGCGTTCCGTCGGCTCTCGAAAGCGCAAGCGTCTCAGATGTTGGTTGGCGAAAACTTAACCAGCGGAACCCGCGTTGCATCAGCCGTCGCCGCCAGTGTCGGTAGAGGGCTTGACGAGGTGCCTCTTTGCGCCGGCTGCGGCAGCTTGGGGCGCAGCATCGAGGCTCTCGCGAAATCTGTTCGTGATCGGATAACGCCGGTCGCGGCCGAAATTCCGTGCTGAGATCTTGACGCCCGGCGCTGCCTGCCGGCGCTTGTATTCCGCCAGATTGAGCAGCCGCTCGACCTTGCGCACAGTCTCGAGGTCGTGCCCGCGCGCCACCACATCGCGCAACGGCATCTCGTTCTCGACGAGACACCGCAAGATGTCGTCGAGCTGCTCGTAAGGCGGAAGGCTGTCCTGGTCGGTCTGGTTGGCGCGCAACTCAGCCGTGGGTGCCTTGGTGATGATGCGCTCCGGTATCACCTCCCCGGTCGCGCCCAGCCCTCCTGAAGGAACATGCCCGTTGCGCCAGCGCGAAAGCGCATAGACCTCCAGCTTGTAGAGATCCTTGATCGGGTTGAAGCCGCCGTTCATGTCGCCGTAAAGGGTGGCATAACCGACGGACATCTCGCTCTTGTTGCCGGTCGTGACCACCATGCCGCCGAACTTGTTGGAGATCGCCATGAGGATCGTGCCGCGCACGCGGCTTTGCAGGTTTTCCTCTGTGATGCCAGGCTGGGTCCCCTCGAACAGGTCCTTCAGGCTCCAGTTCAGGGCGGAGACCGCAGGCTCAATGGACACCTTGTCGTAGCGCAGGCCCAGCGCCTTCGCGCAAGCTGCAGCATCCGTCAGACTGTCGTCGGATGTGAACTTGGACGGCAGCATGATGGCATGCACTTTGTCTGACCCCAATGCGTCCGCGCAGATCGCCGCCACGAGCGCGCTGTCGATGCCTCCGGAAAGGCCGAGTACCACGCCGGGAAAGCCGTTCTTTTCGACATAATCGCGCAAACCCAGCATGCAGGCCTGATAGGCGGCCGCCACGCCTTCCTCGATGGCCGCGACCTCCCCGTGCTCGCAGCGCCAGCCCCCGTTCGCCCTGCTCCAATGCGTCAGCGCGATGGCCTCGCGCCATGCGGGTAACTGTACGGCAAGCTTGCAATCCGCATTGAGCACAAAGGAGGCACCGTCAAAGACCAGTTCATCCTGCCCGCCAACCTGATTGACATAGGCAAGCGGCAGCCGGTTCTCGGTCACGCGCGCAACCGCAACGTTCATACGGATGTCTGGCTTGGGCCAATCGAAAGGTGATCCGTTCGGGGAGACGAGAAGCTCCGCGCCCGTCTCGGCAAGCGTCTCGACGACGTCCGCGCTCCAGATGTCTTCGCAGATCGGCACGCCAATCCGTACGCCGCGCACGTTGATGGGACCAGGCATCGGGCCCTGGGCAAACACGCGCTTTTCATCGAACACACCATAGTTCGGCAGGTCGTACTTCAGGCGCACGGTCTCGATGTGCCCGCCGTCGAGCAGCGCAACGGCGTTATAGACTTTGCCATCCTCGCGCCAGATGGTGCCGATGAGGATCGCAGGTCCCTCTCGGGTATCGGCGGCAAGCTTTTCGAGCGCAACACGAGTTGCGTCCTGAAACGCCGGTTTCAGGACCAGATCCTCGGGCGGATAACCGTTGAGAAAAAGCTCGGGAAAGACGATGAGATCGGCCCCGAGCGATTTGGCGCTGGCATGTGCATCCAGCGCCCGCCTCGCGTTACCGGCGACATCGCCGACAACGGGGTTCAGCTGTGCAAGTGCGATTTTGAGCGAATGAACGGCGATCTGTGTCATGGCGCTGTTCTAAGGAGCGCGCCGGGCCTCGTCTACGTGTCGATTGCCACGTCCCGCCTGGTTCTTCGCCTTAGCGCGCGACCATCACCGAGCAATGGGCCCGGCCTGCGATGTCGGCCGCAACCGAGCCAAGCACAAGGCGCGAAATCCCAGTTTTATCACCCGTACCGGTTATGATGATATCGTACTTGCCTTCTTCTGCGTACATGACGATGCCCGTTGCCGCCTCGCGGCTGCGCAGGAGCACCCATTTCACTTCCTTCACGCCGGCTTTTTCGGCGTCGCCGACTGCTGACGTAAGCACACCCTCGATCTCAGAATCGGGCTTCAGCGAGATGAGCGGCCCGCGCCCGCTGCCCGTGACGATGTTAACCGAGCAAACCGTGAGGGCCGCTCCGAGCTTCGTCGCCATTTCGGCCGCCATTTCCAAAGCTCGGTGCGAGTGCGGCGTGCCGTCGATAGCGCAAAGAATTTTATGGGCCATTGAGTATCCTCCTGAGATCAGAGCGTTCCTTATAGGAAATTAATTTGACTTTACTGCCAGCGGCCTTGCTCCACGTCAAGTTAAGGCTGGCAGTAATGTCGCATCTGATTATTCCCTCAGGCGATCAGGGTCTTGGGCTCGACCCGCTCGTTCAATCGCTCCTTTTTCAGCTGCTCGGCGACCAGGAACGCCAGTTCGAGCGCCTGATCGGCATTCAGGCGGGGATCGCAATGCGTGTGGTAGCGGTCGGACAGATCCTGCTCGGAAATGGCCGTGGCGCCGCCCGTGCACTCGGTCACGTTCTGGCCCGTCATTTCCACGTGGATGCCTCCGGCATGACTGCCTTCCGCCCTATGAACCTCGAAGAACGACAGGCTTTCCCGCAGGATGCGATCGAAGGGCCGGGTCTTGTAGCCTGTGGCGGCCGAAATGGTGTTGCCGTGCATGGGGTCGCACGACCACACAACCGACTTGCCGGCCTTCTTTACCGCGCGGATGAGCTTGGGCAAATGGGCCTCGACCTTGTCATGGCCGAAGCGGCAGATCAGCGTCAGGCGGCCCGGTTCGTTGGCCGGGTTGAGCAGGTCGGTCAGGCGCAGCAGACCCTCGGCATCGAGCGAGGGACCGCACTTGAGGCCGATGGGGTTTTTGATGCCGCGCGCGTACTCCACATGGGCGTGATCGGGCTGCCGCGTGCGGTCGCCGATCCAGATCATATGGCCGCTGGTCGCGTACCAATCGCCGCTCGTTGAATCCTTGCGCGTCAGCGCCTGCTCGTAACCTAGCAACAGCGCCTCGTGGCTCGTGTAGAAGCTCGTGGTGCGCAGTTGCGGCGTATTCAGCGAGGTGATCCCGCAGGCCCGCATGAAGCTGAGCGTCTCCTCGATGCGCGAGGCCAACTCCTCATAGCGATGCCCCTGGGGGCTATCCTTGACGAAGCCCATATTCCACTGGTGAACGCGTTCCAAATCCGCGTAGCCGCCGTTGGCGAAAGCGCGGATCAGGTTGAGGGTCGCTGCCGATTGGCGATAGGCCTCGAGCTGACGATGGGGATCGGGGATCCGCGCCTGCTCGGTGAACTCCGCGCCATTGATGATGTCGCCGCGGTAGCTTGGCAACTCCACGCCGTCCTTCTTTTCGGTCGGCGAGGACCGCGGCTTGGCGAACTGTCCCGCAATGCGCCCGACCTTCACCACAGGCTGGCCGCCCGCATAGGTCAGCACGACCGCCATCTGCAGGAAAACGCGGAAGAAATCGCGGATATTGTCGGCGCGATGCTCGAGAAAGCTTTCGGCGCAATCCCCGCCCTGGAGCAGGAAGCCCTGGCCGTTGGCGATCTCCGCAAGCTGGCGCTTCAGGTCGCGCGCTTCGCCAGCAAAGACGAGCGGGGGAAAGGTAGCGAGCTTGGCCTCGACGTCCGCCAACGCCTGGGCGTCGGGGTAATCGGGCACCTGCACGACCGGCAGCTGTCTCCAGCTTGCCGGCGACCATTTCTCACTCGCCCTGAGGCCTGCCATTGTCTTGACTCCAAAAAACACCGCGCCGGCCGGGGCCGGTCCCGCCGTCTGGCAACCTAATTGTCTGTCTTGAGCGGGGCTTATAGGAGATTACGCCCAGGTGCGCCAGCACCGCAAACGCTGCTGGCCGCATCAAGGGTTGCATCAGCATGCGCCACGATGTGCTCGGAAGCCTGCCGCTCAAGCTTGGTTTACAGGCCTGCCGCTATACCTCCGTCGACCAGCAGATCTGCCCCTGTACAATATAAGCTGTCGTCGGAAGCAAAGAAGACCGCAGCGCCAGTCAAATCTTCCGGTGAGCCAAGCCTGCCCATCGGCGTCTTGTCGATCAGGAACTTACGCGCCTGCGGCAGACGCAACATGCGATCGGTAATGGCGGTCTCGATGTATCCTGGCGAGATGGCGTTGACGCGAACGTTGAAGAGCGCGTACTCGACCGCAAGCCCCTTGGTCAGCGCGGTGACCGCGCCCTTGGTCGCCGTGTAGGCGGCGAGCGGGCGCAGGCCGCGGTTGGCCATGATCGAGGAGATGTTGATGATGGACGGCGCGGCCGACTTGCGCAGAAGCGGCAGCGCGTCCCGCGACAGACGCAGCACGCCGTCGAGGTTGACCTCGCGCAGTTTGGTCCATTCGGCATCCGTGAGGTTTCGTATCTCGCCGCGCACCAGGATGCCCGCGTTGTTCACCAGAACGTCGGCACGGCCTTGCTCGGCATCGATGCGGCGGACAAGCGCCGTCACGTCCTGCCCCTTGGACACGTCGACCACCGCGGCAGCCGCCTTGCCGCCCGCCTTTGCGATGCGCGCGACCGTTTCACCTGCCGTCTCGCCGTTGATGTCCGTGACGTAGACGAAGGCGCCCTCGCGGGCAAAGCGCTCGGCGATTGCCGCGCCGATGCCGATGCCCGCCCCCGTCACAATTGCGATTTTTCCGGCCAATCTGCTCATCGTTGTGATCCTGCGACTTCTGTTGAGGGCTGGTGGTAGGGCGGGCCGTGCCTCCGTGCAAGCGGACAAGTCAGCGCTCGACAGTTCCAACCAGTGACCTGATGGAACCCCTATAGGATCTGGCGCTAACCCCGCGGAGGCAGCGCAGCGGCTGCGGCGTCGGGCGCCATCCATTTATCGCGCAAGGTGACGAACTCCTCCGAGGCACTGGGATGCAGCGCCATGGTGCGATCGAAATCAGCCTTTGTGGCGCCCATGTTCATGGCGATGGCCGCCATTTGCACGATTTCGGCCGCATCCGGCCCCAGAACGTGAAGTCCGGCGACCCGCTGCGTCTTGGCGTCCACCACCAGCTTCATCAGCGTGCGTTGATCGCGGCCCGCCAGGATGTTGCGCATCGGCCGGAAACTCGTCTTGTAGATATCGATCGTGTTGAACTTCGCGCGCGCCTGGGTTTCCGACAACCCCACGGTGCCGATCTCAGGCGTCGTGAACACGCCCGTCGGGATGTTCTCGTAATGCACGCTCCAACCCTTGGGTCCGAACGCGCGATCGGCAAAGGCATGCCCCTCGCGGATGGCAACAGGGGTGAGATTGACCCGGTCGGTCACGTCGCCCACCGCATAGATCGAGGGCACGGAGGTTGCCGCGTCCTCGTCCACGGCGACGGCACCCGAGGACGCCAGAACGATGCCTACGTCTTCGAGGCCCAATCCCGCGGTGTTGGGCGTGCGCCCGGTTGCCATCATGACCTCAGAGCTGTCCACGACCGTGCCGTTGCTCAACGTCACGCGGCGCTTGCCGCCGGTGCGCTCGACCCGCGAGATCGTGGCTTTGGTCACGATGCCGATGCCGCGCCTGAGGAAGATTTCGGTCAGCCCATCGCGCAGATCCTCGTCGAACCCGCGCAGGATCTTTTCGCCGCGATACACCAGCGTGACCTTCGCGCCGAGCCCAGCAAAGATGCTCGCAAACTCAACCGCGATATAGCCGCCGCCCGCCACCACGATGCTCTCGGGCAGCGCATCCAGGTGAAAAGCTTCGTTGGAGGTGATGACGTGCCCGGCGCCCTTGAAGCCCTTGTCGACGAACGGCCTGCCGCCCGTGGCGATGAGGATCTTGCCCGCCATGATGGTTTGGCCGGAGCGCACGAGGCGCACCGTATTGGCGCCCGCCACCACGGCGCGCTCGGCAAAGATCTCAACGCCATTGCTCTCCAGCACACCGCGATAGATCGCCTCGAGCCGTCCGATCTCCTTGTCCTTTGCGGCGATCAGGGAGGGCCAATCGAATGCCGGCCGGCCAGGGTTCCAGCCGAAGCCTGCGGAGTCTTCAAACTCGCCGGCAAAGCGGCTGGCGTAGACGAGAAGTTTTTTGGGCACGCAGCCGCGGATCACGCAGGTGCCGCCGAAACGATCCTCCTCGGCGATGGCCACGCGCGCGCCATGACCGGCGGCAATGCGCGCGGCTCTGACGCCGCCCGATCCCGCCCCTATCACGAACAGATCATAGCTTTGGCTCATCGCCCCTCCGCCGTGCGCCTCCAGCGAGAACCGCCCGCCCTCGCGTTACTGTTTTCCGGCCGCGCTGGCGGCATCCTGCTGGAGCTTCTGGCTGTACTTCATGCCGATCTGCGCGCCCTTTTCCATCAACCCGGGCATGGACGCGATAAACTTCGCCCCCGTTCCAGAGCGGTAGAACTGCGAGACTTCCTTCATCTCGGCGGCGGTGAAGGTATCGGCATAGAGCTTGGCGAAATCCGCCATCATCTCTTCCTTGTAGCCGAGGAACCTCTGCATCAGCGCGTCGAACTCGGCCGACATCTTCTTGCCCTTCTCGCTCTCGTCCGCCTTTGCGCCTTGGGCAAAACCCTTGCTCATCGCCGCAATCATGCCGTCGAGTTGCTTGGTGACACCCGTGACATCCAACAACTCGCGCGCAGCCGCCATGCGCTCCTCCAGATCGGCGCTTTGGGCGGCCGCAGCAGGCTGATCCTCGGCACGCAGGGAAACAGGCGCGATCGCGACGAAGCAGGCCACGAAGCAGGCCACCAAGAAACGCAAGAGCATGATCAGAACTCCTCCTCAAAATCCAGTTCGGCACTCGAGATCACCGTGACACCCTCCGGCGCACCGACAATGCCGAGATCGGCCAGACCTAAGAACAGGCCATTCTCGACAACGCCCGGCACGAGCTTCAAGGCATCATCCAGCGTCTCGGGATCGCCGATCTCGCCGAACGCGCAATCGAGGATGAAATTGCCGTTGTCGGTGACGAACGGCGCGCCTTCCTTCGTCATGCGCAACGCGATGTCGCCCGAGCATCCGGCGTCGGACGCAAGGCTGATCATGAGATTGCGGGTCGCCGTCAGCCCAAAGGGCACCACCTCGACCGGCAAAGGAAAGCGGCCCAGCGTGTCGACCAGCTTGGAGCTATCGGCAATGATGACGAGGCGGGCCGACGCGGCAGCCACGATTTTCTCACGCAGCAGCGCGCCGCCACCGCCCTTGATGAGCCGCAAGGCCTCGTCCATCTCGTCGGCGCCGTCTACCGTCATGTCGAGATAGGGCGTCTCGTCGAGCGTCGAGAGCCGGATGCCAAGCCCTTCCGCCTGCCGCCGCGTCGCCTCCGACGTCGGCACACACAGGACGTCGAACCCGCCAGCCTTGACCTTCTCGCCAAGAAGATCGACGAAAATCGCCGCCGTCGAGCCGGTCCCGAGGCCGAGCTTCATTCCCGAGGAAACAAGTTCAAGCGCCTGAGCGGCTGCTTGCCGCTTACAATCTTCCGTGCTCACGAGACCTTCCCTGCTTTGGCCAGCGCGCGCGCCGGATGGATATGACGATTGTAAGAGAAGAGATGCCCTAGAGGCCGCCGATCAGCGTGTATTTCAGTTCGACGAACTCTTCCACGCCATGGTGGGAGCCTTCCCGGCCAAGGCCGCTTTCCTTCACGCCGCCGAACGGCGCAACCTCGGTGGAGGTCAACCCTTCGTTGATGCCGATGATCCCGAAATCGAGCGCATCGCTCATGCGGAACGTGCGCGCAAGATCGCGGGTGAAGACGTAGGCGGCAAGGCCGAACGGCGTGCTGTTGGCAAGCCCGATTGCCTCGTCGTCGGTGGTAAACCGCGTGATTGCCGCGACAGGGCCAAACGTCTCCTCGTTCCACATGCGCATGGACTGGTCGATGCCGGTCACGACCGTCGGCTCGAAGAACGTCCTGCCGAGCTTGTGACGTTTGCCTCCGGCGACCACCTTGGCGCCTTTGGCAATCGCATCCGCAAGATGGGCTTCGACCTTCTCGACGGCCTGGATGTTGATGAGGGGGCCTTGCGTCACACCGGCGTCCACACCCGCACCGACCTTGTGTTTGGCAACCTCGGCGGAGAGCGCGGCGACGAAGGCATCGAAGATGCCAGCCTGCACGAGGATGCGGTTTGCCGACACGCAGGTCTGGCCCGCGTTGCGGAACTTCGACGCCATCGCGCCCGTCACCGCCCTGGAGATATCGGCATCATCGAACACGATGAGCGGCGCGTTGCCGCCCAGCTCAAGACCAAACTTTTTCACGGTGCCTGCCGCCTGGGCCATGAGAATCTTGCCGACCTCGGTCGAGCCCGTGAACGTCACCATGCGCACGCGCGGATCCGTCGTCAGCACCTTGCCGACGGCCACGGGATCCTTGCAGGTGACAACATTGAACACGCCCTTGGGCACGCCAGCCCTTTCAGCTAGCGCCGCAAGTGCCAGAGCGCATAGGGGTGTATCCTCGGCGGGCTTGACGACGATCGTACAGCCGGCCGCGAGCGCGGGCGTCACCTTGCGGGTGATCATGGCGACGGGGAAGTTCCATGGCGTGATGGCCGCGACCACACCGACAGGGCACTTTGTCACCATCACCCGCGCGTCCGGCTTATGCGAAGGGATCACCTCGCCGTAAATGCGCTTGGCCTGCTCGGCATTGAATTCCACGAAGCCCGCGCCGTAGACGACCTCACCCTTGGCTTCGGGGAGCGGCTTGCCCTGTTCCTTGGTGAGCAAGAGAGCAAGCTCGTCGGCGTGATCGAGAATGAGCTCATACCACCGGCGCAGAATGGCGGCGCGCTCCTTGGCCAGAAGTTTTGCCCAGGGCTTGAAGGCGCGTTCGGCTGCGGTAATCGCAAGGCGTGCCTCGTCCGCGCCAAGATCCGGCACGCGCGCGGTTTCCTCGCCCGTCGCTTTATCGAGCACCGCAAATCCCGGTGTGCCCGTCCACGTCCCATCGATATAGGCCTGCGATTTCAGCAGCGTGATAACCTTCTTGTCCATGCGCCTGACGAAACTCCTAACCTTGCCCGCCTAACTCGGATTCCCACTCTTGAACTGTCAACGCACGCAGCCTTGCCGGTGTGCGTGCTCTCTCACATGTCTAAGCCTCCGGCATCTGCCTTTCAAGGCAGGCGGCTCTGGCGGACGGCCCGGCAATGGCCTATAGGGGCGGCGCACCATGACGAGGAGTTCCCTGAAAAATGCACGGCTGGACGCTGGTTTTCGATCTTGACGGCACCCTGGTCGATACCGCGCCGGATCTTGCCGCGGCGACCAATCATATCCTGGAGCGCTTCGATCTTCCTGCGGTCGATGAAAAGGAGATCCGCCATTTCGTCGGCCATGGCGCGCTGGCGATGATCCGCGGCGCGCTCGCCGCCCACGGGCGCAGCGTTAACGACGATAATCTGGCCGATCTGTTCGAGAGCTTCCTTGCCTATTACGGCGCCAACATCGCCGTGAAGAGCAGGCCGTATCCTGGCATCATCGCGCAACTCGACGCCTTGTCCGCGCAAGGCGCGCGCCTGGCGGTGTGCACCAACAAGATCGAGTTGCACGCACGCATGTTGCTCGATGCACTCGACATGTCGCGTCATTTCGAAGCGCTCACCGGGCGCGACACACTCGGCGCGTGCAAGCCTGATCCACGCCACCTCACGGGCACCATCGGTCTCGCCCGTGGCGATGTCTGGCGCGCCGTCATGATCGGCGACAGCGAAACCGATATTGCCACCGCAAAGGCCGCTTGCGTGCCTGTGGTCGCGGTGGACTTCGGCTACAGCGTGGAACCCGTCACGACCTTCGCACCGGACATCGTCATCAGCCATTTCGACGAATTGCCGGCGGCGCTCGCGAACCTGCGCGCCCGCGCGTCCTGAACGTGCACTTCGTCAGACTTTCTTGGACTTGCCGGCACTGCGCAAATTGAACAGGCGCCCGGCACGGCTGCCCGATACTTCCTTCGCCGAAAGCTCTTTCAGCTTCGCGGCGGGATCCGGCATCACGATCCCCGCGGACAGGATCACCTTTGCCGCTTCCTCCGCCGTCATCGACAGCAGCATCACATCGGCGCGCGGCACGAAGCAGATGAAGCCCGTGGGCGGGACGATGCCCGTCGGCATGAACACCGTCAGAAGATCGCCCTCTCCTCCCGGCTTCGCATCGATGATCTCACCGGTGGTTTCGCCTGTGACGAAGACCAGCGACCACAAACCCTTCGAGGGAAACTCGATCAGCCCTACCTTCTGAAAACTCTGGTTGGGACCGGCGCTGGTGATGACGCTTTCGAAGATCTGCTTGATGGCCGAGTAGACGTTACGCACGATCGGCATCTGGCCCAGCATCAACTCGCCGGTCGAAACCAGCGAGCGCCCCAACAGGTTTGCGGCCAGCGCACCGATAATGGTCAATCCCAAAATCGCGACAAGCAGGCCAAGGCCGGGAAGCGGGAACGGGAGATAGGTGTCGGGATTGTAGTGCGTTGGCAGCAGCGGTTTGATCCAGGCATCCACCCAGTTGATCAGCCACCACATGATGTAAAGCGTGATCGTCACCGGCCCGACGATGAGCAGCCCCGTGAGGAAGGCATTGCGCATGCGCGCGCCCAGGTGCCAGCCCGTAGAGCCGTCATCACGCGCCAGCCTCTTGAGGCCTGCGGTGAGTTGCGCCTCGCTCCGCTCGCGCTCGGCAGATGCAGAACCTGATGACTTTGGCGGCTGCGCACTCATTATGCTGTCCCGGGGCGCGCACCGCGCGGTGCGGTACGGCTCAGTTGCTTACGACGAGACAATCATATCCACTATTGCGCAACGTGTTGCAAAGGCCTCTGGGCTCGTCGGCGGTCTTGTAGGAGCCGACACGCACCCGGTAAAAGGTACCCATGGAGCCGATCACCGCCTCGTCGACAGCCGGCTTGCGGTCGTGGAGATCGCCGGCGTGCTCCTGCATCAGCTTCTGCGCCAAAGCCTCGGCCGCCGCGCGCGAGCGCAGAGCCGCGATGTGCAGCTTGTATTTGCCGCCCTTGGACTGGGCCGTTTTTTCAGGCGCGGCTGCCGCCGTCTTGCCCGACGCCTTCTTGGACGACGGCTTGGCCCCGCTCTGCGTCAGGGATGTCGTGTCGCTCCAGCTCGACGTCTGCGGATTGGCCTGAGATGTCGAGGCGGTCGTAACGCCGGTTGGAGCCTCCGCCGGCGCTGCAGAGGCGTTCGATCCACCGGAAAACAGATTTGAGAAGAAGTCGGAAAAGCCGCCCGTCTGCGCGGCGGGCGCGGCCTGCCCGCCATTCGCCTGCCCAGCGTCCGCTTGCGCGGCGGCGACAGCAGACTCCGTTGCGGCTGTCGCGGGCTCGGTTTGCTGGAGGGCAGCGCTTTGATCTATTGCGCCGTCACCCTTGCGCGCTGGAGGCGGCGGAGCGGCCGTCTCGGCGCCCATCGTCAGAGGCTGCGGCACGCCTCCCGTATCGGCCGTGTGGGTGGAAGCGTACTGCGTCGCCGCAGCAGCCCCAGGGGTAGCGTCCGCGGGCTCAGACGTGGCCTGAGCTTGGCCAGGCGTGGGTGTCTCGCTCTTGGGATCGGAGGCAGCGACCCGATCTTTGCCGCTGTTGCCATCGCCAAGGCCCGCAGCCTTGTAGGCTTCGGCGCGCTCGGCCGTCGCGGCCTTGCGCTCCTCGTCGCTGAGGCCGTTCTTGAGCCACAGCGCGCTCGTCAGATCCGAAATGGCCAAGCCAGGCTTGTCGAGCTTCTTGTAGGCCAGACCACGATAGTAGAGGCCGCGCGCCATCGCGGCGCTGCTCAGCCCCCCGCCGCGCAAGGCGGTGCTCAACTGGTCGACCGCGTTCTGGTAGCGGCCCGCCTGATAGGCTTTGACGCCGTTTTCATACGACGTCTTGGTCGCCCCCGACGTCTCTGCCGTCCCAGCCGCTTTCGCTTTGCTGGGTGCGCCGACCGCCCCGTCCTGGATCAGCGAAAGCGTTGCGAGCGCCACAAGCGCGGCCAGCGCCGTGGCAGGCGCGTTGCGCGTCAGTATTCCCATTAGCCCGGATCCTTCCCCCCAATGCCGGTTCCCCGTTACGCCCGACACCAGCGCAATTTCGGCAAATTTAGAGTATGCCCGTCAAATAGGCAAATCTAGGGCCTTGGAGGAACCCGCTTTTTCCCCGCTATTCGACTGTGACGGATTTGGCCAGATTGCGCGGCTGATCGACGTCAGTGCCCATCACGACGGCGGTATGGTAGGCGAGGAGCTGGGTCGGGACGGCATAAAGCAGCGGAGTCGTGAAGCTCGCTGAGGCCGGCATCTGGATGTGCGCTGCGAGGCTGCAGGAAACCTTGTCCGCTGGTGCGTCCGAAATGAGAATGATTTTCCCGCCGCGCGCAGCGACCTCCTGCATGTTCGACACCGTCTTTTCGAACAGCGCGTCCTCCGGCGCCACCACGATGACCGGCACGTTTTCGTCGATCAGCGCAATGGGGCCGTGCTTGAGCTCGCCTGCCGCGTAGCCCTCGGCGTGGATGTAGGAAATCTCCTTGAGCTTGAGCGCACCCTCCAGGGCGATGGCGTAAGAAGTCCCGCGGCCCAGGTAGAGCACGTCGCGCGCCTTGGACAGTTCCTGGGCGATTGCGACGAACTGCTGCTCGTTGCGGATGATGGAGGAGATATGGCGCGGTACCTCCATCAGGGCCTGGACCATCTCCTGTTCCTGCGACCCGCTGATCGTGCCGCGCGCGCGGCCAAGCGCGAGGGCGAGGCACGCCAGCACCGACAGCTGACAGGTGAAGGCCTTCGTGGAGGCGACCCCGATCTCAGGACCGGCCAGGGTGGGAAGCGCGGCATGGGATTCGCGTGCGATCGTAGACGTGCGCACGTTCACGATGGAGGCGATGCGCTGTGCGCCCGCTTTGCAGTAGCGCAGCGTGGCGAGCGTATCGGCCGTTTCACCCGACTGCGAGACGAAGACGGCAAGGCCGCCCTCTGGAAGCGGCGCCTCACGGTAGCGCAGCTCGGAGGCGATATCGATCTCGACAGGCACGCGGGCGAGTTGCTCGATCCAATATTTGCCCACGAGGCCTGCATAATAGGCCGTGCCGCACGCGGAGATGGTCAAGCGGGAAACCTTGGCCAGATCGATGCCGAGATCCGGAAAGCGCACCTGGCCCGCCGCCATGTCGATATAGTTCGCAAGCGTGTGCGAAATGACCTCGGGCTGCTCGTGAATTTCCTTCGCCATGAAGTGGCGGTGATTGCCCTTGTCGACCAGCAGCGAACTGGCCACGGACTTGACCATGGGCCGGTCGACGCGATTGCCCGCCCGATCGTAAATCTCGACGCCCGAGCGATGCATGACGGCCCAGTCGCCTTCATCGAGATAGGTGATGGAATCGGTGAAGGGCGCGAGCGCGATGGCGTCGCTGCCCAGGTACATCTCGCCCGAGCCGTGTCCGATGGCGAGCGGGGATCCCTGGCGCGCCGCGATCATGAGATCATCGTGGCCTGCGAAAATGATGCCGAGCGCGAACGCGCCCTGGAGCTCGCCCAGCGCGGCACGCACCGCCTCTACGGGAGAGAGCCCCTGTTGCATGTGATGAGAGATGAGATGGACGACGGCCTCGGTGTCGGTATCGGTGTCGAAGACGTGCCCCTTCTTTTCAAGGTCCGCGCGCAGTTCGCGGAAATTCTCGATGATGCCGTTGTGCACGACCGAAACCTCGGCCGTCATGTGCGGGTGCGCGTTGCGCTCGGTCGGACGGCCATGGGTAGCCCAGCGTGTGTGCCCGATGCCGGTACGCCCTGCGAGGGGTTCGCTCAGCAACCGCTTCTCGAGGTTCTTCAGCTTGCCTTCGGCGCGGCGGCGTTCCAAGTGGTCGGACTCGACGGTGGCGATACCGGCAGAATCGTACCCACGATATTCCAGCCGGCGCAGCGCATCGACGAGGTCGGTCGCCACGGATGACTTACCCAGAATGCCAACGATCCCACACATGCCGCAAAAATCCTCGTGTGCTGAAGCTGAGTACCGGCCTCGTATCCCGACTCGTCTGCGAAGGTAACGAGGTTAACGTGCTGCTCTCAATTCACAGAATGTTTCAGGACGGCGCGCCTTGCCGCGTCTTGCGACAAAACAGCGACTCCGCGGGATTGCTCTGCAAGAAGTGTGCAGAGTCAAGATTTGGCCTTCCGACGCGCCATCATCGTGCGGAACTTCTCTGCCCAGCCGGGCCGCTCTTCCTGGGTGGCACGCTCCAGGGCGAGGCTGCCCGCGGTCACGTCCTTGGTGATGACGCTGCCCGAGCCAATATAGGCTCCAGCGCCGATCTTGACAGGGGCGACGAGCGACGAATTGGAGCCGATGAAGGCCCCGTCCGCGATCTCGGTGCGCGCCTTGTTGAAGCCGTCGTAGTTACAGAAAATCGTGCCCGCGCCGATGTTGGCCTTTGCCCCGACGCTGCCGTCGCCCAGATAGGCCAAGTGGTTGGCTTTCGCGCCTGCGGCCATCGCGACGTTCTTCACCTCCACGAAATTGCCGATGTGGACGTCCTCGGCAAGCTTGGCTCCCGGACGCAAACGCGCGAATGGGCCGATGCGCGCGCCAGCGCCGATGCTTGCCCCTTCGATATGGCAGTTGGCCTTGATCTCGGCGCCTTCCGCCACGAACACGCCCGGGCCGAAAAAGACATTGGGCTCCAGGATGACGTCGGGCGCGATCTGCGTATCGAAGGACAGGAAGACGGTCTGCGGCGCAATCATGGTCACCCCCTCGTGCATCAACTCGCGGCGGCGGCGCGCCTGCCAAATGGCCTCCGCCTCCGCAAGCTGATCGCGCGCGTTGACGCCGAGAACTTCGTCTTCATCGCATTCCACCACTGCGGCGGAAAGCCCGTCGGTACGTCCCAGCTCCACCGCATCCGTGAGATAGTATTCGTTCTTGGCATTCGAATTACCGATCCGCGCGAGCAGATCCGCAAGGCCGGGCACCCGGAAGGCCATGACCCCGGAATTGCACAGCTCTATGCGCCGTTCCGTTGGTGTCGCGTCCTTGTCTTCGCGGATCGCGATCAACTCGTCCTTGCCGTCCGTGACGAGACGGCCATAGCCCGCAGGGTTGCGGGCCCGAAAGCCGAGCACCGCGATCGCCGCGCCAAGATCGAGCCGGGCGCGCAACCGCGCAATGGTCTCAGGGCGGATCAGCGGGGTGTCGGCATAGAGCACCAGGACGTCGCCATCATGCGGCTCGATCGCTTGGCGCGCAGCGAGCACCGCATGGCCCGTGCCCAGCTGCGTACGCTGGAGGAAGATTTGCGCCTGGGGTACCGCCGATTTGGCGGACGCCTCCACCGCGTCCATGTCTGTGCCCACGACGACGGCGACACGCGTGCTTCCCGCGCCCTGCGCCAGCGCCAGCACATGCCCGAGCATGGGCCGTCCGGCCAACTTATGCAGAACCTTGGGCGTGGCGGACTTCATGCGTGTGCCCTTGCCGGCGGCCAGCACGATAGAAAGAAGCGGAGAGGCGGTCATCGTCGATCCTGCTCTCGGGGTTAACTCCGCAGCCGCAAGGATCGGCCGGGCCTATGACGTGCACGCATAGCCCCGGGGCGCGTGTTTCGGCAAGGGGCGGCTCTACCCTTGGAAAACGGGAACCCGGCGCCAAGGGCGATAAGCTCGAAAATGACACAGCTTTGATCGGGGGCCCGGAGAGCGTGTCCACAGCGCCGTCATCCACAACTTCCCACAGGCAAGCTCCGCCCGGCCATTGCCGCCTTGCATACCCTCGGCCACGATCATTTTCAGTTCCGAATCATATGCGTGATTTCTTTTAGCGCCTCCCCAACACATTCCGCCGGGAGGCACATATCGACAGGTTTATAGGATAGCCCGATTATGACCGCGACGTACGCAACCCGCCCTGGACAGCCGTATCCGGTCCATACCGCCGCCGCGGCCGGTCCTGCTGCCAGCGCCGGCGCCCCTCCCCTCCACGGGCCGGGAATGCAGGCTCCGCCGGCCGTGCACTCGCTAACGAATTTCTCAACCAGCGCCGCGCCGGGCTTGGAAACCGCTGCCTCTAACCTGCCCCTGGCAAAGCGGCCGCTGTTCACGCCCAAGGTTGTGGTGTGGTCGATGCTCGGGCTCGTCGCGGCGGCATACATCGGAACGATACTTCTAGCACCTGCACTGCTGGATGATCTGACGCCCACGTCCGCCTATATCGCCGAACCTCAATCCAACCAGGGTCAGCGCACGGCCGCGCGCCTCGTCAGCGACGTCAACGGCCTCAAGGAGAGCATGGCCCAGGTTCAGCTCGAACTGTCGAAGGTGAAAACGGAGGTTGCAACCTCCGCCGACCGCGCCAATGTCATGAAGACGCAGCTCATGGCTCTGGAACAGCGGCTGGCGCAGACCTCCGGGGAGACGCTCGATACCGCAGAGCCCCATATGGACGCAAACCAGAGCCACCGTGCCGTGATCGCGCCTCAGGTGAGCCCGCCATCGGAGTCTGATGCCTCGGCCGCCGCTGTGACCGGCTCACCCCAGATGCCCAAGCTCGTCAATGCCGACGCCGCGAGCAAAGACGCCAACGGCGAAAGAGGGTTGGAGACGGGAAGCGTGGCCCAGGCGGCCAAGGCGGCAGCCAAGGGCAAGATCGCAGCGGCCAAGCCGAAGGCTGCGGATCCCGCCACCGATCCGATCGATTTCGCCAACACTATCGTGCAGCCCGCCACCGTGCCGGTCGGCATCCAGCTTTCGTCCGGGGCCTCCATCGACTCTCTGCGCCTGAGTTGGAGCCTGCTGGCCGACCGGCACGCCGGTACGTTGCAAAAGCTTCAGCCGCGCTATGTCGCCCGCGGCGACATGGACAACCCGACTTACGACCTCATTGCTGGCCCCATCAAATCCAAGAATGACGCGGAGCGTTTGTGCAAGGCCCTTTCCGCCAAGAACGTCCCTTGCGCGGTCAGCGACTACATAGGCGCGGCGCTGTAAGCTTGAACTCCGGCGCGAAGAGGATTCAACTCGTCTTCTTGCACGTGCTGATGCCAAGCAGGCGATAGAGCGGACACCAGCCGATAAAGGCCGTCACGAGCGGGATCACACCGAACCAGCCCCACCAGACGTTGGAAGCGGGCGAGTTGCCAGCATCGTGCAGACCCAACGCCAGCGCGATCAACACGATGCCGGCGATGAGACGCAGGGCACGGTCCAGGTTGGACATGTTCGTCGTCATTACAGAGTCCCAGTCGGTCATTGACTGCACGAGTTGCGTCCCGGCCGGCGACTTTGAAGCGAGAGGACGCCTTTCCATACTGCGCGGATCGCTGAACCGGCGCGCTGACCCCGATCAAGTCCACGCCTGCCCCCGCCAGGGGCGAACACGTCTTGCCAAGGCTTCCAGGTCGCGCTTGGGTTCAAAGATCCGACGTATTGAAGGTGTCGCAGACCTCCATGCGACCCGCCTTCAAACCTTCCGTGAACCAGCGCACGCGCTGCTTGGAGGTGCCATGCGTGAAAGCATCGGGC
Source organism: uncultured Hyphomicrobium sp. (assembly GCA_964587445.1). Lineage (GTDB taxonomy): Bacteria > Pseudomonadota > Alphaproteobacteria > Rhizobiales > Hyphomicrobiaceae > Hyphomicrobium_B. The sequence goes on from CAZPLQ010000009.1 coordinate 37,505, forward strand.
ACCACGCGGCCGGTCATCTTTCGCTGGATCATGTCGTCGCCGATCTGGGTCGCCGCATTGAGGGCCTCCTCGACGTCGCCCGGTTGCAGACGCTTCTTCAGCTGGTCATTGAGGTTCGCCCACACACCGGCCAGGCAATCGGCTTGAAGCTCCATGCGCACCTGGATCTGGTTGGCCGTGACCTCGTCCACACGGCTCTTGAGCTCCTGGACCTTCTGGGCGATCCCCAGCAGCGTCTGCACGTGATGGCCGACTTCGTGCGCAACGACATAGGCCTGGGCGAAGTCACCGCCGACACCGAACTGACGCTTCATCTGCTCATAAAAGCTCAGGTCGATGTAGACCTTCTGATCGAGCGGACAATAGAACGGTCCCATGGCGGCCTGGCCTGCCCCGCATGCGGTCTGCGTATAGCCGGAGAACAAGACCAGCGGCGGCTCCCTGTAGTTCTGCCCGAAGCTCTGGAACACACGGGTCCACACGTCCTCGGTGTCCGCGAGCACGCGCGAAATGAAGACCTTCATCTGGTCTTCGCCCTTCGGCGCGGTCGCGGTCGCGTTTCCACTCCCGGGTAATCCGGGGATGTCGATCTGCGGACGCCCAGATGGCTGTTGACGTTCCGCATGCGGCAGCTCGGGCATCTCGATCCGTCCGCCGCCACCGCCTTGCGGTCCCAACAGAATGTCGAGCGGGTTGATCCCCATGAACAGCATGATGGCGCCGATGATGAGCAGCGTCGTCAGGCTGAAGCCACCACCGCCGATGGGAATTTGGATGCCGCGGCCGCCGCCGAAGCCGCCCTGGCCCCGGCGATCTTCAACATTGGAGCTTTCGCGATCTTCATCACCGTAACGCATGGCCGTCCTCAACAGTCCTCTTGGCGGGGTCAAAGCCCCGATACTTCATTGTCGCGCATAGTGCACGCCCCACAAGCCAAGACAAGTGTCTGGGCAGGTGTGTTGCAGGTGTTCCGCGCGCCTCCGGCGCGTTCGCGACACGCACGCCTCGCCCTCACCGGCGCAGCAGATCCTTGCCCTTGCGCGCGTTCGTCGCGAGGGAGCTTCCAAGGGCCGGAACTTGCTCGCCCGCGGGTGGGGCCAGAACCTTCTGCTTGATGGGAGCCTTGAGCAGCGAGCGGATGGATCGCGCAGCCGCAACCGTGCCATCGGCCGCGTAGGCCTCATGGTTCTTCTCGATTTCCGTCGGCTCATAGCGATAATTGACCATCAGGCCATGAGCCTCGCGCAGACCTTTTTCGGACGTGTCCGCCAGCCAGTTGATGCGCTCCAGCCGCGCGCCGTTGCCTAGGTGAAAGCGGGCGACGGGATCGACGGGACGCAGGTCGGAGGACTTGGCAAGCAGGAAATAATGGGTGGCGAGTTGCAGCAGCGTGGTTTTCAAAGGCGCCGCCTGAGGCCCCAGATCGCGCGCGACTTCCGCCCAGCGCGGATCACGCAGCACGGCGAGGATCTCCCGCTCCTGCGGGGTCACGACAGTTGCATCGCCGCTGGCGATGGCGCGATCGAGCCACCGGGCGAAATGCGGGACCGGCGACAACGTCACGAATGTCTTGAGTGAGGGAAGCTCCCGCACCAGCTCTTCCACCACCTGCTTGAGCAGGAAGTTGCCGAACGAGATTCCCTTCAAGCCCTCCTGGCAGTTGGAAATCGAATAAAAGACGGCCGTGGTCGGGGCGGGATCGGCAGGTCCCCGGCGCGCCTCGAGCAGCGGCTCGATGGCATCGGGCACCTCGCTCGCCAAAGCGACTTCGACGAAGATCAGCGGCTCATCGACCAAAGAAGGGTGGAAGAATGCGAAACATCGCCGGTCTGTCGGATCGAGCCGGCGGCGCAGATCGTCCCAGCCCTTGATCTCGTGGACGGCTTCATAAGCGATGATCTTTTCCAGGATCGCGGCCGGCGTTTGCCAGTCGATGCGGCGCAGAACCAGAAAGCCGCGATTGAACCATGTCTGCAGCAGATGCTCCAGGTCCGCGTCGATTGCCGATATGCCGGGCTCCGATTTCGGCAGCCGCAGCAGATCGTGACGCATCGCGACAATCTCGGCCGTCGCGCCGGGCGCAAGATTGAGGCGGCGGAAGAACTCCCGCCTCGGACTTTCCGTCGCCTCCTGCAGCGCCTTGAGCGTCCGCTCCTCGGGATGAGCTATGTAATCTTCTGCGGCGTCACGGACCTGCTCGGGATCGGGTTGCAGCTCCTCGGCAAGATAGGCAAAGAAGCGGCGGCGTTCATCCGCGCCGGCTCCCTTCAGCCGGTTGAGAAGCTGGCGCGCAATGGCGACGCCCGAAGCCTCGCCGCGTCCGGACATCAACGCGCGAGCCAGCACCTCGATGCTGTCCTTGTCGTCTGCCCCGAACAGCGACTTGGGCAGAAGCGCCCGGCTCTGTTCGGCAAGCGTGTTCATCATTTCCTGCAGGAAGGAGACGTTCAAGGACCGGTTCTCCGTAAAAGGGCTCGTGTTGGGGCGGCGCGTTAACGTTTCGGTAACGATAGACCATCAGCATGTCGGACTCATCATCGTTTCGCGCAAGGGTGCCTTCAATCATGGACGACCCCGTCAGCGCCGGGCGCCCGGCATCCAGCCTCAATACTGTCACAAACGACACGGGCCGCGTGGCCTTTTGCGGACCCTACGTGCTCTCCGCCATCACCGGCTACGGCATTTCCCGCGTCGAGGACGTGATCCGGGCCGGCCGGGATATTCCCGAGGGCAGAAAGCCCATTGTGCGAGGCACCTATTCCGATGAGGTCGAAGCCGCGCTGGCCCACTTCGGCTACCGGATGGTGCTGAAGGAAACCCATCTGAACAAGGCGCGCAAAGAGCGTCCCACGGTCTGGTCGTGGATGCAGAAGCCGCGCAATGCCTGGGCCTACTACATCCTCGCTATCCATAAGGGCAAAGAGGGCCACTGGATCCTCGTAAAAGGCGTAAAGATGTGTGACACCTTCACGGAAGGGAAGTGGACGTTCGTGGTCGATGGCCCCCACCGGGGTTGCCGGATCATGGAGGTGTTCGAGGTCAAGAAGGCGATCGACGCCTGAACGCCCAGGGCCACCGTCGACAGCAGCACAGCAGGATCGCATCGCATGTTGTTCGGCGGCTTCGTGAGTTCGCTTCTCCTGATTGCCGCCTTCGTCATGTCGCTGTGGGCGCGCAAACACATCAAAGCCCTCGCCGCACGGCTGGAGTACGCGGAACACACCATCGATCGCCTGCGTGATGATCTTGCCGGCTTGAGAGCTGCAAGCGCCCCCCAAACGGACACACGCAAGGGACAAATAGAGCCAGGAGAGCAAGACACCTTCTCGCGGCCCGCGCCTGCTTCCCCGCCAGCCCCTGGAGCAGTGCCGCCGTCTCAGCCGCCCAAGACTGAGCCTGTTCCAGGAGCGCCGCCATCTACGCCCGTACCCACATCGGGCGCGCACAGTCCGCCAACTGAAGACACGATAACAGAACCGCCCCAGCGTCCCGAGCGTGGCAGCCTCGAAGAGCGTCTGGGCGCACGGTGGGCGGTTTGGGCGGGCGGCGCCGCACTTGCACTCGGTGGACTTTTTCTGGTGCGCTATTCCATCGAGGCGGGTCTCATCGGGCCGGGCGTGCGCGTTGTCATGGGCGGGCTGCTTGCCGCCGCGCTGATCGCAGGCGGCGAGTGGATGCGCCGTCACGACGTTCCTTGGTCGTTGCCAACGGACGCGATCGCGCCCGCACACATTCCAAGCGTGCTGACGGCCGCTGGGACGGTCGTCGCGTTCGGAACGCTCTACGCGGCACACGCCCTTTACGGCTTCATCGGTCCTGCTCCCGCTTTCGTGCTGCTGGGCGCGACGGGCATCCTCACCATGCTGGCATCCGCGCTGCACGGTCTTGCGCTCGCTGGACTTGGCCTGGCGGGCGCGTTCGTTGCGCCCGCTCTCGTCTCATCGGCATCGCCCAACTTCTGGCCCCTCGCTCTCTACTTTGCAGCCGTTGCCGCCGCCGCCTACGCCCTGTCGCGCACGCGAGGATGGCTGTGGCTTGCAGCCTGCGCCCTCGCGGGCGCATTCGGCTGGGGTCTCGCCATGATTTTGGGCGTGGGCGCCGATAGCGCCGGCGTTTCCGCATCGAACACGACAGCCACGATGGCTCATGTCCTGGCGCAACTCGTTCTTGCCGCCTTCTTCCTCGCCTACGAGCCACACGCCGGCCGCCGTGACAGGGAAGCGTCCCCCGATCTCGTGGCGCTGTGTGCTCTGGCCGCCATGACGTTTCTGGTGATGACGTATCTGGCGGCGGTGCCATTCGCCCATTGGACGTGGTCACCCACGTTGCTTGCTGCACTCGTGGCGCTGACGGTCACAGGCTGGCTGTCGGCGCCTGCAGCGACCGCGATGCTTCTTGGCGGGCTGCTGGCGCTTTTCGGTCTCTCGATCTGGCCGGGTCTTTACATGCCGCCCGACCACACGCTCCTTGCGCCGTATGCGGCGCGCGTATTGCGTCTACCCGATAACGTGTCGAGCTATCTGAGCGCATCGGCATTGTGGACGCTGATACCCGCGGCAGTCGCGGCTTACCGCATCTGGCGCGGTCCGCTGTTGAGCGTGACAGCGGCCTCGCCCTATGCCGCAGCGGCCACGCTTCCCCCGCTCATCGCTCTCGTGCTGTCCTACCTGCGCGTGACGCAGTTCGATACCTCCATCGCGTTCGCTCTGGCAGGCACGTCGCTTGCGGCAGGTTTCGCCGTCCTCGCCGCACGGTTCGACAAGGCGGACCGCGAGAACACGGTCCCGGCCTATCACTTCGCGGCGGGCGCATTCGCAGCGGCCGCAATTGCAGCACTCGCCTTCGCGATGACCGTCAGCCTGTCTCGCGGCTATCTTACGGTTGCGCTCGCCCTGACCGCACTCGGGACTGCTTACGTCGCCTCGCTGCGCGACCTCCCCTTGCTGCGCCACGTCGTCAGTGTGCTCGGTGCGACCGTCGCCGCGCGACTCGCCTGGGAGCCGCGGATCATGGGCGCGGATGGTGTCGGATCGATGCCGCTCCTCAATTGGCTGCTGATCGGCTATGGCGTTCCCGCGGCGTGCTTCTGGCAATCGGCCCGCCTGCTGGAGCGCAAGGGCGACAGCATCGCGGTGCGGATCTGCGACGCGCTCGCGGTCTCCTTCGCCGCGCTCCTCGCTTTCTTCCAGATCCGCCACCTCACCAACGCGGGGGACATTCTCCATCCCGCATTCGGGCACGTCGAGGCGGGGCTGACGACTCTGGTCGCGCTGCTCATGTCGTTCGGACTGGCGCGCATGAATTTTGCCAGACACAACCCGGTGTTCGATGCGGCCTCGCTGGTCTTGAGCGCAAGCGCGGTGACCATGGCGGCCTTCGGTTTGGCTTTTGATGCCAACCCGTATGTGACAGGCGACGCCGTTGGCGGCCGCACGGTATTCTCATCCTTGCTACCTGCCTACCTGCTGCCCGGACTTTGTGCCCTCTATGTCGCCCGTCATGCACGCGGACTGCGTCCGCTCTGGTATACGCGCGCGGTCGGCGTTCTCGCCGTTGCGCTGATTTTCCTCTACGTCACGCTGGAGACGCGCCACGCCTTCCACGGCGCCTCCATCGCGAGCTGGCTTGAAACCTCCGAACCCGAAAGCTGGGCCCTTTCCGTGGTGTGGCTCCTGCTCGGCATCGTCTTCCTGGCCTACGGCCTGATGCGGGGCTCCCTCGAAGCCCGCATTGCGTCTGCAGCTTTGGTAACCTTGGCTGCCGCGAAGGTGACACTCTATGACCTTGCCGGCATCGGCGGACTCTGGCGCGCGCTGTCCTTCATTTGCCTTGGGGCGGTGTTGATCGGCATCGGTCTCGTCTACCAGCGATTGATCTTCACCAGCCGCGAACAGAATCCTGACGCGGCTTGAGCTGTCTCGTTCCATCCTGCCGGTTGAGAAAACAGAAACCACGTTGGCAAGCTCGCGTGGGCAAATGATCAGGAAATGCTATTTTGACTGTTCGAACCGGTTTTGCTGGCCGCGCTGCGGCCGTTTCAGCGCCAGGGGCTTTGAACCAGGGAGCACCACACATGAGACCATTGTCGTTGGCGGCGATCGCACTTTTCGCTTTCGGATTTGGCATGACGTCGTTCCACTCGGAAGCGGACGCGCGCAGGGGGCGCAACGTCGCCATCGGCGTCGCCGCCGGCTTGGCCACGATGGCGATCATTTCCGAAGCTGCACGCGCGGACGAGCGGCGCCGCCGCGGAGACCGCCGTTACTCATGTGGCCGTCTGATGGACCGGTGCGACGCCGGCCAAGACTGGGCCTGCGAGAAATACGAACGCCGCTGCGAGTAGCCGCTCGATAATAAAGCCTGCGCCACGGCTCACGCCGCCTTCTTGAACTTCTGGAACGCGCGCGAGATGGCGGCCTCGTTGCGGTCCGTGATGTAGTAATCGCCCAGAACCAGCCGGTCCATATCGGTGCGCAGATAGCACGAGATGGCTTCGGCCGGCCCATTCACCACGGGCTCCTGGCGGTTGAAACTCGTATTCAGGATGACCGGGATCCCCGTCAGCTTGGCATACTCCTCGATCACGCCGTAGTAGCGCGGATTGGCCTTGCGATCGATCGTCTGGATGCGGCCCGTGCCGTCGACATGCGCGGCGGCGGGAATCTGCGCAACCTTGTCCTTGCGGATCATCGGTGCGACGGTCATGAACGGATCGGGATGGGAGTATTCGAAGAACTCCTCCAGTCTTTCTATGAGGACAACAGGTGCGAAAGGACGGAACGCCTCGCGATGCTTGATGCGCGCGTTGATCAGATCCTTCATCTTGTTGGTCGTGGCTGAGGAAAGGATGGAGCGGTTGCCGAGCGCGCGGGGACCGATCTCGGCGCGGCCCTGGAACCAGCCCACGATCTTCATATCGGCGAGATCCTGCGCGACGCGCTTCAGAAGCGCGCTCTCCTCCATGCGCTCGTAGGCGAGGCCCGCTTCATTCAACGCTTGCACGATCTCTTCGTCCGAATAGGCCTTTCCATAGAAGGCGTGCGTCAGTTCGAAATCACGCTTGTTGCCGAGCGTCTGGTGCCAATGATAGAGCGCCGAGCCGAAGCACACACCCGTATCGGATGCCACGGGCGGCACCCAGACGCGCTCGAAATCGGTCTCGCGCAGGATGCGGGCATTGGCGACGCAGTTGAGCGCGACACCTCCGGAGATGACAAGGTTCTTGCTCTTGTGCACGCGATAGAGTTCCCGCGTCATGTGCAGCAGCGCTTCCTCGGTCCAGTGCTGCAGCGCCCAGGCGATGTCGTGATGATGCGCCGTCAGCGGCTCATTGGGTTTCCGGCGCGGGCCGAACATCTCGTAGAAGCGAGGTTTGAACGGTTCGATGAGACCGTGGGTCGGATAGTTGATCAGCTCCTTGTTGACCTCGATGCGTCCCTGGGGCAGCAGCCGGATCAGCTCGCTGAACTTGTCCTTGTAGGTGGGCCCACCCATGGCGGCGAGCGCCATGACGGTCCCCTCCTGGAAGTAGGGGAAACCCAAATGCTCCGATACGCAGGTGTAGAGCATGCCAAGGCTGTCGAACATCGGATCGGACCACTGCCGCTGCAGACGATTGCCTCTGCCCGTCCAGGCGCTGGTGGCGCCGTCGTCGCCGTAGCCGTCGGCAACCAGAACGGCCGCCTCCTCGAACGGTGACACGAAGAACACCGCTGCATGGCTCTCGTGGTGGCCCACCTGCACGATCGGCGGCAACCTGCGCAGACCGAACTGATGCCACAGCCCGAGCTTCAGCCGGTTGGGAACGTTGAGCAGGCCGACCGTATGCGTGCGATGCGCCTCGGAGCGCAACAGATTGAGGCTTGCAGGCAGCTGGCTGAAAACCGCGCCGAGCAACGCACGGCGAATGCGCTTCATGTTCCACGGACAGGTGATCACGTCGACATCGTCGAGGCGCATGAAGCCGCCTGGTCCGAATACCGTGTCCAGCGCCATGCGCGGATATTTCAGGGTATGCTTGATGCGATTGAAGCGCTCTTCTTCGAGAATGACGTTCGGCTTGCCGTCGCTGAGAAGCGCCAACCCTGAGTCGTGAGACGTATAAACCAATCCGAGAATATTCACGCGTGTTCTGTTCCTCGCGGCATCAATGCGGCTGCCCATCCCTCGCGGGTTCACAAGCCTTCAATGCTTGTGCCATGCGCACAAGGTTAACGGTTCGACATTCCGCACTAGAGTAAAAGCGCGACGTTCATTTGCCGAACCGGCATACGCAGAAAACGGCAAGAAGGGCGCAATCGATCCCGCGCCCTCCCCCGAAAGTACCGTGCTCGATGACGTACAGCCTAGTCCTTGGCCCGCTCAACGTAGGAGCCGTCGGTCGTCATGATGACGACGCGGGTGCCAGCCCCGATGTGCGGGGGCACCATGATGCGCGCGCCATTGGAAAGTTTCGCGGGCTTGTAGGACGAGGACGCCGTCTGGCCTTTGACGACGGGATCGGCCTCGACGATCTCGAGCGTCACGCGGGCCGGCAACTCGATGGCGATCGGCACACCCTCATGCATGGAGACAAGGCACGTCATGCCCTCCTGCAGCCACTGGGCCTGATCGCCCACCACGTCTTTCGGGATCGTGATCTGATCGAAGGTTTCGGGCTGCATGAAGTTATAGCCCATGTCGTCTTCGTACAGATAGTCGTAGTCCTTTTCATCGAGGAAGGCGCGCTCGACCTGATCGGTGGTGCGGTAGCGCTCCGTCACTTTCACGCCATCGGCGATGCGGCGCATTTCCAGGTGCGTGACGGGCGTGCCCTTGCCGGGATGGATGTTCTCCGCGTGCATTACGACTGCGAGCTTGCCGTCAAGGTCCAGGACGTTGCCTTTACGGACCGAGCTTGCGATAACCTTCACCACGCGGTGGTCTCCGTTCATGAGCTAATGGGCGCCAGGATTGACTTAGAGGGCCGGACTTGGCCCTGGATGCGCGCCAGGATGGAATGGAATTCTGCCGGGCTTCATACCTGCTTCGCACGAGAAGGCCAAGTGCGGCCAATGCTCTAGAACCCAAGCGGCAGTAAACTATCGATGAACAAACGAGAAAATGGCCCCTCCGCGTGGTGGGACCCTAGCCGCCACGCCGACCGCCGGCCTTTTCTGGCCGCCCGCGGAAGGATCAAGAACGCCATCCGCGCCTGGTTCGACGCTCAGGGATTCGCGGAGGTCGATCCCGGCTGCCTGCAGGTCTCGCCCGGCAACGAAACGCATCTGCATGCCTTCAAGACGGAGCTGACGGGGAGCGATCTTTCCCGCCGCGATCTTTATCTGCACACCTCGCCCGAATTCGCCATGAAGAAGCTGCTGGCGGCGGGCGAGGAGAAGATCTTCACGTTTGCGCCCACCTTTCGCAACCGTGAGCGCGGCGCGCTGCATGCGCCTGAGTTCATGATGCTCGAATGGTACCGGGCGCGTGCGCCTTACGAGGCGCTATGGGAGGACTGTGCGCAGATCCTGCAGATCGCTGCAGCCCAGACGGGCCGGGCGCAGTGGACGTGGCGCGAACGCACCTGCGATGTGATGAAGCCCTACGACAGCTTGAGCGTCTACGATGCTTTTGCGCAGTATGCGGGCGTACCTTTGGATCATACCGTTCACGCGGCCGGCGTTGACCGCGGTGCGCTTGCCGCGTTCGCCGAACAGCGTGGCTACAGGATCTCCAGCGACGACAGCTGGCCGGACATTTTCTCCAAGGTCTTGACCGAAGCCATCGAACCCGAGCTTGGCAAGTACCGGCCTGAGGTGCTGTGCGAATATCCAGTCCACGAAGCCGCCCTGGCACGTCCCCATGCTGAAGACGCGAATGTCGCCGAGCGCTTCGAGCTCTATGTGTGCGGCGTGGAACTCGCCAATGGCTTCGGCGAACTGACGGACGCGGCCGAGCAACGCCGCCGTTTCGACAAGTGGATGGACGAGAGGGAAGCGATTTATGGCGACCGCTATCCCATCGACGAGGACTTCCTTGCCGCTCTGAAGCACATGCCGCCATCGTCTGGCTGCGCGCTCGGCTTCGACCGGCTCGTCATGCTGGCGGTGGGCGCGGCCAACATCGAGTCTGTGCTCTGGACACCAATGCCGCCGGCGGGCAAGTAATCTGCAACCACGCATCCCCTTTCCCGTTTAAAGGGCGGGCGCACGGGGAGAGGAAGATCGAACGATGAGCGAGCCTATTCACACCGGCGGATGCCAATGCGGCGCAGTCCGCTTTCGCGTCGAGGGCGCGCTCGGCGACGCGTCCGTCTGCCACTGCCGCATGTGTCAGAAGGCTTTCGGCGCCTTTTACGCCCCTTTGGTGTCGGTGCGCGGTGCCAAGCTGACCTGGACGCGGGGCACGCCGGCGCGCTTCAAGTCGTCAAACTTCGTGGAGCGCGGCTTTTGCGCCACGTGCGGCACGCCACTCACCTACGAAGCGCCGGATGGCGTGGCGCTCGCCATCGGCGCGTTCGATCGACCAGGGACGATTGCCCCCGTCATGCAGTTCGGAGTGGAGGGCAAGCTGCCTTATGCGGACCGGATTGCATCGCTGCCCAGCCGGCACACCTTCGACGATCTCGAGGCAGCACCTTTTCTCGACAAGATCGTATCCTACCAGCACCCCGACCACGATACGGACGATTGGCCCCCGCAATGAGCCTGGAGCGCACACTTCGAACGCCGGCCGACATCATGGATGCTGGGATTGCATCTCAGGATGCCCGCGACGCCATCGGGCGTGTTGGCGCGCGCTACGCCATCGCCATCACACCTGCGATGGCCGAACTCATCGCGCGCGACGATCCCGGCGACCCCATCGCGCGGCAATTCGTGCCGGACGTTCGCGAGCTTCACACCCTGCCCCAGGAGCGCGCCGACCCGATCGGCGATTTCTCGCATTCTCCGGTGCCCGGCATCGTGCATCGCTATCGCGACCGCGTGCTCTTGAAGCTCGCGCACGTCTGTCCGGTTTACTGCCGCTTCTGCTTTCGCCGGGAAATGGTCGGACCGGATCTGGGGCACGCGCTCCAGGGCGAGGATCTTCAGCGCGCATTCGATTATATCGCCGGTCATCCGCAGATCTGGGAAGTGATCGTGACCGGTGGCGATCCGCTCGTGCTGTCGCCACGGCGCATCGCGCACGTCACCGCGGCGCTGGCGCAGATCGCGCACGTCCGGATCGTGCGCTGGCATACGCGCGTGCCCGTCGTCGATCCCGACCGTATTACACCTGAGCTTGTGGATGCGTTGTGCTGTTCCGGCAGACGTACGCTCATCGCCATCCATACGAACCATCCACGCGAGCTGACGCCGCGAGCGCGTGCGGCGATCGCGCGGCTCCACGCAGCGGGCATCGGGCTCCTCAGCCAGACCGTCCTGCTCAAAAGCGTCAACGACGACGCCGACACGCTGGAGGGGCTGATGCGCGCGCTGGTGGAATGCGCCGTCAAGCCCTACTACCTGCACCATGGCGATCTTGCGCCCGGCACCTCGCACCTGCGCACCACGATCCCGCACGGCACGGCGCTGATGCGCGAGCTGCGCACGCGGCTGTCCGGCGTTGCGCTTCCCGCCTACGTGCTCGACATTCCCGGCGGATACGGAAAAGTCGAGATCGAAGCCAATGTGACGGATCTTGGAAACGGCCGGTTTGCGGTGCGCGATTCCCAAGGTGTCATGCATATCTATCAGGACAACCTCAGCCATCAGCGCTGATGCATTTTGATCGCGGCTTTATGCAAGTGGGGGATCGAGCTTCCATGATCGAGACATGCGGCCGCCGCGCGCGTCATGCCGTCGTCGCGTTTGCCAGCCTCTTCGCCCTGTCCGCATCGTACACGCGCGCGCAAGATTGTCCGCCTGTCCCTGCCCCGGTCGTCGATCTCACCATCGAGCGCTATTACGAGGATGGCGCGGGCTCCATCGTCGAGCCGACGCGGATGGAGGCCCACAAGGCGCAGACGGCGCCGCTCGTCGAATTCGTTGGGTTCATTACCCAACAGGCGGACAGGGCTTGGCAGCAGCGTTCCAGCCCTCAAGGCACCGTCGCCTGTACCCTAGCCTGGTTGAAGGGCTGGGCCGATGGCGGCGCTTATCTGGGCAAGATCAGCTCAAAGCAGGCAGAGGCCCAGCGCCGTTGGGATCTGGCCGGCACCGCATTGGCTTACGTGAAAGTGCGCCAATGGGCGAGCGCTGAGGAGCGCGCTGCCATCGAGCCCTGGCTCGCCAAGTGGGCGGACGCAGCGCGCGCGGCCTTCGACGACAAGGGCATCAAGCGCAACAATCACTGGTACTGGCTCGGCCTCGCGCAAGCCGGCGTCGCGGTGGCGACGAACGATAACCAGCGCTGGCAGGACGCAAAGTCGATTTTTCAGGATGCGCTCGCCGACATCACGCCGGATGGCACGTTGCCCCTTGAGATGGCGCGCAAGGGGCGCGCGCTGCACTATCATGTGTTTGCTCTGGAACCGCTCGTTGTGATGGCCGAGATCGCGGCGCAGCGCGGTGAGGACTGGTACGCGTTGCAAGATGGAGCCTTGCACCGGCTCGTTGCCAAGACCGCTCAAGGTTTGGCCGACCCGGCAATCTTCGACAAGCTGGCAGGCGTGGCGCAACAGCGTCCGGTCAAACCCGGGTACGGCTGGGCGATCGCGTACCGGGCGCGGTTTCCGGATCGGATGCGCGAAGCGATTGCGCAGCCCGATGGGCATCGCTACATCGGCGGCGACGTGACCGTACTGGAGCGCGCGCTCAGTTCACCGCCTTGAGCGCGCCCGCCGCATCCGCGACGCCTGCGCCTGCATCCTTCGCCGCGGCGCCGTCGAGCTTGTGCGCGCTTTCACGCAGAGCCGAAAGCACGTCCTTGCCCGACAGCTTGGGATTACGCTCCAGCATCAAGGCCGCGATGCCGGAGATATGGGCGGCCGCAAGCGACGTTCCCGACGAAATGTCATAAGCCCCGCCCGGAGCGGCGGCGACGATATCCACGCCAGGGGCCGCGATGGCGATATAGGCGCCGCGATTGGCATCCTTATAGAGCCCGTCGCGGTCGTCTGTTGCGGTGACGGCGAGCACCTGATCGTAGGCCGCCGGATAGGCCGGCTTTGCCGACGGGCCGCCGTTGCCGGCTGCCGCGACAAGGATCATGCCTTGAGCATCCGCGGCGGCGATCGCTTTCTCCAGAACAGGGTCCGCAGGCCCCGCAAAGCTCATGTTCACCACGCGCGCGCCGTTGAGCGCGGCCCAGTCCAAGCCCTTCAAAATCGCAAGCGTGTAAGAGCGCGCCGAAGACTGGCCGGACGCCGTGAACGCGCGCGCGCTGAGGACCTCGGCGGCGGGTGCCACGCCCTCCATCTGCGCGCGTGCGCCGACGATGCCGGCAATCGCGGTACCGTGCGGTTCCGGCGCGCCCTTGCCGTCGCCCAGCGCGTCGAAGGTCTGGATGCGCGCGCCCTTGAAGACGGGATGGCCCGCATCGACCGACGTGTCGATGACGGCGATCTTGACACGCTTGCCTTGCGCAAGCGCGTGCGCTTCGGCCAGACGCAGCTTCTGCGGCGCGTATTGTGGAACGGGAAGCGGCTTCGCAGCCCCCTGGCTCGCCGTGTAGATATAATGCGGCGCGGCGATGTCGACGCGCGCATCGCCCGACAATTGCTGGACGACCTGGGCCACCGTGCGCTGATCCAGGATGCGCAAACGCACGACGCGCGTACCGAGCAGCGCCGAGGTATAGAGCGTCTGCCCGTCGAGGCCGAAATCCTGCGCGAGCGCGAAGACCGTGGCATCATCCGCACCGGGCTGGAGCGTGACGATCACTTCGCGATCAAGCGCGGCGGGACCAGCAGGCCCCGTGACGGCGGGTGGCGCACCTGCGCTTCGCGGCTGCAGCTTTGGCGTGAAGGGAACGCCAGGCGCCACCACGACGACGCGAGGCGGCTTAGGCAATGACACGCGAGGCCTGCCGGGCCGGTCATCATCGCTGCGCGGCGGCGTGCGATCGGGACCATCGTCCGCTTCATTTCCGGGGTCGGAGGAATCGTGCGGCGGCCATTGCGGCAAGCGGCGCAGAAGATCGAGAATGACGACGGCAGGCGGCAGCTCGCCAACGCCAGGCCCATCACCGCCGGGACGCGGGCCGTCAGGCGGCGTATCGCCCGTCTCAACTCCGGTTTGATCGCCTCGGGGTGGCGCTGGAGTATCGGGATTGCCGTTCGGGCCTCGATCTGGCACGCCTGCACCACCCGCCGGATTGCCTGCCGGATTGGATGAACCGGGCGTTCCCGCCGCCGCAGCGTTGGGACCATTGCGTGCTCCTGCAGCATTGGCGATTGACCCGCTCCAGATGAGCGTCAGCACAAGCGCCAGCGTGCGCAGCAGGGACGTGTTGAGAGACTTCGCGTGGATCATGGCACGCCTCGTTTTGAATGTGCCGCTCAGTTGGCCGGCGCGGGGGATGCGAACGAGATGAGATCGCCGCGCGCCTTGATCTTGGCCAGCGCGGCCTCGGCCTCTTCCTTGCTCAAGACAGTCTCGGAAATTCTGATGCGGTATATGCCGCCGGCGCGAGGCCCATCGACGACCGCATACGTGTTGTCGGCGAGAAATGCCGACACGGTGGCTGCAGGCGCAGCAGGCTGGAAGCTGACGAGCGCGAAGGTGCCCGCCTGCGTTCCATGCGATGGGCCGGTCGCGACCTCATAACCTGGCTGTGTCGAGCCAAGACGCATACCCACCGCGCCAGCGAGAAGCACGAGGCCCAACGCGGCCGCCAACGTCGAATAGGCAAGCTGGCGCGGCGCGAGGCTTGCGAGGAAGGACCCAAACCGCTCCAGCAGCGAGCCACCTGCGCTATGCAGGCGTGCGCTCGGGCTGGCCGCGACGCTCGCCATCAATTTGTCGAGCGCGGTATGGGGAACCTCTATGCCCGCGTCCGCCGTAAAGATGACGTCGGCCTCCTCCCGCGCCACGGCGAGTTGCTCGCGCGCCTGAGAATGGGCGGCGAGGTAGGCCTCGACCTTGGCGCGATCCGCATCGGTGATCTTGCCGGTGACGTACCACGGCAGGAGTGCTGCGAACTCGTCGGCTTGCGATAGAATTTCGGTTTCTTCGCTCATCGTCATGGCCATCCTCTGTCGACGCCGCGCTCTTTCAGGATCTCTCCCAGCTTCTTGCGGGCGTAGAACATGCGGGTCTTCACGGTGGCCTCCGGGATCTGCAGGATCCCGGAGGCCTCGGCGACGGATTGTTCCTGGTAGTAGACGAGGTCGAGGATCTCGCGGTGCTCCGCCGACAGGGCCTGCATGGCGGCTTTGATTGCCGCGCCCTTGTCGGCCTTTTGCGCCACGACCTCGGGCGTGTCGTCCTCGTCGACGATCTGCCCGGCGGTGTCCTCGTCATAGCCCGAGACCTCGCGCTTTTTGCGCAGCGCGCTCACGGCCTTGTTGTGGGCGATCGACAGAAGCCAGGTCGCCGGCTCGGAGCGGCCCTCGTAACGGCCGGCGCCATGCCATGCCCCCAGAAAAACCTCGTTCAAGAGTTCCTCCGCGATCGCTTCGTTGCGCACGATCCGCATCAGATAGCGGAACACGCGCGTCTGGTTTCGAGTGAACAGCCGTTCGAGCGCCTTGGCATCGCCGATCGCAATCTGCCGGATCAATGCCCGGTCATCGGTGCCGTGTCCGCCAAGTGTCATGGGCTTTTCCGCCACTCTTGCTGTGTTGGTCGCGATTGCGGCCGAAAGGTTCACAACGGCCATTAACGTCCGCCTCCGGGGCAACCGGCAAAGCGGGAGAACTGTGCCAGAGAAGGTGCCCGCCCGCCAGAGCGCCAGGAGAGCGGCAAGCGGAAACCGGGCCCGGGAAAGATATCCCCGCGTCCCCGGAACCCCTTATTCTTTGAACCAGTCTTGCCGCCAGGGCGACGAAGCCTGGGAGCGCCGCATGCTGGCGGGGCGAAAATCCCGAGCGAGACGATGGAGAACGACGATGTTCGATGCTACGTTGACGCACAACATGCAGCTGGCAGGCCATTGCGTCAGAACCCGGACAATCGCAAACGGCAAGAGCATGCAGCGCCGACACAAAGCCAGAACGGTCTTCCTGACCTTCATCTTGCGCACGCTGCTCATGACAGCCAGCCTGCTCGGCCTGCTGTGCGGTGTTGCCGCCGCGCAAGACGTCATCCTGAAGAAAGGCGATGCCGCCGTAACGGGGTTCGGCGGCGCTGCCGTCGAAAAGCCGGTGCCCAACGACGTGCATCCACTCGACCGGACGTTCCTCGATCTGGACGGCAAGACATTCAGGATCTTCGATCTCTCGACGCTGGGCACCGCCCCACGCGGCCAGCTCAGCGATGTGCCTGAGCGTTTCTCAGTCACCGCGCGCGATATCGGCCAGGTGTTCGGCGTCGCCATGGACGCGCCCGATGGCGATGCGCCGCCGAACCTCTATGTCACCGCGACCTCCCTGTTCGGCCTGCAGATCGCGGCGCAGAACAAAGACGGACGCCTCGACCGCCTGCTGACGGGCGCACCCGGCGCGCGCTGGATGCCGGGACAGTTCGGTCTCGACAAGGGCGGCACGCCCGGCGCGATCTACAAGATCGACGGGCGCACGGGCGCGGTTTCGCTGTTTGCCAACGTGCGCTTCGAAGACCGCGACAACGCCGGCCCCGGCCTCGGCAACATCGCGTTCGACAAGGCCACCCGCCAGCTCTTCGTTTCCGACCTCGAAACCGGCCTGATCCACCGCTTCACGCTCGAGGGGTCGCAGCGCGGCACCTACGATCACGGCCAGCAGGGACGCACCCGCCAGGGGCTCGACGCCGTCGCCTACGATGCGTCGCGGCGCATGGACATCACGAGCCCGGCATTCAACAGCGAGGATACGGCAACATGGGGCTACGCCGACGAGCGCCGCCGCGTGTTCGCTGTCGCGGTGAACAACGCGCGGCTCTATTATTCACTCGCGGAAGGCCCGGCGGTCTGGTCGGTCGGCATCGATGACAGGGGAAGCTTCGGCGAGGATGCCCGCATCGAGCTGGAGCCCGCGGACATTCCCGCCGGCACGCAGATCACCGGCATCACCTTCGGCGGCGCGGGCATGATGTATCTCGCCCAGCGCGGCATGCCGTCCGGCAGCTACGATTACACGGCGTTTGCCGAGCCCGGCAATGCGCGTGTGCTGCGTTACCGATGGGATGAAACCGCAGGCCGCTGGGCCGAGCAGCCCGAGGAGTACGCCGTCGGCCTTGCAGGTGCGTATCGCAACACGCAAGGCGGCGTGGCGCTCAGCTATGGCTACGACAAGAACGGCAACATCGATTATGGGCAGTGCCGCCAGACGCTCTGGACCACCGGCGAGCATCTGCGCGAAGGCGAGGATGCGGTGCGCGTTTCGACGGGTGGCGCAAAAATCGTGCATGGCCTGCAGGGCGTTTACAAATCGCGCGTGCGCCCGGCCAACGAGCCGCCGTATGAAAGCTGGTTCACCGACTACGACGGCCGCCACGAGGACGCCGAGGCTTATGGCCAGATCGGCGATGTCGCGATTTTCGCACCCTGCGATTATCCCAAGCGCGAGGCCGGAGCACCGCTCGTGACACCCGACGTGATCGGCATCGATCCACCCGAGGACGATCCGGGCATCATCGTGGAGAAGCGCTGCCTGGAAGGCCCGGCGGGCGCGAAGATCCGCTGCGTCATCCTCGTGCGCAACGTCTCGGACACAGTCATTGCGGACGACATCAAAATCACCGACGTGACGCGTATTCTGGCGGGGCCGGGCACAGGCGGGATCATCCCCATCGTTGACTTCGAGGTGCCGCTGCCCGGCATCGTCTGTACGCCCGCCCCTGCGGACGATTTTGCCTGCACCATTCCCGCCGCGTTGCTTCCTCCCGGCGAGGTCATCGAGATCGGGGTGTGGGTCGACACACACGACCTCGTGCTCGGCGGCAATATCGGCGTCCGCAACTGCGCGTCTCTCAAGCATCCCTTGGGCAACGTGATGGCGTGCGCCGAGAGCGGCGCCGGCATCGTTGTCGAAAAGATCGGGCCCGGCGTCTGCCTGCCCGGTCAGCCGTGCAAGTTCGGTCTCAGCATTGCCAATGCGGGTAGCATGCCGTTCGATGGCGACGTGCTGCTGGCGGATGCGATGTTCGTGTCAGGTGCGGTAACGGGCGCGCCGGTCACAGGCGTCAATCCACCAATTGCCTGCGATGCGGGCGACACCAACCAGTTGCCGTTTACCTGCAAGACACATCTCTCCCTGATGCCGGGCGAGGCGCAGATCCATTGGGTCGAAGTGACCATGCCCGCACCGGGCGGCTATTGGGCGGAAAACTGCTTTGGCGCGCTCGATCCCGCGTTGCTGCCGCCCGGACCGTTGCCTGTGGGATTTGGCGCTGGAGGCGGCAATCCGAGCTGCGTGTGGGTTCACGTTCCGGCGGTTGCGCCCAAGAAGCAGGAGGTACGCGATTCCCCGCCGGCGCTGGTGCCGCCGCCCCTGCCACGCTGTCCAGACGGCCGCATCCTGCGTGCGGGCGAGGACTGCCCATGCCCGAAGGGCCGAAGCTGGAATGACAAATTCAACAGCTGCGCGCCCGTTAATCCCCATTGCGTCGATCCGGCTCGCCGCAGGGACGACGGCACGTGCTGCCCGCGGGCGACGAGGTATGACGCGGAAAGCGGCCGTTGCGTGAAACCTGACCCCGTATGCCCCGATCGCGAACGCCGCCGTGACGATGGGACATGCTGTCCTTACGGCACGGTTGTCTCGCAACGCACGGATCGTTGCGTTCCGGTCGATCAAGCCTGCCCGCTGGAGACGCGCTGGAATTACATCACCGGCACCTGCCAGCCGATCCGGCCGCTGTGCCGCCGCGGCGAGCGATTCAATTGGCGCACGCGCCAGTGCGAAGAGATGCCTGAGATCTGCCCGGAAGGCACCCGCTTCAGCCCCGTTGCGCGCCGTTGCCTGCCGCTTGTCAACACCTGCCCTGACGGCAGCAGCTGGAGCCGAACGCGTCAGCGCTGCGTGAAGGACGGCGGCGATGGAAACTCCGGCAACGATTCCACTCCTCCCAAGTGCCCGGAAGGCAAGCATCGCGTTGGGCGCATCTGCGTTCCCGACAGAGGGTCTGACTGCCCGTCTGGCAAACATCGCACGCGGCAGGGATGCATGCCTGATCGTGGTGGGGAACCCCAGACCATCCCGCCGAAGGTGATACCGCCCAAAGCCTGCCCCGAGGGCAAGCACAAGGTCGGTCAGCGTTGCGTCTCGATCAAGATCAAGACACCGAAGCTAGACAAGCCCAAAACGCCTCCCAAGCGGCCTCAGTCCGGCGACCCGCCCCGGCGCAAGCCGAAGGTCAACATTGACGACCTACCGATCAAGATCTCGCCGACGATCAGGCTGCCGGGCTTGAAGTTCCCAGGCAATAGCCGAGGCGGGGGTGGAGGCTTCCGCGTTCCAGGCGGCGGTGGCGGACGGCGATTGCAATGATGCCCAAGTCATCATCCCCAGCGCATCCGTGGGAAGGGCAAAAAATCAAACCGCCATCCCGCGCGACGCTCCTGGGTCCCGGCACTCGCTATCGCTCGGCCGGGATGACAAAGAGAGAAAAATGCACGAGCGGGATGACGTTCTTTTTCGGA
Source organism: uncultured Hyphomicrobium sp. (assembly GCA_964587445.1). Classification (GTDB taxonomy): domain Bacteria; phylum Pseudomonadota; class Alphaproteobacteria; order Rhizobiales; family Hyphomicrobiaceae; genus Hyphomicrobium_B. The sequence continues at coordinate 57,191 of CAZPLQ010000009.1, forward strand.
GGTGGGTCATAGCGTAACCACGTAGAACGAGGCCAACCCGCGACCTCGCCGCAATCGTCATCCCCGCGTCAGGCGGGGATCTGCCCAAGTCGCGATTGAGGACAAATGTTGAAGCCTGGACGGATCCCGGCCTTTCGCCGGGATGACGTTCTCGTGAGCGGCAAGCGTCCTTCGGGCGACGTCATTTGAAGGCCAGCGCGGCAGCGAGACTTCCACGTTGTCATCCCGGGCAAGCAAAGCCGGATGCAATCCGGCGAAGCGCCGACCCGGGACCCAGCACATCAGTGCGTAGCGCGAAACATCTCCCCGCAACATTTCGCTCGACGCTCCTGGGTCCCGGCGCTCGCCATCGCTCGGCCGGGATGACAAAGAGAGAAAAACGCTTGACCGGAGGACAGGTGGGCGCTCCGCGACATTTCAGCGGGTTGCCCACCGTCTGTTCCCTACGAAACAGCGCTGTTCAAACAGATGGGCTCGACTTAGCGTTAAATGGGATGGTGGACGTTTTCGGAAGAGCTGGCTGTGGCGGTCCGCGGCAGACACCTGTCAAAGTCGTTGGCGGCTGCCTAGCAAAGGCCAGCACGCAAGCACAGCGGGATGATAGCGGTGAGCGACGTAAACCTGATCCTGGCTGCGATGGCCTGCCTGCTCGTCAAGCATGCCGTGGCCGACTTTCTATTGCAAACCGCCTACCAACGCCAGACCAAGGGCATTTACGGCGCTCTGGGCGGCCTGACCCACTGCCTGACCCACGTGGTCCTGACGGCTCCGGTTCTATTGCTGTTTCCCGCCCTCGAGCCAACGACAGTCGCAGCCATCCTGACAGGGGAGTTCGTCATCCACTATCACCTCGATTGGCTGAAGGATCAGGCCGTCAAGCGCAATGGCTGGACGTCTCACGACACGCCCTTCTGGTGGGCGCTCGGCACCGACCAGCTTCTTCACGGCTTAACGTACGTCGCCATTCTTTGGGTTGCGGCGACTTATCAATAAGCTCCCCAGCGCTTCCAACCCGCCACTCTGCCGAGGGAGCGGAAGCTCCCCTCGGCAGAGTGGCGTCAGGAGCCGGTGTAAACCCAGCAGCACGATGAAGCAGGCTGTTTTTGGCTGACTTACCGTCCATGCAAACTCCCACGGCCAGCGTCCAGGCATTCATATTTCGTAAATACGCCCAGAACGGCGGCGCGGTACGCCAGCCGCTTTCGCGTTTGTGTGCCCTCCAGGACGCGCCCTGCGCATTAGAGACGAATTGAAGACTTTGCATTCAGATCCGCACAACCACCCGGCGTCACAGTCAGAAATATCTTCAAACCCTGTCATTCCGTTTACTGCTTAAGAAGAATTGCAACCTAGTTTGGCAGGCGTGGGCTTCGGTGGCGTCGTTGCGTTTTCGGAGCGGATTTCTTTGGCTGCGCAGGGGATGCGCTTTCAGCGCCCCCAATTTACAGGAATTCGAGGGAGATATTATGGCTTGGGCATTCGACGCTTCGACACCGACGGCAAATACGTCAACTTTGATCGAGTTTAACGTCGTTGGCGGCGCCGCCGGTGAGACGGTCAAGATCATCGGCACGGGACTTTCCTACAACGCGACCACCGGCGCGATGTCCGGATCTATCACTTCGATCCAGCTGACCAACTCATCAGGCGCGGTCCAGACGATCGCGATCGGTACGGCCGACTCCGCGACGCAAGCCGCCCGTCAACTCCAGGCCACGGCCGATGTGACTCAATTCCTTGCTCACGCCAATACCACAGCCGCGAATATCGCAGCACTTGGCGTGACCTTCAACAGCTTCGACCTGGCCAACGCTGTCGAGACCACTCCCGGCTCGGTTCTGACTGTCCCGGTCTTCAACTCGGGCACCCTCGCCGGTTACCTCAAGCTGACGGGTAGCGATCTGTACGCCAACAAGCCGTTGGCGAACGGCGACGTCGACATGGTCGAATTGCTGACCGTGGGCGGCGCGTCGTACGGTACCCCCAAGACGATCGATTACTCCAGCGTATCCCCGGGCGTGACCCTTGCCGAGCTCGTCTACGGTCAGCGCGCCAATTTCGATCTTTTGTTCGCAGCCATCACCTCGGGCGACGACACGCTGACAGTCCAGCAGGCCGGCACCACAATCGACGCGGGCCTTGGCAATGATGTCATCACCGGCAGCGCCGGTATCGACACGGTCGACTACAAGTATGCCACCGGCAAAATCACCGTCGATCTCTCGACCAACTCGGTTACGTTCACCGACCCGCGTACGAATAAAGTGTCGACTCAGACTCTGACGGCCATCGAGAACATCAACGGATCGATGTTCAGCGACTCGATCACCGGGAATTCCGGCGACAACGTGCTGTTTGGCGGCTATGACGGCGTCAACGACGTCCTCAAAGGCGGCGCGGGCAACGACACCTACATTGTGATCGAGGCAGCTAGCATAGCGGGCGTGTCCGACTCAATCATCGACACGGGCGGCATCGATACCATCGTCTCCTACGCCAACCGCGATCTCAGTATTACTACGACCATCGAAAACCTCGTCCTCATGGGCAATGCCATTGACGGCAAGGGTAACGACCTCAACAACAGCATCACGGGCAACAACCTCAACAACACGCTCGACGGCAAGCTCGGCGCAGACACGATGGCCGGCGGACTCGGCAACGACACCTACACGGTGGACAACGCCGGAGACGTGATCATCGAAACCGCGGGCCAGGGTACCGACACGGTGCGTGCCTTCTCGAGCTTCGCGCTCGCGGCTGGGGCTCACGTCGAGATCCTGCGCACGAACAGCGACACTGGCTCCGCCGCAATCAATCTGACCGGCAGCTCTATCGCCAACACGATCATCGGCAACGCCGGAGCCAACCGCCTGGACGGAGGCTCCGGCGGCAATGATGGCGCGGTCGACACCCTGATAGGTGGCGCCGGCAACGACACCTACGTGCTCGGCGCGGGCAACGACATCGTCAACGACACCGGCGGCACCGCCGATATGATCGAATCATCGGTCACGCGCAACCTCAACAGCTATGCCGGCATCGAACATATCCGGCTGACCGGTACGGGCGCCGCCGACGCGACCGGCACCAACGCGGCCAACCTCATGTACGGTAACGACGGCGCCAACGTCCTCACCGGTGGCGGTGGCAATGACACCATGGTCGGCGGCGCGGGCAACGACATCTTCGTGTTCGACGCCCTGGGCAACGATGTCGTCACCGACTTCGGCAACACCTACTTGCGTGCCACGCTCAACGGAACATCGGTGGTGAACCCATCGGGCAGCACGGCGAGCGGCCAAGCGTTACTGCAAATCAACCATGCCAACAACCGCGTGTCGATCAGCATCGCGACAGCGGGTCTCGATTGGAACTCGGCCCACACGACCAACAACACGGTCACGGGCTTTGGCGTGTATCAGGGCGCGGCGGGCGCCAACGGCGCGCTGAGCTACAACGTCCTGACATCCACGAACGCCCAGAACAAGGCCGGCTACACCGGCAAAACCGACGTGTGGACCACGGCCAACGGCTTGACCGCCGCACATGTGACCGCACTTCTGGCCGGCACCAAGTACCTGGAAGTCGACTCGATCCAGTACAACACCCCCGGCGACATCCGCGGTCAAGTGACGGCCGTTGCCGGCAGCGCCGACAAAATCTCGGTCGCGGGTCTCGGCATCAACTCGTTCGAGACGATCCAGGTCCTTGCACGCAACAGCGGTACCAACCTGCTTCTGCAGAAATGGACCAACGACACCGCACATATGTTGACGTTGCACAATACCCAGCTCGCGGATATGTCGGCTGCCGACTTTATCTTCAACACCACGGTGTCCAACGACACCATTGCGGGTGGCGCAGGCCGCGACGACTTGTTTGGCGGCCTTGGCAATGACACCCTCAACGGCAATGGCGGCTCCGATCGTCTTTTCGGTGAAGGCGGCAATGATATCCTCAATGGCGGCGCAGGCGGCGATCAGATGTACGGCGGGTTGGGCGACGACACCTACTACGTCGACTCGGCCTCCGACTATGTCATCGATACTGGCGGCAACGACACGATCCGGACCTCCATCAACAACAGTTTGAACATGGTCGCGCGCGCCAATATCGAGAACTTGGAAACCTCCAACGCCGGAGCCACCACGGCACTGACGCTCGTCGGCAACGCCCTCAACAACCGCATCACGGGCAACGCCGGTGCCAATACTCTGAATGGCGGAATCGGCAACGACACGATGGATGGCGGCGCTGGCAACGACATCTACTACGTCGACTCCCAGAACGACGTCATCATCGACTCTGCAGGCACCGATACTGTTCGCACGACCGTCAGCTACACGCTGGCAAACGATTTGGCCATCGAGAGCCTGATGGCAGGCACGACGACCGTCGCTTTGAACCTGTTCGGCAACAATCTCGGTCAGCGCATACAGGGTAACAATCTCAGCAACATCATCGGCGGCAAGGGCGGCAACGACACCTTGATCAGTGGTCAGGGTAACGATAGCTTCCTGTTCGATACGGCCCTCAACGCCACCACGAACAAGGACACGATCATCGACTTCAATCCGGCCAACGACACGATCCGCCTGGACGATGCAATCTTCACGACTCTGTCGGCCGGAACGCTGCAGGCGTCGAAGTTCTACGTCGGCGCCGCTGCTCATGATGCAGATGACCGCATCATCTACAATCGTTCGACGGGCCTCCTGAGCTACGACGCAGACGGAAACGGAGCGGGTGCTGCCGTCGCGTTCGCCGTCATCAACAACAAGGCGGCCCTGACCAACGCCGACTTCCTCGTCGTCTGATTTCATCGACAGGCTTAGAAAAGCGAAAGAGGCGCAAGGGAAGCTCTCCCTTGCGCCTCTTGCTTTTGCCTGGCGGCACGATCACCTGATCTTTTCGAGTTCCGCGTGCGCCTCCTCGGGGCGTTCGAAGATGTGAGGCATAAGCCCGCGGCGCGACAGCGCCTCCTTCATTTTCAGCCGCATGAAAGCGCTGGTCGTATAGCGCGCGGTGGAAACGTAGTGGTTCTCCAGCATGTACTGGATCATCTCGGCGTAGTCGTCATAGAGGTCGTCGGCGATGCGGCAGCCATCGTGATTGACGACGGCGTTGACACGGCGGCCAGCGCGCATGCGCGCATCCACCAGAATCTTGCGCAGGTCCTCGATATCGCTCTTTTTGCGCACGCTCCAGCCTTCAAGGTTCACGAACAGGATATTGCGGTCGCTGTCGTACTTGACACGCTCCGAGAGCTTCAGATTGAGAAGCTCGCTCATCAGTTCCATCGGCTCGTCGAGGAAAATGCGGCGATCCATGGGCAACGGCTTGTTGATGATGGGCGTGAAGTCCATGTGGGCAAGGATGTGCTTCTCGATATTGATCCCCGGCGCGACTTCGATGAGTTCGAGGCCCTCTGCCGTCAATTCGAACACGCAGCGCTCCGTCACGTAGATCACGGGTTGCGACTTGGAGGCGGCGTATTTGCCCGAGAACGTGATCTGCTCGACGTTCTTGACGAACTTGCGGGCACGGCCTTCCTCGATAATTTTGAGTTTGCCGTAGGCGACCTCGACCTTAAGGCCGCCGGCCGTGAATGTTCCCGCAAACACCACCGCGCGCGAATTCTGCGAGATGTCGATAAATCCCCCGCAGCCGTTCAGCCTGCCGCCGAAACGCGAGGTATTGACGTTGCCATACTGGTCGACCTCGGCGACGCCCAGGCACGTCAGGTCAAGACCGCCGCCGTGATAGAAGTCGAACATCTGGTTCTGATCGAGGATCGAATGGGCGTTGGCCGACGAGCCGAAGCTCGATCCACTAGCAAGCACGCCGCCGACTGCGCCCGCCTCGGTGGTCATGGTCAGGAACGGTGTGACCTTCTCCTCAGCCGCCACCGCCGCCACGCCATCGGGCGCGCCCACGCCAAGGTTGATCGCGCCATTGAGCGGCAATTCGAAAGCCGCGCGCCGCGCGATGATCTTGCGCTCGTCGAGTTCCATCTTCGGCATGGCATCGACGGGCACGCGAATTTCACCCGATAGCGCAGGGTTGTACATCACGCCGTAGTTCATGCGATGCATGACAGGGTCGTCGGCTACGACGACACAATCAACCAGAATGCCCGGAACCCTGACGTCCTTGGGTCTGATCGAACCTTCCTCGACGATACGCTCCACCTGCGCAATGACGACGCCGCCGTTGTTGTGAGCCGCCATGGCCTGCGCCAGGCTGTCGAGCGTGAGCGCCTCCTTTTCCAGGGACAGGTTGCCGGAGGGATCGGCGCTCGTTGCACGGATGAGAGCAACGTCGATCGGTGTCGCTTTGTAAAACAGCCACTCCTCGCCATCGACCTCCACGCGCTTGACGATGTCCTCGGTGGTGACCTCATTGACCCGGCCGCCGCCGAGCCTCGGATCCACGTAGGTGTGCAACCCGACCTTCGAGAAAAGCCCAGGCGAGCCGGATGCGCACGAACGGTAGAGCTTCGAGATGATCCCCTGGGGGAGATTGTAGCCCTGGATCTTGTTCTCCTGGGCGGCCTTGGCGACCTTGGGCATGCGGCCGAAGTTGGCGGCGATGACGCGGCGCAGGAGTCCTTCGTGGTACAGACGGCCGGTGCCAAGTCCTTTGCTGTCGCCTGCCCCCGCACACATGATGAGCGTGAGATTTTTAGGCGCCTTCGTCTCTACGTAACGCTTTTCGAGCGCCGCATGCAGCGCCTCGGGGATGCAGCTTTGCACGAAGCCGGTGGTGCAGACGACATCGCCGTCTTTGATCAGAGCTATCGCCTGATCGGCGGTAATGACCTTGTTTTTCATGGACATGAGCGTTCCCCTTGGCGTTGCCTGCGAAAAAGGGGAGACCCGCCGGCGCACCCGGAACGGACAGCCACCTTCGGGCAATCGTTCTCCTAACTTTGTGCGCGAAGGGTAGAATTCGGCCGAAACCCACGCAAGGCCCGGTTGGGTAGTCAAAGTGCCCTACTCGGGTGGGTAATCAGGCCCTATCCGGGGGAGGCCGACCGCCCTCACCACGCCGTCAGACCGTCCTCAGGTAGTAGTCGAAATCGAGCGGCTGAGGCTCGGCGAAGAAACGGTCGGCTTCGATCTCCTTGATCGTTGTGAAGATGTCGACGAACCGGTCGCCAAAGTACGATTTCATGAAATCCGAACCGCGCATCTTTTCCAGTGCCGCAAACCAATTCACCGGCATCGGCGTGGCGGGGGGCTGTTCGTAGCCGTTGCCGGTGACGGGGGGGCCGGGATCAATCCTGTTGACGATGCCATAGTGCATGCCCGCCAGCACGCAGGCTAACGCAAGATACGGATTGGCGTCCGCGCCCGAAGCACGATGCTCGACGTGGCGCGCTGCGCCTGAGGTCGCGGGCACGCGCAGCGACACGGTGCGATTGTTGATACCCCAGTTGGGCGCAATCGGCGCGTAGGACGATTTGCGAAAGCGCCGGTAGGAGTTGGCGTTGGGCGCGAAGATCGCCACGGCATCCCCCATGGTCGCCTGCATGCCGCCAATGGCAAAGCGCAACAATTCGTTGGCGTCCTCATCGGACGCGAATGCATTCTTTCCGGCAGACCCCGCCAACGAGACGTGAAGGTGCATTCCCGATCCGGAATACTGCGCGTAGGGCTTGGCCATGAAGGTTGCCATCAAACCATGCTGGTCGGCGACGCCCTTCACGGCGCGCTTGAACATCATGGCTTCGTCGCAGGCGCGCAGCGCATCGTCGTGGTGGCGCAGGCCGATCTCCATCTGGCCCGGCGAGTATTCGGAAATCAAAGCTTCCGCCGGCACCCCTTGCATCTTCGTCGCCGCGTAAAGGTCGCTGAAGAAGGGCGCAAAGTCGTCGATGTCCGGCATGAAGTAGGCTTGCCAGTGCTTGGGCTCCGCCCCGCCGACAAGGGCCGCAGGTGGACGCGGACGCCCCGCCAGCGCGCTTTCCCTGTCAAGCAGGTAAAATTCGAGTTCGACGGCCGCGACCGGCGTAAGGTTCAATTCCACCAGTCTTGCCACCACACGCTGCAAGGCGTGACGCGGCTCGGCAAGGCAGGCTTCTCCATTCAGCTCGAAATAGGAGCCCAGGTATTGGGCCTGAGGCGTGCGCGTCCAGGGCGTGCGCGCGAGCGTGCCCGCAACAGGCCACACGAGACGGTCGGCATCGCCGTCTTCCCAAACCAGACCCGTCTCCTCGACGTCGCGCCCCGTGATGTCCATCGACATGACCGAGCCCGGCAGACACCGGCCGTTCTGATAGGCGCCCATCAGCTCGCCGCGCGTCAACAGCTTGCCGCGTTGCGCCCCCGGAAGGTCGGTGTAGAGCATCGCGAACTGCTCGATGTCCGGATTGGCCTCGAGAAAGGTCTGCGCCTCCTTGGCGAGCGCATCTTTGGCGGGGAGCTTGATCATGGATGTCTCGGGTTCTTTTAAAAGTTCAGTTTGAACGCAAAGCTGGCCGGGACGACAGCACGCTCATGCCCTGATCGAGCACGTCGAGCAGACAGGCCACGTGCTCCGCGCGCGTCTGCGGGCACACCAGCATCATATTGTGGAAGGGGGTAATGAGAACGCCGCGGTTCAGACAGAAAAGATGCAGTGCGTGCTCCACCTCGCTGTGCGCGAACAACAGCGCCTGAGTACCATTTCGCGGCAACTGGGACGCGGCGACTATCTCGGCCCGCAAGCCGACGCGGACGATGCTCCACGGCAGATGGTGGTGCGTGATCAGATCGCGCAACCCTGCCTGGAGGCTTTCGGCCAAGGGCATCGCCGCGCCATAGACGTCATCGGTAAGGATCTGCTCGAGAACCACGCGCATGCAGGCAAGCTGCAACGCATTGCCTGACAACGTCGTGCCTATGCCCGAGTAGCCCGGCTCGCGAGTCCCAATATAGGCCTTGATCAGCCCATCAACCGAAGCGCTCCATCCGTAAATGGCGGCCGGCACACCTCCCGCGATCGGTTTGCCCAGAACAAAGAAGTCGGGATCAAGACCGTGTGTCGCCGTGTAGCCGCCTGGCCCCGAGCTGATGGTATGGGTCTCGTCGATGCACAGCAGCGTGCCGTACTTGCGGGTGAGTGCCCGAAGAGCCTCGTGATAACCAGGATCGGGCAGCACCATTCCGCAGTTGGTCATGACCGGTTCGGCCAGAACGAGGGCGACATCCTCCCCGGCAAGGGCCTTCTCCAGCGCCGGGATATCATTGAACTCGACGACGGCCGTATGCTGCGTCACGTCGCGCACCTCGCCGACGAGCCCAGGGCGGTTGCGCGGCCTGCCGTTCTCCAGCGTAACGAAGGTATCGTCCACCGCGCCGTGGTAACAGCCCTGCATGACGAGGATCTTGGCGCGCCCCGTCGCCCCGCGTGCCCAGCGGATCACGGAGCGGTTGGCGTCGGATGCCGTGGCCGTCACCTGCCAGTAGGGCAATTTGAAGCGCCGGCTCAGCAGTTCGCCGACAATGGCGGCATCAGGCCCCGGCAGCATGGTGGTCAGGCCGCGCGCCGCCTGGCGTGCGACCGCCTCGGCAATGGCGGGAGGCGAATGGCCGAACATGGCGCCCGTGTCGCCCAGGCAGAAATCGACGTAGGTATGCCCGTCAGCGTCTGTCAGGGTGACCCCTTGAGCGGCCTCGATAAACAGGGGAAAGGGCGTGCCCCAATCGATCATCCAGTGCATCGGCACGCCTCGCAGCCAGTGCTGCGCCGTGCGTTGCGCAAGCGCACCTGATCGCGGGTTTCGCTCCTCAAATCGCGCCCGTTCCGACTGCAGCATCGGCGTAATGCGGCCAGAGGGTATCGCCGGGGGAGACGCAGTCATGGTCGCAAGGCCGCCTGCTGGGTTTGAAGGGGGTGGTAGCCAGTTTTATTCCAAGGGTTTGCCGCTCGTCCACTGGAGGGGCATAAAGGCGTGCCGGTCCCCGTCCGGCTCCCACCCGGCAGGATAAGGCAAAACCTTCGAAAGGCATTGAACGTGACAGGCGCTTGCCCTATCTGGCGATTTGCGCTTGCCTGGGCCGGGCGTTGCGGCCATCCACTTTGCGCACCCCTCACATTGCCAGCTTTAGGAGCTTGAATTGAATAGCGTTCTTATCATCGGCGCTGGAGCCGCCGGCTCGGTCGTGGCCAAGAAGTGCGCGATGAACCGCGACGTCTTCAAGAAAATCCATCTGGCCTCTCGCCGGTTGGAGAGCTGCAAGAAGGTTCAGGCCGAGTGCAAGACACCCATCGACATCTCGCAAGTCGATGCCGACAACGTCCAGGAGACGGTCGCGCTGTTGAAGAAGATCCAGCCCGATCTCGTCATCAACATGGCGCTCCCCTATCAGGACTTGGCGATCATGGACGCGTGCCTCGAGGCGGGCGTCCACTACATGGATACGGCCAATTACGAGCCCCGCGAGGAGGCGAAATTCACTTACAAGTACCAATGGCCCTATCACGATGCCTTCAAAGCCAAAGGCCTCATGGCCATCCTGGGCTGCGGCTTCGATCCGGGCGTGACGAACATCTTCTGTGCATACGCGCAGGAAGAACTGTTCGACACCATCAAGACGATCGACATCATCGACTGCAACGCGGGCAGCCACGGCAAGGCGTTTGCGACGAACTTCAATCCGGAGATAAACCTGCGCGAAGTGACCCAGCGCGGAAAGTATTGGAAAGAGGGCGAGTGGATCGAGATCGACCCGCTCTCGATCTCCGCCATGATCGACTATCCGGAAGTTGGCGAGGTCAAGTCCTACCTCATCTACCATGAGGAGGAAGAGAGCCTCGTCGAGAACATCAAGGGGCTGCAGCAGATCCGTTTCTGGATGACGTTCTCAGACAACTACATCAAGCACCTGGAAGTGCTCCAGAACGTCGGCATGACGCGCATCGATCCGGTCATGTACAAGGGCACGCCGGTGGTGCCCATGGAGTTCCTCAAGAGCCTGCTGCCCGAGCCCTCCTCGCTCGCGGAGAACTATTCGGGAAAGACCTCCATCGGTGTGATCATCAAGGGACACAAGGACGGCGAGAAGGTCCGCTACATGATCTGGAACGTGTGCGACCACGCCGAGACCAACAAGGAGGTCGGCGCCCAGGCCGTCTCCTACACCACCGGCGTTCCGCCGGTCGTCGGCGCCATGATGCTGTTCCAGGGTCATTGGAAGGCGCCCGAGGGTGAAAAGGGGGGCGTCTTCAACGTCGAGCAGCTTCCCCCCAAACCTTTCCTGGAGGAACTCGGCAAGCAGGGCCTGCCCTGGCATGTGAAGCAGATCAAGAAAAAAGACCAGAAAGATCTCTTTGACGTCGAGACTTGATCCCGGCCGCCGCATTTTCTACCCTTAAGTTCGACAGCACAAGGAGCCTGGATGGCGGGGACGGGCGCGGCTAATCGAATTCCGATCTGGGCTTGGGCCGCACCGCTGGCGGCCTGTGCGCTCGTCGGTTCAATCATGGCAGGTTTGCTGCCGGATAATCCTTTCATCCTCACGGCCGCGGTGATCCTGCTGGGCGCGGCGGTGTTTGCCTCGGTGCACCACGCGGAGGTCGTCGCGCTCAAGGTGGGCGAGCCGCTGGGCTCCATCGTGCTGGCGATCGCCGTCACGGTCATCGAGGTGGCGCTGATTGTCTCCATCATGCTCGGCGCGAAAAGCGGCAGCGCCGAGCTTGCGCGCGACACCGTGTTCGCGACCGTCATGATCGTACTCAACGGAATCGTCGGCTTGTGCCTGGTGCTCGGCGGTGCGCGGCACTTCGAACAAAGCTTTCAGACCAGCGCCGCAACCATCGCGCTCAGCGTGCTGGGCACCTTGGCCACCATCACGCTCGTCCTGCCGAACTACACCCTGACGACCGCCGGCCCCACCTTCGCGACATCGCAGCTCGTGTTCGTCAGTCTGGCCTCCATCGTTCTCTACGCGGTGTTCCTGTTCGTACAGACCGTGCGGCATCGCTACTATTTTCTCGTGGAATCTTTGAACGAAGCTGATCATGCGCCGCCCTCCAACACGATCGCGGCGATCAGTCTGCTGCTGCTGGTCGTGGCGCTGACAGGCGTTGTTTTGCTCGCAAAGGCCTTATCGCCGTCCCTGGAGGCGGCCATCTACTCCGTGGGCCTGCCCCCGTCCTTCGTGGGCGTCGTCATCGCCGCGATCGTGTTGTTGCCCGAAGGCATGGCCGCGGTGCGCGCCGCCACGGCCAACCAACTCCAGACCAGTCTCAATCTGGCGCTTGGCTCGGCCATGGCGACCATCGGCTTGACCATTCCCGTCGTCAGCGCGGTCTCGGTCATCATTGGAAAATCGCTGACGCTGGGCCTGCACCCCGCGCAGATGGTCTTGCTCGTTCTGTCGCTCTTTATCGGCACCGTGACGCTGGCGACGGGCCGCACCACCATCCTGCAAGGTGCCGTGCACCTCGTCATCTTCGGGACGTTCCTGTTTCTTGCTGCCATCCCGTAGTCATCAACGCGAGCAAGCAGCATGACCGAAGCCGACATCCTCAATATCCGAAACGATCTCACCGGGCTCGTCGTGTCGGTTTTTTCGGTATCCTTCGGCATGGTCTCCGGCTACATCGCCGGGCTCTGGCTGTTTCTCAAGGATGCCCCCTTCTCGCTGCGCTTTCTCGCCTTCACGCTGCTTTCCTTCGGGCTCGCTTTCATGGGCGCACTGACGTTCGGGCTGCACGAGCTGCTGCTTGGCACGCAACGGGCCTGGAGCAAGCTGGCGGCAACCGACACCGGAATTCCAGGTTTCGGCAATGACGCGCCGGACTGGCTTTATGGCTTCACCCTCTATGAGGCGGCGGCCATGCTCGGCGGCGCTGCTTTCCTGGCAATTTACCTCGCGCTGTTCTATCTGACCTTCCGCTATCGCTGGCCCGCGCAGGAGGAAGCACGATGAAGGGTGAACGTCTCGCGTCCTGGCGCACCCTGGCCATCGCCACTTTGGCAGGTCTCCTGCTCACGGCCTGTTCGGGGCAGACACCCAGCACGGGCACGGGGACGGCGCAAAACGCCGCGGACGCGGAGGTACCGGGCCAGCGCAGCGGGCCGCCCAATCTGCCGTCGCTTGCAACGGCACCCGTGGCAGATCCAGCGATCCGGACAGCACCTGTCGTACCCGGACGTGCCGGACGCGTCTTCATCTTCGCCGGGGTCGACAAAAACTGCACGCCGCTTCCCGAACCCCAGGTCAGCGTGACCGATCCGCCCCAGAAGGGCGATATCTCGTTTCGTCCGGGCCAGACGACGACCATCGCGGCATCCGCCCAGGGCACCTGCCTGGGCGTCCAAGCGACCGGTACCGGCGTCTATTACACCGCACACGCGGGCGCCTCGGGCTCGGACGCCTTTTCCGTCACCGCACGCCTGGCGAGCGGTGAAACCATGACGCGCCAGTTCCAGGTCCAAATCACGCAGTAACTTGCGCCAGCCAAGTCCTGGTTGCCGGCACTAGCAGCCAGCGCGCCGCGGTGCCATATACAGCGCGCGCGCCCGCCTTTGGGTTGCGCCATGAGGCCGGCACGGACCCTGGGGACATATGACGTTCACGCTTCCATCCGACATTGCAACGCCCGTCTACGTTCTCGACGAGACGCTGCTGGCGCGCAACCTTGAGACCGCCGCGCGGATCAAGCGCGAGACAGGCTGCAAGATTCTGCTCGCCACGAAGTCGTTCGCCTTGCCTGCTGCGTTCGCGATGATGCGCGAAACCTTGGACGGCACGACTGCATCCGGCGAGTACGAGGCGCGGATGGGCGCAGAGGATTTCGGCAAGGAGGTGCACTGCTATTCTCCCGCCTACATGCCGGGAGAGGTGGCGCGCCTGACGAAGCTCGCCCATCACATCTATTTCAATTCACCTGCGCAGATCCGGGAATACCTGGCCGTGCTCAAGGCCGCCGGATCGGCCATCGGCCTTCGCATCAATCCCGGCTATTCGCTGGCGACGTTGGGGGGAGATCTCTACGATCCGTGTGCCCCTTACTCGCGGTTCGGGGCGACGCGCGACACGCTGGAAGACGCACCCTGGCAGGACATCGACATCCTGCACGCTCACGCCCTGTGCGAAGCGACGCACGAGGGCTCCGCCGGCCTCATCGCGCACGTGGCCCGCGAATTCGCGCCCTACGTCCGCCGGGTGAAGGCGGTGAACTTCGGCGGCGGCCACTTCATCAACAAGCCGGGCTACGACGCCGGCGTGCTGATCGACGCGATCAGGACATTCAAGGCTGAGTTCGACGTCGAGGTTTACCTGGAGCCCGGCGCGGGACTGGTTGTCGATACGGGGTTTCTGGTCGGCTCCGTGCTCGCCATCCACCACAACGGGAAGGACATCGCGATCCTTGATGCCTCCGCCTCCACGCATATGCCCGACGTTCTGGAAGTGCCCTACACGCCGGAGATCCTCGGCGCGGACAAGCCGGGCATTCTCGGGCACGACTACATTCTGGGCGGCAAGACCTGCATGACCGGCGACATCATCGGCGAATATTCGTTCCCGCAACCCCTGAAGCCCGGCGACCGCGTGGTCTTCACCGATATGATGCAGTACTCGTTCGTGAAGAATAATACCTTCAACGGTGTTCCGTTGCCCTCGCTCGCCGTAAAGTCCAAGGATGGCGCGTTCCGCATCATCCGCGAATTCGGCTACGAGGAATTCCGCCGCCGCTTGGGTTGAGGTTTCGCGCAAAGGAGCGCACAAATACGGGTCCGGCCCAAGACTTTGCAGTTGTACCGGCTGCGCGCGATCGCGTTCCCGGCTTGAACCTTTTCGCGCCACCCGCACACATCGAGATGCCCATGAAGACCGATACGCCCCGTCCGATCCTGCTTGAAAACTACCGCCCGCCGGATTTCCTCATCGACAAGGTCGACCTGACCATCGCGCTGCACCCCACACGCACGCGCGTCGATGCGCGCCTTTCCGTTCGCCGCAATCCGGCAAGTGAAAGCGCCGACGCACCGTTGCGACTGGATGGAGAGCATCTGGAACTGTCGCGGATCGCGCTTGCAGGACAAGAGCTTCATGCGGAGAGCTATCTCGTCGACGATAAGGGTCTCACGCTCAAGGCCCCGCCACCCGCACCCTTCACCCTCGAGTTGACCACCTACGTCAACCCGGATGCCAACACCGCGCTGCAGGGCATCTATCGCTCGCGCGGCGTCTACTGCTCGCAGTGCGAGGCGGAAGGCTTCCGCCGCATCACCTATTTCCTGGACCGGCCGGACGTGCTGTCGGTCTATTCGGTGCGGCTCGAGGCGGATGCGCGGGAGTGTCCTGTGCTTCTCGCCAACGGCAATCCCGTGGAGCGGGGTACGCTGGCGGGCGGGGAGCGCCACTATGCGGTCTGGAAGGATCCCCACCCCAAGCCCTGTTATCTGTTCGCAGTGGTCGGCGGAGACCTGTCCTCCATCGCCTCGACCTTCACGACCAGGTCGAAACGGGAAGTCGATCTGCGCATTTACGTCGAGCACGGCAAGGAGGAGCGTGCGCATTGGGCCATGGATGCGCTTAGGCGCTCCTTCGCATGGGATGAGAAGCGCTTCGGGCGCGAGTACGATCTCGACGTCTTCAACATCGTCGCCGTGTCCGATTTCAACATGGGCGCGATGGAGAACAAGGGCCTCAACATCTTCAACGACCGGCTGATCCTTGCCTCCTCCGACACGGCGACGGATTCGAGCTACGAGGCGATCGAGAGCGTCGTGGCGCACGAGTACTTCCACAACTGGACGGGCAATCGCATCACCTGCCGCGATTGGTTCCAGTTGTGCTTGAAGGAAGGTTTGACGGTCTATCGTGATCAGGAGTTCTCAGGCGATGAGCGCTCGCGCACCGTGCAGCGCATTGCGGATGTGCGCCAGCTGCGCGCACTGCAATTCCCCGAGGACCAGGGTCCTCTCGCTCACCCCGTGCGCCCTGAGAGCTACATCGAGATCAACAACTTCTACACGCCGACCGTCTACGAGAAGGGCGCGGAACTTGTGCGCATGATCGAGACGATCCTGGGAGCGGCGTCTTTCCGTGCAGGCATGGACCTCTACTTCAAGCGTCACGACGGCGACGCCGCCACGATCGAGGACTTCATTCGATGTTTCGAGGATGCCAGCGGCCGCAGCCTCTCGCACTTCGCGCGCTGGTACGCGCAAGCGGGAACGCCGGAACTCATCTGCAAGCTCGACTTCGACGCCGCGACCAAGACTGCGGCGCTGACCATCAATCAGAGCCTGAGCCCGACACCCGGACAGCCCAAGAAGGAACCGCTCTACATTCCGCTGCGCCTTGGCCTTCTCGGCGCCAACGGGCACGATCTGCCGCTTCAGTTGACGGACGGAACGCCGGTCGAGAACGGTGTCATCGCTGTCACCGAGCGCGCGCAGACGTTCCACTTCAGCAATATTCCCGCGCGGCCCGTGCCCTCGCTGCTGCGTGGCTTCTCCGCTCCCGTCAATCTCACCATCGAGATGTCGGATAGCGAGCTTGCGTTCCTCATGACGCACGATAGCGACCTCTTCAACCGCTGGCAGGCCGCAAACGCCTTGGCGACGCGCGCCATCCTGTCTGGTCTCGACAAGCCGGAGAGTATCGAAGCCGCAGCTACGGCCTATGCCAAGGCGCTCGCTGCCGCATTGGCGGACACGAGGCTCGAGGATGCCTACAAGGCTGAGTTATTGAAGCTGCCGACGCAATCCGACATCGCACGCGAGAAACGCACCAACGTGGATCCCGCCGCCATCGACGTATCCCACCGCGCATTCGCGCGGTTCGCATCGGGTGCTTTACGAGATGTCTTGTTGCAGGCTTACGCTCAGGCTGGTTCCGCCGGTGCGTTCTCGCCGGACGCCAAAAGCGCCGGTCAGCGCGCCTTGCGCAATGCCGCACTCACGCTTTTGACCGCGCATGGTGCTCCGGAGGACCTGGAGCGGCTCGAGGCACACTACTTCTCCGCGACCAACATGACGGACGCGGCGCATGCGCTGAACCTGCTTTCCCATCATGACATCGACGCGCGCGCGCGTGCGCTGGCGCACTTCTACGACCGTTGGCAGCACGATCATCTTGTCATCGACACATGGTTTGCTGCCCAGGCACAATCCTCGTTGCCGCGCGCGCTCGATGACGTGCGCGCTCTTGGCGGCCATCCGCTCTTCAAGCTGACAACACCCAACAAGGTGCGCGCGCTCATCGGCACCTTCGCCATGGGCAATCCGCTTCAGTTCAACCGGCCCGACGGCGAAGGCTATCGCTTCGTCGCGGCCAAGGTGCTGGAGATCGACGCCGTCAACCCGCAGGTCGCCGCGCGCCTGCTGGCCTCGTTCCGCAGCACCAAGGCGCTGGAACCCGGGCGTCGCGCGCTGGCTGAGGACGCGCTCAAATCGGTCGCCTCCGCCGAGCCGATTTCGCGCGACGTGAGCGAGATCGTGCTGCGCATGCTGGAGCCGTAAATCGTTGCGACAGCAAGTACATTAACACGTCACAATTCGAACAGAATCATTTTTGGCTATTTAAACTCCCTCGACATGGCGCGGCCAAATCGGCCAATGTGATTCTCACGAATCAGGGCGCATGCGCCCGCGCGGGGGCGCAGACAGCACATATTCTTAAAAAGGGGCTTTGAGGATGGCCGGGACCACGTCCGCCACTCAACGGGAGAGCCATGTCTCGGCAGCATCGCTGGCCGGAAGCCAGAAATGCTTGACCAACGCATTGATATTCATCGGCAAAGGCGAACTCTGGCGCGGTTTGGCCGTCCTCTGCGCCGCCCTCCTCACCTGTGCTGGACTTGTCGCGCCGCACATGGACCCGCAGGTCCTTGCCACTCCGCTATTGGCCGTCGGCGCGGCCCTTGCGTTCTTCGCGGGAAGCCGAAGTCTTCCTGCCCAGTTGAACCAAAGTCAAAATGTCAAGCCGGCAATGACGTCTCCCTCAAGCCCGTCTGCGCCGCACGCGAATGCCCAACGCGTGCGGCAGTCTCCGGCGATGCTGACGGAGTTGCAGGCGGCGGAAAGCCGGATCGTGGCCCCGGCGGACGCGGCCCAGTGGCGCCGCCTGACCCACCGCATGAGTCATGAGCTGCGCACGCCGCTCAATGCCGTCATCGGCTTTTCGGAGCTCATGAACGCGGAAGTCTTCGGCCCCCTGGGTGCGCCCCAGTATCACGACTACGCACGCTCCATTCATTCGAGCGGCCGCATTCTGCTCAAATCGGCAGAGGACGCGTTGGCCATCACCAACCTGCTCACCCGCCCCGCCGCACGCGGCCGCGAGAGCACGGCAGGTGTGCGCACGGCGATCGACGACATGCTGGCCTTCCACCAGGCCGAAATGCAGATGCTCAATCTCGATCTTGCGATCGAGGGCACCGGCGCGCTGGAGGTCATGGGCGAGGCGCAGACGCTGCGCCAGATCCTCATCAATCTGATGTCAGAAGCCATCGAGAATGCCGCACCCGGCTCCGGCACGACCGTGCGCTGCAACGCAACCGCAGATGAAGTCTTCATGACCCTCGGCACGACCGGCGCAGGGCGGAAATCGACCGCGGGCGACGAGAGCTTCAATATGGTTCTTGCGCGCACACTCGTCCAACTCTCGCAGGGACGGCTGATCGAGTACTCCGGCGAGAACAATTGGTCGGCGACCGCGGTTTTCCCGCGCGCCAGTCAACGCGACTTCTTCGCCGCGCAGCAGGATATGCAGGTTTTCTGATTTTTGGCCGCTTTCCGATCCTATGGAAATGGATGCGCTACAGCCGGTTGCGATCTCATGGACTCACTTCCTTCTCCCGACGGGAGAAAGTGCCCCGGAGGGGCGGATGAGGGGGCTGGCGCAATCAGCGGCGCATGCCGAAGTCCCTGTCGCTTCGCGACATCTCTCTCGGAACCCCGATCAGAAAAGAGTAGGCCTGTAGGATTGAAAAGCGCTCCTGGTTCCTATCGAACACCCGCGTGGCCAGCGCTTGTCATCGGCTGCCGTCTTCCGACTCGCGTTGCCATTTTCTGTAGCGGCGTTCTTTCGCACGCTCCCGCCAAGCCTTGAAAGTCGTGCGCTCCTGGGCTGTGAGTTGGGCCGCCGTTTGCGCAATTGCGTCCGAGATCGCCGTGCGCATCCGGGTCTCCGCATCGTTCATGCGCCCCAAGGCCGCCTTCATCTTGTCCTTGTCGAAAGGTTCCGTCCCCAGCACCTCGTTGCTCTCGCTCCAAGCACTTTGAACCTCGTCGCGCATCGGCTTGAGCTTGGCGCGTTCGGTTTTGACGAACTCACGCAGCGCGGTCTGCCGGTCCACTGGAAGCTCGCGCACGAACCCCAGCAAGCCCCGCTCCCGCTCATGATGACCATGGCGATGCTTCCAGAAGGCGCTCGCCGCGCCACCCAGCACGAGCAGGTTGAGCCCCAGCGAGACAATCAACGCGCCATACAGCCAGCGCGGCGTGCCCCGAGGGGGTGTGTTCGTCTCCACCTGGGTCTCATTGCTCATAGGGCTTCCTCGTAGACAGTGGTGTCGGTGTCGTCGAACTGGGCAAACTGCTGGGTATCTGCTGTCACACCCAGGCCGGCGGCATCGGCAATTTCTCCAACGGTGGGAGCAATGGCCGAACTCTGCCCGGCCAGCACACCGATCATCAAGGAGGCCGCGAGCGCCGCCATGCCCGCACTGAAGCGGCGCCATTGCGGCATGGCCGGCCGGATGGCCTGGATGGGCGTGGTGCTCGTTGCGACCCGTGGCGAGCGGGCGGCCTGCGCCAGTATGCGTTGCGCCAGCGCGTCGGTCTTCTCCTTGGGAACGGCAGGAGCCATATCCAGAAGCCTGTCGAGCGCCTGCGCCCCGGCCAGCAGCTCGCGCGCCTGGGGAGAAACACTCAGCAATTGCGACAGCTCGAGCCGAACGTGCGCCGGCCAGCGTGTCCGGTCGCCGCCATAGGCATCGAGCACATCCTGCAGCAAGTCCAATCCTGTCTTCGTTCTGCTCATCATCTTCATCACCGTTCCAGGGCGGCATCACCAATGCCGATCAGTCGTCCTTCAAAGCCGTCCACTCGTCCTTCAACGAGGCCCGGAGCGCGCGGCGCGCACGCGCCAATAATGACTCAACGGCCTCATCCGAAATTCCCATCGCTGCCGCCACCTCGTTCTGGCTCATGCCTTCGAAGTGGAACAGCGTCAGCGCCAAACGCTGGCGCTCGGGCAACGCCTTGAGCGCCTTGTCAACGCGCCCGCTTAATTCACTGCGCTCCAGGCCGGCGAGCTGATCAGCCTCCTCAACCTGCTCTGGAACCTCGTCCGTAACCGTCTGGCGGCCAGCGCCACGCAGCCGATCGATACAGAGATTCGACACCACGCGCCGCAGCCACGGCCGGACGCCTGCGGGGCCGATTTCCAGCGAGACCCCTGTACGCCACAGCCGCAAAAAGGCTTCCTGCGCCACGTCCTCGGCCTCCGCGTCATCGCGCAGCATGCGCCGGGCGATTCCCGTGATGCCCGCGAGATGGCGCTCCAGCAGGGTAGCGAACGCACGCGTCTCGCCATCCGCCATGCGCTTGACCAAGCCAGCCTCGTCGGCGCCGGCCGCCACCGCAGCCAGTGCCAAAGTCTGCTCCCCCTCGCTGCGAACTGCTGCCACTCTCGCCCTCTGCATGCCTCTTCAACCCTGGAGTGCCGCATGGCCGACCCGCCCGCAACGTTCCGCTGGCCCGGCGCCGTTCTCACATTGCGACTGGTTTAACGCAAAAAGCGGCAACTTCCGTCGCGATGTTAGACCACGAGGCGGTCGAAGGCCGCTTTGACCTTACCCAAAGCGGATTTGAGCGCCATTTCGACGGCCTCGAAATCGGGCTTTTCGGCCGAGCGGGCGAGCAGCGCCTTCAGGCCTGCCGGGGCATTCCGGGGGTCAAAGGCGTGATCCAGGCTGAGCCGGATAATCTGCGTCAAAGCGTGCAACAGTCGCCCCGACGCAATCAGATCGGCCGCATCGCTTGGGGCTAAGGCCCCCGCGCGCTCCAGCTTGCCCAGCGCCATCAGGGTGTTCTGGTCCAGGATCCCTGGGTGGGAGGCCGCGCTCACAAGTTGTAGGTGCTGAGCGATAAACTCCAGATCCACCAGCCCGCCGCGCACCTGTTTGAGATCCCAGATCTTGTCGCTGCCCTTCTCCGCGGCGATCCGCTGGCGCATATCGCGCACATCGGCGGCGATCTTGGCCCTATCGCGGGGCTTCTGGAGCGCGTCGAGGATCGCGGCTTCAACGCGCCGCGCCAGACCAGGCTCGCCTGCAATGGCACGCGCACGCGTCATGGCCATGTGCTCCCACGTCCACGCCTCGGCGGACTGATAGTCGATGAAGCTTGAAAGCTTCGTCGCAACGGGCCCCTTCTGCCCCGAGGGCCGCAGCCGCATATCGACTTCGTAGAGCGTGCCTTCAGCGGTTGGCGCGGACAGCGCGGTGATCAGGCGTTGGGTCAAGCGCGAATAATAGTGACTTGGCGCGAGCGGCCGCGCGCCGTCCGATTGCAGCGCGCCTTCCGTATAATCGTAGACAAGAATGAGATCGAGGTCGGACGACGCGGTCATCTCGCGCCCGCCGAGCTTGCCCATGGCGATGACGGCGGCACAGCCGCCCGGCACTGTGCCGTGCTCGCGTTCCAGCTCCCGGCTGACCTCAGCCAAAAGAGCCGCGACCATGCGTTCGGCAACAAGCGCGTAAGCCGCGCCCGCCTCGTCCGCCGAAATGCTGCCCGTCAGGATACGCACGCCGATGAGGAAGCCCTGCTCGCCGCCAATGACGCGAGCGCGGTCGAGAATATCCTGCATGGGGTCGCCTTCGGCCATGCGGCGCGCCTCGGCGAACTCGGCCTGCAGGATGCGGTCGATCTCCGCTCCATCCGTGGCCGAGGCGAGCGCCTGGGGATCGAGCACGGCATCGAGCAGCCGCCGGCGCTTGGAGAGGATGCGCGACAGACGCGGCGTTGTGCCCATGATGTCGGCGATGAGCCGCAGCAACGACGGATTTGCCTTCAGCAACGAGAAGAGCTGCACGCCCGAGGGAAGCTCCGCGAGGAACCGGTCGAAGCTCGCAATGGCCGCGTCGGGTTCGACGGTATCGGCAAGGGCTGCAATCAGCAGCGGCTGGACCTCCGTCAGCCGCTCTCTCGCGCGCGGCGAGCGCACCGACGGCGTGCGTCCGTGATGCCAGCCTCGCACGATGGCCAGCACCTGATCGGGCTGCGAGTAGCCGATCTTCTTTAACTCCTCGACCGTCTTGGGATCGTCGGTTGCGCCCGCAAACACCATGTTGGAGCCGGCGCTCGTCAGTTCAGGCGCGTCTTCAAACAAACCGGCATAATGGCGCTCGACCGTTTCGAGCACGTCTCTGAGCTCGGCTGAGAACGCGGCGACGTCACCATGTCCGCTGAACCGGGCGATCTGTTCCAGACCCTCTTGGGTGGAGGGCATATCCTGCGTCTGCTCGTCGGCCACCATCTGCAGGCGATGCTCCAGGCGGCGAAGATAGATGTAGGACTTCTCCATGTCGGCGGCGACATCCGCCTGCACCCAACCCCGCTCCAACAGCGCCTGCAAGGCCCCCAAGGTATCGCGAACGCGCAGATCCGGCTGGCGCCCGCCCGCAATGAGCTGCTGTGTCTGGACGAAAAACTCGATCTCGCGGATTCCGCCGCGACCCAATTTGACGTTCTGGCCAAGGATGGAGATCTCCCCAATGCCCTTGTGCGCATGGATCTGGCGCTTCATGGCGTGCACGTCCGCGATTGCCGCGTAGTCCAGGTACTTGCGCCAGATGAAGGGCGTAAGTTCGTCGAGGAAAAGCTGGCCGGCCTCGATGTCGCCCGCGCACACGCGGGCCTTGATCATGGCTGCGCGTTCCCAATTCTGGCCCACGGTCTCGTAGTAGCCGTGCGCGGCAGCCGTGGACAACGCAACCTGCGTTGCGCCCGCATCGGGGCGCAGGCGCAAGTCGGTCCGGAACACGTAGCCATCCGGCGTGCGCTCCTCCATCAGCGAAACGAGGTCGCGCGTCATGCGCACGAAGAAGGACTGCAGATCGCCATCGCCGACAAGCCTCGATCGCTCGCGGTCGAAGAAAACGATGAGATCGATATCACTGGAATAGTTGAGCTCGAATGCCCCCTGCTTGCCCATGGCGAGCACGAAATAGCCCGACTGCGCTTCAGCGCGGTCAGGATCGGGCGAACGCCATTTCCCGGTCTCGTTGGCGCGCGCAAACAGGTAGCGCACGGCGAGTGCCACGGTCGCGTCGGCCGCGCGCGACAGCACGTCCGTTACCGTCATCACGGGCCAGACGTCACCCAGATCGGCAAGCGCCGTCAGCAACGCGATCTCGTTCTTGTACGTACGCAAGATCTTCTTGGCGGCGGCATTGTCCTTGGCCTGCGCCATATCGGCTTCAAGGGCATCACGCAGGCGGTCGCACTCGGCCTCAGGAACGGCGCCGAGCAGACGCTCGAAGCGGGCCGGGGCTTGCGTGATCAGAGCGCTGAGATAAGGGGAGCTTTCAAAGATCCCGGCAATGAGCCCTCGCACGTGAGGCTGCCGCAGCCGTTCGACCAGAGCTGTGCGGCCGGCCGACTGCATCTCGGCCTTGAATTCTGCAAACCGCAGGGTCCCGCGCCCCCCTTCGGGCGCGAAAGGTGTCTTTGTGATGCGCTGCCAAAGTGCCTGTCGCTCGTGCCCCATTCCCAAGTCCGTCTCACGCCATCGCGCCATCGCCGCTCGAGCATTGTTCTTGGCCGATAACGACACGTTCAGGCAAGCGAAGAACGGCACGCAGTCCGGGCTCGTTGTCCTCCAAAGACAATTCTCCGCCGTGCAGGCGCGCGACGGCTGCAACAAGCGATAGCCCCAGCCCCGTGCCAGGCTGCGTGCGGCTCTCCTCCAACCGGACGAAGCGGCGCAACACGCGTTCGCGATCCTTGGCCGGGATGCCGGGCCCCCGGTCGCTGACGCAGATCGTCGCGCCGCCCTTCGGCAACGGCCCGGCCCGCACCGTGATCGCACTCCCCGGCCCCGACATGCGCGAATACTTGATTGCGTTATCGATGAGGTTGGCGACGGCCTGGCCGATCAACTGGCGGTTGGCACGAATGACCGGCCCGCCCGCGACGTCGACACTCAATACGAAACCGCTTTCCTCGGCGGCCGGAATATAGAGATCGGCGACGTCCTCCACGAGCCGGGACAGATCGAACTCCTCCAGGCTGTCCTGCAGGGGAGCTGCTTCCAGGCGCGCAATGAGCAGCAGAGCATTGAAGGTCTTGAGGAGCTCATCTGCCTTTTCGATCGTCTTCTCCAGCCCCTCGCGGTAGGCCGCCTCGCCCCTCCCGTCCATGAGCGCGGCTTCGGCTGCGTTGCGCAATCGGTTGAGAGGCGTCTTGAGATCGTGCGCAATATTGTCGGAGACCTCGCGCAGGCTGCGCATCAGGCCCTCGATCCGATCGAGCATCTCATTCAGGTTCTGGGACAAGCGATCGAGTTCTCCGCCCGTTCCCTGCACCGGGATGCGCCGTGCGAGATCGCCTTCCATGATGGAGCGCGCCGTATGGCTGATTTCATCCATACGGTCGAGAATGAAGCGGCTGACCGCGAGCCCGCCA
The DNA here is from genome assembly GCA_964587445.1 of uncultured Hyphomicrobium sp. Taxonomy (GTDB): domain Bacteria; phylum Pseudomonadota; class Alphaproteobacteria; order Rhizobiales; family Hyphomicrobiaceae; genus Hyphomicrobium_B. The sequence goes on from CAZPLQ010000009.1 coordinate 81,837, forward strand.
AGAAGACCTAGAACCGATAGTGCGCCAAATCCGATGAGAAAGACATGGCGCACGCTATCGGCATAGCGCCTTTGGTCTTCGATATCGCGACCGACGAACAGCCGCATCCCGGCGCCCACCTCGACGGGAATGGCAACGGCAAGCCGGCCGGAGGGGTTTTCATCGTTGTCGCGCGCATAGAGGAAAACGCCCCCCTGGGGACTGTCGGCAAACTCGGGCGGTAGCCGGTTGAGGTTGCCTGCAAGTTTATTGCCCTCGTCGTCCGCGAGGAAATACAGGCCCGGACCCTCCGGATGCGAGACCGCCGCCACGGCCGCGAGCAGCGCCTCTTCGCCCTTGGCCGCTTCCCGTTTCAGGATTTCCGCTTCCGCCCGCACGCCAACCAGCACCTGCTCGGTGAGCACGTTGTTGGATTGCCAGAACAACAGCCCGGCAAGCGCGGCGGCGACGAGAACGAAGCCCGCCACGGCCGTCGCGACCAGACGGAATACGCTGGCTCTGAAGACCTTGGCGAGGCGTTCAAAGAGGTCCGTCACGGATCGTATACCCTGCCCCGCGCACGGTGTGCAGCAAGGGCTTGTCGAAGCTCTTGTCGATCTTCGCCCTCAGGCGGGAGATGTGCACGTCGATGACGTTGGTCTGCGGGTCGAAATGATAATCCCACACATGCTCCAGCAGCATGGTCCGGGTCACGACCTGGCCGGCATGCTGCATCAGATATTCCAGCAAGCGATATTCGCGCGGCTGCAACAGGATCTGCTCCCCGCCACGCATGACGCGGTGGGACAGCCGGTCGAGCACCAGATCCCCCACCACGTAGCGCGTCTGCTGTTCCTCGGGCACCGAGCGCCGGCCGAGAGCCTCGACACGCGCCAGAAGTTCCGAGTAGGCGTAGGGCTTCGTCAGATAGTCGTCGCCGCCCGCGCGCAAGCCCTTGACGCGATCATCAACCTCGCCGAGCGCCGACAGGATCAACGCCGGGGTGTGGTTCCCCTTGGTGCGCAGCGTCTTGATGATCGACAATCCATCGAGGCGCGGCAGCATCCGGTCGACGATCAGCACGTCGTAGCTGCCTTCCTCGGCCAGTGAAAGCCCGCTTTCGCCATCCCCCGCCAGATCGGCCGTGTGGCCATTTTCCTTGAGCGACTTTTGCAGAAACTGCGCCGTCTCACGGTCGTCTTCGATCACAAGAACGCGCATGTTGCCGTTGCTGCCTTGTCTGGTCATTTGAGTTACTGCCGCAATGTAATCGTCCGTTTTCCAAACGTCGAGGCGGCCGGCCAATTTCTGCGAGAACACTTTTTCGCAGGAACTGAGCCGGCCGCCCCGGATGACGTCAAACGCTCGGGTTCCTTGATTAACCCTTCTTGTCCTTCAGTTGCACAGCCACGAGCCGCTTCTGGTCGCCGGTCTTGATGTGCAGCAGGATGGCGGAGCGCTTCAGCTCCTGGGCTTTTTTGACGCCCGCGACGACATCGTTGGGATCGGTAACCGTATCACCGGAAACCTCAAGAATGATGTCACCAGGCTTGAGGCCTTTCTCGGCTGCGTCGGACGACGGATCGACTTCGGCGATGACGACGCCCTGCCCGTCGCCCGAGCGCGCCGGCATCAATGTGAGGCCGAGCTGGCTGAGATCGAGCGTCGATTGCGCGGGCTTTTGCTCTTCCACGGGCTTCATTGGATCTGCGGTATTCGGGAAGAGACCCAGCTTGACCTTGATCACCTTCTCCTCGTTGCCGCGCCAGACTTTGACATCGACGGTCGTGTCGGGAGACAGCTCGGCAATCTTGCGTGCCAAGTCCCGGCTGTCCGCGATCTTGTCGGCATTGACCTGCAAGATTGCATCCTGTGTCTTGATGCCGGCCGCTGCCGCGGGACCGCCGTTCGTTACCTCACTGACAAGAGCGCCGCGCGCTTCCGTCAGGCCAAGGCTCGCCGCTGTATCGTCATCGACGTTCTGGATTTTCACACCCAGCCAGCCGCGGCTCACGCTGCCGCCCTTCTTCAACTGCTCGAAAACTTCGTTGACGGTCTTGGCTGGGACAGCAAACGCGATGCCGACGTTTCCGCCCGACGGGCTGTAGATGGCCGTATTGACGCCGATGACCTCGCCATCGAGGTTGAAGGTCGGGCCACCCGAGTTGCCCCGGTTCACCGCCGCGTCGATCTGAAGATAATCGTACGGACCCGAGCCGATATCGCGCGCCAGTGCAGACACGATACCCGCCGTCACCGTGCCACCGAGCCCGAAAGGATTGCCGACGGCGAGCGCCCAATCGCCTACGCGCGGATCCTTCTTCGAAAGCTTCACAGCGGGAAACGCCGTCTTGGCGTTCTCGATCTTCAGCAACGCGATGTCCGTGCGCTGATCGGTGCCGACGAGCTTGGCGTCATACTTCTCGCCGATGTCGAACTGGACCTGGATCTTCGAGGCGCCATCGATGACGTGGTTGTTCGTGATCACGTAGCCGTCTTCAGTCACGACAAAACCCGAGCCCTGCGCCTGCACGGGACGCTGGCGGCCGCCGCCTTCGCCCTGGCCGAACTCCTTGGGCAGGTTCTTGAAGAAGTCGTGCAGGGGATGGTCCTCAGGCAGCTCGGGAATGGTCAACCCCTTGCCGCGCTCGGCAAGCTTGCCCGCGCCCGCGTCATTGACGACCGATATCGAGACGACGGATGGCTTCACCTTTTCGACCAGATCGGCAAACGACAGCGGCGCGCGGCCGTAGGGCGTGTCGATCGTGGCGGCCGCATTGGCTTCGGCATGGGCAAGCGGAACCTCAGCACCGCTCCAGAACATGCCGGCTGCCGCCAACCCCGCCACTGCCGAGACGGCGAGGGGTGCGCGGCGCAGCCTCACTGGCCCGCCTTTTGCTCCCTGTGTGTCATCCGAGGCCGCAATACGTGAAGTGTCGAGCATCCAAGAACCTCCTGCTCTTCTTGAAAAGGCAATCCCTGCCTTGAAACGCGGAGTTAACTGGAGCTTGGATTACCGCAGCATTTCGGGCGCCTTAACAGTTGGTAATGTCGGCCCCGGGGGAGGTCCTTCCCGGACCGGCGGAAAGGCCGAACCGGTGAAGCCACAGCGCCCTGCCATCTCAAAGCCGGACATTGCCGCCCCATTGTGGTATGCGGCCCTTCCTAGCCTCTTGATTTGGGGCACATTCTGCCTCCTCACCGGCGCGGCCGCGGCAGGCCCAGCGGGTCCTGCAAGGACTGTCCCTTCAACTTGGTCTGAGATCCGTCCGGTCGCCGTTTTCGGGAACGACGACCGGACGGATCTGCCCGCCCCGAAGCTCGAAGCGTTGGGCAGCAAGATTGGCGTCCTCTCGGTGGGAAAGTCGAACTTTTGCACGGCCTTCTGCGTCGCCCCGGACACGATCGCCACGGCCAGTCATTGCCTGCACGGGACGGCGGAGCAGGCCGGGCCTGACCTTTCCGAGGTGACGTTCAACATCGGCGGCGCTTCCCTGCGCCAACGCTCGTCGTCGCTGGCAGGCTCTGCGCGTGCCGGTTTTAGCCGCACCATCCGCGCCGGGACCCGCGCGCTGCACACCCACCCGCCTATCGCGGCGGAACGCGATTGGGCCATCGCTCGGCTTTCCAGCCCGGTCTGCACGGCCGGAGGGCTGCCCTTGAGCAGCCTCACGCGCGAGGAGATCGAGGACCGTGCCACCCGCAACGAGATCTATGAGGTCGGCATGCACCGGGATGTCTCAGCCACACGCCTTCTCGTCAGCGCGCCCTGTACAATGGCCCGCACATTTCCGCAGGCTGGCGAAAAGACTATCGCTGCCGATTTCGCCAACCCGCGCGCCATCCTGTTTCACACCTGCGATACAGGGGTGGGCTCGTCAGGCGGACCCCTACTGTACGACGGCCCATCGGGCCCCGAGGTCGTGGGCATCAACGTAGGCACTTACGTCATCTCGCCGCCCGCGGCCAATCCCAGTTCCGTCACCCAGGCGGGCACAAAACCAGCGTCTGAGGCGATTGCCAACACGGCCGTTCCGGTCGAACGGTTTCGCAGGGCCGTCGGCGACTTCGCGTCCGCGCCATCTATGATCCGTGCGGATGGGCCTTGAGCGCTTAGCGGAAAAATGGAGTACCGGCTTGCCGGTTCTAGGCTTCGTCGCTCTTCAAGAGCTTCTCGAGTCTGGCGCGCTCTTGCGCACTGAGCGGCGCGTCCGCCGTTTCCACTTTGGCGCCGCCCGGCACGCGCCCCAAAGCAGAGCGGCGCACCAGCCAGATCGCGCCCAGCAGCACAAGAACGGGCGTGAGCCACAACAGCAGCGTTTCGGCATTCATCGGCGGCTTCAGCAGAACGAAATCGCCGTAGCGTTCGACGATGTAGTCGCGCACCTGCTCATCGGTATCGTTCGCTTTCAGGCGCTCGCGCACCAGAAGGCGCAGATCGCGCGCCAGGGGCGCGTTGCTGTCATCGATGGACTGGTTTTGACAGACGAGGCACCGCAGCTCCGCCGAAATGCCACGCGCGCGCGCCTCGAGTGCCGGGTCAGCCAGGATCTCGTCAGGCTGCACGGCGCCGGCGGGTACAACCCCGGCTAGTCCGATGCCCGCAGCAGCCACCAACGCAAACAGCGCCTCGCGCCATCTCCATTCGGTCATGCTCATGCGGCGACGGCTCCCTTCTTGGCGCGTCTCACCGGCGCGCCGATGCGCAATCGCCGGTCCGACAGCGATGCGGCACCACCGAGGAACATGATCAGCGCGCCGATCCAGATAAAGCGCACCAATGGATTGAAATAGACGCGCACAGCATAGCCGCCGCCCTCGAGTTGCTGATCGCCGATCACAATATAGAGGTCCCCACGCCAGGAATTGTGGATGCCCGCCTCGGTCGTCGGCTGCGGGGGCATGTCGTAGATACGCTTGGAAGGCACAAGCTCTGTAACCGGAGCGCCATCTCGGGTCACCGTGAAGGTAGCCAGCTCCTCGCGATAGTTGGGGCCACGTCCGCTGGAAGACTCCTTGAACGACACGACATACCCAGCCGCCTCGACCTTGTCGCCCGGCTTCATCACAAGGACATGCTCCTCGCGGTAAGCCGTCGTCGCCACGACACCCACGACCATCAGCCCGACGCCGAAATGAGCCAGCAGCGTGCCATAGGCGGAGCGGGGCAGATTGCGCGCACGCCGCACGATCTCCTCGCGGCCCGCTTCAAAGACCTTGATCCGCAGCAGCCACTCGCCGATGGCGCCCGCAATCACCCACACGCCGATGGCGATGCCGATAGGCGCAAGCGAGGCTTTGGCACCCGAGAGCGCGAACGCCGCGATCCCCCCGAGCACGGCAAGAAGGGCCGCAAACCAGAGCCGCTGCATGGCCGCAAAAAGATCGCCGCGCTTCCACGGCAGGACCGGACCCAGCGGCAACGTCAGCAGCAGCGGCACCATCAACGGCACGAAGGTCATGTTGAAGTACGGCGCACCGACAGAAATTTTGTCCCCCGTAACACCTTCGAGCGCGAGCGGGTAGAGCGTTCCCACGAAGACCGTCGCGGTCGCCGTCACCAGCAGCACGTTATTCAAAACAAGGCTGCCCTCACGGCTGATGGGGGCGAACATGCCGCCCTGGCGCAACTCCTTGGCGCGCAGCGCGAACATCGCCAAGCCGCCACCGGTGAACAGCATCAGAATGCCCAGAATGAAGACGCCGCGGGCGGGATCGACGGCGAACGCGTGCACCGACGTCAAGACGCCCGAGCGCACGATGAAGGTGCCCATCAGCGACAGCGAGAAAGTGAGGATGGCAAGAAGCACGGTCCAGACCTTCAGGCCTTCACGCTTCTCCATCACGAGGGCCGAGTGCAAGAGTGCGGTGCCTGCGAGCCAGGGCATGAACGAAGCGTTCTCGACCGGATCCCAGAACCACCAGCCGCCCCAGCCGAGTTCATAGTAGGCCCACCACGATCCCATCGCGATACCGATGGTCAGGAACATCCAGGCCGCGAGCGTCCACGGGCGCACCCAACGCGCCCAGGCGGCATCGATGCGTCCCTCGATCAACGCCGCGATCGCGAACGAGAAGGCGATCGAGAACCCCACGTAACCGGTGTAGAGAAACGGCGGATGAAACGCGAGCGCGGGATCTTGGAGGATGGGGTTCAACCCATTACCGTCCGCCGGTGCCGGATCGAGACGCATGAAAGGATCGGAGGTCGTCACGAGGAAAAGCAGAAACGCCAACGCAATCGAAGCCTGTACCGCGAGCACGTTGGCTTTGAGCGTGGCGGGAAGGTTGTTTCCGAACGCTGCCACCGCCGCGCCGAACAGCGCGAGAATGAGCACCCACAACAGCATCGAGCCTTCGTGGTTCCCCCACACGCCGGAGATCTTGTAGATCAGCGGCTTTGTCGAATGGGAGTTTGCGGCGACGTTCTGAACCGAGAAGTCCGAGACGACGTAGGCGTGAGCCAGCGCGGCAAAAGCAAGAATGAGCAAGAGCAGCTGCGCCATGGCAGCCGGCTCCGCGACACTCATCAACCGTCCATCGCGGCGCCGTGCGCCCCAGGCTGGCAGAACCGTCTGAACGGCCGCTACGACCAGGGCCAGCACCAGAGCGAAGTGTCCAAGCTCTACGATCATCGCGGCATCTTTCGGTTCAACTCCGGCCCTTAATTCTGAGCGGACGGGTGGGTGGCGCCCTCGCCCAGCTTGACGCCCTTGGCCTTCAAGGAGTCTGCGACCTCCTTGGGCATGTAATTCTCGTCATGCTTGGCGAGCACGCTGTCGGCCTTGAACAAGCCGTTATCATCCAGAACGCCTTCCGCGACGACGCCCTGGCCCTCGCGGAAAAGATCAGGTAGCACGCCCGAATACGTCACCGGAACGTCTTTTAGGGTATCCGTCACGGTGAACGTGACGTGCGTGCCCTCGCCGCGCTTTACCGAGCCGTCACCCACGAGGCCGCCCAGCCGGATACGCTGACCCGGCTTCACATGATTTTCCGCCAGATCGCTCGGCGTATGAAAGAAGACGACAGAATCCTTCAGCGCAAACATGACGAGGATCGCGGCAGCGCTCAGAATGGCGACGCCAGACCCGATAATGATGCCTCGCCGCTGTTTGCGTGTCATGCCTTCACCTCTTCCTTCGCGTCCGGGTACCGGAGGCCAGCCTCCCGGCGCGATGCTGCATCGATCATACACCGGCCCGGCGCCCGGACCCGGTCAAACTTGCGGGAGCAGGCCTAAGAGCCGATCCCCAAGGATTTGGCGAGACCATCGATGGCTTCGAGGGCCTCGCCGTTCCCGGCAAACTGCTTGCGTGCGTCGGAAAGAGCCGTCGTGGCCTCCGCATCCCGCTTGAGCACCTTGAGGGCACGTATCAGCTTCAGCCACCCTTCCAGGTCGTCGCCGTTCGTCTTAAGCCTGTCGGCCAATCCCGCCACCATTTGATCGATCATGGCGCGCTGCTCCGCCGGGAGTGAGGCAATCGAGCCTTGCGCATTTCCTTGCGCATTTCCTGGCGGGCTTCCAGCACCGGACGCAGGTGGCGGCGATGTTCCACCAGCATCGGATTTGCCCGCGGCCTGCGCTTCCAATTGCGCAAGCCGCGCGGTCACCGGCTCGCGCCAGGGCACATCCTGCTCAGCCTTGGCAAGCAACGCCTTGTAGTCGGCAATGGCGCCCGTCAAGTCGCCGTCCTGCTCCTTTGCAAGGGTAAGCCAAAGCTGTGGTTCCAAACGATCGGGCGCGAGTACCTTGGCGCGTTCGAGTGCGGCACGCGCCCGTTTCGAGACAACGCCGTTCGCGCCGCGAATGTCTGCAACCGCCAATCCCTCCAGCCGCCGTGGCGTCTCGCCCAGGATACGAATGGCGTTCGAATAGGCCTCAATCGCATCATCAAAGCGCCCTTGCGAGGCATAGACCGGGGCGATGACATCCCAACCTCTTCCATCGCCCGGGACCTCGCGCAGACGCGCTTCCACTTTGGCAATGAGATCGGACGGCGTCGCCTTTTCGGGAGCTGCCGCGAGGCGCTCAGCCAAGGGCGCATCCCGCAACCCCGGATTGCCATATGCAAGATAGAGAGCGAGAGAGAGAAACGGCACAGCCAAAGTTGCCGCCACAAAGGCGCGGTGTCCGGTCTGCGCCGGCTTATCCCGCACCGGCGCATCGCCGTCCGGCAATCGGATCAGCCTTCGCGCAACCTCCGCCCTGGCGGCATCTGCCTCAACGGGGCTGAGCTGGCCGCGCGCAACGTCCGCATCGATCTCGGCGAGCTGGTCTTTATAGACGGCGATGTCGGCTGCGCTCGCGGGCGTCGCAGGAGGGGCGGCACGCATGAGAGGCCGCGTGACCCAGAAAGTCACCAGCGAGACAAGTGCGGCCACCAGTATCCAGAAAATCATCCGCGCAATCCCAATCGGCTCGGATGATGCCAATAGGCACCAGCCCCCCGAAGTGCAAGGGATGCGGCCCCAAGAAGGCTCTTCTGTCGCGGATTTTTATCACACTCGCAAGCGCCGCGAGGGTGCTCCGGGCGCCCTCCGGCTAAAGTATTAGCCGACAGTATTAGCCGACGTTCTGCCACGTGCCGTCAGGATTGCGGCATGCAGTGCCCCGCATCTGCTGCGGACGGCCGCTGATGTAAACGGTATGGGTGTAATCGCGGCAGTCCTCTTCGCCCCGCTTGTAAGGCTTGCTGGGCACGACCTCTCCATAACGGCCATTGTCGGGATTTTTCCACTTGCGCGGAACGCCGGAGTTGCCGCGCTCGAGCGCTTCATATTCGGCTTCCTGCGCCAGTTCGCGATCGCGCTGATCCATGCTGCGGCCGATTTCGCTTCCGATGATGCCACCGACCACGGCGCCAGCTACCGTCGCCAGCACGTTGCCACGGCCCTTGCCGATCTGGTTGCCGACGATGCCGCCGGCCACGCCACCAAGCACAAGACCCGTATCGGATTTGTTGGGTCCGTTGGGGCCGCAACCCGCGACCGCCGCAGCCAGCGCGGCAACCAATGCAAAGCGCGACATGCGCATGACCTACCTCGTGATAATCCCTGCTGACGAGAGCCCGGCTTTCGTGCCCGGCCCCTTGCATGATCCCCTGACCCAGCTAGCCGCAGATTGTGCACGCGGCAAGGCGGAATCACCTTGCGATTCGGGCGTTTGTGGGGAAAGGGCGTTTGTGTCGCCTGTGCGCACCACGCGGACAGTGGAAACTGGTTGAAAATCAAGCCGTCAGGCGGCCGGAAGGTCCAGCATGACGAGCAGGCCGCCATGAGGCGACGCATCGAGCCGCATTCCACCGCGGTAGGATGTTGCAAGATCGCCGACGATCGATAGACCAAGCCCCGTACCCGGCTTCGTCTCGTCGAGCCGCAGGCCGCGTTTGCCAATCTTTGCGCGCTCTTGGGGCGTGACGCCGGATCCATCGTCCTCGACCCGGATCGCCAGCCTCTTCGTGGACTGCGCCCCCTGGCTTGCAGGAATAATGGTCACCGTCAGGTACACGCGCTTGCGGCACCACTTGCAGGCATTGTCGAGCAGATTGCCGAGCATTTCCTCAAGGTCATGCTTCTCGCCTTGGAATTTCGCGCCGTCCGCGACAGTCATGGAGATCGTGATCCCCTTGTCGCGATGGATGCGTTCGAGCGCACGCACGAGGGGCTCGGCGATCGGCTCGACGCGCGTTACGCGTCCCAGCGTTCCTGCGCTCGCCGCCATTCGCGCGCGATCGAGATAATGCGAGACCTGCTCGCGCATGAGCGCCGCCTGCTCGGCAACTTTCGATGCGAAGGCGCTTTTGTCCTCGCGCGCCTCGTTGGTGATCACGGCGAGCGGCGTCTTCAAGGCGTGCGCCAGATTTCCCACCTGAGTGCGGGCGCGCTCCACCACATCCATGTTGGACTGGATCAGCGCATTGAGCTCGCTTTGCAACGGCTCGATTTCGGCAGGCAACCGGCCTGCGAGCTTGCGCGCATCGCCCGATCGAATGAGTGCCAGTCCCTTCTCTATCCGCCGCAGCGGCAAAAGACCAAAGCGCACCTGCACGAACGTGACCCCGAGTAGGCCAAGACCAACCAGAGCCAAAGCCGTCGTCAGGCGGTTGCGGAATTTGGCGACCGTCGTGTCGAGCCAGTCGAGCGGACCTGCGACGATAATCGAGTACTTCGTCTTGTCGGGATCATGACCCGGCGAATCGATCACTTCCAGCGTGCGGATCGACTGTCCGCCGGGACCAGGCACGTTCGACCAGCGCGTGCCCGTATCGTCAGTCGGGAATTTCTTCTGGTAGGGAGACGGCAGCGTTTCGCTGGCAAGCGACGGCGACACGAGACGGCGGCCTGGGGCTCCGTCGATAGGCTGGATCTGCCAGTACCAGCCCGAGTGCGTCACCTCGAACAGCGGCTCGTATTGATTGTTGGGACGAACCGGCTCGTCACCGAACGTGTTCATGCTGTCGAGCGTGAGCACTGTCAGCAGCTTTTTGAGCTGGATATCGAACGACGTCTGCACGTCGTTGCGATAGAGATGATAAATGAGGTACCCCGCCAACGGCAGCACCAGCAACGTCCAGGCGATCGACGTCGCGAAAAGCCGGAAGGCGAGCGAGTTACGCCTCATCGCCATCCTGGCTCAGCCGGTAGCCCAGCCCCCGAACGGTTTGAATGATATCGCCGGGGATCTTTTTGCGCAGCCGGCCGATGAACACCTCGATGGTGTTGCTGTCACGATCGAAGTCCTGGTCGTAGAGATGCTCGACCAGTTCCGTGCGCGACACGACGCGGCCGTTGTGGTGCATGAGATAGGCAAGCAGCCGGAATTCATGTGACGTCAGCTTCACCTGCTGGCCATCGAAGGTGACACGCGCGGACTTGGTGTCGAGCCGCAGCGGCCCGCATTCGATCTCGGATTTCGCGTGGCCGGAGGCACGGCGCACCTGGGCGCGAACGCGGGCCAGCAACTCCTCCATGTGAAACGGTTTGGCGAGATAGTCGTCCGCGCCGGCATCCATGCCGGTGACCTTGTCGCTCCAGCGGTCGCGCGCCGTGAGGATGATGACCGGCATGTTGCGGTCCGAGCGCCGCCATTGCTCCAGGATGGAAATGCCGTCCATCTTCGGCAGGCCGATATCGAGGATGACGACGTCATAGGGTTCGGTATCGCCCAGGAAGTATCCTTCCTCGCCATCGAACGCCGTATCAACGGCGAAACCGGCGTCGCCCATGGCGGTCACGAGCTGCCGGTTCAGATCCTTGTCATCCTCGACGACGAGTGCGCGCACGATTCATGGCCCATTGCTGTTGACGTTTCGGCGTCCCTTATAAGGGCACTCCCAAGGAAATTTCCAGGGTCACTTGCCGGACCCTGAGCCCGCGCTTGCCTCCACGACCACGTTTTTCAACAGCCCTGAGGGATCGCGCACCACCAGGCGGTAGACGTAGCGGGCGCCGGTCTGGCAAAGCGTGGCCTGGACGATCTTGCCGGAAACGCCATTGCGCCCCTCGCGCGCCACTTGCTCGACCGTGCGCAAGCCCTGCTCGCGTACGATGGTTCCAGCCGCGCCCCAATCGGGGACGCAGCCCTCGTCAGCGTACGACGGCCCTGAAGACAGTACAGCGGCGAATAGCGATGCGGCGGCGGCCCCGGCCCATATACCTGGGCCAACCACCCATTTGACGATGCGGTTCATGCCTCCAGATAAGCTCCTTGCCGCTGAACCCCGCATGAACAGCTGCGATCGCCATCAAAGCTTGAGGTTGACGCTCTTGCGCGAAATGGGACTGTCCGCCTTCAGGCGCCCGTAGATCGTCAGCAGCGTGCCGATCAAAGCCATAACGGCCTGAATGGCGCCCATCGTCTGCTCTCCGGCCTGACGCACGACATCGCCGGAAAGATCGATGCCGATGAGCGGTCCAAGCGCGGGGGCGACCGTTGCCGCGGCGGTGATCAGCGCGCCCCAGATGGTCTTTGAGTGCCCCCACCACTTGATCGGCGGCTGTTCGTTCGTGTCATCGGGGTAAGTGATCGGATCCATTGCTGTTGCTCCTTTTGTTGGCGGCTCACTTTCCGGAGTAGCCGGAGGCGATGCCGTGGATGTGTTCGCTGGCGATGCTTTCATGGACGTGGCAAGGCGCGCCGCCTGCTCTTCGCCGGCATCGACGCGCGCCAGCCAGCCGCGACCGAACCGCCAGAAGTGCGCAAGCGAGCGATAGCGTTGGCGCCGCAGGCTCGCGTAGGTCGCCGCGACCTCCAAAGGTGGCTGGGCTCCTGCCGCCGCAAGTGTCTTGGGGCCGATCTTTCCGTCCACGACGCTGCCGGCCGCGCGTTGCAGCAACCGGGCGGCCCCCGTCACTCCGTGATTGACGCAGGCATCAAAATGAAAAAGCGCCACTGGCGGAGGAAGTTTGGCGCACTGTCCCGGCTGCCAGTATCGGGTGCGGTAAATTTCGCGCACCGTATTGTCGGGAATCCGCTTCAGCTCATCAATAAGACGCGCGCGCGAAGATGCGTTGAGGCTGACACCCAGTTGGCGCGCAAAGACCTCCAGCGTGATGCCGCGATTGGTCGGCCCCCCAGGGTCGTATGGATCATTGGAAAACCCACCCTCCATCTTCAGCACATGCGCCAGAGCGATCCCAAACACCGGTTCTGCGTCGTCGCTATGCTCGTCTGATGCAGCCACAGCCTGCACGGGCTCGGCCACCTCGACCGGCGCCGGGTCTTTCGGCCAGCGCAACCCCAGCAGCCGCTGCGCATCGAACGCGGCAACCGACACGCTATCGTCCTGATTGCCGCCGAGCAGAAAAAGCGCGCGCTCATTGCGGCCGACGAGGAATCCGACGTGACCCGCTTGCGGATCGCTTCCACGGCTCAAGATGGCAACCGCGCCCACGCACCCGTCCTTGAGGGGTGTGCCCCAATCGAGGTACGAGCGGGCAAGCAGCGAGCCCGTCCCCGCCATGCCTGCGCGCGCCAGCATCGCGCCGGTGAAGGCTGCGCACCACGCGACGGCATCCTCGCGCACCGTCAGAACCGCCGCTTCGCGCGCCCGGTGCCTGAACTGAATTTGTCCCGCGCTCTCGATGCTGTCGAAGAAGTAGGCGAGTTCCAGCGGCTGTCCTCGTTGTCGGCGGTGGCAAGCTTCACCGTCACGGTTGCGGGATCTTCCATGATCTTCTTCAAGAAGCGCAGAGGCTTCGGCGTCGTCGTCACCACGGCTTGCGGCGTGTCGCCCAGCCGCAGCGCAAACTGCAGCATGTCCCATGCCCGCTCGCCGCGGTACCATTTCGCCAGCTCATCGCACCAGGCGTGCGTGAATTGCGGTCCGCGCAGGCCTTCCGCCTCGTCGGCCGCAAACATCTGCGCGATCGCCCCGCTCGGCCAGGTGAGCTGCTTCTTGGAAATCTCGAGCACGGGACGCTCGTGCGCGGGATGGATGGCGAGCAGCCCCGAGACACCTTCCACCATCACGCTGCGCACCTCGCCGATGGTCTTGCCCACGAGCGCGATGCGCGCCCGAGCGCCGCTGACCGGGTCACACGCTTTCGAACGCACCCACTCCGCCCCCGCACGGGTCTTTCCCGACCCGCGCCCGCCAAGCATCATCCAGACGCGCCAGGTTCTATTTATTGCGCCTTCCGACTCCGCTTCGCGGAGCCGGCCGGAAGGCACTCTTCCGGATGTGTCCGGCGACACTCCTTCGTCGCGCCGGCCGCCGTCCACCGCGCTTGGCGGCTGGCTCGCGGAACGCGTGTCGTCAAGCGCAAAACAAAGAGGCACCGCACTTGGCGACCCCCCTGCGCCGCAAGGCGCCGCGCTTGGCGGCCGGCTCGCGGAACGCGAGTCGCCAAGCGCAACATAAAGAGGCGCAAGTTGCTCCTCACGCGCCCACAGCTCCCAGTCGTAGCGAAGGAACTCCAGCTCCGCAGCGCTCAGCTCCGCCAGATCACTTTCCAGCTGCCCGCTTGCGATGGAGGCGCTCAAGGCGGTCCGCAATCTCGAGGCGCAACTCTTCCGCATGCTTCAGCGCCTCCTTGTCACGGCGATTGACGGTAGGGGTCTTGTCTTTGGTGATTTCGCGTTGCATATCCACGGCTTTCTCCAGACTGCTCACCATTTGCGAAAGCGCGCGCGAGGCCCGCTCGCGGTCCTGGCTGGACGCGCCTTTCTGCTTCTCGAGCTTGGTGAGTTCCTTGTCGATCGTGTTGTAAATCCGCACGACGAGATCCTTGGGCCGCACCGCGGCGCGCTTGACGGCCCGCTTGGCCGGGGCTTTCGTCGCCGCGCGCGGGCTTTGGCCCCCTGCAACCTTGGTCTTGGCTATCTTTGCCTTGCTCGTTGGCGCCGTACGCGGCGGCCACTTGCGCCTGCGGGCCGCGGCTGCGAGTTGCGCCAGCGTCAACCCGAACCGCGCGGCGATGTCGTCGAGGGAGGAGGACGCGTCGGCGTATGCCAACGCGACCTCGCCCCACGGGGCCTTAGGCTCCGCCATGGTGCATGTCTCGCGGGTTGTTGATTGAAAAAGCGCGCCCGGCCTGTGCCGTGGGCTCATGGCGCTTGGTCTGCACAGGCGTTGTGTGGAGACCTGAAAAACTCAGGAAATTCCCGGTCGCCGCTCAAGATGAGCTACAAACACATTGCGAACTATACTCAAACTATGCCTGATCACCGTTGCGCTGTCAATGCAGAATTGCTGGTATATTCTGTTTTTTTGTTTTGCATAACAATGCGTTGTTTCGGTTTTACTTGAAAACTCTTCAGTCTAACTCATCCCAGCTGACCGGGGATAACTTGATCCGCCAGGACCCACCCAACTCTCAGGCGGGCTCGAAATCGTCGATGATGTAGCGGGCGTAATTCTCCTCCTTCACGCGCGCCTCGCTCATGGCGAAACTGCGCACGGAGATCCCCGCCTGATGCACGGTTTCCGGATCGCCCGACACCAGCGGATGCCACCAGGCGAGATCGCGGCCTTCCTGAATGCGGCGATACCCGCACGACACCGGAAGCCACCTGATCTGCGCAATCTTTTCCTGGGTAATCTCGATGCAGTCGGACATCAGCGAAAAACGCTCGTGATACCGCGAGCAGCGGCACGAACGCACATGCAGAAGCCGGCATGACAAGCGCGTCAAATGGATCTCGCCTTCGTCTTCATCCTCCAGCTTGACCAGACAGCAACGCCCGCAGCCATCGCAGAGTGATTCCCACTCCTCGCGGGTCATCTGATCCAGGGTCTTCGTTTTCCAGAACGGCTGTGGCGATCGGGTCAATTTCAGCGGCCCTTCCCGCCGCAAGGCTTGTCGGCGGCTTCAAATAATCACAATTTGGTCGTCTTCAGATTCGCTTAGGAAAACCTTCTAGCGCCGAACGGCGCGCGTGACAAAGGCAGCGCGTTTGGGGCAAAAGCAAACCTGAACCGGCCCACGGCGCTTCGCTTGAGGCAGCACGGGGCTTCACCCGCCATGCCGCAACCGGGCAAAACGGCCGCGAGCCCCAAAGGCGGACGGCGCCAACAGGCAGATCGACGCTTTGAACGACTGGTTCCACAAGCGAGGCGGACGCGACCGGATCATCGACTGGCTCGGGATCGATTCCAAGATCAACTCCGTGCTCGTCGATACCTGGGCCGCCATCAAGGACGGCTGGAACGCGGGCTCCAGTTTCTTTGCGCGCTTCCAGTTGACCGGCTGGCGCCGCCTGTTCAACGAATTGCTCTCCGAAGGCGTGACGCTCGCCACCGGCGGCTTCATCGTCATGTATTCTCTCGCGCTGCCCGCGCTGTTGGAGTTCGACGAAAGCAAGTTCCAGACCGGCCAATTCGCGGTGAAGTTCCTCGACGCCAACGGCAACGAGCTGGGCAAGCGCGGTATCCTGCACAACGACGCCGTGCCGCTCAACGAGATTCCCGATTATCTCATCAAGGCGACGCTCGCCACTGAGGATCGCCGCTTCTTCGAGCACTACGGCATCGACGTGCCGGGCACGCTCCGCGCGCTCCTCACCAACATCCAGGCCAACGATGTCGTGCAGGGCGGCTCGACCCTCACCCAGCAGCTCGCCAAGAACCTGTTTTTGTCGTCCGAGCGCTCCTTCCAGCGCAAGATCAAGGAGCTGTTTCTTTCGTTCCTGCTGGAGAGCCGTTTCACCAAGCAGCAGATCCTGAAGCTCTACTTCGACCGCGCCTACATGGGCGGCGGCGCGGTCGGCGTGGAGGCTGCATCCCAATACTACTTCGGCAAGTCGGTGCGCGACATCAACATGGCGGAAGCGGCCCTGCTCGCCGGATTGTTCAAGGCGCCCACGAAATACGCCCCGCACGTCAACCTGCCGGCTTCGCGCGCACGCACCAACGAGGTGCTCGACAACCTCGTGGAGGCGGGCTTTTACACCTCCGGCCAAGTGCACAACGCGCGCATGAACCCCGCGCGCGCCATCGACCACACCAATTCCACCAGCCCCGATTGGTTCCTCGACTGGGCGTTCGATGAAGTGCAGCGCCTCGCGCAAGGCAAAGGCCAGTACGTGCTCACCGCGCGCACCACCGTCGATCTGTCGCTCCAGCGCAAGGCGGACGAGGCGCTCCGCAGCGCGATCGCCAAGGACGGCCGGGCGATGCGCTTCAGTTCGGGCGCCATGGTCGTCACGGAAACCGACGGCGCGGTCCGCGCCATCGTCGGCGGCCTCGACTACGGCGACAGCCAGTTCAACCGCGCCACCAAGGCGCGCCGCCAGCCGGGCTCGTCCTTCAAGGTCTACGTCTACGCCACCGCGCTCGAGAACGGCTACCGCCCGCAGACTCCGGTTCGCGACGCCTCACGCTCGTGCGGCAACTGGCATCCGCAGAACTACGGCGGCGGTCATGGCTCGGGCGCACGCATCCCGTTGTGGAACGCGCTCGCGCGCTCGCTCAATACGGTTGCCGCCGAGCTGTCGTTTGCCGTCGGTCGCGAGAAGGTCATCGACATGACCAAGCGGCTGGGCATCGTGGGCGTCAGGAAGACCTGCTCCATGGCGCTCGGCGACGGCGGCATAACGCTGATCGAGCACGCGGGCGGCCTCGCGACGTTCGCCAACGGCGGCAAGCTTGCCAGGCCTTACGGCATTCTCGACATCACCACATCGCGGGGCGATCTGCTCTACTCGCGCGACCGTGACGAGCCGCCTGCGCCCCAGGTCGTCTCGCGCCAGGTTGCCGAACAGATGAACCAGATGTTGTACCGCGTTGTCGAGGAAGGCACGGGCCAGGCGGCCGCACTCGACTTCACGCGCGTCGCCGGCAAGACGGGCACCAGTACGGGCCCCAAGGACGCTTGGTTCGTCGGCTTCACCGGCAAGTATGTCGGCGTCGTGTGGATCGGCAACGACGACAACCGCCCCATGGGTCAGGTCACGGGTGGCCATCAGGCGGCGCCCATCTGGCACAACTTCATGGCGGTCGCCCACACCGACATGAACATCCCCACGATCCCGGGCCTGGAGCCCCATCCCGTGCAGATCGCCGAGCGCGAACGGCTGGCCGCGATCAAGCAATCCGAAATTGCCGCCGGCATTACTCAGCCGGACGATAGCGAAGCGCGCCGCGCCAAGGTGCTGCCCGACAAGACGCGCGATGCCCTGAAGGCCCTCGCACAGGCTCTACGCAAGGCCGGTGGCCTGCCCGAGCCAACGCCGGCAAACACGCCAGCCAACACACCTGCGGGCCCTCCGCCGTCTGCGCCCGCAGGCAGCACAAAGCCTGCGGACAGGCGCGCGGACGGCACCGCGCCAACAGGAACATCCATCACGACCGGCGCGACGGTGACAGCCGCAGGCACCGCGGCAAGCACACATCAGGGAGCAAGCCGTGGCCCTCGATGAACCCTCCAGCGAGAGCGGCGCGATGATCGAGGGCGCGGCGCGGCGGCGCCCGCCGCGCATTCCAGGCGCGCTCGAAGATGGTCTCAAGGAGCTCGGCCGCCGCGTCTTCCGTCTGCTGCTGGCCTCGGCTGCCATCACCATCGCCGTGGCGGGCGGCGTGCTGTCGGCGCGCTACATGATCAATCACGGCTCGCCGCTGTCCACCACCACTTATGGGCCCTGGGTCTACTGGACCGGCGCGGGCCGCATGGACGCCGATCCCTACACGCGCGCGCATTTCGCCCGCAGCAGCGCGCTGAGACTGTCGTCGGATTCCGCCGGCGTCTTCGAGGCCAACTCGGACGCGGAAGGCGCTTATCTGCATTCCTCTTGCGACTATGTGCTGGAAGGCCCCTATGCCCACGGCCTGTGGTGGAGCTTGAGCGTCTTCGACAGCCGCGGCCAGCTCATCGCCAACGATGCGGAGCGTTACGCCTTCACCAGCGATACGGTCGCCGCCAATCCGGACGGCTCCTACATCGTCACCCTGGGGCGTGACGCGCGTCCGGGCAACTGGCTGCCCACCGGCGGCGCGGGCCGCCTCGTCATCGTCTTCAGCCTGCTTGACCCTGCAACGGGTCTGTCGGAGGAGGAGCGCGCCGAGCGCTACAAGATGCTTCCCGAGATCCGGCGGGAGAATTGCTCATGAGCATGCCCGTCCCGGCCGCGCAACTGCGCCTCTTCACCGTGCGCTTCTTTGCAATCCTGCTGTGCGCGGCCGGCGCCATCCATATCGTCTCGACGCTGGGCGCCATGAGCGACACGTCGCGCTCCGCCTACAGCCTCCTGGCGAGCGCGCTTCCCGCCAACACCATGACCATTCTTCCCCCCGTCAAGCCGGGCCGTCAGTATCTGCCTTTCATGAGTACGGATGCCCGCTATGCCGTGTGCCGCTTCGACACGGCCAAGGGCCCGGTCTCGGTTTCGGCCGTGTTGCCCGATCACGGCTGGACGATCGGCATTTTCCATCGCGATGGATCGTCCGCCTATTTCGCCGCCGCGCCCGTGGGCCGGATAACGCAGATCGCGCTCACGCTGGTGCCTGCCGACGATCGCTTCATGGGGTTGACGCCCGAGGCGCGCGGCCGCATGAGCACGGCGGACGCACCGCTGACGGTCGCGGCGCGCGAGGGGCTCGTCGTCGTGCGTGCGCCCGACAAAGGCTTGTCCTATGCGGCCACAAGCGAGGCGGAACTCGCCAAGATCACGTGTACGCCCAAGCCGCTTCAGTAGGCGTCCCCTGCGTAAAGCTTTCAGCGTAATCGGCGTCGTAACGAATGGCGCGTGGCGCTGCTTGGCGATCGTCACGCGCAAACAGGTTCACACGGGACACCTCGATGCGCATTCTTTTCGTACACAATAATTTCCCCGGACAGTTCAAGCACATTGCCCCAGCCCTCGTTGAGCGTGGGCACGACGTCCTCGGCCTGACGCCTAAGACCAATCCCAATGCCATCACGCTTTCCGCTGCGAAATACAAATGGAGCGAGCAACGCTATAGCCAACAGGACTTCGGCTTGGCGGCCACATACGCGCGGATGGCGCGGCGCGGCGAAGTGGTCGCGGCCGCGGCCATGGAGTTGCGCGACCGGCACGGCTATCAGCCTGACGTCGTGTTCGGCACGCCTGGCTGGGGCGAGACGCTCTTTCTGCGCGAGATCTGGCCGAAGGCCCGCCACCTCCTTTACGGCGAGTTCTACTACGGACCGCACGATCCAATCCTGGGTTTCGATCCGGAGTTCGCGGCCCCCACGACGGCCGGCCGCATCTCGCGCACCGCCGCGAGCGCCCATCTCGTCATGGCGAGCGTCTCGGCAGACCAGATCCTGACGCCGACGCAATGGCAGGCCCGCTCCCATCCCGGCTTTCTGCGCGATCGCATCAGCGTCATTCACGACGGCATCGACACGGCGCTCCTCACGCCCGGCGGCGACGCCAGCGTGCAGATCCCCGGCAGCACGCTGACGTTTCGCCGGGGCGATGAGATCATCACCTTCATCAACCGCAATCTCGAACCTGCGCGCGGCTTTCATATTTTCATGCGCGCACTGCCTGCCGTGCTCGCCCGGCGGCCCAACGCGCACGCCGTCATCATCGGCGGTGATGGGCAAAGCTACAGCGCGCCTCCGGCCACAGGCAAAACCTGGAAACAGACCCTGCTGGAGGAAGTCGGCAACCGCCTCGATCTGTCGCGCGTGCACTTCACCGGCAAGATCCCCTATCGCATCTTCATCGCGCTCATGAGGGTTGCGCGCGTGCACGCCTACCTCACCTATCCCTTCGTGCTGTCCTGGTCAATGCTGGAAGCCATGAGTGTGGGCGCGCACGTCATCGGCTCGCGCACACCGCCCGTGGAAGAGGTGATCGAGGACGGCGTCAACGGCCAGCTTGTCGATTTCTTCGATGTCGCGGGATGGAGCAGCGCGCTGATCGCGGCGTTGAGTGCGCCGGAGACGTTTTCACGCGTGCGCGAAAACGCCCGCAGCACGATCGTCGAGCGCTACGATCTGCACTCCATATGCCTGCCCAAGCTGATCGAATTTGTAGAGAAGGCCTGCTAGAGCCGATTGCGATCTCATGGAGCCACTTCCTTGTCCCGCGGGGAGAAGGTGCCCCGAAGAGAGCACGAGAAACGCCTCTCCCCCTGGGGAGAGGCCGGCGCTCCGGCGCGTCAGCGCCGGACCTCGAGCGCCGGGTGAGGGGTTGGGCGCGCGTTTCAATCATCCGCTCGCCATCGTGCAGAGAGCGGTAGACCACCCCCTCACCCCAAGGGGAGAGGGGACGCAATCAGCGGCGCAGACGGAAATCCCTCGCCGGTCGCTTCGCGACGTCCTCTCCCGTCCCGGGAAAGGAAAGAGTGGCTCTGTATGATCGGAAAATGCTCTCGCGTGCTTATCGGAAAGCGGGAACCGGTTTTCCGATAAGAAGCACGACAAAACGAAAGCCTGGAGCCGTTCCACGATTCCCATCAAACCGGAACGGCTCTCGCGGCACGCATGCCGGCGCACCGCTTCGGGCGGCAGATGGGTCTTGCAGCCTGTCTTACTTGATCTCGAGTTTGTCGCGCTTGCGCGTACCTCGGCGGCGACCCTTCTGGGTCACATCCGCGGCAGATGCGTCATACTCGTAACGCACGCCGGGGAACAGGACGATCTCGCCGCTCGTCAGCGGCAAGCGCGGCGCCCGGCGCGTATGTTGCGCAGAACGCCCGGAGCGGAATTCCAGGATGGTCGCCATGACCGGACCTCACATTGGCAAGAGCATCAGGGCCCTTGCGCGTTATGGCTCCTTGCAGCGGACACATGCATCCAGACCAGATACGCCTTCGCCTGCCACTCTTCCGATCGGGACGTTGCGCCGAGGATGCCGAGAATCAGCGCACGGATATAGTTTGACGCGATGGATTATTAAGGGCCGGTTAAAGCGTCGCTGTCATGCCAGGAACAGTTCAAGATTTATTCGCCAGAAGGTCCTCACCCAGGAAGTCGTTGCCGTCCTGGTCCGCGATCTCCACGAGCCAGAGATCGGAATCGATGCGGGCTTCGCGGTCGATCCGCGCATCGACGTCTTTCTCGGCGACGAAGGCCCCATCCATCATCGCAACCCACCGCCGGTCGAAGTCGGCACCGGCAAGTCCCGCGGGTGCGGGGCCGAAAAGCGCGCACAGTCCGTCGCGGCGCAGCACCTTGATGTAGATGGCGCCTGCATCGTCGTCACCATGGCGAAGCACGGCCCCGCTGGATCCATGGACCGCACAGCGCCGCAGATAGGCCTTGACCCAGATTTCGGACTTGAGACGCATGGCTTCTCCCTGCCAGCCCGCCGCTTGCTTGTCGAGCGTTGAAGCACGATCCCTTTTGAGCACGATGCAATGTCTCACGGAACGATCATCTCCCCCGCTCCCCAAGGGGAGAGGGCCGGGGTGAGGGGGCGGTCTGTCGCCTCAACGCAATCGTGATGGTGCGTTGGAAGATTGATCCGCGAGCCCCATCCCCTCACCCGGCGCTCCGGCGCTGACACGCCTGAGCGCCGGCCTCTCCCCTTGGGGAGAGCGACTGTCTTGGATGTCAAGCGTTTTGCCATGGTTTTGCGTCCCGGATGATTGCGTTGAGGATGGTGAGAAGTTTGCGCATGGTTGCGACAAGCGCGACGATCTTAGGCTTTCCGGCTGCGACGAGGCGATCGCGGAATGCCTTGAGGGTCGGGTTGTGGCGGATGGCGACGAGGCCGGCCATGAACAGCATCGAACGGACGGCTTTGCGCCCGCCGCCGATGAAGCTCTTCCCGCGCCACTTGCCCGATTGGGGCAATGACGCAAGCGGCCTCGCACGTTTGAAGACGCGGCTTGCCCCGCTCAAGC
>CAZPLQ010000010.1:0-99448 GCA_964587445.1 uncultured Hyphomicrobium sp.
CAACGCCAATTACACAGGCTGTCGCAGGCAATGGGAAGTTACAAGGCGTTTCTTATTCCCCCCTCTCCCCCTGGGGAGAGGGGGTGTGAGGGGATGGTCCGCCACCCGCGACATGAGGCCAGTGGCGAACGCGAGGCGATGGCGAATGGCGAGCGGCTGATTGTATCGCGCGTCCACCCCCTCACCCGGCGCTCGAAGGTTCGGCGCCGGCGCGCCGGAGCGCCGGCCTCTCCCTAAGGGGAGAGGCGTTTCTTATCGATACCGGCTCTATACCGCGATCTTCTGATTGTACTCGCCGACCTCGGGGAAGCGCGTCAGGACGCTGTCGAGGTCCTTGAAGATCGCCTTCATATTGGCTTCCGAGGTTGGGCTTTCGACGACGATGACCAGCTCAGGCTTGTTGGAGGAGGCGCGTATCAGACCCCAGGTGCCGTCCTCCAGCACGACGCGCACGCCGTTCACCGTGATCAGCTCGCGGATGTGCTGGCCGGCAATCTTCGCGCCCACGCTTTCCTGCTTCTTGTAATGCTCGATGATGCGGTCGACCACGCCGTACTTCTTTTCGTCATCGCAATGGGGCGACATGGTCGGCGAGCCCCAGGTCTTGGGCAGCGCATCGCGCAGATCGACCATGCTCTTGTTGGGATTGCGGTCGAGCATGTCGCAGACCGCAAGCGCCGCGACGAGGCCGTCGTCATAGCCGCGGCCCAAGGGCGTATTGAAGAAGAAGTGACCCGACTTCTCGAAGCCGACCAGCGTCTTGTTCTCGAAGTTGAAGCGCTTGATGTAACTGTGGCCGGTTTTCCAATAGGTCGTGGTCGCGCCGTTGGCCTTCAGCACCGGATCGGTGGTGAACAAGCCGGTCGATTTCACATCGACGACGAACTTCGCGTCCTTGTAGATGGAAGAAATGTCGCGCGCCAGCATCACGCCGACTTTGTCGGCGAAGATCTCGTGGCCGTCGTTGGCGACGACGCCGCAGCGGTCTCCGTCGCCATCGAACGCGAGGCCGACGTCGGCGCGCGTCTCGAGAACTTTGGCCGAGACGGCGCGCAGCATCTTCATGTCTTCGGGGTTGGGGTTGTGGTGGGGGAAGGAATGATCCAGCTCCGTGTGCAGCGGCACCACCTCGCAGCCGACGGCTTCGAGAACCTGCGGCGCGAAGGCACCCGCCGTGCCGTTCCCGCAGGCGCAGACGACCTTGAGGCGGCGCTTGAGCTTGGGATGATCGGTGAGCGACTTGATATAGCGCTGCGCCATGTCGTCCACGAAGACGTAACGGCCACCCGCCTTCGCCTCGTAGGCGCCAGACAGCACGATCTCCTTCAGTTCGCTCATGTCGTCAGGGCCGAACGTCAGCGGCCGCGACAGGCCCATCTTGATCCCCGTCCAGCCGTTGTCGTTGTGAGAGGCCGTGACCATCGCGACGCCTTCGACGTCGAGCGCGAACTGCGCGTAGTAGGCCATGGGCGACAATGCCAGGCCGATGTCGTGCACCTCGCAGCCGCCGGCGAGAAGGCCCGTCATCAACGCCTGCTTCACCGCCCCCGAGTACCAGCGGAAATCATGGCCGACCACGATGCGTTTGGGGACGCCGCGATGCGCAAACAACGTCGCGATGCCGAGCCCCACCGCATTGAGGCCCATGAGGTTGATCTCCTCTGGGAAGAGCCAGCGCGCATCGTATTCGCGAAAGCCTGTCGGTTTCACCAGAGGCAGGCGTTCGAAATCGGCCGTGTTGGGTTTTAGATCGGCACGCGGTTTGGGCAGCATGAGGCTCGAGCCTTTCTGACAGGAGAATCGCGCGCTGGACCCTATCGGCTTTGCAGACGCCGGGGAATGGGCGGGCGGCTTTTTTCCGCGCTCTGCTAATAGGGCAAAGATGGCGGGGCGATGGCCGGCTACTCGTGCAGGACAAGCGCGTTGGGGCGCATTTCGACGCGCGACAGCCGGTTCAAAAAGGTCATGCCGAGCAGTGTCTTGTGAAGTTTGCCCTGTTCGGTTACGGCGCCGCGAACGTTGCGCACCGTGATGTCTCCGATGGAGATGCTGCCAAGCTCGACGGGGGCGACCTTGGTTGTCCCGTTGGCGGTGCGCACTTCATGGGTGAAATCTGAGGATCTCAGATAGATGCCGGCGCGCTGGGCATCATCGTAGGTAAGGGCGACCAGCGTTGCGCCGGTGTCGACCAGCACATCCACCCGTGACCCGTTGATGGCCACCTCGGTTTCGAAATGGCCTGAATCGTTGACCGCGATTTCGATCTCGTCGGAACCGCGCCGTTCAGATGGCGGCGTGCCGCCGGGCGGGCTCTCTTGGTGATGGCCGATCGTGCCCTCGATGGCGATGGCCGCAAGTTTCCCGACGTCCCGGCGGTGCTTGATGGCGTAGACGGCCCCGACCGTCATGAGGCCCACGAGTGCGACGAACTGAACGAAGCCAGATGAGCCCGACATACCTGGGTTTTCCAATTGTTGGACGGCGGATGGCGGCGCGATCGTTGCGGCGCTCACTCGCGCAAGGTCATGAAATCTCCCGAGATCTCATAAGATCGCAAACGTCTTAAAAAACTCATACCGAGCAAGTTTTCATTAAGACTTCCCGGCTGGGCCACCAGCGCTTCCACATCGTCGATCCGCACAACGCCGATTGCCAGGCTCCGCAGGCGGACCGCGGCGGCATTGTGCTGGCCGTTGGCGGTCTGGATCGGAACGCTGTAGTCGAGAGACGTGGTGTCGATGCCCGCGCGCTCGGCGTCTGACTGGCGCAGCAGCACGGTGCTGGCCCCGGTGTCGATCAACAGGTCTATGGGTGTGCCGTTCGCCGCCCCGCGCGCGGTGAACTGGCCTCGAGCGTCCCGACGGATCATGATCGATTTCAGGCCGCGCCGCTCCAAGCCGGACATATCGTCCGATGGCTTGCTTGCGCCCGCACGCTGAAGCCAAGCCGCGATATCTAAGTTGGGTGAAAGGTACATCCATGCACCCACGCCAGCCGCAAGCAGGATGGGCACGAGGAACCGGCGAGGGCGGTGGTGGCCATCGTGACCGCCGCGCGTCGAGATGGCGTAGAGGGCCAGCAGCACGAAGGCGACGGCGGCGGCAATCCCTATTGCGGACGTCTGGGCCAAATCCTCCCCACCCGTGCCCAGGTATATGAAGAGCGCGGCGAGGAGAAACGAGAAAAGCAGCAACCAGCCGAGCACGTGCCGCCTCCTGTCACAGTCAAGACTTGGCCAGCGCTGCGGGGGCCTTGCGGGAGGGCAGCTCGGCCATGATGCGCTTGCGCTGTGCGTCCGTCATGGAGGACCACCGCGCGATCTCTTCCAGCGTGCGCAGGCAGCCTGTGCAGCGCTTGGTGGCTGGGTCGATGGAGCAGATTTTCACGCAAGGCGATTCCATTGGCGCCTGGATACCTGAGGATGTTGGGGCATGCGCTGTGCATGCCGGGTTGAGACAGGGTGTTCCTCAGATACGGTCAATCCCGCTTGCTGACAACCGCGACACGTCCGCGGCGCCCGCGTCCGCTGGAGCATGGCACCGTGAAAAATGCGCGCGGCGGCTTTGCCAGACTTAGTAACGGTGGCCGGAGGCCCGGTAGGGCTCATCCGACCCGTAGGGCGATACGGACATGCGCATGCGCGGCTGGCGCGTGGATCGCGGCAGCATATCGGGGTCTCTGTGGCGCTCGCGGCCCAAGGGCTGGAGCGGCGCGACGGCGTGCAGCACGCGCTGTTTGGGCAGCGTGACGGTGACTTCCGTCCCCTTGCGCAGTTCGGACTTCAGCGTGAAGGTTCCGCCGTGCAATTGAATAAGGTTCTGCACGATGGGCAGGCCCAGGCCCGTGCCGCCTTCTGCATTTTCGTGCGCCAGCGATCCTTGGCCGAACGCCTGCATGACCTTGGGGATCTCGTCTTTGGGGATGCCCGGCCCGGTATCGCGCACCGACATGAACAGTCCGCCGTCGGTCATGAAGCCGATCGAAATGGTGATGCGCCCGCCCTTGGGCGTGAACTTCAGGGCGTTGGACAGCAGGTTGAGGCAGATCTGGCGCAATGCGCGCGGATCGGCCCAGACCTGTGGCAGACCCGGCGCGAAATCTTCCACGATCTGGAGGCCCTTGCTGTCGGCCTTGAGCTTGACGAGGCGTTCGCAGTCCTCCGCGACGTCGGTCAGGCGGATGGTCTCCTCGTGGAGCTCATAGCGTCCGGCTTCGATGCGCGACAGGTCGAGGATCTCATTGATGATGTGCAGCAGGTGGCTGCCCGAGGTGTAGATGTTCCGGGAATATTCCCGGTAGGTCTCGCCGCCGAGCGGGCCCAGCAGTTCCTTCTCCATCACCTCGGAAAAGCCCATAATGGCGTTGAGCGGTGTTCTCAACTCGTGGCTCATGGTCGCGAGGAAGCGCGACTTCGCCTTGTTACCCGCTTCGGCGCGCCTGCGGGCTTCATCCGAGATGGCCTTGGCCTCTTCGAGTTCGGCGATCAGTCCGTCCTTTTCGGCACGGAACTCGATCATGGACAGCGCGGTCGAGTGGAGGCCCCGGGTCAGGTAGACGAAGAACAGATGAATGCCGATCGCCATCGAGGCGAGTGCGAAATAGAACGGATTGGACAGCCAGAGCAGGCGCGCGGCAACGGCCAGCGTCATGGGCACGGTGCCCGCGAGAAAGACGCCGCGCACGGTCGAGGCGAACGTCATGCGGATCGCCAGCACCACCATCAAGGTGGCGAAGATGAAGACGTGCGAGGAGAAGGCCGCTTCACTGTGGCCGGCGTGCATGCCGCCAAAACCGATCAGCGCAAAACCAGCCAGCACCATGCCGTTCAACAGTTCAAGCAGCAGGAAAAAGCGCCGCCATTCAGCGACATTGACCTCCGTGCGCGGCATCGCCAGCAGCTTTTTGCACTGTGCGTTCATCAGCCATCGCGTGGCGATGACCGCCGCGATCCAGGCACCGGCTTCCGCCCAGGACGCCCAGAACATCGAGGCAATGGAGAAGATGATGCACAGCGCCGGCATGGCCAGAGGGGCGCTGGTCTCGTTTCTGGCGAACATCGCCAGAAGCTCATATTCGAATTCCGGCTTGATTTCCGAGCCGTTGACCAGGCGTTCGCGAAACAGCTTGAGGTCATCTGGCTTTTTGGCGCGCTCGGGCCGGAGCGGACGACGCCCATGAGTCTGCGCGATGTCGGCGTTGTCGTCCATCAATGTTGCCGCTATGCCAAATTGGCCAATTGAGCGCCCCTCCCAAAAAGGAGGCTGCTTTTCCATCGGGGTTAATTTGGCGGCAATTCGCTAACTTAGTGTTTAACATGTCCAGGCAACGATACAGGACGGCAAGAGGATACGGGCGGGGATACGACCGGCAGGCCGTGGCGCGCTTGATCGCGGCGGTCATTATGGCCATCGTGGCCGCTGTGTTTGGCCATAAGCATCTGGGAAACAATCCAAAAAGCACGGATCCCGTACCCGCCGAGGTGCGCGGCGCAGCCCGTCCGGTCGATGGGGACAGCATGTTCGTGGGCCGCGACGAGGTCCGCCTCAAGGGTATCGACGCGCCCGAGGGCCGCCAGACATGCACGCGCGATGGCCGCGATTGGGATTGCGGCAACGCCGCACGGGACGCGTTGCGCCGCCTCATCGGCAAAGATGTGGTGGTGTGCCGGGGTGTCGAGCGCGACAAGCATGGGCGTGTGCTGGGGTATTGCACTGCAGGCGGCCGCGACCTCAATGCGGGCATGGTGGCGTCAGGCATGGCGGTGGCGTATGGCGGATACA
Source organism: uncultured Hyphomicrobium sp. (assembly GCA_964587445.1). Taxonomy (GTDB): domain Bacteria; phylum Pseudomonadota; class Alphaproteobacteria; order Rhizobiales; family Hyphomicrobiaceae; genus Hyphomicrobium_B. The sequence continues at coordinate 5,781 of CAZPLQ010000010.1, forward strand.
ACCGTGAGGAAGCCGAGGCACGCACGCAAAAGCGCGGGCTTTGGGGATCCGATTTCAAATTGCCCCGGGACTGGCGGCGTGAGCGCGGCATCGGACTTTAGCAAGGACGGCATTGACCGTTTTCGGAATTGAGGGAGCCGCAAGCGCTTTGGCCCGCCCGTTGGACAAGCTGACCGCCGAAATCCGCGCGTGCCGGATCTGCCGCGACGCACCGCGCGGCAAGCCGCTGCCGCATGAGCCGCGGCCGGTCTTCCGCGTCAGCTCGACGGCACGCATCGGGGTATTCGGGCAGGCGCCCGGTACGCGTGTTCATGCGTCCGGGGTACCCTTCAGCGATCCTTCCGGTGTCCGCTTGCGTCAGTGGATGGGCGTCAGCGACGATGAGTTTTATGACGTGCGCCGTATAGCCATCATCCCGATGGGGTTCTGCTTTCCTGGCCTCGACGCGAAAGGTGGCGACCTGCCGCCGCGCCCGGAATGCGCACCGCGGTGGCGTGCGCGTCTGCTTGCGCAACTGCCGAAACTCGAACTGGGGCTGCTGGTGGGCCGGTATGCGCAGGCTTGGCATCTGGGCTCCCGCCAGGCCGCGACGCTGGCCGAGACCGTTGCCGACTGGCGCGCGATCACATCCTTGGCCGATGGCGCGATGCGTGTGTGGCCATTGCCTCATCCCTCCTGGCGCAACAATGCCTGGCTGAAGAAGAACCCATGGTTTGAGGGCGAGTTGCTCCCCGCGCTGCGCAGCGAGGTGCGGTCCATTCTCGACAAGGACTAGGTATTTATCGTTGCGTGGGCTCAGGCGGCTACGAGCGTTGCCGTGGGCTGATTCACGAACCCATCATCGGCGCCTTGCCAGGTTTCGCGATGCGCCTGCGCTTCCAGGTCGTCGCGCAGAAACGCCAAGTCGAAGCCAGCCTCGGCGAGCTTGTCGAGGACTTGGCCGACAGGCGCCGCGCGTGCGGTTGCGGCGGCCCACACGATGGCCGCGCGTTGTCCGCTGGAGCACATGGCTAAAACCGGTCCGGACGTCTGAGCCAGAATGCGGCGCAGGCCGCTCACCGTCTCGTCTGCGAACACTTCGTACGTCGCAGTGGGCACATGCGCGAACGCCACGCCCGCCTCGGTCGCCGCTTGCATGGCTTGAGCCGAGGTCAGCGCATCGGGCTTCTCGCCGTCGGGCAGCAGGCTTACAACCATCCTGAAGCCGAGTTTGGCCGCCTGGGCATAATCGTCCCGTGACAGCGATTTCGCGACCGCGAATGTCTCTGTGATGGCCACGGGTGCGAGCATGGTCCGGCGGTGTCCTCCTGTGGCGGAGATTTGACCGTTTGCCCAAGTAAAACAAGGGCACATATCACAATGGTTGAAAAAAAATACCACCGTTCGCATTGACTGGCATCTGAAAGAAAACGATTATTCTAAAATGGCAATGATGTAGAAACTGCGTTCTGCTCAACCCCGGAGTTCGGCGCATGCTTGATGAAATGGACGTCAAGATCCTGAGAATCCTGCAGGAAGATTGCACGCGGCCGGTCGCGGAGATCGGCAAGGAAGTGGGACTGTCCACCACGCCGTGTTGGCGGCGGGTGCAGAAGCTGGAGGAGGCCGGCGTCATCAAGCGCCGCGTCGCGGTCCTCGATCCCGACAAGGTGAATGCCGGGGTCACCGTCTTCGTATCGATCAAGACCGACCACCATTCGCTGAACTGGCTGGAAAAATTTCGCTCCGCGGTCGCTGACTTTCCCGAGGTGGTGGAGTTCTACCGCATGTCCGGAGAGGTGGACTATCTGCTGCGCGTGGCGGTCCCCGACATCGCGGCCTACGATGTCTTCTACAAGAAGCTCATCTCGCGCATCGAGATTGCCAAGGTCTCGTCGGCCTTCGCCATGGAGCAGATGAAGTACACGACCTCTCTGCCATTGCAGTTTGCGTTGGAAACGATCCACACCAAGGCGGACAAGGCGCAGGCCTCTTGAGCGATCAGGAAAGCGTCAAGGACGTGCGTCCCATTCCTACGCACGCGTCTTGTCGAGATGTGTGATGAGGCTGGAGGTATCAAAGCGGTTGCCGCCTGCGGCCTGGATCTCGCCGTAGTAGCCGTCGACAATCGCGGTGACAGGAAGCTGCGCGCCGTTGCGGCCGGCTTCGGCGAGGCAGAAGCCCAGATCCTTGCGCATCCAATCGACCGCGAAGCCGAAATTGAACTCGCGCGCGTGCATGGTCTTCCAGCGGTTCTCCATCTGCCAGGACTGCGCAGCGCCCTTGGAGATCGTATCGATCACGGCCGCCACATCGAGGCCCGCACGTTCTGCAAAGTGGATCGCCTCCGACAATCCCTGGACGAGGCCGGCGATCGCGATCTGATTGACCATCTTTGTGAGCTGGCCGGCACCGGAAGGCCCGATGCGCTTGACCATGCGTGCGAAGCTCGCGATCACCGGCTCTGCGCGCGCGAAGGCGTCCGCGTCGCCCCCCGACATGACGGTGAGAACGCCATTCTCCGCACCCGCCTGACCTCCTGATACCGGAGCATCGATGAAGTAGAGGTCTTTTGCGGATGCCGCTTGCGACAGCTCGCGCGCCAGTTCTGCTGAAGTTGTCGTGTTGTCGATGAAGATGCTGCCCTTGGCCATGGCGGCGAAAGCGCCATCGGCTCCCGTTGTCACCGCGCGCACGTCGGCATCGTTGCCCACGCAAGCGAAGACGAATTCCGCGTCCTTGGCAGCCGCGGCGGGGGTGGGGGCGCTCTTGCCGTTCGGAAACTTGGCGAGCCAGTCCTGGGCGCGGGTGGGCGTGCGGTTGTAGACGGTGACGTCGTGCCCACCGCGCGTCAGCAAATGTCCTGCCATGGGAAAACCCATGACGCCCAAACCAAGGAAGGCTACTTTCGCCATCGTTCCTGCTCCACGTTTCTCGATGATGCCTTGGCTTGGCTTCTAGAGCATGATCCACGGCGATGGAATGAGATCATGCTCTCGCCTCTTCGTCGGGTCGTGTTTTTCTTGAATCAAACCGGACGTCGCACAACGTTCTGGCGAAGGTTGCGCCTGCGGAGGAACGAGGTCACACCAGGGACGGCATGCCAAGGGGTCCGGACCAGCCCGGCACACAATGAAAGGATGGGCCACGCCCATGAGCAAGCATGAAACGGCAACCGGCACAGCTTTGCCGGTGACGCTGGCCGACATCGAGCGCGCGGCCCGCGTGCTCAAGGGCGCGATCATCGAGACCGACTTCGACCTGAGCCGCACCTTGAGCGCCATGTTTGGCGCCCAGGTCTGGCTCAAATTCGAAAACCTGCAGTTCACCGCCAGCTACAAGGAGCGCGGCGCGCTCAACAAGCTCATGAGCCTGACGCCTTGGGAGCGCGCGTGCGGGGTGATTGCGATGTCGGCGGGCAACCACGCCCAAGGTGTCGCCTATCATGCCAACCACCTCGGCATTCCGGCAACGATCGTCATGCCGGCGACGACGCCCACGATAAAGGTTGAAAATACCAAGGCGCTGGGCGCTTCGGTCATCCTGCACGGCGACAGCTTCGAGGAGGCGTCGCGCTTTGCGCGCACCTACGGCAAAGACCACACTCTCACCTTCATCCATCCTTTCGACGATCCGGTCGTGATCGCGGGGCAGGGGACCATCGCGCTCGAGATGCTGGCGCGCGTGCCTGACCTCGATACCTTGGTCGTGCCGATCGGAGGCGGCGGGCTGCTATCAGGGATCGCGGTGGCGGCAAAAAGCCTGAAGCCTGATATCCGCATCATCGGTGTGGAAGCCAAGCTCTATCCCTCCATGTACAACGTGCTCCGTCACGCCTCGCTGCCCATAGGCGGCGAGACGCTTGCGGAAGGCATCGCCGTCGTGGAGCCCGGACACATCACGCGCCGGATCGTCTCGGCGCTCGTTGACGACATCCTGCTGGTTTCGGAAGCGGAACTGGAGCGGGCGCTCACCTTGCTCATCACGGTGGAGAAGACAGTGGTCGAGGGTGCGGGCGCGGCGGGGCTTGCCGCGCTGCTCGCGGATCGCGCGCGGTTTCAGGGACGCAATGTCGGCATCGTGCTGTGCGGGGGAAACATCGATACGCGGCTGCTTGCCAGCGTTCTGACGCGCGAACTGGCGCGCGATGGCCGTCTATCGCGCATCGCGCTCGATCTGCCCGACCGGCCCGGCCAACTCGCCAAGGTGTCGGCGATTATTGGCGGTCAGGGCGCTAACGTCGTCGAGGTCTACCACCAGCGCGTTTTCACCGATCTGCCCGCCAAGGGTACGGAGCTGCATCTCGTCATCGAAACGCGCGACGCAGCGCATCTGCAAGGCGTGTTGGCTGCGTTGCGTGAGGCCGGTTACTCGGTGCTTGCGAAGGGCGGCGGCGGGGTGCGCTGAGTGACCATGCACAGAACTTGAAGCGGACCCTGAAATGGGAGAGGGCCCCACGCTTGGCTGCAGCGTGGGGCCCATCAGGGAGAGTGAGGGTCGTGAGGGAAGAAAACTTCAGTGATTGGGAGCTTGGATGGTCCGCACATAGGGCTTTGACGGCAAGCCGTTGTCTTGAGACGAGTTCAGCGACGCAACGAGCAGAACGCTCGTGGTTGCAAAACATGCCGCCATCGAGATACGCGCGAGGGTCCAGGTTTGCGCATCGTTGATTTTGGCCGCTTCAAGGTCCATGGGGCTATTCGTTTGGGCTTAAGTGTGTTCCAGTAACTCCCTTGTAACTGAAAATTCCCTTCTTTGCGACCACGCAGTCGATCTATGGCTAACGTTAAAATTGTTGATTTCATACTTTGTAAAGACTTCTTAATACGCCCCCGCGCTCCTGCCGCTATTGAACGATTTTTACGCAATTGCGATTTCGATGACAGCCGGACCGCGGCACGCCAGGGATTGTTCCAGGGCGGCGGCAAAATCACCGATATTATCGGCATGAAAGCCTGCGGCGCCGGTCGCCTGAGCCAAGCGGGCAAAATCGGGATTGACCAATGTGGTGGCGAGGAGTCGCGGAGGATTTGATTGCAGCTGGGCGGTTTCGATACTTCCAAGTTTGTTGTTGTTCGCGATGATAACGATCAGGGGCAATTCCAATTGGACGGCAGTTGCCAATTCCGCGCCCGTCATTTGAAAACAGCCGTCGCCGGCAATGGCAACGACGATGCGGTCAGGATATGCAAGCTTGGCGGCAATGGCGGCCGGAAGTCCATATCCCATCGACCCCGATAGCGGGGCGAGTTGACTCGGGTAGGCGCGGTAGACGTACTGACGCTGGAGCGTGGCTGCATATTGGCCCGCGCCATTGCACACGATGGCGCTGGCGGGAAGCCGGCGGGTAAGGTGGGCGGCAACGTCATCCAGCGGTACAAGCCCGGCGGGCATAAATCTGTTTCTGGGGTCTCCGATAAGCGAAATTTCGTAATCTGCGCGCAAGGCGCGACGCCATTCGCGCCACCGGTTCGGTTCAGGTGGACGCAAATCGCTCAAGGCGAGCGCCATTTCAATCGGGCTGGCGGCGATAACGAGATCAGGTTCGTGGGGTCTGCAAGCCTCGGCGGTGTGTGCGTCCGGCGAGATCACCACCAGTTTCTGCAGCGCGCCGTGCGGTTTGATCAGGGTGTAGCCTCGCGTCGTCACATCGTCGAGGCACGCGCCAAGGGCAATCACCAGATCGGCGCGCCGGACCGCTTCAGCCAATCCCGCGTGGGGCGCAAAACCAAGGTGCCCGGCATAGCAGTCGTGTGAATTATCGAATCGGTCCTGCCTGCGAAACGAGGTCGCTACGGGAATATCGAACGTTCCCGCAAATGCAGCGAGCGCAGCAGCGGCTTGAGTGCTCCACGTGGCGCTGCCTGCGATGATGAGCGGGCGTTCGGCGGCGTCCAGACGCTTCTGCACCTGTTCGATGTCTTGCGCGGCGGGCTTGCGGTCTCGATGTGCGGCATGAGGCGGTTGTGCCATCTGAGCACCCTCGTGCAACACGTCCTCCGGAAGTCCAAGAACGACCGGTCCTGGCCTGTCGGAGACAGCCACGAGGAATGCGTGAGCGAGGAGCTGGGGCAGACTGTCTGCGTTCTCTGCGATGGCTATGGACTTGGCGATGCCGCCGAAGACCCGTGCAAGATCGATCTGCTGGAATGCCGGTGCGCCGGAACGGGTGCGCGCAGGTAATCCGACGAGCAACACCATCGGTGATTGATCCTGCGAGGCGATGTAGACGCCGGCAAGAGCGTTGGCCGCGCCCGGACCGCGCGTGACGACCGCAACCCCGGGGCGGCCGGTGAGTTTGCCTGTTGCTTCGGCCATCATGGCGGCCGCGGATTCATGGCGCGCGGTCACCGGACGCAGACGTTGTTCTGCGTGGAGCGCGTCGAGCAGTCCCAGGAAACTCTCGCCCGGCACCATGAAGACGTGTCGTACGCCCTCGGAGAGGAGGTGATCGGCCACGATCTGTCCGCCCGTGCGCATCGCCCAATCTGTGTCCATTTCCCGCCGCGGCGCGAAGCGCGCGCGCGAGGCTAGAGTTATCCACAAAGGTTATCTAATGCGCGGGCGCGGCAACGGCAGCTATTTCTTCCGCGCCAAGCGCGTCCGCCGGGCTCTTCAAATGCGGGGATGGTTAATCCGATTCCTTCCCTGGCACCTGTAGTCCCGAACGTCGCGCGTGACGCTCCCAAAAGTCGCCGTGACTCAGGGCTAACAGGGTGCCTGCCGTCCGCGAGCACGGGTAACTCTAGGCGCGACGGACGGGGGTGGCTATGGTGCCGCTGCCGGGAACGGTGGTCAGCGGATATGTCTGCGGGCGTGTCAGCACGGCAAGACAGGGACGACAGATCAAGGCATGAGGCTTTCACGATCGTGGCCGGGTGCGCCCATTGGGCGGGTAAACGCGGTGGCGCAGGCATGGCTGCTGGCCTGCGTCGCAGCCGCCTTGGCGATCGTATTGGCCGTGCTGCTTGCCGGGTCCGCCGGGATGATTGCGGCCTTCGCCCAGGACGGCGCGAGCGCCATTCCGCCCCGCCCCGAAGATCCCCGCGCCGCCAAAGTCTACGCTGTCTTCAACACCTACTGCGCGCGCTGTCATCAGGCCGGAAAGCTCGATAAGGCCGTTGCGGCCGGTGGGCTCGCCAACATCTTGGCGCTTTCCGATCTCGCCAAGGACAACCGTCTGGTCACACCAGGGATTCCCGATGCGTCGCTGCTCTATCAGATGGTGGCGACGGGGCATTCACCGCTGGACGTGTTCGGCAGCGGCATTCAGATGCAGGGGCCGGGGCCAGATGACATCCTGGCGGTGCGCCAGTGGCTGCACGAGATGCCGAGCCGCACGCAGCAGTGTGCGGGGCGTGAGCCCATCACGGCCCTGCAAGTGGATCGTTGGGTCGAGGAAGCTTTGCGCGTGGAGCGCGAAGGCGCGCGCGATGTGCGCTTCATCTCGCTCGTCAATCTCTACAACGGCTGCATGACGCCGGCCCAGATCGCGGCCGCGCGCCAGGCGATGTCGAAACTGCTCAACACGCTCTCCTGGGGCGCCGCACCCCATGCGCTGAAAACGGTTGATCCCAACGGCACCTTGCTGTCGTTCAGCCTGCAGGACTTCGGGTGGGTCGCAGGCCACTGGGAAACCTTGGAGCGCGCCTATCCCAAAGCGTTCATCGTGCCGCTGTCGGATAACACCCGGCGGCTGGCGGGTGCGGCAAATCCCATCTTACGCGGGGACTGGCTGGCGCAGGCGGCCAGCACGCCCAAGCTTTATTACCAGCTCCTGGGAATTCCCCAGAAGCTCTCCGAACTCGCCAAGATGAACGGCATCGACATCGACTATAACGTGCGCGTCTTGCGGGCGCGGCGCGCCATCGTGCGCCAGAGCGAGGTGACACGCGGCAACCGTCTCGTCGAGCGTCATCCGGGCGCACGCGGTGGCTTCTGGCTGGTCTATGACTTCGCGTCCAGCACCGCGGACCAGGATCTGTTCGAGCATCCCCTGGGTCCCAGGGGAGGTGCCGGCGTGCGCGCGCCCTTCAAGCCGGATCTGGTGCGTGTGATATTCACGCTGCCCAACGGATTCCTCGCCTATGCGCTCTATGATGCGGCGGGCAACCGGCTCGATCAGGTTCTGCCGGGAGTAGAAGGGCCGATCTATGCCAGCGCGGCAGCGCCGACGCTGGCGGGCGGCGGATGCTTTTCCTGTCACAGCCCGGGCGTGACGCTCGTGCGCGATACCTATCGCGCGCAGGTGGCGCGCTTGACGGCGGTCCCCCCCGAACCCGCCAGTGCGGCGGGGAGCGGGATTCCACAAACGCCGGTCGAGCCACCCCCGTTGAGCGAGACAGTGCAGACGGCGCTGCAACTTGCGGCAACCGATGGCGAGCTGCTGTTGCTCTCGAACTCCGACAACGAGCGCTATCGCAACGCGATGATCGCGGCGGGCGTCGATCCGCAACTGACGCTGGAAGGCGGCGAACTCATCAGCGCGCTGGCGCGCCGCTATCTGTCGGGCACCGACTACGAAGGCGCCGCAAGCGAACTCGATTTGACGCCAGAGACCTTTACGGCGGCGCTGTCGAAGGCGACGGGGGAGATCGCGCTGCTGGCGCGCCGCCTCCAGCAGCATCGATTGCCGCGTGCCGCCGTCGACAAGATCTTTGCATACCTGAAAGGCGTGGACATGCCCGAGGACAAAACGAAAAGCCAGCTCTCTGCCGCAAGCGACGGCAAGATTGACCTCGACCTTTGGATCGACAAAGCCGATCCGGCGCCGGGCGATCTCATCGTCGTCAACGCCGAGGCCGATTCAGACTGTTATCTCACCGTCACCAATATCGATCCGGCAGGGCGTGCCACCGTCATCTTTCCCAACGACTTCGAACCCGACAATCTGCTGAGCGCGGGCAAGCCCATACGCGTGCCGGGAGCGGATGCGCCCTATCAGTTGCGGCGCAAGGATGAGGGGCGCGAGTTGATTCTTGCCCAGTGCTCGACCTCCGCAGCTCCCCCCATGGGCATCGAGCACGAGTTCGGGCGCCAGCGCTTCACGGTGCTTGGAGATTGGGAGAACTTCGTCGAGGACGCGCTCGTGACGGAGGCCGACTTGCGCACGAACCCCGAGAAGGCGGCGCGGGCACGGCGGGCGCGCCTTGAAGCCATGCGCCGGGACCGGGGCGCCGCCAGCGGCGATCGTGCGGATGTATCACCCGGACGCAGGCTCGCCGACGGCCGTGCGGTGCTCGTTCTGCAATAGGCTCGAGGCGTCACAGATTCCGTTCCAGGCGGCCGAGTGCGAGCCACGCGCCTGCGAAGATGGAAGACGCGGCGAGGAGCGATTGGACGCTCAACGTCGACAGTCCCGTCAATCCCTGGCCGATGGAGCAGCCCAGTGCGAACACGCCCCCGATGCCCATCGCGGCCGCGCCGCCCAGATGGCGCAGGATGTCGCCGCGATCGGCAAAGCCCGACACCTTGAAGCGCCCGGCAAACACAGAAGCAAGGAAGCTGCCTGCAAGGGCACCGAACACGCTCGCCGCGCCAAAGCCCGGAAGCCCGAGGGCGCTCGACCGCTCCAGCCAGTCAATGGCGTCCGCCACGGGCCGCACGAAGCTCAGCGACGTCGGCGATATGGGACGCAAGGCCATATCGTCGTAGGCGAGGCCCGAGACGAACCACCCCGCCGTGATGAGCCCGCCGATGGCGAGTCCTGTCAGGAGGTTGACGGGATCGCGCGCCAGGTTCGCCTTGGCGAATGCAAAGCCCAGCAGAGGTGCGATCAGCACCGCGGCCATCGCGGCGCGGGCCGTTTGGGTTTCAAGACCGGCCACCGCAGTGAGCGGACCCGACAGCCGCGCCAGCTCCCGGTTGGCGGAAACGTCGAAGGCGGTTGCCGTCTCGAATGCCGCGCGAAAGGGTGAGATGACGCCGGAGATGGCCGCAAAGGCAGCGATGGCGAGCACGGTGAGCACGACCAGCGCGCGCAGATCGCCCGCGCCGGCACGAACAAGATTGCGGCTGGCGCATCCTCCCGCATAAACCATGCCTGCACCGAAAACCAACCCGCCCAGCGTGGCCCCAATCGCGCTGATGGAGGGCGCAAGGAACATCGACAGCGACAGGTCGGCCAGATGGAGGGCGTCGAGCGTCTGCGCGCCGGCGATAGCGACGGCGGCGGCAAGTGCGACCGCGCCAAGCCGCCCCGGGCTTGCAAAGGTGCGCCAGTCCGATATCGCGCCCATGACACAGAAATTCGCGCGCGCGGCCGTGTAGCCGAACGCTAGGCCGATCAGCAATCCGCCGAGGAACAGCGCCTCGCGGGCATTGTCTTGCAGCAGTGTCTTGAACGCTTCCATCAAACGGGCTTGAGCCTCATGTCTTGCCGTGCGGAGATGTTTCAGGCAGCCCAATCGCGGCGTCAATTGCCGTCATAGGGCCGTCATCCCTTAACACTCAAATGTGCCTGCGCGCGCGGCAACCGGCCGTAAGGTCTTTACAGGGGGGGAGGGTGCCCCTAAATGCACGTCCTCGCTGGGCGGCCAAGCGGCCAAGCCCGGCGCGTTATCCTTCGGGTTCACACCCGCATTCTATCGAGGTCAATTGCCCATGGAAAAGTTCGCCAGCGCGCTGGAGATGGTCAAGGCGCTCAAGCCGGATATGCCGGTGCTGGCTGCGCGCCCGCATGCGGCTGGCCGCGCGGCGCGCTGGTTCACGCAGAACTTTCCCGGCGAGGTCGCCTACGCCTACAAGGCGAACAGTTCCGTGTTCCTGCTTGGCGCGCTCTATGGGGCAGGCATCACCCAGTTCGACGTCGCCTCGGTCGTGGAGCTTGAGGACGCGGCCACCATTCCCGGCGTGCGGCTGCACTTCATGCATCCCGTCAAGCCGCGTCACGCCATCCGCAAGGCGTACTTCGACTACGACATCAAATGCTTCGCCTTGGACACCGAGGACGAATTGCAGAAAATCGTCGAGGAGACGGGCGGCGCCAAGGATCTGGAGCTGTTCGTGCGCATCGCCGTGCCGGCCAAGAACAGCCGCGTGCCGCTGGAGCGCAAGTTCGGCACGACCGGCGCCAAGGCCGCCAAGCTGCTCGTCAAGGCGCGCCAGGTTGCCGACGAGCTCGGCATCACCTTCCATGTCGGTTCGCAGACGACGACGCCCGACGCCTACGCCATGGCGTTCGAAGAAGTGAAGAAGCTCATCGTCAAGGCCGGTGTCGTCGTGGACGCCATCGACGTCGGCGGCGGCTTTCCCTCCCAATACACCGACAGCGTGCCCGCGCGGCTCTCCGACTTCTTCGACGTGATCAAGGCGTCCATGGCCAAGCTCCCGGTGACGGAGGACTGCCGCCTGATCTGCGAGCCTGGCCGCGCGCTTGTCGCTGAAGCCGAAAGCCTCATCGTCAAGGTCGATCTGCGCAAGGGCGACGAGCTCTACATTAACGATGGCGGCTATGGCGCGTTGTTCGACAGCGCGCAGCTCGGCTTCGTCTTTCCCGTGCGCCTTATTCGCGAGGGGCTCGATCCCAAGGAACTGCTCGTGCCGTTCGAGTTCTGGGGGCCGACCTGCGACAGCATCGATCATATGAAGGGGCCATTCCTGCTGCCGGCCAGCGTGCGCGAGGGCGACTACATCGAGATCGGCAATATCGGCGCCTACGGGCGGGCTCTGGCGACGCGGTTCAACGGCTATGGCGCCTATCACGACGTCATCCTTCAGGACGAGCCCATGTACTCCATCTATCTGGAGGAACAGACCAGGGTCGCCAGCAAGGCCTGAGCCGGGCGACGCGTGACCGGGAGAGATCACGATAATTTGCTTAGGCCGCGGATGTGGCTGATCTGCCCCGCCGGGCGTATCATTACAAGTGCCCTGTGGATCGCGGGGACAGCGCCGTCGTCGGTCTGCATGCGTTTGATAGAAGTTTTTGAGTTTTTATTTGTTGCGGGGACGAATATGCGGAAATTCAGATGGCCCTGGCGGGTTGGCGTGCTCGACGCAGCAGGCAAGGAGGTCGTGCGCACCCGTCTTGGCGAGATTGATTACGAACTCAAGCAAATCATGTCGGACGTCGCACGCGTGTCGGTCTCCAAGGAGGGCCGCGTGCTCTCCAAGAGTGTGGGAAAAACCGCCTTCACCCGGCGTGATCCGGCTGAGTGACTGCGGCCGCGTCCAGCCTGCTTGGAGAGAACTGCATGGGAAGATGGGTGCGAGCGGGCGTGTTGGCAGCGGTGGTGCTGCTCGGTGGACTTGCAGGGGTTGAGGCTCAAGAGGCTGCCGGCGAGAGATCGCCTGAACCTCCGGCGAGCCTGTCGCAGAAGATCCTGCAGCGCTTCGACGTGCCCGGCACGCCGTATGAGGCGATCCTCATGCGGGTGGAATTTCCGCCCAACTACGAGGTGGCGCGCCACGCCCACCCTGGCCCCGAGGCAAGCTTCGTTCTGCAAGGCCAGTGCACGTTTCTGTTCGATGGGCAGGAGCCCAAGACGCGGGTCGCAGGGGAAAGCCTGGAGCTTCCAGCCTATGCAGTGCATGGAGCAAAGTCAGGCCCTGACGGCGTCGTTCTGATCAACACGTTCATCCTCGAAAAGGGCAAGCCCCTCTCGATTCCTGCGTCCGATTGAGCGGCCACCGAAGTCCTGCCCATGAAAAAGCCCGGCGGAGAGGCCGGGCTTTCTTGTCTCAATCAGTTGTCGAGGAAGCTGCGCAGCTTGCGTGAGCGGCTGGGATGCTTGAGCTTGCGCAGCGCCTTGGCTTCGATCTGGCGGATACGTTCGCGCGTCACCGAGAACTGCTGACCGACTTCCTCCAGCGTGTGGTCGGTGTTCATGCCGATGCCGAAGCGCATGCGCAGCACGCGTTCCTCGCGCGGCGTGAGCGAGGCGAGCACACGCGTGGTCGTCTCGCGCAGGTTCGACTGGATCGCAGCCTCGATAGGCAGCACCGCGTTGCGGTCTTCGATGAAGTCGCCCAGGTGCGAATCCTCTTCGTCTCCAATCGGCGTTTCGAGGCTGATCGGCTCTTTGGCGATCTTCAACACCTTGCGCACCTTCTCCAGCGGCATGGCGAGCTTTTCGGCCAACTCCTCCGGTGTCGGCTCGCGGCCGATCTCGTGCAGCATCTGGCGCGAGGTGCGCACGATCTTGTTGATCGTCTCGATCATGTGCACCGGGATGCGGATCGTGCGCGCCTGGTCGGCGATGCTGCGCGTGATCGCCTGGCGGATCCACCACGTCGCATAGGTCGAGAACTTGTAGCCGCGGCGGTACTCGAACTTATCGACCGCCTTCATCAGGCCGATGTTGCCTTCCTGGATGAGGTCGAGGAACTGCAGGCCGCGGTTGGTGTACTTCTTGGCGATGGAGATCACGAGGCGCAGGTTGGCTTCGACCATTTCCTTCTTGGCCTGCCGGGCCTCGCGCTCGCCCTTCTGCACCGCCTTCACGATGCGGCGGAACTCCGGGATCTCCAGGCCGGTCTCGGTGGCCAGCGTGTGGATCTCGCCGCGAATCGTCTCGATCTGCGGGCGTTCCGCCTTCACAAATCCAGTCCACTTCTTGCCGTTGCTCGACATGCGGTCGAGCCAGGTCTGATCCAGCTCGTTGCCGAAATATTCGTCGATGAACTGCTGGCGCGGCACGCCGTAGCTGTCGCCCAGGCGCATGAGACGGCCTTCAAGGCCGATCAGGCGCTTGTTGATGGCGTAGAGCTGCTCGACGAGGCTTTCGATACGGTTGTTGTTGAGCGAGAGCGATTTGACGGCGGCGACGATTTCCTCGCGCAGCTTGTCATAGGCCTTTTGCTGTTGGCGCGTGCCTTGCTCGCCCGCCACCTGCTGCTCGAGCTTCTTGTCCTGCTGCTTGCGCAGCTTCTTGTAGGTGCCGGCGATCTGGTCGAAGGTTTCCAGAACCTTCGGCTTCAGCTCCGCCTCCATGGCCGCCAGCGACATGGCATTCTCGAACTCGTCGTCATCATCCCCGCTCATCTCGCCTTCGCCGGATTGAGCGCCTTCGCCTTCGGAGCTGTCCTCCTCTTCCATGCCGCTTGCAACGGCCGGAGGCGCCTTGCCTTCCGGACCCTCGTAGGTGGCTTCAAGATCGATGATGTCGCGAAGGAGAATCTTGCCCTCGTTCAACTCGTCGCGCCAGATGATGATGGCCTGGAAGGTCAGCGGGCTTTCGCAGAGACCGGCGATCATCGCCTCGCGGCCGGCCTCGATACGCTTGGCGATGGCGATCTCGCCTTCGCGCGACAGCAGTTCCACCGAGCCCATCTCGCGCAGATACATGCGGACGGGGTCATCGGTCCGCTCGGCGGGCTCGGACTTGGTTTCGGACTTGGCCAAGGCATTCTGGGGGACCAGCGCGCGGCTCTCGTCATCCTCGCCGCCGTCCTCGGCCTCGGCGCTCTCCTCGCCTTCGTCCGATTCAACCACGTTGATGCCCATGTCGGATAGCATCGCCATGATGTCTTCGATTTGGTCCGGCAGAACCTCTTCGGAGGGCAGCACGGCATTCAGTTGATCCAGGGTGACGTAGCCCTTGGCCTTGGCTGCCTTGAGAAACTTTTTGACGGCCTGATCCGACAGGTCGAGCAGAGGGCTGTCGCGCTCGGGCGCGTCGGCCGCTACCTGTTCCTTGTCGTCGTTTTTCTGCTGTGCCTGCTGTGCGCGTGCCATCGCTATCCTTCGCAGTCTCGAAATTGCCGAGCCTCTACCCTAATAGGCGGGAGAAGCGGTTTTGCGCCGAGGCGAGCTCCGGAAAATCACGCAATCAACGTGCAGGATGCCAGCCCGTTGAGCGCGCATGGGAGCTAACCCAATGATATTTCTTAACTTGCACGCTTGGCCGGCGGTTCGGCCGGCTGCGCGTCGATATGATCCGTGCTGTCCAAATGCTCCAGGGCCGCCGCCTGCGCTATCTGACGCTTGAGGTCCAACAGCCGTGCCTCGGCCTCTGGCGTGCAATCCCGGTACCAAGCCTCCTCAGCGGCCTTCACAGAACGCTCAAGGCCGTCCTGGCGCCGATGCAACGCAAGAACATGCCGCCATCCGGTTTCGACATCTGTGGCAGACGCCTCTGGCTCGGCAAAACGGTCGCTTCTGTGCGTAATCGTTCGCTCGACGAGGTCCACCACCTTAGAAACCCCCATTTTGCTCAATTGGGTGCGCAAAGTCCCGCTGTCAAGTGAATTCTGCATCGCGTGCAGGGTGAGGATTTCATCGCGCAGGGCCGACAGGGGCCGGGATGAGAACGAGATCTCGGCCAGCTCTTCGGCGTGATCGTTGATCAACCACGGGTGGTTTAATATTGCCTTTATTATCAAAGCCTCACGCTGAGGCGCCGCGTGCGAGATGGCGGTGAGTTCGCAGCTTGGCGCCGAAGGCTGGGGCTCGCCGGCCGAGGAAAATCGCGCAGGCCTCCCGAAGAGGCGGTTGCGCTCGCGCTGGCGCCAGTCGGACGGGGCGGTGGCTGCCCCTTGCGCCGTCTGTGGCCCGCGCCCCTTGCCGGCAAAGCTTGCGCGTGCGCCCGGACGGCTGCGGCCCAGGGCGAACAGGCGGTCGCGCAGCTCGCGCTCGTAGTGGACCCGCACCATGGGATCGAGAATTGAGCCGGAGAGCGCCCGCAACCGGGCTTCAAGTGCGGCGCGCTGCTCGGGCGTTGCCAACGGACCCGCAGCCGTTTCGCGCTCCCACAGCACGTCAATCAGGGGGCGCGTGCGCCCAAGAACCTCGGCCATTGCCGCGCTGCCTTGCTGGCGGATCAAATCGTCGGGATCCAGCCCATCGGGCAGGAAGGCAAACTGGACGCTGTAGCCGGGTTTGAGGTGGGGCAGCGCGGTGTCGACC
This sequence comes from uncultured Hyphomicrobium sp., assembly GCA_964587445.1. Lineage (GTDB taxonomy): Bacteria > Pseudomonadota > Alphaproteobacteria > Rhizobiales > Hyphomicrobiaceae > Hyphomicrobium_B. Next base: position 21,607 of record CAZPLQ010000010.1, read on the forward strand.
GCGCGGTAGGCGGCCTTCTTGCCCGCTGTGTCCCCGTCGAAGCACAAGGTGGGCACCTCGGTCATGCGCCACAGCAGTTTGATCTGGTCCTCGGTCAGCGCCGTGCCGAGTGGCGCAACCGCCTCGCCAAACCCTCCTTCGTGCAGGGCGACGACGTCCATGTAACCCTCGACCGCAATCACGCGGCCCTTGTCGTGCGCCAGCGGACGCGCACGCGCCGCGTTGAACAGCACGTAGCCCTTGTGAAAGAGCGGTGTTTCTGGAGAGTTCAGGTATTTCGCAGGCGCATCCTTGTCGAGCGCGCGCCCACCAAAGGCGATGATGCGGCCTTTCATGTCCTGGATCGGAAACATCACGCGATGGCGGAACCGGTCGTAAGGTTCGGCGATGTCGGGCCCCGCAATCACCATGCCCGACGCGGCCATATCGGCCGCGTCGAAGCCTTGCGCTTTCAAGTGATCCTTGAGCGCATGACGGCTTGCAGAGGCATAGCCCATGCGGAACGCGCCGATCGTCCCGGTCGCCAGCCCGCGCTTCTCAAGGTACCGCCGGGCTTCAGCCCCGGTGGGATGTTTGAGCGAGGCTTCAAAGAAGCGTGCCGACGTTTCCAGCAGCCGGTAAAGACGCTCACGCTGGTCCTCAGCCTCGACGTTGCGCGCGCGGGGCTCGGGCTTTGGCAGCGGGACACCGGCCTCTTCCGCCAAACGCTCGACGGCTTCGGCAAAATCGAGACCCTCGGTTTTCATGACGAAGGCGAAGATGTCGCCATGCTCGCCGGTCGCGAAGCAATGATAGAAACCCTTGGTATCGTTGACCGTGAAGGACGGCGTTTTCTCGACCTTGAAAGGTGAGAGGCCCTTGTACTCCCGCCCAGCCCTCTTGAGCGCAACCTTCCGTCCCACGACCTGGCTGACGGGCAGCCTGGCGCGGATCTCGTCCAGGATCTGGGGCGTAAAGCGGGTCAAAGGGTTAGAAAGCCCTACATAGGTATCATGATGCAAGCTTAGCCTTAGTTCGATTCGCAAAGGCCGAATCGTCCAAGCCCTGCCGCAGATATAGTCCTGCACACAATCCACAGGCGCCATTTGTCATTTGCCAGGGACCGGCGTGGACTTACGGGCGGGGCCAAGCGCCCTCAACCCGTGAGCGCCGCTTTGACCGCCGCCGAAGCCTTCTGGAAGTCCATCTGGCCCGCATACTTCGCCTTGAGCGCCCCCATCACTTTGCCCATGTCTTTCGGGCCCGCAGCGCCCGTCTCGGTGATGGCCGCCTTGATGGCGGCGGCGACCGCGGCCTCGTCCATCTGCGCGGGAAGGTACTGCTCGATGATGGCGATCTCGGCCTGTTCCTTATCGGCGAGGTCGGTGCGGCCGCCATCGGTGTATTGCTGAATGGAGTCGCGGCGCTGCTTCACCATCTTGGTCATGACGGCAAGGATGCCTGCCTCGTCGATCGCGCCCTTGGCCTCGATCTCGGCGGACTGGATGGCGGCGTTGATAAGGCGCAGAACGGCCACCTTGTCCTTTTCGCCTGCTTTCATGGCAGCCTTGAGATCGCTGCTAATCCTGGTGCGCATGGCATGCCCGTCCTTTCCGTGGTGCAGGGCGCGGTGTAGGCGCTCTTGGCGCATCGATCAAGCGGCGGGGGCCATTGGGCCGGGTCGTTCGCGTTGCAACCCCCCGCCGCCACACCCTTGCGGCCGGAAAACGCAGGGCGAACACGGGTGCGCGAGAGCAATTGACCTCATGGGGGCCATCGCCTAGGGTCCGGCCGATTTCAAGCAGGCGCAGGCGGCCGTAAAGGCCGGTTGCGAGCGGGCGCCAGATGTGCCTGAAGACCCAACCACGCACGAGAGACCTGACGCACGATGAGCGAGCCCACCCCCTGGAGCGAACCAGTTGCCACGGCCAAGCTCGTTCTCGATGATGGCAGCGTCATCTCCGGCATCGGACTTGGCGCCACGGGGCAGGCCGTTGGCGAAGTCTGCTTCAACACCGCCATCACCGGCTACCAGGAGATCCTCACGGATCCCTCTTACGCCGGACAGATCATCACGTTCACGTTTCCCCACATCGGTAACGTCGGCGCCAACCGGGAAGACACCGAGACCTCGAACCTTGCGTCGCGATCGGGCGTGCGCGGGTGCGTGCTGCGCGCCGCGATCACCGATCCGTCCAACTATCGCGCCGCCGAGCATCTCGATTACTGGCTGAAGGCGCGTGGCATCGTCGCGATCACGGGTGTCGACACGCGCGCGCTCACCGCGCGCATCCGCGAGAAGGGGATGCCCAACGCCGTTATCGCCCACGAGCCCTCCGGCAAGTTCGACCTCGATAAGCTCAAGGCCGAGGCCAAGGCATGGCCCGGACTGCTGGGCCTCGATCTCGTACCGGAGGTCACGAGCGGCCAGAGCTACACCTGGGACGAAATGCGCTGGGTTTGGAACAAGGGCTATCCGCGCAATGAGACGCCGGAGTTCCACGTCGTCGCTATCGACTACGGTCTGAAGCGCAATATCCTGCGCTGCCTGGCGTCCGCCGGCTGCAAGGTAACGGTGGTGCCTGCCACCACAAAGGCCGATGAGGTGCTGGCACGCAATCCCGACGGCGTCTTCCTCTCGAACGGCCCCGGAGATCCCGCGGCAACGGGCGCGTATGCCGTGCCCGAGATCAAGAAGCTCGTCGCGTCGGGCAAGCCCTTATTTGGCATCTGCCTTGGCCATCAGATGCTCGGCTTGGCGCTGGGCGCGACGACCAAGAAGATGCACCAGGGCCACCACGGCGCCAATCATCCGGTGAAGGACTTCACGACCAACAAGGTCGAGATCGTGTCCATGAACCATGGCTTCGCGGTCGATCGCGACAGCCTGCCCCGGGATGTGCAGGAAACGCACGTGTCGCTGTTCGACGGCTCCAACTGCGGCCTCGCGCTCGAAGGTGCACCCGTGTTCTCCGTGCAGCACCACCCCGAGGCCTCGCCTGGACCTCAGGACAGCCACTACCTCTTCACGCGCTTCGTAAACATGATGCGCGCGCAAAAGGGTCTGAAGCCGGTCCGCGAGCGCTGACGTTGCTGCGTCGTATTGCTTTCCAAGCGACCGACGTCTCATTGTCGCCGCGGCCGTTTTGTGCTCTCAACCGGCGTCCTGGGCCAACCCGGCCGGCGGGCACGGGCTCGCAGTCTGCGAGGATACCGCAAGGAGTAGATCGTGCGCGCTCTCAAACGTCTGTCTGCATTTGTCGTTGCGGCCGTTCTTGCGGGAGTTGTCTGTGCGCCGGCTTATGCCTGCGAGTTCCAGCGCGGTCCGATCTTCAAGCTGCTGGAGGAGTGGAGGAAGACGTGCAACCATCCTCTGTGCGGCCGCATTCACATCGCGGAAAGCTGGCGCCTCAAGGATCACGCCAAAAACTGCGAGGAGAAAGGCTGGATGTCGATGCACGAGGACGTGCGCGCCACCATCGTCGCGGGCGGAGCGGTCTTGTTCGGCGAGCAGCACGACAATCCGCTGCATCACGAGTTGCGCTCGCGGGTCGGCTTCGCCTCTTACGCCTCTGCGGTGTTCGAACAGATCCCGGCCGACAAGGCCGCCGCGCTCGATGAGTTCCTCACTTCCACGAAATTAAACTACAAGAGCGATGCGCTCGAAAAGCTCAAGGCGGCCATCGATTGGGACAAGAGCGGCTGGAAGGAATACGCCTACGATCCGCTGCTGACGGCGGCTCTCAAAGGGCAGGTGCCGTTCTACGCCGGGGATGCGGATCGCGACACCATCAAGAAGGTTGCCAAGGAAGGCCCCTCCGCATTGTCTGACGAGGAGAAAGCGCGCCTGAAGCTCGATGTCGCTTTGGGCGATAAAGCGGACGCGGCCGTTCTCGACCAGCTCTATGAAAGCCATTGCAAGCAGATGCCGCGTGAGGCCCTGGGCTCCATGGCGTTCGCGCAACGCTATCGCGATGCGGTGCTGGCGGATGCCGTGCTCAAGGCCATCGAAAAGCGCGGCTCCACGCTGTTGATCGCGGGCAACGAGCACGTGCGCAAGGATCGCGGCGTGCCGTGGTATATCCGCCAGCGCGCACCCGAAAAGAAGACGCTGTCGATCATGATGCTCGAGGTCGAGGACGGCAAGACTGATCCGGAGGCCTACGTGCCGCGTGACGAGGAGGGCAAGCCCGCCGTCGATTATGTGATCTTCACGCCGGCCGTTCCCCCCAAGGATCATTGCGCGCAGATGATGAAGAAGAATTGAGGACATGTCCTTCTCGCGAGTGGCCCCTGCCTGATCGCGAGAGGGCGCCGCAACCCTTTCATCCGTGTCTGAGCCGTGCGGGCGGCTTCGCCAGCCGGCCAAGCTTTAAACCTTTCGCATTTTTAAGATCGATCCAGCCGCCCATATGCGTATAAACCCCTCCGGCCTGTTCTTGTGGAGGCGACATGCGGCGTTTCGTTTTTACCATTCTGGGTCTCGCAACCGCGGCATGCGTCCCGGCGGCGGCGCGCGCGGACGATTGCAGCGCCGAGGTCGTTGCGGCGTTTCAGAAGCAGCGCATCTCCAAGGCGTTCAGGGTTGCCATGACCCAGCCATCGGCCGAGGGCGACGTTGAATTGACCGTGGATTACATGCCGCCCGATAAGATGCTGCAGACCGTCAGGTCGCCCGCCATGCCGGGCGAGCAGCAGACCATGCTGGTGGGCAACCACGCCTATGCCGGCTCGGATGGCGCGTTCGAGGAGCTTCTGCCCCAGTTCACTCAGTCGATCATTGCCGAGTTCAACGCCGCCATGGGCTCGACCGGCAAGGAGATCGGAACATTCGAATGCATGGGAAAGACAAATTTTGAGGGCAAGGAATTTCTCGCGTATCGTGCCCTGGACAAGGCGGCGCCTGCCGGAACCGCACCCGACAAGATCCTGGCGCGGACCGTCTACATTGATCCCGTGAGCGGCCTTCCTGCCTTCAACGTGGTCGCGGCGGTGTCTGGAAAGGATGCCCCCGTGCTCAAGGCCGTTTACAGCTATCCCACCGACCTCGTGATCGAGGCGCCGCAAGGCGCACCGGTCCAGAAAGTTCACTAAGCACCATGGCCCCTTAGTTGCCGGGCCTGAAAAGACTTCGATAGGAAGACCGCCGATGCGCCGCCTCTCAATATTTCTCGCTGCCCTTGCCGTCATGACCGGGACAGCGCTTGCTCAGGGTAAGCCCGAGGGCGCCAAGAAGAACCCCAATCCGTGCCGCGACGAGGTCGCCGCGGCGTTGCAGAAGCTGCGCAACTCGTCGTGGTTCCGCATGGAAACGTCGATGATCACGGAAAACGGCCTGACCAACATGACCATCGACTACGTACTGCCCGACCGGATGCATCAGAAGGTGAATGTCGTTGGTCATCCGGTTGTCCAGGAGGTGATCCTGATCGGCGACAAGGCGTGGTCCAACGAAGGTCAAGGTTGGCGCGTTCTGCCCGCCGACATTACCGGCCAACTCATGACGCAGATGCGTGAGAACGTTCTGACGGCTCAGGAAGAAGTCGGCAATTACATCTGCAAGGGGCGCGTCAAGCTCGATGGCAAGGACGTGATGAGCTACAAGCTCGAAGACGAGGGGCCCGAGAACGCGCCGGCGAGCAATAACGAAGCCTACCGCATGTTCTATGTCGATGCGATGACGGGGTTGCCCACACGCAACGCCATTGTCACTTCCGGACGCGAGGACAAGCCCATCTTCAAGACGAGCTACAGCTTTCCGCTCGATCTGAAGGTGGAACCCCCGAAGGATGCCAAACCGCTCGAGGCGCCTGCGGCTGAGCACAAGGAGGAACCCAAGGAGGAACCAAAGGCTCCGTGAGCCGGCGCTGTCCGGTTCTCCCTACCCTCCAATCGGCGGGGTTGCTGACGCATGCACGCACGTTACCTTGCCAGCGGACCTTGAACTGGAGACTTGAAAAATGGGCGAGACCCGAACGGGCAGCTGCATGTGCGGCAAGGTGCATTACGAAGTTCCGCGCGCCATGAAAACCGCAGCGAAATGCCATTGCCAGATGTGCCAGAAATCGACTGGCACCAGCAACTTTACAGCCGCTGTCTATGGCATCGACGATCTGAAGATCGCCGGCGACCTCAAGAGTTACACGTACACATCGGACGCCGGCAATCCCGTCACGCATCACTTCTGCCCGAACTGCGGATCGAAAATTTTTATCACCAACCCCACGGCCTTTCCGGGCTTGGCATTTGTATTCGCGGGCTCGCTCGACGACTCTCACGATCTCACCCCGCAGTTCGTTGTGTTCAACAAACGCCGCCCGGCCTGGGATGGCGACAATCCCGGTATTCCCCATTTCCCCGGAATGCCGCCTGCGGGCTGAGCCCGGCTTCTTCAAAGCCTTGATTGTCTGCAAAAAAGGGCAGGGATGGCGCCATCCCCGCCCTTTGCGGCGAATGGCAGCCCGGGTATAGCCAAACCCGTTGCGCTGCAATAGAAGTCAGCCTCGCCATGCCCAAACGCACAGATATCAAGTCCATCCTCATCATCGGCGCCGGCCCGATCGTCATCGGCCAGGCGTGCGAATTCGATTATTCCGGAACACAGGCCTGCAAGGCGCTCAAAGCCGAGGGCTACCGGATCATTCTGGTCAACTCCAATCCGGCGACAATCATGACCGATCCGGAGTTGGCGGACGCGACGTATGTCGAGCCGATCACGCCCGAGGTCGTGGCCAAGATCATCGCCAAGGAGCGGCCCGATGCCGTGCTGCCGACCATGGGTGGACAGACCGCGCTCAACACGGCGCTGGCGCTGCACAACACCGGTGTGCTGAAGCAATACGGCGTGGAGTTGATTGGCGCGAAGGCGGAAGCCATCGACAAGGCAGAGGACCGCAAGCTGTTCCGCGAGGCGATGGACAGGATCGGACTCGAAAGTCCGCGCTCGGCCATTGCATCCTCCCCAGCCATCAGGGACGTAGACGGTCAGGTCGTGAGCTACGACCGCGCGGCAGGCTTCCTGGAAGCGATGCGCCTGCTGGAGACGGTCGGTCTGCCGGCGATCATCCGGCCAGCCTTCACGCTCGGTGGCACGGGCGGCGGCGTCGCCTACAATCGCGAGGAGTTCGAGCAGATCGCCCGCTCCGGCATCGACGCCTCTCCTGTCGGCCAGATCCTGATCGACGAGAGCCTGCTCGGCTGGAAGGAATATGAGATGGAGGTTGTCCGCGACAAGGCGGATAACTGCATCATCATCTGCTCGATCGAGAATGTCGATCCGATGGGCGTTCACACGGGCGACTCCATCACGGTCGCGCCGGCGCTGACGCTGACGGACAAAGAATATCAGATCATGCGCGACGCCTCGATCGCGGTGCTGCGCGAGATCGGCGTGGAGACAGGCGGATCGAATGTGCAGTTCGCCGTCAATCCGGCCGATGGCCGCCTCGTTGTCATCGAAATGAACCCGCGCGTGTCGCGCTCCTCCGCACTTGCCTCGAAGGCCACGGGCTTCCCCATTGCCAAGGTCGCCGCGAAGCTCGCGATCGGCTACACGCTGGACGAACTTGAGAACGATATCACCGGCGGTGCGACGCCCGCATCGTTCGAGCCCACCATCGATTACGTCGTCATCAAGATTCCGCGCTTTGCTTTCGAGAAGTTCGCAGGCGCCGATACCACGCTCACGACTGCGATGAAGTCGGTTGGCGAGGCCATGGCCATCGGACGCACGTTCGGCGAAAGCTTGCAGAAGGCGCTGCGCTCCATGGAGACGGGGCTGTCGGGCCTGGACGACGTGCATCTGGAAGGCATCGGCCAGGGCGACGACAAGAATGTCGTGCGCGCGGCCGTCTCACGGCCTGCGTCCGACCGCCTGCTGAAGGTCGCGCAAGCGTTCCGCCTGGGGTTCAGCGAAGAGGAAGTCCACCAGTATAGCAAGATCGATCCATGGTTCCTGGCTCGCATCAGGGAGATCGTGGACGAGGAAGCCCGCGTCATCGCGCACGGTTTGCCGAAGACCGCCGCCGGACTGCGTGGATTGAAGGCCATGGGCTTCTCGGATGCGCGCCTGGCGCGTCTTGCCAAGACCACGGAAGGCGCCGTCGCCAAGCTGCGGCGGGATCTGGATGTCTTCCCCGTCTTCAAGCGCATCGACACCTGCGCGGCGGAATTCGCGTCGCCCACGGCTTACATGTACTCGACCTATGAAACGGGGCTGTTTGATTCCCCCGTGTGCGAGGCCGATCCGTCTGAAAAAGAAAAGATCGTGATCCTGGGGGGCGGACCCAACCGCATCGGCCAGGGCATCGAGTTCGACTACTGCTGTTGCCACGCCTGCTTCTCGCTGACGAAGGCAGGTTTCGAGACCATCATGGTCAACTGCAACCCCGAAACCGTGTCGACGGACTATGACACCTCGGACCGGCTGTTCTTCGAGCCGCTGACGGCAGAGGACGTGCTGGAGGTCATTCGCACGGAAGGCAAGCGCGGCAAGGTCAAGGGCGTCATCGTGCAGTTTGGCGGCCAGACGCCGCTGAAGCTTGCCAGCGCCTTGGAGGACGCGGGCGTGCCGATCCTCGGCACCTCGCCTGACGCAATCGATCTCGCCGAAGACCGCGACCGGTTCAAAGCGCTCATCGACAAGCTCGGCCTTGCGCAGCCCGAGAGCGGGATTGCCAAGTCACCGGGCGACGCACGCGCCATTGCCGATAGCATCGGGTATCCGGTCGTCATCCGTCCGTCCTACGTTCTAGGCGGACGCGCGATGGAGATCGTGCACGATGGCGCTGAGATCGACCGCTATGTCGCGCGCCTGTCGGTGACGCTCGACAGCCCCTCGGAGCTTGTCGTGTCCGACAGGCGCCCGTTGCTGGTTGACCGTTATCTGACGGATGCGGTGGAGGTGGACGTCGATTGCCTTGCCGATGGCAAGGACACGTTCATCGCCGGCATCATGGAGCACATCGAAGAGGCGGGTATCCATTCCGGCGACAGCGCCTGCTCTCTGCCGCCGTACTCGCTGAAGCCTGACATCGTCGCGGAGCTGGAGCGCCAGGCGCGTGAGCTGGCGCTCGCGCTCAAGGTCGTGGGACTGATGAATGTCCAGTTCGCGATCAAAGACGGCAAGGTCTACATTCTCGAGGTCAATCCGCGCGCCTCGCGCACGGTGCCGTTCGTCGCCAAGGTGATCGGGTTGCCGATCGCTTCCATTGCCGCCGAGGTGATGGCTGGCAAACCGCTTGCCTCCTTCAATTTGAAGGCGCCGAAGTTCGATCATATCGCCGTAAAGGAAGCGGTGTTCCCGTTTGCCCGCTTTCTCGGCGTCGACCCGGTGCTGGGTCCCGAGATGCGGTCGACCGGCGAAGTCATGGGCATCGACCGCGATTTTGCCATGGCATTCGGCAAGAGCCAGCTCGGCGCGGGCCAGAAGCTTCCCTCGGAAGGGACCGTCTTCGTTTCCGTCAAGGAGAGCGACAAGAACCGAATCGTCGGACCCGTGAAGGATCTGGCGGCCATGGGCTTCAGGATCATCGCGACGCGCGGGACCAAGCGCCATCTGGAAGCCAACGGCGTACCTTGCGAGACGATCAACAAGGTGCTCGAAGGCCGGCCGCATGTCGTGGACGCGATCAAGAACGGTGAGGTTAACCTCGTTTTCAATACAACCGAAGGCGCAAAGGCCTTGGCGGACAGCAAGGACATCCGCCGCTCGGCCTTGCTTCACCACGTGCCGTATTATACTACTTTAGCGGGGGCGGCTGCGGTCACACGAGCCATCAAGGCGCTGAAGTCGGATACGCTTGACGTCGCCCCGTTGCAGGGTTTTGCGTACCGGTAACAGTTCCGGCAGGCTTCGAGGTGATGTCCCGGGAAAAACCGGCTGGCCGCCATCTGGCAGGCCGCCGGGGATTATCCTCGGGCGGGTCTTGTACACCTATCCGGTTCGCTGCATTCCTCAAGTCGATGAGCGTCGAAGTGAGGTGCCGCACATAGTGTGCGGGCTTTTGAGGAGACGTTGGAGATGTCGATGGAACGGGTTCCGATGACAGTGGCGGGCTTGAAGAGCCTGGAGGACGAGCTGCAACGCCTCAAGGCGGTTGAGCGCCCGCGCATCATCGCCGCCATCTCCGAAGCACGCGCCCACGGAGACCTGTCCGAGAACGCCGAGTATCATGCCGCCAAGGAAGCCCAGGGGCTGAACGAGGCGCGCGTCGCCGAACTCGAGGACAAGATCTCGCGCGCGGAAGTCATCGATACGTCGAAGCTGTCGGGCGATACCATCAAGTTCGGCGCAACCGTGTCGCTCGAGGACGAGGATACGGGCGACAAGGTAAGGTACACCATCGTCGGGGACCTGGAGGCGAATCTGCGCGACGGCAAGATCTCCATATCCTCGCCCATCGCGCGCGCTCTCATTGGCAAAGCCACGGGCGACACCGTGGAGGTTACCACGCCTAAGGGATCGCGCTCCTTCGCGGTGTTGAAGGTGGAGTGGAAGTGATAGGGCGGCCAGCAGTTATTGCCTCACGTCCTCGGTCGATGCCGCGCACACGTTCTTGTCCGCCGGCTGCAGGATAAACACCCTGTCGTCGCCTTCGGTGCCCGATAGCTCGACGAAGTCGTCCGCGCCTTCCATTGCGATGCCGTAGTTGCCTGTCTCGAGGCGCACGGCCCCGTCTTGCGCCGCGCTCAAGGTGAAGGCTCCGCCGTCACCTTCAAGGAAACAGCTTATGTGCGCGGCCTCGCTCTTGCAGATGGCGACATTCGTATACCAGTGAGTCTTGTCCTTGAGCTTGATGCCGAAGCCGAGTTCGATCGCTTCCTCGGTGATCGGCTTGCCGTCGGGATTGACCTTCGCCATGTCGATTTCGATCTCGGCCACCCGTTGCGCCGGATGGGCTCTCAAATGATCGTCCGAATAGCTGCGCGCATAGCAGGGGTCGCCGCCTGCAACGGTTGCGAAGTGTGATTGAAACAACGAGTTGGTCTTGCCCTCTTGTGCAAATGCGGAGAGGGGAAGAAGCGCAACTGCGAGCGTTGGGACGAGCAGGCCAGGGGCTTTAACCATCGTAAGACCTCGTTGTTTCAGATGCTGAGGGCTTCGGAGGCATTAATCGGAACACCGCTTTCGCGCTTGGCACGGCGGATGGTCAGAAATGTTTTCACGCTTGCGACGTTGGGCGCGGCCGTCAGATCGTTGAGAACAAAGGCCTGGAAGGCTGTGAGATCGCGCGCAACGCACTTCAGCATGTAGTCGCTTTCACCCGATAGCATGTGCGCCTCCCGCACAATGGGCCATGACAGCAGGGCGTTCTCGAAAGCGCGCAAGTCGGCTTCGGCCTGATTATGCAGGCGCACCATCGCGAACGCGGTCAGCGAGAAGCCAAGCGCATCCTCATCGAGGATCGCCGTATATCCGGTGATGAGGCCCGCCTCCTCCAGCGCGCGGACACGGCGCAGGCACGGCGGGGCCGACAAGCCGATTTTGCTAGCCAGGGCGATGTTGGTGATGCGCCCGTCCAGCTGGAGTTCCCGAAGAATACGCCAGTCTAGGGCATCGAGGGTGAGGGTCATGGCTTGCCGCTTTTCGGATCTGCAAATCGGATAATAACAGCAAAGTCAATGGAAGTCTGTCTTTGCAATTATTTCCCAGCGAGCGTGGCGGCATGGCCCTCGACAGTCAGGCTCGGGCCCGTCACAAGAGGAAAAGCTATGCGGCAAGGGAGGCCCATGCGTGGGGCGTGAAGCGACAGGCGTGGTCAGGGGCAGGCGGGCCTGGATCATTTCGGATGGCAAGGCCGGTCACGAGATCCAGATGCTGGGCGTCGCCGAGGCGCTGGGCGTGGCGTGCGAGGTCAAGCGGATCGCCGAGCCGGGAACAATGTCCAAGCTGACAGCGCCCTATGGGCGCCCCCCCCGCGCGGCCCGCTTTGGCGCGTCGGGCAGCAGCTTCGCGCCGCCTTGGCCTGACATTGCCTTTGCGACGGGGCGGCTCACGACGCCCTACATCCGCGCCTTGAAGCGCAAGGCAGGTATGAAGACCTTCACCGTCATCCTCCTCGATCCCAAGACGGGGCCTCGCAGCGCGGACTTGTTCTGGGTGCCCGAGCATGACGTGCGGCGGGGCGCCAACGTCGTGACGACCTTGACCTCACCTCATCGCTACGGGCCAGCGCATCTCGCCAAGTTGCGTGCCGATGTGCCAGCCGCGATCGCTGCATTGCCGCATCCGCGCGTTGCCGTTCTGATCGGCGGCCCTAATGGTGACTATCGCTATGGCCCAGGGGATTTGACCCGCCTCACCCACGCGTTGGGGGGGCTTGCGGACAGCGGCGCCGGTCTGATGATCACCGCGTCGCGGCGTACACCACCCGATTTCCTCGATGCGATCGATCAGGTAACGGCTTCGGCGCATCGCATCCTGTGGCGCGGAGAGGGCGACAATCCCTATCCGCATTTTCTCGCCCACGCCGATGCATTCCTCGTCACCGCCGACAGCGTCAACATGGTGGGCGAGGCCGCCGCGACGGGAAAGCCCATCCATGTGTTTCATCCCGAAGGCGGCAGCGCGAAGTTCGATCGTTTTCACGCGGCCTTGCGTGCCAAAGGCATTACGCGCGCGCTGGTATCACCGTTCGTCCTTGAGACATGGAGCTATGCGCCGCTGGACTCAGCCCGCACCATCGCAGACGAGATCGAACGCCGCTTCCTCGCCCGCATGCGTATGATTCCGGGGCTCTGCGAGAGCGGTGGGAGCAGGTGATGCGCAGCCGCAGGTGGCTTGCGGTCGAATTTGCGCTGCTCTTTATCGCCGCGCCCTTCGTCATGCGCTTGCTTATGTTCGACCACGGCGTACCCTTGTTCTGGGCCCTCGGTCCGGTGATTGCCGTCATCGCCGTCCTCACGCTTTTCGACCGCACGTTCGATTGGCGCGCAGCCTTGCTGACGCCTATGCCGGCGGGCACCACGCGCTCCATCTTGGCGTCCTTTGCGCTGGCCGCGCCGGCCGTGCTTTTCGCCGTGTGGGCGTTGCTGCCAGATCACCTGTTCAACCTGCCGCGTGAGCGTACGAAACTATGGGCCAAGATGCTCGTGCTCTATCCCTTCACCTCGGTACTCGCGCAGGAATTCATCTATCGGGTGTTTTTCTTTCACCGGTACGCGGCCCTCTTTGTGCGGCCTGCTGTCATGATTGCGGTGAGCGCAGCCGTATTTTCTCTGTCACATGTCATCTTCCGCAACCACCTGGCACTGGCCTTGACGCTGGCAGGCGGGCTGCTGTTTTCCTGGCGCTATTGGCGTACACGTTCGTTCGCAGCGGTTTGGATCGAGCACACGGTCTGGGGTTGGCTGCTGTTCACGAGCGGACTGGGCATCTACTTCTTCGCCAATTCCAAGAATCCGGGCTGGGAGACGAGCCTGGAAACCGGGGACAAATCAACGTCGCTTTTCCTGCATGGATTCGAGCTGTAACTGCTGGATCTCCGCAAGGCGCTGCCATTGCTTGGAGATCAAGTGATCCATCTTTTCGTGGAGATGGCGGATTTCGAGTTCGGCCTTGAGGTTGACCTGATAGTCGTTGAGCGAACGCAGGCGGTCTTTGGCTTCCTGGCGCTTCTGGCTCATCATGATGACGGGGGCCTGAATAGCCGCGATGGTCGATAAAATCAGGTTGAGAAGGATGAATGGATACGCATCGAAGGCGCTTCTGTCGCCGACGGCGACGTTGTATCCCATCCAAAGCGCCAGGAAGAGAGCAAAGACGATCAGAAACGACCAGCTTCCGCCAAAGGCCGCAAGCACGTCCGACATCCATTCTCCGAGCGTCCTGTCCTCTTCGTATTCGGCTTCGATATTTTCCGCCAGCGTGTCGTGGGAAGAGAGGCTCTCGGCGACGCGCCGCTCAATCTCAGAAATATCGCCATGCTCGGCCTTGAGCAGTTCCTCGACATACTTGACCCGATAAAGGTCAATGACCCGGCGCGAGATCGTCGCGTCCGCGGCAAGGCCGGGATGGTCGCGGCGGATGCGCTCGAGAAGACTGGGACGCAGTGTCTCGATGTTGACCATCTCCTTCTTCGGCCGGTATTTGCCGGTGATAGCGCACAGGACGCGCTCCTTGGCGGGGCGCTGCGTATTGGGATCGGATGGGGTGTTGGTTGCTTCGGCCATGACATGGCTCCCGTTTGGTCTTGCGCGTTGGGGAATATTGGGTGCTTCCGGGAACAGAGGTCTTCACGTTAGGTAGTGCCGCTCCGCTGAGCAGGAAGCTCTGATTTCGCCTATTCGCGATCACATGCAGGCGATGGGCTTACAGCTTTGTGATTTTGAGGCCGCGAACCCGAGCCGGGTTGAGATGCCTTTGGGAATGGGCTAGAACCCGGCCAAATCATGCCATTTGCGAACCCATAAAGGAGGCGCCATCCATGGCCGCAGCCCACCAGTACGTCTATCACATGCACAAGCTCTCCAAGACCTATCCGGGGGGCAAAACGGTTCTCAAGGACATTTCGCTGTCGTTCCTGCCGGGCGCCAAGATCGGCGTGGTCGGCTTGAATGGCGCTGGCAAGTCGACGCTGCTCAAGATCATGGCTGGGCTCATGGACGACTTCGTCGGCGAGGCATGGGCCGCCGACGGCATCAAGGTCGGCTATCTGCCCCAGGAGCCGGAACTCGATCCAACGAAGGACGTGCTCAGCAACGCCATGGAGGGCGTCGCCGAAAAGAAAGCGATCCTCGACCGCTACAACGAGATCGCCGCCAACTACTCCGAAGAGACGGCGGACGAGATGACCGAGCTGCAGGATCAGATCGATGCCCAGAACCTTTGGGATCTCGACAGCCAGGTGGAGCAGGCCCTCGACGCGTTGCGCTGCCCGCCCGGCGATGCAGACGTCACGAAGCTGTCAGGCGGCGAGAAGCGCCGCGTCGCGCTCACCCGCTTGCTGCTCTCGAAACCCGACATCCTGCTTCTCGACGAACCGACGAACCATCTCGACGCCGAAAGCGTCGCGTGGCTCGAGCGTTATCTCAAGGAGTATCCCGGCTGTGTCATCCTCGTGACCCACGACCGTTATTTCCTCGACAACATTACCGAGTGGACGCTGGAACTCGATCGGGGCCAGGGCGTGCCCTACAAGGGCAACTACTCAAGTTGGCTGGAACAGAAGGCCAAGCGCGAAGCGACCGAGAAGTCCCAAGAGGAGAGCAAGCATAAGGCGCTCGCTCGGGAGTTGGAGTGGATCCGTTCCTCACCCAAGGCTCGTCAGGCAAAGTCGAAGGCGCGCATCACGGCCTACGAGAAGCTGGCTGAGGAAGCGGGACGCGAGGAGACGGGACGCGCCTCGATCCAGATCGCAACCGGCCCGCGCCTTGGCGGAGTCGTCATCGAGGCGGACGGGCTGACCAAGGGCTTCAGCGACCGCCTTCTGATCGATGGACTGTCGTTCAATCTGCCGCCTGGCGGCATCGTGGGCGTCATCGGCCCCAACGGCGCCGGCAAGACCACGCTTTTCAAGATGCTCACCAGTCAGGAGAAGCCCGACAAGGGCACGATCCGTCTCGGCGAAACCGTCAAGATCTCCTATGTCGACCAATCCCGCGCGCACCTCGACGACAAGAAGACCGTTTGGGAGGAAATCTCCGGCGGTCTCGACCAGCTTTCGCTGGGCGGCAAGAAGGAAGTGCCCTCGCGCGCCTATTGCGGCTGGTTCAACTTCAAGGGGGCCGATCAGCAGAAGAAGGTCGGCATGCTGTCGGGCGGCGAGCGCAATCGCGTGCATCTCGCCAAGCTGCTCAAGGAAGGCGGCAACCTTTTGCTGCTCGACGAACCGACCAATGACCTCGACACCGAAACGCTGTCGGCCCTGGAAGCGGCTCTGGAAGATTTCCCCGGCTGCGCCGTGGTCATTTCGCATGATCGCTTCTTCCTCGATCGTCTGGCGACACACATCCTGGCGTTTGAAGGCGACAGCCACGTCGAATGGTTCGAAGGCAACTTCGCGGACTACGAGGAAGACAAGAAGCGCCGCCTCGGCGACGCGGCCGTCGAGCCTCACCGCATCAAGTTCAAGAAGTTCGAGCGCTGATTGGGAGCCAGCTAATTTGGGATGGAAGCGGTCGCAGACTTTGATTGTATCCGGGATGAGGGTGGGATCAGCGCGGACCGCATCGGGATCGAGCACGATAAGCTTGCAGAGTTCATTGCAGTCGACGGCAGTTCGAAAGGTGTCACCATAGACGAGGCATGCCGCGCCTAGTGAGACCTTTGCTACGAAGCGCATTGCGGCGAACTTGTCGATCTTGCGCGTGCCTTGGATGGTGCGACCATAGAGCTGCTCCTCGGGGATAGGAAAGCATGAAGGAGCCCCCCCGTGCTTCAACCAGCCGAGCCATCAGTGGCTTGCTTTTAACCTGCCGCGATGGTCGGAATGACTCCGCCATTGGCAGTTCCGAACGTGGGTTGTGTCTGTTCGGACACGGGTGAGAGTAATGTTGACGTGGCGCCCCTAGAGTCCGATTGCCAGCGTTGGGAACCGAACAATATAATGGACATTATAACATCCATTATATTTGGGATTCTCCGATGTCCTTACAGAGACGTAACAGCCTGTGGGCGAGTGCGAGCGTTCTTCCAGCAGTGGCGCTGCTGGCCAACTCAAATCCGGCACCGGCCCAGGACGCGGCGACGGAGTTGCCGCCGATCGAGGTGACGACGCCGAGTCCGGTTAGAAAGCCTGCCCGGCGGACGAGCGGCCCTGCGCCGGGCGCGGCGGCGGCGCCTGCGGTGCAAGCAGAGGAAACACCTGTGCTTGCACCGCTGCCGGGCACTCTGATCGTCACCGAAGGCACCTTCAGCTCGGTGACAGTGGTCACGGAGCGCGAGGTTCTGTCCACGAGCGGCCAGACGATCACCGAATCCCTGCAGACCAAACCCGGCATCATCGGCAGCACGTTTGCACCTGGCGCGAACCGCCCGATCATCCGCGGTCTCGACAGCTATCGTGTCCGCACGCAGGAGAACGGGATCGGTACGCATGACGTTGCCGCCATCTCCGAAGATCATGCCGTTCCCATCGACCCGAACGCGGCGGACCGGATCGAGGTCGTGCGCGGCCCGGCGACGTTGCGCTATGGCTCGCAAGCGATCGGCGGCGTGGTCTCGGTCGAGAACCAGCGCATCCCGACCTATATCCCGAATGGCGGCTTCAGCGGCGCCGTTACGGGTGCCGGCACCTCTGTCGACGACGGCCTGGATGGATCCTTCAAGGCGACCGCCGGATCGAACGGCGTCGCCGTGCATGCCGACGGGTTCTGGCGTGATGCCGACGACTATGACTCGCCGCGCGGCACCGTCGTGAACAGCTTCGTCGAGAGCAAAGGCGGCTCGCTCGGCGCCTCGCTGATCGGCTTGGATGGCTTCTTCGGCGTTTCCTATGCCCGCATCGAGAGCAAGTACGGCATTCCCGGCGAGGAGGCCGAGGAAGGCGTCGATCCATACATCGACCTTGTCCAGGACAAGGTGCTCGCGAAGGGCGAATGGCGCGTGCGCGACTACGGCATCGAAGCGATCCGCGTCTGGTTCGGCGCATCCAATTACCACCATAACGAGATGGCCAAGCACGAACATCACGATGGTGAGGAAGAAGCGGAGCACGGGCACGAAGATGAGCACGAGGAGCACGGCTTCTCGCTGGGGTCTCGCTTCACCAACAAGGAGCAGGAAGGGCGTATTGAACTGCAGCATGTGCCCGTCGGCACGGTGCTCGGCGAGATGTCGGGGGTCATCGGTGCGCACTGGGGACACCGCAAAACACGGGGGCAGTCCTTCGAGGGCGAATCGCTGCTCGAGCCGGCGGAGACCGACACCATCGCGGTGTTCTGGTTCGAAGAGTTCGAGCTCAATCCGTTCCTGCGTATGCAGGCTGCTGCCCGCATCGAGCATACTGCGGTGGACGGCACCGGCTGGGAGGAGGTCCACGTCGATGAGCATGGCGACCACGCGCACATGCACGGCCATCTGTTCAATGGAGAGCGCGATTTCACGCCGTTCAGCGCCAGCCTTGGCCTTCTCCAACGGCTGCCCTTTGAGTTGGAAGGGCGGGTGACGGGCTCCTATGTCGAGCGCGCACCTGACGCCGCCGAGCTGTTCTCCAAGGGCATGCACGAGGCGACGGGCACGTTCGAGGTCGGCAATCCCTTCCTCGATGTGGAGAAAGCCACGACCGCGGAGATCGGTCTCAAGAAGGCCAACGGCGCCTTCCGGTTCGATGCTTCGGCTTATTACACGCGCTATAACGGCTTCATCTATCGCGCGCTGCAAGGTCTGGAGTGCAATCCCGTCGCCGAAGGTGGTGAGTTCCACTGCAATCGTGAAGAGCACGACCATGATCACGAGGAGGGCGAGGAGCACGAGCACGCCTTCGACCTCGTCTTCTTCCGTCAGCGCAACGCCAACTTCTACGGCGCCGAACTGGCCTTCCAGTACGATGTCGCACCGATCTGGAACGGTCTCTGGGGCGTTGACGGCCGCTATGACTTCGTCCGCGCGCAGTTCGATGGCGGCGAGAATGTGCCGCGCATTTCTCCCCATCGCCTGGGTGGCGGCATCTACTATCGCGACCCGAACTGGTTTGCGCGCGCGGGCGTGCTGCACGCCTTCGACCAGAACGAGTTCGGCGTCGAGGAAATCGCCACGCCGGGCTATACCCTGGTCTCGGCCGAGTTGAGTTACACGTACCAGCTGGAGTCCGTTGGGGGCATCACGCCGGTGGCGACCATCGGCATCAAGGGTGAAAACCTCGCTGACGATGAGGTGTTGAACCATGCCTCCTTCAAGCGTCGCGAGGATGTGCTTTTGCCTGGCGCCAGCGTGCGTCTGTTCGGCAGCATCAATTTGAACTGATCGGACCTTTTCCCCCGTCACGTCCGATGGCCTGCGGAGGCATGATCCTCGATCATGTCTCCGCTATTTTTCCGGCGATTGATGTTCGAGAGACGGCCGGCGCTCCCCGGTTTGATGGAGAGACTTGACGGATGTTATAATATCCGATTTAGTTTTGGCAGCTCTCGGAAGGGGTAGAAAATGGATACAGACCTTGCAGCTCACCTTGAAAAATCGGCAACGCGTGTCGACAAGCGCCTGCCTGTCACGGTGCTTTCGGGCTTTCTTGGCGCGGGAAAAACAACGCTGCTCAATCACGTTCTGAACAACCGTGAGGGCCTCAAGGTCGCGGTGATCATCAACGATATGAGCGAGGTCAACATCGACGCCGATCTGGTCGAGAGAGGCGGTGCGAACCTGTCGCGGACGGATGAAACCTTGGTCGAGATGTCCAACGGATGCATCTGTTGCACATTGCGCGATGACCTCTTGAAAGAGGTGCGCCGGCTGTCGGAGGAGGGACGCTTCGACTATCTTCTGATCGAGTCAACCGGGATTGCCGAGCCACTTCCAGTCGCCACAACGTTCGAATTCAGCGACGAAGACGGACACAGCCTGTCGGATGTGGCACGGCTCGACACCATGGTGACGGTCGTGGACGCGGCGCACCTGCTGAAGGATTACGCGTCGCAGGACTTCCTTAAGGACAGAGGCGAGATCGCGGGCGATGGAGACGAGCGATCGCTGGTCCAGTTGCTCGTTGACCAGATTGAATTCGCTGACGTCATCGTCCTGAACAAGGTCGATATCGCGACACGGGAGCAACTTGCGGCGGCGCGGTCGATCATCCGTTCGCTCAATTCGGATGCGCGCATTATCGAGACGAGCCACGCGCGTGTTGCGCCGCGCGACATCCTGGATACCGGGCTTTTCAGCTTCGAGACGGCGCACCGTCACCCGACCTGGTACAAGGAGCTCAACGGCTTCAAGGACCATCAGCCGGAGACCGAGGAATACGGGATCTCGAGCTTCGTTTACCGCGCCCGCGCGCCGTTCGAACCGGCGAAGATCCACGCGTTTTTCAACAAGTCCTGGCCAGGCGTCGTGCGGGCCAAAGGCTTCTTCTGGCTTGCGACGCGGCCGCAATGGGTCGGCGAGATCGCGCAAGCCGGATCGCTCGTGCAGCACGAGGCGATCGGCTACTGGTGGGCGGCTGTGCCCAAGAAGAACTGGCCGAAGGACAAGGATCTCGTCGGCCGTATCAACAAGACCTGGCACAAACTCTGGGGCGACCGTCGGCAGGAGATCGTGTTCATCGGGACGCGCGACATGGACAAGGCCGCAATGACTGCGGAGCTCGATGCATGCCTGATGCAGGTACCGGAAAGCGGCTCCCTCGACACCAGTGTCTGGTCTGATCTCCCCGATCCGTTCATGCCCTGGGCGCGAGAGGCGGCCTAGGGCATGAGCGCGCTGTTCAAGAAGCAGCTTGGCCTCGTCCAACGCGAGGCTCTCGCGGCGCACGGCGACGGATACGTTGCCGTGCGTCCTGAGACGCTGGGATGAGACGTCCACGTTTGCTTCAACGAAGCGGCCATCTTGAGGACACTCTCAAACTGATTTGCATTCAGTTGGAGAGACCCGAGGCGTTGGCCGAATATGGACAATCGACTTAAGGGCTCGCTGTCTTGGGCGCGATGGCTTCGCACGATTGACCTTGCCACGCTTTAGGCGGCGGGCAGCGCTTGTCCGGCCAGACCTTGTTTGGCGGCAATTCCTCGGGTCGCGGAAGGCGCATGGTGCCGTCAGACAAGAAGATCGTCTCGTCCATGCCAATATCTTTGATCGCCCACTCTGAGTTGTTTGACGTCAAGAGAAATTTCCCTACCACACCATCCCTCATGGGCGCGGACCATCGTGTTCGCCCTTCTTTAAAGCGAAATTTGGCGGCGCGATAAGTTATAATAACAGTGCCCAGAACTCTTCCATCGCTCATCGCGCAACTCACATCCCTGAGCCAAGCGTAGCCATCTGCAGCAGCGACGCCTGAACTCTGATTTTTCAAATCGAACGGATTTTTGAGCGTGCTCGCGATGTCGTAGGCCGTAATCCAGTCGGGTCCGCGCCTCACCCAAATCTTGTCGAGCTGGTTTTGAATCTGCGCGAGACTTGCTTTGAGGCTCGGCTCGGTTGCTTCGTCGCACCTGCGATTTTGTTCCGCGCGCAAAGGCAGAGCCAACGCCAGCAGCACGGTCAAACCAAGGGCGATGCTATTGCTTGCTCGCCTCACGACGCTACTCCTTGCGAATTTCGATGCTGTCCGCGTACATGGAGTAACCCGCATCGGCGAGCCCGGTGAAAGCGGTGTCGGCTGTGATCGTTCCAGTCACCGTCACCGGATCGAATGAACCTTTTACATCAAAGCCATTTGCAATTTTCACGTAGATGATCTGATTGGCGGGCGGCGGCGGCACATGAATGCAGGCGCCAACGAACGGCACAAGAAGAAACTCTTTGACGTTCGTTGCGTCAAAGTCGAGCGGCACTACGTATCCGCCAATTCGCACATGCTTGCCGTTGAGGCCAGCAACCACTGCTGGCGGCTTGCCGTCACCCGGCTGGCGTCGCTTGGTTTGCATGAACTTGCCTTCGGGCATGGGTGGCGGCGCCGGTGCATTTGCATCGACAGCCGAAGCCGCAGGGGTAGCGCCTGAAAAGAACGTTTTTGGCTTGCCGGAATCGGGCGCTGTTTTGGGGACAAGATCCTTCCAGTTAAGCTCTTGGACCACATCAGCAGCCTTAAGCGCTGCGGAGCCAAGCAGCAGTGCTGAGAATGCCCACGTCATCATGCTTTTCTTCATGACTTCGCTCCTAATTTCTGACCATCATGCCGTCGGCCAGCGACAGGCGGTATGCGCGAACGGCGGGAAGAAGCGCTGCAACAAGGCCCGCCGCAACGATACCCGCAAGTGTGATCCATTCGCTGAATTTAGGCCGATCGATTGTGAGATGGAGGCCGTAAGTTCTGTCGACCCACGGTTGCAAGATCAGCAGCGCGAGATAAAGCTGCGCCGTTCCGAGCACGACGCCAGCGAATGTCAGAAACCCGCCTTCCAGGCCGAGCAAACCGAAAATGGTTCCGGGCCGCGCGCCGCAGGAGCGCAGGATCGCCATTTCGCGGCGGCGCTCGTTGAGCGTCGTGAGAATGTTGGTCATCATGCCGAGAAGTGCGGTGGCAACGACCATTGCCGAAACAGCTGAAAGCGCCGTTTCCGCGATACCGACCAACCCCCAAAGCTCCTGCAAAGCAGCACCTGGAATGATCGCGGTCAGCGGCTCTTGGGCGTACTCGTTTATGTAACGTTGCACCTTGAAGGTGGCAAGTTTTGAGTCGAGCCCGATTAGCGCGGCCGTAATCGCCTTCGGCTCAAGATTCATTTTGCGCACGTCATCGGCGGAGACAGAATGCTCGGTATCCCGCGCTCCGGACTGCCAATCGATATGGATGGCGTCGATCGCGGCGAGGCTCACATGAACTGTCCGGTCAACGGGCGTGCCGGTTTTTTCCAGGATTCCGGAGACGCGAAATGGTTTGTCGTCATGTTCGACGAAAGAAATAGCACCCACACCATGCGCGACGATAATTTTGTTGCCTACCTTGTAGCCAAGCTTCTCTGCGACATCCGCGCCAACCACGGCATCAAAGAGATCGTCGAATACTTTGCCATCCGCGAGTGTCAGGCTTTGCCCACCGCGGAATTTGTACCGCGTGAAGTACTCTTGCGTCGTGCCGAGCACGCGGAATCCGCGATGGCTATCGCCCAGAGATAGCGGCACGGCCCATTTGATCTCCGGACGTTTCAGGATGTCCTGGTAGCTTTGCCAGGTGATGTTGTTGGTAGCATTGCCGATACGGAAAACGGAATAAAGCAGCAGTTGCAGACCGCCGGTGCGTCCGCCCACGATCAGATCCGTTCCGGAAATCGTATCGGCAAAGCTTTGGCGCGCGCCGGTTCGCACTTTCTCGACGCCGAGCAGCAGCATGACGCTGAGCGCAATAGCCACCACGGTCAACAACGCCGTAACGAAGCGGTTTCGAAGAGACTGGAGTGCAAGTCTAAGGAGGAGCATCAGTCAGCACCTCGCGATACTGTAGAAAAATCGGCAAGGCGGCGCACAGACGTGAAGCGGTGGGCGAGACTCTCATCATGGCTCACCATGATGAGGCTTGCGCCTGCAGCATCAGCCTCCGCAAACAAGAGATTCAAAAAGGCGGCCTGACGATCACGATCAAGCGACGATGTCGGCTCATCCGCGACGATCAAATCGGGCCGGCCAATCAGTGCCCGCGCGGCGGCAACGCGCTGTTGCTGACCTACACTCAGGTGCGCGGTACTCTGCCCCGTGATGATCTCTTGGTCGAGGCCGAGACGTGCAAGAAGCCGCGCAGCTTCTTGCACGGCCGTTCCGCCGTTGGAAACGGCCTTTGCCCGGCGGGCGCTGGCGAAATGCAATGGCAACAACACATTGTCGATTACGGAGCCGTAGGGAAGCAGGTTGAACATCTGAAAAATGATGCCGAAATGCTCGGCGCGAAAGCGATCGCGTTCGCCTCCGTTCAGTTTGTCAAGGCCGGTTCCGAGAATTTCAATTTGCCCCTCGTCCGGGGCGACGATCCCGCACAACAAGCTCAAAAAAGTCGACTTGCCACTCCCGGAAGGCCCGAGCAGCAACAAGCTTGCGCCATGTTCGAGCAAGAAGCGGTCGATAGATAGCGTGAACGGCCGCTTTCCCGGCCAGGTAAAGCGCACGCCCGACATGGCCACGATGGGAGCCGCAGCCATGCCGATTTTCTCTTGGCTGATGTGCACGAATTCACCCGTCGCCGTTACATCGAGCCGCCAAGATCGATTGTGGAAGACGTTCTAGAAGTCTCGAATCGTGATTGACCCTTCGGCATGATGACGTTGACGGTCAGACTTTGGGCTTTCGGAAAAGCTGCAAAATAACCGAAGCTGAGCGACTTCATTTCCTCGATTGCCGCACATTCCAGTGCGTATTCCACATAGAACTCGTTGTGGTGTGCCTCGGCTTCCTCTTTGTCTTTTTGTCCTTCTGCATGGTCACCCTCGTGCTCCTCTTCGCGGATCGTGACCTTGGTATCTTTGACCGTGCATTTGGCCGCGGCGGGAGGCTGAAACAATTCAAGCGGCTTTGCGAGCGTGGCCTTCGCGGCTGCGATCGCTTTGGTTTCTGACGGGGTTGACGGATCGTGCTCGAAGCCGACGATATCATCGCCTGGTGCTTCAAGTTCCATTCTTACGGAATTGCCTTCGACGGCAATGTTGAGCGTTCCGTGCCCATGCTCATGGGCACCAAGTTCGCGATGTTCGGCTGCGCATAGAACTGGGGACGCGGCGAGGCACAGCGCAATAGGAATGATTGACAGTCTTGACATGTGAGATCCCAAACAAATGTTGATTTTGTGGATGCTTTGAGCATGTCAACGCGCGCAGGTGTGCGCGTTTTGCTCATGCCGCAGCAAGTCAACAGAGTGGGAAATGCCGCGGACTAGGTCTGGCGCGGCGCAGGCGGGCCTCTGGCCTCAAACGCGAAGGCGAATACGCCTCCCCCGGATGAAGTATTCGGGATAGCGGTTCTTTCTGATGAAATGAAAAGTGGTGCAACGGCATCGGCTTGAGAAGCCAGGATGCCGCTGCCAGCAACCGTAACCGACCAGCATATCTGGCAGCGATCATTGTCGTCGCCATGATCCGCAGGAGCCTCTTGCGGCTCGGACACGCTGGAACCCGTATCGGCCAGGACCATTGAAGCTGCCGCGCCCGGGCGATCTCCGCGCACATCATTATGGTAATGCGTTGAGGCAACGGCAATTTGTACGATCAGTCCAAGCAGCGACAGCGCGCGGAACAATTGGCTGCGGCGCAAGATCTGCATCAAACTGGTGTGCCCGCTCTTCAAATGTCCTATGCCTTTATTTCCGATCCGGCCGATCATGGCAGCCGGTGCATGTGCCTTGCAGTTCTATGACCAAAGAATCCGAAGCAAACTAGTAAAATCGTGACTGCGTGACCACCTGTTCAGCGCGGACTGAGCGCAACGGGTCACTCCGGCAGGCAGACCTCAGTCGCGGCTTTACAAGCATCACAGATCGCAAATGCGGCATCCTTGGGGTGGTTCGAGTGGCTGCATGCCACATGGGGAGGGGAGAAGGCTTTCATCGGCAAGCTCTTACGCAATCAGCCCAAACTGTCCGCGAGTGCTGAAGGGGGACACACAATTGCGGCTCAGCAGGCGTGAGAAGGGGCAAGTTTCTCCATGCCCTGCCGGAGAATACCGGGATCAATTCCACCGACGATTGCCGCCTGGATGGTGTAGCCACGATGTAAGTTGCCATGGCCGTTCTTCCAGGCAGCGCCACGCGTCACCATAAACTCTGCTAATCTTCAATGAACCAACAGATGTAAGGCTGGGCGCTGATCTGCGGCATCAAGCCGTTGCTTCGGGGAAGCCGCTGATCGGACTCTGAGGACCCGTTCCAAATTGCGCATTAGCGGCAACCCTGGATGTAATGTTCGAGCTGTTCGATGATGAATTTCTGATCGGCAATAATGCTTTTGACCATATCACCGATCGAAACGATACCAACGACCTTCTTGTGTTCGAGGACGGGGAGATGGCGCACGGCCTTTGCAGTCATGACAGCCATGCATTCCTCCACCGTTTGTTCCAGTCGAGCGCAGATAACCCTCGTCGCCATGATCTCGCTGACCGGAGTTCCGGGTGATGTACGTCCCAGCAATACGATCTTCCGGGCGTAATCGCGTTCGGTAATAATGCCGGCGAGTTGGCCATCGTCTAGAACAACCAGTGCACCGATGCTGTGCTCCGCCATTATCTTGAGTGCGTCGAACACAGAGGCATCCGGACGAATATGATATACGTCGCGGCCTTTCTCGCTGAGCACATGTCGTACGGTTGGCATCCGATTATTAGCTTTCAGCATTCCTGGCGGCACGAGCACTCGCTTGCCAGGGTCATTGCAACGCGCCGGCGTCTTCATTGAGCCGCCTTCGACTAACGCGCATTAAGTCAACCGACGTACGATACGCGCTTGACTAGTCATGCGCACTAATGCGTGCGTGCGGCACGTCGGCCAGTGGAAATTCTGACCGGTGACATGAACAAGTGTACGGTGGTCGCCTCCTTCGAAGTAGACATCGTTAAAACCCTCGAAGCTGTCGTCCATTACAGCCATCAATCCATAGGCGCCAGCGACGGGCGCAAGCGTATGCGACATAAGCCGCGCTTTTATCCAAAAAACTTTAGTCTCTTTGCCGGATGCTCGCAACGAATTGCCGATACCTCAGGATGCAGTTTGCGGATTATTTCACGTCCGCAGAGATGAGGTACACAAAAGATGCCCGTAGTGACCGAGTTGGTTTAGGAGCCAAGGATGCTGCACCGCAATCGGGCAGGTCTTTCCTCTGTCCGGCCCGGTCGGGCCTTTATGCCCCCCTTGCGCACGTCGAGATATCCGCGCCGGTTCCGGCTATGGTCAAACTACCGGATAGGCTCCACGTATGTTCTGCATGCTGCTGAAATGGCCGGTCAATCCTGTGTGTGGACGACGTCTTGTTGGCAAGGATTTCCTGGGTTGTCACGAAGAACTGGCCGCTAGCGCCCATCTCCGGCATGTTTGCTCGGCGCGAACACCGAATGGTGTTGGGCCACCCTCATACGATGCTTGATCAACAGGACCCGGGTGCGATGCAATCCATGAAAGCCATCGTAAGGTTCATGCAGCGTGCGGCAGTGTTGGGCCTTGGCCTGATCAGTATTTGGCTGATCGCGTTTGTCTTTAAGTTTACAGACACTAGGGTGCCCACTATTCTGGCGCTCGGCATTACTTACGGCGTTGCGGCTTACGTCATCCTGCCGCGCGCGGTTCGCATGGGCCTCAAGTTTCTCCAACGCAAGCATGTGCCGCGGTTTACGATCACAGGCGATGGGCTTCTGGGCGATCCCGTCAATGTCGCGCTCGTGGGCACTTTAGATCAACTCCGCTCTGCCTTCTCCGCATGCGGCTGGGTCGAAGCTGCACCACTGAATATCAAGACGTCGTGGCGTATGGCTCTCGCCTTTGTTTTGAACAGGCCCTATCCAACGGCGCCGTTCAGCACCCTCTACTTATTTGGGCGCGGACAGGACATCGGTTTCCAGAAGGCCATCGGTAATAGCCCACGCAAGCGCCACCATGTCCGTTTCTGGGCGCAGAACGTCGCAAACGCGCAGGCGAATGCAAACACACCCGCCTTCTGGCTCAACACCGACCATCCGCAAGATTTCGAACTCGCGCTTTGGGTGGGCGCTGGAACTCGAGATATAGGCTTCGCGCTGACGCGGCTCACGTTCCAGATAACGCATGCAACCGATGCGGACACCAACACCGAGCGCGATTTCATAATGGGTGAATTAACTCAATGTGGCGCAATCCGGCATGCGATGTTGTTCAAGCCCGGCGATCGCCTCGAACGTGTCAATCACTATATCGCTGACGGTGAGATCGCAGTTGCCGAAATCGTGTAATCTCATGTGTGGGCGACGTCTTGTCGGCAGCCGCAGCTGGACTTCATGCCAAGTAAGCAGAAGCGGCGAGGAGCTGTGCTCCGTCAGCGGACGTTATCAATCCTTTACTATCGCCTGCAGCTCCCAGGAAGGCTGGAGCTGTTCGGAAGCGCCTAAAGCCGTTCCGGCTTTTATGGACTCGCGGAACGGTTTTAGGCTTTTGCTTTGTCGTGCTTCTTATCGGAAAACCGGTTCCCACTTTTCCGCAAAGCACTCTAG
The DNA here is from genome assembly GCA_964587445.1 of uncultured Hyphomicrobium sp. Lineage (GTDB taxonomy): Bacteria > Pseudomonadota > Alphaproteobacteria > Rhizobiales > Hyphomicrobiaceae > Hyphomicrobium_B. Next base: position 49,337 of record CAZPLQ010000010.1, read on the forward strand.
TGCCTCATCCCAAATGTTCTTTGAACCAGCTTGTCGCAGCGGCGGAAGCCTGATCAAAATCCTTAATATAAGCGTCAAAGTGACCGCCCTTCAGGCAAACCAGTCGCTTTGGGTGGAGAGCAGTTTCGTAGCCCGCCAAAGCTTGGTCTGCCACCGTCAGAACATCGTCCAGCGCGACGAGCATCTGCAGCGGGGTGGGACTGACGAACGGCAAGTATGCGCCGGGCTCATATTCCATGAACATTTCAACCGATCGCAATGTCACCTCGTTTCGCCAAGATGGAGCATACTTGTTGTGCGTTTCCGTGCAGAAGACGTAGCTGTCCGGTGTCGGCAACGCGGCCGGATCGAGGGGGTTCTCCGCCACGACCGGCACCATGGCAGGAGGTTCACCACGAAGCCGCGCGCGCCTGTCTTGCTCGAAAGCCCTTTGAAAACCTGCGAGGAAGTCGGCACGAATGAGACGGCGTGCATTTGCATGGCCGGAAATAAGCGGCACCTGCGCAGAAACGCATTTGATGCGCCGATCTATGGCGGAAACCACGATGGCATGTGCGCCAGAGTAACTGCTCCCCCACAGTCCGATGCGATCGACATCCGTCTGTGGAAGGGTCTCTGCAAATGTAATGGCGTCACGGATATCATAAATTTGTTGCCACGGATCTACCTCCTGTCGGATCTTGCCATCGCTAGCGCCGAAATTGCGATGATCGAAGATGACCGAGGCAAAGCCATTCGCAGCGAAATGTTCCCCGAAACGATCGAGATAGAACTCTTTGACGGCAGAGAAGCCGTGGCACATGATGATCGTTGGATGCTTGCCAGCGCCATTATCGGGCACGTAATGCCACCCGCGCAAGGTCGTACCGTCTTCTGTTTTAAACTCGATATCCGTTCTCACTGTTTCACCTTTCCAATTTCTGCCGACAGGGAAGGAGTTCTGTAATCCACGCGCCAGTTGCCTTTGGCATCGCGAGCTAATGTACAAGTGGAGTAGGTCAACGCAGACTTGCGCTGACGGCAATGGCCGCGGCCACTCTCTCGATTGAAAGTATACGTTTCTTCTTCACGACCCCAGAGCATTGCCGGGCCGCAATCAACATTTCTGGATTGTTTTTCTGCTCGTTGAGCCTCCGGCACGGGGAAGTCTCACAGGAGACGGTACCGTCTTCCTTCCAAAGCTGAATGCTTTAGCGAGACCGATTGATTGTCTCACAGTGAACTGAGAGCTGCCTGTGCCGCTTCGTGGTGGGGATACATTGGACGAGCCCCAGGGACAGCAAACTGATCGAGGGATGCCCGCTGTTCCAGAAAGCGCGAATGGTGTTGGTACGGCGCCTCGCGCACGTCATCCTGCGTGCGAAAGCGTCAGATGCTGTAGCCCCCCATGCCGAGAGCGTCGGTTCCGCAGCCATGACGTCCGTGACGGCGACCGCAGCTGCTGCCCTGCAAAAAAGATGGATGCCATCGACCGTGAAGCGGTGCTCAGCGAGATATGTCGGCGAACAGCCGCACGCTCGCGCAGCATGGCTACCTCGGACTTGTCGTCGACGAGACGGAGGATGGTCCTTCGAGCAGCTCTTATCGCAGCCGCTTCAGCAGTCTCCTACGCACCTACTCGTTGATTGGGCACAGGCCGGATCAAGACTACGGCTACGTCGAGGAGCGAACAACTTCTGGGCCGGTTTGGTTAGGCATTATCTAAAATTATATGTTCCTGTTGCTTCATCGATATGCCCCCCGAAAATAGCCGCCGATTACACTCTGCAATACGCCATCCAGCCGTTGTGGTTTAAGTTGCTTTGACCATCGGCCTGGTTCCGCCGGGTATGGTTTTTGGAACAAAATTCGGCAGAATAAAACCCTGTCCCCTGGGCCGATTCTCTTATTGTCCATGAACTCATTGACCAAAGCCAAAATTTATTCTGTCGCAAAGATTGCCGTGATCGTCGACTTGCTGGCCGATGAAGGCATTCCCGCCGAAGAGGCTCTCGCTGGTGTCTTTCTATCGCTCGAGCAATTGGAATCGCCGGCGACGAAGGTCTCGGCGGCGCAGGTTCTGCAGTCCTATCGCAACGCCATCAAACTCTCGCGGAATACCCAGTTCGCATACCGTGCCGGCTTGAAATCCTGCGTCTCGACCTATGGAATATATGGCTTTTCCATTCTGAGCAGCCCTGATTTCCGGGAGACTATGGCCTTTGCCATGGCCTATCATCAGTTGGCGACGCCGTTGATGGATATCGACTTCCGGGAAGAAGGGCGTGCGGCCGTCTGGGTCGTCACACCCGCGTCTTATCTGGAGCTCGACGACGTGCTTTATAAATTCGTCGTCGAGTTACAAATGGCGGTCCACCTGTCGTTGCATCGCAATATAATGGGGCCGACCTTCAATCCTACGCTGGTGGACTATGCTTTGGAGCGACCGCACGGGGAGGGGAGTGGAACGGTCTTCGATTGCCCGGTTGTCTACGGCAAACCTGAGAACAGGTTCGCCTTCGATGCCGCTTGGCTCGACCGGCAGCCGGATTTCGCCAACAAGCTCGCCCATGCCGAGCTCAGGCAGCTTTGCAATGGCCTGCTCAAGGAGTTCGAGTTGAGCGCGGGGGTCGCAGGCAAGGTGCGCGAACTCATCCTCTCCAACTTGCCCCGGCCGATCAGCTTCGAGCAGATCGCCAAGGACCTCAACATGAGCGGGCGCAGCTTGAGGCGCAGGCTGCAGGAGGAGGGAACCCACTTCAAGGATCTCGCCGACGAGTTGCGGAGCCAGGTCGCCATTAAATATGTTCGCGATACCGATCTCAGCGTCGAGGATATCGCTTTCGCTTTGGGCTTCAGCGATGCCTCCTCATTTCGCCACGCGTTCCGCCGCTGGACGAACGCCGCCCCACACGAATATCGCAAGGGGACGGTCGGCACCAGGCGCCAAACCTGAGCCAATCCCGGCTGGTAACGTGGCCTCGGTAATTGCATGAAGCCAGACTTTGCGATTTCAAGATTGGCCAGGTTTCTCCGATTTCTGGCCAATGCCGACCTTGTTTGTCGCTGGGCCACACCGATGATTCTCGCATGCTGTCTGTGGTGATGCTCACAGGATTGGAGCGGGCATGCGTAAGCTCAATAAACTCAGCACCGGTCCTCGCGCCAGGGTTGCGACCGGGGAGATGTCCAAACGAAACATGGACTATGGCGGCAGCGTCCCTCATCCGAGGGACTGGCGGGTTGCGCTGATCGACGGATCGGATGATGCGATCGTCAGCAAAAACCTGAACGACATCATCCAGAGCTGGAATGGTGGCGCGACCCGCCTGTTCGGCTATTCAGCGGACGAGGTGATCGGCACATCGATCGCGATCCTGATCCCGGAGGACCGGCTGGAGGAAGAATCGGCGATCCTGGCGCAAATCCAGCGTGGCAAACGAGTCGAACGCCTTGAGACGAAACGACGCCGCAAGGACGGATCGTTGGTCGATATATCGCTGACGATGTCCGTCATCCGCAATGAGGACGGCGTTATCGTCGGCGTCTCCGAGATCGCCCGCGACATCACGGAGAGACTGATGGCACAGGAGCAGCAGCAGCTTCTCATGTGCGAGATGCGTCATCGGATGAAGAACCTGTTTGCGCTGGCGGCTGCGATCGTGTCGATTAGTGCAAAGTCGTCCGGAAGCGAGAGGGTCGTCGACGATATTCACGCGCGGCTGTCATCACTGGCGCACGCGAATGATATGACGATGGCAGACCGATCGCACGATGAGGGAAACTGGCACGCCTCGTCGCTCCTCACGCTCGTCCACGGAATTCTCGCCCCCTATGCTGCGGCGGATGGCCGGGTTGTGATCGGAGGCAATGACTGCGATGTCGGCGCCAAGGCAGTCTTTTATTTGTCGCTGCTGCTGCATGAATTGGCCACCAATGCCGCCAAATTCGGATCTTTATCGGTGGGGAGCGGACGGCTCGATGTGAATGTTACAACTGGTGGCGACCTGGTTCGTCTCGTCTGGCGGGAAACCGGCGGGCCGAGTCCTTCGATCGGCGGACCTGCAGGGTTTGGCAGCCGACTGGAACGGAGCGTGACATACGCGTTGAATACGACGATCGAGCGTGATTGGCGCCTGACGGGCCTCGTTGCCACGATCGCCATACCCAAGGCGACCCTGTCAGCATAAAGAGGTTTGCTGGCCACCGCGGTCGTGGCGGACGATCTTTCCATCGATGGCGATTCACTCGATCTCCTGGCGTAGTCCCGTTTGCAAGGGTTGGAGGACAGCGTTGTCGCTCATACGCGGCCGAGCCTCATGTTGACGGGCCAAACTACTGGCCGTTTGCGTCCGTCTGCCCCCCAAAGCCGGGATAGATCGGTGGCAAAGGTTTCGAGGATGTCTTCGCGGCCGGCTTCGATCGCGCGCTGCGTCGCCGACCATGTCGAGATGTATCCGAGGAAATCACCGAGTTCCCATGCGCGCTCAATGGAGAACTCGGGAGCCGGAAGTTCGGTGAACGGGAATGGTATATCTGCATAGCCCGTGTCCACGAGCTTGCGTTCTGGCGGCCAGTAGGGGCCGATTTCCTGCCAATAGAACTGGCTGAACCGTTCATTGAGTTCGGCAGGGCCGAGTTGCAGAACGCCGTAGCTGATTAGCGCGACAACGGCGTCCTTGCGGCCGATGCGGCGCACCTCATCGTAAAAGCGAGGCAAATCGAACCAATGGGCTGCTTGCGCAGCGGTAATGAGGTCAGTGCAGCCGTTCGGTAGAGGGATTTGTTCGGCCGGGGCGCAGATATACCGGACATGCTCATGCGCGACGACGTTGGCAATCTGGTCGGCGCTGGGATCGAGACCGACCACCTCGTTGAAATGGTGCGCCAGTTGGACCGTGAGTTGCCCGTTACCGCAACCGACATCGACGGCCGTTTCATGACCTGACGCTATTTCAGCGAGATAGGTCGATAACGCATAGGGGTATTCCGGTCTGAATGCCGCGTAGGCGCGTCCGCCTCCCTGAAACCAATTCCTTCTACTTTTTTCCAATGCCGCCATTTCCGGCCTTGCCCTCGTCTAACCCTGGGGCCGTTCCGTTTTTGATGGAATCGCGGAACGGCTCCAGGCTTTGTTTTATCGTGCTTCTTATCGGAAAACCGGTTCCCACTTTTCCGCAAAGCACGCTAGTTGACCGGCATCCCTGCCAGCATTGCAACTCGCAACCGAGCCGCGAAATCTTGCGGCCCGGCGCTCGCTGCGCTCGGCTCGGACGACAGGTGAGGTGAAAAAGCCGCCGGCCTTGGGGGCGGCGGCTCGTTCTAAGCGTGATACGCAAAGCCTTCCAGATCAGCTTTTGCCGTCGTCTAGGATCGGCAGCTTCTTGGCGTCGGCGGCGCTGATCGACACTTTGACGGGCGTGCCTCCCGAGGTGATCATGTCTGCCGGAATGGCCACGACCTTTGCACCCAGGCCTGCAGGTCCGCCCGCTGTGACGTGGATCTCGCTGACCTTGCCCGAAGCGTCGGACGTCACGCGGTTGACTTCGCCGATCTGAACGCCGTCTGATGCCATCACGGGCGTCCCGATGGCCAGATCGGCGGCACTGAGTTCGCCTGCCGCCGGCGCGGCCTCTTCGGCCGCAGGAGCCTCGGCCGCCGCGTCGGCGGGCGCTTCTTCAGTTGGTGCGGCGGCATCGGTCGCAGGAGTTTCTTCAGGCGCAGCGGCCTCTGGCGCGGCAGTTTCTTCCGCCGGAGCTGCCGTATCGGCAGGCGCCGCCTCGGCGGGCGCGGCCTCCTCCGCGGCAGGCTGCTCTGCCGCTGCCGGATCGGCTGCCGGCGCGTCGTCGGCGGCAAATGCCGTCGAGAGCGACAAGGCGAGGATCGCAGCCGCCGCGGCTGGCGCGACCTTCAGTCTGAAATACGTCATGAGGTTCTCCCTGGGTGCCTCTCAATTGAATCGATCGGGCGCCAGTTGTGTCCAAAACTGTGACGACAAGCGGGCCGCTTCATAGGTCTTGCGGGGACAGCCGTGCGGCAAAAGCCACCTTGGCAAGGGGGCAGGTGAGCGCTTGCGGTGCAGGCCCCGGGGTACATTTGAGCGTGCTTTTTCGCTAATAGGATTAGCGCGCGGCTGCAATGGCGTTGTTTGCAATTTTGCGGAAGCAGGCTGGCAAGCCGCCCCGTTCGACCGCCCAGGCAGGGCAAATATAGGGCTGGACGTAGGGGGGTGGGTCTGTGTCGTATCGAAAAGAAACCGTTCTGTTCCTTTGCCCCAACCACTCGATGTGGGCCGTTGCGCACGGGACACGCGCTTTGTTTTTCGTTGCGTCCATCCCGCCAAACCGTACGAAAAGAGCGCCGGGCTGGCCAGGCGCTCTCCATGAACCGTGCCGGAAAAGGGAACTCGCTTACGAGCGGTTCAGCGCCAGGATGAGGGCGCGAGGGTTGTTGCCGTTCTCCGAGATGTAGTTCTGGAACAGCGTGTCGAGGAACGAGGACATCCAAAAGCCGATGACCTGAGCGTCCCGCACTTTGTAGGCGTCGCCGCGGCGAACGATCTTCCAGCGGATGTCATAGCTTTCGCCCGAGCGCAGCGTGATGCGGCTGTCGACGGTGCTGCCGCCCACGGTTTCCTCGCCCTGGCCGATGACCACCGCCGAGGCGACAGGATATTTCGGCGCTTCCTTCGCAGCGTAGTTGGAAATGAAGCGGATCATGCCGTTGAAATAGGCCGGGCGATCGGCCTTTGGCAGCGTGCGCGCATGTTCACCCAATGCTGTCAGCCCGATGGAGGGCACGTCCATGTGCTTGCGTAGGACGTTGGAGAAGGCGGCCGGGGAGCCGGAACGCTGAGCCGCCAACAACTCGTTTTGCACGCGCTGCATGTAGCCAGCAGGCGTCTCGGCACGGGCAGCGCCGGTCAGCGAAAAAGCGGCAGCGAACGTCGCAAGAACAAGGAAAACAAAACGGTGTGCACGCATCGTGGCAGTCATCCCCAGTAAAATAATCTTCGTCACGTCAAAACTCCTTGACGCGATCCCGCCAACCGGCCGGTCGCTCGCATTCCAGCTTGCGAAGAACGTCCGGCGCTTCTCGCAATTCCCTCTCCGGACGTGTCCATTCTTGCCCCCGGCGCAATGCTTGCGCAACCCTTGGCGAATTCGTCCAGGCCAATCCTTCAGCCAATTGGCACGGCAATCTCGGCGAAAGAATGCCCAAGGGGCTGTTAGTGGCGTTGCCGCTGGGGGTGAGTGTGCTGCCCACAAACCGTGGCAGCCGGTGTCCGGCCTCGTACCGGCCCCGCGCGGCCATCGGCTGGCCGAGGCATTTCTCATCTGGTCATCATTGGCGAGCGTTACTGAATACATCTTACCGGGCACTTCCGCGCTCACGATCCAAACTGATGGCGATGACCCTAGACCGGGCTGGTTAACGGGCGGTTGAACGATGTTTCAAGTGTATAGCGCACGAATATGTCTTGACACATAAACATATCTTTATATCTATGCGGCATGGATTTAAACCCGCACCTGCCGATCACCGAACTTGTTGGCGCACTCAAAGCCGCGGCTGAGCCCACGCGCTTGCGCATCCTCCTTTTGCTTCAGGCTGGCGAATTGAATGTGAAGGATCTGACGCTCATCCTGGGCCAGAGCCAGCCGCGCATCTCACGCCACTTGAAACTGTTGGTTGAGGCAGGACTCATCGAACGTTTCCGGGAAGGAAGTTGGGTCTATTTCCACATTTCGGACCGTTCCGCCGGCGGGCGGCTCGCCTTGCGCCTCGTGGCCGATGTTGACCCCTCCGACGCCGCCGCGCGCCGGGACCGGGAGCGGGCCGAGGCCCTGAAGCGCGACCGCGAGGCGGCCGCGCAAAAATTTTTCGAGGATCACGCTGCCGACTGGGACCGCATCCGCGCACTCCATATCTCGGAGGCTGACGTGGAAGCGGCCATGCTGGATGCGCTGGGACCAGGTCCGTTCTCGTTCCTTCTCGATCTGGGCACGGGGACCGGCCGGGCGCTGGAGTTGCTGGGAGATCGCTACACGCGCGGTCTCGGGATCGATGTCAATCAGGCGATGTTGACCTATGCGCGCGCGCGCCTGGCGAAGTCAGGCAACGCCAGGGCGCAGGTTCGCCACGGCGACATCTATGCGCTGTCTTTGCAGAACCAGTCGGCTGACGCCATCGTAATGCATCAGGTTTTGCATTTCCTGTCCGACCCCGCGCTTGCCGTTCGTGAGGCGGCGCGCGTGCTGAAGCCGGGAGGCAAGCTGCTTGTCGTCGACTTCGCGCCCCACGCGCTCGACTTTCTGCGCGAGGAGCAGGCGCACGAACGGCTGGGCTTCGCTCGTGCCCAAGTCACGCAATGGATGGAAGACGCAGGGCTGCTGGCGCGCGAGTTTCAGCAACTCGCGCCAAACGAGGCGGAGAATGCCAAGAAGCTTACCGTGTCTGTCTGGCTGGCCGAGCGCCCGGCAGACGCAGACACGCAAAGACATAACAACGGCGCCAAGCGCACGACCGCGAGACTGGAGGATGCCCGATGATGGCTGAGATAAAAGAGAGAAAGAGCCGCTTGCTCGGCACGGGCGACATCGATGTCTCCTTCGAGTTCTTTCCACCGAAGACCGAAAAGATGGACGAGCAGTTGTGGGCGGCGATTTCGCGGCTTGCTCCGCTGGCGCCGGAGTTCGTGTCGGTGACGTATGGCGCGGGGGGGTCCACGCGCGAGCGCACGCATGCCATCGTTTCACGCATCATCCGTGAGACCGGATTGCGTCCGGCCGCGCATCTCACCTGCGTCGATGCGACGAAGGAGGAAGTGAACGAGGTTGCGCGCGCCTATTGGGCGGAGGGTGTCCGCCATATCGTGGCGCTGCGCGGCGACCCCGCGGCTGGCGTGGGGTCGCGCTACCAGCCCCATCCCGGCGGCTACATCAACGCCGCCGATCTGGTGAGCGGTCTGAAAAAGATCGCGAGTTTCGAGGTCTCTGTGGCGGGCTATCCTGAAAAGCATCCCGAGAGCATCACGCTCGCCGCCGACATGGAAAACCTGAAGGCCAAGGTCGATGCGGGCGCCGATCGCATCATCACCCAGTTCGGTTTCGACAATACGCACTTTTTGCGGTTCCTGGAGCGTGCGCGCGCAGCGGGGATCTGGATCCCGATCATTCCTGGGCTCGTCCCCATTCACAACTTCCGTCAAGTAGCCGGCTTTGCGGTGCGTGCGGGCGCAACCGTTCCCGCGTGGCTTGCGCGGCGCTTTGAAGGCATCGAGGACGATGTGCAGACGACGCATCTGGTGGCGGCGGCGGTTGCCACCGAGCAAGCCATGCAGCTCGTTGATGAAGGCATACGGTCGTTCCACTTCTACACGCTGAACCGGGCCGATCTGGTTTATGCGATCTGTCATCTGCTCGGCCTGCGGCCGTTGAGGGTTGCGCCTCTGGAAAGAAGACAGGTGGCCGCTGGTTGAGAGAAGCAACGATCTTGACTCAACTGGGTCCCGGCTCTCGCAAGAGGCTCGGCCGGGATGACAGGCTGAAGCATTTTTACGCGCTTTGCGACCGCCTCTCTGGAAAGGGGAGTCGCCAAGCGCAACAACACGATCCCGCGCTTGGCGGCCGGCTCGCGGAACGCGAGTCGCCAAGCGCAACAAAACAGGAGGGCCGCGCCGCCGAGCCGGCCGGCACGGGGGAGACGGCGGGCTCGAGGCGCATGGCGCAGGCCCTCCATGCAGGATTGGTCGCGGCAGCGATCTGAAAGGTTCAACGGCCCTGAAGGGTCAGAGTTCGAGGTTGGAACATGAGACGCAAGCCAAGCTGGGCCGCGCTGGAAAAGGCCGCCAGGGAGCGCATCCTGATCATCGATGGCGCCATGGGTACGATGATCCAGCAACACAAGCCGACGGAGGAAACCTACCGCGGCAAGCGCTTCAAGGACTGGAAGCAGGACGTGAAGGGCAACAACGAGCTGCTTTCGCTGACGCAACCCGACATGATCCATGACATTCACGATGCGTATTTCGCCGCGGGCGCCGACATCGCCGAGACGAACACGTTCGGAGCGCAGGTCATTTCGCAAGCCGACTACGGGATGCAGGCGCTCGCCTACGAAATGAACGTCGAGAGCGCCAGGCTCGCGCGCAAAGCGGCGGATGTCTGGTCGAAGAAGACGCCGGACAAGCCGCGCTTCGTCGCGGGGGCGGTCGGGCCGACGAACCGCACCGCGTCGATCTCGCCGGACGTCAACGATCCAGGCTTCCGAAACGTCAATTTCGATGAACTGCGCGCCGCCTACAAAGAGCAGGTGAAGGGGTTGATCGAAGGCGGCGCCGATATCATTCTGATCGAAACGATTTTCGACACCCTGAATGCGAAGGCGGCCGGCTATGCGACGCTGGAAGCCTTCGATGAGGCCAATCTCGAGCTTCCGATCATGATCTCGGGCACCATCACCGATCGCTCTGGCCGTACGCTGTCCGGCCAGACGGCGGAAGCGTTCTGGTACTCGATGCGTCATTTGAAGCCGTTTTCGATCGGCCTCAACTGCGCGCTGGGCGCGGAACTGATGCGCCCTTATATCGCCGACCTTTCGCACGTCGCAAATGTGCGGATCTCCGCCTATCCCAACGCCGGCCTGCCCAATGCCATGGGCGGCTATGATGAAACCGGTGACGAGATGGCCTGCAAGGTCGATCCATGGTTCGCCGATGGCTTGATCAACATTGTGGGCGGATGCTGCGGCACGACGCCCGATCACATCTCGCACATCGCGGAGCACGCAAGGAAATACAAACCGCGTTCGACCCCTGAAATCGAGCCCAAGATGCGCCTCTCGGGACTGGAGCCTTTTGTGCATGGGTAGACGCGCCACACGATGAGGCTCCCCTCATCCACCCTTCGGGCACCTTCTCCCCGAGGGAGAAGGACACAAATGCTTTGTTCGAATGACTGGAAAGAACAAATGACCACAGGAAACGCAGCGCAGGTTTTCATCAACGTCGGTGAGCGCACGAACGTCACGGGTTCGGCCAAGTTCCGCAAGCTCATCGAACAGAACGATTACCCCGCTGCTCTCGCGGTCGCGCGCCAGCAGGTGGAAGCGGGCGCGCAGATCATCGATATCAACATGGACGAAGGCCTGCTCGACAGCGAGAAGGCGATGGTGACGTTCCTCAATCTCATCGCTTCCGAGCCGGATATCGCCAAGGTGCCGGTGATGATCGACTCTTCCAAATGGTCGGTTATCGAGGCGGGGCTGAAATGCGTGCAGGGCAAGGCCATCGTCAACTCGATTTCCATGAAGGAAGGCGAAGGGCCCTTCCTGGAGCAGGCGCGCAAGGTGCTTCGATATGGTGCCGCGGTCGTCGTCATGGCCTTCGACGAGCAGGGCCAGGCAGACACCGTCGAGCGCAAGGTCGCAATCTGCGCGCGCGCCTACAAGCTGTTGACCGAGAAGGTCGGCTTTCCGCCCGAAGACATCATTTTCGATCCCAACATCTTCGCCGTCGCCACAGGCATCGAGGAACACAACGGCTATGGCATCGCCTTCATCGAGGCTGCGCGCCAGATCAAGGAGAAGATGCCGCTCGTCCATATCTCGGGCGGCGTGTCGAACCTGTCGTTCTCGTTCCGCGGCAACGAGCTCGTGCGCGAAGCCATGCACTCGGTGTTCCTCTATCATGCCATCGAGGCCGGCATGGATATGGGCATCGTGAATGCGGGCCAGCTTGCGCTCTACGACGACATCCCCAAGGAACTGCGCGATCTGTGCGAGGATGTGATCCTAAACCGCCGTCCGGACGCCACCGACCGATTGCTGGAAGCCGCCCCCCGCTTCAAGGGAGAAGGCGGCGCGAAAGCCAAGGAAAAGGATCTCTCCTGGCGCGAGAAGTCCGTTGAAGAACGCCTATCGCATGCCCTCGTTCACGGCATCACGGAGTTCATCGAGGCCGACACGGAAGAGGCGCGCGCGAAGGCCGAAAAGCCACTGCACGTGATCGAAGGCCCGCTGATGGCCGGCATGAACGTGGTCGGCGACCTGTTCGGAGCAGGCAAGATGTTCCTGCCTCAGGTGGTGAAGTCCGCGCGCGTCATGAAACAGGCGGTCGCGTATCTGCAACCATACCTGGAAGCGGAGAAGAAGGCGTCCGGCCTCGATCAGATGCCGGCCGCCGGCAAGATCCTGATGGCGACCGTGAAGGGCGACGTGCACGACATCGGCAAGAATATCGTCGGCGTCGTTCTCCAGTGCAATAACTATGAGGTCATCGATCTTGGCGTCATGGTGCCTGCGGCCAGGATCCTCGAGACGGCGAAGAAGGAAAAGGTCGACATGATCGGCCTGTCGGGACTTATTACGCCATCCCTCGATGAGATGTGCTTTGTCGCGGCCGAGATGGAGCGCGAGGGCTTCGACTGCCCGCTGCTGATCGGCGGCGCGACGACGAGCAAGGTGCATACGGCGGTGAAGATTTCTCCTAACTACGAACGTGGACAGGCGGTCTACGTCCTCGACGCCTCGCGCGCGGTCGGCGTCGTCTCAAACCTGCTGTCCGAGGACGAGAGCCGGGGCTTCGTGGCGAAAGTGAAGAGCGATTACGCCAAGGTCCGCGACGCCCACCATGCGAGCGAGGCGCGCAAACAGCGCATCACGCTGGCGCAGGCGCGCGCCAATGCGTTCAAGATCGACTGGGAGAACTTCAAGCCGGTAAAGCCCACGTTCATGGGGCCCCGGGCTTTCAAAAACTTCGATCTCGCAAAGCTCGTGCCCTACATCGACTGGACACCGTTCTTCCAGACCTGGGAACTCTCGGGCCGCTATCCGCAGATCCTCACCGATAACAAGGTCGGCGCGGAAGCCAAGAAGCTGTTCGACGACGCCCAAGCCCTCCTGAAGCGCATGGTCGCGGAAAAGTGGGTGACGGCGTCGGGTGTGGTTGGCTTCTGGCCCGCGAATTCCGTCGGCGATGATATCGAACTTTATACCGGCGAGCCGCGCCATTCCAAGGTCGCGACTTTACATACTTTGCGCCAGCAGATTGCGCGCGATCCCTCGCGCAACCGCGCGCACACCGCGCTCGCCGACTTCATCGCCCCCAAGGAGACCGGGCTTGCCGATTATATCGGCGGCTTTGCGGTGACCGCGGGCCTTGGTGAAGAGGAGGCGATCGAGAAGTACATTACCAAGACAGACGACTATAGCCGCATCATAGCCAAGGCGCTGTGCGACCGCCTTGCGGAAGCCTTCGCGGAAGCCATGCATCAAAAAGTGCGCAAGGAGCTGTGGGGCTACGCGCGGACCGAGAACCTCTCCAACGACGACTTGATTCTAGAGAAGTATTCGGGCATCCGCCCCGCGCCTGGCTATCCGGCGCAGCCCGATCATACCGAGAAGAAGGCGTTGTGGACGTTGATGGATGTCGCCAACGCAACCGGCATCGCGCTGACCGAAAGCTTCGCCATGTGGCCGGGTGCATCGGTCTCGGGACTCTATTTCGCCCATCCCGACAGCCACTACTTCGGCGTCGGCAAGATCGAGCGCGACCAGGTGGAAGACTACGCGCGCCGCAAGAAGTGGGCGCCGGAGGAAGCCGAACGCTGGCTCGCTTCGGTGTTGAACTACGACCCCAAGCGTCTCAATGCGCAAAAGGTTGCGTAAAGCGAAAAGTCGCAGCGTCCGGATTTGGCGCGGCATTTAACCGGACGTAAGGCCTGATGTCCGGACGCTGCGGTTCGGGCACGGATGAATTTGCACTATGTTAACCCATCGCGCCCGAAGCTCGCCTTCCCTGTGCACCCAAATACGTGGCGTGCGTTTATGTCGGCTTAGGGGCTTTGGGCGATGAAGTACGGGCGGCGCTTTCCAGGATTTGTGTCGGCGGTCATGGCGGCCGCATTGACGTCTTCAGTCGGGGTCTCGGCGCAATCCGTGGAGATTTCGGCGGAGGACTGGGCAAGGTCACGCGTCCATCTGGGCGGCCGCGCTCAGGGGGTGGCTAACGTCCGCAAATCGCTGGATATGATCTTTCAAAACATAGATGCCGATGGCTCGGGCGTGTCGCAGAGTGACTACGAGCTTCTCGAAAAGAGGCAGATTGCGCAGTTACGCAGCCAGGCATTAGGCGCCATCCTCAGGAACGATCTCGATGGCGACGGCCGCGTGACGCGCAGCGAACTGGAAGAAGTCCTGAGGCAACAATCGCTACGCCCGCTCTCTTCAGGCACCGCGCAGGTCGAGCCCACGCAGCAGCAGACACGGCAGATCCTGGATCGGCTCGTCAGCGATGCGTTGAAAGCCGACAGCGACGCAGATGGCGTCATCTCCTTCGCCGAGGCCTATCGTGTTCCCGATAACCAAGGTGGAATTGCCTACAGATTTCCAGCTCAAAACGTGCTGCCGCAGTCTTTCGACGCCGACAAGGACGGCAGCATTTCGAAAGCAGAGTACGACACGGTCGTGGACCGGGTGCTCGGCGAAATCGACGCCGACGGCAATGGCGTATTGTCGATTGAGGAAAGCACCGCGTTCTCCCAGAAAGCAGAGGCTGCGCGGCGCGCCGTGCAACAAGCCGAGCAAAGGCGCGTGCAGGAACAGGAAGCGGCTGCCCAGGCCAAAGCGTGCGGGCTGCCTGCGCCTGCGGCGGGAGATAAAATCCTCCTTCTAGGCGCCTATGAGGGAAAGACGCTTTCCAACATCTCGATCGGCGGCGACGATCTGGAAGTGAGTGCCGCGCATATCGAAATCGAAGCGGGCGACGAACCGCTCTTCGTCGTTGCGGTATCCTACGAGGCCATGGTCTGGCATGTGACGGGCGACACCAAGCGTGTTGCGCAATTCGTGGCGCTGTCCAGCCAAGCCATGCCGAACGGCAAGAACCGTGCGGCGGTGAGCGGCCTTGCCAAGGATCGGGTGTTCTTTGCCGCCGCAGCGAATTGCCTGAAGTATTTTGACAGGGCCGAGTCCAGTCAGGGTTTGCAGGCCGCCGCCGCGATCAAGGGGCTCATCGGGCGGCCCCCCGACAACATCGTCACCTCTTATGGCGTGGGCAAGGTGTTGCTGCCCTCCGGCATCCAGGATCCGGATGCGAAGTTTCCGATCAGACGCATCCTTCCCAAGACCGGAGCGGGCGCTGTCATGTGGCGCGAGAGCTTGCGCTATGCGCCTGGCGGCGTCGCGGATCTCGACGCGGACGCGATTATCTCACCGCTCCCGGTCAAGGCTTATGACGTGCTGCCTCAGCAGGCCGGTCTCGCGCAACTCCTGGATGAAGGCGCGCTGGAAGCCGTGGGCAGCCGGCGCGTACGCAGGTTCGGGGGCGTTACCATCGTCGGAGAGGCAAAGGTAGAGGGACAGCAGGCGGATGAGGAATTCTCGATGCCCGGTGAATTGAAGATCGTCAAGAAGCTTCGATTTCCCGCCGGTCTCAACGGCGGGCACTCGGTGGCGTTCATTCTGGGTAAAGGCGTTCCCATGCCGGAGGGCAGCCCGGGCCACAGCCGGGTCGTGAGCGAGGAAACCGGAGCGATCATCTCCGGTCCTGGCCTGCGATAGAGGGGTGACCTTCCGAAAGAGGATCCTGTTGGCGGCGGGCTGGCGCACTGTCGGTGCGCGTCCTTATCTGCTAGCGTCATCCCATGCCGGCAATCATATCTGTCAAAGACGTCTCGAAAACGTATGCCTCGGGGTTCACTGCGCTGCATGGTGTGGATCTTGACATCGCCGAAGGCGAAATCTTCGCACTGCTGGGTCCCAACGGGGCCGGCAAGACGACGCTCATCAATATCATTTGCGGGATCGTGACCGCCTCGTCCGGTTCGGTCAGCGTCGCCGGGCACGACAACGTGACCGAGTTTCGAGCCGCGCGGTCAGCCATCGGACTCGTTCCCCAGGAGTTGACGCTCGACATGTTCGAATCCGTTTGGGCGACGGTGAACTTCAGCCGTGGTCTGTTCGGCAAGCCCAAGAACCACGCCTATGTCGAAAAGATTCTGCGCCAGCTCTCGCTATGGGACAAGAAGGACAGTCGCATTCTCAGCCTGTCAGGCGGCATGAAGCGGCGGCTGCTGATCGCCAAGGCGCTGGCGCATGAGCCGCGCATTCTGTTTCTCGACGAGCCGACGGCGGGCGTGGACGTGGAATTGCGGCGCGGTATGTGGGACGTCATCAGCGAGATGCGCGCCGATGGCGTCACGATCATTCTCACCACGCACTACATCGAAGAAGCCGAGCTGATGGCGGATCGCGTGGGGGTGATCCTGAAGGGCGGCATCGTGCTGGTCGAGCGCAAGGACGAACTGATGCGGAAGCTGGGTCGCAAGATGCTCGTACTCGACCTGCAAACGCCGCTCGCCACGTTGCCGCCCGGGCTCGAAGCGCACAACCTGACGCTATCCCCGGATGGCAGGCACCTTACATACACCTTCGATACGAAGAGCGAGCGCACGGGCATTACCGCGCTGCTGAACGATTTGCGTGCGGCTGGAGTTACGTTTTCAGACCTGCGGACGGAAGAAAGCTCGCTGGAGGATATTTTCGTGGATCTGGTCAACAAGGCTGCGCAATGAACGTGGAAGCCGTGCGCGCACTGTTCGCATTCGAGATGTCCCGGTGGCGGCGCACGCTGATGCAAAGCGTCATCTCGCCGGTCCTGTCGACCTCGCTCTATTTCGTCGTCTTTGGAGCGGCAATCGGATCGCGGATCTCTCAAATAGAAGGCGTGAGTTACGGCGCGTTCATAGTTCCGGGTCTGATCATGATGCTGATCCTGGCGCAAAGCACTGCCAACGCCTCCTTCGGGATCTACTTTCCGCGCTTCACTGGAACGATCTACGAAATCCTGTCGGCGCCGGTATCGGCATTGGAGATCGTGCTGGGTTATGTCGGGGCGGCAGCGACGAAGTCGGTTATCCTGGGACTGATCGTGCTCATTACGGCAAGCTTCTTTGTGGAGGTGCGCATAGCGCATCCGTTCTGGATGCTGGCCTTCCTGCTGCTGACCTCGATTGGCTTCAGTCTGCTTGGCTTCATTGTCGGTCTTTGGGCGGAGGGCTTCGAGAAGCTTCAGCTCATCCCGCTGCTCATCATCACGCCGCTGTCGTTTCTGGGCGGCACGTTCTACTCGCTCAATATGCTCCCGCCGTTCTGGAAGGCCGTGACGCTGCTCAATCCCATCGTGTACCTGATCAGCGGCTTTCGCTGGAGCTTCTATGAGATCTCGGACGTGAGCGTTGGCGTCAGTCTACTTATGACGCTTGTCTTTCTCCTCGTTTGTCTTGCCATCATCTGGCTGATCTTCAAGACGGGGTATCGGCTCAAAGCCTAGCTTGTGCGTTCCGCCAGGTCTTGGCGGCGTGACAGCCCGAGCCTGTTTTGGGCGGGATGATAGAGTCGTGCTATCGATCGATTCTACGCATCGGGGCGCATGAGCGGACTGCTGGATGAATGCGCCGGAAGAGGGGACCTAATGCTGAGCAATCTCATCCTTGTCGTGCTGCAATTCCTCGGGGCCTACCTTGGCGCGCCGGAGATCTTGCGCTTCATACCGGTTTCCGGCGATTTGGGATTTTTCGTCCACGCTGCCATCTACGCCGTGCTCGTGTGGATTATCGGCTTGCTGGCGTCCCTGGTCCTAAAAGACGTGTTCCGGCGCTCGCCAAGCGCGTTGGCGCTCTCGCTGGTGTTGGCCCTCGTCGGTGCAGCGGCGGTCATCTTCGTGCCGGCCGTGATCAATGCGATTCCGCTGAAGTTCCCGCACCTGTATGTGCCGCTGGTCTTGGCAATCCTTGGCTACTTCATGCGCCGCTAGAGTGCTTTGCGATCCTGCGGAGCCATTCTTTTCCTCTCCTGGCAGGATGTCGCGAAGCGACAGGTGAGAGATTTCAGCATGTGCCGCTGGTTGCGCCAGCCCCCTCATCTGCCCCCTTCGGGGCACCTTCTCCCAAGGGAGAAGGACGTGGTCCTGAGATCGCAAGCGGCTGTACCGCCAGGTGTAAAGGCAGGCCTTCGAACAAAAGAAAGGCGCGAGTGCCGGAGCCTCGCGCCTTTCAAGTCTTCATTCCGTTGATCAAGAACCCGCCTTTGGTTCTTTCGGTTTACCGATACGGGGGGCAACCGACAGACCTTCGTGATCGATGGCTAACGCGTCTTACCCGCGTCTTCAAAACATCCCGAAAACGACGGCGGCCACGAATCCAAACGAGAGGAAGGCTGCCAGCACATTCAGTCTCATTCTGACTTCCATCGACGACTCCTCGTTGGAGAGGTTTCAGGTTACGACACCGCCCTTCCGAGCGGCGCGAAGCGAACGCTAGATGCGACTTAGGTGCCATGCCAAGCGAAAAATGTTTTGCGCTGCCGTGCGTGCGGCACGCATCAGCGGCCAAAGCGCGCATGGCAGGCCTGCCACGCTATCAGTGGTGCTCGCCGGTGTCTGGCTGTAATGGGAAGTTTTGTTATTCGCCTGATTACGCAAGTCCCGGCATTTGCTAGGGTCATGAGAAGATGCCAAGATGTGCGCTTATGCAACGCAAACGTTGCTCCGACGGCCGAATGAAAGGCGTGCGTCGCACAATAAAAAAATGCCGCTAGACCGAGGGAACAAAATCCAATGACACAATTCAAGGCGCTTGTGGTCGATAAGGCAGCAAAGGGCTTGGCGGCAAGTTTCAAGCAGGTTGAGGCGAGCGCGCTGATGGAAGGCGACGTCGATGTGCGCGTCACCCATTCGACTGTGAACTACAAGGACGGGCTTGTTCTCTCCGGACGCCTGCCGCCCAAGCCGCTGCCGATGATTGCCGGCATCGATTTTGCCGGCGTTGTGACGGCATCCTCCAATCCGCGTTTCAAGCCCGGCGACGATGTGATCCTGAATGGCTTCGGCACGTCCGAGCGTCATCACGGCGGCTATGCGGAGCGTGCGCGCGTCCCGGGCGAGTGGCTTGTCAAACGGCCTGCGGCCTTCAGCGCGGCGCAGGCCATGGCGATAGGGACCGCGGGCTACACGGCCATGCTATGCGTGCTGGCTCTGGAGGATCATGACGTGACGCCCGACAAGGGACCGGTTGCTGTTTCAGGCGCCGCGGGTGGCGTCGGCTCCATCGCTGTCTCGGTGCTGTCCAAGCTCGGCTATCACGTCATCGCCTCCACGGGACGGCGCGAAGAAGAGGCATATCTGAAGGCGTTGGGCGCAAGCGAGATCATCGATCGTTCGGAACTGTCAGGACCCGCGCAGGTCTTCAGCAAGGAACGCTGGGCGGGCGCTATCGACGTCGCTGGGTCGACGACACTCGTCAATCTCATCGCGGCGACGAAGTACGGCGGCTGCGTAGCGGCAACGGGCCTTGCTCAGGGCAGCGATCTTCCGGGCAGCGTGATGCCCTTCATCCTGCGGGCCGTGACGCTTGCTGGCGTGGATAGTGTGATGGCGCCCATGGCCAAGCGCGAACGCGCATGGGGCCGGTTGGCACAAGACCTCGATCCGGCAAAGCTTGCAGCCGTGACCACCACCCATGCGTTCGATGAAGTCCCTCAGCTTGCGGCCGACATTCTACAAGGCAAGATCCGCGGCCGTATCGTTGTGGAGATCGGCTGAGGCGGCCGCGGTTATAGCCGCTTGCGCAGGAGGATCTCGTCGATGCCCTCCTGCACGAGGCTGTCGAGTTCAGCCGCACGCACGAAGCCGTGGCGTTCATAAAACCTCAGCGCGCCGGTATTGAAGGCAGAGGCCGCAACCCAGAGGTTGCGGTCGCCGGATGCACGCGCATCTTCGACAAGCTTGTCGAGGACATGAGAGCCAGCGCCTTCGCCCTGCGCGCCGGGCACTATCCCAAGGAATTGGATATAGGGTCCGCGCAGCCAGTTGAGACGCAAACCAAGCGCGCCCGCGAGACGGCCCTCAAGGCGGATCGCATAACGCGGCGCGCCGGTCTCATCGCTGGCGAGGTACGTCTCCAGCGCAACCGCCGGGAAAGGATAGCGCGACCACGGCTCCATGCCAGCGAAGATCGCCCCAAGCTCGCGTGCCTCGGCGGGTGTGCAGGGCGATGCGCCGAGCGTTGCGGAGATTGCGACCGGTTCAGTTGGACTTTTGCGAAGCAGGCCGGGCGACATAGTTGCGGGTTCCCTTGCGCGCGGGCTTCACGGTCATCGTGCCCCAGGAGCCAGCCGCAGAGGCTGCTGAGCCTTCCTGCTTCCTGCTGTTGCCCGCCAGCAGGCTGGTGAAATGATCGTAGTGGTCGCTGTCACCCGGGCGATTATCGTAGCAGGTGTCCGCGATGACCGGCTTGCCGGCTGCCAGCAACTCCGAGACGGTGACGAAACCATAGCCTTCTTTTTTCAGACCTGCGATGACCAGGGGCAGGGCGTCGGCGGTGTGCCAGCCCCGCCCGTTGGCATGGCCGATCAGGATCGACCCGGGCTTCACGCGCTTGATCGCGGTGCGCACGATTGCTTCCGCGCTTGTTCCGGGTGAGGGATCGCCGGTCGAGACGTCCCATTGAACGGCGAGCAACCCCGCATCGTTCACGGCATTGAGGGCTTGCGGATTGCACGCGCCATAGGGGAAGCGAAACATCCTCATGCGTGGCGGGATGGACTGCATCGCGTCAGGAATATTCGCCAGACATTGGTTTTGACTGAGGTTGGTGCGGATGTCCTGCCACGCACGCTCAGGCCCGAGGATCTCATCGCTGAGCGCTTCGCCGCTGAGCAGCCGCAGGTTGCGGTGAGCTTCCGAATGGTTGGCGATCTCGAACAACGGATCGGTCATGAGTTGCTGGGTGCGCGCCATATGGGACCGCATCCATTTGCCGCCTGCAAACAGCGTCGCTTTCACGTTCTCTTTGCGCAGCGTGTCGATGATGCGGCCTTCATAGCCGGCGACTTCATGACTGAGTTCGCAAAGGTCGAAGGTGAGCGCCACGAGCTTGAGGCTCGCCGGCAGATCGACGCGGCGGATGGAGCCACGCAGATGGGGCGGAATGGGTTCGTTTTCCACCAGCGGTGTTCGCGCAGGCGGCGCGCTGAAGCGCCGGTCGTTTTTCTGAATGGCTTCTTCCCCCGGCACTGCCTTGAGGGCGTCGGGGGGAAAACACGCGCTCTGCAACGCCTGGCGTACCGCAGCGTGCTCCGGCTGCGCACGTGCAGGCGAGGCACTACGCGGAATGGCCAGCAGGGCTGCGGCCGCCAAGAGCATGCCAAAGGGTGATATGAGGAGTCGCTGGATCACGCTTTGATTACTTCCCTTTGAACTGAGGCTTGCGCTTTTCCAGAAACGCGCGGCGGCCCTCCGCGTAATCGTCGCTCGCAAAGCACTGGGCAATGGCGGCATCGAGCGCGGCCATGTCCGGATTTTCCGGGTGACGCACGATCTCGTCGATCACGCGTTTGGCCGCCATGACCGACAGCGGGGCGTTGGCAGCAATTTCGCCCGCAAGCGTGCGGGTGGCGGTTTCAAGATCCATCGCGGGCACCAGACGCGAAATCAGGCCGATGGCCAATGCCTCGTTGGCGCTGTAACGGCGTCCGGTGAAGAGAAGTTCCTTGGCGCGGAAGGCAGGGATCGCGGCCAGGATCGGGCGCACCCAACGGGCGTTGTAGCCTATGCCCAGCTTGGCTGCGGGAATGGCGAACTGGCTTGCCTCGTCGGCAAGGCGCAAATCGCAACACAGCGCAATCCCCAGTCCGCCGCCCAGGCAGAAGCCGTGGATCATGGCAAGGGTAGGTTTGGGGCATCCCATCAACGCGTTGAAGGCAGCATCATTGAGGGCGTCGTAGGTCTTGGCGGCCTCACCCGTGCGCGCGCTGTCGAACTCGGAGATGTCGGCGCCTGCCGAGAACGCCTTCTCGCCTGCCCCGCGCAGAACGAGCGCGCGCACCTGAGGATCCGCCACGGCGGTCGCCACGTGCTGCGGAAGGGCGCCCCACATGGCTGCCGTGAATGCGTTCATTCGGGCCGGGTTGTCGGCGATGAGGAAGGCAATCGCCCCTTCCTTGACGTACCGCAGGGCGGGAACGGCGGTGGCGCTGGCTGTCGTCAAGGCGGCATCCTCGTGCATTAAGTCGTCTGGTGGCCATTTATCGGGGTTGACCCGGGGGGCGCAACGCGCCATTTCGACTGGCAAGGGGTACTTGGTTGACCCTGAAATCGCCCCGCAGGTGTCCCTGGGGACGCGATGTTGCTATAGTATGATTTTACTGGTGCGCTCGGGTTTAGTTGACCGCGCGCGCAGTCAGGGTTAAGCCCGCCCGCCTTCCGGTCTCGCTGGCCGGATGGATGGGACAAGACGTACGACCCTTCAAAGGACGCTACCTGTGACTAAGCGCTCGACAGCCCATGGCGCCGTCCATGGCACGATCAACAGCAAGATCCAGAGCCTGGACCCTATCTGGGCCGAGATCCGCCAGGAGGCGAGCAACGCCATGGCTGCGGAGCCGGCGCTCGGTAGTTTCATCTTTGCGACCGTGCTCAGCCACAACAAGCTGGAGGAATCGATCTGCCATCGTCTGGCGCAGAGGCTTAACCATACCGACGTCGACGCAGGGTTGATCGCACAGACGTTCCAGGCGGTGCTCGAAGCGGAGCCCGAGATCAGCGGGACCATGCGCGCCGATCTCGCCGCAGTCTATGACCGCGATCCGGCCTGCACGCGCTATCTCGACCCGATCTTGTACTTCAAGGGTTTCCATGCCCTCGTCACGCACCGCTTCGCCCATGAGTTGTGGAAGGCGGGACGCCATGACTTCGCCTACTATCTGCAGAGCCAGTCCTCGCGCATGTTCGGCGTCGACATTCATCCGGCTGCCCACTTCGGCAAGGGCATCATGCTCGACCATGCGACCGGCCTGGTGGTGGGCGAGACCGCCGTCGTCGGCGACAACTGCTCGTTCCTGCATGCTGTGACGCTCGGCGGCAGCGGCAAGGAAACCGGGGACCGCCACCCCAAGATCGGCAACAACGTTATGATCGGCGCGGGCGCCAAGGTGCTCGGGAACATCACGGTTGGCAACTGCTCGCGTATTGCGGCAGGATCGGTTGTGCTCGCCGATGTGCCGGCCAACACGACCGTTGCCGGCGTTCCCGCCCGTATTGTCGGATCCGCCGGCTGCTCGGAACCCGCGCGCGTCATGGAACAGACGTGGGTTGACGATTTCGGCGGCCTGTAGCGGACAGGCGCTTCAGATCCAATTTAGTGCGCCACGGCGCCTTCAACCGGAGAGAACACCTTGAAGAAAGACGAGCTTGCCCGTTTGCAGACCTACTTGCGCAAAACCTTCGGAGCCCCCTCGCTGGAAGTGAAGGCTCAACCCAAGAAGGATGATATGGCGGAAGTCTTCATCAACGGAGAATTCGTGGCCGCGCTTTATCGCGAAGTCGAGGACGGCGAGACGTCCTATCAGCTCCAAATGGCGATCCTCGACATGGATCTTGAAGGCGTCTGAAGACGCAACGATGGTCGCGTGTGGGCAATAGGGCGATAGCACTTCGATGGCACTTTACAGTCTGGGCGGCGTGTCCGCGACCCTTGCCGAAGACGGGCGCTGCTGGGTGGCGCCCAATGCTGCCGTGATCGGCAATGTGATCCTCGAGGAGGACGCCAGCGTCTGGTTCGGCGCCGTACTGCGGGGGGATAACGAGCCCATCCGCATCGGCGCGCGCTCCAATGTGCAGGATGGCTGCGTGCTGCATACCGACCCCGGCTATCCCTTGATCGTAGGACCTGATTGCACCGTGGGTCATATGGTGATGCTGCACGGTTGCTCGATCGGACGCGCAAGCCTCATCGGCATCGGCTCGATCATTCTCAACGGGGCCAAGATTGGCGAGGAATGCGTGATTGGCGCCAATACGCTGATCCCGGAGGGGAAGGTGATCCCGCCGCGCTCGATGGTGATGGGCTCGCCTGGCAAGGTCGTGCGCGAACTGACTGAGGAGGAGGTTGTGCGCTTTTCCGCGGGTGCTGCGCGGTATGTCGCCAACTGGAAGCGCTACGCGTCTGGCTTGAAGTCCTTTTCCTGATCGCTTCCGAACCGCTTTTGCAAGTGGTCTGGGCCGCAAAATGGCCCGGGCCGGACGCGGGGGGAAGCGTCCGGCCCGGTAACAGGTCCGGGGAGGGGGCGGGGGGATGGCAGGGTGAGTCCCGGACCTGGATTCAGTCGTGATCCTTCTCCACGAATTCAGGGTTCGCCTGAACGCCAGCAACGGCTGACGAGGTGGCGGCGTCGGAAGGATCAAGCGAGACCCACACGCGCGGATTGATGTAGGATTGGCGCATGACATAATGGTACGGCGTCTGCGTCCACAGCTTCACTTCCTCGTTCTTGTTGTCGAGTACGAAGTCGCCTTGGCTCGTGCGCGCCGTCAGGATCGCGTGGCCTTCGTTCTTCTCGTCTCGAACGACCGTCATCAGCAGCGCGCCGGCGGGCCAGCCGCGATCCATGAGCATCCGGCGCTTCAACAGCGCATAATCTTCACAGTCGCCTCTCTTGGAAGGCAGCGTCCAAAGCTCGTTGACGCCGTAGATCTCCATATCGGTCGCCGGCTCGACGATCTTGTTGACGTAGCGATTGACCTGATCGAGTTCGCTCAGCCGATCTGGTGTCGCCTCGAAGCGAACGTCGTTGGGAGAGCCTGTCTGGGCACACTCATCAGGGTGCCCGTCGCAGAACCGCACGAAGCCGTACGGCGGCGGCGCATTTCCAAAGATGCGCATGTACGCCGGAGACCGCTTCGACGAAATGTTCTTGACGCCTTGCGCGAGGGCCGGATTAGCCCCTGCGAACGCAATTGCACTCAACGCTGTTACAACGCTTACGCGACCGTACTTCATGTTACGCCCTCGGATACGGTATGCGACTTTACACCACGCAGTTCGATTTAGCTTCAACAACAGGTCCCGCGTTTGAACCAATCTTAGTTCAAATTTTAATTGCCGTATTTGGGCAAGATGGCGGGAAATTCTTGGCATCAGTTTTTCCGACAACCCGAAGCATCAAAAGCTGCGGTTCACAGAAGACTTCGCCGCAAAATCTCGATGTCGTGGGTTTCCTCGAATTGAAGTCCAAGTCCCTGCCCATGATGACGCCGCACCACGGCCTTGAATTCGCCAAGCATGACGGGAGTGCCGATGGGCGGACGGGCCGCCGTGCCCACCGAGGCGCCCGATACGGAGATATCGAGCACATCCACGTCGATGGTGATGTTCTCATCCGTGCGCAAACGCGCCTTGCGGCCGCTCGTTCCAATGCGCTCGTGCAGACGCCCCTCCTCGTCGGGGAAAGCGTCGCGGTTAATGAGCCAGGTAATCTGCGCGGCGAGTTTTTCTCGCTTATGCGGTGTGATCTTGAATTGGACGGCAAACCCGTCACGGTAGGCACGCGTGACGATGGCTTCCAAGCCGCCCAAATGCTCGAAATAGGCGACGATCCGTTCGTTCACTTTGACGGGTACATCGGAAACGATGCCGGCGCCACCAACCGAGACGTCCTGCAGTTCACAAGGATATTCCCGGCGGTCTTCACGCATGAAGCGCCCGGCAAGTTTCAGGGGCACGCGGCGATGCCGGCGCAGATCTGGCACGAACCGCGGCGTGTTAGCGGCAGTGCGGTTTGCGCGCGCGTCCTGTGCTGGCAAAGGCATGAATTATCATCCGCCACTTCGATCCGGAGGGGCCCTGGCAACGGGGAAATCCGGTGTTGAACCTTGAGGGCCGAGTATGGCGGGCAGGACCTTAATGAACGGCTAATCGCCGCTTCGTTTTTGAAGCGCATGAGGATCCGTCAGAAGCGGGCCGGGAGCGCCCGTCCGCGGGTTGCTTTGGATTTGGAGGCTCTAGGCTTTTGTTTTGTCGTGCTTCTTATCGGAAAACCGGTTCCCACTTTTCCGCAAAGCACTCTAGGCTCAGCGCTCGTCGTCGCAACCTTCGGAAAGGCCGCCGTCGTAGACGCGGAACTGGCGGCGGTCGACGCGCACGAGCCGCGCATTGTGCACGTTGGGCATGAAGGGGGACTGGCGCGCCATGGCGTCCGTCAGGGTGTGGGGGCGGCCGTCGGGCCAGATGAGGTCGTGGCAGATGAGGCGGCGTTCGCTGATCAACTCGCTGCCGAGCCAGGCGGGCGGATCGATGGGGGTGATGGAACCCAGATAACGATCGATGACCTCCCGGGTATGCATCAAAGGCGTGACCACGATCTCGAAGTGTACCTTGCGTTCGCTTCCGGTGCCGCCTTCGATCTCGAATACCCCGACAGCGCCTTGCCGGGCGATGACCGAGAATTCGCGTTGGAGGGTGATCTTGTCTTCCAGGCAAAACAGATCGAAAACATTGACTCCACGGAACTCGGCGGCAAAGGCCTCGCAGATCCGTGTGCCAGCCAACCGGAAGCGGGCTGTTTCAGGATTAATGCGTTCCAAAATGAACGTGTCAGGCAAGATCTTGGCGATTTGGGATGGCTCAATTTCGAACCGCTTCGGGGCGAGGCGCTCCCCGCGCATTGCGTTCCAGTAGCTGTAGAGCTGACGCGAGACCGCTTCTTTCATTTTTTTACATATGCCCGATTGCTATTTCCTCACAGCCGGGGCACCCAATCCACTGTGTCATTGGGGGACAAAGGGAGATACCGCCGACTTATCTCGCCGGTCAAAGAGCATCGATCATGCCAGCCGGGTCACGGCTGGGCCCGGCATGGTGCGGGCAACAGCGAACGGTGAATGGCTTGCGGTTGCCGGACTCCCGATTTTGACCAGCACACGCACACGACGACCCATCTTCCGGGCAAACCAAAATTGAAGGATTAGACCCCGTGCCGCAACGCCAACCCATCTTCAACGTGCCTTTGGCGGTGTTGGCCCTGCTTGGGGTGATGATTGCCGTGCATCTGGTGCGTCTGACCCTCGACGAGAACGACGGGCTTTGGTGGCTGATCGCTCTGGCCTTCATCCCCGCCCGGTACTCGGGCATGGCGCACGACATCCCTGGCGGCGACATCGCGGCATATACATCTTTTTTTACCCACATGTTCGTTCATGCCGACAAGGTTCATCTGGCCATCAACGGTGCGTGGCTGCTGGCGTTCGGTTCAGTGGTGTGCCGGCGCGTCGGAGCCTCGAGGTTTCTGGCTTTCAGCTTGTGCTGTGGGCTCGCCGGCGCCCTGTTGTTTCTGGCGCTGCACGCGGGCCTCATGGCGCCGGTCATTGGGGCTTCAGGCGCTATCGCCGGGATGATGGGGGCGGTCATGCGCTTTCTGTTCCCCGCAATCGATCGCCGCGAAGGCTGGATGTTGCGCGAAGATCCCGCCTCCATACCGCTCATGCCGCTCGGCGCAACGTTGCGCGATCGGCGCGTGCTGGCGGCGACGGCGGCCTTCGTCGGCCTCAATCTTCTGGCGATGATCGGATTTGGATCGTTCTCGAGTGAAGGAGCGATTGCCTGGGAAGCCCACTTGGGAGGCTATTTCTTCGGCCTTTTTGCATTCGGGTTGTTTGATATTGCGTCGCAGCGAGGGTCATCAACGTTGTCTGACGATCCAACTAACGTCGCATAATACGCTTGCTCCTGAGGTTTTTTTACCGCACCATTATCGGGTAACCGGATCTTTCAGAATCCGGAGCACGGGGAACGAAGGAACTCGCACATCCGAACGAAAGGAGGCGCAGCTTTGATTATCGCAAACATCCTGAAGGTAAAGGGGCGCAGCGTAGCGACAGCGCGCCCGGATGATACCGTGCAGGAGATCGCCGGTCGCCTCGCGCAAAAAAAGATCGGCGCCATCGTCATCGTGGGTGGGGGCGGCTCTGTGGTCGGCATCATTTCCGAGCGCGATCTCATTCGAGTCATCGCGCAGCGCGGTGCCGATGCTTTGAGCATGCCTGTGTCTGAGGTGATGACGCGTGAAGTCGTAGTGTGCAGCGAGGCCACATCCGTCGACGATATCATGGAAATGATGACGAACGGGCGTTTCCGCCATCTCCCAGTCGTCGAGGAAAACCGGCTCGTGGGAATCGTTTCGATCGGCGATATCGTGAAGCATCACATCGCCGAGGTCGAACTCGAAGTGTCTGCGATGCGCGGCTACTTCGCGACCGGTTGACCACCCGCAGCAAGTACAGGGCGCTGGGCCGTACCAACGGCCCCGCGCTTGGCGTTGCGCGCTTCGACTTCGCGCACGATGTCCTCGATCTGACGCGCCGCCGCGGCGTAGCCGCAGTCGATCAGATCGTTACCGCGGTGGAAGTCGAACAATCCGAATTCCTGCAGACGCGGCGAAACCATTGCGTCGGGCGGATCACCCGCAAGGCGCGAACGCGCGATGCGGTCCTGCACGATGTTGAAGGCGTCGACCATTACGGTGGAGATGCCGGGCGCACCATCGCCACGTCCCAGGAGTTGGCGCTGGAGTAGGGCTTTCACCCCGCGCGCCGGCGTTGTCGCGGCCTCGATCTCCTCTGCGCCATCTTCATCGCCGGAACCATAATCGACCTCGTTGGGATGCAGCACGCTGCCACGGCCCAGAATGTCGAAGTTCAAGTTGACCGCGATGACGTAGCGTGCGCCGAGCGCACGGCATACCGACACCGGAATAGGATTGACGAGCGCACCGTCAAACAGCCAGCGGCCGTTGATGCGCACGGGCTTGAAAATGCCCGGCAGCGCATAGGAGGCACGAACGGCATCGACCAGCTTGCCGCGAGACAGCCAATGCTCATGACCGGTGCCGATTTCGGTGGCGACAGCCGTGAAGCGCGTTTCCAGCTCTTCGATACGCTTTTCTCCCAGGTGCCGGTCGAGACGCTCGCACAAACGCTGCCCGCCGATCAGGCCGTTTCCAGCAAGGTTGAAGTCGAGATAGCCGAAGATGCGCCGCGGCGTCAGTTCACGCGCGAAACCTTCCAAGTCGGCGAGATGGCCAGCCGCAAAACACCCGCCAACGACAGCACCGATCGATGTGCCCGCAATGATGTCGGGTTTGATTCCGGCCTCGGACAGGGCCTTGAGCACACCAATATGCGCCCATCCACGTGCTGCGCCACCGCCTAGTGCCAAGCCAATCTTCAAACCGGCCATAAGCTTTCCACTCCTTGGCTCTTGCGCTGATCTCGTCTGCGCCCGAACGCGTGCAGGAAGACCATGCCATGCCTCGGTGCCTTCCCGGCAAGGGGCTCGAAACAGGATCAGACTATAAAGTGAATCCCGTTAAGGCCACACTACCGCAAAGAGACTACCGATAGTTAAGAAGTGGGTGAAGCGTGCGCGTTTCAAAAGGGTTTACGCCATTCACACTCAGGCGATCAGGGAGCCTTGCCGCGCGGCAGTGCAACATGCTCCAACGCGACAGCGTTTGCCTCTCCAGGGGTGAGGACGAGGCGCCTGTAAAAGCAGCTTTGCGCGCCCGTGTGGCACGCAACGCCCGCGCCTTCGACATGCGCGACGATCCACAACGCGTCCTGATCGCAGTCGGTGCGTATTTCCACGATACGTAGCAGGTTTCCGCTCTCTTCGCCTTTTTTCCAGAGCTTGGCGCGCGAACGGCTCCAGAAGTGCGCATATCCCGTGGCGATCGTTTCCCGAAGGCTTTGCGCGTTCATGTGCGCGAACATCAAAACGTTGCCGCTATCGCGGTCGGTGACGATGGTGCCGATGAGGCCGCTATCGTCGAACCTGGGAGAAAAGCTCTTGCCCAGTTCAACCTCGCGGAGATCGCCGCGCTGGGCGAAGGGCGTTGCGTCTTTTGCAGTCATCACTAGAGCCTGAACTTGAGAAAGAGCGACATCAAGCGTCCGAGCCCCCGGCCTGCACAAGCGCAAGAAAACGATCGCGCCACGTGTCGTCGGTTTCCAGGCAACCCATGAGCCGTGTCGTGACTGTCTTGGCGCCGCGTTGACGGACGCCGCGCATAGACATGCAGTCGTGCTCGGCGACCATCATGACCCCCGCGCCGCGCGCGCCAAGCCCATCCATCAGCGCCTGAGCGATCTCGCTAGTGAGGGCCTCTTGGGTCTGGAGGCGGCGCGCGTAAATCTCCACGACACGTGCAAGCTTCGACAAGCCGACGATGCGTCCGTTGGGAATATAGGCGACATGCGCAATGCCGCGGAAGGGGGCGATGTGGTGCTCGCAATGACTTTCGAACTGGATGTCCTTCAGCACCACCATGTCGTCGTAGCCCGTCGCATCCTCGAAAGTCGACGACAGTTCGGCGATCGGGTCAGCGCGGTAGCCGGAGAAATACTCGCCATAGGCCTCGGCCACCCGCTGGGGGGTCAAGGCAAGGCCGGGTCTGGCGGGATCGTCGCCCGCCCAGGCCAACAGGGTGCGCACGGCCTCCTCGGCCTGCGCGCGTGTCGGGCGGCGGGGCGGCAGCGTCTCGATATTTGGGGCAGCGGTCGCTGATTTCTTCATGGATGCGAAAATTGCTTATGACCTGCGGGGATGGCATCAAACGGCGGTCTCGCTCTTGCCCGCCGTAACCCTTATATAAGAGGCCAGAGCGGTTTGAACGACACCAAAAAATGCACCTCGCCCTCGGTCTTGCGGCTCCGGCGGAATTAAGGGTTCAGGGGTGATGGGATGCCATGGCTGATTTGGATGAGATCTACAACACAAAACTGATCGAGTTGGCGGGGGCTTCCACCCGGGGCCAGCGCCTGAGCGCGCCCGACGCCACGGCGACGGCCCATTCGAAATTGTGCGGTTCCACGGTAACCGTAGACGTCACCATGGCCGGGGGAAAGGTCGCCGGCTATGGGCAAACGGTGAAAGCCTGCCTTTTGGGGCAGGCTGCAGCCTCCGTAATGGCACGTGAGGTCGTCGGGTCCAGCCCCGATGAACTGCGCGCAATCGCTGCGCAGATGCGCGCCATGCTGAAGGAGAACGGTCCGCCGCCTACCGGACGCTGGGCCGATCTTGCGGCGCTGGAGCCGGTTCGGAACTACCGGGCGCGCCATGCCTCGACGCTGCTCGTATTCGATGCCGTCGAAAAGGCCCTGGATGAGATCGCTGCCAGATCGGCCGTTCCCGCCCAAGGCTCTTTGAGGTAAGCCATGCGCGAGGGTCTTGGTAGCCGCGTCAGCAAGACGGTGCTCAAGACACCGATCCATGTCTACCGCTGGACCTTCAAACCGCTCGCCGGCCATCACTGCCGCCATTGGCCGAGCTGCTCGCAGTATGCCCTCGACGCCATCGAGACGAACGGGGCCTGGCGGGGTTTCTGGCTGATGGTGTCGCGGCTCGTCCGGTGCGGTCCGGGCGGAACGCACGGCGTCGATCCGGTCCCCGATATCCGTTCCGCACGTTACCCGTTCGCGCCATGGCGTTACGGCCGCTGGCGCAGAGTATACGAACCTGCCGATCAAATCGCCACGACGGACGCAATGTCTAAGGTCGAAAGACCCTGTGTCGGCTGAGGAGCGTCGGGATCGAATTCAGCTGAATGACCCCTCCGGCGGCGCTGTCGACATGGACGGGGGGCAGGGCCTGAACGGACCCGCCCCTTACGTCTTTGCATCTTATCTCCTCATAAGACCCGCTAGAGTCGTTCTGTTTTGATGGGATCGCGGAACGGCTCTAGGCTTCGTTTTGTTGTGCTTCTTATCGGAAAACCGGTTCCCACTTTTCCGCAAAGCACTCTATGCCGGCGGAAGCTGGAAGTAATAGTGACCAAAGAGCGTAATCGCCGCTCCCACCAGCAAGGCCGCGTAGGGCAGGAAGCCGGCACGGCGCTGACCCAGATCCTGGCTCTTGAGATCGAGGTCAATCAGCATGTGATCGGGAAAGCGGCCCTTGTCCTGCACGTAGTGCCGGAACAGGAACACAGGGATAATGAGGGCGCCAAATGCGAGCCCGTACCAAAGCGCATTTGGGTTACCCCACACCTTCGCGCCGACGCCCATCAGGAACAGGTTGAAGAAGCCAAGCAGCGCATTGAAGGCGATAAGCCAGTTGGGTGCGCGGTAGGGACGGGGAATGTTCGGGCTGTCGATGCGATGGATCCACGTCGATTGCAGATTGAGGAAGATGAACATCATGTAGCCGACGTTCGAGATCGAGAGGATCAGGTAGTAGGCGGTTGCATCCGAGGCAGCAAACGTGAGCAGACCAAGATTGAAAACGAGGTCGGTCCACATCGCGCGCGTGGGGGCGCCGTGCTCGTTGGTGTGGGCCAGATACTTGGGCAGCCAACCGTCCACGCCTCCCTGATACAGCGTACGCGAGGATCCAGCCATCGCCATCATGATGGCGAGGATCAGCGCCAGGATCATCATCATCTCGAGCAAGTGCGTAACGAATTGCGAGCCGCCGCCCACCATGTTGCCCATGGCGGCCGCAACGCCCGTACCGTCGACGATACCTGGAGCGGTCATGCCTTCAAGGCCAAGGAAGCCTTGGAAAGTCGTGGCAACCAGCGAATAAATGACAACGCACAGCAGGCCGGCAGCGATGATCGCTTTCTTCGTATCCGACGCCGGGTTCTTGAATTCGCGCGTGTAACAGACGGCTGTTTCGAACGCGTACGTGGACCAGCCGGCGATGAACAAGCCGCCGAAGAAGTAGGTCCAGCCCGCGTTGTTCCACTCGCCGGTCGGCGGAACGAAGGGTGTGTAGTTTCCATAGTTGACGCCGCCATTGAAGAAGGGGACGACACCTACGATGAGCATGGGGATGACGACGAACAGACCGATCCACATCTGAACGCGCGCCGTGCCCAGGATTCCACGATGCTGGATGGCGAAAGCAATCAGCATCAGGATGGCGCCGATGAAGAATGTCGGCCCGATCTCGATGTTGGCGAGGCCGAAGAATGAGAAGCTTGCGAGCGTCAACGTGCGCAGAGCCGGGGTCGCAGCCTCGGTCACGGCAGCCAATGCAATCTTGGCGGCCTCTTCCGCGGTTTTTCCGTCGATGGCTGCCGCGTTGGCGGCATTATGCAGCCATGCGAGGACTTCCGGTGAATCGGCATGGAATGCCGGAATGGGCGCGATGGCGTTGAGAATGTAACCGGCCGCAATGGCGCACCCCAAAGACAGCACGGGCGTCCAGGCGTACCAGTTGCACCACACGGAAAGCGGCGCGATGAGCTTACTGTAACGCAGCCAGGCAGCCGCGCCATATACTGCTGCACCGCCCGATTTGTTTTTGAACAAGCCGGCTATTTCGGCGTAGCTGTACGCCTGGGACAGGCCCATGATTACGGAGATAGTCCATACGGCAAAGGCAAGTTTGCCGACCGTGGCGCCGAGGCCGCCGATCGAAATCAGCACAAGAGCGGGCACGCCGCTCGCAATCCAGAATGCACCTTTCCAGTCAATCGTCCTGTGCAAACCGCCGATTTCGGCCGGCGCTTGCACACCCACATGCGGGGTGCTCGCGATATCAACCATTCTTGACTCCCTATGCTCCCTCCCGGCAGGAACTCGGCGCCGGATCAGATGCCGGACATCCTGCCGCATGTTTGCGTATGATGCAAATAAATTGCATGGTAGAAATGATTGCAAGGAGTGCAAATCGATGCTGCGCCGCATGAAGATGTTCACGCGGCGCGGCAAGAGGTAGTAGGATTGCAGCTCTTTTCTGCATTCCAACCCTGTGAACCGATCCAAGAGAAATGATGAAACAGTCCAAATCTGCTACGCGGCAGCGACCATCCAAGGCGCCGGTTACCCATGACAAGGCCGATGTTCCGCTGGAAAAGCGCATCGGCGACGTCATCAAGCATCTGAGATTGTCCGCCAATCTCACTCTGGCCGAGCTCAGTTCCGGCGCGGGCATGTCGAGCGCCATGTTGAGCCGCGTCGAGAATGGAATGGCGACGGCTTCGCTCGATTCCCTTGAGCGTCTATGCCATGCCCTCGGGGTGAACCTGTCGGACCTCTTCAGGCAGACCGAGCAGAAAGAGGGCTCAGCGCAATTGCTCAAGAAGTCCGATCAGATGGAGGTTGTGCGAGTCGGTACCAAGCACGGCCATACGTATCGGCTACTGTCCTATGATCGGGGTCCTCGCAAGATCTTCGAACCCTTCTTGATCGAGATGGATCGCAAGAGCCAGTCCTGGCCACGGTTTGCCCATCCGGGAGTCGAGTTCATCTACATGCTGCAGGGGCGGGTGGAGTATCGCTTCGGCGACAAGAGCTACATTCTGGAACCGGGCGACGCCTTCACGTTCTCAGGTGACGTGGTGCACGGGCCCGAGCGCATGCTCGACGAGCGCGCGAAGTTCCTGGCCATCATCATGTATCCGGAATGAACTCATAAAAAATAGCCGGCAGCGCAAGGCCACCGGCTAGTTGAGGGAAGAGGCGTGGAGACGCGCGGCTTACTTAACCCCCCGCGCCGGGGATCCAGGTTGTGCCCGCCAGCGGCACGCGTGCCATGGCGGCCGCTTCGAGGGTGAGGGCGACGAGGTCTTCAGGCTCGAGATTGTGGAGATGGTTCTTGCCGCATGCGCGCGCAAGGGTCTGTGCCTCGAGCGTCATGACCTTGAGGTAGTTGGCAAGGCGCCGGCCGGAGGCGACGGGATCGAGCCGTCGCATGAGGTCCGGGGTCTGCGTCGTAATCCCGGCCGGGTCCTTGCCCTCGTGCCAATCGTCGTATGCGCCCGGCGTCGTGCCCAGAGCAGCATACTCCTTCTCCCACTTGGGATCGTTGTCGCCGAGCGCCACGAGGGCCGCCGTGCCGATGGCTACGGCGTCGGCGCCCATGGCGAGAGCCTTGGCCACGTCAGCGCCGTTGCGAATGCCGCCCGATACGATGAGCTGCACCTTGCGATGCATGCCCACGTCCTGCAAGGCCTGCACGGCCGGCCGGATTGCCGACAAGAGCGGAATGCCGACATGCTCGATGAAGACCTCCTGCGTGGCGGCCGTACCGCCCTGCATGCCGTCAAGAACGATCACATCGGCGCCTGCCTTCACGGCGAGCATCGTATCGTAATAGGGGCGGCTTGCGCCGACCTTCAGATAGATCGGTTTTTCCCAATCGGTGAGTTCGCGCAGCTCGTTGATCTTGATCTCGAGGTCATCCGCGCCCGTCCAGTCGGGGTGCCGGCAGGCAGAACGCTGGTCGATGCCCTTGGGAAGCTGGCGCATCTGCGCGACGCGATCGGAAATCTTCTGGCCGAGCAACATGCCGCCGCCGCCCGGCTTTGCGCCCTGGCCAATAACGATCTCGATGGCGTCCGCCTTGCGCAGGTCAACGGGGTTCATGCCGTAGCGCGAGGGCAGGTACTGATAGACGAGATATTTCGATTGTCCGCGCTCTTCCGGCGTCATGCCGCCATCACCTGTGGTCGTGGAGGTTCCCGCTAAAGAGGCCCCGCGCCCAAGCGCCTCCTTGGCGTTTGCCGACAGCGAGCCAAAGCTCATCCCCGCGATCGTAATCGGGATCGACAGTTTGAGGGGCTTCTTCGCAAAGCGGGTGCCAAGCGTAACGTCGGTGCCGCATTTTTCGCGGTAGCCTTCCAACGGATAGCGCGACATGGATGCGCCGAGCATGACCAGATCGTCGAAGTTCGGAACGCGTCTCTTGGTGCCGCCCCCGCGGATGTCGTAGATGCCGGTCGATGCCGCGCGGCGGATTTCGGAAAGCGTGTACTCGTCGAACGTGTACGATCTTCGAGGCGTGGTCGGTGGGTTATGGTAGGTCATCAGTAGGCATCCGCATTGTCGATGTTGAAGTTGTAAAGTTGGCGGGCCGAGCCGTAGCGGCGGAACTCGCTGACATCGACCTTGTTGGCCTCGCCTGCGAGCTTGAGAAGCTCGATGAGCTCCACGCGATGCTCGTCGCGCATCTCCTTCTGGATGCAGTCAGCCCCCAGGCTGGAGACGGGGCCGCGGACATAGATGTGCGCTTCGTATAGGGAATCCCCGAGCGCTTCGCCCGCTTCGCCGAACACGACGAGCCGGCCGTTCTGGCCCATGAAGGCGGACAAATGGCCGATGTCGCCTTTGACGACGATGTCGATGCCCTTCATGGAGATGCCGCAGCGTGCCGACGCGTTCCCCTCGATGATGAGACGGCCGCCGCGCCCGGTCGCGCCCGCGCTCTGGCTGGCGTCGCCTTTGACGTGAATGAGGCCCGACATCATGTTTTCGCCCACGCCCTGGCCGGCGCTGCCCTCGATAATGATGCTGGCCTGATTATTCATGCCGCCGCAGTAATAGCCGACGTTGCCGTCGATGTTGATCGTGACCGGCGCGTCGACGCCGACCGCGATGGAGTGTTCACCGGCGGGATTGGTGATGGTCCACAAGGTTTCATTGGTGTCGGGCTTGAGTTGATGGAGGGTGGCGTTGAGATCGCGCAAGGACGTTTTCGCCAAGTCAATTGTCGGCATCAGTTGTGCTCCCAGAAGTAAACGGTGGCGGGTTTGGGCTCCCAGACGCGCGCGGTCTTGATGCCGGGCAGGCAGGTGAGACTCTTGTATTCGGAGGCGAACGCGACGTACTGATCGGTCTCAGCCATCACCGCAGGCTTGCAGGCGATCGGATCGCGCAGCACGCCGAAGCCGGTTTCGGTCCCCACGACGAACGTAAAGAAGCCGTCGAGGTCATCGAGGCTCGCCTTCAGCGCCTCGCCCAGCGTCTGCCCGTTGTTCATCTGGCGGGTGAGATAGCCCGCAGCAACCTCGGTATCATTCTCGGTCTTGATCTTGATGCCGTCCCTGCGCAGCTCGCGGCGCAGGGACGCGTGATTGGAGAGCGATCCGTTGTGAACAAGACACTGATCGCGTCCCGTGGAGAAAGGATGCGCGCCATTGGTCGTCACCGCGGATTCCGTCGCCATGCGCGTGTGAGAGATGCCGTGCGTGCCACCCATTCCGGCTATGGCAAACTCCTTGGCGACATCGTCGGGGTATCCGACTTCCTTGTAGATCTCCAACCGCTCGCCCTCGCTCATGATCGAGACTTCGGGAAGGTTGGCGGCAAGCCACGCCTCGGCGCGGGCCACATCGCCCGCGTCGAGCGTGACGACGACATGAGAGTACCGCTTGGTAATGAGCGCATCAGGCGCGATGGCGGCGATAAGTTTTCGCGCGGCCGCCATGATGTCGTAGCTCTCGGAGGGGCCGGAAAGGGTAAGTTTGGATTTGCCTTTCTCACCCGCACCGTAGATCGCAAACCCAGCGGAGTCAGGTCCTCTGCTGCACAGCGTCGACGTCATCTTGGCGAGCAGTGCGCCAAGCTGTGGCTCCAACGTTTTATCCTTGATGAAGAGTCCTGCTATTCCACACATTCGATTTCATTTCCTTTCAAAGCGGCAAAGGTCACCCCGCCAAGCCCTGTGCTCAGAAGAAGCTGAGATAGCGCTTCGTCTCCCAGTCGGAGACGTGACGGTGGTAGTCGATCCATTCTTCACGTTTGAGCGAGACGAACTCGTCGACGAAATCCTCACCCAGTTGAGACTTGAACAGCTCATCGGCTTCGAGCGCTGCGATGGATTCTCCGAGCGACTGCGGGAGGACATCCACTTTGCGTGCGGCCACCTCCTTGGGTGTGAGGGCGTAGAAGTTGATGTTCTGAGGCGGACCGGGATCGAGCTTGCGGTCTATGCCGTCGAGACCCGCTGCAATGACGGCGGCTTGGGCAAGGTAGGGGTTCATGCCGGAGTCGCCGACGCGCAGCTCGACGCGGCCATAAGGAATGCGCACCATGGCCGTGCGGTTGTTGTCCCCATAGGTCACGAACACGGGCGCCCACGTTGTGCCGGAAGCGGTGCGTCCGACCACAAGGCGCTTATAGGAGTTGACGGAAGGCGCCAGCAGCGCGGTGAGCGCGCGAGCATGGGCGAGTATGCCGGCGGTGAAGTGGTAGGCAAGCGGCGAAAGCCCCATGCCTGATGCATCCGACGCATCATGGAACAGGTTCTTCCCCTTGGCATCCGCGATCGAGCAATGGATGTGCATTCCGTTGCCCGTCATCGAGCTCTTGGGCTTCGGCATGAACGAGCAGATTGCGCCCAGCTCATGGGCAATTTCGGCCGCGGCCATCTTGAACAGGATGATGTTGTCGGCGGACGTCAGCGCATCGGCATACTTGAAATTGATCTCATACTGCCCGTTCGCATCCTCATGGTCGATCTGATAGACATCGATACCCAATACCTGCAGGCTTTCCGTCACACGCTCAAGAAAGGTGCGGACGCGCGAAAGACCGCGATAGTCGTAAGCCGGCTTTTGCAGGCAGTCTGTATCGTCGAACGGTGCGACGGAGCCGTCCGCGGTACGTTGCAGCAGGCTGAATTCCGGTTCGATGCCGGTATTGAGCGTCCATCCCCGTTCGGCCAGGCGCGCAATCTGCTGCTTGAGAATGTTGCGCGTATCGAGCCGGTGGGCGGAATTGTTCACGGTGCCCGTTCCCATGACGCGTGCGTATCCTGGCGCCCATGGCAGAAGCTTCAGCGTCGAAAGATCGCCAATCAGCATGTATTCGGCTTCATGGGGGGCAAGGCGCATGCCGAACACGCCGCCTCCGGCAAAGCCGACGCCATCGGTGAGAACATCTTCCAGATGATCGACAGGGACGGACTTACTCTTGGCAACGCCATAGATGTCGACGAACTGCGCCAGCACGTAGCGGACGTGGTTTTCAGCGAGAAACTGCTTGGCTTTGACGAGATCGAGATTTTCGGGCGTCGAGAGCTGGCCCGGCGCTTTGCGCCAGGACCAATGGTCGGAGTGCAACATGGGCTTCCTCGGGCAGATGTTGGGACCGCAGATTGCCTGCTTGTTAGGGTATGAACGGCATACAACAAACTTGCATAATATGCAATATTTTTGTATTTTGATGAAATCGGGATCGGGGAATAATACCGGTGCGCATCCACAGATTTGCGGTTTGAAGGACATGACGATGAGCGAACGAGGCGAGTGTTCCGTGGTGCATCCAACGGCCAAGGATCTTGCGCAGGGACGCGCCGGAACGTCCGCGCGTATCAAATTCCAACCCTATTGGTGGGAGGCGGCGCCTCGGGAGCAGGGCGTGGATCTGCCGCCCCTGCCGGTGCAGGCCGATGTGGTGATCGTGGGCTCGGGTTTCACGGGCCTGTCGGCAGCGCTGACACTCCAAAACAAAGGTGTGAATGCGGTCGTGATCGATAGCGGGGTGCCGGGCTTTGGCGCCTCCACCCGTAACGGGGGGCAGATCGGGAGCGGCAACCAGAAATTCCGCGTCAAGCGGCTGATCGAAATTCGCGGCAAGGAGAAAGCCACCGCCATGCTTCGGGAAGGCACACAAATGCTCGATTACATCGAGCACTTGATTGTGTCGGAAGGCATCGATTGCCATTTCCGGCGCTGCGGGCGCTTCCGTGCAGCCATACGGCCCGAGCACTATGAAGCGATGGCACGCGACATGGAGGACCTTAAGGCCGTCGCAGGCGTGGAAAGCTTCATGGTTGCGCG
Source organism: uncultured Hyphomicrobium sp. (assembly GCA_964587445.1). GTDB lineage: Bacteria > Pseudomonadota > Alphaproteobacteria > Rhizobiales > Hyphomicrobiaceae > Hyphomicrobium_B. Next base: position 88,715 of record CAZPLQ010000010.1, read on the forward strand.
CGCGGAGCAGGCAAGCGAGATCGGTTCGGACGTATTCTTCGGCGGATCTGTTTTGCCCCGCGATGCGAGCCTGCAGCCGGCCATGTATCATTCGGGGCTCATGGCCCGCATTCGCGCAAAAGGTGGAACGGTGGCGGGCAACGCGGCCGCCGTGGCCATCGACAAGGATGCGAGCGGCTTTCGCGTGAAGACAAGCCGCGGGGTTATCGCGGCGCGCAACGTCATCATCGCGACCAACGGCTATACAAGCGATTTGGTACCTGCCCTCAAGCGCCGCATCGTGCCGATCGAATCCGGACTGATCGCAACCGAGCCCCTGCCGCAACAACTTTATGACAGGTTGCTGCCGAAGGATCGCGTCTACGGAAACACGAACCGCGTCTTCTACTATTTTCGCGGGGCGCCTGAAGAAAGACGGATTATCTGGGGCGGGCGCGCGGGCCGTATTGCGCCGAACACGTCGCCAAACGCCTTCCGGCATCTCGCCTTTGATATGATCAGCGTCTTTCCCGAACTTGCCAACGTCGCCGTCACGCACGCGTGGGACGGAAAGATCGGATACACCTTCGACGAGGTGCCCCACCTGGGGTGCGCGGCGACAGGCGTGCACTACGCGCTTGGCTACTGCGGGACGGGCGTGTCGCGCGCCACCTACTTCGGTCACAAGATCGCGCTGCAGGTGCTGGGCGATCCGGCGGGCCGCACCGCTTTCGACGATCTGGTGTTTCCGGCCTTCCCGGCTCATCCAATCGCCGAGCGGGCAGTTCCGGTCGTGGAGACCTGGTACCGCATCAGAGACGCGGTGAAATTCTAAACGAACCTCGCACAGCAAAGGAGAAGATCGGGAATGGCGACCAAGAGCTCAGCGCGCACGAATGTATCGTCGGGCGGCGCGTACGAATCGGTCTTTGGCTATTCAAGAGCCGTACGCGCAGGCAACGATGTGCATGTATCGGGCACTTGTGCGCCGGCGGGACATGAGAAGAGCGATGCCTACACACAGGCGCTTGCCGCGCTCGCCATCATCGAGAAGGCATTGGGAGAGGCGGGCGCCAAGACGGCGGACGTCGTGCGCACGGTCGTCTATCTGCGCGACATCAACGATGCCGAAGACGTGGCGCGCGCCCATCTGGAGACCTTTGACAAGGTCCGCCCGGCCAGCACGCTGGTCCAGGTCACCTCGATGCTGCGCCCTTGGCAGAAGGTCGAGATCGAGGCCTACGCCAAGATCTGAGCGCGCAGCGCGAAGGTCTCTTGAGGTGAGGCTTCAACCCCGCTTGACGGGCGGTATGACCCAGCCATCGCGGGCGAAGTTCAAATGCCGCTCGTCATGTCAATAATTTATTGGATATTAATGGCTTGATGGGGGGGTGGCCTAAACTATGCCAGTATTTATCTGAAAATCAATTCAACCGAACAAGGGCGGGACGATACGGGATGCCGGGCTGGCGGAGGGGGTGTCCCCGTATATGATTGAAAACACTAGTAAATATTACGCATCCCCCAATAATCCCCCAGCGCCTTGTTCGAATCCCAATACGTCGTCCGAACCGGCAGAGGCTATCCACAAAGGCACTGGGTGGGTGGCGATTGACTTAGGAGACGAAACAGCTCATGCGTTGAATCAACGGTCTCACATGTCTCATGAGACCGCGCGATGCGCATCAGCAAGCTCGGGGGCGTACAGCCTGGGCACAGCCCTGCCGTGTTTAAGAAAGGCGAGGGGAGCAGTCATAAATCGCGCGGTGGGGTCGGTCGAACGGCACTGAGTGCCACATCCGGGTAGACGCATGGCGCCCGAGCAACTCACCCCGAGCTAGAGAGCTTGGGGGCTCGATGCTGGTGCGCCATGACAACAGAAATACATACCGTCTCGGACGGGGCTATCTCCAAGTTTCTCGGCATCGCTGAGGTTGCGTCGCTCACCTCGTTGAGCCGCGCGAGCGTGTACCGTCTCACGAAAGAAGGCGACTTCCCAAAGTCCGTTTCGATCACCAAGTGCCGCGTTGCGTGGCGCCAACAAGACATCATCGCGTGGATGCAATCGCGCTCCGATGAGGCGCAGGGTGACCGGCCATGAAACCTAAGCGCATCCCAAAGCAAGGGCGTCAGATCGACCCGGCCATTGCCATCGCAGTCAAGAGCAATGTGGTAAAATCAATCTACGATACCATAAAGGTGCGAGACGGCCGCTCTATTGGCGATCTTAGCTTGGACGAGTTGAAAGCCTTGGCGGATGCCAACCGTCGCGAGCTGCGGCTGATCAACAAGCTGATCAAGAGCCGCAACGCTAACGGCGACTCCTCGGCCTGAAATCCAAAAAAATTTTCACAAGCCGGTTCTTGGTCAACATCAAAGGCTTGGTGATCCAAGAGAGCCTGTCAACAAAGAATTGACAGGTAAATCAAATGCTTAGAGCCATTGACGGCAAATCCGAACACAGGCAGCAACCCAGGAGATTGAGGGAAATTGGAGACATCACACATGAGTGAAAAACTCCGGCTTGGCGAGTTCGATGGAGACCGCCTCGTGCCGCGTCGCGCGGTTCGCTGCGTTCTGTCGGTGGACAGCCGCACCATGCGGGATTGGGAAGCGAGCGGCGTCCTGCCCAGGTCTATTTGCATCGGCAATCGTGAACGCTTCTACCTCGCGTCTGTTATCGAACCCTGGCTGATGGCGCGCTTCGGCGAAGCACGTGTCGCGGCCCTCGATGGCCATCTTCCGGGTGAGCAGAAATCAACGAAAGCAAAGGAGGCGATCTCAACAGAGACAGGCCCCTGAAACGACTACGGCCCGACGGATCAGGTCGGGCCGCGAGTGCGTGTTGCGTAGAGTCTCCGAAAAACCGAGAGCGCGAGAACCATGGAGGGAGCAGCGCTCTGCAACACAGAGATGTGAAATGACCTTTAGCGATATTCGCCGCCGCACGCAAGGGCGCCATCTGGTGATGCCGGCAGAGGAGGGCGCTTAGCATGAAGGAGGGGCTACCAAACTGGCGCTCAAACGGAGGTTCGCCGCCGGCAGGGCACAACGCTGTGCCCAAGGCCGGACCTGCCATCAAGATCGAGATACAGGGGCCGCTCGCAGAGCTTTCGAAATATCGCGTCCTGGATACCGACAATAAAATCGAATTTATCAAAGCGGTGAACAGCCAAAGCGGCGATGATGACGTTCGTCACATTGCGCTCGACAATGCCGTAACGCGGGCGCGGAGTGATCAGCGCGTTTCGCATCTTCAGTTTCGGATCTTTAGCCATGTCGCAAAGCGCTGCCATGGCAAGTGGGGGTATTTTGCGGAGAGCCATGAAGCTCTGGCGCATTTTTGCGGCCTCAAGGACCCCAACAATCTCACGCGCTCGATTAAGGGTCTTGTAGCGTTGGGTTACCTTCGCAAGCTGACCCTTACGCGCTTCCGCTACAGTAAGAGCTTCAAAAACACGCTGCTTGCGGTTATCTGCTGCGAGGCCGATTGTAACGACACGGTCGACCAGCATCTGCTTGCGGAGGCCAAGGCACGCAAGGTCAGTGACGATCTCAGGGCACTGGAGGTCGAGATACTCCACCATCATGGTGATGGTGGACAGGGTATCACCGACCATCATGGTGATGGTGGATCGACCATCATGGTGATGGCTCCTATAGTGCATACTATAGTTCCGAAGTTGAGTTCAGAGAGGCAGGCACCACCCCCAAGGGGATGGGTGCCATGCCCTCTCTCAGTCAGTTGGCGAGCAAGCCGGGAAGCTCAAGCCGGGACGAACAGAGCCCTCCCCGTTGCGCAGCCCCCTCCAATTCGCATACGGATAATTCTTTTTGGGGCTGGCTATGCAACTATGAGGGCTCGCAGGAAGATGGTCTGACGGCGGGCGTGATCGAGACGATGGAGGCTCTGCTCGGCATCGCCGATGGGGCGGCCGCCGTGACCTCCCTGAAACAGCTATGGACTGTCTGGCGAAAGGCTTTCCCGACCGCTATCGATCCCCCTCTCTTCCGCATTTGGGAACTTTACGAGAGGCACACACGCAGTGCTGGTCTCGACGACCCCTCTGGGCTCGTCAACGGCGCCCTCGTCGCTTTCAACAACCTCGTGCCGAAGTTCGCCAGACTTTTGGGCCCCTACGGCAACGATGAGACGGCACGGGGGATCATGACCGCAGAGCTGGTGAGAGCCCGCAAGTGCCTCAACGGTGCCGTCGAGGGCCGTCTCTCCATCGCCATCGACGACATGGTCGACAAGCATGCGAAAGGGAAGCTGAACGGCGACCCGGCGAAGCGCCTCTACAGCTTCATGTCCTCCGTTGATCCGGTGAAGGCTGACGAGCGCGCGGAGGCGATGCGCGCGACCCGGCCCGCGGGCGTAAAGCTCACGCCGGAAGAGCGTGCCGACGACTTCCTGAATACGCCGAATGGAGAGCGGGCGCTTCGGTACCAGGGGCGTGATGAGCTTCGGGCTGGACTCATCAAAAAATATACGGCCGAGGACAGCGGGAGCATCCCATCATGATCAACTACGACATTACGCTTGAGCAGATCTTCATCACCCTGCTTCTCAGCAATCCTGAAAGCATCGACGCCGTCGACAAGATTGCCACCGACGACCTCAACGATCCGCAATGTCGTCAGGCTTACGCAGCGCTGCAGTCGATGCGCGAGGAGGGCGCGATGCCCGGGGCCGTCCGCCTGCGCCAGCGTTTTGGCCTATCGGGTGAGACGGCTGACAGCGACTTCGTCGGCGCATTGCAGGCGCATGCGGTAGGTGGCCAGCTTGCAAAGCTGAGCGACGTCGTGGAAGCGCTGCGTGAAGCGGCCGACCGCCGCGATCTTCTTGCCGTTGCCGACGTGATTAAGGCTCGGGCATCGGACCCCGCACAAAAGATAGGGCAACTCGTCATTGACATCACAGGTGAGATCGACCGTATCCTGGCTGCGTCGAGCAAGCAGGGAGGAACCTTCCTGTCGTTGAGCGAGGCTGCCATGCAGCTTGTGCGCTCGTTTGACGAAGAGCCCTCCAATGTCTACCTGCCCACCGGCTTCCCCTCGATTGACAAGGTGCTCGATGGCGGGCTACCGCGCGGCGAGATGACAATTGTTGCCGGACGCCCCAGCATGGGCAAAACGGCGATGGCGCTCTCGATTGCGCTTGAGGTGGCAGCAGACCGCCGAGGGGTTTTGTTCTTCTCGCAGGAAATGCCGACTGTGCCCTTCATGGCGCGCGTTGCGTCGCTGGCCTATTTCGAGAAGACTGGGGAGAGAATTCCCTACGCCAAGCTCCGTCCCGGCATCATCCCGCCGGAACATCGCGCTGGGATCGAGCAGGCCGTGGCTGGTGCAGCGCAGGGGCTTCCGATGGTCCTCGAAGTGAAGCGCAACGTCTCCGTGTCGCAGATGCTGTCGATAATCCGCAAAGCCCGACGTGTCCTGATGGACGACTATGGCGCCTCGCTTGATCTTGTTGTGGTCGATCACATGGGCCTTGTCGCGCCGCCTTCTACAGCTCGCGGAAACCGCACGCAGGAAATGACTTTCATCTCGAACGCCATGGCGAAGATCGCGAAGGACGAACACGTCGCCATGGTGGCGCTGTCCCAACTCAATCGAGATAGCGAGAAAGGCGACGACACGCATCCGCAGCTCCACCACCTGCGCGACAGCGGCGCCATCGAGCAGGACGCGACGACGGTCATTTTTCCGTTCCGTCCCGGTTACGCCTACGAGCGCAAGCAACGCGAAGCGGGGCCCATGCTCACCGCGCGCGACGTCGACCGTGACGCAAAACAACAGGATGCGAAGACCGAGTACGAATTCACCAAAAACATTCTGGAAGTCAACGTCGCGAAGAACCGCAACGGCGGATCAGGTTGCGCGACAATGCTTGTCGACATGGCCATCAACAAAATGCGAGAGCGCCTTGCGACCGTGCCGTCATCGGAGTGGATCGCTGGAGGGCAACGCTAATGGCCTTCCTCGACATCGCAGAGCCCTATATCGAGCTAGGCTGGCACATATTCCCCATGCGTGCCGGCACCAACGGCTATTTCGGAAAAGACGAGGACGCCGAGTGGTCAGCCCGTCAGCTGGGCGGCGGCTTCTACTGGGGCACGGTAGATCATGCCAAGACCGCCGAGTGGTCGCGACGCTGGCCTGATGCCAACATCGGCCTGCGTACCGGAGAGAAGAGCGGCGTCGTTGTTCTGGATATGGACTTCGGTAAGCAGGGCTCGAACACGGAGGAGGCCGTTGATCTCCTTGCCGAGCGCGGCTTCCGCTTCCCTCGGCCCAACGTCATCGCTCGTACCCCATCGGGTGGCACCCACTGGTATTACCGATACATTGGCCCCATCGCCTCAAGCGCATCGAAACTCGGCGCGTCGCTGATGGGCCTCGATGAGACTGGCAAGCCGCGCAAATCAAATATCGACGTGCGTGCGGATGGCGGCCTCGCCGTTCTTCCGCCGACGCGAGTCGACGGCAAGGGCGCGTACCACTGGGAGCTGCCGCCGTGGGACGAGGACTGCAAGCCGAAACGCCTTGTGCCACTGCCGCGCTGGGTCATGGATCAGCTCAAGAGCGGTAATGCTCCGCTCCTGCGTTCCGAGCAAAAGCCCTACACGCCACCCGTTCGCAGCAGCCTGCGTGAAATACCAGACTGGCGTCTGCAGAAGGTCGCGAACACGCCGCCCAACACCCAGCGCAACGAGACGTTCTTTCGTCAGGTCGCGCAAGCGGCAGACTGGGGGCATTCGGAAGCAGAGATCCGCGCCAAGTTCACTGATGCAGGTCTCGCTTGCGGGCTTGAGATTGATGAAATCCGTAAGTCGCTAGACCAGGCGCTGCAACAAAAGAACCGGCGCGATCCGCGCTATCGCACGGGGGGCTTCTGATGACAGAGGTGCCCGGCGAAATGCGCATCAGATCCACGGAGAGAGTCCACGGCAGGCGTTCTGCTGTTGGGCGCTACCCATGTAGCCGCCAACTTGAGCGGGACCCTACGGCGCTTCCAGGAGTCCTGCGCTGCGTTGAGTCATACAACTCGATCAGAGGAGGCTGCCATGCGGTCTAGCATCGATCTCACGGCATTCGAGCGCGCGCTTTGGCAGGCGCGAGGCGACATGCAGACCGGCGTTTATCATGCGCCCCTCATCTGTCGGTTTCTGAGCGATGCGATCACGCTGATGAACCTTGGCGGCCTGCCGGTTCTCGAACTTACAGAACCGATTGCACCAGGTCTCGTGAATGCGGGATGGCAGCTTTATTTCAATAGGCTGCTGCCTATGGAGCGCAATAACCTCGCTCTCATCTCCCAACCCGTGGCGGATTGGCAGCTGCGCCGCAGCTGGACGCTGGTCTCCTCCGCTGGAGATGACCGCGCCTCCATACTGTTGGAATTCGGCGAAGCAGAAGCCGGCACAACGGCACGTAGCCACGTCTTGGTCTGCGGCGCCATCCTGCCGGCAAATCCGGGAAACGCTGTCAGGCCGCTTTTGACCCCGGACGTCGTCGCAGCCATTGAAGGTGGCGCGTCTCCGGAGATGCTTGCCGGAATAGAAGATCAGTCGCGACGCGCGGCGAACCGCGCCATCGGCGCAATATGGACTCATTTCGTTTCCGACATTGAGATTGGCATGCCCAGCAACGCCGAAATCATCTCTGCCAGAAATCGCAACCGCACGTCGTGCACACCCTGGCACCGCGTTCAGATTTCAACGGCATTCCCGGCATCACCGACAGCAATTCACGCTTTGGCGCTGGCAGGCGCCGAGATTACCGGGACGTCGGTAAAGAAGCTTGAAAAGGCAATCGCGGGGCTCAAAGAGCACGAATCCGCGACCGTCAGGGGCGTCCGCATCACGCACACAATGGTGAATGGGCGGCGCGAAATCGACGTTTTTTCTACAGCTGCCATGGAGAGCTATTTCGCATCCCAAGATCGCGGCGCTGACTGACCCAGCGCTGTCACTTGAAGTCCTGCAGCGTCAGATCCGTGGCCAGGCGATCGCTGTTACGGCGCCGCCGTGTCTGTTTACTCCCGCTGAAACAGCCACCGAGCCATTTCAATGGCGAGAGATACTGCGGAAATCAACAAGACGATCCCTAATGCTCCTCCGTGCACTTCGCTAGAGACCAAAGACGGGGCAATGGAACTCAGCAGCAGAATAGCGAATGACACAACATAGACTATTCCCAAGAGCCCCAGAAACAAAAGCCGCGTCCAGCGATACACAGTGGCGATCGCTCTGTGGGTGCGCTGCCCCCGCCGTGGCTCTGGCTGTCCTGGAGGCTGCGAAGTCTCTGGCGTGTGCATCGGGTGTCTCCCCTTTTGCCATTGTGCCAGTTCATGAGGGCGAGAATGCCGCGCGCCAGGGTGGAGGGCAATCACTTCTCGCCGCAGCGGGCTACATGCAGGTGTTCACACCGGGCTCGACGTATTTGGCCCAATCGGGGCCAAGCGGCGCCCGAGCGTCGAAGATGCTGAAATTTCGCACTCCGGCCATGGATGCTTTCCCTCGGCCTAACGACGCGGCTCCCGAAGGCTTCCGCCATGATGCCCATGCGCTTGAAATTCGGCCTCGGGATCTGTGGAAGGTTGACCGGTTTTACCAACAATTCCGGCGGCTGTTGACGCTGGAGGATACTTAAGAGCAAGGAACGCGCAGCCTGAACCCGGGCGTTCGGCAAGCCGTAAAGTTGCGAAACCAGAACATCAACCCTATATTTGCCATCAAGCGGCTCTGAGTGCTTGCGTATCGTATTGCGAGTCAGACTCAGATGCGAAGAGGGCCAAATGCCAACCGAATCACAAGTTACGCGACTTTCGCTCGACCGTCACAAGGCGGTCGAAGCGATTGACTATGTCGCGCACAAGTGGTCAGGCGTGACGCAGTACTACCTCTGCAAAATTATGTATTTCGCCGACCGCGACCATTGCTTGGATTGGGGGCGCACGATCACGGGTGACCGTTACGTGGCGATGGACCACGGGCCTGTGCCGTCTCGGGTCTATGAGATGCTCAAGCCGGCATCCGGCGAAGAGGATGAGATCCTCGACCTGCTGGACGCCCGCGTCGCGTTTGGGGTCGAGGGCAACAAGATTCACGTCTACTCCAAGAATGCATTTGAATTCAAATCCCTGTCTGAGTCCGACAAAGAGTACTTGGCGAGGGCCACGGACTTTTGTCGTGAGTACAGCTTTGGTGGGCTAGAGGCGATCGCGCACGAGGAGCTTGGGTGGAAGCGGGCTGCCGCCAGTTACCCGTCCCTCAATAATCCTCCCATGAATTTTGCAGACTGGTTCGAGGCAGCCAATCTCGATAAAGAGAAATGCGTCTCGGAGCTGCTGCAGAATTCATTCCATGCCATCCCCACAACTTAGCAAGTGGCACGCCTACCGGATATTTTGTTCCGAGTATGCTCAGCCGCACCATCAGATCGTTATTTGCGTTTGCCCCGAGCGCGAGTGGTTTTTGTTTATAAACAGTGAGCCTCCCCCGTTCCGCAAGGCTCGTGAAGCGGCCCTCGAACTCTCCAGCTACGAAGCGCACTTTCTCTCTCACACGTCCTTCGTCAACCCGGTGCCGCAAACTTTCCCGGACGATAGAGTAACGAAGGAAATTGCCGAAGAAGCAAACTGCTTTGGGTCCATCAGTCCGACGCTGATTAGAAATATTACTGAGTGGGTTGAGCAGTCCCCTGTGCTCAACCAAGTTCAAAAAGCCATCATCATCGGGCTAGCCGACACGCCGTAATGATCACAGTTATTACGTTTTCTTCGCCGAAACAGGGCGCTTAGCTTGCCCCCTGGCGCCCATCATGAGGGCGAGGATGCCTGAGATGGAGCCAGAGACGCAAGACTAGGCCTCCTTGCGGAGCCCGACGCCGGGCCGCTTGCCGGGACGCAGCTTGTTTTTATCCGCCTGGCCTCGATGACGCCCTCGCACGGGTTCGCCGTTGTTCGCCAGCCGTGGAAGATCGAGAAGGCGAAGACGGCGCGAACGCGCTGGAGCACGCGGTGGGCTGTCTCCTGCTTCTCATTCCAGATGGGTAGCAGCAACTCTCGGATGTCTGGACCTGCAACGTCGGCTACGGGCGTATCGCCGATGAAGGGGAAGGCGTAGTCGCGCATGGTGTTTCGCCATTGTTGCCGGTGCTTGGGGTTAGTAAGCGTCGGTTCTTTCGTTGCAAAATACTGCGCAAAACACATGCGAAATGTGATGCGATCGACGGCCACGGCTGCACGACCTGACGCGAGCTTGATTGTTTTGCCTAACGAGCCAGAGCGCGCTTCTGCGCGCTTCTGCTCGGCCTTCCTGCGCGCTTGTTCGAGGCTCACGTTGGGATAGCCGCCTAATCCAAACTCGCGGCGCTTGCCGTCGACGGTGATGCGAAACACCCAATTGCGGTTGCCGCGATCGTTGACGACCAAGCGTAGGCCGCTCCCGTCCTCATAGCGGCCCGGCGAGGTTAGGTTCCGCACCTGCACAGCTGTCAACTTGTTCGTGCTTTTTGCCATTGCAGATAGATGCCTCCAGATCCCCCAGCGTATCCCCCAAGAAAGCGCGAGATGTCCTGAGGCGAAGTGAGACGCATGAGACGCCGATTTGAGGGAAATGGCCAGATAATCCAGCAAAGTGAGGATTATTGTAAGACGCTATGAGACATATGAGATCTATTGAAACAAATGGATGGCGGGCGGGAGACGAAGAAACCGAGAACTACACCTACGCTATAGCCCTCCAA
>CAZPLQ010000011.1:0-77618 GCA_964587445.1 uncultured Hyphomicrobium sp.
CGGACCGACGGTGGCCAGAACCCTGCTGGCCGAGCTGCCTGAACTGGGCAGCCTCAACCGCCGCCAGATCGCGGCGCTTGCGGGTCTTGCTCCTTACACACGCCGACGCGGAAGCTATCGCCCGAGGGCACGACATGCACGTCAAGCCACTGCTTGCAAACGTCGATCCCCACATAAATCGCGTCCATCCTGTCCCATCCTTGCCTAATCGGGCTTCGCCACGTCGAGCGGCCCAGGCGACTGTTCGGGTTCGATGGAACGGCGGATGGTGACCCTGGCTCTCCCACGGGCTTGGTGTCCCAAAGGCACTGCGGGCTTCCATCCGCCACCGCAACGCCAATTACACAGGCTGTCGCAGGCAATGGGAAGTTACAAGGCGTTTTTCGTGCTCTCCTCGGGCACCATCTTCCCACGGGAGAAGGAAGTGAGTTCATGAGATCGCAACCGACTCTAGGTTCCAGGCACCGGTTCTCCCGCAAGGCCCGCGATGCTCAAGGCGAATGCATAGGTGAGCGCGGTATCCTTCAAAGCCTCAAAGCGCCCCGACGCGCCGCCGTGACCGGCGCCCATATTGGTCTTCAGGAGGATCATATTGGTGCCGGACGCGTTCGCGCGCAGCTTTGCGATCCACTTGGCAGGTTCCCAGTACGTCACGCGCGGATCGGTCAAACCGGCAACTGCCAGAATATGCGGATACGCCTTCCGCGCGACGTTATCGTAAGGCGAATAGGCGCGAATGGCCGCGAACTCCTCCGCGCTCAGGATCGGGTTGCCCCATTCGGGCCACTCAGGCGGTGTCAGGGGCAGATCCTTGTCGAGCATCGTGTTGAGTACGTCGACGAACGGCACCTCCGCGATGATGCCTAGGAACAAGTCGGGCGCCATGTTCGCGATCGCACCCATCAGCATGCCGCCCGCCGAGCCGCCTTGCGCCACGATGCGGCCGCGCCGGGTCAGCCCCTGGGCCACCAGATGTTCGCCTGCCGCGATGAAGTCCGTGAAGGTGTTGACCTTGTTTTTCATCTTGCCCGCCGTGTACCAGCGGTAGCCTTTGTCCTTGCCGCCGCGGATATGGGCGATGGCATAAATGAACCCACGGTCGACCAACGACAGGCGTCCCGTCGAGAAGGAGGCAGGCATGGAGATGCCATAGGCGCCGTAGCCGTAGAGCAGCACCGGCGCGCTGCCATCGAGAGGCGTGTCTTTCTTGTAGAGCAGCGTGATGGGAACGCTTTCGCCATCCTGCGCGGTCGCGAACAAACGGCGGGTGACGTAGTTCTGCGGGTTGTGACCGCTGGGAACCTCCTGGCGCTTGCGCAATGTGCGCGCCCGGGTTTCCATGTCGTAGTCATACGTCTCCGCGGGCGTCGTCATGGAGGAGTATGTGAAACGCAGGCTTGTCGTGGCGTATTCGTAGCCCGCTGCCATGCCGAGGGCATAGGCCTCTTCGTCGAAGGCAATGGAATGCTCCTGGCCGTCCTCAAGCCGTGTGATCACGATCCTGGGCAGGCCGTCTTCGCGTTCCAGGCGGGTCATGTGGCGGGCATAGACGTTCACGTCGATGATCAGGCGGCCGGCGCGGTGAGGGACGATCTCGCGCCAATTGTCCATGCCTGGCGCCTCGATCGGCGTTTCGACGATCCGGAAGTCCTCCGCTCCTTGGGAGTTCGTTGTGATGATCAGGCGGTTGCCGTTATGCTCGAGCGAATATTGATGACCCTTCGATCGCGGTGCGATGAGCCGGGGTAGAGACGTGGGATCGGCCGCATCCAGGATATGGATCTCACTCGTCTCGTGGTCGTGGATGTCGATGGTGATGTAGCGTTGCGACTGGGTCGCCGACACGCCGACGTAAAAGCCGATATCCTTCTCTTCATAGATCAAAACGTCTTCGCTGACGGGCGTGCCCACGATGTGGCGGTACACGTAAAGGGGGCGATGGTTGGCGTCGACGCGCACATAGTAGAGCGTCCGGCTGTCCTGGCCCCACACCAGGGAGCCGCGCGTATCGGGGATCTCGTCGGGCAGGTTCTCGCCGGTTGCAAGATCTCTGATGCGGATCGTGTAGAGTTCCGAACCCTTGTCGTCGCTGGCGTAGGCCAGCAGCGCGTGATTGGGCGCGTGGCTTGCGCCGCCCAGATCCCAGTAGGTTTTGCCAGCGGCCTCCTTGTTGCCGTCGAGAATGACGCTTGCCGCCTCGGCGTCTCCATGGCGCGGTATGCGGCAAAGCTGGGCGTACTGTCCGCCTTTCACGAAACGTGGGAAGTACTCCCACGGTCCGTCCGGCGCCGGCACCTGGCGGTCGTCCTCCTTGAGGCGTGCCTTCATTTCCCTGAACAACGTCTCTTGCAGCGCGCTCGTGTGCGCGAGTTGGGCCTGCATATAGGCATTCTCGGCCTCCAGGTGTGCGCGGATCTCGGGCTCGAGCAGCGAGGGGGTGCGCATCACCTCCTGCCAGTTGGCCGCCCTCAGCCATCCGTAATCGTCGACGAGGTCAACGCCGTGGTGTGTCGCGCGAACCGGGCGGCGGGCTGCGATGGGCGCGGCCAAGGGGGGCGGGGCGGTGAGAGACGTGTCAGGCATCTGAAACTTTCACTTGCTGGCGGAGAAGGAAGGGAAGTCGATCGCAAGCTCTACTCTTGGAGCAGGCGGGGTCAATACATTGGGATTGTTAACCGGGGCGGCGCGCCGCAATTCATGGAGCCGAACAGCACTGTGCAAGAATTCATCACGTTTGGGTTTCAGGGAAATCTTCCCGTTGACAATCAATTGGGCTCTGTTCAAAGACTTGCCAAGCTACGACAGCGGCGTTCGCCTGGAACTTTTTCCATTACCGCAAGTAATGCAAAGTAGTCGGGCGGTCAGGAACAGATAAAAGCTGAACACTGATCAGCATCCTGGGCCGCAAGCCTTTGGCAGCATTTCAACAGGTTTGGCTAATGCAGGAAGAAAACGACGGCGCGAGCAGTGCCGACCTGGTGGCAATTACAGCCAATATTGTCGCCGCTTACGTCAGCAAAAATCCGATCTCGTCGACGGAGCTTCCCGGCTTGATCGCCGACACGCACGCCGCGCTCAGCCGCGCCGCAGGCCGGCAGGCGCCAACCGAGCGCGATGAGGGCAAGCCGAAGATTGCCGTCAAGAAATCGGTCATGCCCGACTACATCATCTGTCTGGAAGACGGCAAGAAGTTCAAATCCCTCAAGCGTCACCTGCGGACGCACTACAACATGTCGCCGGAGGAATATCGCGAGAAGTGGGGCCTGCCGCACGACTATCCGATGGTCGCGCCCAACTATGCCCGGGCTCGCTCCGACCTTGCCAAGAAGATGGGGTTAGGTACGCGCAAGTAATGCGCCGAGCGCGTCTAGCCGCTTTTTACGCAACCGGTTCCCACTTTTTCCGTAAAGTACTCTAGCCGTTGTCTGAGAGGTTTGCGACGCGAGGTTTTTTCAGAGCTTGCGCAAGCGATCTCGCCCGCTGCAATTTCTCAAGCTCGCCGCGTTCCCATTTCATGTGCCGCGCCAGCGCGGCGTGGCGAGCCAAGTCATACGTCCAGTGTCCCGCCCTGCAACGGCGGCGCTCCTCGCGAAGCGCGCGTGCAAGAAACTGCAGGATACGCCGCCGACCGCTTAACGAAAGATCTGCAAGCTCATGAGGCCATAGGGGCAGCAGGCGCTGCAGCTCGGCGCGGCGCACCGGCGTGCGCGGATCGCTATGCTGGGTCTGTGTGGGGAGATATGACGAGGACTGTTTGCGCATAGGCGCAACCATCGCCCCATGAGCACCCCGCGGGGATAACTTCACCCGCGACAATGAATGCGGCCGCGCGCGAATGGAAAAAATTGCGTACCGATTTATCCCCGCCGTTCACGCTTGGATTAGCTTTCATGGGTGGGTGCAAGTTCTCTGCGCTACCATCGCCCGATCGAAAAACTTGAAAGCCGCGGGGCCACGTTCATGTTCAACGAGACGATCAGGGTTTCAACCTTGCCAGATGCGTGCGCAAGCCGGACACCGCCGCGTCCTGCGCCTCGTGCCCGTGGCGCAGCGTGGTGCGACGAGCGGCTGGCGTTTTTGCGCAAGGTGATCGAATTGGCTGTGACGCGCGTGTTTGACGTGGATCAGACACAGTTGTCCGCATACAGCCGCGGGGTTGCTCGCGCGGCCCATGCCCGCCAGGTGGCCATGTATCTCGGTCACGTCGCCTGCCGCCTGTCCTTGACGGACGTCGGGCGCATGTTCGGACGCGACCGCACCACCGTGGCGCACGCCTGCGCCGTCATCGAGGACGCGCGCGATGATCCCGCGTTCGACCGCGCGCTCGATCTGCTCGAATGGGCAGTGCCCGTGATGGCCGCGCGCATGTCTTCATCAACGACGACCAGCTAGCTGCAGGGGCCTTTCATGCGAATGAGACGAGCGACGCGTCCGTCACGGCGGACGTCCAAGAGCGCGCATGTGCGCGCGCCACGCATTAACACCCAGGAGAGTCCGCTCGCATGGCTGGCCGGCCGCAAAGACAAGGACGGCCGGCCGATGATTTCGCGCGAGGAGTTCGAGGCGGGCGAGCGGCTGCGGCGCGACTACCATTTCGCGCTTCTGGCCCAGAAGGTGACGGCGAGCTGGTCGGCGCTGCCCCGTAACCCTGCGTCGCACCGGTCTGCGCCCGGCGCGGGTGTCGATCTCGCCGACAACGTCGTTGCGGCACGCGAACGCGTCAACCGTGCGCTGATCGCTGTAGGGCCGGAACTTGCCGGAATCCTCATCGACGTGTGCTGCTATCTGAAAGGGCTCGAGATCCTGGAGAAGTCTGCCGGCTGGCCTCAGCGCTCGGCGAAGATCGTGCTGCAGATCGCGCTGCAGGCGCTGGCGCGGCACTACGGTCTCGTGGGCCGGCCAGCTGTTGCACGGCAGGAGGGGCCTGCGCGCGTGCGCCATTGGGGTGCGCCCGGCTATCGGCCCATGGCCGATGTTGCCGAGAATTGAGACGCCTTACGAAAGGCAGGCTGGGTCAGGCAGCCGCGATCGCGCCGGCGTCGGCGCGGATGCGCGCGACCATGGAGGCGAGGCCATTGGAGCGCTGTTGGGTGAGATGCTCCTTGAGGCCGAGCTTGGCGAAGATTGCGTGAGCGTCCGTCGCCAGGATCTCGTCGGCCGTCTTGCCCTCGTAGATCGCAAACAGGACCGCGATCAGGCCTTGCACGATCATGGCGTCACTTGCGCCCTGCATTTCCAGCTTGTCCCTGCCGTTACCGCCTGCGGGCACGCGGCGCGTGGCCAGCCAGACTTGACTGGCGCAGCCGCGCACCTTGTTGGCATCGGTGCGCAAGGCTTCGGGGAGCGGTGCAAGGTCGCGGCCAAGCTCGATCACGTAGCGATAGCGATCCTCCCAATCCTCAAGGAGTTCGAAATCGGACAAGATGTCGGCAATCGCCATGGTATTGCAGCGCCTTTGTTGCAAGCTGCCCTACGTGAAGCAGCCTCTTTGCAAGACACATAGGCGTGCACCGGCAGGTGGCGCAAGGGCAGGTATAAGAAGGCCGCGCGAGGATGGGAGTCAGCTACCGCCCCTTACCACGAGGCGTCCGGATGCCTTGGCGTGCGAGGACTGCGCGCCACCGCCCCAGTTGGGTTCCAAATCGCCGGGCTTGAGGGTGCCGGTTTCGATCCGGGCGTCCGAAAGCTGTTGGTCGCCCGAGGAGGCGATCTGCTCGCTGAGGGTATCGTATGCAAGTTGAGCGGCAAACTGCGCCTTCTTCTTGAAGGTGCCCCACAGCGCGCCGGCCTGCTCGCACGTGGCGCCGTTGCGGTCGCAGAACGTGACGGTCCAATGCGCGGCAAGCGCCGCTCGGTTGTACAGCATTTCCTGCTGCTCGCTGTCGGCAGGCAGAAGCGCGACGCCAACCGCGACGATCATGCCCAATCTCAAGAGACCCATAACTGAAAACTCCCTGCAGCCTGACGAGGCTGGAAGAGCCGTACACGGCGGTAAGAAACTGACCTTGGCGGTAAGGTTAGCAAACACCCCTCAAGAAAGCGGTTGGGCGGGGGTTGCAATTTGAAATGCAATTGAGGCGATTTCACTTCGAATTTGCGGAAAATTTTATGGTTCGCCGCCCGCTGTCCAACGGTTAATGCTGTCTTAACGTGTGTTGCCCGATACTTGCGCGCTCTTGGATTTCGATTGTTGGAAGGTGGGCAGATGGCCGCCCTGAACATGTCGCGGGAGACGCGCTTTTGTCTGGCGGCATTCGCGATGCTGAGCACCGCGGTGATATTCAATCTTGTCTTCTTCCAGGGGCGGCGCGTGGCGGGCGGCTTCGAGACGGCCGCGCTTGGTCAAAGCGATGGAGCGCCGGGCAATGGGCTTCTTGCGTCCTACGGTGCGGACGCAAGAAACTCCACTGAGATCCCGAACGCGCCCCAGGGATCGATGGCCACTCCAAAGCCGGCCGCCATGCCGCAGTCAGGCGGCTTTGCCGCGCCCGAACGGCCGTTGCCCGTAGCGACCGCGCCTCCCGCGGCGACGATGTCGCGCATCGACCTGGTGCGCTCCATCCAGCGTGCGTTGGCGGCGCGAGGCTTCGAGCCGGGCGAGGCCGACGGCCTCATGGGCTTGATGACGCGTGCGGCGATCATGGCCTACGAATCCGACAGCGGGCTCGCTCTCACTGGTGCGCCAAGCGAGGATCTGCTGCGCCGCTTGCAAGGTGTTACGCCCTCTCCGGTCCCCGCCCGCAGGGGCCCGCCGGCGGTCAAGACGCTCGAAGCGGCAACGCTTGTTCGTGACGTGAGCCAGTGGCTCGGCGTGCTGGGCTACCCGGTGGCGAAGAACGAGACGTCCATGAGCGTGGCCCTGGTGCGCGCCATTCGCGACTATGAGGCCTCCCAGAAGATGCCGGAAACCGGACGTATCTCGGCGCCGCTGGTGGCGCGGCTATCTCGGGCGGCGCAAGGCCGGCTGTCGCAGACCTCGCGCTAGATCGCAACGCCTCTCCCCTTGGGGGGGGGGCGCAATCAGCGGCGCGTGCCGAATGATCACCTATCGCTTCGCGACACTCTCTGCCTTCCGGGAGATGAAAGAGTGGCTCTGTAGGATCGGAAAGTGCTCTGGAGTGCTTTGCGGAAAAGCGGGAACCGGTTTTCCGATAAGAAGCACGACAAACAAAAGCCTGGAGCCGTTCCCACGCAAGCAAAAAATAAAGGCCCGCGATTTGCTCGCGGGCCATTTAATCCGGACAAATAAAAAGGGCCCCTTTCGGGGCCCTTTGTGTCAGCAGCGCTTAGGCTGCATCGACTTGGTAGGTAGGCGTTTTCATAGCCTCCTCGTATCCAGTGTCGGACTTCAAAGAAATTCCGATGTACCGAACTCGTCCTGCAATCCGCTCCTTCTTCACGCCGAGATCTGCGAACTCGCGTCCGAAGCTCGGCAAGGCCAGAGGTTCCTTGCCCTTGGTTTCACACCACGAGCAGTAATCCTCATACAGTTGAGTAGCGGTGACACTCGATCCGTCCTGGACCTCGATGCTCTCCTTATAGAAACGCTGCACGTCAGATTCCGGCGCAACCAGTCTGGCAGGCGCCGCCTTGCTTTCGACTTTGATCTCAGCCTTGGCTTCGACCATCTTTGCTTCTGCCGCATGCGCCTCGATAGCGGGGCGTTCGGCTTGTTTTTCGATGCTCCTGTTGTCGTTGGCACCGGAACGCGGCTTCTGAACAGCCAGGGCATTGAGAGCCGGAGCTGCCACTGTTGCCGCAACAGTGTCATCCTCGATCTCGCGGCGCAGACGCGGCGCGGATGGGGCATAGGCGTCGTTGATACGCCATTGACTGAAGGCGACGTACATGCCGAAGCCAGAGCCGATCTCGAGCAGCATCGCGATGAAAATCGTCATCGCCATCTGCACGCGCTCGATACTCACACCCGGCAGGAACGCACCTGCAAGATCGGCAAGCACCTTGGCCTGCGGATCGGATTCGGACAAAGCCGTGGTTCCGGCCATGCCTGCGATTTTAGCCTTGAGGCCGGATATCCGTTCGTTGGCGGATTGGGCTTCGCTGGCCGCAGCAAGCTCTGCGTTGAGCGCGTGGAACTCCTGGCACAGATCGCGCGTGGTCTTGCCCGACACTTTCGTGCAGCTTTCCGACCACTTCCAAGCCTTCTGCGTCTTCAGTCCATCGATCGCGCTTTGCACCGTCTCATAGGGGCGATGCTGCGGGATCCACCCAGCCTGCTCTTCGGCACGCTTCAGATCATCGCGCAGATCCTGGTAGACCTGAGCGGTTTGCGCGCGCTGACCGGTCGTATCGAACCGGTTCAAAGCGGCGTGCCCCAGCGCGCTCGTCATCGAATAGGCGGTCACGACCACCCACACGATTGCCGAAGCCCCGGCCTGGGACCACATTTTATTTCGTATCGCGGCGAAGAAGAAAAACGGTATCAGCGCTTTCAAACAGTCTGCCGCGGCCGATGCCGCGCCATAGATCTGGCCGTCCAGCTCGGTTCGCCCGAGACTGAACCCAAACCGCCAGTTCATCGCTGCCGAGACGGCCAATAGCACGCCTGCAGCGAGAACCCCCAGAACACCTAGGAGGTGCCTCATAGTCCCTCTCCATATGAGAGGCCGCGTCGAACGCTTCAAAACATCAGCGACCGGCCATTTCCCTTTTGTGGTCCATCCGCGAGGGGCCGGTGCAGACCAAGGCTCTCAATCACACACAGTCACGCGCGCAACCTCTCCGTGCACCAGATCGATCCGCCTGTGAGCTCCGGCCCCATCCCCATGGTTCCGGCAGACGCCCGACGCAAGCACCCGTCAGTTACGCTTGAGAGCTTGTCTTGCACATGATTTCCCCAGGTTATCCCAGGCGGTTATCGCCGCTCGATCCGTCTGTGGAGAACTCCGGACTGGTGTGCAAGACATCACATTTATGGAAGCAATACAGATCCCCTCAATTTCGAGAGGTACGCGATTCGTAATGAATTGTTAAGGGAATCATAGAGCTAGGTGTGGCATCAAAGCCGCGCTCACCGCTCTCCGCGCACTCTTGTCAAAACTGCGGCGAGAGTACCGTGCACCGGTTATCAACCGCCCATGCCCAGCATGCGCTGAACCATGCACAGGCTCGCAAGCGGACGCTGCTGGCCTGTCGCTCAAGACCCTTTCGCACTGGCCGTCATGACCGCCTTTCAGGGCATTTGACAGGGGGCTCGTAGCAGCGCCCCTGACGCACATCCGAGTTGCGCATAAGAGTTTCTAATTTACCAGTGCTAAAGATATGGTGCATCCTGAGGGATAACGTCTACCGGACGTTCCGGGTGTATACTAAGTCGTTGGTAGAGAAGGCGTGCGGGACGCTGACTAATAGCCAAACGCAGCACAAGTCCAACCCGGCTGCGGATGGTTTTGGTGTCTACAGTGCAGTGCGATAGTGCAGTGCGAGAGGAGGAGAGTTCCATGCAGCGTTTCGGCGGACTTCTGCTCATCCTCACTGGTGTCTCGCTCGGGGCCTACACCTTCCTCCCGCCCCCCTTCGACAGTGAGCAATCCCTGCGGGAGATGACCCGCATTTCGGCTGCTCCCGACAGATCGCTCGACGGGGTCGCGCCAAGCGAAGGCACAGGAAGCCTCTACGCCGGCCAGAGGCTGGCTGCGGCAAGCAACGCGGGAAACAGGCTTGAGACCGGCGCGGTGAACAGGCCATCGGCAACCTGGAGCGCCATCGTGACCGCCGCGCCCGCCCAAGGGCGCATCATGTCGTCGAAGCCAGGCGACCGCCGGACCCGGGTACAACTGACGCGCGATCTTCAGGCCGAACTCAAGCGCGTTGGATGCTATGGCGGGGAAATTACCGGCGCGTGGTCGCACTCCACCAAGAGGGCGATGCGCGCCTTCATGGAACGGGTGAACGCGACGCTGCCCATCGAGGATCCCGATTACATCTTGCTGACCCTGGTCCAGGGTCACGCGGCCCAGGCTTGCGGCGTGGGATGCCCGTCGGGCCAGACCCCGTCCGAGAGCGGGCGCTGCCTGCCGAATGCCGTGGTGGCTGCGCGCGCCGCCAAGGACGTGAAACATTCAGCCGATGGCGTCAGCGACGGGCGCTTCGCGCGCAACCGCCTGCCACCTCCGGCACCGCGCGCAAGCATCGCCTCCGTTGCCATGCCGCCTGCTGGGCCGCCTGCCGCGCGTACCGCTCCGGTACGCGCCGTGGAGGACCAAGTTGCGGCTCGCACCGATGCCGGACGGGCCGAACGCCTGCCCTGGCAGAACGACGACACGCCTGCGCCCCGCCGCGTCAGCCGTCCTGACGGCATGATGTCCATCGGTGGTCCCCGCCACGAGGCGGATCCGACGCAAGCGCCGCCGTCCGCCACCATAACGCCGCCGCGCGGTCGGGTGCATATCGTGACCACGGAAGATGACGTCGATTGGCGCAACGATCGCGCGGCGCCCGTCCTCGCTCCGGGCGGTCAGCCGCACGCAGAGGAGTACTTCGAGCCCGAGTATGCGGCAAAGGCCGTGCGCAACGCCTCCAAACGCAAGCACGCAAAATCGGCCAACCGAGGCAAATCCGGGCCTGCCTACACCAAGAAGGTGAAACCGGCGAAGTTCTTCTACTACGCGGGTAATAACAACGGCCGCCGCCGTGGGTTGGTGCGCCCCGGCTCGCCCGCCTACAACATGCTGCAAGCCATGGGTGGCATTTTCTAACGGTCAACTCAGCGGTAGGAGCACGACCTTGACATGGTAGGGCTCAAGGACCGTCAGCCCTTTCATCCGCCGGATCGCGCCCTACCCGCTGCGTGTCCCGTTTAGAATCCAGTCGAGGTAGGCGGCGCTTCCGGCTGCGATGGGAAGCAACAGGACCGCCGGCGTCTCGTAAGGATGCCCCGCGATGATCGCCGCCATGCAGGCGGCCGCCCTGCCGGACGCCGTCTTGGCAATCAGCACCACCTCCTCGGAGCGTTCCACCGCCCCCTGCCAAGCATAGATCGACACCATACCCGGCAGGATGTTGATGCAGCCCGCCAGTTTCCGGGCAATCAGCGATTGCCCCATGGATTCAGCCGCCTCCAGGCCCGGAAAGGTAGTGTAAACTATCACCACCTCACACTGGGGTTCGATCTGCCCCCTAACGCCCGCACCGGCCGAGGGCTTGTCGTTTTCCGCCACTTGAGCGAGCCTCCCTGACCCGGCACCAGGGATGCACCCCGCGCGCCCATCATCCAAACGAAGAAAAGCACCTGCGCATCATGCCAAAAAGCAAGGCCCGCTTCGATAGAATCTCGTTCGTTTCGAGTGACGTGCCGGAAGCCATCGAGGCGCGCAACAGGCTGACCGCGCTCTATGGCGCCGTGGAACCGCGCGAAGCACAGGCCATTGTAGCGCTCGGCGGCGACGGCCTGATGCTGCAGACGCTCCACCGCTATATCAACGATAAGATCCCCATCTACGGCATGAACCGGGGTTCGGTCGGCTTTCTCATGAACGAATACCGCGAGGATGCGCTGCGCGAGCGTCTGGCCGCCGCGGAAGTCACGCGCATTCACCCGCTCGTCATGATTGCGTACGATGCGGCGGGCAAGGCGCACAAGGGTCTCGCCATCAACGAGGTGTCGCTGTTTCGCGAACGCTACCAGGCCGCCAAGCTCAAGATCTGCATCGATGGCAAGGAACGGCTGGAAGAACTGATCTGCGATGGCGTGCTGGTGGCGACGCCCGCGGGATCGACGGCCTACAACCTCTCGGCTCACGGCCCCATTCTGCCGATCAACACGCCCCTGCTCGCGTTGACGCCCATCAGTCCGTTCCGTCCGCGGCGCTGGCGCGGTGCGCTCATTCCCAACAAGGCGCGCATCACCTTCACCGTCATGGAGGCGGAAAAGCGCCCCGTCAGCGCGGTGGCCGACCATTTCGAAATCCGCCACGTCATCAAGGTCGAGATCGAAAAAGCCCGCAACGTCGATCTCTTCATGATGTTCGATCCCGATCACGGACTGGAAGAACGCGTCCTGGCCGAGCAGTTTCGCTATTGAGCGTTCTTCGCGCCGGGCCTCGCGCGATGCGCGGTGCCAGCGGCGCGTCAGTCGGCATCCGCCAGGCGCGGCAAACTCTCGGCCACAGGCGCGGACATGGTGCCCTTCATCAGATTGTGCGCTTGCATGTGCCCCAGCGCGGCGTTCAAACGCGCATCGAGCGCGGCGAGCGTCAGTGTGGGATGTCCCCCGAGTACCGGCGCGAGCGCGGGAATGGCGGCCACGGCGCGTGCGGATGGATCATGCGCCAAGGCCTGCGCATAGGAGGCTGCGGCCTTCAGGCCGACGGCGTGCGCTATGAGTAGCGCGCTGCGCGAGGGACGCCGGCCTGTCTCGGCGGCGAGACGCTCTGTGAGTTGCAGCGTGGCGGCCGCCATCACGCGCGCGGCGATCTCCTCGTTGTCCTTGAGTGCGAGGATCTCCGCGCGCTCAGCCTGCGTCGCCACATAGTAGCGTCCCGACGATGTCTGAAAAATCCGTGCGCCGTAGATGGCCAGAACATCGGACGACGGCGCTGCGGTTTTGACCGCGCGCAACCACGCGCTGTCATCGAGCAGGTCGGCCCCTGCACGCGCGGACGCGTTTTCGATCAGGCTGTGGGCTGAGGGAGTAAGGGATACCCGACTGGCCTTCTCGGCTGGGGCATGAAACGCCAGCGAGAAGGCCATGATGAGGTAGTGGGGAACGTCCCAAAGGCTACTCAAGGTACCACTCCGTTACCGACACGAGGAAACGAACCAGACACTCAAGCACCCTGCTCGGGGCGTACATTGGCCCAGCATGCACCAAGGTTGGTAAACGGCGCGTAAATACCGCAATGGCCCGACGCAGCGCGTCTTGCGCGATGCTTCCGGCCGGCGCTCGCCTTGCGGCGCTCATCGTAGGCTCGATCGGCGATCAAGCGGCGCGGCGTTGCGATGATTGCCAACAGGTCGTGGGCACCGTCCAGATCATGGGTGTTTCCGGGCGTGAGCGTGAGGACAACGGGTCGATCTTTGGCGTCCGGCAGGGAATGGATTTTGGTCGTGCGCGCCGCCGCGCACGAGCGTCCTCAGGCTCTCTTGACTAGGCCGTATTGCTCTCGACGGATCGCCTCTGTCGTGACGGCGCTACCGTGTAGAACCTGGCCCATAGCGCATCCTTCCATTCGCTGGAAAGATTGCACCATCAAAACCTGAGATCAAACAGCTAGAACGGCAGGAAGATCGACGACTCGATGTGCCGCCCTGGCGGGTTGCGCTTTTTGCGCTTGGCTTCTTTTCGTTTCGGCGCGGGTGTCTCAGGCGCAGCGCTCGCGGGTTTACCTGTCACACCGGTGGCGTTTCCTGGCAAGCTTTCGCTCTCCTCCTGGGGAGCGGGCTCGAGGCTGGCCGCCTTCGCCGGAGTTTGCGAAGGCGCGGGCATCACGGCTGCGGGGATTGGCGCAGCGGGAGCCGCCGTCACGCCAAGCGACCCGGTCCCGGCCTGCGCGTCCTTGACATCGCTCGCGGCGTGGTGAGCTTCGGCCAGGGTCTTGTTCGCCGCCTCCAATTCGCTGGAAAGCCGCAGCACCTCCGCGCGCGCGATCTCGAGTTCACCCGAGAGCTTCTGCGCGTCGGCCCGCACAGCATCCCGATCGCTCGCAAGCTGCGTGGATTCGGCGCGTGCCGCGTCCCGTTCGTCGCGTGCGGACGTGGCCTGGACGAGCGATCTGCGCGCCTCCTCAAGCTCGTTGGAGAGCTTGTTGATCTGCTCGCGGGCCGCCTCTACGTCCTTATCGGTGTCCGGCCGTTCGCCAGCGCTGCGGCCAGCGGCAAGTTCTCCGGCCAGTTCATGAGCCTCGGTTCTGGCGGCGTCCCGCTCGCGCTGCGCGTCAGCCAGATCCCTTCGCAGCGTCTCAAGCCCGGCGCTGTCTGCCGGGGCTCCGCTGTCCCTATCGGCGGCCGCAGTTGTCCCTGCGCGTGCCAGCTTGTCCTCGGCAACAAGCGCCCGGCGCTGCGCCGCTTCAGCCTCAAGGCGCGCCGCGTCGAGATCTCGCTGCGTTTGGGCCGTGCGCTCGGCGAGCGTCACCACACCGTCTTTCAGGTTGACGAGTTGCAGCCCCTGCCAAGCTGCCAGAGCCCCCAGAAGCAAGCTGACAACGCCCAAAATGTAAAGGAACCCAGCGCGTAACAGCATTCCCCCCGCCGATTCGCTGAAAAACTACCTAAGAAATCAACGATGTGGATTAACTGCCTTGACGATCGCTGGCAAGCGGCAGCGTGCACCCAGCCATTTAAGATGGGGAAAACGGAAATTAGATCACAGGTGCCGCGGTACGCGCCACCCACAATCGAGGGGACCAAAATACGACGGCAGGGCACAGCCTCACGCTGCACCCTGCCGAATTTTAGGCCGAAACGTAAAAGACGACGTTAGATCACGTCGATCTCAGCCGGGAGATAGGACGTCACTTCAAGGCCGACTTCCTGCTCGCGAACTTCCGGCTTCATCCAGGTCTTCATGATAATTTCCTCCATGGAAACATTAAGGACTACCGTCCTCGCACTTCAACGTAGTTCACGCAGCCGATAATCGCAAATCGCATTCGCGTGATGCTTTAATCAATTTGACTTATGGATGAAGGTTGTATTCCTGATGGCGCTTCCTACTTCCAGGCAACTCTATCGCTGGACAGTCTAGAGGAATAAATTCTACCCGGCTGTCCCCTCATATCCCGGAGAATGACAACGATGCCCATGCCAGCGTCCGAAATCGAGCGCATGATCAAAGCCGCGCTTCCCGACGCAACGGTCGAGATCAAAGACTTGGCCGGGGACGGCGACCATTACGCCGCACACGTTGTTTCCTCCGCGTTCAAGGGCAAGAGCCGCGTGCAACAACATCAGATCGTCTATGGCGCGCTCGGCGGACGCATGGGCGATGTGCTGCACGCATTGCAGCTTACTACCGCAGCGCCAGGCGATTGACTTTAGCGTGCGTTTTTCCCACATCTGGAGCAACGCAAAATGAGGCGCGCCCGCCCATACCCAAGGAGCCCCCGATGTCCCAGGACGCCACCGCTACCATTGCCAAGACCATTGCCGACAATGACGTCGTGCTGTTCATGAAGGGCACCAAGCAGTTCCCCCAGTGCGGGTTCTCCGCCACGGCGGCCAAGATCCTCGAACTTCTTGGCGTGCCCTACAAGGACGTGAACGTGCTGGAGGATCAGACCGTGCGCGAGGGCATCAAGGCCTTCTCCAACTGGCCGACAATCCCGCAGCTTTACATCAAGGGCGAGTTCGTCGGCGGCTGCGATATCATGCGCGAGATGTATCAGGCTGGCGAACTGCATGATCTCATCTGCCAGAAGGGCATCCCGCATCAGCACCATCACCACGGCTGACGCGCGCATCTGGAAATTCGAATACATCGAATGCGGACGCAAAAGCGTCCGCATTTTTTGTTGTGCTTGCCCTGATTTCGCCGCGCAGTCCTTGTTCAGCTGAGTGGGGGCATGCGCAGCTTCCCAGCGCAGACAAGCGTTGGGTTCGCGGGACAACACCTTTATGTTTCAGAGCGGCCGGCGGTTCCTTCTCAGCCTCACCATCCTCACCGCAAGCGTGTGCCTCGCGCTCGGCATCTCTTTGCCCATCATCAAGCTGACGAAGTTCGGGATCTGGACTACGCAGCATTCGCTGATCTCGACCGTCAACGTGCTGATCGAGGAGGGCCAGAAGTTTCTCGGCATCGTCGTGCTGGTCTTTTCGATCGTCCTGCCGGTCACCAAGCTGCTCTACCTGCTCTTGCTCTCGACGCTGCCGCCTGCCGAGATTGCCCGCCAGAGCCGCAGGCTGCGTGCGCTGGAATGGCTCGGGCGATGGTCCATGCACGACGTTCTGGTTCTGGCGCTCACGATCTTCTTCATCAAGAGCCAGGGCGTCTACGACGCAACCAGCCTCAATGGCGTCTACTTCTTCACGGCCGCGGTCGTGCTCATGATCCTGGCCTATGCGTGGATTCGCACCGACGGCCTCGATCGCGCAGCCACCGAGGGTGGCGGCCCGCCACCGGAACCCCAACCCGACGTCGCCGCCAAGTCGCCGCACTGGCGCAATTTCACGCTGAGCTTTCTTATCATCCTGGCGACGGTCTTCTTCGCGCTCGGGATCATCATGCCGACGATCCGCTTCACGACCGTCTACGTGTGGACCAACGAGCACTCGATCCTGACCATCATGTACGCGCTGTTTGAGACACAGGAGTATTTTCTGTGCGCCGTGCTGTTCGCGGTCTCGATCTTCTTTCCGTTCATGAAGCTGTTCTACCTGCTGACGCTGCTGACCTCGCATGACATCGAGCCCGAGTTCCGCAGGAAGTCGATTGCCACCATGGAGTGGTTGGGCCGCTATTCGATGACGGACGTCATGGTGCTTGCGCTGATGATCTTCTACGTAAACTCGTCGGGCTACACGGAAGCCCGCGTGCTGCCGGGCGTCTACTTCTTCGCAGCGAGCGCCCTGATGACAATGCTCGCCTACGGCTGGGCCAACGCGACGCCTACGGCACACCGCAAGGCCGCCACGCCAGCCAAGTCCAGGCCCGTCGCTCCGGCGGTTTCCCTGGCCACCACTCGTGGGCGCCGCATCTCGGCCGGACGCCGCTAGAGTGCTTTGCGGAAAAGTGGGAACCGGTTTTTCCGATAGGAAGCATGACAAAACAAAAGCCAGCCGGTTGCGATCACATGTGCTCACTTCCTTCTCCCGCCGGAGAAGGTGCCCCGAAGGGAGTAGAGAAACGCCTCTCCCCTTGGGGAGAGGCCGGCGCTCAGGCGTGTCAGCGCCGGAGCGCCGGGTGAGGGGATGGACCAGCGATACATCTTCCACGCGTCAGCACGATTGTGTTGAGGGCAGCAGACCATCCCCTCACCCCAACCCTCTCCCCAAGGGGAGAGGGGGGCTGCCGCAATCAGCTGCGCAGGCGCAAGTCCCTCACCTGTCGCTGCGCAACATCCTCTCCCGGGACCCGGGAGAGGAAAAGAGTGGCTCTGCATGGTCGCAGACCCACTCGGAACATCGCGGCGCACGCGCCAACCCCGCAAAACAAAAAGGCCGCCTTGCCGGCGGCCTTTTCGAAATGAAGATGCAATTGCCCACTCAGCGCGAATAGAACTCGACCACGAGGTTCGGTTCCATGGTGACCGGATATGGCACGTCGGACAGCGTGGGAACACGCACGAGCTTTGCCGTCATCTTGTTGTGATCGGCATCGACGTAGTCGGGCACATCGCGCTCGCCGCTTTTGATCGCTTCAAGCACCAGCGCCAGTTGGCGCGCCTTCTCGCGGACCTCTACGACATCGCCGATGCGGATGCGATAGGAGGGAATGGTCACACGCTGGCCGTTGACCGTGACATGGCCGTGGCTGACGAACTGGCGTGCGGCAAAGACCGTCGGCACGAACTTGGCGCGATAGACGAGCGCGTCCAGACGGCGCTCGAGCAGGCCGATGATGTGCTCGGAGGTCGAGCCCTTGGCGCGCGAAGCTTCGTCGTAGATCTTGCGGAACTGACGCTCGGAGATCGAGGCGTAGTAGCCCTTCAGCTTCTGCTTGGCCTTGAGCTGCTGGCCGAAGTCCGACAGCTTGCCGGCGCGGCGTTCGCCGTGCTGGCCAGGACGGCTCTCGCGGCGGTTGAGCGGGCTCTTGGGACGGCCCCAGATGTTCTCGCCCAGACGGCGATCGATCTTATGTTTGGCGCGGACGCGCTTAGTCATAGTCTAGCACTCCATTTGAGTTGCATCGCCCGGCAAACGCAGAGCGATAGGTTCTGGAGCGCCCCTCCTCTGTCCTGGACTGCCATCATCTGGCTGCCAGACCGACAGGCCGAGGACCTTGGGACACGGCAAGATGGGCCTGTGCCTTACTTCCTCGCCACGGGTGCGCAAAAGCAACGCGGGCCGAAGACGGCCCGCGAAGCTGACGTCTGATACCGGGCTCCGGGCGCCGCGTCAACCTCCCGGCACGGCTCTGAAGCGGTTATTTCTTGGGCGCAGGAGCAGCCGGAGCCGCAGAAGCGGTCGGCCGCTTGGCGGTCGAGCCCGTCGTGGTGCCAGGATCGGCGCCCGCGGCCTTCTGTGCCGGCGGAGGGCCGGACTGCACGTAGGCCGTGATCAGCTCCTTGACCTTCTTGCGCTGCTCATCCGAGCAGGTCTGCGCAGGACCCTTTTTCTCCTCTTCGACAACGACTTCCTTGTCGCCCTGCTTTTCGACCAGTTTGATCTTTCCAGTCAGCAGCATAACCGTCGTGAGGTGAAGCTGGCTGATGTAAACCATCTGCTGAGGCGTCCATTTGCCCCTGGCTTCCTCGCGCCGCATCATCGAGCGATGGTTGGCGATCTGCTCGTCGGCAAGATCGCACACCTGGGCATGCGCGGACAGCCGGCCCACCTTGATGACGTCGCGCGCGATATCGATCGGGATCATCACCTCGTCACGCTTCTTCTTGTCGATCTGGATTACGGTGCCATCGGGTTTGGAAAACTGTTGTGGCGTCAATGACCAAGCAAAATCCATGAACGATTTGACGGCCATCTCGCTCAATTCCTGCGCCGTGGCAGCCGCCACCGGCATCAGAAAAGAGAGCGACAATGCTCCCGCCAAAACTCTCCCCGCCCTCGTTTTCATCACTCTCTCCAAAAGTGCCTCTTAACTTGCTTATACGCCCAAAAAGGCGAAATAGGCCGCGGCGAGCGTTGATGCCCGCCGATCAGGCTCAGTGTTGCCGTTTCAATTGGCATCGCTCAGCCCAAAACTTGTCGAGATCAAGGCGTCTCGCCAGGGGGTTTTCTGGCCCGTCCTTTGCCCTGTGCGAGAGTGGCAACAATACCACGAAGCGTTCTTACCTCCTGATCGGTGGCGTTGGCGCGCAGAAAAAAGGTCCGCAGGTTTTGCACCACCGTGGGGCGCTTGTGGCGTGGATTGAAGAAACCCAGACGGTCGAGTTCTCCCTCCAGGTGCTCGAAAAGCCCTGTCAATTCAGCCTTCGTCGCTGGCCTGTCGGCTCCCATGTAGAGCCCTTCGGCGAGCGGCTTCTCATAAGTCGTCACCCGGCCGAGACTGGCTTGGGGCGAGCCGCGCATCCATTCGTAACCCGTCAGCAACACGGCTTGCGCGAGGTTCAAGGATGCGAAGCGCGAATTAACCGGGATCATAATCAGAGCGTCGGCGTTCGCCACCTCGCCCGTTTCGAGGCCATTGCGCTCACGGCCGAACAGTATGCCGCATCGTTCTCCACGGGCAATTCTGACTCGCATCTCCGCAATCGCCTGCTCGGGGCTCAGGACAGGCTTTCTGAGGTCGCGTTGACGCGCGGTCGTGGCGGCGACCCAATTGAGATCGGCCAGACTTTCCTCGAGCGTCCCGTATGCCTTGGCATCGTCAATGATGTAGTTGGCGCCGGACGCCGCGATGCGCGCCTTCTCGTTGGGCCAGCCATCGCGCGGGTTGACGAGACGCAGGTCGTCCAGGCCGAAGTTCGCGCACGCCCGGGCGACCATGCCGATGTTGTCGGCAAGCTGCGGCTCCATGAGGATGATGGACGGCGTCTCCCCCTCGCCCGCGACCGGCTCGCCCTGAATGTGCATGCGCCGCAGGCCGTGACGCAGTTTTCGGATCACACGGCGCGCCCAGAACCAATAATTCTCGCCGGACCATTGACGCGTAAGGCTTTCCAGACAGGGCGTCGTGACGGTCTCGATGCCTTCGCCCCTAAGCCGCAGGCGGCCATCGCCGACGATGATCTCCTTCTTGGACAGAATGAATTGATCGAGCGTCTCCAGTCCCAGCATCTCGGTACGCCGCTTGCAGCCTGGGCAGGAGACTTTGTCGGCCGCGCAGCGGACTTCCGCGCAATATTGGAGCACCGGCTCCAGATTGTCGCGGGTCAGGCCGGGAATAGCCAGTTGCGCCAACCCCTGATCGATGGTCGCGACGTGGCAGGCGTGCACGATGACGCCAATGGGCATGCCCATCACGCGGGGTTCGTGTTCTTCAAGAGTAATCTGCATACGTTTTTTTTCTTCCCAGCCCGCGGGCTCACCGCCCCGGCTCCCGGGCTATAGCCAATTGTGCCCGCTGGCGCCAATAACGGCGGACCAAGAGGCTGCGCTCGCGAGTACGGCGGCACTTTCGCCCTTGGTCGGGGCACTTTCGCCCTTGGTCGGGACTTGGCGGCGCGCGAGACGCCAATTATGGTGCGGCGCATCATTCACGCCAACGCCCACAGCCCCAGAATAAAGGCCTGCCAGACATGAACAAGATCAAGGTGACCGGAACCGTCGTCGAACTCGACGGCGATGAGATGACGCGCATCATCTGGCAACTCATCAAAGACAAGCTGATCCACCCCTATCTCGATGTGAACCTGGACTACTACGATCTCGGCATCGAGATGCGCGACAAGACCAACGATCAGATCACCGTCGATGCCGCCAACGCCATCAAGAAGCATGGCGTCGGCGTCAAGTGCGCCACCATCACGCCCGACGAAGCGCGCGTCAAAGAGTTCGGCCTGAAGGAGATGTGGAAGAGCCCCAACGGCACGATCCGCAATATTCTGGGCGGCGTGATCTTCCGTGAACCCATCATCGCCAGGAATGTGCCGCGCCTGGTACCCGGCTGGACGCAGCCCATCATCGTCGGCCGCCATGCCTTCGGCGACCAGTACCGCGCGACAGACTTCAGGTTCCCAGGCAAGGGCAAGCTTACCATCAAGTTCGTCGGCGAGGACGGCCAGACCATTGAGAAAGAGGTGTTCAACGCGCCTGGCTCAGGCGTTGCCATGGCGATGTACAATCTGGACGACTCCATCCGCGACTTCGCGCGCGCCTCGCTCAACTACGGCTTGAACCGCAATTACCCCGTCTACCTTTCCACCAAGAACACGATCCTGAAGGCCTACGACGGCCGCTTCAAAGATATCTTCCAGGAGATCTACGACGCTGAATTCAAGACCGAGTTCGAAAAGCGAAAACTTACCTATGAGCACCGGCTCATCGACGACATGGTGGCCTCGGCGCTGAAATGGTCAGGCGGCTATGTTTGGGCCTGCAAGAACTACGATGGCGACGTGCAGTCCGATACCGTGGCGCAAGGCTTCGGCTCGCTCGGCCTCATGACGAGCGTGCTCATGACCCCCGACGGCAAGACCGTGGAAGCCGAAGCCGCCCATGGCACCGTCACGCGCCATTACCGCGAGCATCAGAAGGGCAAGGAAACGTCCACCAACGCCATCGCCTCGATCTTCGCCTGGACGCGCGGCCTTGCCCATCGCGCCAAGCTCGACGGCAACGCGGCGCTCGCCAAGTTCGCAACCACGCTGGAGAAGGTGTGCGTGGACACGGTGGAAGCGGGCTTCATGACCAAGGATCTCGCCCTCCTCGTCGGGCCCGATCAGAAGTGGCTTTCGACCACCGGCTTCCTCGACAAGGTCGATGAGAACCTGAAGACGGCGATGGCGGCGGCCTGATTCATCCCACCCGCGGGTCCTGGCGCTCGCTAGCGCTCTGCCGGGATAACAACGAAGGGGTGCTCAGGCTCGACATTGCGCCGGGCGCGCCCGATAAGCGCGCAGGTGCAGCGGGCGGCGAGACACTTGTGCCGCCGCCCGCCTTATTTCGCGCCTCACGAATCACTTAGATAAGGAGCTTGAGTCGCAATCCGGGGGGAATGCGTGAAAAATCAAGCTCGTAATGACATGGTCGCCATGCGGCGGCCGTACGCTGCGTCTTTTCGCAGGGCGGCATCTTCACTGCCGGCGCTCGCGTTGAGCGTCGTTGTAGTCGCTGCAGCGCCAGCCATGGCTGGGGATCTACAGAACGTACCCGTCGCGGAACTCGATCCATCCTGGTCTACGACCGTCACGACAACCGCACGCCCGGCATCGCTGGATGCCTACGTGATGAACGTCGGCGCGGCTTTACCAGCGTCTCCAGCCTACCGGCCGGCCGCAGGCCCGCGCCTCACAGGCAAGAGCCATGCGCTGGAAGGAGTCGCTTCCTACTACTGGCAAGGCCAGATGACGGCGACCGGCGAACGCTTCGATCCCACCAAGTTCACAGCCGCTCACAAGACCCTCCCCTTCGGCACGCGCGTGCGTGTGACGCGCGTCGACACCGGCTCGAGCGTGGTCGTGCGCATCAACGACCGTGGCCCCTTCAAGCCGGGCCGGGTTATCGATCTGTCGAAGCGCGCCGCCGAAGAAATCGGCATGACCGGAAAAGGCCTCTCCAAGGTCAAGCTCGAAGTGCTGGGCAAGTAGAGCGCTTTGCGGAAAGCGGGAATCCGTTTCCGCCGTCATTCCAACTCTGGAATATCCGTCTCCCGGTCTCGGCGTCGCAGCAAGATCCGGCGCTAACGGATCCCCGCCTGACGCGGGGATGACGTTTCTGATCTGAAGCCATTGCGGTTCCCGCAACGGCTTCAGATGTTCGTTAGCTGCACCTTGGGATCAATCTGCGGCAAAGCAGTAGAACAGGCCATCTCCGCCGGTGGAGCGCAGGTTGTCTTGTGAGCAGCCCTTGGAGCCGTGCGAGGAGTTCCATGACTTCATCGGCGCGCTCTCATCGAGCCCCATGCGGTCATGATGTCCGACGACGGCCGAGCCGTCTGCGTTCTTCGTCCAGTTGCCACACGTCTTGTCTGCGTCGCCGGCAAATGCGGTTCCGTCGGGCTGCGATCCGGTGAGAACGTCATGACGGTTTGGCTTGTCGCCACGGCCGGCGACCACATCGCCTTTTTCGTCAACCGCCGTTTCCTTCGACAGCTTGTTATTGGCGCTGTGCAGGTCATCCACGCTCGTGGCGATGACGTCGCCCTTGGCGTTCGTCCATGGCCCCTTGCCGATGCGGTCACGCGCATTGACGGCAGCCTCAGCGCCACTAGCACTCGTGCTCAAATAGGCGCGCCATGTGCGATTTCCAGCTCCGGCTGCGTCCGCAAGCTTCTGGCAATGGGCATCCGCGCCCGCCAGCCCGCCGAGATTGGCCCCATCGCCGGGGCCGTTGCCCGTCACGAAGAAGGTCATGGATGCAGGATCAGCCTGCGCCACGGCGATCGGCAGCATACAGCCAACCAACAGGGCAAATCCGCGTGCGGTGCGGCGGGCGGTGGTCACGGTCATCTGTTTCCTCCATGGCTGTTATGTGGTTTGGCCACAGCATAACGCCGATGGCGGCGGTTGGTAACCGCCGCTTGGAAGAAGGCCGGGAACGCAGCTGGTGCGTCTCAGCGCGCCACGTCGCCGAAGTCTTCAAGATCGAATTTGCTGAGATCGAGCTTGCTGGTCGAGGTCGTTACGATGCCACTGGTGTAATGGGGGATGGACTTTTTTCCAGCCGTCGCTGCGCCAGCCTCGAGAGCGGCCGCTTTCAGACTTGCGATGCCATTGGTGGCTGAGCCGCCGGCCCTAGCCGGGGGGCTCAGAGCGACGAGTGCACCCAGGAGGCCCGCCGAAATCCTCAGACACAACCTGATACGAGACACGGAAACCACATCCTTGACATGCGCGCACAGCAGCGCGGAAGACCAACACGAGTGCCGCGCCCAGGAAGAAAGACCGGAAGAAACGAAGGACGCAGGCTATCTCCCAGCATGCGCGCCAAGGGTTAAAGGTGCGTGAATGTTTGCCTCATCGTGGCACAATACTGAAACAAGCAGCATCGCCCGCAAGCGTGAGCGCCTGCGTCTGTGGTCCCTTCCGACGGGCGTTGTGCCTGGACGCTATTCCTCGCGGTAGACCCGCTCGCGGCGCTCGTGACGCTCCTGGGCCTCCACCGATAGCGTCGCGATGGGGCGCGCATCGAGCCGCTTCAGTCCGATCGGCTCGCCGGTTTCCTCGCAGTAGCCGTACGAACCATCCTCGATCCGCGCCAACGCGGCATCGATCTTGGCGATCAGCTTGCGCTGGCGGTCGCGGGTGCGCAACTCGGTGGCGCGATCGGTCTCGGAGGTCGCACGATCCGCCAAGTCGGCATGTTGCGTTGAATCCTCGTGAAGGATGGCGAGCGTCTCGCGCGTCTGACGCAGGATCTCGTCCTTCCATTCCAGAAGCCGCTTGCGGAAGTATGCGCGGTGCATCTCGTTCATGAAGGGCTCGTCCTCGGAGGGCCGGTAGTCCGGAGGCAAGACGATCTCCGATACCTTGGCGCGAGCTGCCATTTTCTTCTGTCCCCCTTCGGCCTTCTTGGATTGTTCGCTCTTGGATACCGCGATGGTGCGCGCGGGCGTTTTCGTGGACGCCACGCCCTTGGCTCCGGCCGCTTTGGATGCTGCCAGCGTCTTGATCACCGCGGCAGACTTGGCGGGCGTCTTGGCCTTTGCGGACTTTTCGGCAGCCTTCGATACGCTCGGCTTGCCCGTCTTGGACGGCTTGGTTTTGGCCAGGGGCTTTGCCGCCGGCTTGCCCGCTGGTTTGACCGCGGAAGCCACGGACTTCGCCGGTTGCTTCTTGGCCACAGCCTGAGCCTTGCGGCTAGCGGCGGCGGCCGATTTAACGCCGATTTTCGCGTTTTGTTTCTTGCTCATCGTCCGCCTCCCGTGAGGCCGCGTGCGCCAGTCTTGACCGCCAGAGCGCCGGGCAACTTAATCCCGCTTGTTCGACTCATGTCCCCGCCAACGAGGTCGGCACCGTATTTAGGCGGGGTGGGCCGTGTGTCAAGCACGTGCGGGCGGTTGGACGCCATATGCGCTCTGGATAACGTAAGTGTGACAGTATCTTAGCCAAAAAGAGGCGGCGCGGCGTGCCCCTTGCGCAAGTGAGATTGCCAAATCTCTTCCTAGCCTTAACGTCGAATTAAGTTCCCTTGTGCAATCTAGGGTTGTTCTTGAGGTGATTTCCATCCAGGGATTGCGCGGCACGTTTCTCCCATCCGGGCCGTGACACCAACAGCAACCATGAGGTGCGAATAACGAACGAGGCGCGAAGCCGCAAAAGCCCCAAGTCCGCTGTGAGCCCACCCAGCAGCGAACTCATCCAAGGCCACCCCGACGAGCGCCGCAGGTGCGCCCTGTCAGGCCACCGAGAAGCGCCGCTCCTTTCCCACACTGGAGCGGCGCTTTTTTCTTGCCTGCCGCACCATTCACATGACCCGCTCACCGTTGACACGGCGCGGCGCGATGCGCTGTTTGCTTCACTCCTGAAGCTCTCTAGGCTCAAGGCCTTGGCAAGCGCCCGCGCTCAACGCATGGGTGGATGCATTCCTGGCGAACAACGAGGCCGCACCCAATGCAGTTTGAAGGCACCAAAAGCTACGTCGCGACAGAAGATCTGAAAGTTGCCGTCAACGCCGCGATCACGCTTCAAAGGCCGCTTCTCATCAAGGGCGAACCTGGAACGGGTAAATCGGTGCTCGCGGCGGAGGTGGCCGGCGCCCTCGGCGTTCCCTTGATCGAATGGCATATCAAATCGACGACCAAGGCCCAGCAAGGCCTCTACGAATACGACGCCGTCTCGCGCCTGCGCGACGGTCAACTCGGCGACGAGCGGGTCAGGGACATCACCAACTACATCAAGCGCGGCAAGCTGTGGGATGCCTTTGTGCGCGATGGGCGCCCCGTCCTGCTCATCGACGAGATCGACAAAGCCGACATCGAGTTTCCGAACGACTTGCTCCAGGAACTCGATCGCATGGAGTTCTTCGTCTACGAGACCGGCGAGACGGTCAAGGCGAGGAACCGCCCGATCGTCATGATCACGTCGAACAACGAGAAAGAGCTGCCGGACGCCTTTCTGCGCCGCTGCTTTTTCCATTTCATCAAGTTCCCCGACGCCGAGACCATGGCGCGCATCGTGGAGGTGCATTTCCCCGGGCTCAAGGGCCGCCTCGTGCAAGAGGCGTTGCGCGTATTCTACGAGTTGCGCGATGTGCCGGGCCTGAAGAAGAAGCCGTCCACCTCCGAGCTTCTTGATTGGTTGAAGCTGCTGCTGAATGAAGACATCGATCCCGCCTTGCTGCGCGAGAGCGATCCCAGGAAGCTTATCCCGCCGCTTGCGGGCGCGCTGATCAAGAACGAGCAGGACACCCACCTGCTGGAACGCCTCGCGTTCATGAACCGCAGGCGCGGCGAGTAAGAGATCGCTGGCCACGCATTTCAATCTGCAGACGAGACTATCGACATGCCTCACACGCTGCGCTTTGCGCCCTTCATCGATTTCGCAGGCCCTCTTCCGCCGGCTGAGCCTTACCGGCCACAGGCCGATCGGATCCTGGCGGGCGATCCCGTCCAAACGGCTCACAACTTCTATTCGAGCGCCGACGGCCGGTTTCAGTCGGGCGTGTGGACCTGCCAGCCCGGCAAGTGGCGCGTAGTCTTCACCGAGCACGAGTTCTGCCAGTTGCTCGAGGGCGTGCTGGTGGTGACCGGCGACGATGGCATGGAGCGCACGTTCCGCGCCGGCGATGCCTTCGTCTCGCCATCTGGCTTCACCGGGATCTGGGAAGTCATCGAACCAGCGAAGAAAGTCTACGCCATCTACGAGTAATCCCAGCGGGGGCCAAGGAACTCGACCTTCAAGCCGCGTCTAGGGCAGGCGGGCTTTTCATCCCTGGCCCGAGACGCTTGCAGGCGCCCTACGTTCGCCGCAATGGCGCGCGCTACCATGCGCATACGCCTCGAAGCAGGCAGGCAAGGCACGCGCGCAGCAGGGCAGATCGGGGGGATTCCATGTCGTTCAAGATTGGCGGGCCGCGTCGCGAGCCAGATGCCGGCAGCATCGTGGAGCATGGCAGCCACGGCGGTCTCTTCGCCACCATTCTCTCCGCATTCGCGCTCGTGATCTCGGGTCTGTCGTATTACGAAAGCACGCTGAGAACCGCGGAGCTCTCCGTCTACGTACCGCCGATGATCCACTATGCGCGCGACGACGACTCCGACGTGTTCAACGTACCGATCACCATCGCCAACGACGGGGCGCGGACCGGAACGGTGCTCGCCATGGAGCTGGTCGTGGAAAACCTGCGCGCCGATGCCCTCAAGAAGTCTGCCCGCTTTTACAGCGCATTTCTGGGCGACTTTCCCAAGGACGAAAAGGATCCCAACCGGTCGTTCGCGCCGCTGTCCATTCCCGGTCACGGCACGTTCACCGAGACGATCCGCTTCTATCCGATGTCGCTCAATACCAAGCCGTTCGTGGTCGATGACAAGGGCGACTACCGCTTCACTTTAAAGCTCATCACGGTGAAACCCGAGCGGCCCGATCTTGTCGAACAGGCCTTGCGCACCGATCCCCAGCCGCTCGTGTTCCAGATGAACCTGCCCTTCATCTCGTTTCAGCATCTGGAATTCCGCCGCGGCACCATCGCCATGACCAACACGAACTGGCAGCCGGCCGTTTCCAAGAACACGCAGCCCGCCATCTCGAGCCGCGACACGAGCGAGCCTGAGCCGCCGGCCGGCGACAACGCAGGCGCGGGCGATGACGCGCCTGCGGATGCGGCCCCGCCCCCTTCGAGCGATGAGATCAGGTAACTGCTCAAAAAGACGCCGCCGGCGCGGCCATACGGATCAGGCGAGCTTGACGTCGGCGTGGAACTGGTTGCTCGCCGTCGTCGGCTTCACATAGCCAGCACGAATGCAGAAGTCGCCGAAGTGCTCACCCTCCTTGCGGCTCTTCGCATAGGCCTTGAAGATCGGATCCAGCAACGCGACGATGCGCTCGTCGTTCACATCCTGAGCGTACAGCTTCGACAGGCGCGAGCCGTCGAATGCGGCGCCCAGATACAGGTTGTAAAGACCGGGGTTACGGCCGACCAATCCGATCTCCGCCAGATAAGGCCGTGCGCAGCCGTTGGGGCACCCCGTCATGCGGATCACGATATCGCCGTGACGCAGGCTCGCCTTGTCGAGGCTGTCTTCCAGCTTCGTAATCAGGCTTGGAAGATAGCGTTCGCTCTCCGCCAGCGCCAGGCCGCAAGTCGGCAGCGCCACGCAGGCCATGGAATTGGCACGCAGGTGCGACGACACCTCGAGCGCAACACCATGCGCCTTCAGGATGCTTTCGATCTTCGGTTTCGACTTGGCAGCGATATTGGCCATCGTCACGTTCTGATTTGCGGTAGCGACGAACTCGCAAATGCCAAGATCCGCGATCTCGCGCAGGGCCGTCTTGAAGGTGCGCCCATCGACATCCTTGATGCGGCCGTTCTCGATGAACAGCGTGAGGTTCCAGCTCTTGTCCTCGCCCTGGCGCCAGCCAATGACATCGCCCGTTCCGTCGAACTTGAAGGGGCGCGGCTTACCCAGTTTGAAGCCGCAGCGCTTCTCGACCTCGTCGCGGAAGTTCTCAAGCCCCCTGTCCTCGATGGTGTACTTGAGCCGCGCGCGTGAGCGGTTCTCGCGGTTGCCCCAGTCGCGTTGCGTGGTCAAGACAGATTCGGCAACCTTTATGACCTGGTCGGGCGTGCAGAACGCCATGAGGTCACCGGTGCGCGGGAAGGTGTTGGTGTCGCCATGAGTCATGCCCATGCCGCCGCCCACCGTCACGTTCCAGCCGACGATCTCGCCCTTTTCCAGGATGGCGATGAAGCCAAGGTCATGGGCGAAAACGTCCACGTCGTTGCTGGGCGGGACCGCGAACACGATCTTGAACTTGCGCGGCAGGTAATAGACGCCGTAGAAGGGCTCCTCGTTCTTCTCAGCAGGTCGCGAAGCATCCTCGACCTTCTCGCCATCGAGCCAGATCTCGTGATAGGCGCCTGTCCTTGGCAGAAGATGTGCGCTGACGGCAAGGCCGAGGTCATAGGCTTGCTTGTGTGCCTTCGAAAGATAGGGATTGGACACCGTCATCACGTTGCGGTTGACGTCGCCGCACGCCGCACGGGTGTCGAGCGCGGCCTTGTTGATGGCCTGCATCGTGCGCTTCAGGTTCGACTTGATGACGCCGTGGTACTGGAACGTCTCGCGCGTCGTCAGGCGCATCGAGTTGTTGGCGTAGGTGGTGGCGATGTCGTCGAGCGCGATCCACTGCTTGGCCGTGAGCACGCCCCCGGGAATGCGCAGGCGCAACATGAAGATGTAGGCCTTCTCGAGCTTCTTCTTGGCGCGCTCGCCGCGAACGTCGCGATCGTCCTGCAGGTAGGACCCGTGGAACTTGAGGATCTGGGTATCCTCCTCGAGGATGCTTCCGGTGACCTGAACCTTGATTTCCTGCGCCAGCGTGCCGCGAAGCTGGCGGCTGGCTTCCTTGATGAACTCGTTTCTGGAGCGCTTGTCGGTCATGTCTGGACTCGTTTTGAAGTCATTTGCCCTTCCCTTGTGAGGAAAGGTGGCGGGACGGCAGATCGGCAAAAGCTTCCACCCGTCTCAGTCTCCACGCCAAGGGGAGGGTCGCGTGCGTTAGTAGACGTCGCGCTGGTAGCGGCCCGCCTTGGTCAATTCTTTCAGCCTCAACCTTCCCGCCTCCTCGTCGCCCTTGGCATTCTCCGCAAGGATCCTGACGAGCGTCGCATCGACGT
Organism: uncultured Hyphomicrobium sp.; assembly: GCA_964587445.1. Classification (GTDB taxonomy): domain Bacteria; phylum Pseudomonadota; class Alphaproteobacteria; order Rhizobiales; family Hyphomicrobiaceae; genus Hyphomicrobium_B. Next base: position 29,515 of record CAZPLQ010000011.1, read on the forward strand.
CCTTGGCCATGCCCTTCTCGTCGCCGCACACATAGATATGCGCACCCTCGGCGATCCAGCGCTGCAGATCGGCGCGGCGCTCCCACAGGCGGTGCTGCACGTAGATCTTCTCGGGCTGGTCGCGCGAGAAGGCGACATCGATATTCGACAGTGCGCCGGAGGCGAGGTGATCCTGCCATTCGAGCTGGTAAAGAAAATCGTTGGTGAAGTTGCGCTCGCCGAAGAACAGCCAGCTCTTGCCGCTGGCGCCCGTTTCCGCGCGTTCCTCGATAAATCCGCGATAGGGCGCAACGCCGGTGCCCGCGCCGATCATGATGATGGGCGTGCTGCCGTCGGCGGGAAGGCGGAAGTGCCGGTTCGGCTTGACGTAGATGCGCGCCGATGTGCCGGCCTTGCGCCGGTCTGCAAGATAGGTCGAGGCAACGCCCTTGCGCGCCTTGCCGTGGCTCTCCCAGCGCACCGTGCCAACCGTGAGATGCGCCTCGCCCGGATGCGCCTTGAGGCTTGAAGCCACCGAATAGAGCCTGCCCGGGAGCGGACGCAGCAACGACACTAGCTGCTCGGAGTTCAGAACCTCCGGATAGGTCTCGAACAGATCGACGAGTTGCCGGTCGGCGGCAAAGCGCGCCAGCGCATCGCCTTCCAGCAGCGCCTTGACGTCGGCGCGGCCCGTCAGCCGGGCGTAGTTTTCAACCAGCGGCTTCGACAGCGTCGTCACGTCGTAGGATTTCTGAATCTTGAGCAGCAGCGCCGCGTCGGAGGAAAGCCCCGTCGCCTTGAGAAGCTGATCGACGAGGACGGGATCGTTCTCGGGTAGAATGCCGATGGCATCGCCCGGCGCATAGGTGAATGCCGGATCGTCGGTTGTAAATTCGACGTGCCAGGTCTCGCGCGTGGAACCCGTGCCGTTGAGATTGATGAGAGTCGAGATCTCCGCCTCCAACGGGCTCTCGGCGGTGAAGGCCGGCTCGGTGTCGTCCTCCTCGCCAGTGGCCGCGCCGCCCTTGAAATCGACGTGCACCACCCGCGCCCCGCCGCCGGTGTCCGCAGGCGCCAACTTGGAGAGCGCCTTGTCCATCCAATCGGTGGCCTGCTTGGCAAAATCGAGATCGCAATCGACGCGATCGGCGGCGCGGACACCGCCCAGCGCCTCGAGCCGCGCATCGATCCGCTTGCCGACCTCGCAGAACTGCGCGTACGCCGTATCGCCCAATGCCAGCACGGCAAAACGCACCCCATCGAGGCGCGGCGCGTTATCGCCCATCAAGTCCTGATAGAAATCGACTGCGCGACTGGGGGGATCGCCCTCCCCCCACGTGGCGGCGTAGATGACAATATTCTTGGCCTTGCCCAGCAGAGCCATATCGGCATCCGCCATGTCATAGACCTTGGCGTCGAATCCATGCTTGGCGGCCGCCTTCTTGGCCTTCATGGCCAGGCTTTCGGCATTGCCGCTCTCGCTTGCGTAGAGGATCGTGAGGGGGCTGCGCGGCTTGGGCGGCGCAACGGCCACTGGCGCCGCGCCGCCTTGCGCCGCTTCGAAGCCCGCAAAAAAGCCTGCCAGCCAACTGCGCTGAAGGGGCGTCGACTTGGCGACAACCTTGTTCAAGGCGTCGATGTCTTCAGCCGAAAATGGCGCGTTCTTCGGCAACAGAGGAATGGACGTCACGGATCTCTCCAAGTGAGGCGGCGCGCATCTTTGCGCGATATCCAGTCCGCCCTTCTTGCGCACCTTAAAGCATAGCGCGCGCCATCCGGGCAGCAGGGAACTTGCCGCCCCGTCGAAAGGCTTAAAGTGCCAGCGGAAAAACCGCTGACCCAGCCGCTGACAGGGAATGTTTTTTCAAATATCACGAACAAGCATGCTACTCAATAGTATAAAAATCCAAATATAGCATAAAATGGGTATGTCGTACCTTGGCGCGGCGTCTTGGCAGGACTGTTCCGTTCTTCCCGTGCAGCTGGACTCGGCCGTCAAGGCGCATGCGCTGCTCGATCACTGGCTTTCCCCGATGCCGTCGAGGCCACAGCACCAAGCCCTCCCGCACGCCAGCTCGCCTCATCAAATCACGACGGACCAAAGCCCGCCCGGGCGCTACCCAGCAAGACAAAGCGCACGAACTTTCCGTTATCTGATAAACATCCCGGCGTCTCTCTGACCTACGACGAACGACGCAAGCCGCACGCTGTTATGATACAAAATTACATAGTGATCGCACACACTTACACACGCAGACGTGAAACGCGTTGAATTGCGTCGTGAGGACCTACCGTGGTGTAAAGAATTCGAAGCGGTGCGGTCTTGACTTCTCAAAATCGATCCGCAGAGTGGGCCGGCACAAGAAAAAATGTGTCTGCCCCAGAGTTGACCCTTCACAGGGATCAATTCGGAGAAGGCAGTCTTTCGCAAATCGGAGGAAATCCTATGAAGATCTGGTCGAAGCCCGAAGTTCGTGAGCAGGAAGTTGGTCTCGAAGTGACGAGCTACCTCCCCGCCGAGATCGACGTCATCTAAGCGTGGCGCTCTCGGACTCACGCTTCCCGTGAGTTTCCGGTGCGGCGGTCGATGTTTGCCATCGGCCGCCGTAGCTGTTTGTAGTATCCGGCGACCTATTCTGGACGGCGGCGGCGCGCCAAACTCGGCCCATCGAAATGATCATAAAAATTCTTGGTTCCGGCGCGGGAGGTGGTTTTCCGCAGTGGAACTGCAACGGCATTCACTCTTCCGCCGTGCGCGCGGGCAAACCCGGCTATCGGCCTCGGACGCAGTCGTCGCTGGCGGTTTCCTCCGACGGGCGCAACTGGATTCTGCTCAATGCCTCACCGGATCTGCGCCAGCAGATAGCCGACACTCCCGAGTTGCATCCTGAAAAAACCGGCCCTTTGCGCAACAGCCCCATCAAGGCGACCGTGCTGACCAATGCCGACGTCGACCACATCGTCGGCCTCATCAATCTGCGCGAGCGCCAGCCCTTCTCGATCTACGGTTCCGATCGCGTACTCGCGACGATCAGCGCAAATTCCATCTTCGATGTGTGCGCCCACGACATCGTGCCCCGCATCGCCCTGCCGCTCGACGAAAAAATCAAACTGACAGGCGACGGCGTCGACCTGGGGCTGACGGTTGAGGCCTTCGCGGTTCCCGGCAAGATCGCGCTCTTTCTCGAGAAGGGCGGAGAGGATGCCAACTACGGCAGCCGCGAAGGTGACACGATCGGCCTCGAAATCACCGACGACAAAACGGGTAAGTCGTTCTTTTACGTTCCAGGCTGCGCCGAAGTGGATGCGCCGCTGGCCCAGAAGATCAAAGGCGCCGAACTCATCTTCTTTGACGGCACGCTCTTCACCGACAACGAAATGATCGATCAGGGCCTGATGCAGAAGACCGGCCAGCGCATGGGGCATATCTCCATGTCAGGCCCCGACGGCTCGTTGCAGGTTTTCAAACCGCTTGGCATCAAGCGCCGTATCTATGTTCACATCAACAATTCCAACCCCGCGCTGGACGAAAACTCCCCGGCCCGCAAGGATGTCGAGGCCGCCGGCTGGGAAGTCGGATATGATGGAATGGAGGTCCGCCTATGACCGCAGTCAGCCTGGAACAGAAGAGCGCCGCCGCGCGCACGGAACAGCCCATGTGGCCGCGCCCTGAGTTCGAAGCCCAGATCCGGGCCGTAGGACCGGAGCGCTATCACGATCTCCACCCCTTCCATCACATGCTGCACGGCGGAAAGCTCAACAAGGGTCAGGTCCAGGCCTGGGCCTTGAACCGCTATTGTTACCAGGCCGCCGTGCCGCGCAAGGATGCCGCCCTCGTCTCGCGCACCCACGATCGTGAGCTGCGCCGGGAGTGGCTCAATCGGATCCACGATCACGATGGACTGCCGCCCGAGGAGCCCGGCGGCATCGAGCGCTGGCTGATTTTGACCGATGGCCTGGGCCTCGATCGCGACTACGTGATCTCGCGGCGCGGGGCGCTCGCAGCAACCATCTTCGCGGTGGAAAGCTATGTCACGTTCGTGCGCGAGCAGCCGCTGACGGTGGCCGTCGCCTCCTCCCTCACGGAGCTTTTTGCGCCCAAGATCCACAAGGAGCGCATCTCCGGCATGCTGGAGAACTACGACTTCATCGACGACAAGGTGATGGCCTACTTCAAGCGCCGCCTGACGCAGGCGCCTCGCGACAGCGAATTCGCCCTCAACTATGTGCTCGATCACGCAAAGACACGCGAGGAGCAGGAGGCTTGCGTGGATGCGGTGCGCTTCAAGTGCAACGTCCTTTGGGTTCAGCTCGACGCGCTCTATAACGCCTATGTCGCCGGCAACATTCCGCCCGGCGCCTTTAGGCCGGAGGCTTGATTTCGCCATGACTGAATCGACCATGCGCACCCGCACCATCATCGCTCTCGCTTCGAAGCCGTCGCTGCCCAACCACATCAAGTTGCGTCACGATGCCGGGCGCGGGCGGTGGCTCATTCTCGCGCCTGAGCGCGTGTTCGAGCCCGACGAAATCTCTGTCGAAATCTTGAAGCGTTGTGATGGAGCGACGACCGTCGAAGACATCGCGAGCGTGCTCGCAAAAGACTACAACGCACCACTGCAAGACATCATTAAAGACACCATATCCATGTTGCAGGAGCTTTCCGACAAAGGTGTCGTGAAAGCCTGAAACGGAGTCCGGCAAAGATGAATGAAATCGCCCCGCTCGAGGAGTTCGGAGAGGCCGTCGCGGCGCCTCAGTGCGCGCGCGCGCCTGTAGGCCTGCTGGCGGAGCTGACGCATCGCTGCCCGCTGCAGTGTCCGTACTGCTCCAATCCGCTCGAGCTGGAGCGCGTCAACGCCGAGTTGACCACGGCGGAATGGCAGGACGTCATGCGTCAGGCGGGCGAATTGGGCATTCTGCAGATCCACCTGTCGGGTGGTGAGCCAACGGTGCGCAAGGACCTGGAGGACATCGTCGACGTCGCGGCCAAAGCCGGCCTTTACACCAACCTCATCACCGCCGGCGTGACGCTCACGCGCGACCGGCTGAAGAAGCTCAAGGACCTTGGCCTCGATCACGTGCAGCTGTCCATTCAGGACATCGACGAGGAAAACGCCGAGCGGATCTCGGCCTACAAGGGCGGGCTCGCCAAGAAGCGCGAACTCGGCAAGTGGGTGCGCGAGTTCGACATGCCGCTCACCATCAATGCGCCGATCCATCGCCACAACATCAAGAACCTGCCGCGCATCATCGACTTCGCGGTCGAAATGGGCGCGGAGCGGCTGGAGGTCGCCAACATCCAGTATTACGCGTGGGCGCTGAAGAACCGCGCCGCGCTGATGCCGACGCGCGCCGAGTTCATGAAGAGTGCGGAGATCGTCGAGGAAGCCAAGGAGCGGCTGAAGGGCATCCTCGTATTCGACTTCGTGGTGCCCGACTACTACGCCAAGACACCCAAGCCCTGCATGGGCGGATGGGGCCGCGGGGTCATGAACATCACGCCCTCGGGCAAGGTTCTTCCCTGCCATGCCGCCGAAACCGTGCCTGGCCTTCAGTTCGACAATGTCCGCAATCGCCGGCTGGCTGACATCTGGCTCAACGGCCAGGCCTTCGAGGCCTATCGCGGCACGAGCTGGATGAAGGAGCCCTGCAAGAGCTGCCCGCGCGCGCAAATCGACTTCGGGGGATGCCGCTGCCAGGCCATGGCGTTCACGGGCGATGCCACGAACACGGATCCGGCCTGCAAGTTCTCACCCTATCATGCCGCCTTCGTTGCAACGGCCGAGCGTGAGAGCGCCGAGGAGAGCCCGCCCCGCTTCATTTACCGCCGCGTGGGCGGAGCTTCCAAGACACCGGGCTGACATTGGGGCAAGCCAGCCAATCCACCTAAAGACCGTGTGTGAGTTTCTTGATTGAAGTCAAGAAACCAAGATGAGAAGATCTTTAGCTCTAGTGCGGCATTTGGTTCAGCTTTGATTCAGAAAAAGACTGCCAAAATCACCGCGCTAGTCTTAAGAAGCTTGGCGCTCCAGCGAAACGCCAGGTTTGGCGAAACGAGAGGAAACACACGATGCGCAAGTGGGTTCTGGCGGCCGCAATGGTCGCTGCAATGCCGGTTGCGGCTTCTGCCGCCGACGCGGAAGCCGGCAAAACCGTTTTCAATAAATGCAAGGCCTGCCACCAGATTGGCGAAGGCGCGAAGAACGCTGTCGGCCCGCACCTCGACGGCGTGATTGGCCGCAAGGCCGGCGCGGCTGAAGGTTTCAACTACTCGGAAGCCTTGAAGAACTCGGGCCTTACCTGGGACGAAGAGACCTTCAAGGCCTACATCGAAGACCCGAGGAAGAAGGTACCGGGCAACAAGATGGTGTTCATGGGCCTGAAGAACCCCGAGGATCGCGACAACCTGTTTGAGTATCTCAAGAGCCAGAGCCCGGCGAAATAATTCGACGCATCGGGAATCCAAAAGAAACGCCGCGGCGCACATCGCCCGCGGCGTTTCTTTTTGCCCCCGCGGCTGATCGCGTGCCTCACAGCGCCGCAAGATCACCGGTATCGATCCGCCCTATCAGGACGTCGAGGTTCTCCCCGCCAATCCTCAACGCCGGCGCCACCTCGCGCAATGGCACGAGCACGAAGCCACGCTCGGCGATCAACGGGTGCGGCACGATGAGTTCGGGATCATTGATGCGCTGGTCGCGGTAGGTGAGCACATCGACATCGATCAGACGCGGTCCCCACTTTTTCAAGCGCACACGGCCCATCTCGTTCTCGACATCCTGGCAACGCGCCAGCAGATCGTGCGGGCCAAGTTCCGTCGCCACTGTGACGACCGCATTGACGAACCAATCCTGCTCCAGAACGCCCCAGGGCGCCGAACGGTAATCGCGCGAGCGCCGGACAAGAACGATATCGCCGCGTGCGGTGAGCAGTTCGATCGCGCGCGCGATGTTGGCGCGCTTGTCGCCGACGTTCGACCCAAGTGCGATGGCGGCATCGAAGGCGCATTCTTGATCGTCCCGGATCGCCCGCGCGTCAGTCATACTTGATGTAGGCAAAGCGCATATCGCCGTGGGGGGTCCCCTCCAGGCCCTTGCCCTCCTTGCCCGGCTGCCAGGAGACGACATCCTCGATCTTGCGCGCAAGCTCCAAGTCCTTGGCCGTGATGCCCTTCGCGCTATGCGTGACAAGCCGCACCTCGACCCAGGCGTACGAGGCCGTAATGTCGGGATGATGCCACGCCGCCTCGGCGAGATGGCCGATGGTGTTGATGACCATCAAGGTCCCCTTCCAACTCGCCGTCTTGTATGTGCGCTTGATCCAACCATCCTCCAGGCGCCAAGCTGGAAGATTGGCCTTGAGCCACGCCTCGACCTCTGCGCCGGGCATGGGAATTTCACGTTCTTTCGTCATGTCTTGCCCTCGATCAGGCTTTGCTGGACACTGACCCGAATAGACCCTACCTCGGTGCGGTCCGCCAGGAAAAACAGCACCTCCCAGATGCGCCACAGCCGCGAAGGACCCCTCGACTTGAGCCCCAGGACTCCGAAGACTGCCAGCCTCACAGTATGTGCGCCCGCACGGCTGCATCTTGGATTTCTCGATCTCAACGGCTCGCTCGGCCGCCGCTTCGGCAGCATCGGGCTGGCCATCGACCAACCGCAGACGCGTCTCGTCATCCAGACCGCGTCTCACCACTCCGCCCATGGACCCGAGAGCGACCGCGCGCTGCACCTGCTGGGGCGCTTTGCGAACCACTCGGGCCGGGCCTACGCCGTCACGATTGGACAGGCCATTCCGGCTCATGCGGGCCTGGGCTCGGGGACGCAGCTGGCGCTTGCGATCGGCGCCGCGGTGGCCCGGCTCGAAGGGCGCCCGTTGACACCGTATGGCCTTGCCCAACTTGGTGAACGTGGCGCGCGCTCGGGGATCGGGCTCGCAGCATTTGTCGAAGGCGGCTTTCTCGTGGATGGCGGCCGAGGCGCGCGCGATGTGGCCCCTCCCGTGACGCTTCGCGCGGATTTTCCAGAACACTGGCGGGTTCTGCTCATCCTCGATCCCCACCATGCCGGCGTCTCGGGCGAGGCTGAAACGCAGGCTTTCAAGGCACTCCCCGCGTTTCCCGACGAGTGGGCAGCCCATATCTGCAGGCTCGTACTCATGAAGCTGGTCCCTGGGCTGAAGGAGTTCGATCTCGAGACCTTCGGGAGCGCGCTGACCGAGATTCAACAGATCCTCGGTGACCACTTCGCCAAAGCCCAAGGCGGAAGCCCCTGGACGAGTCCTGCTGTTGGCCGGCTCGTGAAGCGCATGGGCGAGATGGGCGCCACGGGGCTTGGTCAAAGCTCGTGGGGGCCGACCGGCTTTGCCTTTGTTGACGGGCCGGAAGCGGCAGAACGCCTCTATCATTCTTTAGTCCAAGAGGCTAAAGCGGACGGACTTGAGATCGTCATCGCACGCGGACGCAACGCGGGCGCCACCATCCATCCATCCTGATTAGCAAAAAAAGTTCGGGAGATAGAAGACGTTATGAGCGAAGCCACGCCCATTTTGCATATGCTCGACCCGCGCAAGCACGTGAGCCCCTTCGACGTGAACATGGCCACCGACGCCGGCTTCAAGGTCATCGTGCCCTATACGAATGTCGAGATCGCCGACGTCACGCCGCTCATTCAAGACGCCATCTTCTCGCGCCCGCCGAACTATGGCGTTCGCACGGGTTTCTTCATGGGCGGCAAGGACGCCATCATGGCGCTCGATATGCTGGATGCCGCTAAAAAGGCGATGGTCCCGCCATTCGAATGCTCCGTGTTCGCTGACCCCGCCGGCTCGTTCACCACGGCGGCCGCCATGGTCGCCTGCGTCGAGCGGCAGCTGAAGACCAAGCTCAACAAGAGCTGGAAGGACGTGACGGTAACCGTGTTCGGCGCCACCGGCGTCGTCGGCTTCGCCTCCTCGATCATTGCCGCCCTTGAGGGCGCGAAGGTGCGCCTTGTCGCGCACCGTGGCGTTGATCGCGTCATCAAGAGCGCAACGGTTTCCAAGGAGCGCTTCGGGGTCGATCTGGAGCCCGTTGCCGGCGAGACGCCCGAGCAGAAGCGCGACATAATCGCCAACGCCGAAGTGATTTTCGCGGCGGCGGCCGCCGGCGTGCAGGTCGTCTCCAAAGAGGATAAGCAGATCGCCAAGAAGCTGCTCATCGTTGCCGACGTCAACGCCGTTCCGCCCCCGGGCGTCGATGGCATGGATCTGTTCATGGATGGCGCGGAGTTGCCCGGCAGCAAGGCGCTCGGCGTCGGCGCGCTGGCCATCGGCGACATCAAGTACAAGACGGAGTCCGGCCTCTTCAAGCAGATGCTCTCCTCCGACAAGCCGCTGCTGCTCGACTTCCGCCACGCCTATGCGAAGGCGAAAGAGCTGACCGGCCTCGCCTGAGCGGCGCACTTGCCGGTGTGAACCGGCACTCGAAGGGGCCCCGCCCGAACGTCCACAAAACCAAGTCATGGCCGGATCGCGTCCGGCCATGCAGCTTTAAAGGGCCCGCGGCCCATCCATGAGCCTACCCAGTCGGTTGCGGGACAGCAGCGACAGCGATGACAGGTGAAACGGTCCTCATTGCCGCATTTTCTGGACGCGCGCTCGCCCAGTCCGCGCGCCGTGCTGGTTTCGTGCCGTTGGTCGTCGATGCGTTCGGCGATGCCGACACCCGCGCAGCGGCCGCACACTACGCACAATTGCCCAACGCCGTGCGCACCGGGTTTTCCGCCAAACCGCTTTTTGGCGCGATCGACACCCTGATTGCGCAGGCCGAAACACGACCCATCGGCATCGTACTCGGCTCGGGCTTCGAGGATCGTCCAAAGCTCATCGACAGCCTGGACAAGCGCTATCGGCTGCTCGGCACCCGGGGCGAGACGGTCGCGGAGCTGAAAGACCCCGAGCGCTTCTTTCCGCTTCTGAAGCAGCTCGGCATTCCCCATCCGCCGACCTCCCTGCAAGCTCCCGAAAACCCCACGGGATGGATCGCCAAGCGCACAGGCGGCGCGGGCGGCGCGCACATCCGCGATCTGGCAAGCTTGCGCAGACCGCACCCGCAACACTACTTCCAGCGCCGGCTTGACGGTGAGCCCATGTCGGTGCTGGCGATCGCCGCGCAGGGCGGCGTCGCCATGGAGTTGTCACGCCAATGGGTCAGCCCCAGCGCCCGCAAGCCGTTCCGCTATGGCGGGGCGGCCATAGCGGAATACGCTGAAGCTCCCCATGAGCAGCAGATGGTGACGGCGGCCGCAACGCTGATCGAGTTGCTGGATCCGGCGGGCCTCGTCTCATTCGACTTCATCGTAAACGACGGCACGGCGTACCTGCTCGAAGTCAACCCTCGCCCCGGCGCGACACTCGACGTGTTCGACGATCTGAAGGGCAGCCTGTTTCGCGCCCAGGTCGAGGCGGGGCTGGGCAACGGACTGTGGCAGGAACGCGAACTCCCCAACGTGCAATCGCGCGCGTCGGCCTTGCTCTACGCCGACCGCGGCGCGGCGATCGCCACAGATCTCGATTGGCCCGACTGGGCGTCCGACCGGCCCATGCCGGGCACCGTCATTGCGGCCGAGCAGCCCATTGCAACCGTCCATGCCGGCGGCGCCAGCACCCAAGATGCCGAGACCCTGGTCCGCGCACGTCTTTCAACACTCGCAGACCTCGTCTACACACAGTTTCAAAACAAGACCTGAGGAGAAGAAGCCCATGCAGGCCACCACCGCCGGAGCGCCGGCACCCAGCGTTAACGCCCTCGCCGGCAAAATCATCGATCAGATTGCAGCCGACGCGACCGCATTGCGCGTTGCCGTATCGCGGGGAACCGCGGGCGAACGCCTCATCGATCTGGGCGCTTCCGTTCCAGGTTGCCTCGAAGCTGGCCGCAGGCTTGGCGAAGTGTGCATGGGCGGTCTTGGCACCGTACAGATCACCAAGTCGTCGCCGTGCCCGAACTGGCCGCTCGGCGTTGTCGTGCATTCCACCAATCCGGTCATCTCGTGCCTCGGCTCCCAGTACGCCGGCTGGACGATTACCGACGATGCCAGCGGCTTCTTCGCGCTCGGCTCGGGTCCCGCGCGCGCGCTCTCGCGCGTCGAGGGTCTCTACAAGGAGCTTGGCTACGTTGATGGCGGCAAGACGGGCGCGCTCGTCATCGAAGGCGACAAGGCACCGCCGGAAGCCGTCGCCAAGAAAGTCGCGGACGCCTGCGGTATCGCACCATCGGGCCTGACGATCCTATTCGCGCCGACGTGGAGCCTCGCCGGCACCATGCAGATCGCCGCGCGCGTTCTGGAAGTTGCCATTCACAAGGCGCACGAGCTGCACTTCCCGCTGGAAAACATTCTCGACGGCACCGGCACGTGCCCCATCGCTCCGCCGTTCCCCGACTTCATCAAGGCCATGGGCCGCACCAACGACGCCATCATTTACGGTGGGCGCATCCATCTGTTCGTCAAGGGCTCCGACACGGACGCAAAAAAACTGGCTGAAGGTCTTCCCTCTTCCTCCTCCAGTGCCTACGGCAAGCCCTTCGCCGACATCTTTTCGGAGGTGAACGGCGACTTCTACAAGATCGATCCGATGTTGTTCTCACCCGCCCAGGTGATCGTCTCCAATGTGGATACCGGCGCGTCGTTCCACGCCGGTAAGATTGCGCCCGAGATCGTCGATGCCAGCTTCAAGTGACACGCCTCTCCCCTTGGGGAGAGGCCGGCGCTCTGCGCCGGGTGAGGGGACGGTTGTGAACACCGTGACATCCCCCTCACCCCGGCACTCTCCCCAAGGGGAGAGGGAGCAGAAACCCGACGGCACCGGCCTCCACTTGGCGCTGCTCATAGAGGAAGGACGCGGCGAATGGCACGCGCGGCGCATCGTGCGCGCGCTCCAAGCGTGCGGCGCGAAAGTCACCGTGTCGTCGCTGCCGCATTGCGCGTTCGACACCGGCCTTGAAAGCGGCATCGATATTCCGGGCTTCGCCGGCCGCTTGCCGGACGGCGTCTTCGTGCGCTCGATATCGGCGGGCACTCTAGAGCAGATCACTTTCCGTCTCGGCCTGCTGCACGCCTTGCGCGAAAGCGGCGTGCGCGTGTGGAACGATGCGCGCGTCATCGAGCGGTGCGTTGACAAATCACAGACGACCTTCCTGCTGCACAAGGCCGGCATTCCAACGCCGCGTACGCGCGTGGTCGAAACCGAGGTCCATGCGCGCGAATACACCCAGGACCTCGACCGCACGCTGGTGCTGAAGCCGCTGTTCGGCAGCCAGGGCAAGGGTATCGGCTTGATCCATTCCGAGAGCGAGCTGCCTTGCGGCCCAACGGTCGATCACATGTATTACATGCAGGACTACGTCGCACCCAACGACGGCCTGTTTGAAGATTGGCGCGTGCTCGCAACGCGCCGCCGCATCGTTGCGGCCATGACGCGCCAGGGCACGACATGGGTGACCAACATTCATCAGGGCGGCAAAGCGCGGGCCCTGGTGCCGGACGGGGAAATGGCCGCAATCTCAATGGCCGCCATGCGCGCCATCGACGCCGACTATGCGGGCATTGACCTGATCCGCACGCCGTCGGGACAGCTCCAAGTGCTGGAGGTGAACTCCAATCCTGCCTGGCGCGGACTTCAGACGGTTGCCGACATCAACATCGCGGAAGCGATCGCGCATGACTTCCTCATGACGGTCAACGCATACCGGGCGGCCGTGCGATGAGGAAACCCGCAGCGCGTGAGGACATTCAAACCGCATTCGTCCGCGCCTGCCGGACCGAACTCAACGCCCTCAAGCCGGGCAACGTGCATATCTACGGCGCCGGCCATGGCATGGAGGTGGCAACATTCGAGCGCGCCGCCGACGCCGCCGCCCCGTTCATTGCGGATCCGGATCTCAGCGTCGGCCAACGCATTCTGCGCGCGACCGAGGCGAGCGTCTCGACCACCGGCGTCAACGCCAACCTCGGCATCGTGCTGCTCTCGGCGCCGCTTGCCAAGGCGGCTCAAGAGGTGACGTTCGACATGGGCCTGCGCCGCACACTCGCAGTCCTTCTGTCACAACTTGACGAGGACGACGCGGATGCCGCGTTCGCAGCCATCCGCCTTGCCAATCCCGCGGGCCTTGGCAAAGTCGAGAAAGGCGACGTCAGCGTGAGCAACCCGCGCATGACGCTGACCGAAGCCATGTATCTCGCCGCGGGCCGCGACCGGATCGCGAACGCCTACGTGACCGCATATTCCGATGTCTTCGATGTCGCCCTGCCCGCGCTCGAAGCCGCCCAGGCGACCGGCGAACGGCCCGACCTTGCCGTCACCACGTTGCATATGACTCTTCTCGCAGCCTTCCCCGACAGCCATATCGACCGCAAGTGGGGACCCGATGTCGCAGCGAGCGTGCAGGAACGCGCACGCGAACTGGAGCACGCGTGGCGGCCTATCGTCTCAATTAAGTCCTTCAACGATCTTCTTGAATTTGATCGTCAGCTCAAAGAATTGGGATACAATCCTGGGACGACGGCCGATTTTGTCGTGACCACGATCCTTGCGCAAAGCCTGATGAAACATTGCTCAAAGTCGGACCAATCAGAAACAACCGTGAACACGTCACAGAGACCTACTTAAGTACTTGTCGAGACAGCCGAGCTAAGGCTAATAGAGGGCCGTGTCCGCAAGGCACGATCCACTGGTCCGATGGTTTCCCTCGAACGGCTTTCCGCCTCTTGAGGGAACAACACGCGGGCAATGATATCGCTAGAAGAGCAGAACAGCGAAGTCCCGGCATTCGACGGGGGAGCGTTGGTGCTCGTATCGTAATATTCGTGGGAGGAACCCCCCTTATGGCCAAGATCAACAAAGTCATGGTTGGCGAGTCGCTTGTCGGCGACGGCAACGAAGTTGCGCACATCGACCTCATCGTCGGGCCGCGCGGCTCGGCTGCTGAGGTCGCTTTCTGCAACAGCCTGACGAACAACAAGGACGGCTTCACGTCGCTCCTCGCCGTCATCGCGCCGAACCTGCCCTGCAAGCCGAACACGATCCTGTACAACAAGGTCACCATCAAGGACGCCCGCCAGGCCGTTCAGATGTTCGGACCCGCGCAGTACGGCGTTGCCAAGGCCATCCAGGACTCGGTCGCCGAGGGCGTGATCCCCGCAGCCGAAGCCGATGACGTCTACGTCTGCGTTGGCGTGTTCATCCACTGGGAAGCCGCCGACGACGCCAAGATCCAGGATTACAACTACCGCGCAACGAAGGAAGCCCTGGCCCGCGCCGTAGCAGGCAAGCCGACGGCTGCCGAGGCTACCGCTCAGCGCAACTCTGTTTCTCACCCCTTCGGTGCGAAGACTTGAAGCGGAAACCGTCCGCAGCAGGTCGATAACAAACACGATACCGCCCCTCCCATGAAGGGGGGTCTGCTGCAGCGATTGGGTAGATTCTTATCGGGCCGCTATAGCGGCTGACATGGCAGGAAGACCTGCTCGACCCTGCCCAAGACACAAACTGCTGAAACGAAATCTTCGGCCGGTGGACCTCTGGTTCACCGGCCGATCTTATGGTGCAGACTCATCGATTGACCGCGGGGCACCGGGGCCTTCTTGCGAAAGCTGCTGGCCGATCCAGCGGTCGATCGCTGCCAGAACGTGGGCAACTTCAGCCTCGTTCAGCGCTTGACCCGATCTGATGCCGTGCCATTTTTCAAGACATCCCCTGCAGCACGTCGCGGTCGCGTGCTGGGCGATGAAAACGGGATGGCCACGCATCGGCGTTTGCTTCCCGTCGTTCTTGGGGTATGCGGGCACAAGCTTCATCGCGACGAAATCCCCAGCATGGCGGCGTACCGTCTCCAATCCCTTGTCCGCGATGTAGGCGCGCTCACGCAGGCCCAGCCGGAACCGCTGCCGGAAGGGCGAACGCTTCAGAGCTTCAAAAACATCATCAAGCGCCCGCATCGGGTCGTTCTCCGGGAACAGTCTCAGGGCGGCGTGCGCTTGCCGCGCCCCTCGAACTTGCGCAGATGGGCTGCCGTGATGCGGCCCGAATGAAGCGCACTGGCAACCAGCACGCCGCTGGCCCCGGCCGCTTTCAGCGCCGCCAGATCATCGGCATCGCGCACGCCGCCTGCCGCGTAGATCTTGCGTCGCCCGCCCCGCGCAATCGCCTCCCGGACGCGCCCCAGATCAGGACCTTCATCGCTGCCCACACGCGCGAGCGTCATCACGATCACCCGGTCAGGCCACAGCGTGGACTCCTCCAATAGGCGCCGGGGGCCCATGAACTCATCGCCGTGAAAATCGAGCGACAGGATCGTCCTGTGCGGGCTTTCCGCCGCGATGGCCGAGAACTCCGCGACCCGCTCGATGCTTTCGGAGCCGATGATGAGCGTCGCGACCGGGGCGGCAAGCACGGCGCGTGCCGCCTTGGGCGAGGTGACGCCCGCATCGATCCAGATTTCCGATTGGCCCAAGGTGGCCGACAACGTGGGTACGAGATGGACGTTGCGTCCACGGCCCTCGATCCCGTCGAGATCTGCGACATATAACTTGCGGAAGGGATAGAGCGCCATGAGCGCGCCCGCGACCGCGGCAGGCTCCGCACTGGCCGTCAGCGGCGTGGCAATCCGTTTGTAGCTGGCCCGGTCGCCTTTCACACCTCGCACGACTTCGCCGCGCGCGACATCGATGACGGGTACGACTTCCATAGCGATTGCCTCCTGCGGAGTCTCGTGTAACACGAACAACAGCAGGGGAGTGCGTTTGGGCAATGGCTATCGTTGTCGGATTGGACGTCGGCGGGGCACACATCAAGGCCGCCCGGATTGAAGACGGCCGGCTAACGGCTGTCCGCCAGCTGGCCTGCCCGCTTTGGCTCGGCTTGGACAGGTTGGAGGCGGGCCTGCGTGAGCTGCGTCCGATGACCGAGGAAGCGGAACGCGTCGCCATCACCATGACGGCCGAACTGACCGAGATCTTTCCCTCTCGCGAGGAGGGCGCGATGATCCTGCTGCAACGCCTCGCGGAAGCTTTCGGCGGAGCGGCGTCCTTCTATATGGGGCTTAAGGGGTTCGGCGGATTGGAAGCGGCGCTCGAGGACACGTCTAGCATCGCTTCGACAAATTTTCTCGCGACAGCCCAAGTCATCGCCGCGCGCAAATCCGGCGCGCTGCTCATCGACATGGGATCGACCACGACCGACATCATCCCCTGCGACCGCCCGCAAGGCTTGAGTGATGCGGAGCGGCTGCAGACCGGAGAACTCGTCTACACGGGCCTGACGCGCACACCGGTGCCCTCAATCGTCGCCCGCGCGCCTCTGCTCGGCACCTGGCAGACCCTGGCGCGCGACACCTTCGCGACCATGGCCGATGTGCGCCGCCTTCTCGGCGAGTTGCCCGAAGGGGTAGACAGCCACGCAACCGCCGATGGCCGCAGCAAGTCCGTGACCGACAGCCTGCGCCGGTTCGCCCGCGGCTTTGGGCGTGACGGCGAAGAGCGGCATTTGCCCGTCTGGCAGGTCTCCGCCGCCTACGTGCGCGACTGCCAGATCCGCTCCATCTGCGATGGCGCATTCCAGGTGCTTTCCCGGCCTGGGTTGGTGATTTCCGGCGTGGTGGCCGCAGGCATTGGCGCACCTGTCGGGGAGGCCGTCGCACGCCGGCTCGGCTTTTCCGCCGTGACCTTCGGAGGCTTGATCGATGCACCCGTGGAGCTTCGCCCCTGGGCCACCCGGTGCGCGCCCGCCGTTGCCGTCGCCATGGCGTTAACGAACGATAACCTGAAGCCTAAAGTCTGAAAGACGCGGAACCCGGCGCGTTGGTTCGTGTTCCAAGACACGTCTCTCCCTCGCACATTAGGGATGAAGACGCGCCAAAATGCGCATATATTGTGCTTTTCGTCTCCCAGCGTACCAGGGGTTGCGCCATGCCCAAGAAGAAAGCCCGCGCGTACTGGAAAGGATTTCTTCGGCTGAGCCTCGTCTCCATCGGCGTTGAAATCTACAACGCCGTCGAGTCCGCCTCCGAGATCACCTTCCGCCAGATTCACAAGCCCTCGGGCCGCCGGATCAGCTACGAAAAAGTCGTGCCGGGCATCGGCAAGATTGACAACGCAGATATCGTCAAGGGCTACGAGGTGGATGAGGACACCTACGTTACGCTGGAGCCGGAAGAGATCGATGCGGTCAAGCTCGAAAGCAAGAAGACCATCGACCTCGTGCAGTTCGTGGACGCTTCCGACATCGACTACCGCTTTTTCGAGCGTCCCTACTTTATCACGCCCGCGGACGAACTCGCCGCCGAAGGCTATGTGGTCATCCGCGAGGCGCTGCGGAAATCAGGCAAAGTGGGCCTGGCGCAAATCACCATTGGCGGACGCGAGTGGCTCGTCGCCATCTCGCCGCTGGAGGATGGCCTCATCATGGAGATGCTGCGCTATACGGAAGAGCTGCGCGATCCGGCCGACTATTTCGACGAGGTGCCTTCGATCAAACCCGACAAGGAGATGATCGACCTCGCGGTGCAGCTCATCACCAAGAAGACCGCACCGTTCGCACCCGAAAAATACGTCAACCATTACCAGGCGGCCTTGAAGGAACTCGTGCAGGAGAAGCTCAAGGGCCGCAAGATCGTAGCACCTCATGAAGAGGCCAGACCCAAGGGCGCCAACGTCGTCGATCTGATGGAAGCGCTGAAACGCTCCATCGGCCAGCCGTCCGCCACGACGGGCGGCAAGAAGGCTGAAAAGCCCACCAAGACGCCTGCCAAGCCCAAGACCTCCAAGACGAAGAAATCCGCGTGAGGCTCGCCATGGCGGCGGGTACCTCGCAGTTGCGCCGCAAGCTCTTCATCCTCGACGCCAGGGTTCTGGCCGCCCTGGACGGGCTTGCGCGCGAACGCGGCGTCACGGTGAACGAATTGGCCGATGAGGCGTTGCGCCATTACCTGAAGAAACATGCCAGGCCCGTGACCTTGCGCGATGCGCTGACCCAGAGCGCGCGGACCCTTGCTGCCAACGATCCAGGCCGTGGGCGGCGAAAGACGTGACTGAAAGCTGAGCGCTGACCGGAAGGCAAGAGAAGGCGAGGTTAGAATGGCGAGACCTCTTGCCGAGTACGAATCCAAACGGGACTTCGGGAAGACCACGGAGCCACGCGGATCGCGCGACGTGCGCGCGGCCGGCTATCCGCGATTTGTCATCCAGAAGCACGATGCCACGCGGCTGCATTATGATCTGCGCCTCGAGGTCGACGGCGTTTTCAAATCGTGGGCCGTGACACGCGGCCCCTCGCGCGATCCGGCGGACAAACGCCTCGCCGTGGAAGTAGAGGATCATCCGCTCGCCTACGGCGACTTTGAGGGCACGATCCCCGAAGGAGAGTACGGGGGCGGCACCGTGATGATCTGGGATCGCGGCTTCTGGTCACCGCTGGGAGAGGACGACCCTGCCAAGGCGCTGGCCAAGGGCGAACTCAAGTTCAACATCGCGGGTGAGAAACTCAAAGGCAGCTATGTGCTCGTGCGCATGAAGCGCGATCGGACCGGGTCCACGCGCACAAACTGGCTTCTCATCAAACATCGCGATGAATGGGCCAAGCCGGGCGATAGCGACGCGCTCCTGAAAAAGGACCGTTCCGTTGCCTCCAGCCGCACGATGGCGCAGATCGCAGCGGGCAAGGGCGATGGACCAACGCCGTTCATGCTCAAGGGTCGCGCGGCGGCCCGAGCCGACGCCGTGTGGCATTCCGATGGTGCCGATGCCATTTCCGAAAATCCCCCGCACCGGGGCCGTGGTGGACGGCGCAAGACGCCCAAAGCCGTGCGTGCGGCCGATATCCGGCAGGCGGCATGGTCGGGAAACACCATCGCCGGCGTGACCATTTCAAACCCAGGCAAGGTCATGTGGCCTTCCCATCAGACGAGCCCTGCCGTCACCAAGAAAGATCTTGCGCAATACCTGGCAAGCGTCGGCCCCTGGATGATTGCGCACCTGGAAGGGCGGCCGTGCTCCGTCATCCGCGCGCCCGACGGAATACTGCAGCAACAGTTCTTTCAACGCCACGTCATGCAGGGCGTTTCGGACGCGGTCGGACGCGTCAAGGTCTCGGGCGATCGCGAGCCCTACCTTCAGATCGATACGGTGGAAGCGCTGGTTTCCATGGGCCAGCTCGCAGCGCTGGAATTTCACCCCTGGAACTGTGCGCCCTATGAGCCTGCCGTTCCCGGCCGTCTCGTGTTCGACCTCGACCCGGCCAGCGACGTCTCCTTTGACGCCGTCATCACGGCCGCGCGCGAGCTGCGCGGCCGCCTGGAGGCGGTGGGACTCAACGCGTTCTGCAAGACGACAGGCGGCAAGGGTTTGCACGTCGTCGCACCGCTCAAGCCTTCCGACAAGGACGGGCTCGGCTGGAAGGAGGCAAAAACGTTTGCGCAAGCGATCTGCGTGCAAATGGCCAGCGACAGCCCAGACCTCTACCTCACAAAAATGACGATCAAGCTGCGCCGGGGGCGGATTTTCCTAGACTACCTGCGCAACGACACCAAGGCGACGGCGGTGGCGCCAATGTCGCCGCGCGCGCGGCCGGGTGCACCCGTCTCGATGCCGCTCAACTGGGAACAGGTTCGCGCCGGACTTGATCCGCGCCGCTTCGACATCCGCTCGGCGCCTTCCCTGCTCGCCAAATCCAAAGCCTGGGATGACTACGCCGATGCTGCGCGCGCGCTCAAGCCCGCCATCCGCAAGCTGGTGGGCGCGGCGCGATGAGCGCGCGGCACCCGCCCGATGTGGCGAAGCAAATTGCCGCCCCTCGCTTCATCAAGCCCTGCTTGGCAAAGCTCGCGCACGCGCCGCCTTTGGGTGCGAACTGGCTGCACGAGATCAAGTACGATGGCTATCGCGTCCAGGCGCGCATCGACGCGGACGGCAGGGTCTCGCTGACGACACGCAACAGTCTCGACTGGACGGGGCGCTTCCGGGCCCTGGCAGGCGAGTTCAAGAAATTGAAGGTGAGAAACACGCTCATCGACGGGGAAGTGGTCGTGCAGGATGACAAGGGGGCGTCGAGCTTCACGCGGCTGGTCGCGGAGCTGAAAGCCGGGCGATCCGCCACTATGCTTTTTTATGCCTTCGATCTGCTTTTTCTCGACGGTCACGACACCAGGTCACTTCGATTAGCTGACCGCAAAGAGCTGCTGGCCACGCTTTTATCCAAACTTCCCAAGACCTCCCGTCTGCGCTTCAGCCAGCATTTCGAGGAAGACGGGGCGAGCCTGCTGGCGGAGGTTTGCAAGCTCGGGCTGGAGGGCATCGTCTCCAAGCGCGCCGACCTTCCCTATCGCTCAGGGCGATGTGGGGACTGGCTCAAGCTCAAGTGTTTCCTCACCGGCGAGTTCGTCATCGGCGGGTACACGGATTCGACCGCGATGAAAGAGGCAATCGGCGCGCTTTTGCTGGGTTATTTCGAACACGGCGCGTTCGTCTATGCCGGCAGGGTCGGCACGGGCTTTTCACACGCCACGGCCCATCTTCTCTGGCGGGAGCTACAGGGGCGCCGCCGCGCCCGCTCTCCCTTTGCGCAACGGTTGACAGCGGATCAGGTGCGCAACGCCTACTGGGTCAAACCCGAGCTTGTCGCGCAAATCGAATATCGGTCGCGGACAGCCGACAAACTGGTGCGGCACGCCACGTTTCGCGCCTTGCGCGAGGACAAACCCGCAAGTGAGATCGGGGCTCCGGACGTGTAATTTTAATCCTAGCTGTTGCAAACCCAGCGCAGAATCGCAATTCGTGCTACTTATGGTTCTGTGGAACCGTATGCAACGTAGAAGCATTTCTCCGATATCGGAGCGGAAAAGCCGTAACCCTTGCTGGCGCGGCTTTCAGTTTCGCCAAATGTGGAGTTTAACTCACAACATAAGGGGAAGGTTCATGGCTCTTGAAGCACTTATCGTATGGCTCATCATCGGCGCCATCGCCGGTTTTCTCGCAGGCCTCATCGTGAAAGGCTATGGGTTCGGGTTGGTTGGAAATATCGTCGTCGGTATCGTCGGCGCGTTCCTGGCCGGCTGGCTGCTGCCACGTCTCGGCCTGTTCACGGGTGGCGATATGGTCGGAACGATCATCTCCGCCACGATCGGCTCAGTAATCCTGCTGTTCCTGATCGGTCTATTCCGGCGCGCGGCCTGATCCACGGCATTTGAACTGGGCGCACCTTTAGGACTCTGCTGGCTTCGCCCTTTTCAACACAGGTTGATACCAAGCATGATCCCGTTGCGAGCTCCTTGCGGAGCTAACAGCGGGATTTTTTGTCATCTGCCATTTGGCGCTTCGGCACCTCGCTCACGCCGGTCGAGACTGCCATCCCTCCGCCACCTGCGTGCGGCTTTGTGCCCCCACTGCTTGACGCGGAGGCGTCGCCGGTTACAGCTTTAGCCTAGCTATGTCAGGCGCCCGCCATATCAATTCACCACATCAGAGCACAGACCATGAAAGCACTGCCCAAGCTGCTGACACCCATAACATTGCGCTCGGTCACGGCACGCAACCGCCTCGCCGTCTCGCCTATGTGCCAATATTCGGCCGGGCTTGGACTGGCGAATGATTGGCATTTCGCCCACCTGTCCCGCTTTGCATTAGGTGGCTTCGGCACGGTGATGGTCGAGGCAACCGCGGTCACGCCCGAAGGCCGCATCACGCACGGCGATCTCGGCCTGTGGAACGATGACCAGATGGTGCCTCTGGCGCACATCGCCGCCTTCCTGAAGGCGCGCGGCGCCGTCCCCGCCATCCAGATCGCCCATGCCGGGCGCAAGGCTTCCGCACAGCGCCCGTGGGAAGGCGATGCCGTGATGACGGCGCAGGATCTCATCGAGCGGGCCGAAGCGCCCTGGAAAGTCTACGCACCCAGCAGCATTCCCCACAACGACGGCTGGATCGTCCCTGAGGCCCTCGACCAGGCCGGTATCGACCGGATCCGCGAAGCGTTCGTCGCGGCGGCGCGGCGCGCCAATACGGCGGGCTTCGACATTCTCGAGGTCCACTGCGCACACGGCTATCTGATGAACGAGTTCCTCTCGCCCATCGCCAATACTCGCACCGATAGCTACGGCGGCAGCCTGGAAAACCGCATGCGCTTCCCGCTCGAGACGATCGAGGCCGTGCGCGCCGTATGGCCCCAGGACAAGCCGCTGTTCGTACGCATCTCGGCGATCGACGGGGTGGACGGGGGCTGGTCGCTCGACGACAGTGTCGCCTTCGCGAAGGCGGCGGCCAAGCTCGGCGTCGATGTAATCGATACGTCATCGGGCGGTGTCGGGCGAAGCTACAAGGGTCCCTTCGGCCCCATGCATCAGGTGCCTTTTGCGCAAGCCATCCGCGAGCGCGCCGGTATCAAGACCATGGCCGTCGGCTTGATCACCAAGCCCGAGGAAGCAGCCGGCATCGTCGATACCGAGCAGGCGGATCTCGTCGCGCTCGGGCGTGAGGCACTGGCCGATCCGCAATGGCCGCTGCATGCGCAAGCGGCTCTGATCGATGATCCCCTCGATTACAGAGCATGGCCTATTCAGGCCGGGTTCTGGCTCAAAGGCCGCGCCGCCGCTTTGGCGCGCCTCAAGCGCGGCTAGAGTGCTTTTTGGAAAAGTGGGAACCGGTTTTCCAATAAGAAGCACGACAAACAAAAGCCTTGCCGTTCCGGTTTTGATGGAATGTCGGAACGGCATACACCCTAACCCTTTGTTGACCATGTCCGCCATTTTTTGCGCCTTGCACAATTGGCAAGACGGGTGGCTACCGTTGTTACGCAGTCACGCCTTCCTAAATGGCCGGATATGGAAACAATCGAGATCATTGCCGTTGCTGCCGTACTCGCCGCCCTGCTGGCGGCAAGCCATCTGCGCCGCATGCGCAAGCGGACACGCGACCGGCGCGACGAGAAGATGAATCGTCTGCGTTGGGGTTGACCCAATGGCGATTTCGTTTGCGCCTGCTTGCCGGCTGCGTGTTTGTCCGCTCGTCCGCTGCAGGCAACTCACCCGTCCTGAAAAGCGCGCTAAAAGCTTTCCGTGGGATACGCAGCAACGAAGCTCGCTCCGCCAGTGTCCACCGCAGTCGCCGTGACGGCCTGGCCCGTCGCGTACTGCAGGGTAAAGCGAAGATCAGGATTGGCGGAAATCGCAATACCGCCCGTCATAGTGAAGACCGTCTGCCCTCCGCTCTCCACTATCAACTCGCTGATAAATCGCGCAGGTACGAACGTACCGGTTGCCGGATTCATTTGCATGCCGGTGAAGTTGGGATGGTGCAACATGACCTGCCCTTCATTCAGCCACGTCGAGCCGGTGGGGGGCGGCAGTATCGTGATCCGCATATCGCCCATCTCCGTCATGCCGTCCTGGTTCTTGGGCGACGCCGCCGAGCATCCGCCCACCGCATTCACGAGCCGCGTCGCCATGTGCAGCTTTCCATCCTCGGTTTCAAGGATGGCGCGCACCGCAGACTCGGCATTTATGCGCACGCGCGTCGCAATCATCCGTTCGCCCGAGAAACCGGCAGCCGGGCCGAAATGGAATGTCGCGGCGACCGGCGACAGGTTGTGGTCGATGACGAGCGTAAGGGTGCGCAGTGCGCCTTGATAGTCCGGCGAAATACGCACGCGAATTGGCACGACCGCCGCATCGTCTGGCTTTTCCGGCGCCTCGAGAAGGAGAACACCGTCGTCCTGCGAAATGGCTCGATTTGAAAACAGATCGCGATGAATGCGGCTCCATGCGCTCTCATCGGCGCGCACCGCGCTGGAGAACGCAACAAGACAAAAAAGCCAAATCAGCCAACCGATCCGCGTTTCGTGGCGGCAGCCGACGTGCATGATTTGGTGTCTCATCTGCGCTATCTCGCTCAGGCGACCGACTGCAAATGCGACCAAGCTACCGATTTGAAGTGTTCGAGCGCCTCGGGGTTGGCGAGCGCCTCGGTGTTGGCGACTGCACGGCCCATCACCGTATCGCGCACCGCCAGTTCCGAAATCTTGCCTGAGCGGGTTCTGGGAATATCGTTGACCGGAATGACCAGCGCCGGCACATGGCGTGGCGATGCCCCCTCCTTGATGCGGCTCTTGATGAGCTTGATAAGGCCATCGTCGAGCACGTTGGCATCCTTCAGAACGACGAAGAGCAGGATGCGAACGTCACCGAGCCACTCCTGGCCGACGGCGACCGCTTCCTGGATCTGGGGGATTGTTTCCACGACGCGATATATCTCGGCCGTGCCGATGCGCACCCCGCCCGGGTTGAGCGTTGCGTCCGAACGGCCATGAATGATTATGCCGCCGTTTTCCGTCCATTCTGCAAAGTCGCCATGATGCCAGATGCCAGGAAAGCGACTGAAGTACGCGGCGCGGTAGCGGGCTCCGTCGGGATCGTTCCAGAATCCGATCGGCATGGAGGGGAACGGCCCACGGCACACGAGTTCCCCCTTGCCACTCTCCATATGGTTGCCCGCATCATCGGCGACGTCGGACGCCAGGCCGATGGCGGGACCCTGAATTTCTCCCCGCCAAACGGGACGCGTGGGATTACCGAGAACGAAGCAGCCGCAAATGTCCGTGCCGCCTGATATCGAGGCCAGATGCACGTCACCCTTGATGGCATGATAGACGTAATCGTAACCTTCTGGTGAGAGCGGCGATCCCGTCGACATGATGCAGCGCAGCGCGGAGACATCGTAACCGTGACCGGGTCCGAGCCTGAGCTTCTTGAGCGTGTCGATATATTTCGCTGACGTGCCGAAATGCGTGCAGCGCTCCCGTTCGGCGAAGCGCCACAGGATTTCAGCATTCGGAGAGGTCGGCGAGCCATCGTAAAGCAAGAGCGACGCGCCGGCGGCGAGTCCGGAGACCAGCCAGTTCCACATCATCCAACTCAAGGTGGTGAAGTAGAACAGCCGGTCATTGGGCTTGATATCGGTGTGCAGGATGTGCTCGCTTAAGTGTTTGAGCAGCAGACCGCCCGCGCTATGAACGATACACTTGGGGACGCCCGTTGTACCCGAGGAAAAAAGGATGAAGAGCGGATGATCGAATGCATATCTTTCAAACTTGGGCGTGACGGGACCGTCCGCAGCCAGCGCATCATCCCACGCCAGAACAGAGCCATGGCCCGACTCTTCCTTCAATCGTGCCGCGGCTTGCGCAGCATCGCCCAGATAGCCCACGACGAGGACATGTTCGACGGTCGGCAGTTTGCCCAGAACCTCGGCGATCTTGCTGATAATGTCGATCGCCTTTCCATTGTAGTAATACCCATCGCAGACGACGAGCACCTTGGGATCGATCTGACTGATGCGGTCGAGCAACCCTTGCACGCCGAAGTCCGGCGAGCACGATGACCAGACCGCTCCGATCGATGCGGTTCCCAGAACCGCCACGATTGATTGAGGCAAATTGGGCATTACCGCAGCAACGCGGTCCGTGGCCACGACTCCCTTGGCCGTAAGGAACCGCTGCATGCGCGCCACGCCGTCACGCAGCTCATTGCCCGGCATGCGCGACTTGACCTTGCCCTCGCCCCAGAACACAAGCTCCTGGTTCCCGTGCGTGTGGCGCAGAAGATTTTCGGCGTAATTCAGTTTGCCTGTGGGGAAGAACTTCGCGCCGGGCATCTTTCCGGCATCGGTGAGCCAAGGCTTGTCCCCTTTATCGCCGATGACACCGGCGAAGTCCCAAAGCTCCGACCAGAACTCGGCGGGTTGGGACACGCTCCAATCATGCAGGGCGTCCAAGTCCAAGCGCCCGACTCTGGGTGCAATGTACTCTTGAAAACGAGCCATGTTGCTCGCCGACACGCGTTCGGGAGAGGGAACCCAAATTGCTTTGCTCATGCTCGCATTCCGATCCTGAAAAAGGAAAAAAGCCAAACGCGTATTTTGACCGCTAACGTCAACCCCTCATGGCGTCAATAATACCAACGCCTCTGCGCGTGCATACTAAGGCGGACAAAAGCGAATCTATTCGCGCCGCGCCGCAATAATGCGGCAAACCAGGTTTCTTCCGCGCCTCGATCGATGCGCTTATCGGACAAGCACACGCTCGGCGGGGAAAATCGGGATAATGCGCAGCCGCGCTGCGCGCTGCAAAAGAAAAGGGAGGCGACGTGGCCTCCCTTCCCTGCTCTGAATGCCTCAGAAAGGCCGTCAGTTTGTCTTCTGAGCTTTACGCGCTTCCTGGCGAATGTAGTGCCTCAACTCTTCCAGCTGATCATCTGTCAGCTTTGGAAATGAAGGCATGCCGTTTCTAAGACGGTCGCCACCGTGAACGATGCCCTTGAAGACATTCGAATCCAGAACCGCGTGTGAGGCGCGCAGATCCGGCGTCATTCCGCCAGCTGCAACGCCGGCGCCGTGGCAAAGCACGCAACCCTTGAGACCATAAACACCCGCACCGGCAGTTGCCTTGGCCTCATCCACGGTGAACCCTTCGTCCATCAGGGGTTCAGCAAGGACCGGCTTGGGCTGATCGGGCACCTTCACCTTGCCATCCAGGGAGAACGTAATGAGGCGGCGCGTTTGTGCTCCGTAAGTCCAACCAAGCTTGTCGGCCAAGCCCGTCAGATTGGACGACCAACCGCCGCCGAATCCAACAAGGAGCGAGATCATTTGCTTGCCATCAAGCTTGTAGGTGATTGCCGGGGCGGAGATGCCGAGACCTGCATCGAATTGCCAAAGCACCTTTCCCGTCGCCGCGTCATAGGCTTTGAAGAGGCCTGTCGGCTCGCCCTGGAAGACCAGATTGCCTGCCGTGGTCAGCGTTCCGGCGCCCCAGAGGAAATCCTGATCGACTTTCCACGCAGCCTTTTGCTTGATCGGATCCCACGCCTGCAGCGTTCCCCACGACTTGCTGGGGATCTTCTCCATGGTAAATCCGACAGCCGTATCAAGATCGTAGTTTGCGTGCGTCCAATCCTTTGTCACGCCCTTGTCATCGAAGACAGACTGCAAGTTCATAGTTGGCAGATAAACAAGTCCGGTTTTGGGATTGTAAGACATGGCGTGCCACGAATGGGCGCCCCATGGAGTCGGGGTAATCAACGCCGGGGCGTTTTCATAACGCACCCCTTCGCGTTCGACTGGGCGGCCGGTTTTCAAGTCAATATGGCTTGCCCAGTTCACGTCGGCGAAGGGCTCCGCCGACACGAGTTTGCCTGTCTCGCGGTTGATGACGTAGAAAAACCCGTTCTTTGGCGCATGCAGGATTGCCTTGATCGGCTTGTTGTCGACGCTGATGTCAGCCAACATGATATCCATGTTGGAATTGAAGTCCCAGGTTTCGCCTGGCGCTGTCTGATAGTGCCATTTGTACGCGCCGGTATCCGCATCCAGCGCGACGATGGAGCATATGAACAGGTTGTCGCCGCCTCCGGGGCTGCGGATTTTTCTATTCCAGGGCGAACCGTTGCCAGTTCCTACATAGATCGTGTTGAAGTCCTGGTCGTAGGTGAAGGCGTGCCAGGCATTGCCGCCGCCACCATACTTCCACCATTCCCCGGTCCACGTTTTGGCCGCCATCTCCTGCGTCGCATCTTCAAAGCCGTCGGCAGGGTTACCCGGCACGATGTAGAAACGCCATGCCTGCTTCCCGGTCTCCGTGTCGTAAGCTGTCACGAAACCACGAGGATTAGAGGTTTCCGTACCGCCGCTTCCGATGATGACTTTGCCATTGAAGGCTTTTGGAGCACCGTTGATGTGTATTCCAGAACTGAGCGGAAACGTCCTGGTTTCCCAGACAACTTTTCCGGTCTTGCGATCCAGCCCGATGAGACGGCCATCCCAGGTCGCGGAGAATATTTTGTCGCCGTAAGCGGTAATGCCACGGCTGTCTTTCCACATGATATGCTGCTGGCCTTCAAGAACCTTGTATACTTCCGGATCGTGCTCCCAAAGCAGCTTGCCGGTCCGTGCATCCACCGCGCGAACGATATTCATCGTGCCGGTAAAATACATGACGCCGTCGATCACCAACGGCGTCGAGATGAGCCCAACGTCATTGGGCAAATCCATGTACCATTCAACGCCGATCTTGCCGATATTCTCGGAGTTGATATCAGCCAGCGGACTAAAGCGCTGCTCGTCATGTGTCCGCCCATATGCCAGCCAATCCGCGGTATTGGCCGTATCGTTGATTGCCTTATCATCAATACTGCGCTCGGCCGCGAAGGCCAAGCCTGACATGGATATCCACGCTAGCGTCAATAGACTAGCGGATAGTCTCGTGTGTCTTGATATCATCATAGCTGATCGTTTCCTCCGCATTGTTGTCGTTATCGTTCTCGCTGGGTGTGGCCCGCAGCGTTTTCAATCAAGCCGTGCCAAAGAACTTGCGCCAGTCAATTAAAGGCACCCTTGTACGACTAAAGATAAGGAGAGCGGCTAATCCAAGCATGCTCTAGAGCGCTGCAGGGTGTGTCTCGTGGTGCATGAGCGTTAGCCCTGAACCTGCGCGGTTTCTTCGTGCGGCTCAATTCCCGATGATGAAATCTGACGGACATCGCCTCCATCGAATCTATATCGATTGGGCGTGAGGCCTGTGCGCGCGCAGTCAGCAACGACAGCACTGAAATATGGAAGCGGCTTTTATTTGATGGACAGGCGGATTTTTTATGCGCTTCTCAATCGAGCGGGGCCGGCAATCCACTTGGGTAAAGCGCACACGATATCGGACTTACAATTGCGGCCATGTATTCGCTGTCTTCGACGCCATATTCTCGAAAGCGCTCGACAACTCCAGAATTTCCTCTTTGGTTGCCGTTCTCGTTCGCCGGATAATCCCGGCGGGATTCATGTGCTGGCGAATAGCAAATGCGATGAGCGCAGCCTGGCTGCGATTGACGCATCTAAACACTCTGAAGATGGCGCAAACGTGAGCCTTGATGGTGGATTCCGCAACCCCCATCATCGCAGCGATTTCCTTGTTCGAGAATCCGAAGCTCAAAAGGGACAAGACCTGACGCTGCTTCGGCGTGAGGGCCGCAATGTTCTTCGCCGCGTCAAAGTTCGCATGACCTGCGGGACGGCAAAGCTGTAGTGAAACCGGCAAGACGGCCTCGGGAAGCACTTCAGTTGAGGAATCCGTCATCTCAGGTGATCCTCCAAGTCGCACGGATCAGCATCCGCAATTGGCATGTGGAAACGCCCAGCAGATTTCTCCGCTGGGCGCTCGATTCAGGTGCCTACCGGCTCGAGGACGCAGCGCTGCGCGTACGTTCTTTCAAAACGCCACCCGGCTTCTTCATGCCAAGCTTCTTGCGGAATTCGTCGGGCGTGTAGAGATCCCGGCCGAGCAGCCGCGCCATCTGGCTGAACTGGTACCACGTGTCCAGGTTCTTGCTGATCTTCTCGTCCTTGTGGGGGTATTTCCAGACCGTGTCTTCCATGCCGATGCGGATGTTGAGACCGAGCAGCATGGCAAAGGTCGCGAGATACGTCCCGGCGCGGCCAGAGGCGCAAACGACGATCTCGGAGTCCTTGTCGATTTCCTGGATGCGGTTGACGTAGTGCATGAGCACTTCGACCATCGCCTTGGGATTCTGCATGGGCGAGCCGCCCGGCAGGTTCGGCAGGATCACCCAGTAGTACGGCGGCTCGAGAGCGCCGGTCTTGATAAGGTAGCGATCTGCGTTGTCGATATCGCCATCGCTGTAGACCGCGATCTGAGCCTTGCAGTTGAGCTCGGTCAGGACGCGGGCCTTCTCGATCATCACGTGCGGCGGCTTGGCGAAGAGCGTATCGCCGCAGAACGAGGCAACCGTGTTGATCGGCGTTTCATCCATCAAGCCGTCCTGGAGACACTCGATCATCTTCGCCCATTCGCCCTTCTGGAAAGGAACCATGCAGGCGCTGACAAGGCGGTCAGGATAGTGCTTGCGGATCGGATCGATGACGTAATGGAAGAGCTTCGGGCACAGGATGTTGTGGCCGTCCTCGCCGCGAACGTGAACGTGAATGTTGGGGGCGCCTGCATCGGCGCAAGCCAGCGCCTGGTCCAGGATCTCGTCAGGGCTGACAGGGTGGTTGGGATTGCCGCGCTTGCTGTAGAACGCACCCGTGATGGTCTGGGTAATCATGACCTTCTCGGGAACTTTCCATTTGTTCTGCACGGAAAAATCGTGACCGTACATGGTGTGCTCGGGATCGATGATCTCGGGCAGGCCATAGGGTATCCAGACGCACTGGAAATCCTTGTTGTGCTCTCCGAGTGGGTTAACTTCCTTCTTCCACTCTTCGATGTAGTCCCAGTTCACTTTGTCTCGTTGAACTTTCTGATCCATGGGCAACCTCCTTGAAACGTTCATTATCGTTGGCAACGTCAAGAACCCTGGAGGTTAGCCGTTTGCACCCAAACGTCCCTGACTGGGGGTGCATGAAACCTTGTGCTTGAGTGAAATAACCCGTAAATTCGGGGCCCTGCACTGCCAGACAAGCAATAATGCGCTTCTGGCCGCCCCCTAGACGTTTGACGGAGGGGCCGCTGAGTGGCAATTTCGCGGAAAACAGTGTCCAGCTTAACAAGTCACAAGTCGTCCCTGGGAGGGGATGCGCGATGAGAGAGCCAAAGACGCAGCCGGTCCGGGAGGATTGGTGGAGTACGGATTCGTCGGATTGGAACGACAAGCACCGCTCTGCCGCCTGGGAGCAGGCACTGCGGGACTGCTATCTGGATTGGGAACTGATCAAGCCGGTCAGCAATGACTTTACCGCCAGGATCCGCCAACGTCCCCTTAATGAAATAAGACTCGTCGAGTGCTGCTGCGGCCCATGCTCGGGCCGTCGCGTGTTGCGCCAGACCAACAAGGAGGGCGAGCCCTTCGTTGGAATCCAGATCATTGTAGGCGGCAGCGAGAGATTTCAGATCGGCCAGCAGACGATCTCGGTCAGTGAGGGCGACCTCATTTTCTGGAACAGCTATGAATCGACCGAGTTCGAGGTGATGGCGGATCTGCACAAGATCACGCTGCTGATGCCGCAGTCGCTCCTTGAATCGCGGCTGGAGATGGGCATGCTGATCCGTGGCGGCATCGTCAACAGGAGAACGGCGGCAGGTGTCATGCTGTATTCCCATATCCGCACGCTTGCCTCTCAGTTCGATGCAATCCTGGAAGAGGAAGTGTTCGGCATCAAATGGTCGAGCATAGAGCTTGGCGCGGCGACGGCCGTCTGGCTGCAGCAACCGTTCGTCAGCCCCTCCAAGGAGCATACGCGACGCATTCAAAAGTATATTCTGTCCGAATTGCAGAACTCGGAACTCTCAATCCAGAAGATCGCCGACGACAACGGCATTTCCGTCCGCTACGTGCATTCGCTATTCGGTGCCCTGGGGTGCACCGTGTCGCAATGGATCATGGAACGGCGGCTTGAACGTTGCCGGGACGCGTTGGGCGCGCGCCGCGACGGGCGCGGCGTCGTCAAGGACGTGGCTTTCCAATGGGGTTTCAATGATACGGCTCATTTCAGCCGTGTTTTCAAGAAGCGCTTTGGTCAAACGCCGTTGCAGTACTGGGAGGCCGCCCATTCCCAAAAGGGTAGCCAGTACACGCAGTAGGTCTGGAACTTTCTACGATGGGTTACGACGCCAGACATGCGTCCGCTGCTCCTCAGCGCATGCCGTTGATAGGCCTGTCTACGCGCCCGCCATGCGCACGCCGGCAGAATATAGCGCGCGCCCTGCGGCGGCGCGCCGGGAATGGCCATGTTATCGGAAAACCGGTTCCCACTTTTCCGGAAGCACTCTAGAGTGTCCAAACTGATCCCAAGTTGGGCGAAGGCCCATGAGGGCATTCAGAGTTTGATGTGTCCACTCCCTTGGGCAGGATAACCCCATGGTGGCAGCGCCAGAGCCATCTGCATACAGAAAGCTCGACGCATTCAATCCGGCGGAAATGGGAGCGATTGCGCATCTCTACCGCGGCGAAGTCTACCGAAGCACGGTCTGGCGCACCCGGCTCGACAACACGACAAACTGGGCCGTCGCTGCGCTCGGACTTGCAATGTCGGCGTCTTACTCGCACCCCGACTCTTCTGTTCTGCCACTCATTCTCATCGGAATCCTCATCTGCGTCTTTCTTCTGTTCGAAGCACGCCGGTATCGCTACTTCAATGTCTGGCGCGCGCGGGCTCGATGGCTGGAGACCCATTTTTACGCACCGATGCTAAGAGGCGATGCGCGTGAACCGGATGACGAATGGGAGCTGGTTCTGGCTCGCGACTATTGTGAGCCGCGCCACCACATCAGCTTGGCGCGTGCCGTGGGCCGCAGATTGAGGCGGACGTACGCGTGGCTTCTCCTCATCCAGGCGTTGGCGTACTTTGGCAAGATCGCCATCCACCCCACAGCGGTCGAGAGTCTGACCCAATTCGTTGACCGGGCAACGATCGGGCCGCTGCCCGGTTGGGTTGTGCTGTCGTGTGGCTTGATCTTCCACGCAAGTTGGATCGTCTTCGCCCTCGTCACCCTTCGCCTTGAACGCATCGCCCATGGCCGCGGTCACCGGGTCAGTATGGGTTAAGCCCCAAACATGACGGCAGCGCTATTTTTCTGTTCAAGCGCGAGCGCCGGTGCCGCTCACGTGTCCTTTTCCGCCATCCGATTGAGCGAGCCGAATATAGTGCCAGCCCAGCGTTCGGCCTTCTCGGGCAGGAACGTAAAGCTTTGCACCTTGAACACGAGTCCGTCCGCCATCACGATCTTCTCATTCCCGGGGATCACTTCCACCGAGATGTAGTTGGCGCACGTTTGCTTGCCTGCGGACTTATTCACTGCGTTCGCAGCCATGATTTCGTTCTCGCCCGTCGCCTGCAGGCTGAGAAAAGCCATCTGATCCTCCCGCGTGTCGCAGAAGTAGCCGGCGACCCGGACGGCATTGCCGGCGGTCGCGGTATGGGCGGTGGCGAGAATGAGCGGAGCAAATGCCAAATGCAGTAGCTTCATGGATCCTCCAGACGACAGCGGCCACGCTCTCGCGTGTGCCGAATTGCCCTGGACGTCCTCCAGCAACCGAATTTTTTTCTAGAGTGCTTTACGGAAAAGCAGGATTTTCGATGAGAAGAACGACAAAACAAAAACCCAAAAAGCCGTTCTCTGGTTCCCCGTAAAAGCAGAACGGCTTTCAGAAGATAGCGATTCTCTTTGGCATTCAAGTCTCCCGATTGCTCAAGGATTATGCGCAAACGCTTGTTTTTCTCGCAATCTTTGAAATTCGCTCGCGTGGGCGCCACGTTCTCCTGTGCAAATTTGGGGCGATGGTCGATTGTCGCGGAGCCGGTTGGGGGACGTAATGGTGCAGCGATTCGCAATGGCTGCCGCGCTTCGACGCCTGGGAACCGGGACGGCACCTTCGGGCTGGGTGGATGTCGCTCGATCTCTGCCCAGTGACATTTGCAGAGCCACCTCCGGACAGAGCAGTGTCTGACTGAGGGCCTGCGTCAACTCCGCGGTCGTCTCGGCGGTCACGAACTTGCCGCCGGTTTTATCGGCTAGGCAACGCGCGCCGATTGTCTCTGAGCTTGAGGGAAGGCGGAAGCCGACAACGTGGATGGTGATGTCCGCCACCTCAGTGTTGAGGCGCCGCGCGAGAAGACATGGATCGCCGCCGCACGTATCTTCACCGTCTGTCAGGACGACGATCTCGGCGGGCCGAGGGCCCTCCTTGAGAACATCGATGGCGCGTTCGACCGATCGGCTGAGCGGTGTGCGCCCAGCCGGGCGCAGGCGTTCGGCGATCTGCAGGATCTCGTGCGCCGCATCCGGCAAAGGCCGCAGCTTGATCTCGACGTTGTCGCAACTGTTAAAATTTTTTCCGGGACCATAGACGATAAGACCCAGCCGGCGCACGCGGGCTGCTTCGGGGACCAACCGGGTCAGGGCCAAACGAACGCGATCCATCCTGTTCGGAGCGCCCTCCGGGAAATCGGTAGCCGACATGGATCCCGATCCGTCCAACACGAGCATGACATCACTCGTACACTGCGATCTCGTGCCGAGCGCTGGCTCCGGTCGGGCAACCCCGCCGTCAAGCAGCAGAAGCACAAGTGTAAGTGCGGTAGCAGATCGATATCTGGGTACGTCTCGCGCCATCATCGGTTTGCGTTCCATAGCACCTGAGGACGATACGATTGGCTTCATCCCCCTTTAGAAAACTTGGGCGCATCACCACAGCATTTATATTCTTTTTCCATCGCCGCGCGCTGGCGGGCATCCGGGAGGTTGACCACATCTTTATCATCACGCGCAATGACCCGAAAGGGCGCGCCCCAGCGATGTCGCCGGCAATGCGAAGCGTAACGGTCAAAGAGATCGCTATGCTTTCCGATCCCAGGGAATTGGGTGCGTGCTCTAGTTCTTTGTCTTGTCGCATTCTCTGCGACGAACCGGTGCCCGCTTCGCCGGAGCCTCTGGAGCCGTTCCGTTCTGGTGGAATCGCGGAACGGCTCCAGGCTTTTGTTTTGTCGTGCTTCTTATCGGAAAACCGGTTCCCGCTTTTCCGTAAAGCACTCTAGGCAGCCGCCGTACGGCGCTCCGCCAGGGACTGAAGCGTGATCTGGCGCGCACCGCCAAAGAGCTGGCCTTGACCGAACAGCGCACCGAAGCCGAACACTTTCGCCAGTTGCGCCTGATCGTCGATGGCCTCCACCACCAGCGTCAATCCAGCCCCCGCCATATGGCGGCAGATGTCAGCCGGCGGCACCATGCCGTGCCCTGCAGGCAAGCCGTCGAGGAAAGCCTCCGCCGGCAATTTCACGAAGACAAAGCCGCGCTCAGCCAGCGCGCCGAAGTCCATCGCCAAATGCGTGACCTCAGAGAGGGCGAAGCGGAAGCCGAACGAGTTCATGTCAGCCAGAGCCTGCCACGTTCCAGGTCCGAATGCGGCGATATCGGGCTGCGTGAACGTCAGCACAAGCTGTCCGGAAATCGCCGTACGCTCTTCGAAGGTGCGCGCGAAGGCCTCCAGGAACCTGCCGTCCGTCATCGATTGCCCCGCCGTCGGCGACAGCAGCGAGCCCTGCTTGCCCCGCGCTTCGAGCTGCTCGGCAACACGCGCCGTGCGGCTGAGACGCTCGATATCAAACAGCGCCAGCAGGTCGCTTGCGCCCACGCTCAGGCTGTCCGTTACCCCCTCGATGTAGGCCCCGCCTTGCGCTTTGAGACGGACATCGACCTCGAAATGCGCCACGCCGTAATCGCCCAGCCCGACAATCGGTTTCAGGAACACATCCATGCGGCTCGACTCGATCGCCGCAGCAATCTCCGCCAGCTTGCGGTCGGGCACGGGAGCAGGCGCAGTGGATCGCATCTCGCGCGCCTCGGCCGGCTGTTTGGCGGACGCAGGCTGATACGGCTGGGATTCGTGGTCTTGTCGCGCACCCGCAGTCTGAACGAGCGGCGGCGAAGCCGTTACGGATTGCACGGTTGCAGGCTGTGGTTGCGACTGCACGGAGGGCTTTCCCAGAGGCGGCATATCCATCGCGGGATGGGACGGCCGCTCTTCCTGGCGAGCGGCAGCGTCTTCGGCACCCTCATCGCGCGATACGGCAATCGGCTGAGCACTCGCCGGGATGAGCGCGTCGAGCGAGGGAAGCGTGCCAGACGGATACGGGGGTTGCGCTGCCGTCTGCGCCTGCAGCCGAGATCTCACAGAGCTGCGTGCGTCTGGAGCATGCACGCGAGCAGACGCGCTGGCATCGGCCTCGAATGCATTGCCATGAAATTTGTCCCCTGCGCGCGCGGGGCCAGCTTTGGGTTGCTTCATGCGTTCTGCCGTCGTGCGCAGTGCGGCAACGGAATCATCAAGACCGGCGTGATCGGGCTGCGCCTGATTTTGTGATGGCGCGCCGTGCATGTAATCGGCCGCCGTCGCGGTGCGCAGCGCCTCTGAAGCATTGACCTCGTCGGCAAGCGCCTTGATCTTGCGCTGAACGAGTTCGAGGTCGGCTTCGACACTGCGCACGGGCGCAAGCTGGGGCGCGTGTGTGCTGGCGTCCTCGCCGCTCGCGGGCGCAAAGGAGCGCGTCTGCGTGACGTCGTTCGGACGGAACGACCAAGCATCCCGTAGTGCGTCGCCTGTCGCCTCGGACGTCCCGCTCCAGCTGGGAACATCAACAATCTCCGGCGCGGGATAGTCCTGGAACGCGGGCGCGCTCGATTTATCGGAAGGCGCAGGTTGCGCCTCCCGATGTGGAGATGGCGCGCCCCCCCGCGCGGGACGCGTAGTCTCAATCAATGTTGTGTCTGCATAATTGCCACCCTGAACCGCCGCCTGCACCGGCGTAAGCCGGGGGTTGCGGGCGATCTGCGATGGGGCCCAGCGCGCATCCGGCGTTATCGGCGACTGCGGCAGATCATCGGGTTCGGCAGCGGCTGGGGCGGCTTGTGGAGCCACCCGGCCCGCGCTCGCGCCATGCTGGCCGCTGTGGTGAGTTTGCGCCGTGTGACGCTGGGCGGGCTGACCATCGGCGGTGCTAACCGGCTGTCCCCCCTGCGCAGGCGCGCCGGAGCTTGTTGGCGGGCAGGCCGGGGGCTGAGCCGCCGGCGCTGCTTGTCCGCCAGCTTGCTGCTGGCCTGCCTTGCGCGACTCGGCGCGTGCCATAGTCCGGATATCGCTGCCCTCGGCAGACTTGGGTGGCGTCCAAATGTTGCGCCCTTCGCCAAGCGTTCCCTGATGCCCAGTCCGATGGGCCGGCCCCACGCCTGTACCAGCGCCTTGCGTCTTGATCCGCGCCATCTCGTGTTCAAGCCGCGCAACCTCGTTACTCAAGCGCGTAATTTCTGCCGACCGGATGAGGAGCCCATTGAGCGCCATGAAGATCGCGAATGCCAGCAAGCCAGCCATCGCGGATCCTGGGATGGAGTAGCCAAAATGCACATGCACCACGCCGCCAACGGCAATAGCCACCAGAGCCATCATCGCAACCACGATGCGCTCCCGCGTCTCGCTGCTCTGCAGAGCTTGATCAGGCGCGGCGGGAGATGCGATGCCAGCGGCCCCAGCCTGAGCCCCAAACTGGCCGGCGCCGCGAACAGCGTCGTCGCCTCCCGCATCCGCCGGCGGCCGCCCGATCTTGCCCGAGTGCTGATTTGATACAGTGGTCATAACGGCCAGTGACCCATAAATTTGATTCTCTTGTTCCGAGGATCGGTTCCGGGCCCACCGGGCGCAATCGGACAAGCCAGTCTTTCACCAGAATTCACCGCCGCATTGGACCCGAGGTCGCGATTGCCGGCCGGCGGCGCGCCTTTTTGCAACACTCTGGATCGTATCAATCCTCGGAGAGCATAATTCTTGGGGGATCCGGGAACCGGATGCAGCCTTCACGGGCAACCACCCTTCCCCAGGGCTTACCTGCTTGAGAACGCGGCGCATCTGGACGCGCGATAATACAATCCACAGCTGCCCCATTGCCGCCGCACGCGGGCCGGAGCTCCACCCGAATCGGAGCGCTGTTTAGAGACCGTTAGGCGAATCAGCGTGCTATCGTGACACCCGATTGTCCCTTGACGTGTCGGGTCATTTTCAGCGCGTCGGGAGGGATTGGCGGCATGTACATGGGCGTGATCGGGAATAGTCCTGAGGGTGAAATACTGCGTGAGTTGGCCGGCACACGCGTGCTTGTCACTGGTCTTGCCCGTGATATTGGCGTGGATGTTGCGCGGGCGTTTGCGGACGTGAGATGCCGGCTCGTGGTGCAGACGAACGACCTCACTCCAGACATGACCGCGCTGGTCGCGTTGCTCTCTCAAAGCGCCGCCGAGCTCAAGCTCTATACAGACCCGATCCGATCCGCCGATCCGGCAATCCGCTTCGCCCAAGGATGCCAGCAGGCTTTCGGGGGCCTCGACACCGTCGTCAACCTGCAGACCATCACGCGCGAGGAAATGCGCCTGGTATCCAGCGAAGATGACGTGGAACGTCTCATCAGCGCAAAACTCACGCCGCTCACCCACATCACCCGGGTGTGCGCCAATCGCATGCGCGTCGTTTTTGCCGAAGGCTCAATTCTGAATGTCCTGACCATGCCGGCACCCGAAAGCCCACGCGAAGCCGCGATCGCCGGCTTCGCACGCACGGCACTTGCCGCCATGACCCGCGGAGAAGCGGGCCAGTGGGCAGATCAATCCGTTCGCATCAACTGCATTGCTCCGCGCACCGACGTCGTGGCGCAATCGGGCGCGGCCCTGAAGAGCGAGCCCGACATCGCCGCGCTCGCGCTCTATCTCGCTTCGCGACGGGGCAAGACCCTCTCCAGTCACATCTTCGATGCAGAGATGGCAGAGCGCTATTAGGCGGTGAGCGGCGCCAATTCGCACTCCAAGTCTTGACGACCTGCGTGTCCGAAGGGCGGCAATTTCTTGCCGCCCTTTTCATATTTTGCGCGACGCCATCCGGCAATCGATAAGCCTGGAGATTGGCACGCTACTTAATACAAAAGAAAATACCTGCCCATATATATGAATTCTGCAATTTGAATTGCTGCGGGTAAGAAATCGGAAACGATCGTGAAAAATTTAAAAACGAGAATTCTAATTGCCGATGACGACCCTGTTTATCGGGAGGTGGGCAAGGAGGCGCTCGAGCAGGCGGGCTACGAGGTCACGGCTGCTGCCGATGGTGAGAAGGCCATCGCCGCCTTGTCGGCGCAGGCATTTCACGCCGCCGCCGTCGACCTGACGATGCCTGGGGCGGACGGCATCGCCGTCATCACCGCGGCGCGCGCGCAGGGCCCCAACGTAAACACACCCATTGTCGTGATTACCGGACACGATGACACCTCCGCCGTCCAGCGGGCCTATGAGGCGGGCGCCACGTCTTTTCTCACGAAACCGCTCAATTGGCTCTTATTCACCCATCATATGCAGTTCATATTGCGCTCGGGGCAACTTGAAAACCAGTTGCGCGAAGCAACCCAAGCCGCCGCCTTCCTGAGCGACCTCAAGGGCCAGATGCTCGGCGCCCTGGCGCGCGAATTCCAGATGCCGATAAAGACCATCTACGGCTTCGCCGAATTGATCCGGCGCGAGGTCTATGGCCCACTCACACCTCCCAACTACCGCGAGTTGGTGGTCGACATGGGCAACGCGGCTCACAAACTCAACAGCTCGTTCTTGAAGCTGATGGATCTCGGCAACGCCTTGAGCGAACAGCTCGACATCAAGACCGAGACGATCGTGCTTCACGAGACGATCAAGGACGTTCTTTTGTCCATCAGCGAGGAAGCCGGCCGCCGCCACGTCCGCGTCGAGCCCTTTCTCGACGTTCCCCGGCACATTGCATTTCAGGGCGACCGCGTCTTGTTCATCCAGGCCGTCAGAGCGATTATCGCCAATGCGATCCGCCTTGCGCCGCATAACTCGCAAGTGGGCGTGCGCGCCTGGCTCGGCGACGACGGCGGATTAAAGATAGCGGCTGCCGATCATGGTCCGCCTATTTCGGCCAGCATCATCGCGGAAATCAAAAGCTGCGCTGGCGAGGGCATGAATGGGGTCCATGCCGGCACTCAAACGCGCGACGTCGGCGTCAAAATCGCCAAGGTGCTCGTCGAAGCCCACCAGGGAAGCCTCGACGTTCAATCGGACGGCAAGGGCACGAATATCGTCTATATCAATCTTCCTGCGGCGCGCATAAAGCCGCTTGCGGGCCGGGCCGATCCCGCCCTGACGAGCGAGAGCGAAGAGCAGCAGCGGCTGGCCGATATCAGTGCAGCGCTGGCGCAGGACCCGCGCGTCCGTTTCGCCCGCGCAGAGACCGGCGCGTCCGATGCTCCGGCAACCATGCTCGTCATGCCGCCGAGCGGCGGCGCACCGACG
This sequence comes from uncultured Hyphomicrobium sp., assembly GCA_964587445.1. Lineage (GTDB taxonomy): Bacteria > Pseudomonadota > Alphaproteobacteria > Rhizobiales > Hyphomicrobiaceae > Hyphomicrobium_B. The sequence continues at coordinate 69,361 of CAZPLQ010000011.1, forward strand.
CTTCCTCAGTTCCTTGCCGACAAAATCCGCGCGAGGGTCCCGTGACCACGCGATCCACTGTCAGCGACGCCTTTTGGGAGCATCTCGGCATCAAGCCCAATACGTCGACGTCCGTCGATTCTGCCGTATCGCGCGCGACGGTCGCGCTGCTCTACAAGCAGCTTCCCCACGGATTGCTCGCTTCCGTCGTCAACAGCGCGCTGCTCGTCTGGATCCTGGCGGACGTCGTGGACGTGGCCACGCTGACGGCCTGGCTCTTCCTCATGTTCAGTGTCAGTGCGGTCAGATACGCACTCGTCCTGGGCTTTCGTTCGGAGGGCGCACAAGGCATCGATATCGCCAAGTGGCGCGCGTACTTCTTCCACACAGCGGCCGTGACGGCCGCACTGTGGGGTATTGCGGGCGTTGCACTCTTCCCCGCCGGCAGCACGCAGCATCAGGCGTACATCGGTTTTGTCCTTGCCGGCATCGCGGCAGGTGCCTCGGGCACGATGGCGTCCGACGACAGGATCTACCGCATCTACGTGTTGGTTGCGATCACACCCTACATGATGCGCCTAGCGCTTGAAGGCACGCCGATGACATTCGCCATGTCCATCATGTCCGCTGTGTTCGTGATGGGGATGGGCATGGCCTCGCGCCGAAATGCCAGGGCGGCACGCGAATCCATGACACTGCGGTTTGCCAACGCCGACCTGGCACGCGACCTGGAAACGACGATCGAGCGGCTCCAGAAAACTAATGCGGCCTACCAGGAGGCCATCGAGGAGAACCAGCGCAATCTGGTGTCTCTCGAGCATGCCGTCGAGGAGGCCAAGGCGTCGACGGAAGCCAAGTCCCAGTTCCTCGCCAATATGAGTCACGAAATCCGCACGCCCATGAACGGCGTGTTCGGCATGACCGACCTGTTGATGCGCACCGCACTTGACGCGCGCCAGCGCAAGCTCGTGCGCACGATCAACGATTCCGCACGCGCGCTGCTCACCATCATCAACGACATCCTCGATCTGTCACGCATCGAATCCGGCAAACTGGAACTCGACCGCCACGAATTCGCCTTGCGTGAGGCAATCGAGCGCTGCGCGGATCTGTTCGCAGGCCAGGCGCAGGCAAAGGGACTGGATCTGACGATCTACGTGGCGCGCGACCTACCCCATACGGTAATGGGCGACAGCGGGCGATTGAAGCAGGTTCTTCTCAATCTCATCGGCAATGCGCTCAAGTTCACGAGGGATGGCGAGATCGCCGTCCGCGTCACCCGCTCGGGCGGGGAAGGCAACATGGCACGAATGCTTTTTGAAGTGCGCGACACCGGGATCGGCATCGACGCGAGCGTGCGTGAGAAACTGTTCCAGCCGTTTACGCAGGCTGAGACGTCCATCAACCGCCGGTTCGGCGGCACGGGACTTGGCTTGTCGATTTCGCGCCATCTCGTTGCGTTGATGGGCGGGACCATCGATCTCGACAGCGAATTGGGCAAGGGTACGCGAGTCTACTTTGAATTGGACCTCGATGCAGGCCCATCGGGCGCCTTGGGCGATGACCTCGACCTGAGCGTGTTGGAAAAGGCGCGCATCCTCGTGATCGACGATCGCGAAACCAATCGCGAGATCATGGCGAGCTACCTGTCCGGCTGCGGCGCAATCGTCGTTCTGGCCGCCAACACAGCCGACGCGTGGCCGCTGCTTGTGGAAGCGTCAGAGGCAAAGACGCCTTTCCATGCCGCCGTCGTGGACATGATGATGCCGCAGGAGAACGGCCTGGAATTCGCAACACGCGTCAAGGCCGACGACACCTTGGCGACCCTCAAGATCATTCTTGCAAGCTCGCTGAGTTGGCAGGGAGACCTCGCCAGCGTGCGCCAGGCGGGCGTGGAGCTGATCTTGACCAAACCCATTCGCCGCCACGAGCTGCTTGACGCGGCCGCGCGCGCCATCTCTGGATGCCGCCACGACGGCTGGCGGGCACGCCGGCTCGGCGCAGGCGAAGATAGCGCCCGCGGCGATGAGGACGACGCACGAGGCCCGGCGGCCGGGGGCGGCAGCACACCGTTGCGCCGGTTCCACGCCAAGGTTCTCTTGGCCGAAGACAATCCCGTCAACATAGAGGTCGCGCGCGAATTGCTGACCGCGGCCGGTTGCCGGGTCTCGGTCGCCTGCAACGGCCTGGAAGCTCTTGCCCAGTTCCAGGACGCGCGTTTCGACGTCATCCTGATGGATTGCCAGATGCCGATCATGGACGGCATTGCGGCGGTCCGCAAAATGCGCGAGATCGAGCATGAGCAGGCGCTGATCCGCACACCCGTCATCGCGGTGACGGCCAACGCCTTCCCGGAAGACCGCGCGCGTTGCCTTGCGGTCGGCATGGACGACTATATCTCCAAGCCCTACAGCGAGGAGACGCTCGTCGACACGCTGTCGCGCTGGCTTCCCGTTCGGCCGAAGACCAAGCCGCAGGATAAAAGACCCGCCTTGGATGAAACCGCCCCGCCCGCCCGCGGGGAAGCGTGCCTGGATGCTCCCACCTCCGCCCTGGCGCACGCCCGTGAAGAGACCGTGATCGACGAGGGTATGATCGGCGCCTTGAAGGCGGGACGGCCGGATCTTCTCGCCAGGCTCATCAAGACGTTTCTCGCCTATGCGCCCGATGCTCTCGCGGGCTTGGAGCAGGCGCGCGATGATGCCGACTTGAGCAGGCTCTCCATGCTGGCACACGCGTTGAAGTCGTCCAGCGCCAATCTTGGCGCAGTGAAACTGGCCAGCCTCTGCCGGGATCTCGAACAGAGGGCCTTGGCAGGTTCCAAGGCCGAAGCCATTGCCCTCGTCGTTGAGATCAAGACGGCCTTTGAAAGAGTTGCCGAAGCACTGGAAAAGCAGGCGGCGAGCCTACCCGGGAAGCCGGAAGACTCCGCCCGGACCAAGGTTGACGTCTCCGGTTGACATCATCCAGCCGAAAGCGATTGGCGCAAAATTTTTGCCGTCCGGTTTACGTTTGGCCGCGCAACGCGGGATGATTGTGCCTAGAGTGCTTTGCGAAAAAGTGGAACCGGTTTTCCGATAAGAAGCACGACAAAACAAAAGCCTAAAGGCGTTCCGCGATTCCATCAAAAAAACCGAACGACTCTAACGAGGCTCCCGGATAGCAACCATGGACATCCGGCAACTTCAGTACCTGGTTGCATTGGCACGCGAGAAGCACTTCACGCGGGCGGCAGGCGCCTGCCATGTGACCCAGCCCACATTGTCGGGCCGCATCCGTCAGCTCGAGTTGGAACTCGGGGTGCCGATTGTGGAGCGCTCCCAGCGCTACCAGGGTCTCACCCCCGAAGGCGAACGGGTGCTCAAGTGGGCGCAACTCATCTTGAACAACTGGCAGTCCATGCAGCAGGAGCTTGCGCACCTGACGGACCGTGACGCAGGGCTTACCGGGCGGCTCATCCTGGGAGGTATCCCCTCCGCGTTGCCGATGATACCGTTCCTGACCAAGGAGGTCCGCGAAGCCCATCCGGGTATCGACTTCACCGTAATGTCGATGAGTTCGGAGGAGATCCTGCGCGCTCTGGACGATTTCGCGATCGACGTCGGGATCACGTATCTCGACAATGAGCCCATCGACGAGCGTCTGGCCTCTCCATTATATAGAGAGCGTTATTGCCTGTTCGTGACCGAGGCTCATCCGCTCGCCAGTCGCGAAGCAGTGACGTGGCAGGAAGCCGCACGCGAGCGGCTCTGCCTCCTGACCAGCAACATGCAGAACCGGCGCATCATAGACCGGGCGTTCCGCGGAGCCGATTGCCGGCCCACGCCTGAGCTCGAAACGAACTCCGTCATTAACTTATGCGCCAATGTACGTCTCATGGGGCTCGCGAGCATCATGCCGGACTACATCCTGGGCATCCTGGGTCCTCATTCGGGCATCAAGGCGATTCCCTTGAAAGATCCCGAAGTGGTTCACAATGTTGGCCTAGTCGCCGTGAAGAGAGCTCCTCTTTCCCCCCTTATAGGCGTTCTCATGGAGGCCGGGCGGACATTCCGGCCCCAGCCTGCGGGGACCGATCCCCCAAGCCACCCTTTGCCGATCTACTGAACTTGTGCAGCGGCCAATGGAGATCAAAATCACTCTCAACCAACTTCGACCAATTCCGCAGTTGCTGCGCTGCAGCATTGTTGCTGTCGATGATAAAATCGACAATAACGATTTGAGTGGCGCTTTCGCATGGGCGACTTTCGGACAACTCGGCGAACACCCACATTAAGAGCAATCGATCAACAAGGGGCCTCGACCACGGGGCTAACGGCATTTCATGGCCAAGAGCACGTCACGTCCCAAAGATGGCAGCATCAAAGCACCAGCCGAGGAATCCGACGCCGCGCGCCCAGTAAGCGAAGCACGCGCGCTCGCCATTTGTGCACATCACGGCAATCGTCCCGATGAGCTTCTGGAAATTCTGCACTCGCTCCAGCACGAACTGGGGCACGTTCCCGAAACGACTTTGCCTATCATCGCCAACGCACTGAACCTATCGCGCGCCGAAGTCTATGGCGTCATTACATTTTATCACGACTTCCATCGTGCGCCGGTCGGCCGGCACGTCATCAAGATCTGCCGCGCGGAAGCCTGCCAATCCATGGGCACTGACGCGTTGTGCAACCATGCCGAGCACAAGCTTTCTACCAGGATTGGCGAAACGTCGAGCGATGGCAAGTTCACCATTGAGGCCGTCTATTGCCTGGGCAATTGCGCCCTCTCGCCAGCCGTCATGATCGGTGAGAATCTTTACGGTAGGGTCGATGCCAAGCGCTTCGACGAGATCGTCGGTTCTCTCGATAAGGAGACCGCCCAATGATCACCGTTTACGTCCCACGCGACGCTGCGGCCCTTTCGGTTGGCGCCGACGAGGTCGCCGCCGCCATCGCAACCGAGGCCGTCAAGCAGAAGAAGGATGTCAGGATCGTTCGCAACGGCTCGCGCGGCATGCTGTTTCTGGAGCCGCTGGTCGAAGTCGAAACCCCCAGCGGCCGCGTCGCCTACGGTCCTGTGAGTCCGGGCGACGTCGCCGATCTCTTCAGAGCCAATTTCCTCGAAGGCGGCGCGCACAAGCACTATCGCGGCGCTACAAAAGAGATCCCGTATTTCAAGATGCAGGAGCGGCTGACCTTCGCGCGGTGCGGCATCACCGATCCGCTCTCCATCGAGGATTATCGCAAGCACGGGGGCTTCGAAGGTCTCCTCAAAGCCATCGCAATAAAGCCCATCGATATCGTGACGGAGGTCACAGCGTCGGGCTTGCGCGGACGCGGCGGCGCGGGCTTTCCCACCGGCATCAAATGGAAGACGGTGCACGATCTGGCGGCCGATCAGAAGTACGTGGCATGCAATGCGGACGAAGGCGACAGCGGCACATTCGCAGACCGCATGCTGATGGAAGGCGACCCCTTCTGCCTCATCGAGGGCATGACCATCGCTGCGATCGCAGGGGGAGCGACAAAGGGATACATCTACGTCCGCTCCGAATATCCCCATGCCATCAACGCGCTCAAGGACGCGATCGAGATCGCCAAGAACGCGAATTTCCTGGGACAGAACATCCAGGGTTCGGGCTACAGCTTCGATCTGTTCGTGCGCCGCGGCGCCGGGGCATATATCTGCGGTGAGGAAACATCGATGCTGGAAAGCATCGAAGGCAAGCGCGGACTTGTCCGCTACAAGCCGCCGATCCCCGCCATAGAGGGCCTGTTCGGCAAGCCCACGATCATCAACAATGTCATGAGCTTCGCCGCCGTCCCGATCATCATCGCCAAGGGCGGAGAGTTCTATAAGAATTACGGCGTCGGCCGCTCGCGTGGCACACTCGCTTTCCAGCTCGCCGGCAACATCAAGCAAGGCGGCCTTGTCGAAAAGGCATTCGGCGTCACCACGCGCGAGCTGATTGAGAAGTGGGGCGGAGGTACCGCTTCGGGCCGCCCGGTGCGCGCGGTCCAGGTCGGAGGCCCGCTGGGCGCCTATCTCACGGTCGAAAAGCTCGACGTGCCCATGGATTACGAGGAGTTCGTCAAGATCGACGCCATGGTGGGCCATGGCGGGCTCGTCGTGTTCGACGACACCGTCGACATGGCTAAGATGGCGCGTTTCGCCATGGAATTTTGTGCCATCGAGAGCTGCGGAAAATGCACCCCTTGCCGTATCGGCTCCCAGCGCGGCGTTGAGGTCCTCGACAAGATCATCGCCGGGGCTGACCGGGCAAAGAATTTAGAACTGCTCGAAGATCTGTGTGTTACCATGACAGATGGATCTCTTTGCGCCATGGGCGGGTTGACGCCGATGCCTGTCATGAGCGCGGTAAAAGGCTTCCCCGAGGATTTCAACCGGACACCGACAAATCCCGTCGCCGAAGCCGCCGAATAACTGGTTCATCGCAAGACTGCGAGGATGGATACCATGAACACCCACGTGAAGCCGATGACGCTCATCAAGGAGATCGACTACGGCACCCCGCACGTCGAATCCCATACCATGGTGACGCTCGAAATCGACGGCCGTGAAATCACGGTGCCCGAGGGCACGTCAATCATGAATGCGGCCATGCAGCTGGGCATCCAGGTGCCCAAGCTCTGCGCCACCGACAACATCGAGCCATTCGGCTCCTGCCGTCTCTGTCTCGTCGAGATCGAAGGCCGCAGGGGAACGCCCGCCTCCTGCACCACGCCGGTTGCACCCGGCATCAAGGTGATCACGCAGAACCAGCGCCTCGCAAAACTGCGCAAGGGCGTGATGGAGTTGTACATCTCCGACCACCCGCTCGACTGCCTGACCTGCGCGGCCAACGGCGACTGCGAACTGCAGGACATGGCCGGCGCGGTTGGCCTGCGCGAGGTGCGCTATGGCTTCGACGGCGAGAACCACGTCTTCGCCAAACGCGCCGATGGCAGCGTGAACGACCGGTTCAAGCCGAAGGATACGTCCAACCCCTATTTCACCTTCGACCCCTCCAAGTGCATCGTGTGCTCGCGCTGCGTGCGCGCCTGCGAGGAAGTCCAGGGCACCTTCGCGCTTACCATCGACGGACGTGGTTTTGCCTCGCACGTCTCGGCGGGCATGGATGAAGAGTTCCTCGCTTCCGAATGCGTCTCGTGCGGCGCCTGCGTGCAAGCCTGCCCGACCGCGACGTTGATCGAGAACTCGGTCATCGAGCAGGGTCAGCCTGAGCATTCCATCGTAACCACCTGCGCCTACTGTGGCGTCGGCTGCGCGTTCAAGGCCGAGATGCAGGGCGAAGAAGTCGTGCGCATGATGCCCTACAAGGACGGCGGCGCCAACGAGGGCCATTCCTGCGTCAAGGGCCGTTTCGCGTTCGGTTATGCCACCCACAAGGACCGCATCCTGACGCCCATGGTGCGCGAGAGGGTCTCCGATCCCTGGCAGGTGGTGTCGTGGGACGAGGCGATCTCGTACGCCGCCCGCCGCTTCAAGGAGACGCAGGAAAAGTACGGCAAGGGTTCGATCGGCGGCATTACCTCTTCGCGCACCACGAACGAGGAAGTCTACGTGGTGCAGCGCATGATCCGCGCGGCTTTCAACACCAACAACATCGACACCTGCGCACGCGTCTGCCACTCGCCCACCGGCTACGGACTGAAGCAGACGTTCGGTGAATCGGCCGGCACCCAGGATTTCAAGAGCGTCGACAAGGCCGATGTCATCTTGGTCATCGGCGCCAACCCGACCGATGCCCATCCGGTGTTTGGTTCGCGCATGAAGAAACGCATCCGCGAGGGCGCCAAGCTGATCGTCATCGATCCGCGCCGCATCGACTTGGTCAAGGGTCCGCACGTCAAAGCGCACTACCACCTCCAGCTCCGCCCCTCCACCAACGTCGCGATCATGAACGCGATCGGCCACGTCATCGCCAGCGAGAACCTGATCGACCGCAAGTTCGTGGCGCGCCGCTGCGAGAAGGGCGACTTCTTCCGCTGGGAGGAGTTCATCAAGCGGCCCGAGAATTCTCCGGAGGCCCTGGAAAAGATCACCGGCGTCCCCGCTCAGGACGTGCGCGAAGCCGCGCGCCTCTATGCTACGGGCGGCAACGCGGCCATCTACTATGGCCTGGGTGTCACCGAGCATTCGCAGGGCTCCACGATGGTCATGGCCCTGGCCAATATAGCCATGGCGACCGGCAACATCGGGCGCGAAGGCGTGGGCGTCAATCCGCTGCGCGGCCAGAACAACGTGCAGGGCTCGTGCGACATGGGCTCGTTCCC
>CAZPLQ010000012.1:0-5474 GCA_964587445.1 uncultured Hyphomicrobium sp.
TCTGTTGCATCAGGAACATCATGCAACGGACGACGCTGGCGTTGTCCGGGAGGCGATTGAGCTCCCAGTTGATGGCCTTGATCACCGAGAGCTCGATGTCGAGCGGGTCGATGCGCTGGCGGACGTTCTCGACCAAGGCCGGGAAGGCACGAATGACGTTGGTGGCGGTGCGGATGGTGCTCATTCCGCAGCCTCCAAAGCGGGCGTGTCCTGATTGGCTTCCTCGCTCTCGACACGGTTCTTGACGGCCTGCCATTCCTTTTGGAATTCGAGGTACTCAGCGCCATGGCGCGCCTTGTAGGCGGTGCGGGCCGGGAGGTTCGTGTTCCACCAGATGTCGATCTCGGTCGAGGTCCGGTCGTTGGCCTTCGCCCAGGCGAGCGCCGCGTCGCAGAACCGCCCGGCTGGCACGAGTTCAAGCCGCGCGCCGTGATCCCACATGACGGTCAGGGCATCCTTGCCGCCGACGAGAGCCATTTTTGCTTCGGCCGCCGCTTCATCAGCGAGTTCGGTTGCCGTGAGGTCGATCGTATGCGCCCGATCCATTTCGTCTTCGGTGTAGACGCCGGCAAAGTCATCCGGCCACGCGCGGCGCAGAGCCTTCGCTTCGGCGCATTTTTCCAGCATGACGCGAGGCATGCGGCGCCAGTTGTCTTTCTTCGGGTCGAGATGATGCCGTCCCGTCGGCTGGCGGTTTTCCCAAATCTCTTTGATCGGCGCGAACTCGGACCAATAGGCGGTCTCCGTTACCTCGTGCCACGCGCCGTGGGAGAACTTGTAAACGGTCGCTGTCGCGTGGCTGATGCCGATCGGGTTCGTGAGAGCGTCGGCGGCGCTGTTGGAAAGCACCGTTTCCGTCGGGCCCGGGCGGTAGTTTCCAGTGCGCTCCGCGATTGAGCGATAGCCGTTGATCGACGTGACGATTGTGAGCTGGCGCTTCGCCGGATCGTCCTTGTGAAAGACGAACGCGTAGATTTGCCGCCGCAAAGGTGACAGCTTCAACGCCTTGCAGTTCTCGATGAACAGATCGAACTCACCAAGGTGCAGGTCCGTGCCCTTGCTGTCTCTGTCGCAATCCTTGGCGACCGTGCGGCGGATGAGGTCGAGTTGCTTGCCTTGCCACTGTACGAGTTCGGTCATGGCGTCCTCACTTGAACCGTATGGAAATCGTTTCGCCGCCGTTGGTCAGCGTCGCGCCGGGAACCGCCGTCTGCGCCTTGAGCGCCTCGGTTATGCTCTTGAGATCGAGCTTCGGCGGCTGCGGCTTCCAGAACTGCGGCGGGATGTCGGCTTCGGCGGTGATGCTCGCCTTCGGCGGCACCTGGCGGCATGCGAGCGTGGCCTGGGCCAGCTCGATCTTCTTCATGCCGATCGTGCCGAGGGCGACGAGGAGCGCGGTGCGGATGTTCTCGGCCTGGCGCTCGAAGCGGTCGCGGCGCGCCTTGAGGGCGTCGAGCCGCCCTTTCGTGGCCTCGGAGAAAGCTTCAAGCTCGGAAACGCGATCGACGGCGAAGCCGATGGCCTCAAGCAGGTTCGTCTCGCCTTCGATGGCGTCAACCGTCGCCTCCTCGTCGTCGGCAACGATCGCGCGAATATTGAGGAGGAGCGAACGCGCCGCCTCGGCTTCCAATTCTAGATTGCGCTTGATGTCGGCCACCGCTCACCCCTGCATGAAAATGATGAAGCCGACGAAAACGAGCGACGCGACGACGACCGCATAGGCCGTCATGGCCTCGATGAGCTCGTGGGCGAGCGAGGGGCGGTGCTGCTCGAGCTTCCGGCGTTCGCGCTCGGCGTGAAGATCGATGACCATCTGAAACCTTTCTGTTTTGACTTGCCGTAGAGGCCGATGAGGAAGAGGAAAACGCCGATCAGGGCGCCGATATCGGTTAGGAACATGCGTTCTCCTGAGAACTGACCCCGCGGCAGGCTTCGACCGGATCAAGAGCCGAAGCTTTTCGGCGGAGAGGGCCCACACCTATCCGCGGGGAACTCGACTAACCCGCCGTCATCATCACGAGCGCGGCGAGCAGGACACCAACACCCGTCGAACCGACGGCACTCACGGCCGCAATGAACACGGCTTCTCTCAGGCTCATTGTCATGAGGTCCCCCCGGACACCGGTTGAGCCAAACGCAACGCAACTGACGCAACTAATCCGGTGAGATCATCCAGCAGCCGTCCTCGCGGTACTCGCGTTGGCCGCAGCGGATGCAGCGGCGCCGGTCCGGCACGCCGTAGTCCCAGGCGTGCCAACCGAGGAGGCAGAGGAGCCACGTCACAGCGATCCTCCGTGCGTGCGCAGCTCGTCGTTGCCGCGAAGCCTGCGCTCGCGCGGGTGATCCGCGAGATAGTCGGCCCACAGGTCCTCGAGCTCGTCGTGGCAGTAGGTGTAGGCGTAGGTGGCGATCTTCGCGTGGAGCGGATTGCGCTCGGACACGGCGTGGAACCTGAGCCGGTCGCCGCGGACCTGCCCTTCGAGGGCAACGCGGGCGATGTAGTAGGTGCCGTCGCCGGCTTCCTCGTCGGGCTCGATCTCGACGGCGCAGGTCATGACGTGGGTCTCGACCTTCTGCAGGCCGATCTCGGTGAAGCAGGGCATCTCGAATTCAATTCGCATGGCGTGATCCTTTCTGTTTGATGGGGGAGAGCGCCTTCTTTGCCCCTCGGCGCTCTCCCCGCCCCCACACTCCCCGCACCGGGAGTTCACCAGCCGACGCGAAGACCCGCGCGGCCTGCCCAAACGTCGCTGTTATCGGTGCTGACCGCGCCGCCGGCGAAGGCGGAGAGGCTCTGGTTGATGCGCACGACACCCGTTGCGCCGACTGCAGCCGCGCCATCGGTGAAGCCGAGACCGCCGGAGACCGCGAAGTTTTCCTTGTCGCCGAGCCAGACCGGCGTTGAGAGCGCAGCGGAAAGGGCGAGGGCGTCGGAAGCGTCGAACTGCGGGACCGGCGTCGTCGGGCACTCCGCCGTGCCGGCGAAGCTGTAGGAGCCGTCGTTGGCGCCTCCGTTGGAGATGCCGTCGATGGCGGCTTGCAGGATCGGCAGGTCAACGGGCGTCGAGGTGGTGCACGCGGTCTGTGCGTTGGCGGCGAGCGGCGCGATGCCGAGCATCAGGGCGGCGAGTGCTGCGGTGCGGATCATGTTGATCTCCAAGCTGGTTGAAAGGTCCCGGTGGACGAGGGAACGCCTGGGAGGAGAAAGTGCAGGCCGTCCACCGGGATCACCCTTTGCGCTGCGGGAGAAGGTTCGAAGCGCCCCCGGTGATGGAGTTATGAATATCACAAATCGTGATACGTTCAAGCGTAAAAATAACAAACTGTGATTTATTGTGGATGGCGTCGCAGTGGGCGGGACGCGTGAATCCGCGCGCTACCCGTTGACGGAGGCCGGTGTTGGGTGTCGGCTAACCGTAGGTTGAGAGAGGGGGAATCGATGCGCAGAGCAGCAATCGCCGTCGCAGTGTTCTTGTCGGGCTGTGGCTTGGCGCAGCAGGCGCAGCTTCAAGCGCTGCAAAAAACCGCTGACGAGCAGTATGCGGTTGAGTTAGCCGAGTGCGCGAGGCGCTTTCCGGATCAGAAGCGAGGGCTCGAGGTAGAGCATCGCAAGTGCAGGGGCGACGCAAGCTTGCGACATGCGCAGGCTTTGCCTCGGGCTCCCAATGTCGATTTGGTTCGGCTGGCGAACGCCAAGGCGTTCGAGGATGTCGACGACGTCGCGGAATTTCACGCAGCGCAGGGCAGAGTGTATCCGTGTCTCTGCTCCGTATCGCGCGAAAGTAGCGTGCTGAGAACGAAGCTTCCAATATAGCCAGCTCGGACATGCCAAGGGGCCTTGCGGCGCAGCAGCTTACGGGCGACGTCTGGCTTTTCCTTATGCGCGTCCTGGATATAGGTTCCCACGGCCTGGTTCAGTCCCTCGTAGACTTCCTCGTATGAGCGGCCCTGAACCGCAAGGTCGAGGTCCAGGCAGATCGCTTCCCACTCGTCGCCCTGGCCGTGGGCAAAGCAGAGCAGCGGTTTCATATGCAAACACTCCATTGAACAGCCCCCGAGTATAGGAAGCAAAGGGGCTCTTTCAAGTTAACGAGTGTACAGGCCGGTCAGTTCTGCGCGGATTCGCCTTACGTGGGAATGGAGCGCGTGGCTCTGAGCCGGGGGGCGTGTCGACGCGCCCCGTCCGCTCATTTCAGACCTAAGTCAGTTTTTGGCCTGCGACATATTGTTCTCTGTATGTTCTTGAGCGAAGATAGGCTCACGCCGTTCGTATCACTGGGCAGGTTTCGCCCTGGTGCGTGAGGCGCGCGTGGGGGTTGCTGTGGCGTCTAGGTGCGGTCTCGTTCATCAGCAAGTTTCTGGATTTTGCGCCAGAGATCCAACGGCATCGCATTCGGATCGCCCATGTAGAGCCAATCCAAGCTCACCCCCAATTGACTTGAAAGAGCAACGGCAACCGGCACTGGCAGCAGCCGCTCGCCGGTCTCGTACTGGCTGTATCGGGATTGAGATAGTCCGCCCGAAATCCTGCCGAACTCCGTCTGGGTCATGCCCAAGACATCCCGCAACAGCGTCAATCGGCGCCCAACGTCCACAGCCAGCTGACCTCTGTCTCGCGGGTCGATCTTACTCATGTGGACGAAACCACAGGAGGAGTAAAATCACGTATCGTGATGTTGAAGTGCATAACATTTTGTGATAGGCACATTGCCATGTACGATATCATGACTATCGAGCAGCTCATCGAAGTCCTTGGTGGACCGGGCATCCTAGGGCGGAAGTTCGGTATCAGCCAGGAGGCGGTATCAAACTGGGTTAGCCGGGGCAACATCCCTGGCGGCTGGCATGTACAGCTTTATGCGATGGCCGCCCGGGATGGGCTGACGATCGACCCTGCCATTTTCAAGCTGACCGAAGACGATGTTGCCGGACTTTTCGAGCCTCCTAGTCGCTCGAAGCGTCTCCCCGGCAGGAAGACCGTCCCGAGCGTTCAGCACACGCCTAGAGGATGAGATGCCGACCTCGATCAAACCCACCCGCGCGACTTCAACAGGTCGATCACGGCCCCGGGGTAAGCCTCGCAAAGGTGCAGCGCGAGGAGGCGCAGGTCTGCATCGGATGCGGGTAGATCAAGTGTGGTCCCATTTTTCAGATGAAGGCGAAGAGTGGGTGCTCCTTCGGAAAGCCTCGGAGCACAATACTCAAATCTCTCGAAGTCCGCTGCTTCGTAAGCCGTCCCGACTTCTAGCGGCGGCAGTGGTCGACGTGACATTCGATTGCTCCCCAAAGGCCGGAACCTAGCACGAGTTCCACTCCAGTTCCCGCGTAGCCCCTCAGTACCAAGCCAATTCCACCGAGGACCTACGCCCATGAACCTCTTCAACGCCCGTGAAATTCTCGCGGAATCCTTCCGGAACCGGCGTTCCAGGCGGATTCCATTCACCGCCGGCCAGTGTTTCGGGCTGACCATTACC
>CAZPLQ010000013.1:0-3990 GCA_964587445.1 uncultured Hyphomicrobium sp.
AGACCACCCCCTCACCCCAACCCTCTCCCCAAGGGGAGAGGGGACGCAATCAACGTCGCATGCCGAAGTCCCTCACCTGTCGCTTCGCGACATCCTCTCCGTCCCGGGAGAGGAAAAGAGCGGTTCTGTATGATCGCAAAGCACTCTAAACCTTGTAGTAGCCGCGATACCACGCCACGAAGCGGTGCAGGCCGTCCTCGATGGAGGTTGACGGTTTGAACCCGACGGCTTGGGCGAGTGCGTCGACGTCAGCGTATGTCATTGGCACGTCGCCAGGCTGAGCTGGCAAAAGGTTCTTTATCGCCTTGCGGCCCGTCTCCTTCTCGATCAGTGCGATGAAGTATTCGAGGGGGACGGACGTGCTGTTGCCGATATTGTAGATCCGGTAGGGCGCACGCGAAGTTGCCGGGTTGGGATGATCCCCCGACCACGCCGCATCAGGTTCAGCGATCTTGTCCATGGTGCGCACGACGCCCTCGACGATATCGTCGATATAGGTGAAGTCCCGCGCCTGGCGTCCTTCGTTGAAGACATCGATAGGCTCGCCCGCCAGAATCTTTCCGGTGAAGATGAACGGAGCCATGTCCGGCCTTCCCCACGGACCGTAGACGGTGAAGAACCGCAAGCCGGTCATCGGCAAGCGGTAGAGGTGCGCGTAGGTGTGCGCCATCAGCTCGTTGGCCTTCTTGGTCGCGGCGTAAAGGCTGATGGGATGATCGACCGATTGAGAGACGGAGAATGGCATTTGCGTGTTGGCGCCATAGACGGAGCTCGACGAGGCAAACACGCAGTGGGGCACCTGGGTGTGCCGGCACCCTTCCAGGATGTTGAGAAAGCCTTGCAGGTTTGAGTCGGCATAAGCCTGCGGGTTCTGCAGCGAGTAGCGCACGCCCGCCTGCGCCGCCAGATGCACGACACGCTCGAACCGCTCATCGCCAAACAGCTTGGCCATCGCGTCGCGGTCGGCAATATCGAGCTTGAGGAATCGGAAGCCTGGACGGTCTTGCAGCTGGGCCAGCCGGTCTTCCTTGAGATGCACATCGTAATACGCATTGAGATTGTCGATGCCGATGACCTCATCGCCACGCTCAAGCAGCGCCCTGCTGGTATGAAAACCGATGAAACCGGCGGCACCCGTCACCAAGACTTTCATGCGGATCCTTGCTTCGTAGTCGCCATAGGAGAGCAATCGCTCTTTAATCTTCTGCGCATACCAGACATCGCTCCCGTCTTCCAGGGTATGCGCGCCCGTGAGAGAGCGCCATGCCGGCATTAGCCCTTGCGATACCTTGGCTGCCCCGATATGCCCCAAACCAGCCGAGCCCAACAACGATCATGCGCTTAACCAATCCGCTTCCCGTCGATACGGTGCTTCCTGACGTTCGCGCCACCCTGAACGAGGGGGGTATGGCCGTTCTTGTGGCGCCACCGGGCGCGGGCAAAACCACGCGCGTACCATTGGCGCTGCTTGATGCTCCGTGGCTCGGTGACAAGAAGATCATCGTGCTCGAGCCGCGGCGCATTGCGGCGCGCGGTGCTGCCGGCTACATGGCGCGCGAAACGGGCGGCAAGCTCGGTGGGCTCATCGGCCTTCGGGCCCGTCTTGCCTCGCGGGTATCGGCGGCGACGCGGGTGGAGGTCGTGACCGAAGGCGTGTTCACGCGCATGATCCTGGACGATCCGGAACTGTCGGGTATCGGCGCGGTGCTGTTCGACGAGTATCATGAACGCTCGCTCGACGCCGATCTTGGCCTCGCCCTCGCGCTCGACGCGCGGCAGGCCTTGAGGCCCGATTTGCGGCTGCTCGTCATGTC
This sequence comes from uncultured Hyphomicrobium sp., assembly GCA_964587445.1. GTDB lineage: Bacteria > Pseudomonadota > Alphaproteobacteria > Rhizobiales > Hyphomicrobiaceae > Hyphomicrobium_B. Next base: position 1,815 of record CAZPLQ010000013.1, read on the forward strand.
GGCGACGCTCGATGGTGCGCGCGTCGCCTCATTGCTCGGCGGTTGTCCCGTGATTTCCAGTGAAGGCCGCGCTTTCCCGATTGAAACGCGTTATCTCGGACGCTCGGGGATGCGTATAGAGGACGACATGGCCGACGCCGTCATGCGGGCTCTTCGCGATGAAACCGGTTCCGTTCTCGCCTTCCTGCCGGGCCAAGGTGAGATCGCGCGGACGGCAGAGCGCCTTGCCAGCCGGGTGCGTGATCCTTCAGTCGATATCGTGCCGCTTTATGGAGCCTTGGACACGGTGGCTCAGGATCGCGCCGTGTCGCCTGCGCCTGAAGGGCGGCGCAAGGCCGTTCTGGCGACGTCCATCGCGGAAACCTCCATTACCATCGAAGGTGTGCGCGTCGTCATCGATAGCGGACTTGCGCGCGTGCCGCGCTATGAGCCAGACGTCGGCGTCTCGCGGCTCGAAACGGTACGCGTGTCACGTGCCTCCGCCGACCAGCGGCGCGGCCGCGCGGGTCGCACGGAGCCCGGCGTCTGCTATCGGCTGTGGGACGAGCCCGAGACCCAAGGTCTCGTCGCGTTCGCCGAGCCCGAAATCAAATCGGCGGATCTCTCCGGTCTGCTGCTTGATTGCGCCGAATGGGGCGCCAACGATCCCCGCACATTGAGCTGGCTCGATCCACCGCCGGAAGGGCTCCTGAAGGCCGCACGTGATGATCTCACAGCCATTGGCGCTCTGGATGGAGATGGTCACATCACCGCCACAGGGCGAAGGCTGCGGGCCTTGCCCTTGCCGCCACGGCTGGCGCGCATGATCCTGGCTGCGGCCGGGCAGGGGCAAGCAGAACCCGCCGCCATAATTGCTGCGGTGCTTGTCGAGCGCGGCATCGGCGGCAATGACAGCGACTTGGCTGTGCGCCTTGAAGCTTTTGCACGCGACCGTTCGCGGCGCGCTCAAGATATGCGCCGTCTTGCGCAAGGTTGGGCGAATAGCGCCGCCGCGAGTGGGGACGCTTCGAATCAAAAGCTCCAGACGGCGATGTCCCCGGCGGCAATTCTCGCGTGGGCCTTTCCAGACCGCATTGCCAAGGCGCGAGGCGCGCCAACCGGGCAGTTCCTGCTTGCCAACGGTCGTGCAGGCAGCGTCGATCCCGCCTCGCATCTGGCGCGCGCGCCGTTCCTGGTGGTGGCCGAGATGCAGGGCAGGGCCGCCGCGACGCGCATTCTGCTGGCCGCGCAGACGAACGAGGAGGAGGTCGTAACGATTGCGAAAGACCGCATCGAAACGCGTGACGAAATCGTCTTCGATCCAGCATCCGCAAGCGTGCGTGCCCGGCACGTGCGCAAGCTCGGCGCCATTACCCTCGAGGCCAAGCCCCGCGCGCTCTCAGCCAACGACGATGTCGCGAGCGTTCTCGCGCAGGGCATCGCCAAGATAGGGGTTGAACGTCTTCCCTGGAGCAGGGCTCAGACACAGTTGCGCGCGCGCGTGGCGTTCCTCAAGCAGGCAAGTCCGGATGATTGGCCGGATCTATCGGATGCGGCGCTGGCCGGCAATGGGTGTGCGTTTCTTCAGCCGTTCCTGCACGGCAAGCAGCGCCTGTCGGACATCGGCGCGGACGATCTTGCCGCGGCGCTCGATGGACTTATTCCGTGGCCTTTGCGCCAACGGCTGGACAGCGAAGCGCCAACGCACTTCGAAGCCCCGACAGGAAACCGCCATGCGCTCGACTATGAAGGTGCCGGCGCGCCTGCGCTCCACATCCGCGTGCAGGAGGTGTTCGGCCTCAAGGAGCACCCCGCCATTGCGCGCGGGCGGCTACCGTTGACGCTGTATCTTCTTTCGCCCGCTCATCGGCCGATTCAGATTACGCGCGACTTGCCGGGGTTCTGGGCGGGCTCTTGGGCCCCGGTGAAGGCCGATATGCGCGGCCAGTACCCGAAACATCCCTGGCCCGACGATCCCGCCAGCGCCCCACCCACAACGCGCGCCAAACCGCGCGGGAAGTAAATAAGTACGCCAGAGCTTGTCACTTTGAGCACTTTGCGCTCAGACAGAGCCATTCTTTCCTCTCCCGGGTCCCGGCAGAGGATGTCGCGAAGCGACAGGTGAGGGATTTCAGTGTGCGCCGTTGATTGCGTCCCCTCTCCCCTTGGGGAGAGGGTTGGGGTGAGGGGGTGGTCT
>CAZPLQ010000014.1:0-3253 GCA_964587445.1 uncultured Hyphomicrobium sp.
GCGGTGATCACCGCACGCCGCCTCGCACAGTCGCTCATGTACGGCGGCGAGTAGCCTTCGCTTTCTCCTTGGCGGTACGGTTCCGCTCTCGCCTACAAGTTAGGCAGAACCGAAGGCCATTGTAATGAGCGGTATTGTCGGCCGTGTAAGCGTGCCCGTTCTTGCAGTGTGTGATGGAGTGCTTCGTCCTGACGGGTTTATTGAATATGGCGTCGATGGGCCATCCATCTCTGAGCCGTCGCGCGATTAGTTGTTCTCCTATGCCTGTGAGCGCGGCCCACTGGGCGACGGTTTTCCGCTCGCCTCGGTAGAGGATAAGGCGGTTGGATGTTCGATTGTTCGACTGTTCCTTCTTCGTCGCCCACTGGCAGTTCCCGGGCTCGTAGTTGCGGGATGAATCCTTGCGATCAAGGGTAAATCCAGGTGGCGGCTGACCCATGTCAGCCACGAAGTTCCTAACGTCACGCCAGTGCTCGCAAACGGAAATGCCTCGTCGACCATACCAGCGATAGCTGGCCACGCGGGGGTCAGTGCACCGCTTCCACATTGCAGTCCACGCCGCGTACGCTCGGGTCCGGCTTAGCCCGTGACTGGTGTTCGCGCGACGCAGGATCTCACGCTGTGAAGCGGCGGCCTCCCGGTGAAGGCAACCGCACGAGCGCGTTTTGCCCGTAGTCAAGCTGGTCCCGCGGGTCACAGTTTCGGCGCCGCAAATACAACGGCACCTGTAGTAGGCGGTGTAGTGCTTTCCACGTTTGGCTGCCTTCTCCAGCACGGTGAGGCGGCCAAACTCTGTCCCCGGTAGCAGCGCCATTCAATCGTCCATTGGGCTTGCGTTGGCGAATAGAAACTGGCATAAATATACGAGCGATACAAATGTCTTTTAACGGGTCGGGAACGTTTCAGCGCCTATATAACTGGGCATCTGATAGAACAAATGGTATAAAGATCCGCAGTGATCGAATGGACGACGAGTTCGACGGCGTCGCCGCCGGGCTCTCCAACTGCATCACCCGCGACGGGCAGTCGAGCATCTCGAGCGACATTCCGTGGAACAACAAGAAGATCACGGGGCTGGCCGACGCGGCAGGAGATACCCACGCGCTCAACCGGAAAACGGGAGACGCGCGCTACACCCGGAACGCTGCCGATCTCACGCAGGAAACCGCGCTCGCGGCCGATGACGAGTTCCCGTTCTATGACACCTCGGCCAGTGCGAACCGCTCAAGCACATACGCCAACCTGAGGGCGAACCTCGGCTTCCCGACCGGGACCAAGATGCTGTTCGTCCAAACCAGCGCCCCCGTGGGGTGGACCAAGGATACGACCCACAACGACAAAGCCCTCCGTGTCGTCAGCGGATCCGCATCTCACGGCGGATCCTCGGCATTCTCCACGGTTTTTGCAGCCCGCACCCTGTCGGTGGCCAACCTGCCGGAACATACACACGGGCCGGGCACGCTAACCACAAGCTCTGACGGCGCGCATACGCACACGTATGAAAAGCGAATAAACGGAGCCGGAGGAGCTGAGCCGGGATCGTCGCTTTTTGGTGATCCGCAGACGACATCCACAAGCTCTAACGGCGCGCATACGCACACCCTTGCGAGCGGTGTCACTGGCTCGACGGGGTCCGGCACTGCCCTGGACTTCGCCGTCCACTACGTGGACGTGATCATCGCAACGAAGGACTGACGCCATGCTCCCTGATGAGAAGGTGATGTGTCACCACACCGGGTTCGAGAAGTCGTGCTTCGACATGGTGACGCGGTGCAAATGTCCGAAGTGGGTCAAGCTGACGGGCGTGAACCCGAACACAGGCCAGCCTGTCGACCAGTACAACTGCGCAGACCATTGGTTGCCGTTGCTCCTGGTGGAAAACTCTCAGCAGCAGCGGCAGACGGCCGCCGCCGTCGAGTCCTTCCGCAACGAGATGGTGGACGCAAACGTCCGGGCCGGGTTGCTGGAGCAGAGGCCTGCAAAGGCTCTCCTCGAGGCGGCCCAATGAAGGTCTCGATCTCGCACAACGTGCCCCTGGACGAGTTCGCGCGCCAGTACGGGCCCGTCGGCGCGGCGACGTTCACAGACGCCCACGCGGCTCTTCTGCGGGCCCAGGGCATCAAGCCGGTGAATGTGGAGACCAGTTACGGCGGGAGCCAGATCGCGGCGCTCCCCGCCGTGGAACCGCCGGCACGTCCGGACGGTGGCGACGTGGACCTCTCGCCGCTCTACGGGATCTTCGTCCAGCTTGCGGACGCGCTCACGGAAACGCGCCAGCGTCTCGAGGACCGGACGATCGATCAGGAGCGGGTCAACCAGACCATGGCGCAGACGCTCGACGAGCTCGTGCGCCGGTTCGCCATCGTCGAGCGGGCGGTCCTCAGCATCTCGGAAACAGCGGAGCGGGAGCTCAATGCCAGCGCAGGCTGATACATCGCGTATGGCGAAGGCGTTGCTTACGACGGACGAAAGGGAATTGGTCGACCGCGCGACGCTGCTCCCCATCGGCCAATACGATGACGGGAGCCTGACCTTTGCGTGGCCGCAGTTCCTGAAAGACGCATGGGAAGGCGGGCAGAGGACGTTTCACCAAGGACGACAGCTCCCGAGAGTGGACGACACAGGGAACTACGTCGGAACGCCAAGAGCGGAAAACGTAGATGGATTGAACGTGGCGTCCATGGCGCCGACGGCGGGAGTTGCTGGACGAATGGCGGGCGCTGTTCCGCGCGGTGCGCTCGGCTCAGGCGGCAGCGACATGGTGACGAAGCCGAAAGGCATCACCGCCTACCACGGCTCACCGCACGATTTCGACAAGTTCGATCTCAGCAAGATCGGAACAGGAGAAGGAGCACAAGCATACGGGCATGGGCTGTACTTTGCGGATAACGAGGGTGTGGCGAAGAGCTATCGAGAGGCACTTACGGGAAATCACGCTCGCGATATGATCGCATACGATATCGACGGAGCCCGTGTTGCGGAGCCGTCGCAGACGCTCAAGAATATCATGCGAGAAGGCTATGCAGATAGGCCGGAAGAGTGGGCTAAGAGGCTGGAACCCAGAATCGAATATGCACGAAAAATGGCAGCTTCGCACGATGACCTGGAGGCTATGCTTGGGCAAGAAGAATTGAATTCGCTCATGGCGATTCACAGTGAAGCTATGTCTTACGCTGGGAGACAACTGAAACAAGCGTCTCCCGGCCGCATGTACGAAGTCCGCATCAACGCGGACCCAAATGATTTCCTCGAC
>CAZPLQ010000015.1:0-2746 GCA_964587445.1 uncultured Hyphomicrobium sp.
GCTACTCGCCGCCGTACATGAGCGACTGTGCGAGGCGGCGTGCGGTGATCACCGCTCCGCGGCCTGTCCGATCTCACCGGCTGCGCGTGTCCCGAGAAGGATCTGGGCCAACTGCTCCTTGCTGAGACCAGTTTTACGCGACATTGACTCGATCATTCGTGCGGCTCTGCCGGTGCCGTACGCAGCCTCGCCCATGAGACGGGGGGACATGAACGGAAGTGCCGCGATCATGTATGGATTCAGGTGCGTGATCCCCGCGATGCCGGCACCGGTTGCGCCGAGCGCCTGAAGGCCGCGTGGCGTCCCGCTGCTCATGGTGTGACCGGCGATGGCAGGGATCAGATCCGGCTGCTTGGTTGCCAGCTCCTCCATGAGGCGCGTCCGGTTGCCGTAGTTGGTGTTGACGTTGTCGCGCATGACGGACAACAGCTTGCGGGCCGTCGTGTCGGGCGCCGCCTTCTCACCGAGCGAGAACGTGCGCGAGATGTCGTCGATCTTGTCGGAAGCTGACGCATAGTCGCGCATGGCCTTGGCATAGGACGGTGCCTGCTGCACGATCGTAGCCTTGACCTCGTTGTAGACTTGATCAGCGACGTTGCGCGCCAGCGTCCTAGGCTGCGTGCGCTGGCGGATTTCACCGATCGACTGCTTCAGCGCATCGAAGCCTTCGACAGTGCGGAACTGCTGATGCGGGAGGTTGTAGAACTCACCGAATTTCGCCTCGATGTCCGCGACGACCTTGGCCGCCTCCACATCCTTCGCAACGCCATTGAAATAGACCTTGCCCTTAGCGTTGTTGATCGCCTGCACAATGGGGCGCCCGCTAAGAAGGCTACCAACAACCTGTGGGTTCGTGGCCGCCATGTTGGCCTTGTAGGCCGCCGAGCGCTCGTTATGAAGCTGGCTGACTGCTGATTTCGCGGCGTCGATGCTATCGCTGACGGGCTTGTTGCCGCGCATGGCCTCAAGAAATGCACCGTTGCCCTGATACCCAGCCTTCGCCGCAGCCCGCACGGGTACGGCGCCGACACCTGTCATCATACCAATGACAGGGGCTCCGATCTTGTTGGCAACGGTGCTCGTGGCTCTCACCGCGCCTTCGACCGGATTTAGAATGCCGCGCGCGACAGCAGCGGATGCTTTTCCCGTCGCTCTCAACGGTTGCTCCAGCTTACCAGTCGCGGCCGCCGCGCTATCTGCCAAGCGCCCGGCTTTTGAGACGGCAGACGATACGCCTGGGATGCGCGAGGCGAGCGACGACCCGCCTGATAAGACTGTACCGAGATCCGCCGCCACGCCGACAGGATCCTCCGCCAGCGCCTTCTTGAAATTTTCCACGCCGCCATAACGCTCTGCGTAGAAGTTGGCCACGGCATCGAACGACGCCTCGCGTTTGGCCTTGGCCTCCTGATCCATGTCGATGCCGACGGCATTGGCGGCTGCGCCGACAACCTTGGAACCAGCTCCATAGCCCACATCGGCAAGGGTCTTGACCGTATCGACGGGGTGCGCGACGGCATCGACGATTGCGCCTCCGAACCGTGCTGCACTCGCTGGGATATTCGAGACGGCTGTCGTTGCGACCTCGCCCCATCCCATCGATGATTTGTGGTTCTTCACCTGGTTGAGGGTCACCCCCTCGGACGCAATGTAGCCGTCGATGTCCGCCTCAGGTGCATTCTGAGACGCCATCTTTGCTACGTTGCGCTTGATGCGATCGAGGTCATCCATCAGTCGAGCCCGTATTTGCTCTTGTAGGCGTCAGGTGTGGGATTCTGCGGTGGTGCCGTCTCGGGGCCGGGCGCGGACGGGTTTGGAACCGCGCCGGCACCGAACCGCGCCACGTCCTGGTCGTATGCTTGCTGCTTCAAGATCGCGTACTGCTGGCGGATAGCTTTGATGCGGTTAAGGTTCTGGACCAACTGCTCTTGCGTCTGCGACTGCTCGACGGAGCCCCACACGGACTGCAGCAGGACGTTTTCCATCTCGGACACCTGACCGAGCGCGCCGCCGGTCGGGGAGGCGTCGCGCAATGCCTGCAGCTTGTCGAAGCCGAGGTTGGCCTTGATGGTGTTGAGCGTGTTCTTGAGGTTGTGCGCCGCCGTGCCGGGAATCGCGCTTGTTGCTGCGCCTGTCAGCCCCGTCGTCCATCCATTAGCCTGACTGATCGCGCGATCGATGTTCTCCCCGACGATCTTGTCCTGCTCCTGATACTGCTTGAGCGCGGTTGCGGACTTGGGCAGCGCGAGTTGCCCCTCGGCATACCCCTTGCCGAGAGATTTCTGCCGCTCGGCCTCTGCGAGGTTTCCGCCAACATTGCGGATGGGAGCGCCGGTTTCCTTGCTGTACATCAGGTCTCCGGTGACGCCGACGCCACGCGAGGGTGTCAACTGAACGGGCGGCTGGGTCACACTGCCAATGCCGGGTGCCGCGAACCGGCCAGCACCGTCGTTGACCGGCGTCTGCTCGGGCTGCTGTCCGCCCATATGCTGAGATCCAGGAAGCTGCAGCGGATTGATACGCTCCGTTCCGTCGGCTCCGTACCGAACGACATAATAATTGCCGTCCGGGCCCATGACCGTGGTGCCGTTCTTGCCGTAGGCCATCCCGGCTTCGGTCGCTTCCCGATTATACTTGTTGATCTGTGCCTGCTTGTACTGCTGGTCGAGGAGTTCGCCTTGCGTCGGCGGCAGCGACCGTTCCCATTCGGTCATGTGCTTCTTGTCGTCCATGGCGGCGAGGCGCT
>CAZPLQ010000016.1:0-2698 GCA_964587445.1 uncultured Hyphomicrobium sp.
CAGGACCCCGCCGTCTGCGTTTCCCTTCCTTCAAATTCAATTGTCAAAGAGCAAAATCGAGAACACGAACCCGTCCGGCGGCTGTCCACCGGTGCTTTCGAGACAACAAGGCTCCTTGCCAGATAACCCGGCTTGGAACCCGAGAGTTTCGAGAGGTTCATGCCCCGAAGGGCGGCGAAGCACTGTGTGCCCCGCAACGAGGACCGTTTAAACAACATCGCAGGGCTGGTGTCAACACCCGTTTTAAATTTTCTTAGGGTTGCTGGGGATGTTAGAAAATTTCGTTTTTAAACAGTCAGTTATGTTGCCTGCATCGATCGGTTTCCGGCCTTCGCCGCACCCTTTTTGCGAGACCGTACGGTTTGTCGCAGCACCCATCCGCCGGAAATTTGCGCCCGAGAGGCAAAAATGGTTACCGCTGCCCGGCGGCCGCGCGATTGCTTTCCCCAGGTGAGGATTTCCTCAAGATCGATAATCTCGTGAGGTTTCCGCCATCCCGCTGCCCCGATTTGCAGACCTAATCACACCGCTGCATTCGCGTTTCGCGTATCGGACAACGATGGTATTCAGGTCGTGCATCGCGCTTTAACGATGCCATCGAAAGTCCGCTGTCCCAGTGTTCGAACGCGCCACGAGTGGGCTCAGGGCCACGCGTTTGGGGCGCCGTGCGCTTGGATTGCTGAAGTCTGGGGCCTCGACAGCCCAGGGGGAGAGGACGTCAGGGGTGCTAACTCGCCGGCGAAAACTGGAGCGCACGCATTCGCGCGCCCTCGCCTTTGAGGGTGCGCCCGTGCGTGGCATTCCCGAAGCCTATCGTGGCGGGTCGAGCGCGTTCTTCCGCGATATCTACGACATCGATCACGTCGAACAGCGACAGGGCGGACGCTTCCGCTGGCTGCTCTCGACCTGCCTTGCGGCGACGGTCGGCGCCATCGCCATTCTTGTTGTTGTTTACGGATCTTCAGACCAAGGCGGAATGGACGACCGGCTGCTGCCCGAGTTCAAGAACATCCTCGACGGCAGTGGCGGGGGACCTGTGTTTCCGGCCTTCAAGAACGCCGATGGCCTCAAGTGGCTGCTGCCGAAAACAGACCGGCTCCAGCTCACGACCGGTGCGCTCTCGACGCGCTACATTATCCACGAATCCTCCAAACAGCGCCGCGACGGGCGCGAGTACATGCGTCAGAAGCCGTACGCACGCATCGTGGCCCGCCTGGCAGCCGTTCCCGCCAACTACGCCGACGTGATCCCGCCGTTCAACCCGTTCAAGCTTTACGCGAGCAATCAGCCCGTGAGCGCCAACGACGACGACGAGAATTCCGGCAGCGGCCTTGCGCGCTCCGACGTCTCGATCAAAGTCGTTGAGCTGCTGGGCGGCATCCTTCCCGGCGAAGACGGCCAGGAACTCGACGCGCGCGAGGTCCAGGATCTGGTCGAGCGTTCCGGCGACAGCGACACGGAGTCGGCGAATAGCGAGGCCGCGGCCGCGGCCGACCCCGCGGGCATGCCGCTCGATGGCGTGCCCGCATCGACCGATGAAGACATCGCCGCGCAGATGACGCAGCCCGCCGTATCCGCTGCGAGCGCCGCCGCAGACCAACAGCCCAATACGACAGCAATCGCAAAGACGGCGGAAACTTTCGAGGAGGTCGACAACGACCTGGAAGCTGGCGAGGTCAGCGTCGTGAAGGTAGGCCGCGACGACACCCTCCAGGCCATCCTGCAGCGCGCAGGCGCCGACGATTGGCAAGCGCGCGCCATGATCGATGCGGCGCGAGCCACGTTCCCCGAAAGCGCGCTCGTGCCCGGCCAGGAAGTGCGTATCACGCTGGTGCCTTCGCTCACCCAGTCGAACAAGAAGGAGCCTTCGAGCTTCTCGATCTTTTCCGACGGCCACGATCATCTCGTTACCGTCAACCGCTCGGCCGCGGGTGAGTTCGTCGCAAGCTCACAGCCCGGTATCGGCAGGGAGCTTCACACCATCTCCTCAGACAGCGAAAGCGCGCAAGCCTACTCGCTTTATGCGAGCTTTTATCATGCGGCTCTCGTGCAACAGATGGAACCCGACACGATCATGAGTGTGCTGCGCATTCATGCCTTCGATACGGACTTCCGCCGTCGCGTGCGCCCAGGCGACACGGTGGAGCTGTTCTTCGACATGAAGGACGAACAGTCTACCGATGGTCCGCCCGGAGAGCTGCTCTATACCGCGATCAACTCAGGCGGCGCAGTGGCTCGCTTCTATCGTTTCCGTACGCCTGACGGACACATCGATTATTACGACGACAGCGGCAACAACTCGAAAAAATTTCTCATGCGCAAGCCCGTGCGCGGCGACAACGTTCGCCTCACGTCAGGTTTCGGCGTGCGTTATCATCCGCTGCTCAACACGCGCAAAATGCACACCGGCGTGGATTGGGCGACGTCGCCTGGGACACCCGTTCTGGCCTCCGGCAACGGCACAATCGAGGAAGCAGGACACAAGGGCTACTATGGAAATTACATCCGCATCCGTCACGCCAACGGCTATCACACGGCTTACGGACACATGATGCGCCTGGCCGCCGGCGTTAAGGAGGGTGTGAAAGTCCGCCAGGGCCAGATAATCGGTTATGTCGGATCGACCGGGCTTTCCTCCGGCCCGCATCTGCATTTCGAAGTTCTGGTCAATTCGCGCTTTGTGGATCCGATGTCGATC
>CAZPLQ010000017.1:0-2587 GCA_964587445.1 uncultured Hyphomicrobium sp.
GCCACCCCCGAAAGACCACCACGTGCTCGAGGTCAAAGACGGCGTTCTCACCTCGAACATGTCCGTCATGGAAATCATCAACATGAAGAAGCGGAAGCGCGAGGCCAATGGCTGACCTAACTGCACGGCAGCTCTGGTGCCTGTTTGCCTCGATCCGCAGCTCGTATCGGGCAGCGTTGCGGCGAAACGGGGAGATGACGCCCGAATATCTGGCCCACGCTGCGGCGAATGAAGTCGAGCGCTTTGCGGAGATGAAGCGCCGTGGCTGAGGAATCCCGCCAGCAGATCGACACCGAGGCCAAGACCCTCGCGGAGGGTGTGACCGAGTGCGAGCTGTGGCTGCGCAAGATCGAGGCGCGGAAGGAGGACGAGAAGGACTGGCGCAAGGACGCCCAGACCGCGATCAAGATCTACGAGAGCGAGGATATGGACGTCACGACGTTCAACGTCCTCTACGCCAACGGCCAGACGCTTCTCCCGGCGCTCTACAACTCGCAGCCGGTGCCGGACATCCGCCGGCGCTACGGAGATGCGGACCCGGTCGCAAAGCAGGTCGTCGACCTCTGCGAGCGGGCGCTTAACTACAACTTCGACCAGTTCGACTTCGACACCGAGATGGAAGCCGTCATCCGCGACAGCTACGTCACCGGCCGCGGCGTGCTCCGTCTCCGCTTCGTGCCCCACGAGAACGGCCACAAGGACACCTCGGTCGAGCGGGTGAAGTGGGACAGGTTCGTCCAGGGCCCGGCGCTCTCCTGGGCCAGGATGCCGTGGATCGCCTTCGAGCACGATCTGACCCGCGACGAGCTCGTCCGGCTCAACAAGGAGATCGGCTCCAAGATCGAGCTCAGCGACGGCGACACGTCCAAGGACGGCGCCAAGAAGGACGTGAACGAGGCCGGCATCAAGCGCACGGCGCGCACCTACGAGGTTTGGGACAGGGACAATCGCGAGGTCCTGTTCATCTGCGAGAAGCACAAGGAGAAGCCGCTTCTCAAGATCAAGGACCCTCTCAAGCTGCCGGGCTTCTTCCCTGCGTTCCGCCCGCTGTTGCCGGCGAGCCGCGTGTCCAGCATGACGCCGCTCGTTCCCTACAACGCCTTCCGCAAGCAGGCGGAGGAGCTGAACGACATCACGGCGCGCATCAAGAAGCTGGTCAAGCAGCTCAAGGTCCGCGGCCTTGCAGACCCTGCGCTGTCGGGCGATTTCGAGGCGCTAAAGACCTGCGACGACGGGCAGTTCGTGGCCGCGGGTGATGGCGCGACCGCATTCCAGGCCGGTGCCGGCGGGCTCGAGAAGTCGGTCTGGGTCTGGCCCATGGAGCCGACCGTTGCGGCGCTGCAGCAGCTCTACCTGCAGCGCGACCAGGTGAAAGCCGTTGTCGACCAGATTTCCGGCGTGGGCGACATCATGCGGGGGCAGGTCGATCCCCGCGAGAAGCTTGGGCAGTCGCAGATCAAGCAGCAACAGGGCTCGATCCGCATCACCAAGTGGCAAAACGAGATCGGCGCGCTGTGCCGCGACGTGATCCGCGCCTTCGTTGGCGTCTACGCCAAGCACTACTCCGACGAGAACCTGTCGGTCATGACCTCGCTGCCCCAGACGGACGAGCAGCAGAAGATGTGGCCGGAGGTGATGAAGGTCTTCCGGTCGGATCTGCTCCGCGGCTACCGCATCGACGTGGAGAACGACTCCACGATCCGGGCGGACATGACCCGCAACCAGGAGCAGATGAATACCTTCCTCGCGGGCACGGCGCAGTTCGCGACATCCATGGGCGGATTGGTGCAGAGCGCGCCGCAGATGGCCCAGCCGGCCATGCCCGTGATGGTCGAGGTCTATACCTCGTTCGCGCGTCGCTTCAAGCTCGGTAAGCAGGCGGAAGACGCGCTCGACAAGCTCTCGACCATGGCCCAGCAGTCGGCGCAGCAGCCGGAAAAGCCGGACCCGGAGGCCGAGAAGCGCCAGGCCGAAATGCAGATGATGCAGCAGAAGGCCAAATTGGATGCGGAGACCGCCCAGCAGAAAGCGGCGATCGAGCTCCAGAAGATGCAGGCGCAGATGGCGCACGACCAGCAGATGTTCGCTCTCAAAGAGCGCGAGATGCAGATGAAGCTGCAGGCGATGGAGCGGGAACTGCAACTCAAGGCCCAGGGCGCGCAACTCGACGCTGCTGTGCAGCAGCAGAACGCGGCGCTCAAGGCGGAGACGGCCGAAGCGGACTTTGCCCGCGACCAGCGCCGCGCCGACATGGACGCACAGAACGCCGCGCGGGCGGGCGAGATCAAGCTCGACGGCATGAAACAGCAGCAGCGGTTCAAGCAGCAGGCTACGAAGCAGAAACCGGAGGCACGGGCAAATGGATGAGATGGCACGCCGCCGGATGGCAGAATCGCTGATGGCGCAGCAGGGCGGCGGAGCAGAGATGCAGGCGCCGCCTCCGCCCATGCCACAACAGCAGCTTGATCCTATGACCGTGCAGACGCTCGTTCAGATGGGCCTGCTTCAGCCCGAGGCGTTGCAGGCACTCTCTGGCGGAGGACGGTGACGTGTACGATCCCAACCTCTCCTGGGAGGAGAACTGCCG
>CAZPLQ010000018.1:0-2439 GCA_964587445.1 uncultured Hyphomicrobium sp.
ACTCTCTCCGCCAGGGTATTCACCTAACACGCGAATATAGCTTAAGTTTTTTAACGCGTCGAATTTTTGGCTCCCGCACCGGTTCCCTCACGGGCGCGCGCTCGCCCTCCAGCGACTCACCCCCCAAACGCACCGCAAGGATTCGCGCGACCTCGGTTGACGGAACAACTGTCCGCTTGCGGAGCTTCCGGAAAACGATCTCGTCATCGGCGTGCATCCGATAGAGCGTTGCCCTCGAGACGGTGAGAGCTCGACACGCTTGATTGATAGTCATGCCGCGCGGTGACTCGCCTACGTCAGACATTCTATTTCTTCCCTTCTGATAGTGGGGCCATCTACTCCCCCTCTGAGTTAGAGCGGGCGGCGTTGCAATTAGGACAAGGAACACCACGCTTGCCTTCCGTCACGTTGGCGACGTGCTGCCATTCGGAGCGCCAGCCGCATTTGGCGCACATGAACTCTGCCCAATGCCCAGGTCCTGGACCGTTGCTAGCATTCACGACATGAGCGCGCGCGACGCGCGGCCTGGGCGGCTCTTCGAACATTTGAAACTGTCTTGCCGGCGCGCTCACGACTGCTGTTCTCCTTTTGAGAGACGGGCGGCTGATAGCTCTGCGGTGACTTGATCGGGCGTTATGCCGTCATGCCAGCGGCCAATTTCTTTGAGCCATGCGATCGCAACGTCTGTGTCGCCGGACGCAATAACCTGCTCGCGGACGGCCTTTGCTCGTTGGTCCGTGTAGATGATGCACTCTGGGCAGGTTCGTGAGCAGTCGTCGCAACCGCTCTCAGCGTCCTCGCAACACCCGTCGATGCAGTCGTATATCAAACCCTCTCCGCCGCAGTGCCAGCAAGCTTCGTCGTTGGGGTTTAGCCTGTGATCCACGTCGTCGTAGATCGCGCTCAGGATTATCTCTCCCCGGTCACGGTTCGACATCACGGCTCCCCCTTTGCGATACGGGCGCGGATGGTGGCTGCTATACCTTCGCCCCGGTGCCACCAGATTTCGAGCGCGCCGTATTGTGTTAATCCAATAATGCGCGTCCCGTCCTTCGGCGCCTCGCTGATCGGTTGCCAGTCCATCATCATCCCCTCAATCGGTGTGCTTTCCGAGATCGTTTCCAAGGCGTTCGGCCCACGCATCAACGTCCTCGCCTTTGCGATCGTCCATGCGCTCGACGACGGCTTTGGCGTATGGCGATAGTGTGCACTCGAAGTGATATATCTCACCCATTACTCCGACCTTCATTGGCGACCCCAGAACAGGACGCCCGCAGTGCGCGCAAATAGGTGTCGTGCCGGTCGTCATGATCCCCCTTCCTCTACTTGGATACGGCAACGCGTTCTCTTGTCGTGCGCCGCTTCAATGGCGTTCGCAAACCAGCCGATCAACCAGCCTTCGTCCATGTCGCTGTAGCCGAGTTTGATCGCCGTCTCGCGAAAGCGCTTGGCCCATTTGGAAGCGTCATCGCCACATTCTTTGATGATTTCAAAACCACTAGTGTCGCTCATATCCCTGTCTCCGTTCCTACTTGGATGCGGTGTCGGCTAAAATAATTGGCGCGTCAGGCAAGCAGCGCCAATGCGTGGCCGGATAGCGTAGATAGTGCGGCGTCCGTTCGTTTTGTGCCGCAAGAATGCTGGCCCTCCAAAGCATCATGCGGCCGTTTGGGAAATCAACGCAAGGCGGGCAATAGGCAAGCACCATGCGATCATCAGGCGGCATGGTGTCGATAGCCTGCCACGGCTGGCTCGCGTGCTGGATCAATAGCCGAATTTCATGCGCCGATAGCAGCCCGCGAGCACGCGCCAAACGCTCGTCTGAAAAGATTGCATCCCACGGCCCAAACATTGTGATCGTGCTCATATCCCTGTCTCCGTTCCTACTTGGCGCGCTGCCGTTTAATCCGTCTTGAGGTCGATGTACGTCGCGCGCAGTCGCGTGACTTCGCTTTCGAGTGAGGCAAAGCGGCGGTGTGACGGCCAGGGGTGCCCATGGTCTCCGCTGCCCCAGCATTTGTCGCAGACGCCGTTCGTGATCGATTGGCCACCAACTCCGGCAATTGCCGAAGGCCCTCCATCACGTCGGCGTTGATGATGCGAACGCTCAAACCGCATCCTCCCCTCGTGCTTTAGAGAGGGCGGCGCGGGCTCGATACATCCATGCTTCATGCCAAGGATGAGTCGGGATATCGTCGTGACCACCTATATCCGGGCTGTTCATTTCAAGAGCGCCACCGTCGAACGCTCCGACAATATTCTCCAGCAGCTCTGCGAGCGCCTCTTTGGCTTCGCGGAGACGGGCATTAGCATCTTTCAAATCTCGGTAAGCATCCCGCAGGTCTGTGAATGGCGGCGGGTTCTCCAAATCCAGCATGTCGTCTGTCATGTCCGGCACGCCTCCTTATATTTAGAGGCAGGCCGCCCATAGCTCGCCGC
>CAZPLQ010000019.1:0-2174 GCA_964587445.1 uncultured Hyphomicrobium sp.
ACAAGGTAGCCGTAGGGGAACCTGCGGCTGGATCACCTCCTTTCTAAGGATGAGCGAGCAGATGCCGGTCTCTTCGGAGGCCACCCGCACTCTCACTCTCATTAGAATATCGGGTCCGGAATCGGTATCGCTCCGGATCTTAGAAACACACGCGGGACGCCGCCGTCTTCGTTTCTCTTTCTTCACATGGATGCACGCTTTCGATTGGCGCTTCCGCGTCAATCGGGCCTGTAGCTCAGTTGGTTAGAGCGCGCGCTTGATAAGCGTGAGGTCGGAAGTTCAAATCTTCCCAGGCCCACCATTGACCATCGATGGGTTGGGTGGACGGAAGGTTTGTGCCGAACGGAGTGATCGCGAGCGATTGCTGCCGCGATGAAGGCCGCGATAATATCTGGCCGGGTACGGTCTCGCCGATTGGGGCCATAGCTCAGCTGGGAGAGCGCGTGCTTTGCAAGCATGAGGTCGTCGGTTCGATCCCGTCTGGCTCCACCATTCCTGAAACGATCGCGCGCTTCGGTGCTGCGGTCGCATCCATGTCGAAGAACACAAGTTTCCGCCCGGGCCTCGCCCGAGGCGGATCGATCCGTGACATCGTGAAGAGGGGATACACCTGGGTTGCCGGCTTGGCCGGCGACACCCGAGAGCAGCGTGCGCCGCAAGGCCTGCGCTGTGGAAGGGCTGGGGCTGCTCGCAAGGGCGGCTAAGGCGCCGGGTTTATCCTGATGAAAATTCTGGTCTTTCTGTAATGTCCACCAAGCCGAGTGTGGCCTCGTCAAAGCATCCGTCTCCGGGTGCGGCGGCGCGGCGAGCACAGGTGGGCATTGCTAATGAGAGCGATCAAGTGACTTAAGGGCATCTGGTGGATGCCTTGGCGGTAAGAGGCGATGAAGGACGTGGTACGCTGCGATAAGCTGTGGGAAGGTGCGAACAACCGTTGATCCGCAGATCTCCGAATGGGGCAACCCACCTTCGATAACTGGAACTTCGAGGCCGGTCGGCTTCGGGGATCCCTCGGGACGTCCGGTTTCGGATTTCCGGTTATCATGAGAAGGTATTTGAACCTGAATACATAGGGTTCAAAAGCAAACCCAGGGAACTGAAACATCTAAGTACCTGGAGGAAAGGACATCAACCGAGACTCCGCGAGTAGTGGCGAGCGAAAGCGGACTAGGCCAGCGCTTCAACAAGGACAACTGGAACCATCTGGAAAGTTGGGCCTCAGCGGGTGACAGCCCCGTACAGGTAATGCCGAGTTGAAGACACGAGTAGGGCGGGACACGTGCAATCCTGTCTGAACATGGGGGGACCACCCTCCAAGCCTAAGTACTCCTTACCGACCGATAGCGCACCAGTACCGTGAGGGAAAGGTGAAAAGCACCCCGACGAGGGGAGTGAAATAGTACCTGAAACCGGATGCCTACAAACAGTCGGAGCCCGCAAGGGTGACGACGTACCTTTTGTATAATGGGTCTGCGACTTAGTCTGACGAGCAAGCTTAAGGCGATAGCTGTAGGCGTAGCGAAAGCGAGTCTGAACAGGGCGTTCAGTTCGTCGGATTAGACCCGAAACCTAGTGATCTAGCCATGGACAGGCTGAAGGCAGGGTAACACCTGCTGGAGGGCCGAACCGGTGTCTGTTGAAAAAGCCTCGGATGAGCTGTGGCAAGGGGTGAAAGGCCAATCAAGGCTGGAAATAGCTGGTTCTCCGCGAAATCTATTTAGGTAGAGCCTCGGATGAATACCCCAGGGGGTAGAGCACTACATGGGCTAGGGGCCCCCACAGGGTTACCAAACCTAAGTAAACTCCGAATACCTGGAAGTACTATCTGGGAGACACACGGCGGGTGCTAACGTCCGTCGTGAAGAGGGAAACAACCCTGATCGCCGTCTAAGGTCCCCAAATCACTGCTAAGTGTGAAAGGATGTGGGAATCCCATAACAACCAGGATGTTGGCTTAGAAGCAGCCATCATTTAAAGAAAGCGTAACAGCTCACTGGTCTAATTAAGGGTTTCTGCGCCGAAAATGTATCGGGGCTAAAGCTGTGCACCGAAGTTGCGGGCTCGAAAGAGCGGTAGCGGAGCGTTCCGTAAGCCTGTGAAGGCAGACCCGTGAGGGCTGCTGGAGGTATCGGAAGTGCGAATGCAGACATGAGTAACGAGAGGAGTGTGAGAAA
>CAZPLQ010000020.1:0-1865 GCA_964587445.1 uncultured Hyphomicrobium sp.
GGGATCCTGTACCCTTGAAGCGGTGAATCTGCCACCCCTGCTCGCCGTCGCCGTGGCTGGAGCACTGTGGGAAACGCGGAGTCGTTTTCCAAGCCCTGTGGGAGGGTGGCTTTGGAGCCTTCCACAGGGCGTCAGGGCACCAGCCGGCAGAGGGGGTCCGGGGGAGAGGGTGGATTTCCACAGGAGCCAGCTCGCCGCTGGAGCGTACGAGGTGGCAAGCGCCGGAGGGGCGAGACTCTCCTCGAGCCTTCGGCAAGTTTGAAAACAGAGCGGTCAGCTCGCCGGGAGTGCCCAAGGGATCCCGTGCTTAGAGCACCTATCCCGGACCTGCACCCCGGCGAGTGATCGAGACAGACGTCTTGTGGGGAGTTGCGCGTTCGAGCGCCAGTACAGGATTTGACGGTGGGCTCGGTCGGACCGTGCGATGAAAGGAGTTGTGATGAGCACACCCTATTCGCGCCTGGTTGGTATCGACTGGGCCAAGAGTCTTCATGAGGTCTGTGTCCTGGATGCCCAGGGCGAGGCGATCGAGCAACGGCAGGTCGAGCACAAGGCAACGCCAATTGCCAAGCTCGGGGACCGGCTGATCGAACAAGCAGGCGGTGATCCGGCTCGGGTCGCAGTAGCGATCGAAGAGCCCCGAGGCACGGTGGTCGAGACCTTGCTCGAGCGAGCCATCCATGTCTACGTCGTCAATCCCAAGCAGTTGGATCGCTTCCGCGACCGGCACACCATGGCTGGCGCGAAGGATGACCGTCTGGACGCGTACGTGCTGGCGGACGTGCTGCGCACGGACCGAAAGCTTCTGCGCCGTCTGGAGCTCGACGCAGCACAGGTGATCGAGCTGCGTGAGCTCACGCGTGCAGACGAAGGTCTGCGCAAGGAAGTCAGTCGCTTGGCCAATCGGGTGGCGGGTCAGATCTACCGTGTCGCCCCGCGCTTGAGCCGGCTGTGCGAAGCCGCAAACGAGCCGTGGTACTGGGACTTGGTCGAGCGCATGCTGGTCACCCACGTCGGCAAACCGGTCTCGCGCCGTTGGGTCAAGGCGCTGATCAAGCGCAACGGCATCCGCCGCGTCACCTATCCTGAGGTGCTCGCGATCCTCGAAGAGCCGCAGGTCTTCGTAGCCCCCGGGGCAATCCAGGCCGCCCGACGCCATCTGGCGCTGCTGCTGCCCCGGCTGCGCCTGGCGCACCAGCAGCGAGCCGAGTGCAAGCAGCAGCTCGAGCAGGTCCTCCAAGAGTGCGCCGAGGCCGATGACGGCGACCCAGACCCGAGCGACGTGGAGATCTTGCTCTCGCTGCCTGGCGCCGGTGTAGGCATCGTCTCCACCATGGTCGCCGAGGCCTCGGGCATCATTGCCCGCCGCGACTACGCTGCACTCAGAGCCCATAGCGGGGTAGCACCCGTCACCAGACGCAGCGGCAAGAGCAAACGAGTCTCGATGCGCTACGCCTGCAACCGCAGGTTGCGTTTTGCCCTTCACCACTTCGCGCGATGCAGCACCACGAATGACCCCGCCGCCCGGCAGTACTACCAAAGCCACCGGGAGCGAGGCCACTCGCACTCACATGCACTGCGCGCTTTGGGTAACCGCTGGTTGCGCATCCTCGCGGCCATGCTGCGCGATCGCACCTGCTATCAGCCGCAGCTGCAAGCCATCACCCAGGCCGCCTGACGCCAGCGCCAGTCGGTTCCTTTTCGGAGCCCGTTCCTCCCCGTCGCCCACAACACCAACTCCGGGTGCCGCCGGGGCCGGGTCAAGGGCCGTGCTGTGCCCTCAAGGGCGCGGCACGGACCAGAGTGCACCCTTGACGCGGACCCGGCGGCACCCGACACTGACCCAGGCGACGGGGTCCGGCTCC
>CAZPLQ010000021.1:0-1859 GCA_964587445.1 uncultured Hyphomicrobium sp.
CTCGTGGAGGCCCGAACCTTTCAACGTTGCAAAGTTGTGGGATGAACTGTGGGTAGGGGTGATATGCCAAACGAACCAGGAGATAGCTTGTTCTCCCCGAAATAGCTTTAGGGCTAGCGTCTTGCGTTTAGTGCCGGAGGTAGAGCACTGGATGGGCACGGGGGCTTACTGCTTACCAACCCCAACCAAACTCCGAATGCCGGTACTCCAAAGCAAGGCAGTCGGACCACGGGAGATGAGTTTCGTGGTCGAGAGGGAAAGAGCCCAGACCATCATCTAAGGTCCCAAAGTCTACGCTAAGTGGGAAACGTTGTGAGATTACTGAGACAACCAGGAGGTTTGCTTAGAAGCAGCCATCCTTTAAAGAGTGCGTAACAGCTCACTGGTCAAGTGATCTTGCGCGGAAAATGTAACGGGGCTAAGCGTAGCACCGAAGATATGGGTTTCAACGTAAGTTGAAGCTGTAGGGGAGCGTTCCATAGGCAGTGAAGGTTGACCGTAAGGACAGCTGGAGCGTATGGAAGTGAGAATGCAGACATGAGTAGCGTAAAACATGTGAGAATCATGTTCGCCGTAAATCTAAGGTTTCCGACGGCAGGTCAATCCGCGTCGGGTTAGTCGGTCCTTAGCCGAGGCCGAGAGGCGTAGGTGATGGATATCCGGTCAACATTCCGGAACTATTTGAGATGAGTGATGGGGGGACACAGCGAGGTAGGCCAGCCTGCGATTGGTTGTGCAGGTTCTAAACGTGTAGGTGTTGAGGCTCGTAGGTAAATCCGCGAGCTGAGCTGAGGCGTGATGGCGTGCCCTGAGGCTGAAGTGGTTGAGCCTTGCTGTCGAGAAAAGCCTCTAAACGTTGACTCTCAAATAACCGTACCGCAAACCGACACTGGTAGATGGGTTGAGTATACCAAGGCGAACGGGAGAACTTTCGTTAAGGAATTAGGCAACTTAACCTCGTAACTTCGGGATAAGAGGTGCCCATAATCGTGAAAGAATTTCTTCTGTAGCGAATTTGGGTCGCAGTAAACAGGCTCTGCTGACTGGTTAACAAAACCACAGGTCTCTGCTAAGTCGTAAGACGATGTATAGGGGCTGACTCCTGCCCGGTGCTGGAAGGTTAAAGGGACGTGTTAGCGCAAGCGAAGCACCGAACTGAAGCCCCAGTGAACGGCGGCCGTAACTATAACGGTCCTAAGGTAGCGAAATTCCTTGTCGGGTAAGTTCCGACCCGCACGAACGGAGTAACAAGTGGAGCACTGTCTCAACGAAAGACCCGGTGAAATTGAAATACGAGTGAAGATGCTCGTTACCCGCATCAGGACAAGAAGACCCCGTGGAGCTTTACTGTAGTTTGGCATTGATTTGGGGCTTGATTTGTGTAGTATAGCTGGGAGGCTTTGAAGCTGGGGCGCTAGCCTCGGTGGAGCCATCAGTGAAATACCAGCCTGATCAAGTTTCGTATCTAACCCCACGCCGTGATCCGGGTGGGGAACCGTGCCAGATAGGCAGTTTGACTGGGGCGGTCGCCTCATAAAGAGTAACTGAGGCGCTCAAAGGTTCCCTCAGGCTGAATGGAAACCAGCCGTAGAGTGTAAAGGCACAAGGGAGCTTGACTGTAAGACCAACGCGTCGAGCAGAGACGAAAGTCGGACTTAGTGATCCCACGGTACCGAGTGGAAGGGCCGTGGCTTATCGGATAAAAGCTACCCCGGGGATAACAGGCTGGTCACGCCCAAGCGTCCATAGCGACGGCGTGGCTCGGCACCTCGATGTCGGCTCGTCGCATCCTGGGGCTGTATAAGGTCCCAAGGGTTGGGCTGTTCGCCCATTAAAGCGGCACGCGAGCTGGGTTCAGA
>CAZPLQ010000022.1:0-1855 GCA_964587445.1 uncultured Hyphomicrobium sp.
GCGCCGCCCGCCGTCCATCTTCGCGACGGCCGCAAAGCGCTGCTCGTGCTCGCGGAACTCCTCGGAGTAGTCATCGCCGGCGGCCTTCTTGTAGCGCCAGACGATGCCGCTGATCAGAAGCTCATCGTCGAAATAGGCCGCATCCGAACCTGACGCGAAGATCGCGCGTTCCTCGGTCCCATCCTCCGAAAGACCGATCGCCTTCGTGATGTACTCGTAGGCGATGGTCTGGCCGGCCGCGTGAGACCCGGTGAACAGCACGGCATTGCCGCGCTGGATGAACTTCTCATAGGGGCTGGTGTAGACGGTGGCCTTGATCTGCTGCCACTCTCCGGGCGTCAGCGGCCCAAGGACACGCGTGCGCTTGGTGCGGTTCACCATCGTGTTCTGCACGAAGCGCAGAAAATCATCCGGGATGGCTCCGGTCTGCGCCTCGCTCCCCGACGTTACGAACGTGTGCTCTCGCCTCAGGATCTGCCAGTCGCGGCGTCCGGCAAGTTGCCGGCACGTGCGCACCAGATGCCGGAACAGCTTCTGCGCCGTCGGATCGATCGCATCGGGCCCAACCACCTTCGGCCGGATCACGGATAGCTCGTCCGCCGCATCCTGGCAGATCTGAAGAACGCTCGTCATGCCACGGCCGCTTCCGGCTCGGTTTCATCGGCCTGCCGTTTGGATTTCCGTCCCGGCTTTTCGGCTCCGCGTTCGCTTTGCATCTCGAGCACGATCTGGCGCATTTCCTCGAGCTGCTCCTCGAGCGCCCGGTTCTTCTCGGAAAGCGTCGTGATCTCGGTGGCAACCTTCGCCTTGTCCGCCGACTTCAGGAATGCCTGCGCCGAGGTGCGCAGCTCCCGCGCTCCCGGGAACGGGATCTTGACGATGATGCTGTCCGAGGCTTCCGCGATCTCTTCCACGGTGCGAATGCCGAGGTTGCGCAGGAAATCCGCCTGATCCGACGTGATGCCCGGCCATGCCGCGAGCGGCGTGCCGTCGATCGGCGTCTCACGCCCGTCCTTCCAGGCGTCATACTGCGGCTTGATCGAGTTCCAGCGCGCGTGCGCCATCATGATCGCCATGTTCTCGTCGCCGGGCTCGAGCGGGAGCAGCTTGCCGAGGCTCGCCACGGTGGCAACGGTGGTTGCCATGTTGGCCTTCCCGACCGCGCAGTATTCGACCATATCGACGCCCTTGAAGCCGCCGGCGCCGTCGGGCTTGTACTTCGTCCAGAATTTGATGACCCGGACGTTCGAGGTGATGGACATGTGAGGGTTTCCCTAGGTTGATACGCAGGACCGATGGAAAAAGGCGGGGCCCGAAGACCCCGCCCAGTTGGGGCGCTGCGGAGTTATTCCGTGAGATCCGCCGTGATGTCCTGGGCCGTCTTGCGGACCCAGCCGTATTCGCCCGAGGCGAACGCGGTGTCGGCGGTGTAGATGCCGCCCGTGTCCGTCAGGGCGAACGTGGACGTGTTCACCGTGCAGGTGCCGGTGGCGACGCTCTCGGAGGCGAGCACGTAGATCCACACGGTATTTGCGGTACCGCGGCGGACCGTGCCGAGCTGGAACTCCTTCGACGTGGTGCGGCGATTGAAATTCACCCCGGCCGCGGGCTCAGTGCAGAAGTCGCTGACTGCCATTGTCGTCTCTCCTTATGAGCCTTGCGATCACGAGTCGGTCACGTCTTGCAGGATGCCCTGCAGAGACCGGTTCGAGCAGCAGAGGTTGCCCATCCAATAGAGCGGGATCACCACCGCGTCCTGGTTGACGGGAACCTTCTCGTCGTCCTCGGTCCAGCGCGCGTCCGGGTGCTCCATGAGGTACAGGTACTTCGTGTTGAGGAAGTACATGAGCTCGGC
>CAZPLQ010000023.1:0-1823 GCA_964587445.1 uncultured Hyphomicrobium sp.
GGCCACGTGGCGGAGTGGTTACGCAGCGGTCTGCAAAACCGTTTACCCCGGTTCAATTCCGGGCGTGGCCTCCACTTATAAAATCAAAGACTTAGCCAAGACCGCTCGACACAAAAAACAAAATCATAAAATGCTCTGGGGACACCCTGGGGACACCGTTTCCCCTTCTGGCGGCATCCCCGTTCCCTCCTGCACCCTCCGCTACCCTCCTACATCCGCCCGCGCCACAGGACGCACCGTCCGTTCGGTGGTGTGGCGATCGCGGCGAGGCTCACCATGTAGGGTGAGTGGCCCCGGCCGCGCCCCCTCGCGTGCTGAGCCGCGGATGTACCGGTGAGCCGCGAGCGGGGAACCGGGAGAGCGGGTGGGCGGTTCTTTTGGTCGAGGGCGTGCGTTCCTGCCCTCCGGCGGGCCGCCGGATCAGAGCCGCCCAATCCCCCGTCATGCCATCCCCTCCCGGCCCTCCGATGACGCTTGGCAACATGCGCGGGCTGGGCGTGCTTAAGGCACAGGCTTATGTTAGCGCTTCGCTTGGTAGATGTTCCTGGCGGAGGTGTTTGTCGTGTTCGTTCTAGCCCCACTCTTGGTCGGCTCGCATTTGTTGACCGTTGCGGATTCAGTTCCCGTTTTCGATGTTAGGAAAATCTGTCAGAGCAGTGCGATTGCAGCCACATTTGCAGGCCGAGACTCAAAGAGCTGCATCGAGAGCGAGGAAGCAACCCGCGAAAAACTGAAGACGATCTGGGGAGAATTTTCCGCGAAGGATAAGCTAGGGTGTATCGTCACGGCAAAAATCGGCGGCAGCCCCAGCTATACCGAACTCATCACTTGTCTCGAAATGATCCGCGACCTGGATAAAATCCGCGCGACCTCTTCCGACAAACCCGGAGAGGACGCTGCGACTGGATCACGTCGCAGGAGGCCCTAGCGGGGCAATACCTCTTGGTGCGCCATCCGTCCACGCATGCCTTAACCGGCCGTTAGAAGTCAGGCGTTAGGGTTCCGTTGTTGTTCTCCCGCGAGAACGCCACCTCACACAGCGGCCTGGCCCGGCGTCCGGGAAATCACCGGGGGGAACGCCGGGCCTCCACCAAAAAGTGTCCCCTCCGGGCGACAATTGCTTGCACCAAGGCGGACTCGCGCGTGGCCGGGCAGCGGCCTTGCGACTTTACCAGTCGTTAACATTTTGCCCGCTATGGTTCTGTCCTCCCCCATGAGGACCTCACCTGGCATACGAGGCCCGATGCCCCCTAAGTCGTCGGGCCTTTTCCTTTGCCCAAATGAAAAAAGGCCGCCCCATCGGAGCGGCCCTTGTCGGCGGCCGGATCAGGCGGCGCTCAGAGAACGTCTCTGAGGTGCTTGACGATCGGGACGGCATCCTTGGCCAATTCCTTCTTCAAGTTCACGCCGAACTTGCCTGGCTTTGCCGCCAAGGTAGCGTACACGACGAGCTTCGCCCTGGTGCAGCTTAGCTGTGTCGACAGCTCGCTCATGAAGCCGACGACCAAACCCCGATCCCGTTCGTGCTGACCTGACTTGATCATGTCGAGAACGATAGAGCCGAGCAACGAAATGCCGCCATGGTATTTCAGGTGCGGCAGGAGTTCATGCGCGTAGCCATGTCCGGTCGCACAATCGCGGCTGTAATCGCCGCTTGGCTTTACGACCCAGTACGAATACCCGCTTTCGGGCGGCCGATTGCGCTTCACGAATGACAGGGCATCCGCCGGCTTAAACTTGCCGTCGACCTCGCATGTGAAGACCGAAGTGCGCGCACCGGGTGATCGCGACCAGGCGTTCCGATTGATCGCGACCAGTCATTC
>CAZPLQ010000024.1:0-1765 GCA_964587445.1 uncultured Hyphomicrobium sp.
ACGCCAACCCAGAGACAGCCGCTCTTCCTGGCCTGATGTCCTTTGGATCCGAGCCAGGAGGATTGCTCGCGGGAGAACCTCAGCAGGGGCTGCCGCCGCTGTTAAAGCGACGGTATTGAGTTCACGGCCTGAACTTCTGGTCAAGCGTGTCGGCGGTGAAGACCCCGACCATGGCGTTGTATTCCTTCGGGGTAAGGCACGTGGCTTGCGTGACCTCGTAGCGGCCGTATTTCAGAGCGCTTTCCCGCCAGCGCGCAATCTTGTCCTCGCACTCCGTCCTGCTGTCGAAGTGCTCGAAAACCTTCCGCTCGGGCCCGCCCGTTGCGGCGACGTAGATCAGATAGAGGGTTGCGGGATCCATACCCAAGTCCGTACCCCTCATTTCCGGCGAGAGGATGACAATGCCCCTGAATGATCGGAGCAGGAAGAACCTTGTCGGGGTTCATCCCGACCTGGTGCGCGTGGTCGAGCGGGCGGCGGAGCTGTCCCCGGTCCCGTTTGTGGTGACGGAGGGGCTTCGCAACCTCGAGCGTCAGAAGAAGCTCAAGGCGGCCGGCAAGAGCTGGACGCTCAATTCTCGTCACCTCAACGGCATGGCCGTCGATGTCGTGGACGCCGACGATTTTAAGTACGACATGCCGGACATGGAAGGGATCGCCAAGGCGTTCAAGGCCGCGTCGGCGGAGCTCAAGATCCCGATCGTCTGGGGCGGGGACTGGAAGACGCGCGATACCCCCCATTTTGAATTATCCCGCACGGCGTACCCTGAAGATGCGCTCCCGACATCGACCAAAGTTGCAGAGGCAGCCAAGACGGCCGCCACATCCAAGCCGGCCGTTGTCGTCGGCACCAGCGTTGCCACGGGCCTCGCGGTCGATGCCGTCTCGGTTCCGCCCTCGTCCATCCCGGCTCCACCCGATCTCACGGCGATTTCAGCCTGGAAGACCTTCGGCCAGACGATTGCCGACATCGGCGGGTGGGCGGCCGGGCATCCGGTGATCGCCGCCAGCATTGGCGCATGGGTTTTGAGCATCGTGTTCTGGGACCGGCTCAAGGCGCGGCTCGCACAATGGAGGCCGTCATGATCATGGCATGGCTCGCGGCGCGCATGGTCCCGATCGGGGCCGGGCTCGCCCTCGTGGTTGCGTTGGTTGTGTTCGACAAAGTTCGCATCTGGAACGCAGAAACGCGCGGCGCCGAGAAGCTCGCTGCGAAGGTCGAAAGGAAAGACAATGCAGCGGCTGAGAACATTCGCAACGCTGACGCTCGTTCTCGCGCTGCCGAGCCTGGGCGGCTGCGCGGGGTGGTTCGAGACCCAAACGCCGTCTCTGAGTGACGGCAAGACCGTCGGCGCGCTCCTGAAGCCGGTCCCGGTCTACGACAAGGCGCCCTGCTGGATGCAGAAGGAGTGGAGCGCGGACAACACCCGCAAGGCAGCGGCGGCAGGCAAGAAGGCCGTCTACGCCCCCCCGTGTGTGTTCGACAACCCGAAGCAAGTCCCTGCGTCCCCCGAGCCGAAAACCTCCTAAGAGGCAGGACCATGCACGATGCACGAGCCTTCTTTTCTGGCGGGCCTGGAGCTCGGCAAATTCCTTACCCGCCTGAAACGGGTCGAAGTTGGACTGGCGGCCTTGCGGAAGGAACTGGACACGCTTACCGGGCAGATGCGGCGGGCGTCTATCCTGGCGGCCTTGTGGGCGGCCGCGATCTTGGCCAACGTCGCGAGCGACCGGGTGGCGGAGTTCGCGGTGGAGGCCATTCTGTC
>CAZPLQ010000025.1:0-1728 GCA_964587445.1 uncultured Hyphomicrobium sp.
GATCCTCTGAACAGGATATGAACATGGCCGCCATCTCCGCCGAAGCCGCCGCTCAGAGCGCCATCTCCAAGGTTGTCACCTGGGGCAAGCGCCTCGGTTTCCTTGCTCTCGTCGTCTTCATCCTCCTCAGCCTCGCCAAGCTGTTCGGCTTCAACCTCTGGCCGGTCCAGTCCATGGGGCCACAGGAGTTCGGGGTCTACGTTGCCGGCATCGCTTACGCGCTGAGCCGATAGCGTTTCACGTGGAACCTACAACCCATGACTGATCTCGACCGCGCCATTCTCAAAGCCTGCGAGGACGCCGGCGCCCGTCCCCCGAAGATCGTCCACTACGCCAACTGCACCGCGGTCAAGTTCCGCAACGGTGACGGACAGCCGGTCCTCATCACGCTCGATCCCGGAACGAGCCCCGAAGCCGCCGCCCACAAGATCGCCCAGACCTTCAAGGTCAAGGCGGAGAACCAGCCGAGTGAGGCAACCGTCAGGATGCTCACCGAATAGTCCTGCAACCCCAGTCCTGCGTATCAGCCAGAGGTCGGCTATGACCCTCACACCCAAACAGGAAGCCTTCGCCAAAGCCTACGTCGAGACGGGTAACGCCTCGGAAGCGTATCGCAGGGCTTATAATGCCGGGAACATGGCGGAGAACACGATCAACGTAAAAGCCAGCCAGTTTCTGAAGCAGGATAAGATCAGGGTAAGGCTCGAAGAGCTTCAGAAGCGCGCCCAGAAACGCCACGACATCACGATCGACACCCTGACCGAAATGCTCAAGGCGGACCGCGAGCTCGCCCGGGAACTTGAACAGTCCAGCGCCGCGGTCTCCGCCGTCATGGGCCTCGCCAAGATCCACGGCCTGATCCTCGACAAGGCCCAGATCTCAGGAGACGAGAACAATCCGATCGTGACGCGCGTTGAGCTCGTCGCTCCGGAGTATGGCCACAGCTCGCATTGAGCTCCCGCCGAAGCTTCTGCCGGTCTTCACGGGTGAGGCGGACGTAAGAGGAGCTTGGGGCGGTCGCGGATCGGGCAAAACCCGGTCCTTCGCCAAGATGACCGCGGTCCGCGCGTACATGTGGGACATGGCCAACAGGCGGGGGATCATCCTCTGCGGCCGTCAGTTCATGAACTCGCTCGACGATTCCTCGATGGAGGAGGTCAAGGCTGCGATCCGGTCAGAGCCCTGGCTGCTCGCGAACTTCGACATCGGCGAGAAGTACATCCGGACCAAGAGCGGGCGGATCTCGTACAAGTTCGCCGGCCTCGATCGGTCTCTGGATAGCATCAAGTCGAAATCTCGCATCCTGTTGTGTTGGGTCGACGAGGCGGAGCCGGTCACCGAGGAAGCCTGGGTCAAGCTGATCCCGACGCTCCGCGAAGAGGACAGCGAGCTTTGGGTCACCTGGAACCCCGAGAGCAAGCGCAGCGCGACGCACAAGCGGCTTCGGGAGGGCCGGCCGGATCCCCGGGTCAAGGTCGTCGAGATCAATTGGCGGGACAATCCATGGTTCCCGGAGGTGCTCGAGCGCACCCGCCAGCGTGACAAGACGGACCGGCCCGACAAGTACGACCATATTTGGGAAGGCGCCTTTGCGACCGTTTTCGACGGCGCCTATTACGTC
Organism: uncultured Hyphomicrobium sp.; assembly: GCA_964587445.1. Taxonomy (GTDB): domain Bacteria; phylum Pseudomonadota; class Alphaproteobacteria; order Rhizobiales; family Hyphomicrobiaceae; genus Hyphomicrobium_B. The sequence goes on from CAZPLQ010000025.1 coordinate 1,622, forward strand.
AAGGAGCTCATCGAGGCCCGGGACCAGCGCCGCATCGGCAAGGTCGATGCCGACCCGCAGCTTCCCGTGCACACGGCTTGGGACCTCGGGATCGGTGACTCGACGGC
>CAZPLQ010000026.1:0-1480 GCA_964587445.1 uncultured Hyphomicrobium sp.
CCCTGGCCGTCATGGTGTTCCGCGGCAGCAAGAAGATCACGGGCGTGACCGTTCAGGACTACGGCGGGACCAACAAACAGTCGGGCCTGATCGAGCGCACGATTGCATCGGCGTCCGGGACGCGGCCTCTTCTTGCTGTCGCCATCTACATGAGCCTTGGGGCGTCATGGACCAGCAATAGCCAGCGAGATTTCAGCCCTGCCCCTGATGACGAGCAAATTTATGGGGTGAACAACCATGCCGTACGCTGGAAGTTTTTCGGGGAGGACAATGCGCCCTCCGACATCGCCTGCTCAATGGCGTCGGCCTCGCATAACCGCACCTGCTGGTCGTTCTATCTCGAACTCGCCACGGAATAGGTGGAGAGGCCATGAAAATCTCGATCTCGCACAACGTCCCCCTGGACGAGTTCGCACGTCAGTACGGGCCCGTCGGCGCGGCGACGTTCACAGACGCCCACGCGGCTCTTCTGCGGGCCCAGGGCATCAAGCCGGTGAATGTGGAGACCAGTTACGGCGGGAGCCAGATCGCGGCGCTCCCCGCCGTGGAACCGCCGGCACGTCCGGACGGTGGCGACGTGGACCTCTCGCCGCTCTACGGGATCTTCGTCCAGCTTGCGGACGCGCTCACGGAAACGCGCCAGCGTCTCGAGGACCGGACGATCGAGCAGGAGCGGGTCAACCAGACCATGGCACAGACGCTCGACGAGCTCGTGCGCCGGTTCGCCATCATCGAGCGAGCGGTCCTCAGCATTTCGGAAACGGCGGAGCGGGAGCTCAATGCCAACGCCGGTTGACACGACGCGCCTCGCGCGCGCTTTGCTCGCGCCCGAAGATCGTGACGTCCTCGATCGCGGATCAGGGCCAGGGGGATTGCTCGGGCCTGAGCCGCAGCGGCCAGAACTGAAGGGGCTTCTCGGTCAAGAAGGGATGCTTGGAAACCCCTTCGGTCCGCCGACGCCTCTCGGTCCTCTGCGACTACGCCCGCCGCAGCCGACGGACGATCAATGGTGGGAGCAGTTCCATAACGAGCAGCTTTATCGCGGTGTCCCTCGCGAGGATATTCCATGGCGCATGAGGGAGCAGATTCCGATCGAGGTGCCGCCAGTCGAGCCCGTATGGCCTGAGGACTTCTGGAGACACCAGATCCGCTAGGGCATGTACTTGAGGTCAAGGGGCACGCCGTGGATGAGCTTCTGCGGCGCTTGGTAGGCGTACCATTTCGGCGCGCTCTGCATCTTGGATACGTCCACGCACTCGTATCTCTCTATGGTCGCCTTCTCTGACATCGGGCGGATGATCGTCTCGACGTAGGACTCGCAGGCCGAGACGGAGACGAAATTGCGCTCCATCGGGCGCAGAACGCCATTCGGAAGCAAGAACAGGATGTAGAGGGTCGCAGGCTCCATGTCCTGAGTCCGTAGACGAACAACTAGGCAAAGAGATGGCCCAATGCTGAACGAACGCAGCAGGAAGAACCT
>CAZPLQ010000027.1:0-1392 GCA_964587445.1 uncultured Hyphomicrobium sp.
CGCCTCCCGGACAACGCCAGCGTCGTCCGTTGCATGATGTTCCTGATGCAACAGAGAGGATTTGAGCTGGGCCAGACGGAGACCGACCAATGAGCCTGCTGAGGTGTGAAAAGCATGGATTACTCTTCGACTCCGATTGGCGCACCGCATGCCCGTGCTGTGAGCGCGATGCCGAGGTTCACGCCGAAGGAAGTGCGGGACCTGATACGGCGGGACGCGATGCAGAAGCCGTACCGGGACCGGTTGGAGCAAGCTCGGATGTTTGCGGAATACGGCCTGGGGTTTGAGGACCTCGTGGTTTTGTTCCGCATCGCTGAACGCGATGCCAGACACGTCGTATTCGGGAGGAAGTGATGCGGAAGGCGAGTTTTCCATGAGCTACATCACCAAATCCCACGACGCCCTCGCCAAGGCGGACGAGATCCGGGAACAGCTCGCGCGCCATGTCGAGAGCATCGAGGTCCTGCAGGGCAAGCTACAGCAGGCAGAGGCGGAGGTTGAGCTCCATCTTCTGCTTGCCGACTGCGCCGGCCACCTTCGCGACATCAACACCAAGAACTTCAGCGAGAGCCAGCGTCTGCGTCACCAGGGCTTGCGCAAGAGGCTCAACGAGGCAGTGAGGGTGGCATGAAAAGGAAACGCAGAACAGCGCAGCAGAGAGAAGCCATCTGTGTGGCAAACAATTGGATTTGTCACATCTGCGGCCTTCCGATCGACCCAGTGCGCCAGCGATGGGAACTAGATCATCCGATCCCACTCGCGAACGGCGGCACGGACGAGGATGAGGCGTTGAAGCCCGCTCACGCCCGTTGCCACCTCGAGAAGACCGTTGGCGACATCGGCAAGATCGCAAAGGGCAAGCGCATGCGTGCACGGCACCTCGGCACCAAGCCGCCGCCGCAGAAGATCATGCCAGGTACGCGGCGGAGCCCCTGGAAGCAGAAAGCCAACGGCCAGTGGGTCCGGCGTTCGGAAGACCGCTGAACGCTTCTTTGAGGGAAAAGAACACCCGCGCCTCGGGGTTTCATCAGGGGCGGAGACAAGCACGATGACAAACCATCCCAATCGCAAGAAGAACGGCTCTGCCGAACGGGCCGTTCTCGTCACGACACAGCACCGCGGCGTGTTCTTCGGGTACGCCACGGAAACAGACGGAGCCACGATCAAGCTTCGTGCCGCGCGGAACTGCCTCTACTGGCCGACAACGAACAAGGGCTTCCTAGGTCTGGCGTCCATGGGCCCCGCTGGCGATGCCAGGGTCGGCCCCGCCGCTGACATCGAACTGCGCGACATCACCTGCGTCGCCGAATGTACGCCCACAGCCGTAGACGCATGGGAGAAAGCCCCATGGAGCCGGTGATCCTGCGAGGCGCGGCACCTTACGGTTCCGGT
>CAZPLQ010000028.1:0-1252 GCA_964587445.1 uncultured Hyphomicrobium sp.
CCTACAACGTCGACCTCGAGCAGCTTGCCTACGGGCAACCGGCCCAGAGCGACCCCATGGTTCAGCAGCTCCAAAACCAGGTCAGCCAACTCACCAGGCAATTGGGCGAGTTCCAAAGCGCCGCCGCTCACCAGGCGCGCGCCGAAGCAACCGCGAAGCTTGGGACCATCGAGCAGGCCATCGAGAAGTTCGCGGCCGAGAGGTCCGACTTCGATGAACTTGCCTCGGATATTGAGATGCTGCTCCCGGTTCTTCGCCAAGCAAATCCGAACGCCACTTTAGAGCAGATCATCAGCGACGCCTATGACAAGGCCGTGTGGGGCAACCCCGCTGCCCGTCAACGTCGTCTCGACGCCGACAACAGGGCTAAGGAACAGGCTCGCATCGAAGCCGCCAAGAAGGCGGAAGAAGAGGCGAAGGCCGCCGGGCTCATCAATGTCGGCGGTTCGCCATCGGCCTCCCAGTCGGCAGGCGATCTCGATGACCAGCTTCGGGCGATCGTTCGCCGCAACCGCGCGGCCTAACCCTTAAGACAAGGACGAGAGAGCCATGGCTTCTCCCAACAGCACGTTCACGGAGCTGGTGTCGACCACGCACCGCTACCACAAGAAGAAATTCACGGACAACGTGACCAAGCACAACGGCTTGCTGACGCTCATGAAAGAGCGCGGCAACATCAAGACCGATGCCGGCGGCGGCACGGAGATCGTGATCCCGCTGACCTACGCCGAGAACCAGACCTACCAGCGGTTCAACGGTCTCGACACGCTGAACATCGGCCAGTCCGACGTCATCAGCGCTGCCAAGTACGACTGGCAGCAGGCGGCCATTCACGTCGTTTCCTCCGGCCGCGAGATCAAGATCAACAACTCGGAAGAGCGGCTGATCAATCTCGCCAAGACCCGCCTTGATGTGGCCTACGCCACCGCGGCGAACAACATGAGCGTCGACCTCTACTCGGACGGCGCGCTCACCAACCAGATCGGCGGCTTGCAGCACCTCATCACGGCGGACGGGACCGGAACGGTCGGCGGCATCGTGTCCGGCACCTACACGTTCTGGAAGAACAAGTTCAAGGAGGTTGCGGGCAACGCCGCCTACGCGTCGCTCAAGACCGCCATGAACGAGCACTGGCTCAGCCTCAACCGCGGCACGGACAAGCCGGACCTGATCGTCTCCTCGCATGATCTCTATTCCATGTACGAGGGCGGCCTTCAGGACAACCAGCGCTACGCCGACGCGAAGATGGCCA
>CAZPLQ010000029.1:0-1222 GCA_964587445.1 uncultured Hyphomicrobium sp.
CATCCATTTCTGGATGACCATCACACCGCCGCTTACGGGAGCCGCACAATCCGCAGCCCGTGTTAAAGGCGCGGAACGGTTCGAGGGCTTCATGCAAACCCTTGGCAGGCGGCTAGCGACAGGCGACAGGTTCCTCAAGGAGATTTCGCGCGACATTGAGCCGTTTCCTGACACAGAGGAACACGGGGAATAAGGTGCGCAGGGCGTTAAGTCGCCCTGCGCGAATTGATCGGGGTGGAGATAACCATCGCTGCTGCTACGCTAACTCCCGTCGCCCATATAGTTTCGAAGATATGGGTTACGATCATTGCTAGTTTCGACATTTGACGCTTTGCTGTGCGGGACTCTGACTTCGATTTCTTGGTCTTTTTCATCATGGCAATCCTCCTAAGTTGACTATTTCCGAAGTGGAAAAGGCTTAAAAGGGCGACCAGAACTAGCGCAGCCGCAGGATTCGAACCTGCCCCGACCACCGAAGATCGAGTTGCTAGAAATATAGTGACTCCTCTGTCCGGGCGCAAGATCGTCGAAGGAAGCCCATCCTATTTACCGCCGATAGCCGCCGATCCCCGCACAGAGCTAGATACTTGTTGAACCGGCCGGATTTCGGCCTCTCTTAATCGACCCCGATCCGGGGATTGCCTGTCGCGTCCCCGCCAGAAGCCGGGGCCGACATGACCACCAACCACCAAAGACCGGAAGCCATAGCGCGCGGCGCACGCATGTTGCGCACCGCGCTCGGCCCCGCCATTGCCCGGCTGCTCGAAGACCCGGCCGTGGTCGAGGTGATGTTGAACCCGGACGGGCGGTTGTGGATCGACCGCCTGTCCGAAGGGCTGTCCGATACGGGCGAGCGTCTGTCCGCCGCCGATGGCGAACGCATCGTGCGGCTGGTCGCGCATCATGTCGGCGCGGAGGTTCATGCCCGCAGCCCGCGCGTCTCGGCCGAACTGCCGGAGAGTGGCGAGAGGTTCGAGGGGCTTCTGCCGCCCGTGGTCGCCGCGCCGGCCTTCGCCATCCGCAAACCCGCCGTCGCGGTGTTCACGCTCGACGACTACGTGGCCGCCGGCATCATGTCCGCCGATCAGGCGGAAACGCTGCGCGAAGCCGTCGCAGCCCGCGCCAATATCTTGGTGGCGGGCGGCACCAGCACCGGCAAAACGACGCTGACCAACGCGCTGCTCGCCGAGGTGGCGAAGACGGCGGATCGCGTCGTCATCAT
>CAZPLQ010000030.1:0-1203 GCA_964587445.1 uncultured Hyphomicrobium sp.
TCGCCGCCGGGCTCTCCAACTGCATCACCCGCGACGGGCAGTCGAACATCTCGAGCGACATCCCGTGGAACAACAAGAAGATCACCAACCTGGCCAACGCGACGGGCGATTCCCACGCGCTCAACCGGCAGACCGGTGACGGCCGATACTACCGGAACGGCGCAGACCTCACGGCGGAGACGGATCTTGCGGACGGAGACATCTTCCCGTTCACCGATGCGTCGGCCTCCAACGGCATGCGCGGCACGGTCTATTCGAACCTCAAGGCCAAGATCATCAACGGGCTCGCGCTCGCCGCGCGCACGATCACGGCCGGCAACGGCCTCACCGGTGGCGGCGATCTGACGGAGAACCGTACGCTCGCCGTCGGTCAGGGGACCGGGATCGTCGTCAATGCCGATGATGTTGCGGTCGACAAGGCGACGGCGGCCAACATCCGCGCCTGCGCCTCGAACAAGGTCGTCACGGCGGACGGCATCGAAAGCGCGTGTGCGCCCGTCGCGCTGACGGATGCGGCAACCGTGGCGGTTGATTGGGATGCCGGGATCTACTTCACGCTGACGGTTGCCGGCAACCGCCAGATCGGCAACCCGACCAACGCCCAGATTGGCACGATGCGATACCTCCTTGTGCAAGGCAACAACACGACGGACCGCACCATCACGTGGGCCAACCAGTACCTTGGCGAGGTGCCGGTGGTCTCGGATTGCGACAGCGGGCGATGGTATCTGTTCTCGATCCTCTGTCTTGGGGCCGGGCATTTCGTTGTGGCGGCGAAGAGGGCCAAGGGATGACGTGCCTTCCGGGGATGGGCGGCTTTTTTGCCGGAAATTCGTCGCTCAGCGGCTTCGCGTTCGTGGACGGCGGAGGCAACAGCGACAAGAGCAGCATCACCGTTCCCGCAAACGTTCAGGAAGGGGATCTGATCCTCTTTGCCAACATGGCGATCAAGACCTCCATCGTCGCCTCTACGGTTCCCTCGGGCTTCACGAAAATCTTCCCGAGCACATCGAGTGCCATCCCGGTCAATCTCAGCGGCACGACCTATTATTTCCACGTCGCGATGGGCTACAAGATTGCCGCCGGCACCGAAGGCGGCACGTCTCTTTCGAGCATGTCGTTCACGAGCAACGTCAATCCTGGGTCGGCCCTGGCCGTCATGGTGTTCCGCGGCAGCAAGAAGATCACGGGCGTGACCGTTCA
>CAZPLQ010000031.1:0-1186 GCA_964587445.1 uncultured Hyphomicrobium sp.
GCCGGGGCGTGTTGTCGGCTGCTGCCGCCTGCACGGTCGGCAGCGGCGGCACGCTTGCATCGTAGCTGAATTGCGGCGTCCGGTTGGTGGCGCAGCCCGCCAAAGTAATTGCAAACGCCGTCGCAAAAATCGCATAGGTTAGCGACTTCAGGATCAGTAAGGAGGAATCGACAGAATGGATTCTGTGCCGACGATTGTTGCCCGGTATATCGACGCCTACAACAGGATGAATGTTCAGGCGATGCTCGACTGCCTGTCGGGCGAGGTTCGGTTTATCAACAGATCGAACGGAGCGACGACGAACGAAACGCACGGGATCGAGGCATTCCGCGCGCTGGCGGAACAGGGCGTCCAGTTGTTTGCTGAAAGAGAACAGACGATCCTCGACTGTATCGCGATAGACGACCGTGCAGCCGTGCGCATCGGCTATCGCGCCAAGGTCAAGACCGACCTGCCCAATGGCTGGAAGGCCGGGCAGGAGATCGAGATGACGGGCACCTCGTTTTTCATGATCTCCGAGGGAAAGATCAGCGAGGTGATTGATGCAAGCTGAAGTTTTCATTGGCTCATCTCCCGCGACCACGAAATTGCATTGACGTAGATGCCAAGAGGATTGGCGCGCAGTCGCTCGGCATCGCGCGGGGTCTGGATCACGATGGTCAGGATGGCGGTCCATCGTTCGGTCGTGGAGAGCTGGCTGTTCTCGTAGTGCCGCTCCACCCACGACACGCGGAAGGAATCCGGCGATGCCCGGATGACCGATGACACTTCGATGGCGACCTGTTGGCGGCCAACCTTGGTGAAGGGGTCATTGGCGCGGGCGTAGTCGTTCAATGCCGCCGCGCCGCGATCCGTGGTCCACTCATAGGCGCGAAGCCAGTTCTGGCGGACAATGATCGCGTCGGCCGGGATCGCGCGGACCTGCTCGATGAATCGGCCGAGATGGAAAGCAATCTGCGGATCGGTCGGCCGATAGTCGGCATTGGCGGGCGCGACGGTCTGCGCCTGACCGAGATCATCGACTTGCACTACCCACGGCACCACGGTCCCGCGTGCAGACTGCCAGACCAGCGCCGAGGCGAAGCCCGCCGACAGGATCAGGGAACCAAAGGCCATGAGCCGCCAGTTTCTCGCCTGCACGCGGGCCGAGCCGATACGCTCGTCCCACGCCTGCGCGGCCTTCTGA
>CAZPLQ010000032.1:0-1173 GCA_964587445.1 uncultured Hyphomicrobium sp.
TGTCAATCGGCGTTGAATCGGGACCCCTGATCGGCGTCTAAAAAGGACCCCCCCCCTTTGGACATGAGAAGGGGAGCAAGCCGCGAGCGAGCGCGCCGTCATGGAGCGCCGTAGCGAGCGAGCGGCTTGCGGTGGTCAGGCGCGGCTTTTGAATCGCCAGCTGTCGTTGCCGGTCTCGACGATGTCGCAGTGGTGAGTGAGACGATCGAGCAGTGCCGTGGTCATCTTGGCGTCTCCGAAGACGCTCGGCCATTCGCCGAAGGCGAGATTGGTGGTGACGATGATCGAGGTTCGTTCGTACAGCCGGCTGACGAGATGGAAGAGGAGCTGGCCGCCGGACTGGGCGAAGGGTAGATAGCCGAGTTCATCGAGGACGATGAAGTCCATGCGGGTGAGGTGATCGGCGAGCCTGCCCTGGCGGCCGTTGCGGGTTTCGGTTTCGAGCCGATTGACGAGATCGACGACATTGTAGAACCGACTGCGCGCGCCGGCGCGAATGCAGCTTCGCGCAATGGCGATGGCGAGATGGGTCTTGCCGGTTCCGGTTCCGCCGACCAGCACGACGTTGCGCTGCTGGGCGATGAAGCCGCCGCCAGCGAGGTCTTTGACTAGGGTCTCGTTGATGGGCGTGCCGGCGAACTTGAACTCGGCGAGGTCTTTGGCGAGCGGCAGCTTGGCGATGGTGAGCTGGTATTTGATCGAGCGCGCCTGCTTCTCGTTGACCTCAGCTGTGAGCAGGTCGCCGACGACCCGCTGGGGTTCGTGCTGGCGTTTGACGGCGGTCGCCATGATGTCGTCGTAGGCGGACTTCATGCCGTAGAGCCGCAGTTCGCTCATGAGGTCGAAGATTTTGGTGCGTTCCATCAGAGGGGCCTCCACGCGCTGTCAGGCCGAGTAGTTCCCGGTCGGCCGCCCGGACAGCGCGCTATTCAAGGGTGGGAGCGCGGGCGGACGCAAAACCGGGTTCCACTTTTGCTGCCCGCGCTCGCAGGCTGTCGTAGCGGGCGCAGTCGGGAACCGGGGCATGGCGCAAAGTGAGCGCGGCCGGCGTGACGATGGTGATCGCCGGGCCGGGATCGCGCTGGCGGGCGAGAATGTTCAGGATGACATCGGCGGAGTGGACGCCGTGGGCGAGCGCTTCGGCGCAGGCCGCCTCGACCGCCGACAGCCCGT
>CAZPLQ010000033.1:0-1163 GCA_964587445.1 uncultured Hyphomicrobium sp.
GGTTGATGGAGTGGATGCCCCCTCCTGACGGCATCACGATGTGCCAAGGTGGTGATGTTTGCGCATCCCACGAACGAAGAGGGCATCCATGGAAAAGGTTAACATTATCGGTCTCGACCTTGCAAAGCGGTCTTTTCAGGCGCACGGCGCCTGCGCTGACGGCCGTGTGGCGTTCCGCAAGAAGCTTTCGCGAGAGAAAGTCCTCGCTTTCCTTGCCGAGCAATCGCGTTGCGTTGTCGCCATGGAAGCTTGTGGGAGCGCGCATCACTGGGGGCGCGCCATCCGCGATTTGGGTCACGAGGTTCGTTTGATCCCGCCCGCCTACGTTAAACCCTTCGTCAAGCGCCAAAAGAACGACGCGGCGGACGCGGAGGCGATCTGCGAGGCGGCGAGCCGGCCGACCATGCGTTTTATCGCGGTCAAAACCGAGGAGCAGCAGGCGCGGGCCATGCTGTTTCGCACCCGTGATCTTCTGGTGCGCCAGCGCACGCAACTGATCAACGCGCTGCGCGGTCATTTAGCCGAGCATGGCGTCGTGGCTCCGCAAGGGCCTGCGAACCTCAAGGAGCTTGCGGGGGCGGTCGAGGACGAAAGGACGCCGCTTCCGCTTCTCGTCGTGGAGCTGTCGCGCGGTTTCCTTGAGCAGATCGACGCGTTATCGAAGAAGATCGCTGAACTCGAACAGGCGACGGCTCGAGAAGCCGCGCAAGGAGCGATGACACGCCGCCTGCAAACCATGCCGGGCGTGGGACCGATCACGGCCATGGCAATCGAGACCTTCGCGCCGCCGATGGCCGTTTTCAAACGCGGACGCGATTTCGCCGCCTGGCTCGGACTCGTTCCGCAGCAGCATTCGACCGGCGGCAAGCAGCTTCTTGGAAAAACTTCGAAGATGGGGCAGCGTGACATTCGGCGACTGCTGATCATCGGCGCGATGGCCGTCGTGCGCTCGGCCCTGCGCAAAAGCGTTGCCGAAGGAAGCTGGCTGCACCGCATGCTGGCGCGCAAGCCGCGAATGCTGGTCGCGATCGCGCTCGCCAATAAAATGGCCCGTTCGATTTGGGCCATGTCGACGAAGGGCGAGGACTACAGGGCTCCTGCGGCTGCTGCAATCTGATCAGACGAGTGGATCGGGCGGCCAAGGGAACGTTGGGCGTGTTAGG
>CAZPLQ010000034.1:0-1129 GCA_964587445.1 uncultured Hyphomicrobium sp.
GCTTCGCCACGAACGACGAAAGGACGGCGAAGCGTGTTTCAGACGCATTAGGCACGGCGACCGAGCTGCGCGACTCCACCAACTACGCAGGGCACCGCCTAGCCCCGTGGTTAGGTCACTTGATGGTGTCGCGGCAGGAGACGGCCCGGCCGCTGCTCACGCCGGGCGAAATCATGCAGCTTCCACCCACCGATGAAATCGTCATGGTCGCGGGCACGCCGCCGATCCGCGCGACCAAGGCCCGCTATTTCGAGGATGCGCGGTTTCAGGAACGCATCCTGACCCCGCCCGATCTGGTCGCCGCTCCGCTGGCGCCCAGCCCATCCGCCGATGATTGGTCCGGCCGCGTGGTCGCGGCGGAAAGCGGTTCCGCGACCGACGCGGCAGACGGGACCGAGGACGATCCAGCCAATGCCGGCATCCGCCGCGAGCCGGAATTGCCCGAGCATGAGGAAGTCGTCGCCCCGCCGCCGTCGCCCGAACAGGAGTTCGAGTTTCTGGACGACGAGCCGGACGTTGACGCGGCCAAGGCCCGCGCCATGCGCCAGCGCATGAGGATGGTGGCGCGGCAGGTGGCGATGAACCCCGATGATGGAATCGACCTTTGAGGATACGCCCATGACCACCCGAACCCGCATGAACGTCTATTTCGATCCCGCGCTCATCCCGCAAATCGAGGCGCTGGCGCTGCGCCGCAATGTCTCGAAATCCGCCATCGTGGAGGCGGCGGTCATGTCCTACCTGTCCGGCGATGCCGACGACCAGCTTGAAGCCGCCATGTCGCGCCGCTTGGACAAGCTCGGCCGCCAGATCGACACGCTCGACCTAGACCTCGCCGTCCTTGGCGAGGCGGTCGCGCAGTTCATCCATTTCTGGATGACCCTCACGCCGCCGCTTACGGGAGCCGCACAATCCGCTGCCCGCGCCAAAGGCGCGGAGCGGTTTGAGGGCTTCATGCAGAATCTCGGCCGGCGTCTGGCGACGGGCGACAGGTTCCTCAAAGAGCTGTCGCGTGACCTCGACTCACTTCCCGACGATCCGTTGCCGGACGAGTCCGAGAGCAACGGCGATCAAGAGTAAGTATTCGGACCCATCCTATTTACCGCCGTTCGCCGCCGATCACCGCACG
>CAZPLQ010000035.1:0-1056 GCA_964587445.1 uncultured Hyphomicrobium sp.
GCCGCTGCCGCCGCCGGACGCTCGAGAAGCTGGCGCTTCACGTCGGCAAGGATGCGCAAGGCGCGCTCGTCCCTCACCGTCTGGCGAATGATGCGGGTCTCGGCCGGCATGGCCTCCACAACCGCAACCGCAGGGGCAGGCGTTGCCGGCTTGGCCTCGAAGCCCTTCCGGTTGCGGCCCGCGATCAGGAAGCAGATCGGGGTCAGAAGCACGTTCGCGAGCGCAAGGCTGGCGCTGATGCCGATCTGGGAGCCTTCCTGCGTGGCCGCGTCGGGCTCAAGCGACATGCCGACCAGCTTGGCCACGAAAGCCGTCTGGTTGACGACCGGCGAGGACTCAAAGGTCGCCTTCGACGCCACTTCCGTCTTGCCGTCGATGATGCGCTGCGTGGCTTCGATCTGCTTTGCGAGCTTGCCGGCCTCAGACGCGAGCGCGATCCGCTCCTCAAGCCCGGCCTTCTCCTTCATCAAGCCGAGACACTTGGGGCCGCAGCCGCCGCGCCTCTCTTCCTGCTTGATGGCCTCATCCGCCGCTGCGACCTGAGCCTTAAGCCCGTCAGCCGAAACCGACGTGACCCAAGGGTTTTCGCCCTTGAGCCTGTCAAGGTGCTCCTTCCACAGCGTGAGGTTCGCCTCGTCGGACGCCAGGCTCTTGCGCGCGTCCTCGAACTTGGTGTTGTGGACGCCGGTTTGCTGCGTGTTCTCGACCCGCTGCCCGACCGTGTAGCCGACGTGCGAGAAGTACTCGACGCCCAGGAGCGGCACGGCGGCGAGCGCGATGACGCCGGCGAGATAGCCTTTGCCGTCCTCACCGAGGCGATAGGCGGCTTCCGGGAGGAAGCTCGCGACGATGGAGAGCACGCCGAGCCCGAGCGCGTGCAGCACGCTCATGGACCAGCCGAACTTGAAGGTCATGCCTGCGGCGACGCACAGGCTTACGAAACCGAGGCCGAAGAAGAACCGGCCGAACGGGTTGAGCTCATCATACTGAGCTCGGAACCATGAGATCATGGCATCCTCCGGGTTGCGGGGGTTGGACAAACGCAGGGACGCAACA
>CAZPLQ010000036.1:0-1021 GCA_964587445.1 uncultured Hyphomicrobium sp.
TGGTACGCCATCCGAACCGCGCCGATGAAAGAGTTCGCCGTCGAGACGATCCTGAGGCGCAAGGGGCTCCGGGCGTTCTGCCCGACCGAGGTCCGCTATCGGTTTGTGGGCAAGAAGAAGGTCCCGCAGGACTATGCGATGCTGGCCCGCTATCTGTTCGCCTCCGGTGACGGTCTGATCGGCCAGGTGCGCGATCTCAAAGACCGGGGGCTGGTCAACGGCCTCATCGGTTTCGCCGGTGTGCCGGCGCCGATCCCGGAATCCGCCATCCATCGGCTGACGAGACTGTCCGGCTCCGCGATCCCGACCCGAGCCCAGGCAGTCCGCAAGAGTTTCAGCGTGGGCGACCGGGTGGAGATCATGGTCGGGCCCCTGCAGGCGCTCGTGGTCGAGGTCGCCAGCATCAAGGGCCGTGCGGCCCAGGTGATCGTGACCATGCTGGGGACGGCGAGACTGGCTGAAATCCCGCTGGAAGCGCTGGAAGCGGCTTGAACCGGGGCGACACGGACGTGGAACGGGGTTGGATTGTCACGTTCGGCTTGATGGTGGCGTCGTTCGGGGCGTTCGTGATCTATGCCAACCTGTCGCTCATGGATCTCTCCGAGAGCCTCGATGCGGCTGACGAGGCGAACGCGCAATGTAGATCGAGCGTGGCCGACCTCGGCAAGAAGCTGCGCCAGGCGGTCTCAGACCGTGACTTTGCGATTGCCCGCGCCGACGATGCAGAGCGGTTGATGCGGGAGGCTGCGGCGCGCTCGACGGACGAGGCGTTCAAGCGTTTGCGCGCCCAGGACGCCACGGACGCGCTACGGATCGAGACGGCGAAGCTCAGGGAGTCGATAGCGGCGCTCAAGGCGGCGGCCATTGAGACGGGGTCCATCGGGACGGTGAAGGCGGAGAAGCCCGCCACGGTGCGCCCCAGGGCCAGGAAACGGCCCGCCACGGCGCGTCCCAAGGCCAAGGCCAGGACCGAGGCCCCGCACGATTGGTTCAATTGGGCGGCCCCGGTGCCGTAGGGCAA
>CAZPLQ010000037.1:0-1002 GCA_964587445.1 uncultured Hyphomicrobium sp.
TTGACGGCGATCCGGCGTTCGGCTGCGACATCGGCTTGAGCCTCGGTCAGCATGGAGCTTTCGGCCTGGCGGCCGACGCTGTTAAAGACCACGAGCCCGGTCCCGGCGAGGAAGAGGGCGAAGAACCCGGCTGCGGCTGCGATGTGCCGTCCGGCCCATGCGTCGCGCATCAGATGCCCGGCGGCGATGGTGCCGAACACCATGAGGACGGTAAGCTGGACGGAAGTGGTCCACTGCGACGGGTCGGTGAGGTCGTCACCGAGGATGATGCGGAGCCCGCCGTAGGTGAATGCCGCGCCCGCGACGATTGCCAGGGCCCGGCCGTTGGGTGTAATGGTGGTCATGTCGAAGTCCTTTCTAGCGAAGTGGGTTGAGACATCGAGGGCGGGCCGTGTCAGCGGTTTCCGCCCTCAACTGTTGAGAATACTGGCGTGAAAGTGATAAAATGTCAATGCCGCATCGGGGCAGAGATTGACATTATTCCGCATTTAGTGTCTATCGTTGCCCATGCGCAACGCCCTAGACCGCCTCAGAAAGCTTGTCGGCCCCCAGGCTAAGATCGCCGATGCTCTTGGTATGAGCCGAGAACAAGTGTCCCGGATCTCGACCGGAAAGAGTAAGATTCCTGGTTATATGGAGGCCGTGGCGGAGCTGCTTGAAGCAATGCCCCCGAAAGACTGGCCCGACCGGTGGCGCAAATGACCGAACCCGACAGCCTTGTTCTTCGCTACCTGCGCCAGATCGACGAAAAGCTCGACCTGCTGCGCGCCGACGTGCACGATCTCAAGGTGCGAATGTCTCACGTCGAGGAAGGTATCGGCGGCATCAATCGCCGTATCGATCGGCTGGACCAGCGCATGGACCGCATCGAAAAGCGCATCGGGCTGGTGGACGCGCCGTAGGTGTGTCTCCCAGACTCTTGACGCCGCGCGCGAAGCGGCATTTTTCCTTTGAGACGCAGGGCGGATCCCGGAGCCGGGGTATGTGGCAGACGACATCCTG